>NZ_JBFPMW010000006.1:143020-506147 GCF_045999855.1 Tolypothrix campylonemoides VB511288_2
GGGTCAAACGGTGCTGGTATTGGCGGCAGTGCTGAAACCTGCTGTTGCAGTTGTGCGGTGCTTTGGCTTAAGTGTTCTATTTGCTGTAGCTCCGAGCGCTGGTTAAATGCCTCTGTTAACGAGCTCATAGAAGCTTGTAACTGCTGAATTTGTTGCTCTAGCCCGGTAGGGTCAAACGGTGCTGGTATTGGCGGCAGTGCTGAAACCTGCTGTTGCAGTTGTGCGGTGCTTTGGCTTAAGTGTTCTATTTGCTGTAGCTCCGAGCGCTGGTTAAATGCCTCTGTTAACGAGCTTATAGAAGCTTGCAACTGCTTAATTTTCTGGTTAAAGTCTTCGATTTCCTGCTTGGTGGCACTCTGGCTGGTAATCTGTTTTGTGTGGATAAGTGCTGTTTTCAGTTCCTCAATCTGTTGCTCCAGGTTAGTGGGGTCAAAGGGTGCTGGTATTGGGACAGCAGACAGAGTTTCAACTGAGGTGCGTACCGATTCCATCTGTGCTGACAGTTGCCGATCTACGTGTGTGACGCGAGTGCCCATTTCAGACGAGACAGCAGTTATATTCTCCTGTAAGCCCTGCTCAAATCGGCGTCGGTTGATCAGGCTCAGCGAGAGGGCTAAACTCAGGGGCGCAACCGCATAGATCAGCTGCTGGGAAAAAACTGCAAATACTGACCCAGCGACAGAACCCGCTACAGATACAGTTTCTGTTATTTCCAACCCATTGCGGTTAATGGAGTCTTTCATGCGCTACACCCTCAGTGTTTTCTTTGCCTATGATAGAAAACTTAACATATCCGCAGTCCCAGAAGAGTTGCAGAGTTTTTATAGCAAAATTCTATCCATCTTATATATAACGATAAAACTTGTCGAAGTACACAGTGACGAACTGTGCGAATTGTATCCCGTGTTAACCAGCGGTATTGATTGAAAAATCGACTTAAAGCTCTTGCAGACTTTGTTTGGCTGTGTTCAGGTAAAGGACGACCTGGTGCTTTTAAAAACAATCCCCTTGATTGTCTTTCTGGTACTGGGTCAGCGAGACAGCAGTGAAAAATTACAAATTCAACCACTAAATTTAAGTGCGATCGCGCTTCTTTATAGGGCTGTTGATGTTATGTTGGCGGTAACTCTGATAAGTCATCACCTGATGGTTGGGGACTTGGTCTTAACCAAGATTTTCAAAACTTCAAACCAATTGCCACTTAAAAAAAGAACAAAGGAGTCAGTCGTCAGAATCTTGCCTCCAGTACGCTAGAAGAATTTTAAAAAAAGATATGAAGTCATCTGCGGTTGAGTAAACTCAAGTGAGTTAGTATAGCTGATACAGGAAGGCTCAACTTGGAAGTTAAAGCAGCAGTGGCTCACGGAGCTAATAAGCCGTTAACAATTGAAACCGTTCAACTTGATGGACCCCGTGCGGGGGAAGTGATGGTTGAAATTAAAGCCAGTGGCGTTTGCCATACCGATGCATATACCCTTTCTGGTGCCGATCCCGAAGGTTTATTTCCAGCAATTTTGGGACATGAAGGTGCTGGGGTGGTTGTGGAAGTAGGGGAAGGTGTCACTAGTGTTAAGCCTGGTGACCATGTTATTCCTTTATACACCCCAGAATGCCGCCAGTGCGAATATTGTCTGAGCATGAAAACAAATCTCTGTCAGGCAATTCGTGCGACACAAGGACGTGGTGTTATGCCCGATGGTACCAGCCGCTTTTCAATTGATGGGCAAATGATTCACCATTACATGGGCACATCTACGTTTGCCAATTATACAGTCTTGCCAGAAATAGCTGTAGCAAAAATTCGTGAGGACGCACCTTTTGATAAGGTCTGTTATATTGGGTGTGGTGTAACAACGGGTATTGGTGCTGTCATCAATACAGCTAAAGTAGAACCAGGAGCCAATGTCGTGGTTTTTGGTTTGGGTGGAATTGGTTTAAATGTCATCCAAGCTGCAAGGATGGTAGGAGCCAATACAATCGTGGGAGTCGATATTAACCCCAAGAAAAAAGCTTTGGCGGAAAAGTTTGGCATGACTCACTTCGTCAATCCAAAAGAAGTTGAGGGTGACTTAGTTCCCTATCTCGTTGATTTAACTAAGGGTGGTGCTGATTACAGTTTTGAATGCATTGGCAATGTAAACGTCATGCGCCAAGCATTGGAATGTTGCCATAAAGGTTGGGGTGTCAGCGTCATTATTGGTGTTGCAGGTGCAGGTCAGGAAATTAGTACTCGTCCTTTTCAACTTGTAACGGGGCGGGTATGGAAAGGTTCGGCATTTGGTGGAGCAAGAGGGCGTACTGATGTGCCAAAAATTGTGGATTGGTATATGCAGGGCAAAATTAACATCGACGATCTCATTACTCATGTGATGCCTGTGGAACGTATCAATGACGCTTTACAGTTGATGCATGAAGGCGAATCCATTCGTAGTGTGGTGACTTTTAGTTAAATGTAGGGTGGGCAATGCCCCACCCTACCTGGGGAATTCGCCAATCCCCAACTCCATTTCTCCGATTTATACATAAGAAATATTTATATGTAAAATTACCCTTAATTATGTCAAAAGTTTGAAGTCATAATTAAAAATTTCAGAGAGAATAGAGAAAATTCTATGGTTTGCACGCTGAAACCGCCTTTTAAAGGCGGTTTTCTCTACTACCTTCATGGAGCTAGCTATGCAGGTTTCCACGTACCGTGGAAACTGTGGGGAATAACGCTTGGTAATTCCAATTTGCACGCAGGTTCTTTGTCTAAACCATCTGCGTCATAAATCCAAACTTCACTGCGATCGCCTTTGGCGCAAGCTGTACCCAGCTTATCGCAATTCCCATCATACACAACTGTGATGACCCAACCTTTGTCGGGATTTTGGGAATCTGGAGCGTAAATGGCTTCGGAACAATAGCGATTTTCACCACTATCAGCAACCGTTAAAGTATCAGTTTTGTGGTCAAAACGGGCGATCGCACCAAAGATTTCTTTTCGAGAATCGACTCCAGTACGCTGTACGGTGAGATAAGTTTGACTGCTAGCTTGTCCCTGGTGTTGTGGCGGTACCACAGGGAACTCACAATGACGATCCATAATTTCTGCCATTGCTTTGACTTTACCCGTCAAAGGATCGAGGCACATTCTCCACAATGTACTGACTGCTAAAGTATGAGTCTCTCCCGTTGCGACTTCTCTTAAATACTGGTTAGTCTGAAAATCGGGATACCTGACTATATCTACAATAACCGCTCCACCAGCATCTACATAGCCGTTAGCAAAATGCCACTGATACCACGGTTCTGCTTCACCGCGACTCACCACTTGCAATGTGTGACGGTCAACGACTAAAATTTGGGTTCCCTTGTTTGATTGCCACTGCAAAGCATGACCAAAATCACTCAAGCCTATAGCGGTCGGCAAAAGGTTAAGCCGCACGGGGGGAATACAAAAGACAAGATATTGCCCTGCAAAAACAAAATCATGCACCAATGGAACTCCATCTAGGGCGTGCGATGCTTTTTGGACAATTTTACCCGACTTATCGCTTCTATAAATATTTAAGATTGCATTTAATCCTGGAGTGACGCCAAAGTTAAAAATTTCCCCTGTCTGCGGATCGCGCTTGTAGTGAGCAGAATAAGGCATTCCCACCGTTAACGCACCTAAATCATCTTCACCGAGAGTTGCCAAAGTTTGCAAATCAAGACCGTGAGGTTTACCACCTTCCCACAATGCCAAAAGTTTATCGGGCAATGCCAGTACACTAGTATTAGCAGCGTTCTTAATCGGTTTCAACCATTGATTCCATATCGGTCCGGGTGCAGTCATGCCATAATTGCCATAAAGCAAACGATCTTTTGCTTCTTCTTCTTGATAACCAACCGTTTGTACGTAGCGATATAGCCCAGTCGCCCCTGAATCTGTAAAATGTACGGCAAGAATGGCTCCATCACCATCAAACCAATGTCCCATCTGAAGACCGTTGCGTTGCAATCTTGCAGGACCGTTACGGTAGAGTGTACCCCGCAAACCTTCAGGAATTTTGCCAGATAGGATTTGCAGTGGAGTTTGTGGAAATTCTTTGGCTGGTTGGGCTAGGGCTTTTGCCCACGCTTTTTTTGTTGACTTTTTTTTGTCAATTGTTTGCATGAATTGCTCTTAACCGTACTAACAACTGGGGTAGGGATACTACCTCTCTATAAATTTATTATCGTGGCACTTTTGTTACATTGCTTCATCCAATAGCAAGAGCTCATTGTTTCCAGTTTGTAAACAACCACTAGTGGTCTGTCGCAAAAGTTTTGTATTAGACTATACTTTTATCGAAGTGACTCATAATTGCGTATTAACAAACTGCTGAGATAGTTCCAAGAGCATATCTAGACGAAAATTATTGACCAAATCCGTGAGAACTTGAGCTAAAGAAGATTCCTTCTCTGGAATTTGCTCGATTAAGTCTAATATTATCTCGTCATTAGCGCACAACACTGCATGGTGTAGCTGTTCTATCCATTCAGGAGGCATAACACTTAGATCTTCAGCAGTCAGTTGCTTAAATGTGGCTGCAGGTTGTGGTGAGACGAGATGATTCTCTTCTTCATAGATATAACGCACTCCCAAGTGCCGAGCCATGATGTCAAACAATACTGCTTCTTGAAAAGGTTTACGCACGAAGTCATCACAGCCCGCAGACAAAATTTGCGATCGCTCTTCTTCAAATGCACTAGCAGTTAAGGCAATAATAACGGTAGACGGACCTTTGTTTGTTGCTTTAATTTGTCTGGTAACCTCATAACCATTCATCACTGGCATTCGCATATCCATCCAAATAAGATGCGGTTCCCACGTTGACCACAAAGCCAGTGCGTCAGAACCGTTAACTGCTTGATACACTTGAAATCCCAACGGTTCTAGCAATTTAACGAGTAGCAGGCGGCTCTCATCTATATCATCCACAACTAAAATGCGATAGGTTGGTTGGTTGGGTTGAAGCCCAATAACTCGCTTGCTGGTAGATGAAATTTTATTATCGTCGATAGTCGTTTTGCTAACTACTACATCAAATATAAAACTTGTTCCCTTACCTACTTGGCTGTTAACGGTGATGTTTCCTCCCATCAAACGCACATATTCTCGGCTAATAGCTAAACCCAAACCCGTTCCTTGCATTGATTGACGACCTGTTTCTGTTTGGAAAAAGGGCTCAAACAAAGTAGCTATTTCCTGTTGTTCCATTCCAGGTCCAGTATCTTCGACTGCAAACTTGATTTGGTATTGGGGATTAGCGATTGGAGATAAGAAACTCTTAGTTTTCAATTGCAAGTCTCCTGTTTCCGAACTCACTCGCAAAATCACACCGCCTTTGTTAGTAAATTTAATGGCGTTTTCTAATAAGTTAATTAAGACTTGGCGCAACTTACTTTCATCAGTTCGCACGTATTGGGGAATGTCTGCCGATCGTTCAAAGATAAAATTTAAATTTTTGACACTAGCTTTAAACTGGAGCATCTTTTGAATGTCGTTCAGTAGCTCAAACAAGTCAAAGCTATTTTCATTAAGAGTGATTTGACCTGCTTCAATTTTAGACATTGACAAAATGTCGTTAATGAGATTTAGCAAATGTTCGCCACTGCGATTGATAATTTGTAGTTGTTCTTTGTCCTTGGGGCAAAGCGAATGACTGCGAGCCATCAACTGGCTAAAACCGAGAATAGCGTTGAGTGGTGTTCTCAGTTCGTGGCTCATGTTGGATAAGAACCGACTTTTGGCAATTGATGCCGTTTCAGCTTCGGAGAGTGCTTGCTGTAGGACGGCTTCGCTTTGTTTGCGATCGCTAATATCCTCGACTATATAAGAAAATCTCGGACGACCGTTAGGACCAATTGCGATCGGGCAAACGCTAACAGAGAACCATTTAGAACCCGTAGGAGTCTCTTGAATATATTCAAATCGCACGGGTGCTTGAAGATCGTTTGCCTTTTGGTAATGGTTCATCCACAGTTGTCGGGTTGCTTGGGACGAGCCCATGTCACTGCTGAACCGATTTTGCATTTCTTCGGGAGTTCTACCGAAGAACTTGGCTGATTCTAAATTATCAGAAAGATGCAAGATATCATTATCATACAGTTCAACAATACCCATCATCATTGAGCTACTGTTGAAAAAGCTACGCAGTGTTGATTCGCTCTGCCGCAGGGCTTCTTTTGCAAGCTGACGCTTAGTAATATCAACATAAGCAATTGCCACACCATAGCCGGGAAGGGGAATCGGTGAAGCCGTAACGCTAATCCAAGTAGTCTCACCATTTGGTTTGACGATTCCCATCTCTACATTTTCCACAACTCGCTTTTCTGTAAGCGCTCTCACACTGGCAAACTCTTGGGGTGGCATGGGGGTTTTATTGAGACGAATGCAAACCCACTCAGACGCATCATATTTACGTGCTGTATGTTCGGAGCTAGATATGCCTAAAATTTTCTCAGAAGCTGGATTGACTTCTACCACTTGTCCTACTTCATCGGTAATAGAGATACCAATAGGAAAGATTTCAAACAGGGTTTTATATTTTGTTTGACTTTCTTTTAACGCCTCTTCTATTTGTTTGCGTTCGCCAATTTCACGCTCTAGTTCGCGGTTTGCTGCTTCTAATTGTGCGGGGCTCGGAAGAGCAAGTGCCTTGGGCACCATCGGGATAATTTCAATAGCTGTATAAAGTGATGCAATAGCAGTAATAGCCTTGACACAACCACTTAACCAGTAGGTGGGATACCAGAGCGTCCACACCTCCATAATATGGCTTGTGCCACAAGCAATAATAAATGTTCCAAATAGCAGAAATACCTGATTGAACGGTAAGTCCTGACGCTTGCGGACAAAATACACTAGGGTGATGGGAATTGAATAATAAGCAAGTGCAATTAAGCAGTCCGATAAAAGATGCAGTTCCACTAACTCTGGCTTCCAGAGATAGCAATGACCGTGTGGAATAAATTCAGTATAAGCAAAAAAAATTTTTGAAAGTTCTAACATTCAGTCTATTGTCAAAAACACACCATGCTTCGCATTCAGGGTAGCAAGTATTACGGATATTTGGCTTCAGAATTTATACTGAAAATTCACTTTGCAGCTAACCTTGTGCCGTAAAAGCACGCTAATAGGACATAATTATGGAATTGGCATCTATAACTTTAGGTTATTGACTTAAATTAAAGTATATGCAATTAAATTTCAAAGCGGTACAAAAAATTAACAGAAAATTTGTTGTTGATTTAGCGCTCGTGACTCTGATAGTTATGGTGGGTTGTGCTGCAATACCTACAGCCAAGACTGGTTCGCGTCAGGGTAATGTCATATTCATTCATCCTGATGGTACGAGTGCATCTCATTGGGGTGCAGCCCGAATGCTTCACTACGGTCCTGATGGGAGACTGAATTGGGATAAGATGTCCAATCTCGCTGTATACCTCGGACACATGAAAAACCAACTGACAGCAACTTCCAATGCAGGTGCAGTTACTCATGCAACAGGAGTGAAGGTGAATGCAGACTCCTATGGCTTAGATGAAGCGGGTAAACCAGTGGTAGCAGCTTCCGGTAAACCTAAGACTATTATGCAGGAAGCTATAGCCGCAGGAAAAGCAACTGCGATCGTTAACTCCGGTATTATTCCCGAACCTGGAACAGGTGCATTTTTAGCCAAATCAGCAAGCCGCCGTAATTTTGATGAAATTACCAAACAAATTGTTGAGTCAGGTGCAGATGTGATTTTGGGAGGTGGCGAAGCATGGTATCTTCCCAAAGGAACTGTAGGAAGACACACAACTGCAGAACAAGCCCAACGTACTGATGGATTGAATTTGATAGAACTGGCAAAAAGTAAGGGTTACACGGTCGTTTACACTCGTGATGAACTTTTGAATTTACCAAGCAATTCCTGGAATTGGTTGCACAGAACCAGAGCGAATTTCTGAACGTCGCTATCTGGGAACGAGGTGGTACAAAATTTCTGGAGCCCCTTAAAATTGATGTAGAAGACCACTTGTCACTGATTAGAGGACGGACTGTGGCTGCTTGCTTTCAACTATTAAGTGCTATTCCTAATATTCCTAACGTTGCAAATCATAAAAAGTGTTATCTTCCTCAACTATGGCTAATAAATAATCTGGTTTGAGTTTGATTGCTTGTTCGTAAGCTGCGATCGCTCGATTGTAATTGCCAAAATTGTTGCTGTACGTATAGCCTAGCAAGTCCCAAACCAGAAAATGATTTGGTTTAATTTTCACCAGGGATGTTTATTGCTTCATACCAATCATCCCTACAGTCTTAGCAATATAATCTCGGTTTTTGCTTGTAGTAGATTTTTGCAACATAACCGAAAAAATACCGTCAGTACTTGTAGTGATTGTTTAAGATTAAATAAAGTTTTTACTAAAAATACTTTTAACTCGGCTGTCTTATGAGCAACAACGTATCTATTAAAACAATTTTAATACTATCTGCCAATCCAAAAGGTACAACTCGGTTAGAAGGCAGTGAAGAAGTCAGGGAAATTGGCGAGGCATTGAGGCGTGCAAAGAAGCGCGAGCAGTTTAAACTAGAAATGGAGTTGGCTGTAAGGATTGATGATTTTTATCGAGCGATTCTAGATTATCAACCCCAAATCGTTCACTTTAGCGGACATGGATCTGGGGAAGATGGGATCGTGTTAGAAAATGACACGGGACAACCAGCTTTTTTACCAGCAGATGAGCTTGCTGGTTTGTTTAAGGAATTTGCTACTAAGGGTGTAGAGTGTGTGGTATTAAATGCTTGTTACTCAGAAGTACAAGCTAATGCTATTAGCCAATACGTTAATTATGTGATTGGTATGCATGAGTCTGTTGGAGATAGAGCGGCTATTGATTTTGCTGTCACATTTTATGATGCTATCGGAAGTGGAGAAAGTATAAAATTTGCCTTTAATTTAGCCCGCAATCGACTCATTCATTTAGGAGAAAACGAAGCTCCAGTATTGAAAATTAATTCTTCAGCAATCAACAAAGATACCTCAGAGGATTTATCATTAATTGAATTTAACAAACTTGTAGAGCCCAGATATCAAATATTAGGAAAAATTATTCAAAGTAGTGTTGCTCCAGTATATAAAGCATACGATCGCACGTTGGAACGGAATGTAGCTATCAAAGTCTTAGCACGTGAAGATTTACAAGTAGATTTTGATGCAAGCCTTAGAAAGGCAGTTAATATTTCCAATGAAGCAAACTTTATTACTATTTATGATGCGTATTTAGAAACACAACCTCATTACTGTATTCTGCAATTTATTGATGGGGAAACCATCCGACAAACGTTAACAGATAAAGGTAAACTACCATTTACTGTAGTCAGCAAACTCATATTAAAGATTGGAGATACACTTGTTCGAGCCAGAGAACTAAAAAATATTTATGGAAATATCAAGCCATCAACAATTATGCTTCTTTGTAAGGAGAATGAATATGAGCCTTTTATTTCGCCCTTAGACTTGTGTAAAGATTTTTCTCCCAATCGAATTTTAGAAGAACTCGAGCGGAAGTCAAAAACTTATGGAAAGCAAGCCATTTTAGAAGATTTAGCGTACTTACTTCCTGAAAATTTTAGTAAAGTATCAATCGATTCTTCTACACCCGATCAATCCGATCAGTACAGTCTCGGTCTTTTAGCATATGAACTTCTCACAGGTCAATTACCACCTACCATAAAGGATATTAAAGACTTAAAGAAAAATGGTGATAAAGCATTTAAGTCTCTCATCTCAATAACAGACAAATGCCATGGATGTCCTACTATCTTTGAAAAAGCCATTCTTAAGATGACATCACGCGATCCAGCAAATCGTTATGAAACACTTGAGGATGCGTTAAAAATTATTCGTGGTGTTAGTTTTTATTTGAACACAGCAAAGGAAAGTTATGCAAGGTGTACGAGTGATGCAGATTTTGATAAAAAGTTTTTCAAAACTTTCTATCATAAATTTTTGACACAATTTTGTCCTCATGCTGCACAAAAGTTTCTTTCTCTTGAGGCTGAAGGGCGTTGGAATCACCAACATCAGCAGCTAAAAGAAGCTATTGTTTTATTATTTGCATATTACGAACACAATGAGCGATTTCCCCAGGAAAACGAGCAAGAAGAACCCAATGTTCTCAGCCGTATTGCTGAAATGCACAGTCATACCAAGCATGATATTCCCAAAAATTTATATACAGACTTTGTCAATGCTTTGATTGATACAGTCCTTGAATTCGATCCTTTGTGTCAGGAAAATGATGATTATCAGGAATTAATTGGGAAAGCTTGGCAAAAAGTTGTGGCTCCGGGAGTTGAATACATGAAATCAAAATATTAATTTTTAACGAATACCAATTCTATGTGAAGTTGCACATTATTGCCCTCACCCTAGAAGGGTGGACGGCAGGCTAATTGTAGCATCTTCATAGAAAATTGGTATAACTAGCGTTATCAATATGAAAACTGTCAGGCTTGGAGAAAATGTTCGCAGTTGGGCTTTAGCACTAAAGCCCAACTGCGAACCTAAAAGAATCTTATATTCAATTTGTTTGAGCTTTTTATCATATGTTTGTCAATCATTACTGGTGGGTATGAAAAATAGCCCTAGTAAATGTAGAGAACAATCTGGTACGTACTTTGGTCAAAACAGCCCTAGTAAATGACATACCCACCAGTAAGAACAATCATCAAAAACAGCCCTAGTAAAAACATACCTACTGGTTTGTCCCATTAATTTTGATAGGCTGCCACCTCGTTCCCAGGCTCAGCCTGGGAACGAGATAAAACGAGAGTGGGTAGTGCGTTCACTTACCTATGAGAATTTATGCGATGGACCACTAGTAATGACATACCCACCAGTAAAAACAGCCCTAGTAAATATTGATTATCGTAAAGCTTTTACTATAAGTCCTAAATAATGCGTGTCCGCAACTTCAGTACAAGCATGGGAGGGTATTTATTTACGTATAGGTACTTTGGGTAGACTTTATCGAGCAGCACAACTATTCTTTGAGCTGGTAAGCAATAGCAACCCATTCATCCAATTGTTCCTTATCGATCGCTTCAAATCCAACTTCTGTAAAAGTTGCAGTTACCGCATCCTCATAGTCTGTATCAAAACCTGACGCAATCAACAGACCCGATCGCATCGCATCCCGACGTAAAGCTTGTCGGTAATCTGGGGCAAGGGTAATGTGTATCCGTGCAAGGATATTTGCGGTAATCAAGTCAAAGGTTTGTGTTTCCTGGATAGTTGACACATTATCAACAGTACCAATGCCCATCCAATGCCCCAATTCACTACCGCGTCCGAGGCTTCCTCGCATAACTGTGACTTGTTGCTCTACCTCATTGCGATTGACAGCATCTTGAGTGGATTGCACGGCAATACTATCGTTATCTACTGCCAAAACAGATGCTCCAAGTTTTGCCATGGCGATACTCAAAATCCCGGAGCCAGAACCAACATCGAGAACGTTCATCTTAGGGACTACGTGGCGTTCGAGGAGCCGCAGATTAAGAATGGTTGTCGGATGCAAACCACTGCCGAAGGCAAGATTGGTTTTGAGTCGCAAGACAATTTCGTCAGATGTGGGCGTGTAGGGGGTTTCGGGTGTCAGGACGACAAAGCGCTGTCCAATACGGTTAATTATAGAGTTAACTCCTCCCAACTGAGGTTTTTTCTCTACAAGAGCTTCTTGAAGAGGGCTGCACAGTCTGGCTCGTTGCAAGGATAAGAGAGAGTCAGCAATTTCTTCTATGTATGTATCGCTAGCTAGGTAGAGACGGATTGTAAACGCCCATTGGGGTTGTATGACATCTGGATTGATTGGAAGGTTTGTATCTAAATGAGTATATTGAGTTACATAAATCTCATCTGTGTAGTGGGTTGCAGCTAGCAGTGTACAAACCCAATCAACAGCCTCGTGTGTGATATTGAGGCTTAATTCTACCCATGACATATTTTCTATCTTTTATTTTAACTCATGCTTTATCATAACAAGAGGTCTGGAGTCTTTTGTTAAGGTTGCAAACCGAGCGGCAGTTAAGTGTGTTGGATAGCAAATCATCTTGATGAACGGGGAGATAGCTTGTTATGCTGTGCGTTGATGATTTACTGAAACTAGACGCCTTTCGACAGCTTACACCAAAGCAATTGGAATGGGTATGCGATCGCGTGGAACCCATCGATTTGCATCAGGGAGAACCCCTCATTCATGAAGGTGATGCTGACAGTACCACAGGCGTGTTTATCTTGGCTAAGGGAAGAATGAGCATTACTCGCATGAGCGATCGCGTTGAAATGCCCATCGGTCAACACAGTGCTCCTAATTTTTTTGGAGAAGTCCCAGTTTTGACGGAAGAACCAATGGCAGTAACTATGCGAGCCATCACAGCTTGCAAGCTATATAAACTCGCAGCTGGTGACTTTCTCTCACTGCTACATGAATGCCGTGATTTTGAAAGAGTTATTTTTCGCACCTTTGAACGGCGAATGCGGGGTTTGGAGTCTTTTATTCGCACCCGTGAAAAGATGGCTGCATTGGGAACTCTAGCAGCAGGATTAGCTCATGAAATTAACAACCCAGCCGCCGCTCTGGTGCGATCGCTCAATGGGATGATTCCCGCAGTCCGAGAGCTAGAGCGGATGAACTTGATTTACGGACAACAACGCGCAGACCCCGAACATACTCAGCAATGGCTGGACGTGAGAGATGCTGGAGTAGATTCTATTGTTAACGATTTGGTTGACCCCATTACGTTAAGCGATCGCGAAGATGAGCTTTTAGAATGGTTGGAAAATTATGGAGTTGAGCAGGCGTGGAAACTAGCAACACCTCTAGCATCAGCAGGTATAAAGGTAGAGATTCTTGAGAAACTGACCCAACCTTGGCGAAATACAACTACGGAACTCCGGGATTTGGGGATTCGCTGGCTGGCACTATCATTTGAGGTAACATCTATGATACGTAGCGGATTGCGTGGAGCCGAAAGGATCGATACATTGGTAACCGCAATGAAATCCTACTCCTATCTTGACCGAGGCGCACAACAAATCATCGACATTCATGAAGGGATAGAAGATACATTACAGTTATTCTCCCACAAATTAAAAGAGGGTATTGCGGTAAAGCGTTCTTACGATCCATCCCTTCCCAAAATCTCAGCTTATGGCAGTGAATTAAACCAAGTTTGGACAAATCTTATCGATAATGCGTTATATGCAATGAACGGTCAAGGTATTTTAGAAATCAAAACTTTATCTAAAGGACATCGCGTCCTCGTTGAAGTTATTGACTCAGGTTCGGGCATTCTCGCGGATATACAATCTCGGATTTTTGAGCCATTTTTCACGACTAAGCCTGTCGGTAAAGGGTCAGGTTTGGGTTTGGAAACCGCTAGAAGAATTGTGGAAAATCGACATCACGGAACTATTATAGTTGAGTCCGTACCTGGAAGAACCTGCTTTACTGTCTGCTTGCCCATCAATAAAGATACTTAAATCAATACCTTTGCCAAAATGCCCTCACTCTGGAAGAGTAGGGCTGTACAAACAAAGCCCACCTGCGTGGGCAACATTTATGTAGCCACAGA
Source organism: Tolypothrix campylonemoides VB511288_2 (assembly GCF_045999855.1). Taxonomy (NCBI): domain Bacteria; kingdom Bacillati; phylum Cyanobacteriota; class Cyanophyceae; order Nostocales; family Tolypothrichaceae; genus Tolypothrix; species Tolypothrix campylonemoides. Next base: position 156,657 of record NZ_JBFPMW010000006.1, read on the forward strand.
CTTCCAGTCTGTAGGGCTTTTGAGAAATTGGCAAAGGTATTGTTAAATGCAACTGGGTATCCATTCAGAACTTGACGGGAATTGCTTTGACTCCTCGGGTAATCAGACCAGAACGCCAACGCAGATTTTCGGGCTTGACGGCGAGCCGAATATTTGGCAAACGCTCGAACAGCACTTGGAACGCAACGTTGGACTCAAGCCGTGCGAGAGGTGCGCCAAGGCAGTAGTGTATGCCAGATCCAAAACCAACGTGTTTATTGTTTTGTCGGTCTAGCATTAGCGTTTCTGGATTCTCAAATTGTGATTCATCATGATTAGCCGAGCCAAGTGCAGCAAGCACCAACTCGCCTTTGGGAACAAGCGTTCCAGCGATCTCCAGATCTTCACGGGCATAGCGTGTTGTGGCGAACAACACTGGGGGTGTGTATCTCACAAGTTCTTCGATCGCAGATCTCATCAGTGTGGGCTCGTTGCGTAAGCGATCGAGTTCTGTAGGGTGTGTTAGCAACGCCAGCACGCCATTACCAATTAAATTGACTGTGGTTTCGTGACCGGCACTTAGCAAGAGTCCGACCATACCAATCAATTCGTCTTCAGATAATTTTGAGCCTTCTGATTCCGCTTGGAGTAGGGCGCTGGTTAAGTCATCTTGGGGATTTAAACGATGTTCGCGGAAAAGTCGGCGCAGAAACCTAATGAATTGATACAAACTGGGGATGGCAAGAAGACCGTCAATAGGTTTGCTTACGCTAACCATGACGTTTGACCAACGGTGAAAAGCTTCCCGATCCCGTTCGGCTACGCCGAGTATTTCGCTAATGACAACCATTGGGATTGGCAGTGCAAAGTCACGAATTAAATCCATTTCGCCTTTGGCTTGCACGCGATCGAGCAGCTCGTGCGCGAGGAGATGAATACGGATTTGCATTTGTGCAATCAGGCGTGGCATGAACGCCTGATGTACCAAAGAACGCAACCGGGAATGATCGGGTGTGTCGGTGTCAAGCATATTAGTTTGAAGGGGCTTGATGAATCCCGGTATCCACATTTGTTGTTGCTTTTTATTGGGAGATGGAGCATTGCGGCGGTCTTTGACGAGGCGTTCATCTGTGAGAGTAGCTAGCACATCGTTGTAGCGGGTAACAATCCAGGCTCGTTCCCCAAAGGCTTGGACTGGCACAACGGGTTGAGTATCTCGCCAGCGTTTGAAAGTTGGGAATGGATTAGCTCTGAAACTGGGTGAGGTAATATCAACTTGTTCAAGGGTGATGTTTGGGTAGGTTGTTGTCATAGTGGTTGTTTGGAACTGAATAAAGGTTTGGTAAGGGTTCGAGAGCGTTTTATGGGAGCGGAGTTATTTATAACTAACTGATTAGTTATTATTAAGTCAAAAAAAAACTATCTTGCTGTTTGTAGGTTAGGATCGAGTCCTCGCCACAGCAAATTGACAAACTCCTCAAGAAAGGTGCTGGTGTCTAGGGAAACAGTCGTGTTTTGCAAAGTTTGGCTCATAGTGAAGCCAACGACAGTATGCAGTAAAGTCATAGCCGGGATAATTGGGTCGCCCCGCACAATCCGTCCGAGCGCCATCTCACGCCCGATATACGCAGCGATCGCGGTAAAATCGGGTTCTATTCCTGGCGGTTTGACGATCTCCCCAGGTTGCCGTATTGACCACGCCAGCATCATTCGCGGTAATAACTCTTCTGAGTAAGATGCAATCCGTAAAGCGATTTTTAGCAGGTCAGATCGAGGATCTCCCTGTCCAATTTCAGCTTCGAGTTCTGCTGTCCAAATGCGATCGCGAGGCGTATCTGACATTGCAGCAAAGAACAAGGATTCTTTAGTTGGAAAGTGCTTGAAGATACTAGCACTTGAGATGCCTGCACGATTTGCAACATCCGCCGTGGTAGCGCTGAACCCCTGTTCGAGGAAGACTGCTCGGGCAGCTTCAAGAATCTGGGACTGGGTAATGGTTGGGTTTCTTGCCATATTGCAATAGTAACCAGTCAGTTATTTATTGTCAAGGCATAGAGTTGTTCTGCCGATAGCTATTACGCTCGTTTCCAGGGCGGCAAAACTCGCCCGCTTACCGTCTAACGTATATTTCAACAATCAAATAGGAGTTTTGAATGAGAGCCAAAGAGGATTTTCAATTTAATTTTGAAACTGACTTGATAACCTGCAACGACCCAGTTACAGTGTGCTATTTTTACGTATAACCGCTTCTAACTTAGCAGAAATTTTGTCAATTCTCTGCTTGATTTTCTCAGGATCTATATTCTTCCAAATATCTACACCTATAGATTGTTTGTTATCTCGACTGGTATCAGACATGGCACACCTACAAATAATTGACCTAACACCTTATTCTTTACCTACTATCTTTACAAATTTTAATAATTTGGGATTCTTTCTTTCGGTGTAAATCGATTTTGTACTCCCTTATACCTTACACCCAAACGCTACAAGTTGAAACAATTTGCAAAACATTTGACAAAAGCTTTGCTAACGTAGGTACTATGAACTACGAACAAATTAAAGTCTAAGGCTGTGCTGTCCGGTCAATCTCCATTTTTTATTGGTTGTGCTGTTTGGGCTTATAAGGGGTGGGTAGGTGAACTCTACCCCCAAGGCACTCGTTCTGCTGAATTTTTACAATTGTATAGCAGGCGTTTTACCACTGTTGAAGGCAATACAACTTTCTATGCCGTACCTAATGCTGAAACTGTCACTCGTTGGGCTGCAGATACCCCTGCTGGTTTTGAGTTTTGCCTAAAGTTGCCAAGAGATATTACCCACAAAGGTTTGCTAACACCTAATATTGCTGCTGCTTTAAAATTTTTTGAAGAAATGAGCCTTTTAGGTAAACGTCTCGGACCTATCTTTGCCCAATTACCCCCAAGTTATTCACCTAAGTTAATTGATGACTTAGCTACTTTTCTTGAAGCATGGCAACAGACAGGAACTCGTTTAGCATTGGAAGTCAGGCATCCGGACTGGTTTTCAGAACCACAGACACATCATTTAACAGCATTGTTGGAAAAGCTTCACGTAGGTAAAGTCTTGTTAGACACGCGTCCTATCTATAGTGGAGATGATGACCCTCAAATACAATCAGAACGGCGCAAACCCAAACTGCCAGTACAATTTGGCGTCACAGCATCCTTTAGTTTGATTCGGTTTATTTCCCATCCCACCTTATCGGTCAATCAACCTTTTATGAAAGAGTGGGTCAATCAAATTAAGCAGTGGCTCGAGCAAGGAAAGCAAATTTATTTTTTTGTTCACTGTCCTGTAGAAGAAAAGTCACCTAGCACCGCACGCTACTTCCAAAAATTGTTAGAAAAAAGTCATGCGGAAGTTCCTTCTCTACCTTGGAATACTCTTGATAGCCCCCCCAATCAGCTGAGTTTGTGGTAATTGTGGCGTGAAATTAATGGTTTTCTTATGTGGTTAAAGTATGGTGTAGATAAAAATGGAGCATTAGTCGGTATTGAAGATGTTCCAAAAGGGAAAACTCCGTTGCAGTGTCCCTATTGTAATGGAAGTCTCACCGCTAAAAAAGGCAAGATAAAAGAGCATCACTTTGCTCATACTGAAGAAACCTGTCGTGCTGTTGCAGCGACTAATAAGGAGATACCCGTACTGCCTTTATACGAAAATTTTAATCTTCAGCTTTCAGGTAAGGAGTTCGATCGCTTACAGCTTCTTTGGCGGGAATATGGCTCGAAGAATCAAATTATTATTAGAGAATTGATTGTTACCAGCTTTTTATATCGGGAATTGTTACAAGAAAAACCTGGATTCAACCCTCCAGTTTATGAATTTACCAAATTGGGAAAAATCCCTTTTGGTGGTTTACCACTTGTACATTTTAATCAAGTGCAAGAACCACTTCTATTAAAAAAACTATCTGACTTAGAAGAGAAAACTGAACGCGCCCAACTTATCAACTTATCTAACTTACCGGAATTGCTTGTTGATTTACGAATATACCGCACCCAATTGAAAAGAATTTTTTCGACAACTCTTTATTACTTAAAAATTCAAGTTGATGGAAAAATACTCCATAAAATTGGAGTGACACAGCGGTCTGTAGATGAACGAATTGAAGAGATCAAATCCGATCTCAAAAAGTACTTTCAGACAGTGAATATAGAAGTGCTGGGAAGTTGGTTACACCGAGGAAATGTAGAAAAATATTTCAAGCATCGCTACCAAAAATTCAATTACCCTATAGGAAGTTTAACAGAATACTACAACTTCAATACTGAGGATGCTAACATTGTGTTGCGGGATTTACAACAAATGAAGCCAAAAGTTCTCAGTCAAGTTGAATTAGATATTCTCCAAACATAAGCTGAAAGAACACTTTAGTACCCTTCAAGACAGAAAAGTTTTCATGGTAGCAAAACATTCAGTATCAAGACAGTACTGCTAATCCATAACAAAATACTTATAGGGGCTGCGAATAAAATTCCCGCAATAGCCCAGCTTCTTTGATATTCTTTAAAGTGTTGGATACTGCGCCAATGTCTGCTTTTCCAAGCCCATTCATTTCCCTTTATACCAAGTGTAACAGACATCAAAAAACCTACTATGGGTACAAAACAGAGCAGTCCACTCCATACGCGATTTTGCCACAACCACAGCCAAGGTATTAAAAAAGCACCCCAGTTCCAACCTTTGATTGCTTCGGGAACTTTTTCTACACGATTTTTCAAACCGCATCCAGAGTTATTTCTCATTTCTGGAATTGGCAAATCTCGATCTTGTAAAACTAAACCAGAGTTGAGTGCATCCATTGCTTGACGAGCCGTTGAAAATCGATTTTCTGGTGCAGGTTCGGTCATTTTCTGCAACCAATTTGTAAAACTCGGGCTCAAGCTAACGCGTTCGCTAAACTGAATCTTTAAATTGCTTTGAGGTAAATCTGCTGGAGAAACTCCCGTTAGCAAATGAATCAATGACGCTCCCAACGCATATAAATCTGATGCAGGAACTACCTTACCGCCGAATTGCTCCACAGGCGAATATCCATAAGTTCCGACTACAGTGAAAGTTGCTCCCTCTGGCGAGACTTTATCTTGAACTGCACCAAAATCAACCAAATAGATTTTACCAGTTTCACCCCAAATGAGATTGCTCGGTTTGATATCGCGATGCAGCACTGCTGGATAGAGTTCGTGTAATTCTGTGAGAATATCTAAGACTTGAACAGCAATTTCTTTGACTTGGATTTCTGTAAATCGTTTGCCAGAAACCAGCAATTCTTTAAGGGACTCACCAGGAATGTATTCTTGTACCAAGCAAAACCACAGGATGCGATCGCCCTTGGCGCAAGCCGTACCCGGCTTATCGCTCTTAGCGCAAGCTGTACCCAGCTTATCGCATGGCAGCGCCGCCGTACCCGGCTGATCGCTCTTAGCGCAAGCTGTACCCAGCTTATCGCCTAGCGGCTGCTTTGTAGCATCGCCAACACAAAAATCATCAATATACTTTGGAATTTGAGGATGATGTAGATTTTGAAGTACTAGCGCTTCTCTCTGAAAAAGTTTTAAATCATCCCATTGCACGGTTTCACCAAAAGCAAGACATTTAACGACGACTTGCTTTTTTTCTACATCTGACGCCTGTAAATTCAATGCAAGCCAAGTTTGGCGAACCCCATTGTTACCAAGTTGGCGTTGGAGTTGGTAACGATTGTGTAACACTTGTCCTACTTGCAACATCTAACACCTGCTTATCACCAGCTTGATTTCTTTAATTTAGCGATAAGTTCTCTGGCTTGCATCTACCCTCCCATCGAGTTAGTTCGGTTACAAGCCAACCGCTACCGATTGAAGAAAGAAGCGATCGCTACACAGCCCGTAGACTAAGCAACATTCCCAGAGTTGCAGGCGTCCTCTACCTGCCGTGGGAACACCAGAAACGTGCATCTCAGGCATAGCCAGATGCACGTAGTTCATGTATTTGAATGTGGGGACTGCACGAAACATTTTTCGTTCAACCACTGGTACTGTTAGCCATACGAGAAGGTAAAAAGCCAGGGTAGCATTCCTCTCGGCGTTTATTTCGTTGTTCGATCTGTTTTTCTACAACCTCCAAACGATTTTGCAAGCCTTTAAGAACAGCAATAGCTCGCGGATCTTGAAAACTATTGACACCAAAATCTGTAAATGCTTTGACATCAAGTTTGACACCAATTCCCGATATGACGTTAACTTGTGCAAAAGTTGGTTCTATACCAGGAAGAAAACTTGTTAAACTCTTCTCATCTTCAATTGTTCCCTTGGTAATAGGAACAGGCTGATAAATAGCTCCAGGCATATTAGGGACAAAAGACATATACTGATATTGAGTCCAGGCAATGGCTGAGTGTTGCGGACCTGCTGTAAAAATAATTTGTGTTAGCAGGTCAATTAACTGGTCGCGGTCTTTTAGGTAGGATGGTAAAGAAGTGACACCAAAACCTCCATCACTAACAGGTGTCCGTAAAGCTTTTAACCAATTTTGTAACTCGAAATCCTCTCGAATATCTTTAGAAGATCTGTAGTAAATTCCTACATACCGACTGACATACTCGGATAGAGCATCCCAAACCAGCACTCCGTCATCTCGATAGGGAAAATCTTTTAATAAAGAGCGATCGCCAACACCGCGCCTTTGTAAATTGTTCGGCAAAGCAAAGTTGCTGAAGTTATCGAACATTTCCGAGACACCAAGATTTACAAGGTTGAGGGAGCTTTCTAAAGTACCTCCTAGAATGACATCTACGTATCCCCCTGGATTAATCAACACTCGATCGCCAAAAGCATTGATTGCCATTGTGAACTCAAAATGGGGTTTTAATAGGACGTGTACGGGATGAAGGGCAGGGAGTTCGCGTACAGTTGCCAGTGCGATGGGTTCTAGAGCAAGATGGGTTTGACCCAAGTGACGGACCAATTCATGAACGGAAAAATCAGCCATTTGAGCGATGAGCTTGGCTAGAGTCCAATCCACTCCATCCAAGGGAGTACAAAGCAAACTTTCTTGAGGAACTTGTCCGAGTTGAATGGCAATGGGAATTAAACGCCAATTACCACGGTCGCGATCGGCGTAATAAAGAGCGATAGGAGCAATGAGATATCGCTTTGTTTTTGAGGTAATGCCATCAGTCGCAAGGATTGCATAATCCGTTACAAACAGACCGCCATTTTTAGTAGCACTTTCAAGAGTTTCGCTAACATATGCCGTTCCTCTAGCAGCACCCAAAACGGTTTGAAAAATCTCATTTGTTATTCCCAGTTTTTCTTGAAGATCGTAATTGAGTGCTAGAACGTTGGTAAGTTCCATGGGATTGGGACCCCACAGCCGTTGCCCTGCAAATATCGCATCCTTGCGAAAGGTTTTAGCAATATCCGGTACGGGTAAAACTTGAAAAACATTTGTGTAGTCTTCTAATGCGAGAAAAGGTTTGGGATTTTGGAAAAATGCTTGTTGATTTTCTGTAATTTTCCGGGTTATGCTTGCCCGATTACTGCTATAGCCCCCATCAAAAGCCTCTTCGATCGGTAAAGTTGATACCCTAACAGAGTTTGGCAGTCGAGGTGTTAGCTGGTATTTAGAGCGTGCAATCTCAAGCTGCTGTTGGCGTTCTTTTTGGGATGCCAATGAATTTTTTTGAGGTAAAGTTGGGATTTGAGGATTGGCAGGAAGCGTGGGTTCTCTTGGTTGAGTGTCACTTACTATAAAATGTTCCAAGCCTGGAGCACAAATGAAACCAAGGAGCGCTAGCATGGTACGGCGCGAGAAAACGTACTGCTCGATTAATTGTTGGTGTCTTTGTTGTCGGTTTGGCGATGCTGCAAAGCAGCCGCTACGCGAACGCATAACGTGTTCTCCCCCAAAAATGTGACTTTAAACTTACAGCAGTAATACGGGCTTTGAGAGGAAAGACACGGATAAATTTTACAAAACTATATCGGATGGTTTCAGCATATATTACTACTACTGTTTGTTTGAAATTGGCAACAACAAAGCTCGATCGAAGCAGATCGTTTCAGATATTTCCCAAACTTTTGTCCGTGAGTCCGGCGTATTACAAAACTTTACAACAGTACTTGACAACTTTCTTTTGTATTATATATACTACAAAAGTAACTCTGCTTAAAGAGGTTACTCATGACACTTAATAAATTACATAAGCATTTAACTACAGAACCACCCTTTTATTAGATGGCTCCATCGAACTCTTCTATTAGAACCGACTACACTGGAACTTTTGAAGCGCACATTACTATCTGTGCAGAGTCACGAGCTACTCTACAACTCTTTCAACATATTTGTCAGCAGTTAAACGTCAAATGTGTTCTTATAGAATTACCTAACGGAGTCACGCGATCGCAACCGATGACAGCATCCTATCATCGGGGAACTCTCACTCAAGTTTGGACAGAAGTTCACAACCTCGCCCAACGAATTTGCTTAGCAGGTTTTCAAGTGACTCGTGTCAAAATTGAGGCAATGCCGTACAACCAAGATATCCCGGTGACAGATAATGAAGTCTCGCAGCATCCAGTGACGAATTACTTCGAGTTTCATATCAAAGCTCTACTTTCACAAGAGACGGATTTGGAGGGTTTGCGACAACATTGTGCTAAATTTGGGGCACATCTATCTGTAAATGCCTTCAAACTAAATGCTAGCGGACAGCATCACCGATTCATTACGTTGCGGGTGTATGGGCTTGGACGGCGATCGGCTCAAGCTCGCTTTCAAGCGCTGCTGACATCGCTACGCGCACGGCACATTTTGCTCGTGCAACCTCAACAAGAATATACCGTTTATGACAGCAACTTAGAGCTTGATGCTGGCTGGTTGATACACTCACCCGTGGAAACCAAAGGAGGTGAAGTGAATGAAGCTTTTTGAAACAATCTCTCAGGCGATCTCTCGACCTGTTGATGAAATCTTAACTTATCACCTCTTAGAAAGTCTTCTACGTCGGGTTGCTTGCTCTGCTTGCGCAAAAGACTTGGTTCTTCGAGGCGGAATGCTGACGCGGTTGTGGGTTCCTCCAGGGTATCGCATTGCGGTTGATGTCGATTTTGTAGGGTTGTATCCGTTTGGAATTGAGTCAACCGAGCAGCGCTTTCGGGAGTTGCTTGCTACCGATGGTTTTACCGATGGGACGATCTTTCATCTAGAATCTCTGGAATCTCGGGGTATTTGGATGGAAGATCCCTTTCCTGGCGTGCGCTTGTGTTTGGATGCTTCAGTGCTTGACTACCGCCAACGGCTGCAAATCGATGTGGGTTTTAATGACCCGCTCGTTCCAGAACAAGAATGGATTCAATACCCAACTTTAGTTCCAGCAGAACCCGTGCAACTCCAGGCTGCTCGACCCGAACTTATGGCTGGTTGGAAACTTCACGGTCTCATCGAGCAAGGAGCCAAACGCTGGCGAGGGAAGGATCTTTATGACTTGATGTTGCTAGCAACGTTAATCCCGCTGGATAAAGCATTATTGCCAGAAGCAATTAGGGTAGCATTTAGCAGTCACAATGCAACCCTTCAGGAAGTACAGATAATTCTAACCAACCCTCAATGGTGGAATACAGGTAAAAATCGCCGCAACTGGAGATACTACTGCCGTCAAGTTCCCACACAGATTATGCCTGAGGATTTCCTGAGTGCAGTCACAACAGTCATTGATTACTGGGGACCAATTATTAACAACCTGTGTCATTACGAAAACGCTACAAATGCTCTTGACAAACCATACCTACCTAATTTAAGTTAGGTATATGGTTAAGAAAAGCGATCGATCCTCATCCAGAGAAACGGTGCTTGACGCTGCCGAGCAGTTGTTTGCAGCTCGCGGGTATACCGCAGTAACCCTCAAACACATCGCCGAGCATCTTGGCATGAAACAAGCCTCCCTCTATTACCACTTTCCCCAAGGGAAGGAGGAGTTATATGTAGAGGTGATGTTGCGTCACCTAGAGCAGAGGCGTGTTCGCTTCAAACAATTGCTGGCAGAGGCTCCTCCCACCCTCGAAGGGCGTTTGCAGCATATTGGCACCTGGCTCATTCAACAACCCCCTTTAAATGGAGGTCGAATGGTACTGACAGACTTACCGGAGTTGTCACCTGAAAGTTCAGAGCGGCTGGAAGAAGCAATGTATCGTTGCGTATTTGCTCCGTTGGAAGAGTTGTTTGCTGAGAGTTTAGATCGATTGCATCCTTCTTTGCAATCCGATCCGGGATTTATCGGTGGCGCATTCCTGGCAAGTATCGAAGCCCTTTATACCTTTAAGCGATACGGAAGCAAATCGGATGAAGCATCAGTGGCAACTTTGATTGCGTTGTTGCTGGAAGGGGCATTGAAGCCTTAATTTTTTATTCTAAAATCTACCTAATTTTAGGTAGACTAATGTCCAACTTTTGAAGGAAAAACTTACCATGTTTGAAATATTGCAAAATTTTTGGATGCCTGTATTGCCAGTCAGCGAACTGGGTGAGAGCCCTGTATCAGTTACGTTAGCAGGAGAAAAACTTGTGTTGTTTCGCACGCAGTCCGGTGAAATTCGGGCATTGCGCGATCGCTGTTCTCATCGGAGTGCTGCTCTTTCTTTAGGGCGTGTGACTCCGAATGGCTGTATTGAATGCCCCTATCACGGCTGGCAATTTAATGGGGATGGAGCTTGTGTCCGTGTCCCTTTTAACGATGTCAACAAGATTAATTTTTCTCGTTTGGCTGTGAACAGTTTTCCCACTCAAGTCATTGCAGGTTGTGTTTGGATTTTTACAGGAGAAGGTAAGCCTCCTGTCCTGCAAATTCCCGACAGCTTGAAATTATCGGAGACAGCCTACTACATTCACCAAGAAATTTGGAAAACTCACTGGACGAGAGCGATCGAGGCTAGCTTAGATTTTGTTCATCTGCCGTTTGTACATCGTGAATCGTTTGGTCAAATCGCACAATCAGCCCTGGAGTCGGGTGACGTTTTAGACTTGAAGGTTAATGATAGCGGCGATCGCATTGAAGTGTTCACACCCTATGCGGGTGTACCGCCTACTTTTGCTTTAGAGTGGCAGCAACCGAATTTAGTCATGGTCAAGTTTGACGATCTAGGCTTTCCGGTAAAGCGAGAACATTTTTTTGCTGTTCCGATTGATGAGCATCAAACGCAATGCACGATAATTCTACAAATGGCAGAAGGAATGGATGCTCAAACTCAACAATTTGCAGCCCAAGAATTCATTAAACCGTTGGTAGAAGACCGAGTAGTCGTTGAATCTCAAATAGGTGAAATCCATGCAATTGCAGGAGAATGCCACGTACCTACAGATAAACCGACTTTATTATTCCGCCGATGGTATCATCAAACAATTGCTCGTCAACTTGTACTCAGGTAATTTAGCGTAGTTTGAGGGAGTGCGGGTTGTTCGCCCAATTCCCTTTGTTCTTGTTATTGTGGTCGTATGGAGAGCGCTATTGGTTTGGCAACAGAAATGAGGTTGATGCTATGGCTCAGGCAGCGTCTAAACTTTTAACATATGATGAGTTTATTACTCTCTACGGGGACGACGACCGCTACGAATTAATTGATGGGGAATTAGTAGATATGGACCCAACAGGACCGCACGAGCAAGTGGCAGGTTTTATTAGTCGTAAGTTAAACGTTGAGATTGACCGACTCGATTTACCTTACTTTATCCCCATGAGATGTATTATCAAACCTCTGGGGAATCTCTCAGCATTGAGACCTGATGTTGTCATTTTAGATCGAAGCACTCTAGACTCGGAACCACTATGGCAACGAGAACCAGTTATTACTTTAGGAACTTCTGTTAAGATGATTGTCGAAGTCGTCAGTACTAACTGGCAAAATGATTATGCTCGCAAGGTTGAAGATTACGAAGTTTTAGGTATTTCTGAATATTGGATTGTCGATTACTTAGGAATTGGCGGTAGAGAGTATATTGGAAAACCGAAACAGCCGACACTCACAATTTGCCAGCTTGTAAATGGGGAGTATCAAAAGCACCTGTTTCGTAATGGCGAGCCCATTATTTCCCCAACTCTCTCAGAATTAAAGCTTACAGCAGAACAAATTTTTGCAGCAGCACATTAATACTCCACCACTAAGCATAAACCTTCCTGTAATAAGCCTGATACTCCTCCGATAGCAGAGGTTCCCACCAATCGCGATGGGTCAGATACCATTCCACAGTAAGACGCAAACCTTCTGCGATCGTTACCGAAGGCGTCCAACCCAACTGTGTTTTAATTTTAGATGCATCTATAGCATATCTCCGGTCATGCCCCGGTCTGTCTTTAACAAAAGTAATCAATTGCTCTGCTGGATGCACGGGTAAATTAGGTGCCAATTCATTCATGAATTGACATAACATTTGCACGAGATTGATATTTTCCACCTCATTGTTACCACCAATGTTATAGGTTTCACCCGGTTGTCCGGAATGAATCACGACATCTAAAGCTTGACAGTGATCCCCAACATAAAGCCAATCCCGCACATTTTTGCCATCGCCGTAAACTGGTAATGGCTTACCCATAAGAGCATTGATACACATTAGAGGAATCAGCTTTTCTGGAAACTGATAGGAACCGTAGTTATTAGAGCAATTTGTAATAATTGTTGGCAATCCATAAGTATGGTGATAAGCACGGACTAAATGGTCGCTTCCGGCTTTAGATGCTGAATAGGGGCTGTTAGGCGCATAAGGTGTACTTTCGGTGAAAGCAGGAGCTGTAGGACTCAGGCTCCCATAAACCTCATCCGTAGAAACATGGAGAAAACGATAATCTCTTGGCTGACCTTTCGCTTCCCAATGCAGGCGAAAAGCATCTAATAAAGTAAAAGTTCCCACCACATTTGTTTGTACAAACGCACCAGGTCCCAAAATTGACCTGTCCACATGGGATTCAGCAGCAAAATGGGCAATGGTATCAATGTGTTCTGCTTGTAGCAACTCCGTTATGAGAGTGCGATCGCAAATATTTCCCTCTACAAAACAAAAATTTTCCCGTTCCTCAACAGACTCCAAATTCCGACGATTTCCCGCATAAGTGAGAGCATCCAACACCACCACACGCTCATTTGGATAAACTTTTAGCCAGTGATGTACAAAATTAGAGCCAATAAACCCCGCCCCCCCAGTCACCAATAACCGACGACTCATCAAAGCCCTTACTCCTCTGTTCTCTGTGTGTACTCTGTACCCGTGCGGTTCATTCCATTTCCTCCAACAAACGTTGCAAAGCCACCCTCATTTCTTCAGGTGTTGTCGTTGTTGTCCCAAACTGCCGCACTACAATACTAGCCGCTAAGTTACCCAAAACAGCTGCTTCCCAAATTGACGCCCCCGCAGTTAAACCAAGAGTTAATCCAGCCACCACGGTATCTCCAGCACCGGTCACATCAAACACCTCAGTTCTATTAAAAGCTGGAATGTCATCTTTAGTACCATCATCGTTAAATAAAGTCATCCCTTGTTCGCCACGGGTAATCAGGATATGCTTGGCGTCAGTCAATTCCAGCAAATCTTTTCCTGCTCGAGCCAGCGCAGCTTCATCAGTAATAGCATATCCTACAGCCAGTTCTGCTTCTGGTAAATTTGGAGTAAACAACATTGCTCCTCGATACCGCTTCAAATGCTTTTGAGCATCAACAACACTCCGGGATGCACAAAGGGCTGCTGAAATCACGGGTTGAGTTAACGTTCCATCACCGTAATCAGAACATACCACAGCATCAACTGTATGAATATGTTCTTGAATATACTCAGCTAATTGTAGCTGTAAATCCAAGCTAGGTAAATCTTCTGATTTTCGGTCAATCCGGACCATTTGCTGGGTCACTGATTGACGGGAATGCCCGGAAATTCTTGTTTTTGTGACTGTCGGACGCTCCTCATCTAGAAAAATACCGCCCGTTTTAATGCCTGCAGTTTCAAGCAAACCTTGCAGTGCTCTCCCTTGTTCATCCTTACCCAAAAGCCCTACAGCAAGAACTTGTCCTCCCAAGCGGGCAAAATTATAGACTGCGTTTGCTCCACCTCCCGGTACTTGCTTGGTGGTTTCATGACGGAGAATTAATACAGGGGCTTCGCGAGAGACTCTTTCTACTTGACCGGTTAGGAACTCATCTAAAGTCAAGTCCCCAATAATAAGCACTCTAGCTCCTGCAAAATTATCAATCAAATCAAAGAGGCGATCGGCAACACTACGCAGTTTAGACGCAAATTTAGGGTTCAAAGACATACAAGTATAAATGATGAAGTATAAATGATGAAGTATGAAGTAAACCCTGTAAATCGAGCTAGTACCGTAAGGCAGAAGACAATCTAATTCCTAATGTAGAATTCGTTATTATTCGGTTAGATGTGGACGAGCAGAAAATGATGTTATTTTAATTGATGCCCGTCCCGGATTTAATGATATAGGTGCGATCGCACTGTTTGATTTATGAGTTGTACCTGTATGGACTAAGAATGGTTCGCAAAGGACAGCGTAAGCATACCAGTCATAGCCATTTTGAAGCGTGAAACTCCTACCAACTCTTCTGCGATGGGACGTGTTTCTTCATAGTTATGCAAAGTAAAGCTTGTTTGGAGAACATAACACCACCAACCTACAGTACCTGCAAGCTAAAAAGAAAAGTAGGTAGGGCTTTGCCATACGTTTTACGTTCGTGGGAGCCCGCCTACTCTCTTCATAAAATTTAACAATTCAACTCTTGCTCCAAATGCGCCATCTTGTCGCATAATTGGGTGTGCAGAAAAAGTGCATAAGTCAAGCCCACTTGCACCCAATTCAAAGAAGTAGTGGCTTTGCCTCTATGCCTTTGTTTCCGTTCTGTTATGTGTGGGTTAAAACCCACACATTTCATCAGCCAATTGCTCAACTCTACAAGCGATTCATCCCAGAGGAGGCTCGTGTAAAACTAGCATGCCTTAATACTCAATCTAACATTTTAGCTTAAAACACGCTACTACAATGCTAGTATGCTGCCTTGATTGGTAGCTGTTTTTTCACGGTAAAAAAGAATGTACTCCCTTTTCCAACCTCAGATTCTACCCAAACCTTACCACCGTACATTTCTACAATCTTTTTCACTAAAGCCAATCCAATTCCCGTACTATCAGAGCTTTTATCGCTAGAAATTTTTTGAAATATCTGGAAAATTCTGGTAAATTGCTCTTTTTCAATTCCCAATCCATTATCAGCAACGCTAAAGAGCCAGTCATCGCTACCTTCATGACATTGAATCGTAATATTTCCTTGTGGTTTATCTATAAATTTAATAGCATTACTGAGTAAATTCTGAAACACTTGTTCTATTTTAGTTCTCTCGAAGTTAATCACAGGTAGGTTACCGATCGCCTCTATCTGTATACTGTCTTTGGAATCGAGAAGCTCAATAACGTCTGCCACTAATTGGTTTAAATTAACCTGTCCGATCTCCTCTTTGACACGTCCTACCCTGGAGTACTGTAAAATGCCTTCTATAAGATTATGCATTTTTTGAACTCGATTAATAAGAAGATTAATGAATTCTTGACCCTGTTCGTCGAGTTTATCGCTGTAATCTGCTAGGAGCCATTGAGATAACGAACTAATTCCCCGCAGTGGTGCTTTTAAATCGTGAGACACCACGTAAGCAAAATCATTTAACTCTTTGTTTGTACTTTCTACTTCTTTTAGTAACTGCGCCATTTTTTCCTGAGACTGCTGGCGCTGAAGAATTTCTTGCTGAAGTTGTTTGTTCGCGTGTTCTAATTCAATAGTACGTTGTTTGACTAATTCTTCTAGATGTTCTTTGTACTGTCGCAACTCTTGCTCAACCTTTTGACGTTCGGCATTTTCTTTTTGTAAAGCCCTATTTGCTTGTTCAAGCTGTGCTGGGCTCGGGAGAGCAAGGGCTTGCGGGACTAAAGGTATTAGAGTTAAAGCTGTATAAAAAGAGACTACAGCGGTAAAAGCTTTAAGAGTTCCAGATAACCAGTAAGTAGGATACCAAAGCGTCCAAACTTCCATTATATGTGTTGTACCACAGGAAACAATGAAAGCTCCAAACAACAGAAAAATAATTTTGAACGGGACATCTTGTCTTTTACGGACAAAGTAGACTAACGTGAGTGGAATTGAATAATATGAAAGCGCAATAATGACATCTGAAATTACGTGTAAGGAAACTAATTCAGGTTTCCAAAGATAACAATGCCCGTGAGGAATAAAATTGTCTGAGAAAAAACTTTGTAGAAGTTCCACCATCGACCCCCCGCATCCGTTGTCAACCCTTAACCTTAACAACAAAGATTTTAACTGGTAAGCAATGACCGATCGCTGGTAAAACTTAAGTGCGACCTAACTCCGAGCCTTCTGTCCTAATTATTGTTTGGTAAGCGGGTAGATATTGAGTTAGAATAAGCGATCGCAAAGTTAGTAAATAGCCCGGAGACTTACCGGAGGTGCCATTGTCCAAATTTCTTTTGAAAATACTGTGGTTAGACGATAATGTCGCATTGGCAGTCGATCAAGTAGTAGGCAAAGGCACAAGCCCTTTGACTAAGTACTTTTTCTGGCCAAGAAATGATGCCTGGGAAGAACTCAAGAAGGAATTAGAGTCCAAACACTGGATTACTGAACTGGATCGAGTAGAACTACTGAATAAAGCCACAGAAGTTATTAACTATTGGCAAGAAGAAGGTAGAAACCGTCCGATGGCTGAAGCACAGGCAAAATTTCCTGAAGTTACTTTTACAGGTAGCGCCTGATTTCCACATTAAGACGCATAATTAGGGTGGACAATGCCCACCCTTTTATGAAGTTTTTGTTGTTAAGTGTGTGGTAGAACGGGCGAGACGCCCGTCCCACACAAGCTAAAATTGCCACTCATATGAGCCATATTGCCGCTCATATGAGCCAAAATTGCTTTTACGCAACTTAAATCAATCCACCAGCAGCTTGAAAACGAGCACGAGCGCGTTTGTATGCTTGGGTTGCTTGGATTTGTGCTTGTCGATCGCCTTGCTGTACCTGATTCAAACGAGTTTCTGCTTCACCAAAAGCACTCCGGGCTTCCTCTAAATTAATAGAGTCACCACGTTCAGCACCGTTAACCAGAATTGTCACTTCATCTTGCTCAACTTCAGCAAAACCACCCAACAGAGCAATAGCGATCCAGCCCTGATTGCGATCGGGACGTACTCTCATGACTCCCGTATCTAGGGCGGTTAGAAGTGGTGCGTGTCCGCTAAGAATACCGAGTTGACCAGTGGTACTTGGCAAAACGACTTCTTCAGCCGCCGCATCCCACACTGTTTTATCTGGGGAAATTACACGAACAGTCAAAGTCATTCGTTTTTTGTCCTTTGTTTTTTGCTGATTGCTAATAGCTAATTGCTAATAGCTAATTGCTAATAGCTAATTGCTAATTGCACTATTAACCATTAGCCATTAGCCCTATCTTAGGAGCGGAGACGCTATGTGCAAGGCACACACTCCGCGTTGCCGCAGGCTATGCCCGCAGGGCTATACGCCAGTTGCCAGGTCGCGGGAAACCCTCCTGCAGCACTGGTCTCACCGCCTACAGAACTGGACTCACTATTAGCCATTAGCCATTAGCCATTAGCCATTAGCCATTAGCCATTAGCCATTAGCCATTAGCCATTAACCCTTAAGCTTTTCAGCTTTAGCGACGGCTTCTTCGATGTTTCCAACCATATAGAACGCTTGTTCTGGTAGGTCATCCAATTCGCCGGAGAGAATTCTCTGGAAACCTTTGATGGTTTCTTCGAGCTTCACGTACTTACCGGGAGAACCGGTGAAGACTTCTGCTACAAAGAAGGGCTGGGACAAGAAACGTTCTACTTTCCGCGCACGTGCTACGGTGAGACGGTCGTCTTCAGACAATTCATCCAAACCAAGAATGGCGATGATGTCTTGAAGTTCCTTATAACGCTGGAGAGTAGACTGTACTGCACGAGCGGTATTGTAATGTTCGTCACCAACGATGTTGGGTTGCAACATGGTGGAAGTAGAACCGAGTGGATCTACTGCTGGATAAATTCCCTTAGCTGCCAAACCTCGAGACAGTACTGTTGTTCCATCTAAGTGAGCGAAGGTGGTAGCAGGTGCGGGGTCAGTTAAGTCGTCCGCAGGTACGTATACCGCTTGAATTGAGGTGATCGATCCTTCAGTGGTAGAGGTAATGCGCTCTTGCAAGTCACCTACGTCAGTACCTAATGTCGGCTGATATCCTACCGCAGAAGGCATACGTCCCAATAGAGCTGATACTTCCGAACCTGCTTGTACAAATCGGAAGATGTTGTCAATAAACAGCAGTACGTCCTGCTTGTTTACATCTCGGAAGTACTCTGCCATTGTTAACGCTGACAGACCAACCCGCATTCTGGCTCCGGGTGGTTCGTTCATCTGACCGTAAACCAAGGCGATTTTCGATTCACTGGGGTTATCTTTGTTGATAACTCCGGATTCAATCATTTCGTTGTATAGGTCATTACCTTCGCGGGTGCGCTCGCCCACTCCACCGAATACGGACACTCCACCGTGTTCCATAGCGATGTTGTTAATCAATTCCATCATGATGACGGTTTTGCCTACACCAGCACCGCCAAACAGACCGATTTTACCACCGCGACGATAGGGAGTCAGCAGGTCAACAACTTTGATGCCTGTCTCAAACACGGATGGCTTGGTTTCCAAGTCAGTCAGTTTGGGTGCAGAGCGATGGATGGGGAACTTTTCTTCAGTATTTACGGGTCCCTTGTTGTCTACAGGTTCGCCAAGGACGTTGAAAATGCGACCCAGCGTGGCTTTACCAACTGGTACGCTGATAGGAGCGCCAGTATCAACAACGTCCATTCCACGTACCAAGCCATCTGTGGAACTCATAGCAACAGTCCGTACCTGGTTGTCACCTAGCAGCTGCTGCACTTCGCAAGTAACAGAGATGTCTTGTCCGGCTTCGTTTTTGCCTGTAATGGTCAAAGCGTTGTAGATGGGTGGCATTTTACCGCCAGGGAATTTAACATCTACAACCGGACCAATGACCTGGGTAATGTAACCAATGTTTGTTTTTTCTGCAGTGGTGACCATGCTGAGCCTAATTAATTGAAGCTATATTCCAGATAAGGTCAAGAAAGACATAAGATATTCCAATGTCATCTTCAAGATTAGCACTGAACGAGTCCTTCGCTGCGGCTTAAATTTATCCTTAAAAATTTGACTGTGTTGTTGAAGATAGGTTATTGGTCGATCGTTTCTTGACATATGAAAACAAATATGTTAAGTTTCCCTAAAAATTTATTAAAGCTAAATGTTGACAGCCAATTTTCCTGCCAAATTCTGGCTGTCTTTTCAGAAGCACTCAATTTGTATTTGTTGTGGATAAGTTTTTCAATGTCCTTTGCGTTTCTCGTTTCGTGTACGCATAGAGCCAGCGCTGACAGCACTAAATGCTAGCAAGCCCAGTATCGAAGATGCTTCAGGGACGGAAGTAGGATTTACTGTGACGGGAACCTGATTTGTGTCGGTTGCGGGAGGATCTGCTGTGACGGGAACCGGATTTGTGTCGGTTGCGGGAGGATCTGTTGTGACGGGAACCGGATTTGTGTTGCCTGTAGGAGGATCTACTGTGACGGGAACCGGATTTGTGTTGCCTGTAGGAGGATCTACTGTGATGGGAATCGGATTTGTGTTGCCTGTAGGAGGATCTGCTGTGATGGGAGTAGAATTTATTCTAATTTCTGCTTTGATCTTCTTGTCAATAGCAGTGTTGAACTCCTCAAAGGTTGCTGCTTCTACTAAGAAAGCAGGGCTGCCATCACCATTGACACCACCAAGAATTTCTTCTAAATAAAAGTTTTTCACTACAGGGTCGCTGCTAATAATGATACCGTTGATAGCATCAATGCCTTGAGCAAGAGCAAGATTCCGGGCGCTTGCTGTATCTATTCCGTCATTTTCTTCTCCATCGCCGGATACATCGATAACTTGCCTCGTTCCCTCAAAATCATTATTAAAGAATTTTGGAGTGGCGAAAGCGATCGCAGAACCAGGAGCAGTCGTGCCAGAAAATGGACGTTTTGTCGCACTAATAGCATTAGCAAATTGTTGTGAAGCTGCTACGCTATCGATTAGAGACCATCCTACAACTTCTTGCTGCTGTAGTGAGTTAGACCAGTAGATCATGTTGACCGCGATCTTACCTAATGGTCCTTTAGATATAAAGTCTTTGAAAAGATTGGGATTTAAAAAAGTATTTACATAACCCTTTGTTTGCAAGTCAAATTCCCTATCATCAATACTGCCCGATACATCTACAAGTAAAGTCAATTCTGTGTCTACTGCAGTGAGAGTCGCTGCTTGAGTACTTGTTGAAATAGCTAAAATTGACAAACTAAAAGATACTGCTGTTAATATTTTACGAATAAACTGCCAACGTTTCATATTGAGCCTTATGACTTTAAGAAAGCAAATTTTAATGAAAAAAATGCATACTAAGAAAGCTCCTAGTATGCAATGCCAGCATTTGAGCAGAATTATAAAATTTCTAATTAGTTACCAAAAATATTAAGTATTTTTAACAGGGTTTTCTTTACCTTTAACTGTTTATAGAGTACTGTAAAATTTGTTTCGCTCCTATGGTTTTTACTGAGATTCATACAAGAATTACATTGACGATAATGTAAGAGCGTGTATGAAAAACAGTCACGATAAAGCTTTGACCAATATTTTGCTATAAAAGAATGATATAAATTTTGTAAAAAAACATTTTTCTTTAAGAAAATTTTATTTAAAAAGCCCGTATTTACCGCATGAATGCTGATAAGTTTTATCATTACCATACAAGTATTACGCTCTTTGAGCCAGAAGATTATCTATAGACCTCTGGTTTTCAGGCCAACGCGCTGCCTCGGCTATACAATGGGTTATGGGAAGAGAAAATAGCAGATTTAGGGCTTACGCTTAGCCTCCCTGAAAAAGGCAGGGTGGTGAGCGCGATCGCCTCTAGAATCGGGCGGAGATGGAGGGATCTGCAACGCGTGAAATCCCTAAAATACTGTTGAGATTGTGTCAGTCCTGAGATTGCTTCTTTCCACATATGCTATGCCCAACGCCCAATGCCTCATTTTCAAGCTAGTTTGTTGTTTTGCAATCTAACCTTCTGCTTATGAACATCTCGTCAGCGCGACAGTATTTTTACAAAGAAGTTCAGCAGCCTGATGAGTACATCGACTTAGCAAGAGCAGCTTTGTACATCGCACAAGAAGAGTACCCCTACCTAGATATTGAAGAATACCTCAATGCTTTGGAGACAATGGCATTGGAGTTACAAGAACGGCTCCCTCAGGAACGCTATCCTCTAAAAATTATTCAAACGATTAATCAATATCTCTACGACGATCTGGGTTACGGCGGTAATAAAGATAACTATTACGACCCCCGTAATAGCTTTTTAAATGACGTAATTGACCGGAGATTGGGCATTCCCATTTCTTTGGCACTCGTTTACCTGGAATTGGCAAGAAAAATTGATTTTCCCATGGAAGGAATTGGAATGCCAGGTCATTTTCTGATTCGACCTAGCATCCCGGACATAGAAATTTTTGTTGATGTGTTTAATGGTGGTGACATCATGTTTCCTGAAGATTGTCAGGAACTACTCAGTCAGATGTATCAACAGCAGGTAACGCTACAACCAGAATTTTTTCCTGTTGTTAGTAAGCGGCAATTCTTAGAACGAATGCTGAAAAACTTGAAATACATTTACCTCAATCAACAAAATTTGGAAAAGTCTTTAGCATCAGTTGAACGGATTTTGATACTTTTTCCCGACCAAGTACAAGAATTACGCGATCGCGGTCTTTTGTGTTATGAACTCGGTCGATTTTCTCAAGCGTCAAGAGACTTAGAGACTTATTTGGCACAAAGCCCCAATGCCAAAGATGCTCATATTATCAGGCACATACTGTCTCAGCTCGGTAGATAGTTGTTAGTTGTTGGGTGTTGGTTGTTGATTGTTGGATTTAACCACCAACCACTAACCCTTCTGCAACCCGTTTCAAACGGCGCAGTTGAGCTTGCATATCGCTTTTTGTCCAATTTTCAGCAAAAGTTTTAAAGCCCCAACTGACTATAGGGTTGGGAATATCAAATTCAAACCTGTTCAGCAGTTGCGTTCCCTTGTCTATGGGTCGGCATTCCCAGCGATCGCGCCCTTCAAAAAAACCTTGAAATTCCCAGACAACCAAACCGGGCTGTCTCTCCACAATTGTACTGTGTAACGTGGGTTTGAGAATTGGTGTTTGAATAACGAACAAGCTTTTGCCACCAATTTCAGTACTCCACTGACCTAAAGGTTCACAGCGTAAAGCAGGGTTGAGCCAGCGATGCATTAACGTCAGGTCTGTAATGCATCGCTCCACGTCTGTCGCTGTCGCATTAATTTGAATCGATTGTTCAAAAACTTGAGACACAGTAAAAAATTTCTCGTGATATTAACTCATTTGTATGATTTTACTGGTAATCTACTGGCAAAACACTGTTAAGCATCAGGGTGTAGGATTGTCTTAACAATCCCTACTACGGATGCATTTAAGTGTTTTTTATTACAACACTTAACCTTTCTTTCAAAAAACCATGAACGCAACTTGGCAAACAGTATCCCAGGTGATAGATGTTGGTTTTTCGATGAGGGTCTGCTCGTTGGTTGCACAATCTCCAACCTTACCATCCGAACAAGTTGATGGATTGGATTACTTTCAGGCGACTCTGCAACAAATCATCCAGTTTCTGCCTCGATTGGTAGGGGCGGCGTTGATTTTGTTAGTAGGTTGGTTGATTGCTGCAGTCGCTAAATCTGTAACCCGTTCCCTCCTCAACCGCACGAATATCGACAATCGCATTGCTTCAGGAGTTACGGGAGTGGAATCTCCCCAGGTTGAGGGCATTATCGCCAACTTAGTCTTTTGGGCTATCCTCCTGATAACGGTTGTTGCGGTTCTAGATACCCTAGAACTGAGGGTTGCTTCTCAACCTCTAAATACTTTTCTCAACCAAGTTGGGGACTTTTTACCCAGGTTTGTTGGTGCTGTATTTATCTTCGCAGTCGCTTGGTTAGTGGCTACCCTGACAAAATTGATAACAGTACGGGGGCTACAAGCATTGCGGTTGGATGAACGATTAAATCCACCACAAGATAATAATGCTACCAGTCTCAATCAGATCTCATTGAGCGAGACAATTGGTAATGCTTTGTATTGGTTTATCCTTTTGGTGTTTCTCATCCCCGTGCTCGATAGCTTGGGGTTGAACCAGGCGTTGCTACCAGTACAAACTCTGGTTACACAAATTATTTCCATTCTTCCCAACATTCTAGGTGCAACACTGATTGCCACTATAGGCTGGTTTGTGGCTAACATTGTCAGACGGATTGTAACCAATTTGTTGATGACAACAGGTATTGACCATTTGGGAAGTCGGTTTGGATTGAGTGCAGCTGCGGGAACGCAATCGCTATCAACGATTATTGGTACGATTGTCTACGTATTAATTTTAATTCCTGTTGCTATTGCTGCACTGAATCAGTTGCAAATCCAAGCGATTTCCGTACCTGCGATCGCAATGTTGCAACAGATTCTTAACACTCTGCCATCAATCTTTACAGCAATAGCAATTTTGCTGATTGCTTACTTTTTTGGAAGATTTGTGTCGGAGCTAGTGACCAGTATCCTCACTAGTATAGGATTTAACAATATTTTCTCGGTTTTAGGTCTGCCATCACCTACCAAACGAGTTGTTATTCCAGAAGAACCTACACCCTCTGCGATCCCAAACCGCACTCCTTCAGAAATCGTTGGCATTGTTGTCTTAGTAGGCATTATGCTGTTTGCGACTGTTGCTGCGGTGAATATCCTGAATATTCCCGCACTGACAACACTCGTGACAGGGATTGTGATTATCTTAGGCAGGATTTTAGCTGGTTTGGTCGTATTTGCTGTTGGGTTGTATCTAGCAAATTTGGCATTTAGCATTATTGCGAGTTCTGGCGATCGCCAAGCACGAGTTTTGGGTCAAGTTGCCAGGATTGCTATTATTGCTCTGGTGTCTGCAATGGCATTGCAACAAATTGGCGTTGCTAGCGATATTGTGAATTTAGCTTTTGGGCTTTTGTTGGGTGCGCTTGCAGTCGCGATCGCCCTAGCATTTGGTTTGGGCGCTCGCGATATTGCTAGAAACCAAGTTCAAGAATGGCTGGACTCTTTTAAAGGGAAAAGCTAGAAACGGCGATTGCGCTGATACCCATAGGAATCATACAGTGATTGACGAAAAGTGTTAGGTACTGTTGGGTGGACATTGCCCCACATAAGGCTTTTTGTGGGTAATACCCGACGCCACTCCTCCCCTGCGCGGAAACCTCGCCCACGAGGACGGGTCCCCGACGTATGTTTCAAAAATCAAATAGGAGTCCTATAGGTTGAAGGAAAGTCAAAAGTAAAAAATCTTTTCAATTTTTTACTTTTCATTTTCCTTCTTAGTTTTCTCTCTAGAATCATCTCTTATTGTTAAATTAGACCATAGTTAAAGAAATTAACTGTTTATGGTATAATCTTCGCAGTCTAAGGTCGAGAAGTTCAATGTTCGTCTTGAATAAGGCCAAGTATGAGAAACTGTTTGCCAAAATGCAAACAAAACATAGGAAATCAGAAAAGAGTAAGTTGTAGTTAATCCATGAAGTATGAAGAGAGAAGGAAGGATTGGTGGCTCATATTGGTTGAGCTATGAATCTTTCTAACTTTATCCTTCAGCCTTTATCAATTCGTCAACCAGAATTTCGGCTTAAGACCGGGAATGCATCAAAGAGTTCATAAGGAACTTACACAATTTATGCTTATTCAAAAAAAAACTACTCAGAATACCAAACAGTTGTTTAAAAGGTTGGCTTTGATTGTAGGAATGGCTGGTGTTACTACCTTCATCAGTTTTCCTGTGCTGGCCAAATTTTATCCTCCCTTGGCACTGTTTCAACCTTCTGCTTATCGTAGCTATCCTTCCTATCGGAATTCTGAAAAGAACATCGCTGATACCCTCGTAGCAGAGAAGGGTAAATTTGCCAATTTTGTTTATGAATTGCAACAAGCAGGTCTTCTGGATGAGTTGAAGCAACAGGGTTCTTTCACAATTTTTGCTCCATCTGATGAAGCCTTTAATGCTTTACCCAAAGATGTCTATCAGCGATACAGTCAGCCGGAAAATCGGCTCAAAGTCCTAAAATATCATCTGGTTTCACGTCTCATTACAGAGAAAAACTTAAATGGTGCAGAAATCCCAACGGTCGAAGGTAAGAGTGTTAAAGTGACTGTTGGCTCTGATGGTGTTGTCAAACTGAATAATGCTGTTGGAAAGCCTCCCTCTATTCAAACAAAGAATGGTGTGATCGTTGAAATCGATCGGGTGCTTTTACCTCCTGGCTTCTAGTCATTAACTTCATCAAGCTCGGAAGACTGCAAGAACTCGACTTCTTGGAGGCTAAAGCGCATCAATGGGGGTGACACATCTCTGATTTAATGGCACTCCCTCATCTCTCGTTTCTAGCCTCTGGCTGGGAATGCAGGCTGTTAAGCTCTGCCTTGCTTAACAGATCGAGCACGGAAAACTACCAACATCGAATATCGGGTATTGTTCGCCCAACTTCACCTTGTTCGCGATCGCAACGGGAAAATTTCGTTGCGATCGTCCAATACCGTTCAGTTAATAAGATCTAATCCTTGAAGATTCCCCCAACTCCTCGATCGCAAGGGGGGCTTTATTCCCCCAATTCATCGGCTGCGGTAGTGTACACAAGTCTTATATAATGCATTTTTACAGTTTCGCTCCCCCCTAACCCCCCTTAAAAAAGGGGGGAACTGAATTCCACCGAAGGCATGTTGAGCCACCGGCTCGAGGCGGTCAGCCCACGATGAGCCAATAGCATCGTGAGTTGTCGGGCGCTACTGCCAATTTCCAACGAGAATGAAAGGTGCCCAAAAATGCGGATGTCTGTACTTCTCGTATTTTTCCATAACATTGAGTTGAGCTCTTCTCAGTGCTTCTGCTTTATTTTGGTTTGTCTTTTTTGCTTCTTCTAGCTGACTGTAGAATTCAGTCATGATTGTAGCAGTCGTTTCATCCACGACTGACCATAATGTTGCCAGCGTACTGCGAGCACCAGCCCGCACGGCGACACCGGCGAGCCCCAATGTAGCCCGTTTATCCCCACTTGCTGTTTTACAAGCACTGAGAACTAGCAACTCAATGGGTTTATTCTGATACAAAGAATGATTCTGCAATAACTGACCCAACTGATTCACGTTGATACGACTGTCCCAAGAAAGGATAAAGGTTTTTTCAGGGCTGGAGCTAAACTCACCGTGAGTTGCTAAGTGAAGTATGGGAGGAACGCGAGAAGCAATAATTTGTTGTTTGAGTAGCTTGCTTGTAAATTCTTCGTTGAGAACCAACCGTCGAGAGATTCCAAGACGCTTAATTTGTTGCAGTTCAGTTTCAACATTGCTTAATTCTCTAAAATCTTTGTGTGGCGCAAATCCCGGACGAATTTTACTGAGCCCTGCAGTAAAAGCTTTTAACTCAACTTGCGAGATTGGTTTTGGATCGACTAGCTGCAAACCAGGTGTGACAGCAAGGGCATACTTTTGTATGAGATATTGCTTGCCATCATATAGAATCGACATGGGAATATTTCGCAAGTCTCCATCTAACACGAAGGCTAGAGTTGTAACATTACTGTTTTTCAACTCTGACTCCATTGGTTTAATCAGCCAATCATACAACTTTTGGTAATATATGCGAGCAGTTTCCTCAACACTGACAGGATCTATTAGGGAACGTTGCACCTCATCTAGAGTTTTCTTAAATTCATCTGGTTCAAATGATGTTGTATGAAAGATTAAATTTGGCTTTTGAGGTAGGCTCAGGATAACTGTTAAGTTGTTTGACGAAACAATTGTGTAGATAATTCCTGCCTTTTTATCTATGTTATCAATTGGTTTGGATTTTTCTTCTACACAAGCTTCTTTAAAAAAGTTATTGAGTTCGGCTAATTGAAGAGACTCAATGACTTTACGAGCTTGAACTATCAGTTTTTGGCTGTCTTCATTCTTTCCTGCTGTTTTCAAGCTATGGGCATATCCTATGTCTAAATCCACTAACTCTCTGTATATTGGTTCAACACTTTTCTGAAAAGAAAATTGAACTTCCGGGTTAATCGTGACTAAGTCTTTACGTAATAACTGAAGAGCTTCATAGGCATTGGTGTAAGATGCGATCGCTTCTGGTATATCTCCTTGAGCCTTCTGTATTTTTCCCAACTGTCTGAAATGCTGATAAGCTATATCTGGGGTGTTAAAACTGGAATCAAAACTCAAAGCTTGTCTTGTCAATTTTTCTGCCTGAGGCAAATTATACATGGTTTCATTCATATACAATTTTCCCCTAGTTCCCAAAGCATAAGCTTCGGCTCTTTTATCTCCCAAACTCTCTGCTTGTTCTACTGCTCTAGCCAAAATTTTATTCACATCCAGAGCCGTTGGAAGTTGGGAATTACTCTTGAGTTGGTAGTTACTTTCTTCAGTGAGATCTATAAAGTTTTGAGCAAAGTTAATTTGCAGGTAAACGCCCGTGCGGCTTGGAGATAGGCTGTCGAGTTGGGGTTTAAGCGATCGCCATAATTCTTCGGCTTCGTTCCATCTCTCGAGTTTCATCAATAAACTGAGTTGATTCAGTTCTGCTTGCTGTCGCGCTATTGGTAGTGAGGACAAACTCAATACCATATTATACGAGTCTAACGCTTTTAATTCATAAGACTGCACTTCACCACGAGCTTCTTTAACTTTAGCTAAATCTCGTTGCGTATTTCCCAAACTTAGATATGTCGCTGCTTGCTCTTGAGGAGAATTTAATTTTTTAGCTAAATTTTTACTTGTTTCTAAAATCAGTTTAGCTTGTTCTAACTGACCCTCCAATCCCCTCAATTCACCAAAACTTCTCAATGCTATAACCGTCACCAATTTAGGAGATTCAGTTGTAGAGATCTTCTCAAGTTTTTTTTGTAATTCTTCTAAAGAGATTTGAGTGATATTGTCACAATTTTCAACGTCTATTTCTGGCTTCAACACTTGTAACAATGTATTGCAAGCACGGGAATAAAGACCCAAGTCTTGCATGGCTTGGGCTTGATTGATTGTGCTTTGAGTCAATTTCTCACTCTCGCCTATTTGGCTGTATATTTTAGTAGAATCATGCCAACTTTTGAGAGCATCTGACGAGCGTCCTAATTCCCGTTGTAAATATCCTTGAATATCTAAAGTTTGAGCTTGAATTTTTAGTTTATCTTTTCCTTCTTGAGTTGACAAAATTTGCAAGCTGTCTTCGATAGCTTTTTTTGCTTTATCCCACTGTCCTATTTTCTGATGAGTCAAAGAGAGATTGCTCAACGCCATTGCTTGATTTAAACCATCGCCTTGAGCCGCAAAAATAGCTGCGATTTTTTCCCAGACGACTGCCGCTTTTTGGAACTGTCCCGAGCGGTATAATTGAGTTGCCTCACTCACTAACTGTCCTGCATCTTGTTGAGATTGAACAACGGGAGTTGGTGAAGAAACTTTGGCAACAACAGGTGAGATAGTTGAGAGAGTAAATAATAAGGCTGCAAGAAAAAGGGAACGTTTTCTGTAGATCTTTTTCAAGAAATTTTGCAATTTCCAGAATTTGGGTTTTGAAGGGACCATGGTCAGTTTCTCCTGTCAATATGGGTTCTTACACAAAAGACTTCTAGCGTGCAGCACAACTGGTAGGTCTGAGAGTTTGTAAGGGGCGTTGTGCGTTCGTGTTAGCAGGATCGTAAGCTGTCAGCACGATTTCACCTTTTTGGTTAAAGACCCATCCTTGCGCTGGAACAAACTGTTTGGGATTGGGGTTGGTGGATGACACCGTTGTATGACTGATACTTGCAGAATTACCAGCAGTGGAAACAGGCTCAAGTAAATCGACTTGCACGTTGTTGCTGTTGGCGGTTTGACCGGGACTCGGTGGCAAACCACCACGTCCGGTGACGATAAATCGACTACCTATACCGCGCTGACAGGGATTCTGGGCAATTTCTTTTGAGGGGTCTGTCACTTCTTCAGGTAACTCCACCAACCCGCGATTGGGGTCGATTTCGGTATTGAGTTGTACTGTACCTTCTTGTTGCGGCTGTTGTTGGGAAATTGCAGTGATATCGCTTGTGGGTACATTATTTGGATCGAGTCCGTTGGGATCGAATTGCTCGAGCTGTTTTCGGGTGAGTGGAGCGATTCCAAGCAATGCACCTCTAATAGAAATATTTCCACCCCGACCGTTAAAAGCATTGGCTGTGATGTCGCTATTTTCTTGAGGAAAGGCAATGATGACGCCATCAGGAATGTTGATGGTGATGTTTCCACCGTCGCCACTCCCCTGAGATCTGCCTGCAGTGGCAGAAATTTTACTTCCACGACGCAAGATGAGTAAGTCTTGCAAATTTAACTCGATACTACCACCCTGAGCACTCTGGGTTTCTGCGGTAATTTTGGCATTGTCCAATCTGAGAGTTCCTGCCCCAATTTTAATACTGCCACCGTTGCCGCTACCTTCACTATTTACAGATATTCTCGCGCCATCGCGAAGAATAAATTCTTTGGGGTCAATGTCAATGCTACCACCATCACCTTGAGAGTTTGCTTCGGTGTTAGAAAACAATCCACTGTTACTGCCAGAAAGAAGGATGCGATCGCTTACCCTTAAGATAATATTACCTGCTTTGCCACCCCTACTAGTAGATGTAGTCACCCGTCCACCATTGCTTACTTCAAAAGTCTTAGCGTTTATAGTTATGTTGCCACCATTACCATTATTAGCTGTGAGTGCTTCTACAATTCCACCGTCTGCTAAACGAAAATTATTAGTGGTGACAGTAATACTGCCTGCAGCCTGTGCTTCAATATTAGTTGTTCCTCTTTCAGCACTAGCAAGCAATGCGCTTGAAAATCCTACTGTTGGGAAGGAGACGGGAAATTGAATAGAACTGGAGCCAGAAATATTAACAAAATCTTTAGCATTAATTTCGATATTGCCTGCTTTTCCCTTTCCCCCATTTAGACCATTTCCTTCACGAAAAACAATACTACCTATCTGACCACCATCTGTTAGGGTCAGCGATCTTGCCTGTACATTAATATTACCAGCAATTCCTTCGCCTCCCTGTTCTACATTACTCCTAATGTTACTCAATTTCGTGAGCGTGACAGGGCCATCAATTTGCAGTGACACCTTTCCAGCATTTCCCCGACCAGAAGTTGCAGTACTTAGCTCGCTAAGATCGTTCATTGATAGGGAGCCTGCTTTTATGTCAATGTTACCTCCTTTACCTGTTGCATTCTGACCTACAAAGCTTGAAATTTGATTAAAAGAACCAGAAGCGGTTCCTAACGTGGTAAATCCAAAGAGATTAACAGCGTTGCGGACAGCAATTTTAATGTTTCCAGCATCTCCTGTGCCAAAAGTACTAGCGCTGATTTGTGCGCCGTTACTCATCAATAGCGAACCATTTTCGATAGTGAGATTGATATCACCACCATTGCCTTGTGCCTCTGAGCCTACGGTACTGAATATGGAACTGGGTAGTTTATTTGCTCCACTACTGACTCCGTCAAGTGTCACATCACCTCCACGGACTGTGACATTCACATTTCCCGCATTCCCAATGCCAGCCGGGATGTTTTTCTCCGTATCTGCTTGACGAACGATGGTTAGCAGTTGCCCGCCACTACTAAGGGATAAAGACTTGGCTGTGATATCGATAATACCTCCCTTGCCATCACCGCCTGCTTCTATATTGCTTCCAATAACAGCATCCGTATCCAGGGAGACAGAACCATTCTCCGCTCGCACAGTTACATTGCCAGCATCGCCCTTGCCATAGGTATTGGCATTAATTTGTGCGCCGTCACTCATATTGAATGAGCCTTTGCCAACGGTGATATTGATGTTGCCACCTTTGCCTTCGTCCCCAGATTCTAAAGTGCTAAAAATTCTAGTGTTTCTCCCAGTAAGGGAAAAACCGTTCTCAGCCCGCACGTTGATATCTCCAGCAATGCCCTTGCCAAACATACTGGCAATAATTCGGGCACCATTACTCATGTTCAGCGAACCATTTTCGATAGTGAGATTGATATTACCACCATTGCCTTGTGCCCCTGAATCTACGTAGCTAGCTATGAGACTGGGTAGTTTATTTGCTCCACTACTGACTCCGTCAAGTGTCACATCACCTCCACGGACTGTGACATTCACATTTCCCGCATTCCCAATGCCAGCCGGGATGTTTTTCTCCGTATCTGCTTGACGAACGATGGTTAGCAGTTGCCCGCCACTACTAAGGGATAAAGACTTGGCTGTGATATCGATAATACCTCCCTTGCCATCACCGCCTGCTTCTATATTGCTTCCAATAACAGCATCCGTATCCAGGGAGACAGAACCATTCTCCGCTCGCACAGTTACATTGCCAGCATCGCCCTTGCTATAGGTATTGGCATTGATTTGTGCGCCGTCACTCATATTGAATGAGCCTTTGTCAACGGTGATACTGACGTTACCACCTTTGCCATCACCGCCTGATTGTAAAGTGCCAAAAATTCTAGTGTTTCTTCCAGTGAGGGAGACACCGTTCTCAGCCCGCACGTTGATATCTCCGGCAATGCCTTTGCCAAACATACTGGCACTAATTTGAGCGCCATCACTCACATTCAGCAAGCCATTTTCGATAGTGAGATTGATATTACCACCATTACCTTTGCCAAACATACTGGCACTAATTTGAGCGCCATTACTCATGTTCAGCGAACCATTTTCGATAGTGAGATTGATATTACCACTGTTGCCTTGTGCCTCTGAGCCTACGGTACTGAATATGGAACTGGGTAGTTGATCGATACTACTAATTCCGGAGAGTGTCACATCACCTCCACGGACTGTGACATTCACATTTCCCGCATTCCCTTTACCTGCAGGACGCTGATTCTGCGATTGACGAACGATGGTTAGCAGTTGCCCGCCACTACTAAGGGATAAAGACTTGGCTGTGATATCGATAATACCTCCCTTGCCATCACCGCCTGCTTCTATATTGCTTCCAATAACAGCATCCGTATCCAGGGAGACAGAACCATTCTCCGCTCGCACAGTTACATTGCCAGCATCGCCCTTGCCATAGGTATTGGCATTAATTTGTGCGCCGTCACTTATATTGAATGAGCCTTTGTCAACGGTGATATTGATGTTGCCACCTTTGCCCTCACCGCCTGATTCTAGAGTGCCAAAAATTCTAGTGTTTCTTCCAGTGAGGGAGACACCGTTCTCAGCTCGCACGTTTACGTCTCCAGCGTTGCCTTTGCCATAAGTGCTGACATCTAATTGACTCCCATTATTCATAATGAGGGAGCCATTTTCAATAGTTAGGTTGACATCACCACCCTTGCCCATTGCCCCTGTGTCTATGTAACTAGTTATGAGACTGGGTAGTTTATTCACACCACTACTGACTCCAGCAAGTGTCACATCACCTCCACGGACTGTAACATTTACATCTCCAGCTTCCCCAGTGCCACCTTGACGAATCAAGGTTTGTAGTTGAGCACCATCGTTGAGAGATAATGACTTCGCGGTAATATTAATTCCACCTGCTTTGCCATCGCCTCCGTCTTCTATATTATTAAATATATAAGTATCACCTATAAGTGAAACAGAGCCATTCTCAGCTCGTATGTTGATGCTTCCGGCATTTCCTTTTACATAAGTGCTGGCACTTAGTTGAGCGCCACCAGACATTGAGAACGAACCTGCTTTAATATTAATGTTGCCACCGTTACCACTGATAGTATTGCCACTGTAGTTAAAATTATTAACAACATTATTGTCAATCCAACTGAAACCTGATATTTCTATTGCCCCTGTTGCATTGAGCGTAATATCTCCGGCTTGAGCACCCGTTACCACTGTAGGTGATAAGCTTATCCCGCCTCGCACTAAACTATTGTCGCTAATCTCT
Organism: Tolypothrix campylonemoides VB511288_2; assembly: GCF_045999855.1. Lineage (NCBI taxonomy): Bacteria > Bacillati > Cyanobacteriota > Cyanophyceae > Nostocales > Tolypothrichaceae > Tolypothrix > Tolypothrix campylonemoides. The sequence goes on from NZ_JBFPMW010000006.1 coordinate 189,830, forward strand.
ATATCTTTGGCGTTGATGGCGATACTTCCACCACCGCTACCACGTACAATGACGTAACCTTCATTCTTCAGTCTTACATCTGCTCGCGCTACATCATCAGGAAAATTTAACTGTAGAGTATTCCCGTCTAGCCCTATTTCACCTGTTCCTCTGACTCCTCCTAACTCAATGCGACCACTCCTAGCGGCTAGTGTGCCATAATCTACAAGCACATCACCGCCCACTAATGCTATAGATTTTCCATTTGGAACTTCAAGACCAGTATAATTACCGTTGATGTCCTCAGAGTACGATTGAACGGTAATATTGGCAGGATTCGTGGGATTAACTGGATTGTCTCGAAAACGCAAACCAGTGGGAATATTCACGGTTAACAATTGTGGCGGTGCTAGTTTGCTAGTGGCGCTAAATTCAAACTGGTTGCCAAATAACAAGCTACTTGCGGTACTTCCCAAAAAGGAACCGCCCACGTCTAATTTGGCATTTGGTCCAAACAAAATGCCATTGGGATTGATGAAGAATAAGTTAGCACCGCTCAATACACCGAGCGTCCCTTGAATGTTCGATGCATTTCCCCCTGTCACTCGACTGAAAATATTCTGAATGCCAGTTTGGGGATTAAAGTAGACTCTCCCATTAGCATCGACATCAAATTTCTCAAAACTGTGAAACAAACTTGTCCCGCGAGTCGCACCGCCATCAATGCGATCGCCAAGACTGCCTTTCACATCAACATTAGTATTTACAATAGAATTTTCACTCCCTAGGGTATTGTCGGGAATAACTTGTTGTGCCTTTGCAGGAGTGATAGGTGCAAGGCTTGCAATAGAGTACAAGGGGAAAGAGAAGAAAAAGAGCGATCGCTTGGATGGTTTCATGATGAATGCCTTATCTTATAAAGTGTTTTTTTCTTCCAGAGAATTCTTAAAAAGGGCTGTAATTGACTGAAAAGTAAAAACCTTGTTCTTGTAAAGTCCTTTCTCTTGACTCAACATCAATTAACGGAATTCCGTAGTCAAAGCGAGCATTTAAGTTGTTACCCATTTGCCATTGCAAACCCAAACCAACACCCAGTAAGGTATTGCGATCTGGATCTGGATTGCTTTCGCCGGAGCTATTCCAGCCAATGCCAAAATCGATAAAAGGCACGACTTGTAAAACTCCTTGAATATCTTGTACTCTCAAAACAGGTAACCTAAACTCTGCAGAGGCAAAAAAGCCATTATCGACCAAAAGCTGGTCTTGTCGGTAACCTCGGACGCTTTGCAGACCTCCTATGCCTATTTGTTCTAAAGGTACTAAAGCTCTTGTTGCTAACTGTAGGTTAGAGCGCAATACTAGCAAAGTGTCTCGCGCCAAAAGCCTGACATACTGTCCTTGTCCGCGCCACGAGAAAAAGCGACTGTCGGGAGCATCGCTATTGATAGTGGCGTCCAACCATGCTACTCCAAGATTGAATTGGGAACGAACAGCCAAGACTTGTTGCGGGCTGCGTTGTATGTATTCCTGAACAAACCGCAAAGCTGATATGCGAGTTTCTCCATTCTCATCAGCTCCTGGTGAAAGTGGAAAGCTCTCTCCCTCAACTTCTGTCAGACTTTGCTGTCGTACTAGATTCAAACCTAAGGCAAATTCTCGGTTGGGAGTTTGGATAATCGGCTGGCGGAAACCTATATCTATGTAAAAAGAGTTACCTGTAATATCTGCTTGGTCGAAGGGGGGTTCAATGACTGTAGTGTCTGTAAATCCACCAGCCAAACTAATAGACCCATTCCGGGGATTGATGGGAACTGTATAGCTAAGGTCAAGGGAATTACTACCATCAGTATTGGTATATATTGCATCAAAACCATCACCCAAACCAAATACATTGCCTTCAGAGATCCGGACACCACGTCGGAAACTCCCTACACTTGGCGCACGAGCATTATCCAGAAAGAATTCTGTCCTGAAGGAGTCTGCTTCTACAACCTTCACTTCCAGTACGCCCTGCTCCAAACGAGAGCCAGGAGACAATTCCGCAGAAAGGTTTTCAATCAAGGGGTTCAGTTGCAATAGCTGTAGGGCTTTTAGCAGGCGGTTGCGATTGAAAGGTTGAGAGGTACCGAGTTTTAATCGACTGCGTATGTAGTTTGGATTTAACCGTCGAGTCCCTGTGATTTTTATTTCTTCCACTCCCCCTTCAACAATCTGAACTTTAACAACTGCTCCTTTTGGTGATAAGGTTTGCCCTGCGGGGATAAAAGCACCAGAATTAATGTATCCTGCATCAATGTAAAGCTTTGCGATCGCAGCTTCTACTTCCAGCAATTTGGAAAAAGGGATCGGTTTATCGATAAATTCAGCTGTTATTTCGCTTAATTTTCGATCGCTAAATGCCGTGTTCCCTTCAAACTCGAACTTAATAACTCTGATACTTCCGGGAATGTCAGGACGTGTTTGTGAAGGAGAAGGTGTTGTGGGGGTAATATCAAGTGGAGTTTCTGGTGGTGGTTCTGGGGCGGGAATCGGCTGAGGTGGTGGGGGTACTGGAGTAATGGGATTTGGAACCTGAGATAAAATAGTAGACGCTACGGTATTGCTATACGTAAACTCTGAAGTCTCAAATTGAGGAGGTATGGCGTCTGTTTCCTTAAGACCTTCCATTGGCAAGCTTTCAGCCGAGGCTTCACAAGCATAAGAGGTGATTAGCACTTTGAAAATCAACCCTACAACTAGATTGAGCTTCAACCAGCTAACTACTTTACCCCGACTCATGGTATTATGCACTCCCAGTAAAATTGTTTAAAGTAAATAGCGATTGCGTTATTATACCGAGTTAAATATAATTAATCTATCCTAAGGAATATCTACCACATATTCCCAGTGCTGTCTCCCTTTTTGTAGATAATTATTTCTTATCAAAACCCGTAATGTCTCGGCAGACTCCCATGTTTAACTCTCTAGGATAAAACTCTTACTTTTAAACGATCCTCATTCACTAAAGACGACCCTGAGTAGTTAAGTTTAATTGTGACGATATACTTAATTAAATGTTGTCTGCCTGCTTCGTTAAAAACTATCGCTTAATATTAATTTATATTTAAAAACCAAGTTATATGACCGAAGAATTATTGGGTGGACGCTACGAAATTATCAGGGAATTGGCACGAGGGGGTTTTGGTGTAACTTATTTAGCCAGAGATACTTTATCAACTGACCCTCCTTGTGTTGTCAAAAAACTAAATCCTCAAATTGCTGATGTTGAAGCAGCAAAGAGATTATTTCAAAGAGAAGCCCATATTCTTAACTATTTACAGCAAAGTCAACAGATCCCTAAATATATTAATTACGTCGAAGAATGTCAAAATTACTACATAGTTCAAGAGTATATACAGGGTAAATCATTGGATAAACTTATGGATCGGCGATGGTCCAAAGAGGAAGTTCTGAATTGTTTACACGAAATTTTATCAATCTTAAAACATCTTCATCAGATAAATATTATACATCGCGATATCAAACCTTCTAATATCATGAGAAGGGATATCGATCGCAAGTTTGTCTTAATTGACTTTGGTGCAGTCAAACAACTATACCCAACAGACTCATTTCGGCAATCATACAACCAGCAGTTACCACCTCATACTATGATTGGAACGCCGGGATATGCTCCTGCGGAACAGTTGGAGGGAAGACCCGGTTTAAATAGCGATATTTACGGCTTGGGGATGACAGCAATTCATCTGTTAACAGGAATCGAGCCAAAGAATATCAGGCGGGACAGACAAACAGACAAGATTGTATTTCCTGAAGGAATTGAGATCGATGATTTCTTAGCAAATATTTTAACCAAAATGGTAGACCCGAGTCCCGATCGTCGCTATCAATCTGTTGTTGAAGTTCTAGAGAGTTTGAATGCGATCGCGCTAAGACAAAACGGTCATTCTCACAATCATTCTCAAAATGGAAGCACACCACCAATCGAATTTTCAACTTCCCCACCCTTACCGTCATTTTTTCCTCAAAATAATGCTATAACTCGACAAGTCTCTTTACATTTCGCTTTACAGCTTTGGTACATTCCCATCTTATTAGCAGTGGTTGGAGCGATTGTCATCACTGTAGAATTGATTAACCCATTTATCCGACCCTTTTATTACGCATATCGAGGAAATGAGTTACTCGATATACGTCAACCTGAAGCAGCTTTAGAACAATTTGAAAACCTCATAGCAATGAAACCCAACTCAGTTGAAGGTTGGAAAGGTCGAGGTGATGTTCTTTTAAGCTTGGGGCGTGATTCAGGAGCCTTGGGGTCGTATGATAAAGCACTCTCTCTACAACCAAAGAATGTAAAAGTGCTCAACAATAAAGGTAAGGTTCTCTATAAATTTCGCAGGTATAAAGAAGCCTTAGATATGCACGAAAAAGCTCTGCGTATTGACTCTAACGATGCTGAAGCTTGGAGTGGTAAAGGCTTAGCTTATATGGGACTGCAACAGTATAGGGAAGCATCAGATTCCTTCGATAAACTCAGGCAAATTAGACCTGATGAGCCGAAAATTTGGTACGAAATAGGGTTGGCTACAGAACAGTTACAGGGACCGCAATTTGCAAGAGAATATTATAAAGAAGCGCTAGAATCTTATAATCTTTTGCTGAGAAGACAGCCAAAAGATTTAATTGCTTGGACCGACCAAGGAACTGTTTTACTAAAGTTAAATCGTCCCAAAGATGCACTGGCTTCTTATCAGAAAGCACTGGCAATTGATGAAAATTTTTATGAAGCTCTACTTGGTATGGGTAACGTACTTTTTTCTATGGGTACAGAAAAACGTGAAGAAGCCCTTTCCGCTTTCGATCGCGCCAGTAAACTCCGTCCGCAAGATTATCAAGTTTGGTACAATCGGGGTATTGTACTGGCTCAATCCTTTAAAGACCATCAAGGGGCATTAGAATCTTTTAATAAAGTTATTGATTTGAGGAATGATTTTTATCCTGCTTGGCAAAGCAAAGGACTAGCACTACTAGAGCTACAACGCTACAATGATGCACTAGACGCTTTTAACAGAGCCAAAGATATAGAACCTAAGAACCCTTATATTTGGGCTAATCGCGGGTATGTCTTAGAGGTGCTAAAGAGAAATCAAGAAGCTCGCGAGTCATATGACAAAGCAGTTGAATTAGGTTTTCCCCGCGAACAATTACAGAATTTGAAATAATTTTTACACCAAGAAAGCCAAATTGTAAATTCAAAGAGGGTTGCTATAGCTTGAACAAAGTTTTCTAAAGATGCGTAATTAATGAGTTTCTTACTGATATATATATATGGGAAAAGCTACCTGTAAATCAGGTAAGTTGTAATGCACAAAATCAAAATTTTGTAAAGACAAAACTTTTCATCTTAATCAGAAGTTGTAAAAGTATTTATTCGTTTACATCAAAGGTGCTCGCTTATGATTCCTCAAAATTTAAAGAACTCAATCCCCAAAAATTGGTTGAAAAAGTTGACCGCCGCGCTTGCGATCGCTGGTGCTAGTACCGCTATTTGTGTTCCTGTTTTGGCTAAATTTTATCCTCCATCGTCTCTTTTCCAACCTTCTGCTTATCGTAACTATCCTTACCGGAACTCCCAAAAAAATATTGCTGATACCCTGACTCAAGAAGGGAAATTTGCCGATCTTGTTTATGAATTAAACAAAGCTCAACTTCTGAAAACCCTCAAAAATGGTCGTTACACAGTTCTCGCTCCAACCAATGAAGCTTTCAAAGCTTTACCTAAAGATGTGTATCAGCGATACAGTCAGCCAGAAAATCGACTCAAAGTGCTGAAATATCATTTAGTTTCGGGGGTCATCTCTGATGAAAAGTTAGATGGTAAAGAAATACCAACTTTATTAGAAGGTCAAACAGTCAAAGTAACAGTCGATGAACCCAACGGAACAGTCAAGCTAAATGATGCGATCGGTAAACCACCATCCCTCGAAGCACAGAATGGTGTCGTTGTGGAAATTGATAAGGTACTTCTTCCTCCTGGATTTTAAGCAGAGTCTTTTTAATAAACACTCCACCGCAAACCTAAGGATTGGAATCAAATTCCCCTTACAAAGCTATAGTGATGTACAGATCTCTAGAAAAGAGATGAAACATCGTGAAAAAGGAGAATTGGAATGAAGTTCCCCCCTTTTGTAAGGGGGGTTAGGGGGGATCGAACTTGTGAATGCAGCCTGCGAAACTCTGCAAAGCTGCATTGAAACGGGAGGCGGAGTCACCAGAGCGTTGTGTTTATGGGATGCTCCGGTGCTTATTGCCAGTTTCCAACGAGTACAAAAGGTGCCCAAAAGTGAGGATGTCTGTACTTTTCATACTTATCAATAAAAGCCAGTTGTGCTTTTCTCAAAGCTTGAGCTTTACTGAGATTTGTCTTCTTGGCTTGTTCTAACTGGCTGTAAAATTCACCCATAATCTGAGTTGTCGTTTGATCCACAACAGGCCACAATGTTGCTATGGTGCTGCGAGCACCAGAGCGGACTGCGACTCCTGCTAGTCCTAAAGCAGCCCGTTTATCTCCACTAGCTGTTGCACAAGCACTTAGAACCAATAATTCGATGGGTCTACTCTGGTACAAACGAGCGTCTCGCAATAAGTCACCTAAGCGTTTAACACTGATGCGTTCATCCCAAGCAAGGATAAATGTCTCGCTCGCTTTAGAGCTAAACTCACCATGCGTGGCTAGATGGACTAGGGGAGGAATACGAGAAGCAAAAATTTCTTTTTTGAGCTGCGTGCTGGTGAATTTCTCGTTAAGAATCAATCGGTCTGAAAGACCAATTTGCTTAATTTGTTCGAGTTCTCGTTCTACATAGTTTAATGCTTTAAAGTCTTTATGTGGCTCGAAGCCCTCTCGGATTTTGCTGAGCCCTGCGGTGAAGACTTTTAAATCCACTTTTGCAATTGGTTTTGGATCGACGAGTTGCAACCCTGGAGTTAAGGCGATCGCATACTTTTGTAGCAGATACTGCTCGCCATCATAAAGGATACTCATGGGGAGATTTCGCAAATCTGCATCCAATACAAAAGCTAAAGTTGTGACTTTAGAGTTTTTCAATTCCGTCTCTATAGGTTGAATGAGCCAGTCATACAACTTTTTGTAGTAGACTCGCCAATCTGACTCGATACTATTGGGATCTGTGAGGGAACGTTGTACCTTGTCTACAGTGTCTTCAAATTCACCCGGCTTAAACTCGTATGTATGAAAGCTCAGAGTGGGTTGCTCTTGATTGGGTAAGCTAAGAATAACCTCCAACCTGTTTTGTAACACAATTGTATAAACAACTGCTGCTGTCCGATCTATGCTATCAATTTGTTTGGATTTTTCCTCTACGCAAGCTTCTTTAAAAAAGTTGTTGAGTTCAGCAAGTTGCAATGACTCTATGACATTACGGGCTTGAACTAAAAGTTCTTGACTTTCTCGATTTTTCCCCGTACTTTTTAAAGATTTTGCGTATTCTAGGTCTAACTCCACTAACTCACGATAGACTGGCTCTACAGTGTTTTGAAAAGAAAATTGGACTTCTGGATTGAGCGCTACCAAATCGTTCCGTAATGATTGCAGAGCATCATAGGCTTTGGTATAAGCTGCGATCGCATCTTTAATATCTCCTCTTTGTCTACGTATCTGTCCTAGCTGCCAGAAAAACTGGTAAGATACGTCTGGGGAATCAAAAGTTGAAGCAATACGCAGAGCTTGCTTTGTTAGTTCTTCAGCTTGAGGTAAGTTCTGTATTGAGTGAGTCATGTACAAATTGCCACGATACCCCAATGCATAAGCTTCAGATCTTTTGTCTCCCAAACTTCTAGATTGTTCGACTGCTCTTGATAAGACGCGATCGACTTCGTTTAAAGTTGGAAGTTGGGAATTCGCTTTTGTGAAGAGACCTGTTTGTGCTAACTCCACAAAGTTATGAGCAAAGTTGATTTGAAGGTAAACACCCGTTCGACTCGGGGGTAAGCTCATTATCTGAGGTTCGAGCGATCGCCATAATTGTTCTGCTTGTTGAAATTCCTCAGACTTTAACAATAAATTAAGTCGATTGAGTTGTGCTTGCTGTCGTGTTATTAACAATGGAGATAGAAGGATTGCCTTATTATAGTAGGAGAGCGCCCTTTGTTCGTAATCCTGGATTTCACCGCGAGATTTTTTGCCTTTTGCGATATCTCTTAAAGTATTGCCCATACTAAGATAGACAGCAGCCTGTTCCCAAGGAGAATTCAGTTTTTGTGCTAAGTTTATGCTGGTGTTTAAGATAGTTTCAGCGAACTCTGGCTGACCCTGGAATCGAAACAGTTCGCCCAGGCTTCTCAAGCCTACTAGTATTGGTAAAGATGAATTCTTGCTGACTTTTGTCAGTTTTTGCTCTAATTCTTGTTGAGACAGTTCTCTTAATTTTTGGCAATTTTGAATATCAATTTCTTGAGCTAACACTTCTAGTAAAGTATCGCAAGAACTATTATAAAGACCAATATCTTGCATGGCTTGAGCCTGATTAATTTTGCTCTGGGCTAACTTGTCTGGCTCATTTAGTTTGCTGTAGATTTTTGTAGCTTCTTGCCAAGATTTTAAAGCATTTGCTAACTGTCCTAATTCGCTTTGTAAATTTCCTTGAATATCCAAACTTTGAGCGTAAATTTTTAATTTTTCCTGGTTGTCTGGTTGATTTTCTAGAATTTTTAAGCTGTCTCGAAGTACTTTTTCAGCAAGATTCCACTGTCCGAACTGTTGGTAAGTCAAAGAAAGATTGCTGAAAGCCATTGCTTGGTTTAAACTATCTCCTTGAGTGGCAAAAATATTTGCTAATTGTTCCCAGACAGTTGCAGATTCCTCAAATTTGCCATTGCGGTATAATTCACTGGCTTTTTGGGTCAGTTGTTTGGGCTCTTGCTGAGCTTGAGCAATAGAGATGGGTACAGAAACTTTGGCAATAACAGGTGAAATTGTTGAGAGGGTAAATAATAAGGCTGCAAGGAAAAGAGAGCGCCGTCTGTATATTCTTATGAAGAAATTGTGTAATTTACTCAGTTTAAGCTGCTTTAAAAGCATAATTTTTCCTCCTGTCATTTTGGTCTCACCCAATAGGTTGTTTGAAAAGTGGTGAGTTGTGTTTAGGTACTTAGCGATCCCCCCTAGCCCCCCTTAAAAAGGGGGGAAAATACTCTTAAAGTTACCCAATTTACCGGGGGATTTAGGGGGATTTTGAATGTTTTGCTACTGATGAAAGGACTTTTCAAACATCTTCTAAAGGTGCAAAGAAGAGTGTGAAAACAAATCAACGTGCAATACACCCAGTACGGGTTCGTAAAGAACGTTGCGAACCCGTACTCGTATGGTCATAAGCTGTCAGTACCACCTTACCTTTGCTGTTCAATACCCATCCTTGGGCTGGTATAAGCTGTTGAACAGTTGGAGTGGGAGAGGGTGAAGTGAAATGACTTGGAGTTGCAGACGTTGCGGTACTTGCAACTGGCTCGATTAAACTAATACGTGCATTGCGACTGCTGAGAGCTTGGGTTGGGCTTTGTGGTAACCCACTGCGTCCGGTAACTACAAAGGTACTCCCTACTCCTCGCTGACAGGGATTTTGAGCAACTTGTTGTGTCGGATCTATGACTTCCTCTGGCAATTCTACCAATCCCCGATTGGGGTCAATATCTGGCGTGTTCAGCTGTACTGTACCGTCTAACTTTGGCTGCTGTTGGGAAATGGCAGTGATGTCACTTGTTGGTAGATCGCCTGGTTTGAGTTTACTGGAATCTGTCGTATTTAAGCGTCGCTCAAGCTCTGTACGACTGAGGGGGGAGATTCCAAACAAACCTTTTGCCCTAATTCTGACATTTCCTCCTCTGCCACTTATAGCGTTGGCAGTAATATCATTATTTTCGGGAAAAGCAACAATGAGAGGGACATTTATGTTGATGTTACCGCCGTTTCCACCAGATTGCGTCCCTTCTGCGCTTGTGGAAATTGCACTGCGTTGACGCAGCCGCAAAACATCTCGCAAATTTAGCGTGATATTACCACCTTCCGTGCTTCGCGTGTCTGCCGCAATGATTCCTCGATCGTTAAGTGTCAAACTATTTGCTTGAATTGTAATATCGCCCGCTTTTCCTGCTCCTTGAGAACTGACTATTATTCCACTATCTGGGTTCTCAACAGTTAATGTTTTGGATGTAATTGTAATACTCCCAGCCGTTCCTTGTGCATCCCTTTTAACTCCAGCAAGAATTTTTGCTCCACCAGCCACAGAAAGCGATTCAGTGTCTATCTTCACATTACCTGCTAAATTTTGTCCCGCCGTACTGGCATTGATTTGAGCGTTCTCAATGAGGGAAAGCTCCCGAGCTTTAATCTGAATCTCTTGTAGTTTGTTTGAAATATTATTTTCTATATTTCCTTCTGCAAGGCTAAAAATAGCACTCGTGTTCGTTTTAGAAAAACTTTGAATTAGGATGCGATCGCTAGCATCAACATAAATGTTACCAGGAGATCCATTTCCTTCAGAAGAAGCATTCAATGTACCCCCATTAGTCAGTTCAAGCAATTTGGTCTTAACACGGATATCTCCGCCATTGCCCACACCATCTGATTGCACTACGCTGAGAATACCACTACTGTTATTTTTTACCCTGCCATCAAAGGTGACTCGCTCCTTGGCATCAATAATGACATTGGCACCAGCCCCCGTTCCACGGACATATGCAAACACTCCGCCACCATCTTTTGCTACGAGGGAGTTGGTAGTAATGCGGATTTCGCCACCATTTCCTGTGGCGTTTGGTTCTACTCTGTCAAAAATAGCACTACCATCACCAAGCAACTCAACGCGATCGGCATTGATGATGACATTACCTGCATTCCCTATTCCATTTGTATCAGCCAACAGTTGACCTTTATTGGTAAGAGAAAACACTCCGGTTGTTATTTCAATATTTCCACCCTTACCCTGACTGTTGTTGGTTAAACTGTTATTAAATGTAGCTTCATTGGTAAGTTCTAGAAATTTGGTCTTGATGCGGATGTCTCCGCCATTGCCCACACCAGTTGATTGCACTACGCTGAGAATACCACTACTATTATTTCCTACCCTGCCATCAAAGGAAACTCGCTCTTTGGCATCAATAATGACATCAGCACCATCACCCTTTCCGCTTATATCTGCAAACAGTCCAGCGCCATTTTTGGCTTCAAACGAATTGGTATTAATGCGAATTTCACCACCATCTCCTACAGCGTTTTGTTGTACTCTGTTAAAAATAGCACTATCGGGACCAACCAATTCGACCCGCTCGGCATTGATAACTATATCGCCAGCCTTCCCTTTTCCATCTGTATCAGCAAACAACTTAGCACCATTGGTTAGGGAAAACACTCCGGTTGTCATTTCAATACTTCCGCCTTTGCCCTGACCTATCCTTGTTAAACTGCTATTGGCTCTACTTCCCGAATCGATCTGAATGCTGTTACCCGCATCTAGGATAATCTTACCTGCAGTCCCCTGTCCGTAAGTACGGTTATCTATTTTTGAATTATCCGTAACTGAGATAGACTCAATTGCATTGAGTTTAATATTCCCAGCAGTAGCGTTAACCGATTGCACGTTTTGGCCGATACCAGCTGTTACTATGCTGATATTTGAAATGTTAATGTTTCGTCCATTAATCGTAATGCTTCCACCACCCTGGTTGTTATTTGTAATGACATTGATTCCCGAGCGTTTAGTTACGGTTACATCAGCTCGTTGCACTCCTTGAGGAAAGATTAAAGTGCTGTCCTTTATCTCTACCGTTCCCTGTGTTTTCAAACCTCCTATCTCGATTTGACCCCCAGGAGCTTGCAAAACGCCACTATCTAAAGTCACATTACCCCCCACAAAAGCTAAAGTCTTTCCGGCTGGGACTTCAAGTAAAGCGAGAGCGTTCTGTCCTGGGATGTTGTTCAGATTAGTACTATTGAAATTTGCAGATGCACCCATTGTTGGTTCCAATTTATGACCGTAACCCTTCACTGTAATTGTTTCGGGTTTATCCCGAAAACGCAAACCAATAGGAATATTAATATTTAATGTTGGTGGTAGTGCTTGCGGATTGGTGGCGCTAAACTCAAATCCATCAAACAACAAGCTTTCCGCAGTACTGGCAAAAAATGAACCACCAATCTCCAATCGAGCATTTGGTCCAAAGATAATACCCGCAGGATTCAGTAGAAATAGGTTAGCACTACCTTGGGCTTTCATCAAACCATTGATGTCAGAAACAGAACCGCCTGTGACTCGGTTGATAATGTTTTGCACGTCTAAAGCATTGTTGAAGATGACCGAGCCAGCACGGGGAGAAAATTCTTTGAAGCTGTGAAACAGGTTTCCTCCAACTCGATCGCCGTTATCGATAGTGAAGTCAGGACCATTGGGGGTAACGGTGGTAGATAAAGTCCCATCAGAACTGACTTGTGCTTTAACAATGTTGGTAGAAGCAAAACATCCCAGTACTGTTAGGGGTAGGGATATTAAAAAAAGCTGCTGCATCTGTTTCATAATTAAGTCCGCAATTCAAAAGTATTCTGGCGAAAATCCTTAAAAAGGGCTGTAATTGACTGAAAAATAAAAACCTTTTTCTTGTAAAGTGCGATCGCTATCCCTCAAATCACTGTTGATGAGAGGAATACCGTAATCGATACGGGCGGTTAACGTGTCGTTCATCTGCCATTGCAATCCCAAACCAACACTCATCAAGGTATTGCGATCTGGGTTGGGGGTATCTGAACTGTTCCAGCCAATACCAAAATCAACAAATGGAACGATCTGCAAAACTCCATTAACCTCTTGTATGCGTAGAATAGGAAACCTAACTTCTGCTGAGGCAAAAAAGCCATTATCAACCAACAGTTCATCCTGTCTGTAACCCCGGATGCTTTGAAAACCCCCTAAACCAATTTGCTCTAATGGGACTAGGGTTTTCGAGGCAAACTGCAGATCGGAGCGAAATAACAGTATGGTGTCTGGTGCTAAAAGCCGTATGTATTGTCCTTGTCCCCGCCACGAGAAAAACCGACTATCTGGAGGATCGTTATTAATGGTTGCATCAAATAATCCTATACCAACACTAAATTGAGAACGCAATGCAAAGACCTGTCTCCGATTGCGCTGTGTATATTCTTGTACAAACCGCAGTGCTGATATACGTGTTTGTCCATTGTTGTTAGCGCCCGCAGAAATGGGAAAGCCTTCTCCGTCAATTTCTGTCTGGCTTTGCTGGCGGGAAAAAGATAAGCCCAGGGCAAATTCTTGAGAGGGTGTTTGGATAATCGGTTGGCGGAACCCAGCTTCTATGTAAAAAGAATCGCCTGTAATATCGATGCGATCGAAGGGAGGTTCAATCACTGTAGTCTCAGTAAAACCACCTGCTATGTTAATAGAGCCGTTGCGGGAATTGACTGGTACACTGTAGCTCAGGTCAAGAGCGTTACTCCCATCGGTATTTGTATAGGTTGCTGAGAAGCCATCACCTATACCAAAAACATTGCCTTCACTAATACGGATACCCCGTCGAAAACTACCTACACTGGGAGCACGACCATTATCGACAAATAATTCTGTTCTAAAAGAGTCTGCTTCAACGACTTTAATTTCCACTACACTTTGTTCGGGACGCGAACCCGCAGACACATCAGCAGACAGCCTTTCAATTAAGGGATTCAGTTGTAGTAATTGCAGTGTTTTGAGCAAGCGGTCTCTATTTAAAGGTTTAGAGGTACCCAGTTTGATACGAGAGCGAACGTAGTTTGGATTTAACCGTCGAGTTCCCGTAATCTTAATTTCCTCAACTCCACCTTCCACAATCTGAACTTTAACGACTGCTCCTTCGGGAGATAATTCCTGTCCTGCAACGATCACAGCACCAGAATTAATATATCCAGCATCGATATAAAGCTTTGTTATGACAGCCTCAACTTGCAGCAGTTGGGAAAAAGTGATTGGTCGGTTAGTATATTCTGCTGTCTTTTTGCTTAAGGTTTCATCACTAAAGGCTGTATTACCTTCAAACTCAAATTTTTTAACTGTGATAGTTCCGGAAAGCTCGGGACTGGTTTCTGAAGAAGGAGGTTTAGGTGGAGTGGTATCAAGTGGAGTTTCTGGTAAGGGTTGTGGGTCGGGGACAGGTTGTGGAGGTGGTGGTGTCGGAGTCAGGGGATTGGGGAGATCGGGAGAATTGGGAACCTGGGATATAAGATTGTCGGACGCTGTCTTGCTACTTGTAAGAGTTAAGATTTTTAATTGAGAAAGGGGCAAACTTTTGGAATTAAAGCGATCGTGAGGTACACTCTCAGCGGAGACTTTACAAGTGCAAGAGGTAGCTATTAACGCTTCAAGCACTAACGAAACAGCGAAATTGAGTTTTACATAACCGGGCTGTTTGCCCATACTCATAGTACAATGCACTCCTTAGTTAAATTGGACTCTTGCGAACAACGATCGCACCTGATGTTTTAAACAGGTTCAGAGTTATTTTTTCTACTTAATAGGACTTACGCAACCTCAACGTCATTTTGGGTATTTTACACGTTATCGATCCCCCATCTCCCCCCAAACCCAGAGGGAACCCTTAGCCTACCGTAAGAAGGCTACGGTAGTGTACATCTCTCTAGAAAAGACATGAAACATCCTAAAAAAGGAGGAATTAGAATCAACTTCCCCCCTAACAAGCTACGGTGGTGTACATAATCTTTAGAAAAGACATGAAACATCATGAAAAGAGAGAATTGGAATCAAATTTCCCCCTTTTTCAAGGGGGGTTAGGGGGGATCGAAACCCCAAGAAAGCACTTTAAAAGAATTGTGTACACCGTATCTTAAAAAGGGGGCTATGCGTAAGTCCTACTTAGGAACAATTACCACAGTTTTCCTTGTCAGTCACTTAAATTTAACAATCCTTACATAATACCAAATCATGAATAATCAGAAAAAACTGCCTCTATTCCTTATTTAGAAAGGTTTTCTCTGAGGAAAAACTTCATATAATCCATCGTATAGAAAAGTATCGATTTTTAAGCAAAGCCTGTAAATCCACATCTGCTTGAGATAACTAATGTAAATACCTGAGCCAGAATCGAGTATAGAAACTTAAGAAAAAGTCTGAAAGAATACTATATTAAATTCCGTTTCTATAAAAAGTGACAAACTGTTACTGAAAAATTAAGAACTAAGTGTAAAAAAATGGCGAAACACACAGAAGGTTAAGAGTTGGACACTATCAAATTGTTTGAGAACGATCGCTCTAGTACAGTAACGACAGTTTAGAAACCAGTTGTTTGAAATCTAGAATGATAACAGATTTCAATAAGGTTGAGTTAGACATCCTAAGTAAGGGCTTTCGCGAACGCAAGTGCGTACCGACGCTATTAAATAGATGTTAATTCGTTTCTACAATTAAGAGTGTTTAAAGTCAAGAATAAAATCTTCATACTTTTTTGAGTTCAGTTGTCGTATTACGGTCTTTGATAATAAAATATCTAATTTGATATGCAAATATCAAAGCAGAGGGGTTGAAAAAATTTTTTCTAGATAAAATTAACAGAGTCAACAATCAGTAGGTTGTAGTTGTTTTGCATTGTTGAAAAAACTGTAAATTCCAATTTTTGAGAAAAATAGAAAATAAATAAAAATTTTGAATTCAAAATTTAAAACTGGTGGGCGGTAGCATAACTTCTGATGGCGGGATACTGACAGCCTCTGGTGGTTGAGTCGAGTTGGGAGGATTGGCTGGAACAGGAACGGTTGGGCTGAATGCTGATGGTAACAATTTTCTTGGCTTGGATTTTCCCGATAATTTAACGCGTGCAGATGTATCACTCACCAATGGTGCTTATGTTGATATAAGTGCTGGAGGAGGTTGTAGTATAGCAGTTAACGCCCGAAACTTAAATATTTCAGCAAGTGCCTTGTACGCCGGGATAAACCCAGATCTTGGATCGGCTAGCAGTCAGGCGGGAGATATTACGCTGAATGCTAGAGGGACGACAACTGTTACGAATGGCTTTATTTACAACTATGTAGCTTCTGGGGCACTTGGTAACTCAGGGAACCTAACCATTGAAACCGATCGGTTAAGCGCCAGTAATGACTCACAAATCGCCACTTTGACATCGGGTCAAGGGAATGCCGGTACTGGATAACAGGGAGGTAATTCCAATTTCCCCCCAATTTATCGGGGGGTTAGGGGGGATCGAAACTGCTTTTAATGCACTATATAAGACTTGTGTACACCACCGTAGCCTTTTTAAGGGAAGCTAGGAGCGATCGCATCCGCAAGAATGCACTTTAAAAGACTTGTGTACGCCACCGTAGCTTTAAAAAGGGGCTAGGCCGTGTTTTCACACATATTTGTTTAGTCTCATAATTTTTTAGATCCCCCTAAATCCCCCTTAAAAAGGGGGACTTTTGAGTATCTTAGCCCCCCAATTTATCGGCTACGATGGTGTACAGATCTCTAACAAAGAGATGAAACATCGTGAAAAGGGAGAATTGGAATTCAGTTCCCTCCAATTTATCGGGGGGTTAGGGGGGATCGAAACTGCTTTTAATGCACTATATAAGACTTGTGTACACCACCGTAGCCTTTTTAAGGGAAGCTAGGAGCGATCGCATCCGCAAGAATGCACTTTAAAAGACTTGTGTACGCCACCGTAGCTTTAAAAAGGGGCTAGGCCGTGTTTTCACACATATTTGTTTAGTCTCATAATTTTTTAGATCCCCCTAAATCCCCCTTAAAAAGGGGGACTTTTGAGTATCTTAGCCCCCCAATTTATCGGCTACGATGGTGTACAGATCTCTAACAAAGAGATGAAACATCGTGAAAAGGGAGATTTGGAATTCAGTTCCCCCCTTTTTTAAGGGGGGCTAGGGGGGATCGAAACTGCTTTTAATGCACTCACTTTAAAAGACTTGTGTACACCACCGGAGCTTTTTTAAAGGAAGCTAAGAGCGATCGCATCTGTAAGAATGCACTTTAAAAGACTTGTATGTACACCTTAGCCTGCGAGGAGAGGGGCTTGAGAGAGGTCTGTTTTGACTTCATCGAAACGGGTTAAGGATACAGACCGCGATCGTGAAGTGCTTGAGCAACGCGACCAACACCCAAAGTATATGCAGCTAACCGCAGAGGTATGTGACGTTGTTCGGATTGTTGTATGACTTGACGATAGGCTTGCACCATCAGCAATTCCATTTCCCTATTGACACGATCTTCATCCCAAAATACATAAGAAAGACCTTGTACCCACTCCAAATAACTCACCACAACACCGCCCGCGTTAGCCAAAATATCTGGTAGTACCGTGATACCTCTAGCTTCTAAAATTTCATTTGCCTCAAGAGTGACAGGACCATTAGCAGCTTCTGCTACAATCGTTGCGTCTACTTGATGGGCGTTTTTCTCCGTGATTTGATTCTCTAACGCTGCAGGAACCAAAACATCACAAGACAAAGTTAATAGCTCGGCATTACTAATTGGTATTGCATTTGGGTAACCAACAATATTCTTGTCGTTTTGTGCTGCATAGTCTTTTAAAGCAGGAATATCCAGCCCAATATCTGAATAAAGTCCTCCATCAGCATTAGAAACAGCAATAATCTTTGCTCCGGCTTGATGCATCAATATAGCTGCGGCTGCACCTACATTTCCAAAACCTTGAATGACGACTCGCGCTCCTGCTAACGATTTACCTATATCTGCTAGGGCTTCACGTACAACAATCATAGTCCCGCGTCCGGTTGCCATTTCTCTTCCTCTCGAACCACCGATGGAAATAGGTTTACCAGTAACGACTCCCGGTACGGCATGACCTACATTCATAGAGTAAGTGTCCATCATCCATGCCATCTCACGAGCAGAAGTTCCCATATCCGGTGCGGGAATGTCTTCTGACGGACCGATATCTTTAATTAACTCTGTTGTGTAACGGCGGGTAATTCTTTCAAGTTCTCCAACACTGTAGAATTTTGGCTCGATCGCAATACCTCCTTTCGCACCTCCATAAGGCAACCCAACGAGCGCACATTTCCAAGTCATGAGCATCGCGAGTGCTGAAACTTCTTGTAATGTGACAGCCGGATGGTAACGCGTACCGCCTTTATAGGGACCTAAAATGTCACAGTGTTGTACCCTATGTCCGGCAAGAACTTCAACCTCTCCATTATCCCTCTTCACGGGAATAGAAACTGTAATGACTTTGCGTGGGTGTCTTAGAAGCTCCAACAAACCCCGCTCCAAATTCAATTCTTTTGCAGCCTGTTCTAGATAACTGCAGGCTTGATCGAACGGACAAATATGCGCGGGGCTTGGAGCCACCAATGGAATTTCGCAAGAGGAAACCATAAAATTTTCTCCTTATAGCTCTATTTTCGCTTTTTCAGACGTTTACGATTGTTAGTTCCCGATAAACTCGTACATGGGGTCAAATCTATACTTTTTCATAGTTTTATCGATTACTTGCCACAGCAATTTTTGAATTGGGATATCTTTCCCAACCAAATCGATCGACCACATGTAACTCCAACTGCTTTCAACCCTTGGCGATTGTTACAGTTGGAGGAGGGGTAGTATATCCTCCAGCACGCAACATGACTTTTCACATGCGATCGCGTAACAAGTAGTGTTGGTTTATACTAAAAGAAATTACTTTGTCAAGATTCGACCACATTTGATGGAACTATGCTTAGCGTATCCTTTTTTTCTAAAAAAATATCATTTTTGTAAATTTCGTTACAATTTTCTGCGATCCCTTGTGCTTTTAAGTTGAGACTAGGCATTTTTGCGATCGCTGGCTCAAGTCAGGAAGATCCTATGGAGCTAGAATAATAGAGCGTTTGATGTCTTATGCATTACAAAGATAGCGAGTGCTACCGACAAAAAATAGTGACTTGATTTTTTCACCTGTTTGTGGGATATTTCTGCTGATACTTCAAATAGCCTATATATCTATCAATTTACCGTATTTTATATTGAATGGTTGTGGTTGAGCTAGTTGCGGAGGTTCTCATCTGCGGATAAAGGGATAAGAGGGGAACAAGGGCGACAAGGGAAATTTTTGTAACAAATCCAAAATCCAAAATTTTATGAGCGATTTAGAAATATTAGAAGCAGATCAATGGTTTGTAGATAGCCTTGAACTTAAACAATTTGTTGCTATGGTTCATGAAATTAGCTATCGTACAAGGGAGAACCGCAGTGAGACTTTAACTGCCCTTGAGCCGCTTTTTACAGAGTTATTAGCCCAACAAGGATGGTTACCGGAAAAATTTGCTCAACCCAATCCACAAAGTGCTATGGGGGGTGGTATCGGGCAATGGTTGTTGTATAGAGCAAAAGACCGATCGCTCACTGTTTTTAGTTTAGTCATTCCCCCAGGTTCTACAACTCCCGTTCACGATCATCTTGCATGGGGGCTAGTAGGTTTGTATAAAGGAAGACAAGAAGAAACTGTTTATCGACGTGTGGATAAGGGCGATGAGGAAGGACACGCCCAATTAGAGGTTGTCGAAGTGCGTCAGCTAAGACCGGGCGATATTTACCAACTTCTACCTCCAGAAGGAGATATCCACGCAGTTAAGACAACGACTGTTTTCGCACCATCAATATCCATCCACGTTCTTGGCAACGATACTGGATGTATTTGGAGACACCAGTACAATCCAGAACAAAAAAGCGTTAGTTCTTTTCGTTCTGGATATTCAAACGCCCCTTGCAAAGAGGAACAGAAAAATCATGCCAAAGTATGAGAGACCGCAACCCCCTATTTTTGCTAGCGTAGAAGAGGAACGTCTTTACCGCAAGCAACATCTAGCTGCAGCCTTTCGTGTATTCGCACGTTTTGGTTTTAGTGAGGGTATAGCAGGTCATATTACAGCTCGCGATCCGGAATTTACAGATCATTTTTGGGTAAATCCGTTTGGAGTCAACTTTGCTGAAATCAAGGTTTCAAACCTCCTTTTGGTAGATGCAGGGGGAGAGGTTGTTAAAGGCGAAGGTGGTGTGAATCGAGCGGCTTTTGCCATCCATTCCCAAGTGCATGAAGCACGACCTGATATTGTCGCTGCAGCACACGCTCATTCACTTTACGGGAAAACTTGGTCAAGTTTTCATCGCTTGCTCGATCCCCTAACTCAAGATTCTTGCGCTTTTTATGAAGACCACGCTCTATTTGATGACTATACTGGCGTCGTACTAGATCCCCAAGAAGGTAAGCGCATCGCTGAAGCATTAGGCAACAAAAAAGCAGTAATCTTAAGCAATCACGGTCATTTGACAGTAGGTCAAACCGTTGACGAAGCAGCTTGGTGGTACATTAGCTTTGAGCGATCGTCCCAGGCGCAACTATTGGCTGAAGCAGCCGGTCAACCCCGTCTGATAAAACCTGAAACCGCACGCCTGACACGCAGCCAAGTAGGAACCCCCATAGCTGGGTGGTTTAGTTTTCAGCCAATCTATCAAAAGACGGTACGGGAAGAACCCGATTTGTTGGAGTAGGGATAAGCCCAGGTTGAGAAACTCTCGTGCTTTCCCCAGACTCAGCGCAAGGCGATGCTCTCCACCCCACTATTTTTACGTTTTACATTTGGCATTTTGGCACTTATGTTAATTGTGAGATGACTAATATAAATATATTCTTGCTTCAAGAATTACATGACAAAAAGAATACCTCCTCTTCCCAGTTAACTACCAAATTAGATATCAATAATGGTAAAAAACATAGACGTGATACCGTTTCGGTATAAGTATCGCGGGAGTTAGGAATCAGGGATAAGGGAAGAGCGGTTTTTTTCTTAAGTATTAAATTTTCTCTTGAATAACTCAATATTATTTTGGATAGAACGTGAGTCTAAATTAGAACTTTACAAACATTCTCTCACTATCTATCGCAGTCTTTGTATCAATTGGTAGAAATAGAAATTCTAATTTTAACTACAGTGTTACAGTAAATTTGCTGACGCGAAAAGTCATAATTATTTTTAACATTTTGCTTTCCTGTTTTTCTCTCTCTATCTTGTAAATGGAATTAGAAAATTTAGATTTTCAGGGAGCATCGTGTGAACACTAGTGATGAACGTGGCAGTGGCAGATTTTACTTTTAAAAATTTGTAATGCTCATTAATACTTGATACCAAATCCGTTTTAATAACCCCGATAAGCCCTAGTGATTGGAGATCGCGGCTATACAAACGAAGTCCGCAAGGCAAGGACTACAGCAAATTTCAACCTGGTGAGGTATAAAAATTACCCCCCTCTGTCCTCCCTTACCAAGGCTACGGTGTATACAGTTCTCTAGAAAAGATATGAAACATCCTGAAAACAGGAGTATTTGATTCCAATTCCCCCCTTAAAAAGGGGGGAAAATACTCTGAAAATTCACCAATTTATCGGGGTATTTAAAGGGATATTGAATGTTTTGCTACTGATGAAAAGACTTTTCCAACATCCTCTAAGGATAAAGATGTTAAGCAACACTGACAGTGTGATGCTCCCGTCGGGCAATTTCCGCACGAACGAGAGGTATGACTTCACGTCCGTAATCAATAGCATCTTGTAAAGGGTTAAAACCTCGAATTAATAAGGTTGTGACTCCAGCATCGTAATAATCCACTAAAGCTTCTGCAACTTGTTCGGGTGTTCCTACTAGAGCAGTCGTATTACCAGCAGCTCCAGTAGCTGCTGCTATTGGCGTCCACAATCGCTTATCGTAAACTTCTCCTTGGGCTGCAAAATCTAGCAATCGTTGCGATCCTACAGCTTGCGGTCTTGCTGAGGATGTTACTTTTTGCCCGCCACGTAATTCAACGACTCTTTCTAATATATCTTTTGCTCTTTCCCATGCCTTTTCTTCTGTTGTTCCAAGAATGGGACGTAAAGAAACACTGAAACGTATTGTTTTTCCGGGCGGTAGTGCTGCTTTAACTTCAGCAATCCGCTGCTTAATTGCTGCAATGGGTTCGCCCCACATAGCGTAAACATTTGCGTGTTTGGCACCTATGGGAACAGCTGCTTTAGATGCACCGCCAAAATAAATAGGAATGTGGGGCTTTTGTAAGGGTTTGACATCCGAGAAAGCTTTTTTGACTTGATAAAATTTACCTTCCCAATCAAAGGGAATATCGCTCGTCCATATTTGCTTGATTATGTTTAAGTATTCGTCGGTCCGTCGATAGCGATTGTCATGGTCTAGCCAATCCCCATCACGTTGTTGGTCGGCGTCATTTCCACCGGTAATGATGTGGATGGCAATACGTCCACCCGTAAAATGGTCTAGCGTTGCTGCTTTGCGAGCTGCTAATGTAGGTGCAACGAAACCCGGTCGGTGTGCAATCAAAAATCCTAATTTTTCAGTCCATGAAGCGGCGTAGCTAGCAACACCAAAGCCATCAGGGCTGCTGGAGTTATAACCTATTAAGACTCGGTCAAAATCACCTTGTTCGTGAGCTTGTGCAAATTCTCGAACATAGGCTGGATCGATAATGTTATCGGAAATTGTTCCTGGAGGTCCGTCTAATTCTGATACGGGTTTAGTCCGGATTAAGCCAATAAATTCTACCGGCATAAAAAGTCTCCGCTAGGGGTTTGGGTTTGGATGGGGGAAAAAGGCGTCTTTATGGTTAAGGCTCTAAAACTTATAAACTCTATGAAACCATTTCTTGGGGAGATTAGCGTCTCCCCAAGTCAATGGAAACATCAACCGCTTACTGGTGTTGTCCAAACAGATGAGAGATTCTACTAAGAATACACTTTGACTAGCCGATTATTCTTTTAAAATACGGCATATCAATCAAATTATGCTATTTTAGCAGTATAGAGAAAATTACCATAAATGTTTTTTCTATGCAAGGCTTTATTTTCAAGTTGAAAAATGTGCGATTGGCAACAACGCTTAACGCAACTACAAAAAAGTTTAAAGCGATCGCATAATGTCGCGAAAGAAAGGATAAAAGATGAAAAATTTCAACTTAACCCTTGATAGTTCAAGCTTCTCACCAACCGAAACCACTTCTAGTTTATTGGAGCGCGTAAAGGCTTTGGCAGCTGATTTTGCGACTCGCGCCGCAACACACGATCGCAACAGTACATTTCCTTTTGAAAACTTTGAAGCCCTCCACAAAGCTCAGCTTTTAAGTCTGACTGTTCCATTAGAATTTGGTGGTCGGGGTTTGGGCTATTCCACAATTTGCCAAGTTATTGAAACCATAGCTCGGGGAGATGCATCGACGGCTCTGGTGCTAACAATGCATTATTTACAATATGCTAACGCAGCTAGTTCTCGCCGATGGCATCCTGCTATCTATGAAAGACTGTGTCGGGAATCTGTTGAAGGTATAGCCTTACTCAACGCGGCGCGTGTTGAACCAGAACTAGGAACACCAGCACGAGGGGGACTACCTGCAACAATTGCCCAACGCCAGCCTGGTGGTTGGTTGCTCTCAGGTCACAAAATTTACACCACAGGCAGTCCCATCTTGCGGTATTTTGTGGTTTGGGCAAGAACTGATGATAAAGATGTGCAAGTCGGTAGCTTTTTAGTTCCTCGCGACCTTGCCGGTCTGCGTATTGTAGAAACTTGGGATCACTTGGGAATGCGTGCAACTGGCAGCCATGACCTAATATTGGAGAATGTTTTTATCCCAGAAGAGTATGCTTTGGATATCCGTCCCGTACAGGCTTGGTCACCTCCCAACCCTCTTTTACTAACAGGTGGAAGTTTGTTACTGAGTGCTTTGTATCAAGGAGTAGCAAAAGCAGCACGAGATTGGTTGGTACAATATTTAAACAAGCGATCGCCTGCTAACTTAGGCGATAGTTTGGCAACTCTGCCCCGCTTTCAAATAGCAATTGGTGAAATAGAAGCTTTACTTTACGCCAATCAGCGACTTATCTATGGTTTAGCAGCCGAAGTTGATGGAGGCGAGTCCAGCAGTTCCCTAGGTTCTCAAGCACAAACTGTGAAATACCTCACGACAAATCACTCAATTCGTGCTGTAGAAATTGGACTCGAACTCATTGGCAATCCGGGACTATCAAAAAACAATCCGATAGAACGCCATTATCGAGATGTTCTGTGCAGCCGCATCCATACTCCACAAAACGATGTTATTTGCTTGTCTTTAGGAAAACGCGCACTCAAAGTATAAAGGATGAAAGATAAACTATAAAAGAATGAAACAGCTCCTACTTCATAATTCATAATTCATACTTCATAATTCCTACTTCCTACTTCCCATGTCACATCTATTTGAATCGATTACCCTTGGCTCGGTGACTTTTCGCAATCGCATCGCCGTTGCTCCAATGTGTCAATATTCCAGTACTGATGGTTATGCCAATGATTGGCATCTAGTCCATTTAGCTAGTCGTGCGGCTGGTGGTGCAGGTTTAGTCTTGACTGAAGCGGCGGCTGTAGAACCGCGAGGACGCATTAGTCCTCAAGATTTGGGCATTTGGTCTGATAAGCATATTGAACCTCTGGCAAAAATTGTGCAACTTATTCATAATTTGGGTTCTATTGCTGGTATCCAACTCGCTCATGCTGGAAGAAAAGCGAGTACAGCACCTCCTTGGGAAGGCGGACAAATTCTAGATGAATCGGTGGGCGGTTGGCGTCCTGTAGTTTCTAGCAGTCCTCTTGCTTTTAGTGATAAACACCCAGTTCCACAACCCTTAAGCATTGAAGAAATCCAGCAAGTGACTGACGCTTTTGTACAAGCAACCAAACGTTCGGTTGAAGCTGGGTTTAAGGTTATTGAAATTCATGCAGCCCACGGCTATTTATTACATCAGTTTTTATCACCTTTGAGCAATCACAGAGAAGATGAATATGGGGGTAGTTTTGAAAATCGAACCCGTTTTCTCAGAGAAGTTGTTAGTGGAGTCCGAGAAGTATTACCTGAAGGGGACTCCTCGCTTTGGGTCCGAATTTCTGCAACTGATTGGGCAGAAAATGGTTGGGACATTGAACAAAGTATTGCTCTTGCAGATAAACTCAAATCGCTGGGAGTTGATTTAATTGATTGTTCGAGTGGGGGTACTCTGACAAATGCCAAAATCCCTTACGGTCCCGGTTATCAAACTCCCTTTGCGGCTAGAATTCGCCATGAGGCAAATATTCCTACTGGTGCTGTAGGCTTAATCACGTCGCCCGAACAAGCAGATTGTATTGTTCGTACCGGGCAAGCTGATATTGTGTTGTTGGCACGGGAACTTTTACGCAATCCTTATTGGCCCTCTCATGCGGCTAAGCAATTGAAGCAAGATAAAGTTTGGCCCGTTCAATACGATCGCGCTTGGCTTTAGGCTTCAAAATAATTGAATAAATCGAGATTAAAGTTGGTATCGCTATCCGCAGGTAACTTTAATCTTTCTAGCCTTGCAGTTTCTTCATATTCCAGCCAATGACCCATTCTTGAGGGCTCGAGTTTGAGTTTCTCGTATTTGTAGGGGTAGTTGTCCGGCTCCTTGGAGTCTAACTGTTCCAAAGCCCATATAGGGAGATTCTCGTTCTGTATGGCCGGAATATCCAGCAGTTGGTAAATATCTTTATACTCCAAAGAGTTAGCGTCTGTATTGGCTAATTCTAAGTGAGTTTCTTCATTATTATCATTTTTATCGTTCATCATCTTTCTTTAACCCCACCTGTTGGAGAAGCTACTGTTAATAGCTTTCCCTAAAATTTTGCAGAATTAACAGGGGGCATTACTCGTGGTTCTCTTGACTCTCCATCTTACTGGAGGGTTTACAATGAAAATGGTAATTCTCTCTCATGCAAGGGGAGAGGAAGGTTAAGGTAGGTATGTTAATTCAAGAACCGCTAAAACAAATAGGCGAAGTTGCTAAAGAAAGTGGCGTTCCTATTAAAACGATCCGCTATTACGAAGAGCTTGGATTGCTTCATGCTTCAAGTAGAACTGAAGGTGGATTTAGATTATTTAATTCTGAGGTTTTGGCACGGTTAAAATTTATTAAACGCGCTCAAAATCTGGGTTTAACTTTATTGGAAATTAAAGAGTTTTTAGATGTTCATGATGATGGGTTTATGCCCTGCGATCGCATAAAAGTTCAGTTAAAAAACAAGCTATCAGCTATTGATGAACAAATTCAGCAATTATTTCTCTTAAAGTCTGAGTTGGAGGGGCTTCTTTCTGGTTGGGAAAAAATAACCGAACAAGGTGAAGAAACTATTTGTCCTATTATTGAACGGAATTGAATGAATGTGAGTTCGACAGACCTCAGACTAAGTCCGCGTCTTATACCCCTTTATAATTTAGTCCGCGTAGGCGGTGAGTCCAGTCCTGCAGGCGGGTTTCCCGCCGTAGGGAACTGGCAAACCCGAAGGGGCTTTGTTTGTATAGCCGTGATTTCTAATCACTAGGGCTTTTTGACATACTCCCCAGCCTAAAGGCGTGGGGATTCTAGGCTCAGACAGCGATTGCAGGCACAGCCCGTCTTACATCACCTAACCCAACAGTTGATGCCCCAACTGCACAAATATTTTTAGCTGCATTTTCGTCCCTCCCATTCACTAACTGACAGGACGGACAGCGCCACTCTCTGACGGACAAATCCAGCTTTTCTAGAACGTGTCCACAACTAGAACAAGTTTTAGTAGACGGATACCATCGATCTATAAATATGACAGAATTGCCTTTCTTTTTGGCAATCCACTCTAAAATTTGTAGAAATTCTCCAAAAGCTAGGTCTGATATTTTCCGCCCCCAAAGACGTTGCATTCCTTTGAGATTGAGCGTTTCAAAACACAACACATCAAACCTATTAGTTAGACTGTGAGCTAGTTGCCAAAACCAATCGCGTCTAGCGTTTAAAACATCCTCGTACTTGCGTACCAGATTTTTTCTGGCCCTTTCTCGGTTGGATGAGCCTTTTAGTTTTTTGGAATGCTGTTTGCTAGCTTTTTTAATTGTGCTGAGAGACTGTTTGAGAAATTGAGGAGATTCAATACTCGAACCATCAGAGCAAGTGAGAAACGTCTTTAAGCCAAAATCAAATCCCGCTATTCTACCAGTCGTGAATTTGATTTCTGGTTCAACTACACCGTCAACTACAACCACCATAAACAATTCACCCAAAGGTGTGCGCTTGATGGTTAGTGTTTTGACCGTTCCCTCCCAACTTCTAGACTTCCAAAATTGATAAACTCGATTTCCAATCTTGACTCTATTGCCACCTAAAAACTTGTACCCTGCTTGCTTTAGGGTGAACGATTTGTATTTCTTGACTTTCTTGAATCCCGGTGGACGAACCCCCTTCTTGTTGTGCTTAAAAAACAATTGGTATGCCTTCTCAATGCGCTGACAGATATCCTGTACTGCCTGAGAGCCTACCGACTGCCAAAACTCACTACGTTTCCGCAACTTGGCAATGTGTGATTGAAGTTTCGTGCAACTCAAGTGTTTACCCCACATACGATAGTATCGTTTGTGCAAGGCAATGCAATGATTGTAAATTACCCCAGAAGCGTTAATCATCCGCTTGAGGTACTTATTGCGCTTGTGTTCGTACAACTTAAACTTCAATGTTTTCATGCTACTATTATACCACCATCGACGGCAATATGACGGCATGAAAAAATTAACAGTGCGGTGTTCAGACGAAGAGTACGAGATACTAGTAGCGCATTGCAAAGAAACAAATCGCACTCAAAGCGATGTGATTCGCGAGTTAATTCGGAAATTGAAGAAAAGCCGTCCTAGAAGGACGGGGCTTTAAACCCAGATTTTTGGTAAGGATGCAGTGGTGTACACAAGTCTTATATAGTGAATTCTTGGGGTTTCGATCCCCCCTAACCCCCCTTAAAAAAGGGGTGAACTTCGAGGTGACTTCATCGAACTCAGGTTGAATGAAAGCGGAGGCGGAGCCACCGGAGCGAGAGCAGTCCCCAGTCCCTATTTCTTAGCAGAGAGTAATTCTACCCAAAATCGGCTGCCCCGATCTATCTCCGACTCAATGCCAATTCGTCCTCCCATGCGTTCTATACCTTTACGCACGATCGCCAGTCCAATACCAGTCCCTGGATAAACCTCAACACCGTGTAACCTTTCAAAAACTCGAAAAATGCGTTCTTGATGTTCGGGTGCAATGCCAATACCGTTATCTTCTATCCACAAGCGAACCCACCGCTCGCGTTCTTCAGCCCAGACCCGTACTGTGGCTTGTCTGTTAAGAGGTACGAATTTGATGCCATTGGAAATTAAATTAATGATGACTTGAATTAAGGTAGTGCGATGACCTATGACTGATGGCAGTGGTTTTTCTACGATGACTTGAGCGTGTCGCTCTTGAATCTCTGCTTCTAGTTGAGTTAATATTTCTGTCATTATAAATGACAAGTTGAGTGTAGCAAGTTGCAGATCGGTACGGCTGAGACGACTGTAAGCTAATAGATCTCTAATGAGGTCGTCCATTCGTTTGGTAGAAGCCATAATGCGATCGATATAATCGCGACCGTTGGCATCTAAAATATCGGCATAGTCTTCTGAAAGTGCTTCGGAAAATCCTTGCTGGCTTCGCAAAGGAGCGCGTAAATCGTGAGCAACAGAATAAGCAAATGCTTCGAGTTCTGAATTAGCTTCCTGCAATTGCAAAGTGCGTTGTGTCACGCGTTCCTCTAGTTCTAAGGTATAGTGTTGCAGTTGCTCTCGCAAATTGGCTTGTTGCAAGGCGATCGCTAGCTGTCTGGCGACTTGAGAAGCAATTGCTTGATGCTCTGCGTTTAATCCTGTAGATTGACTTAAAATCAGGGCGAGTTCTCCAACGAGCGCTCCTTCAACAAGCAAAGGTATTCTGAAGCAGGTGTCGTTCTCTTCCAAAAGGGGAGTTAACAATTGCTGCGAAGCGTGACCTGTTGCAGTCACGGACTCTGCACCCTGAGTCATGTCTTGTTGTAAAACTTCATTAGAAATGAAGTTGTCAATCGGTATGGTAACTCTTCGTTGAGAAAGGAAATTCTCAGCACCGCTTCCCGGTATTGCGTAAGCTTCGCTGTTTTCAAAATTGTAGACAATAATCAGCGATCGCTTGCAGGGTACCAAACGCTGCATTCGCACGAGTGCTTCTCGAACAATATCTCCTGAAGATTTAGCTTCTAGAATAGCTCGGTCAATTTCATATAAACCTGTCAATCGTTCGCTAGAACGGCGGAGTGCTTCTTCGACTTGCTTGCGTTCGGTGATATCAAAACGAATGGCAAGATATTGTTCGATCGTTTCGTTATTTAAAAATGGAACAATTGTAGTTGCTACCCAATAAAATGTTCCATCTTTAGCTTTATTTTTGATTTCTCCATGCCACACTCGACCGCTAGAAATAGTTGACCAAAGGTTTTGAAAAAATTCTTTGGGATGGTAACCAGAATTGATAATGCGATGATTCTGTCCGATCAGTTCGTCTCTAGAGTACTTGGAAATTTCGCAAAATTTATCATTTATATATGTAATATTTCCTTGGCGATCGGTCGCCGCTAAAATAGCGGCTTCATCTAGAGCAAACTTGATATCAGATAACTGTTTGAGAGAAGTTTGAAGCTGTTCCTCTGCTTGTTTGCGATCGCTTATGTCTCGGGTCACGCTGACAAAACCCCGCAACTTTTGCAAATCGTCGTGTAATGCTGTCATAACAACATTTGCCCAGAAGAACGAGCCATCTTTTCGTTGTCTTAAACCCTCTTCTTCATACCGACCTTCCGCTGTCGCTATTTGCAATTCCTGTTGGGGTTTTTGGCGTGCGATCTCTTCTGGTGGATAGAAAATGGAAAAATGTTTCCCCAAAATTTCTCCCGAGCAATATCCTTTAATGCGTTCTGCTCCAGAGTTCCAACTTACAATCAGCCCGTTGGGATCTAACATGAAAATTGCATAATCCTTGACTCCTTCAATTAGTAGCCGATTGTGTTCCTCACTTTTCTGTAAAGAGAGTGCAGTCAATTCAGCTTTGTGCTTGGCAACTCTTAACTCCTCGTTTAACCAACTAATAAGCGCCCCCTCTGCTAAGAAGATACATATACGAACCACTCCGATCGAATCAACTACTTTTAGGGTAAATGTCGGTAGAATAAAGAAATATGTACCGAAAAGCGCACTTAAGACAGTTGCTAGCAGACCCGGTCCAAAACCCCCATACCAAGAACTTACAGTGACTGCCAAAATCAGACCTAGAAGAGGGGCGTTGTCCCCAAGAAGTGGGTGTAACAACCAACGGAGAGCTAATGCAACCAAGCTGATTAATACAGCTACACCATAGTCTAATACTAACTTTCTCCTAGCTTTTGGCATTTTTTCAAGTTCCGGTAGCAGAGCAATACAGATGCTGCTGCAATTTTATACGTTAAACTCGTTTCACAAACAATACCTTTGCCAAAACGCCCTCACTCTAGAAGAGTGGACGGCAAGCGCTACAACGGGGGTTCCCCCCTCCGGGTTCACCAGTCCCCAGGGCGCGGGAAACCCTCCTACTTTCTCTGGATTCACCGCAACGCGCTGCCTCGGCTATACAAACAAAGCCCACCTGCGTGGGCTTTGGGGTCCCCACGAAGTGGGGTTGGGGCGAACCCAGAGCAGTCACTTCAACGGGGGAACCCAGAGCAGTCGCCTCAAGGGGGGGAACCCTCCGAAGTTTGCGGCTTGGGGGTTTCCCCCAAGCCGCAACTTCTCTGGGAACGGCGCTGCTCTTTGCAACGTGCTGCTCTCCGCAACGCACTGCTCTTTGCAGCCCACCTGCGTGGGCTTTAGGTTTTAGCCCACGCAGGTGGGCTTTGTTTGTATAGCCACAGACTTCCAGTCTGTAGGGCTTTTGAGAAATTGGCAAAGGTATTGATAAAGACATGGGTATTAAGAAAAATTGACTTTTTTATCTTCGTGATTGAGATGTGTTAGTGTTTGATTGACTAATCAATCAATTGTAGTTATGCCTCCACGTGTCGAACAAGACTTTGAAGGTCGGCGACAGCAAATTATTGATGGTGCTTTGCAAGTCTTTTCCCACAAGGGCTTTGAGAAGGCGACCAATAAAGATATTGCTGCTGCGGCTGGAATTGGCTCGCCCGGTTTGATATACCACTACTTTAAGGATAAAGCTGATTTGTTTCGGCAAGTGGTGGAACAACGTCTACCAGTGCTGCAATTGCTAATTCACAACGAGGAAGAGATGATGAGCAAACCTCCTAAGGTTGTGCTGACCATCTTTGCTAAGGCTTTTCTGACAGTCTTGGATAATCCAACGTCTATAGCGATGATGAAATTGCTATTTTCAGAAGCGTTTCGCCATCCTGCTGTTGCTGAGATGATTAACAAAATAGGACCGAGTCGTTCCATCTCTTTTTTGACTCGCTACTTGGACAAGCAAATGGCTGCGGGAGTTTTCAAACCAATGGACTCAGCAGCAGCAGCCCGTTGTTTTGTTGGTTCGTTTCTTGCCTATATCATTACGCGTGAGGTTTTTCTACAGCCCGATGCTCGGCAAATTAGCTTGGATACTATGGTGACGACGGCTGTTGAGGTCTTTTTGCAAGGCATGCTTGCAACTCCTGAAACACCGCCCTCTACAGCAGGCGCGAACGGAAACTACAGCACCCATTTTTCAAGATAAATTTTTTTAGCGCAATATTGATTAATCGGTCAATCAAGTAAGCTGTGCAATACCCACTCTACTGCTGAAGTCTTAAATATGAGGAAGTTTTTATGACGCAAACACCAACGGAACCCATTCATGACGATCGCGACACCAATGTCAGCCCTGTAGAAGATAAGATACAAGTTTCTCAACCACAACCTTCTCCACAAAAACCCCGACGGCATATTCCCAAACCAGTCTTGATATTAGGAGCGATCGCACTGATTGCAGGTGCGGGATACACGGTTTATCGGACTTTTATTTATCAACCGGAACCTGAAGGTCTATTTTTAAGCGGGCGGATAGAGGGTTATGAAACAGATATATCAGCAAAAATAGGGGGTCGAATTGCGAGTGTAGCGGTGAGAGAAGGAGATTTTGTTAAGCCCGGTCAATTGTTAGTACAAATCGATGATTCAGAACTCACCGCTCAAATTCAAGGAGCAGCAGCCCGCGTTCGTGCAGCACAAGAACGGCTAGAAAGAGCCCGCCAGCAATTACCTGTCTTGGAAGCCCAACTCCAGCAAGCCAATCTTACGACACAACAAGCAAAACAAGAAAGCCAGGGTCGAGTCGAACAGGCAGAAAACGCACTAGCCGCAGCGCGATCGCAACTTGTAGAAGCCCAAGCGAATTTAGAACTATCGCGGGTAAAACAACAAAGAACCAGTTATTTATACGGTCAAGGCGCTGTCTCAGCCCAGAGCAAAGATGAAGACAATGCTGCTCTCAATGTAGCCCGAGCCCGAGTCGCCACAGCCAGACAACAAGTACAGTCAGCCCAAGGAACCCTTACCCAAGCCCAAGCAACACTTCGCAACACGCCGATACGAGCGGCTGCTGCATTACAAATAGAAAAACAAATTTTCCAAGCCCGTACAGATATTGCCGTAGCCCAACAAGAAGTCAAAGATGCTCAAGCCACACAAGCACAAGTGCAAGCAAACTTAAACTACTTAAAAATCAACAGCCCCCTAGCAGGTAGCGTCATTACTCGTTCGGTAGAAGCAGGCGAAGTTGTTGCAGCCGGCGCGCCACTCGTGACAATAGTCAATCTAGATAATCTTTACCTGCGTGGCTTTATACCTGAAGGAGAAATAGGAAAAGTTAAAATAGGTCAGCCCAGCCTGGTTTATTTAGATACATATCCCAAGCAACCGTTGAAAGCAACAGTCACCCGCATAGATCCCAAAGCCAGCTTCACACCAGAAAATATTTACTTTAAAAAAGACAGAGTTACACAAGTCTTTGGAGTAGAACTTACCCTTAAAAATTCCCAAGGACTGGCAAAACCGGGAATGCCAGCTGATGGGAGGATTTTGGAGGGACAAGGGGGACAAGGGAGATGAAAGATCCCACTCAACCAACAAACACCCCTGTCATCTCCATTCGGGATTTACGCCACTGCTACAACAAGCACATAGAAGCAGTAGCAGGTATAAACTTAGACATTTATCAAAGCGAAATTTTTGGGCTCATAGGACCCGATGGAGCGGGGAAAACCACTACATTCCAGATTCTCTCTGGAGTCATGGAGCAAACAAGCGGTATTGTAGAAGTCTTCAATTCCAAGCCGTGGGATGTGCGCTTGCAAATGGGCTATCTCACCCAACGCTTTAGTTTATACCAAGACATGAGCATTTGGGAAAACATACGTTATGCAGCAGGTTTGCGTGAAGTCAGTGAAGCCGTATTAAAAACCCGCAGCGATCGCTATCTCAAATTACTGGATTTAGCCCAGTTTAAAGATCGTCTCGCCGGACGCCTTTCCGGAGGGATGAAACAAAAACTGGCTTTGTGCTGTGCGCTGATTCACCAACCCAAAATTTTGTTGCTAGATGAACCGACAACAGGTGTCGATCCCGTGTCGCGACGGGAATTTTGGGACATTATTGCAGAACTGGCTGTAATGGAAGGGATGACGACGGTTGTTGCAACTCCTTACCTTGATGAAGCCGAACGCTGTTCGCGGATTGCTTTGATGTATGAGGGTAAAATTCAACAGTGCGATACACCTTCTCGCGTTAAGGCTAGCTTGGGGATGAAACGGTTAGAAGTGTATTTGCCAGTGTCGGAACTTGATAAAGCAGCCGAGATCCTGAGTCAAAATCCTGAGTTGCAAGGAATGATTTCTGACGTGCAGCGTTTTGGCGATCGCTTGGATGTGCTGACAGCAGAACCGGGAGAAACCAAACAGAGAATTCAGTCTATTTTAGAAAGAGAAGAGATTCTGGGGGAAAACTTTGTTGTTGATACCCCGACGCTTGAGAATACTTTTGTCGCTCGATTGCGGGAACAAAAAGGGAGCGTTCCTGCTAGCAATTTCCCTCGCATATTCCACCAGGAAATGTCTTCTGGAACAGCCATTGGCGCACAAGATTTAAATAAAGTTTTTGGTAATTTTCACGCGGTTAAAAATATCAATTTAAATATTAAATACGGTGAAGTTTTTGGTCTTTTAGGAGCAAATGGTGCTGGGAAAACAACAGTTATCAAAATGCTGTGCGGTTTCTTGCCTGCGAGTTCTGGAAAAGTTTCTTTAGCAGGAGAAATCGGTCAATTACGCAGTACAACAGTGCGGCAAAAAATTGGCTATATGTCACAAAAATTTACGCTATATGATGATTTGACTATTGGACAAAATTTAGAATTTTATTGTGGTGTTTATGGTGTTCCCCGCCGCTATCGACAAGCCAAGAAAAATTGGGTATTGCAAATCAGCGACCTTGTAGGTCAAGAGGAAAAGCTAACTCGCGATTTACCCGGAGGTTGGAAACAGAGAGTTGCTTTTGGTGCAGCAGTGATGCACGAACCAAAGGTTTTGTTTTTGGATGAGCCAACCTCTGGCGTTGACCCCCTAGCAAGAAGAGAATTTTGGCGTTGGATTAACCAGTTTGCGAGAGAAGGAATGGCAATATTGGTTACAACTCACTATTTAGAAGAAGCCGAACAATGTCACCGTTTGGGTTTTATGGTTGCAGGAGAACTCGTAGCACAGGGAACTCCACGCCAAGTCAAGCAGGAACAACCAGGGCGATTGGTGGAATGGGAGTGCGAACCCTTGCAGACAGCATCGGATTTGTTGAAGCAAAAGTTAAAACGTTCTTCAGTCTCAATTTTCGGCTCGCGCTTGCATACGGTGTTGGATGAACCGCGCTTGCAGATCCCTCAAGTTCAGTCTTGGCTGCAAGAGGCTGGGGTCAAAGTGCAAAACTACAGAGAAATTGAGTTTTCTTTGGAAGATGTGTTTATTGGTGTGGTGAGTTGAATCTAACATTGAACCGTTATTGTTGGGTTTGGTTCATTGAACTCTTATAGCAGTCCTAAATGAAATATAAGAATAAGAGTGAAGACGGCTAATAGCTAATTGCCTTTTGACCATTAGCAATTAGCAATTAGCTATTAGCCATTAGCCATTATAAATCATGTCTAACTATGAAACGCATTTTTGCTCAAACTATAAAAGAATTATCGCAGTTGGGACGCGATCGCCTGACTTTGACTTTGGCTCTTTTGTTGCCTTTGATGCTGCTGCTGTTGTTTGGCTTTGCGGTATCGTTGGAGGTAAATAAGATTAATTTTGCAATTCAAGATTTGGATAGAACTCCTAGCAGTCGGGAGTATATTGCGACTTTTGAGCGCACAAATAAGTTTAATATTGTTGCTTCTGGTCCGGAGGTGAATGTCACTCGGTTGTTGGATGGGGGTAAAGTTGCTGCTGGTTTGATTGTTCCTCCAAAGTTTGCTCGGGATTTGCAGCGAAATGGGGGCGGGGCTGAGGTGCAGATTTTAGTGGATGGTACTGATGCTAATACGGCGAATATTGTTAGGGGTTATACTAAAGCTACGACTAATGCTTTTATGGAGAATCTCCGGGGAAGTCGAGAACCTCTGGTGAATCTTCAGTTTCGCTTGTGGTATAATCCGGGTCTTGATAGTTTGAGATATATCGGTCCTGGGGCGATCGCAATTACCGTGACTCTGTTTCCTCCATTGCTTGCTGCTTTGGCAACGGCGAAGGAATACGAACAGGGGACTATTCTGCAAGTTTACGCTTCTAGCTTGACAGGTACGGAATATTTGTTTGGGAAGGCTGCAGCATTCTGGCTGGTGGGTATGGCGGAGGTGTTGTTTGTCAATGTGGAAGCATGGCTGTTCTTTGGATTGTGGTTTGTGGGCGATCCGACACCGATGATTTTCAGTTCGATGCTTTACATTGCTTGTGGTGTTTTTTGGGGGATTTTTGTGGGGAGCAATACCAAAGTTCAGAGTGCTGCTATTCAAGCAGTTGCTTTTACTGCATTTTTACTTTCACTTCAGTTGTCTGGGTTTATTTATCCTATAGCCAATATCCCCGC
Source organism: Tolypothrix campylonemoides VB511288_2 (assembly GCF_045999855.1). Taxonomy (NCBI): domain Bacteria; kingdom Bacillati; phylum Cyanobacteriota; class Cyanophyceae; order Nostocales; family Tolypothrichaceae; genus Tolypothrix; species Tolypothrix campylonemoides. The sequence goes on from NZ_JBFPMW010000006.1 coordinate 225,879, forward strand.
TAGCATTCGCTGGATTTCTAACATTATCCCGGCTCGGTATTACATCGAGTTAAGTCGCGATGCTTATGCGCGTGGTGTAGGTTGGTTGGGTATTTGGTCTCAGGTATTGGCGTTAGGTATGCTGTCTGGGTTGTTCTTCTTTTTGGCTTGGCGCAAATTGCAGAGAATGAGGGTGTAGGGATTTTGGCTTATGTTTATCAATTTAATTGACTCAATTTTAGGAAGCCGATTTTGGGCGCTGTTCCGCAAGGAGTTTGCTCAAATATTTCGCAACCGCCAGCTTGTGATTCAGCTGCTCGTACCGCCGACAGTCTTTTTGATGCTGTTTGGTTTTGCTTTAAATCCGGAAGTGGAAAATCTGAAGGTTGGCATTACCGATTACAGCAACAGTAGTGCTTCGCGGGAATTTGTACAAATATTCGACCAGACGGATGCATTTGTGGTGAGTCGGTATTACTCCGAGCAGAAGGATATGGTAGCGGATTTGGCAACGGGAAAACTAACAGTTGCTGTGACAATTCCGCGAGAGTTTGCTGGGGATGTTGCTAAAAAGCGTTCTGTGGAAGTGCAGGCATTATACGATGCTGTTGATGCAAATACGGCAAGTATTGCGTCGAGTTATATCACTCAATTGGTGAGCGACTATAACTCGCGACAGCGAGAGATGGGAGATTTGCAAAAGAACCAGGTACGAGTTGAGACTTCGATTTTTTACAATCCGGGGCTGGAAAGTTCTTGGTTTATTGTATCGGGAATGTTTGGTATCGTCCTGACGGTGATTGGTTCTCAAGCGGCTGCTTCTCTGGTGGTTAGGGAAAAGGAAGCAGGGACTATCGAGCAGTTGGTGATGACTCCTGCTTCCAATACTGAGGTGATTCTGGCTAAGGTGTGTCCGTTGCTGGTTTTGCTAACGTTGGATGTTTTGATTGCTCTTGGTATTGCACGGCTGGTATTTGACGTCCCACTGCGGGGGAATTTGTTAGTATTTCTGATAATTGCCGTGCTTTACTTTTGGGTAGGTATTAGTATTGGGATTTTGATTGCGACTTACTCAAAGAGCGAACAGCAGACGCAGTTAACGGCTTTCTTTATCAATCCACCTTTGGTTCTATTGTGTGGGGCGTTGACTCCTATTTCTTCAATGCCAACTTTTATACAATGGCTCTCTTATTTAGATCCCTTGCGCTATTTTATTGAGGTTTGCCGTGGGGTGTTATTGAAGGGGGTGGGTGTGGAGACGCTTTGGCCTCAGGTACTGATTTTACTGGTTTTTGCCACGGTGCTGATGTCTTTGAGTATCCGACAGTTTCGCCAACAGTTGGGGTAAATCTCCGTAAGGATGATACAAATCAATCATGTAGAGACGCGCTGTTTTAAGCGTCTTTATGAAGCCTCGACATATTCACACAAAGTAGTTGGCTCAGGAATCGGTAATCCTTCTTCTCGCAATCCCTCCAAATGAAAAGCGATCGCTTCTTTAATTTGCTGGTTAACTTCTTGAAGAGTTATACCAGTAGCAACACATCCAGGTAGATCTGGTACATAAGCTGAATAGTTGTTTGCTGCTTTTTCAATCACAATTGCATAACACATTAATTTTTCTCTAATTTTTTATTGTGCATCTTGATAGAGATTTAATAACGTTGCAACCCACTCTCAATCTAGTGCTGATAGTGCCGGAGGTGGGATAGGTTGGCTATAATCAATTCGCGTGGAATAACGGGCGCGATCGCATACGCCGTTGAAGATATCTTGTAATGGTACCAGAGGTTCTTCTTCGTTGGGCTTTAGGGGAATTGGAAATGATGGTAGTTGTTGTTGCAAGGAAAAGCTGTATAAATCGGCTGCGGGGCGTCGATCGCTCCGACTGATGAGGATGCGGTATGCTGTTGTCGATCGCATTCCCAGAATTGCCATCGGTTTACCGCCGCGTAGCAAGTCCAGTTCTACTAAGTGAGTGGCGCTACCTAGAATGGCCCGTCGCTTTTTCTCATAAGCTGTCCTACCATCTCCAGAACGCTTATTCTTTGGAGATAAAAGTTCTATTACGGTTATGACCTCGTCTGTAACGATTTCCCGGACTTCTAGATAGCGCTCGTTTACAGTTAAAGGCATGGGGATTTCAACTCGTTCGGGTCGGATCTGGGTAGCTGTGGAGCGATCGCCTGCTATTGGTTGTTCTTCTGTGGAATTATCGGAGCGATCGGAGAAGATAATGGCATCTGGAATACCAATGAGTAAGCCATCTTCACTATCGTCGCTTTGATAAGTGCGAGTTTCCACTTCTACGTAGTACTGGGAGCCGAGTTGTGGTTCTATTGCATCGGCAATGGCTATAATGAGTCGGCTGTGAAATGAAGACCAAAAGGTAGGTTGTTCCAGATAGGGGTCCATACCCGGAAATGGTGAGGGCATTTGTCTGCTCCCATCACGCAAGAGTTTTTTCCAGTATACTTATCGCTTGGCGTCAAACGCAAATGCTTGCAAAATCATTCAACCAATTTTTGCTGGTAAAGGAAAACGTTATGAATTGATTTTACTCGTTTTTGCTACAGTGCTGATGTCTTTGAGTATTCGGCAGTTTCGGCAACAGTTGGGGTAAACAGTGACGATTTTCGAGCAGCAACTTGACTTTAGCAAGAGTCCAGGTTTAGTGACTGAGGGTTGCGCTTAAAATTCCCTCACATTGGAAATGTGGGGCTATACAAACAAAGTCCGCCTGCGCGGACTTATTAGAAGCATCTTTATACAAAAATGGTATTAGGAAGTAGCAATTAACTCTCCCATATGACGCATAATCTTTAACACCTCGTATAAATCTCCTTCATTGATAATGCTGAATTTGCGAGACAATCCGTAAATAGGGGTTTGTTGTTTAACTAATTTAATAAATATAAAATCTTCGCCTCCTGTTAAAATACCAAATGTTGGCTTATCTACATCAGGCTGACATAGCATATATGCAAGTGCTTGAGGTATCCCTAACGAAAGTGAAAATGTAGTCCGTTTGGCTTCTAGTACCCAAACCCAAAATTGATTTTGTAAAACTAACGCGTCAATTCGTCCTTGTAAAATTTCCTCTTCCGTTTCTACTTGCAGTGTTACAGATAGCTCAAATCGTGTTTTGAAAGGTGTATCGTAAAAACCTGCTATATCGAGTAGCGGACCTACTATCATCATTTTCACTCCACTTTCTAGCAGCGCTCCTTCATCGAGTTGATAAAAGTACCGAGAACGCACCCTGTCCAAAAATATTTTATCTGCATCACTAATTTGTGGTAGGTTTTCATACCACTCTGGAAAAAACTGACGCTCGTCATTGCGTTGCAAGTTAAAATTTTGGCGTAAATATTTAAGTGTAGTTTGTTCTGAAATGGGGATGGTTTGAACCATAGATGTGCTTCGTTATTAGAAAATTATTTTAATTATATATATGGTCAGACATTAGTAATATTAGTAAGTAAGCTGAAGAAAATTGGTAAACTCAGATCTTGCATCAACGTATTAATATTGAAAAAATTGTCTTTTAATAAACATATATTTTTGTCATCAAAACGTCAAATTAAGCTTATTAGCCTGCGGAGGCAGGCTTTGTTTGTATAGCCTCACCCTTCTAGGGTGTAGGTGCAAGAAACAAATAAAGGAAAACGTTACGAATGTAAATTTCAAGGAGAAGTATTGTGAGTCGTAGTGCGATCGCATGGTGTACTGAGTGAAGGTTGTGCGGTATGCGAAGCTGAATGGGTTAAGTCGTATCGCGTCACAGTGAAGGGATGGGGAGTGGCATTGCATGAGTTTTGAAGGAGTGATTTCAATCTCTGGGTTGACGTTTTTTACCACTGGGATATTTACGGTGAAAGGAAATCCATTTCTCTAAAAGCAAACTGCACGTTGAAAAAGGTTTGTAGTGGCGATGAATGCCCTACATCCGACAATGGGTAGCGTTACTTGCTTGGGCAAGAGAGTAAGAGATTTTGTTGGTGAAAAAATGACACACTGGGGATAAAGTGATGAATTATCTTTTTGCAGTTTTACCGGATAGGAATAAAGCAGAGGAAGCTTACACGGCTTTGGAAAAGGAAGGTTTACCGACCAATCAAATAGACATTTTGGGTCAGGGGTACAAAAGTGCGGATGAGTTTGGGTTGATTGACCCGAACAAGCAGGCGAAGAAAGGATTTGCGCGTTTGAATTCTTGGCTGCTTCCTTTTGGTTTTGTGGCTGGGTATGCTTTTAACGCTTTGACGGGGATTGAGGTATTGCCTGTTGGAAATATTGGCAATCACATCATTGGTGGGATTTTTGGAGCGGCGGCTGGTGCTATGGGTGCATATTTTGTTGGTGGCGGAGTTGGTTTAGCTGTGGGGAGTGGAGATGCTTTACCCTATCGCAATCGGTTGAATGAGGGGAAGTATTTGATTGTTGTGAAGGGCACTCAGGAATTGACGAATCAGGCGACTCGCATTTTGCGCCAGTTTGAGCCGGAAAATTTGCAGGGGTATGCGGAACCGACGGGGGCTTAGATGGTTCTCCTAAGTGCATCTCCGTATCGGGAATGAAGCAGGTAAATTAGGATTTAGGCTAGCTCCTGTGCGACCTGTAATAATCCACAGGAGCGAGCGACCACCATCGCGCAAAATATGTAAAAGCGATTCTTTTGGTTGGCGAGCGCGGACGGATAAAGGGGTGAAGGTAATGCCCTGACTGCCAAGGACAAGGGTTGCTATCACTTTGGCTCTGGGCATATGATAGTCGGATGTGATGACGTAAAGATGGTGGATTCGGCGTTGCTTGAATTCGGGTATGAGGGATGTGAAGTTGGTTACGGTGTCAACAGCTGTGTAGTCGAGGTGAAGGCGATCGCTGGGAATCTCTGCTTTTTGAAAGATGGGGCAGACTACATCGGGAGGGGTTCCCGTGGAAACCCAAATGTCTAAGTTGGGATAGTATTGTGCAATATAAGCAGCGAATTGTTCTCTTTCTGGGGGACCGCCAAGAACAAGGATTGCTTGCGGGTCGGGGGCTTGGTAAGAGGCGATCGCCAGACGCAGGGGAATAATGCTTGTGATGGCGATCGTTAAGCCTACCAGAGCAAATAACCAATATTTTTTGAGATAGCGATGTAAGACTATCACGGCTGAATTCACTGTTTTGTTATGCTACTTCACTTAAGTTATCGCATATGAATATGGGTGCATATTTTATTGGTGGCGGAGTTGGTTTAGCTGTGGGGAGTGGGGATACTCTACCTTATCGCTAACGTTTAAATGCTGGGAAGGATTTGATTGTTGTGAAGGGGTCTCAGGAATTAACAAGTCGGGCGACTCGCATTTTGCGCCAGTTTGAGTCGGAAAATTTGCACGAGGCATACGGAACTGACGGAGGCTGAATTGTATATACGTAAAGACGCAAAATACTGCGTCTTTACACAAGCTCTAGAGATCGGCAGTTTGCCTGCTTTTAAGAAAGATTTATGATAGTGAAGCATTTCACGTAATAGTGATGTGTTTGTGGGATATTTTTTATATAAGGTTATTGTGTTCTTTTTATTGAACAACTTAACGATATTCGGTCTATTACGTAAGTAATACGTATATTTTGGCTTTACAAATAGCATATAAAACGAGTTTTATTATAAATTTTTAGAAAAAAAAGTAAAGATAATTAATCAACACTTAGTGGATTCTTGAAAAGCAAATTTCCGCATATTTTCGCTTATCTTTTATCTGCTTCTGACAATATACCTATATATAAGGTGATTTTAGTTTGCATCCCACAATCTAAAGTCACTAAATTTAGGGAGCGTTTAAGTAAGTCTGGCAAATTAAAAGTATATATAGATACCTAACACCAGTAATAATTAAAGTCATCTACTCACGCTTTTTGTTTTCATTCTCTCAATTTTGCCAACTATACTCCTTTCAGTTTCAGGTTTTTAAAAGCCTGAAACTCGGCGTATTTATCTGTCTTGCCTACTTTGCAATTTTTTCTTTGATAAATCCATTCATTTTAAGTTAAAGGAAAATCCACAATGTCTCACGTTATATCTCTCGATACCGATAATTTGAAAAGCTCGTATCAGCTCGTCACACGCTGCGACAGCAAGGAACAGTCACTCAATATACTGGTGGTCATCGATCCTGGTGTAACGGACTATCAAATGCTGGCTGCTGGAGTCGTAGCAGGTGCAAGAACTCTAATTCTTGATGCTAATCGTGATGGTATAGAACAAATCACAGAGGCGTTGCAGAGCAAGAGCAACACTAGCTTGCACCTTGTTTCTCACGGTTCTCCTGGTTGTCTCTATTTGGGTAATACTCAACTGAGTCTTGACACTCTGGAAAGTTATACAGAAGAGTTGCAAAGTTGGTTTCTATCGTCGCTTATTCTTTATGGCTGTAATGTTGCGGCTGGAGATGCTGGTGCAGAGTTTATTGAGCAGTTGCACCAAATCACTAAAGCTCAAATCGCTGCTTCTAATAAGCCTGTTGGAAGTAATGCGTTGGGAGGAGATTGGGAGTTAGGAGTCAGGATTGGGGCTGCAAATGTTGACTTCGCATTTCAGATTTCTGTAATTCAAGAATATAGTCATACTTTGAATACTGCACCCACCCTTACAGCTAATGCTACCTTGAGTTCAGTAAATGAAGATACTATCAATCCTCTTGGGCGCACTGTTCTTGAACTATTTGGCGATCTAGTTAGTGATAATGATACAGATGAGCCTTTGGGCGGTATCGCTGTAGTTAGTAATACTGCTACCACTACGCAAGGAAAATGGCAGTACTCTACTGATGGTAGCACTTGGTTCGATATTGGTAGCGTAAATGATGGTACCAACGCTCTAGCACTCTCTCAAGATACTAAAGTACGCTTTCTTCCCGGTTCTAATTTCAATGGTACGCCATCACCACTACAACTGCGAGCAATAGATAATACTTACGCTCTTGGTTACACTATTGGAGGAAATCGTGTCAATATAAATACAACTAATAATGGCGGCTCAACATTAATTTCTCAAGAAATTGGGTCTTTGACAATTAAAATTAACTCTGTTAATGATGTACCTATTGCTGGTACAATACCCAATCAGGCTGCAAAAGCTAACATACCTTTTAATTTTAAACTTCCATCAAATGTCTTTACCGATCCTGATATCGCTACTAACGGAGACGTACTAACTCTTACTACTGGTGCTGGGTTGCCTAAGTGGTTGTCTTTTAATGCAGCGACCCAAACCTTTAGTGGTACTCCAGGAAATGGCAACGTAGGTACTGTAAGCGTTAAAGTTAAAGCCACTGATTCGGATGCAGAAACTGCTGAAACTACTTTTGTCATTAATGTTGCGCCTCCAGATGGAGGTATTGTCGGTACAAATTCTAATGAGAATTATACAGCAACAAGTGGAAGTGATTTTATTGATGCTTCAGGCGGAAATGATACTATTGTCACTACCTTTGCCAATCTTCAACAAAATGATACCTTCAGCGGTGGTGCTGGAACAGATACCTTTATTCTCTCTGGTGGCACTAGTTCAAACACAATAACCATTAACTTAGCAACTTCTTCCAATCAACTTCAAGGTATTGGTAGTACGACTGTATCAAACTTTGAAATTTTCAAACTAGAACATTTTGTCGGTAATGTAACTTTTACTGGCACGAGTGGCAATGATACTTTTGTGAGTGGGGCAGGTAATGACACTCTTAATGGAGGGTTGGGCAATGATAATTTCTATGGTGGCTCTGGCAATGATACTCTCAATGGTGATGCTGGCAATGATCAACTAGACGGTGGCGCTGGGAATGACTTTATTTATGGGGGAGCAGGAAATGACCAACTTCAGGGTTCAGCAGGAAACGACACTCTCATTGGTGGCGATGGTAATGACAGTTATTACGTTGATGCTGTAGGTGATTCCATACAAGAAAGCAGTACTGGTGGTATAGATACTGTTTCCGCATCTATCAGCTATTCTTTCTTAGGAACTAACTTAGAAAACCTCTACCTTATAGGTAATAACGCCATTGACGGTACAGGAAATGCTGCTAACAATTACATTTTAGGTAATAGTGCTATCAACATGCTTTCTGGTAACGAGGGCAATGATACTCTTGATGGCGGGGCTGGTAATGACAAGCTTGACGGTGGGGCTGGTAATGATACACTCAATGGTGGGTCTGGTATCGACATCCTCATTGGTGGTGATGGCAACGACATCTACTATGTTGACGATATCAATGATTCTATTCAGGAAACTGATACGGGTGGTATTGATATTGTTTATGCATCTGTAAACTACACTCTAGGTACTAATGTAGATAACATTACCCTTTTAGGTAGTAATGCAATTAACGGCACAGGTAACAGCAATAATAATTATATGCTGGGTAACAGCAGTGCCAATATTCTGACTGGTGGTGATGGAAATGATATTCTCAACGGTGCAGCTGGTAACGATACCCTTATTGGTGGTAATGGGAATGATATCTACTATGTTGATGCTAACGACATAGTTAATGAAATTGGTACAAGCGGTACTGATACTGTTTTTGCCTCTCTAAGCTTTACCTTAAGTGATAATGTGGAAAACCTCTACCTTTCTGGCAATGCTGTCAATGGTACAGGTAACGCCAGTAATAACTATATTACTGGTCATAGTGGTGTCAATTTCTTATTTGGTGAAGATGGCAATGACACTCTTGAGGGTAATGGTGGTGATGACACTCTTGATGGCGGGAATGGCAATGACTCTCTAGTCGGTGGCGCTGGTAGTGACACTATGATTGGAGGTAACGGCGATGACATTTACTATGTTGATAGTGCTAGCGATATCATCAAGGGAGAAACTAGTACTGGTGGTATAGATATCGTTCGCGCATTTACAAGCTATGTGTTACCTACTTATGTAGAAAATCTTTATCTCATAGGTAGCAATGCAGTTAACGGTACAGGTAACGCTTCTGATAACAACATTGGAGCTAACAGCCTTGCTAACAACTTATCTGGCGGAGATGGTAATGATTCTCTATTTGGTGATAGTGGCAATGATACTCTAGATGGTGGATCTGGTAATGATATCCTTACTGGTGGTCTTGATAGCGATCGCTTCCTCTTTAATTCAAATGCTGCTTTTGTTGCCAGTGCTGTTGGAATTGACAGGATTAGTGACTTTACCTCTAATTCTGACAAGATAATACTTGATAAGACCACCTTCACTGCTCTTAACAGTGGAGTAGGTATTGGTTTCAATGTAACGAATGAATTTGCAATAGTGACAGATGATTTTGCAGCATCAATCAGTACAGCTAAGATTGTATACAATTCTGGTAACGGTAAATTGTTCTACAACCAAGATGGGGTAACCTCTGGTTTTGGTACAGGTGCTCAGTTTGCCACCATTGCCAACAACCCATCTCTCACTGGAAACGATTTCGAGATCGTTTCTTAGTGAAAGATAAAATCTCTTGAGTTACTAGTCTGTAGTTGCACTATTTTAAAGCAGGAGAGTAACTGGAAACCCATATGTAGTGTTCCTACATTAATTTTACAAGCCTTAACCTTTGGGTTGAGGTTTTTCTTTTTCCAAATCCTGCTCCAAAAGGACGTTAAGGATTGAAATAGGCAAATTACATCATGCAAGTTGCTTGATTATCAAAGGAATCATGGCAACATAATTTCTATTTAGGCAGTGACGCCAATTGAACTCAACAAACGTTTTCATCAACGTGTAAACGCTCGGGTAACATCATAAAACCTCTTTGTTCCATAGAAAAGAAGTGCTCAAAACTGTGTTAGGAACTTTTCAATTTCTCTAAGAGTCACTATAAATGAAGTTTTTGCTTATATGTAGAAAGAGTAAAACTGTTTGCCCTCCATCACCTTATGCTTTTATCTGTTGTTAATTCTACTCTATTGCAATCGAGTTGGCGTTATTCTATTGCGTAATATGTTCAAGATACTTGTATATTTATTTACTAATATACTAGTTTAATTAGTAATGTTTGATTCTAGGGTAAAGTTGCTAAAACCACCAAACCTAATAAGTAGAAAATCAAGTATAAATTAGAGAAAATAACTAAAAAAGAATTTATTCAGCTTTTAGTCAACATCTATAATGAGCTTAAATTAAGTGCTAAATTCTTTTTCTCAGCTTTCCTTACTTCGAGTAATATCTAAAATTCAGTATTTTTACCAATATCTATACTGTGTAAAAAGAGTATCATGTATATGTCCATGTGAATGTGAAAGCACAAGGAATAATACATATACCATATCAACAAGCAATCAAATATTTGGTTTAATTAATTTACAGTTTTGTCTACTGAAGACTGGGAAAATCCTATTAACTAGAGCACTAGTTTTCTAGTTAAATGTTTGAATTGGCTAAAGCTTATTAAGTACTATATTGTACAAAGTTTGTAGATCTTCTAAAGCGGGGGTTGCTATAGATGTAATACCCTCATTTTTTTTGGGTATCGCAACTACGTAATATAAGTACTGCGAACTATATAAAATGTCCTAAATAATACCAATTTATTATGAAGCTGCACACGATTTTCCCCCTCCTAACCTCCCCTTACTAAGGACAGGTGCCATAGGCGGTAGGGTTCTTTCTATGCATCTTCATATAGAAAAGGTATAAACTTAAAAGTTCATATTTTAATAAATCTGGACTTGTAATAGGAATTTTATTTCCTAGTGAAGTACTTGCAGCAAAAGCATTAGCCTAAAAAGTGTTTTTTCAAAACGTATTACAGTTTCCATCTGCAAGAGCATACCATCTATGACACAGAGTGAAAGACTACAACAGTTCGTTCAACCAGACTATGATCTCTCCCAGCATATCAATGTAAGTGATTTTTTAGGGATAGAGCAATTTATTAAGTTGTCCGTTATTACTCAGTTTTTTCCCCCAGACTTTGCTGCTACTGGACAGTTAATTGATGAATTGGTTCGGCAATTGGAAAAACAAGGGGTAGATATTGAAGTCTTCACTGGTCAACCAGGTTATGCGTTTAAGTCTGATAGTGCTCCTCAAGTCGAACAGTCAGGTGGGTTAAAAATTCGACGTTCTCGTACTACTCAACTCTGCCCTCAACGAATTCGTGGCAAAGCGATCAACGGTATTTTATTTACCCTACGTGCTGCCTTCTATTTGTTCAATGCTGCTCGGCGTCGTAATGTTGCCTTACTAACAACGGCTCCTCCATTCTTACCAGTCTTGGGGTATCTTGCACATATTTTTTTTGGGTTGTCTTATGTTTGTATACTCTATGACCTCTATCCAGATATTGCGATCGCTTTGGATGTGATACCAAAACGCCACTGGATTGCTAAATTTTGGAAGGCTGTCAATACGCAGATTTTAAAAAAGGCTAAGGGGATCGTTGTTCTTAGTCCTGCAATGAAACGACAAGTGGCGTCCAATTATCCGGAAATTGCTCATAAAATTTCTGTGATTCACAGTTGGGCAAATCCAGACTTTATTGTGCCTATTAACAAAGAAGATAACTGGTTTGCTCATCAATATAAACTAGTAAATAAATTTACAGTTTTATACTCAGGTAACTTAGGTCGATGCCATGATGTACACACAATGTTAGAAGCTGCTAAATACTTGCAGGATGAGCCTATCCAATTTGTGTGTATTGGTGGTGGAGCTAAACGTGAGGAACTTATTAAAGAGGCAGAGCGATTAAATCTGAATAATTTTCTATTTCTTCCATATCAGGAAAAAAACGTGTTACCTTATTCCCTGACGGCTTGCGATCTATCTCTGGTTAGTGTAGACCCCGGTATGGAAAGTTTAGTTGCACCAAGCAAACTTTACCCTGCTCTTGCAACAGGACGACCTGTCGCTGTTATTTGTCCAGAGCAATCATACTTAAAACAACTGATTGCACATGGAAATTGTGGAAAGACGTTTGAGAACACGGATAGTCTTGGTTTAGCTGAATTTATTCTTGAGTTGAGTCGAGATAAGAAGTTTGCACAAAAGATGGGTCAAGCCGCACGCGATTATGTTGAGTGCCATTTCACTCCTCAGGTGATATCGAAGCAGTATCTCAGGGTATTGCAGGAAGCTATTTTGTAGAGTTATTGGGACAAGGGGGAGAGGAGATAAGAGGATTAGAGACTTAGGAAAGTAGCATCTATTTATAGGTGTACGAAATATAGAAGTCCTAACCTGAGAAGATGTGGAGAGTATAGTACTTATCTCTGATGTGCAGCGATTGGACTCCGACCCCTCTCTTTATAAAGAGATGTAACATATTAAGTTTTCCCGCTTTAGTGATTTTACTTATATTAACTGCATATAAAACTATGATTCAGTAGTTTTACGAATAGCAAAATTTTAACTAAGCAATATTATATAAATGTCAATTTAAAAACACGGAGAGTAGTATGCCTAGCTAACAGATGGCTTAATGAAGCATAACGCTATACTAACTAACTTACCAAAATCTAAAGTTTGATTATTTGTTAAGCAATTCATTTTAGGGCAACTTATTTGGTAGATGCGATACTTAAGATGGCTTAAGTTTAGACGAATCGAGGGCTTAACTGCATAGCGAAATAGTTGCAATAGAACTCTCTTCAAAAAAAATACTTGTTAAGTTTTGTTGCTAAAATATTAGCAATGAGTATTTTTTGGGAAATCTAGGCTTGGCAAATCAAAACAAGTTTCGGGAGGAGGACAAAGTTCTGTAAAATCTCGTAGAAGACATTGCTGTAGCGCTAGACAAACCTTTTTGAAATTAAATATCTCAACTTAAATTATAGGAGCGGGCTTCGATGGTCTTTGGATCTCAGTCCCTCCCCCACAAAACCTTCAATTTGTCTGTGTATTATCTGTTGATAAAGGAGGTTGAAATGCAGAGAAGGTGTGACCGAAATCGCAAGCGTTCAAAACGGCGGGCTATTTATTGCCCAATACATGGTTGCAATCTTGATAGCGTCAGCCAAAAATACACGTTATTTGCAGATAAGGCTGGACAACTTCAGCAACGAGGGATGGGGCGAAAGAGTTCTCTATTGTTAATAGGGCGCAAAACCACGGTACTTTTAACTGGTGAATGGTTGGAGGCTTTTTGGTGCCAACACTGTCAGGAGACAAAATGGTATCACGTGCGGAAAGGGGATAACATTTATGAGTTGTCTGTTGCACCTCTAGAACTTTGGCAGCAGGCAATGGGAGTGATTCCTCTACAAGGGAATCCATCTGTAGGAGAGTTTAGTTTGCGGCACTCAAGAAAAGTTGGTAATAGGTGCATGGAGGATTTTAAATTTGTTGGATGAGCCAATGATGAATGGTCAAGAAGCTACAAAGCATGAGTTAGTTCTTGAAGCCGGACGCATTGAACGGCAGTATTGGAAGGACTTGTGGCGTTACCGAGAATTGTTCTATTTTCTGGCGTGGCGAGACATTCTTGTACGGTACAAGCAGACTGCGATCGGTATTGCTTGGGCATTGATCCGTCCGTTTCTGACAATGGTGGTTTTTTCTGTGGTATTCGGGCAGTTGGCAAAGTTACCTTCTCAGGGTGCTCCCTACCCAATTCTAGTCTTTGCTGCAATGTTGCCTTGGCAGTTTTTTGCTAATTCTCTCTCTGAATGTAGTAATAGCCTCATCTCTAACTCCAACTTAATTTCAAAAGTTTATTTTCCACGGTTGATTGTACCGATAAGCACTGTAGTTGTCAGCTTCGTGGATTTTTTAGTTTCGGGAATGATTTTGCTAGGGTTAATGGTTTGGTACAATTTCGTCCCTAGTTGGCGTATTCTGACACTACCATTGTTTATTGGGATTGCTGTTGCTGCTTCTATGGGAGCAGGATTGTGGTTAGCATCTTTAAATGTTCAGTATCGAGATTTTCGCTTTGTTGTTCCCTTTATTGTGCAATTTGGTTTGTATATTTCTCCAGTAGGATTTAGCAGTAGCATTGTTCCTGAGAATTGGCGATTACTCTATTCATTAAATCCAATGGTAGGGGTAATTGATGGATTTCGTTGGGCGGTTTTAGGGGGAGAGAGACATTTGTTTCTTCCAGGCTTTATATTATCTTTGGGACTAGTTGCTTTACTTCTCTTAAGTGGTATTTGGTATTTTCGTAAGATGGAAAGAACTTTTGCAGATGTGATTTAAACGGGATAATAATAGATATCAGATAATTTTCTTAGCTTAAAAAATGCATAAAATATAAATGAAATTTATGTAACATTAATTCTACAATACCAATTAGAAATCAAACACTTACCTATGTTGGCATTGATATCGGTGAATATGTTTGATTGGTTACAAAATTTTTCCAGATTATTCCATTACAGTTGGGGTATCTACAGAAATTATCGGTAAGAGGGGGATCTGATTCTATTAATTAGAAAACAATTGATTTCTGGGAACTGCAATCAATAAAATGTATGCAAAGCACAGTAATTCAGGCGGGAGTGTAAGAGGTGTCAGATATAGTTATTAAAGTTGAAAATCTTGGTAAAAAATACATAATTAATCATCAACAGCAAGAGCGCTATACAGCCCTACGTGATGTCATAATTCATCGTACTAAGACTTTATTTAACCCATTTCAAAAAAACAAAGAGCAAATCCAAAATTCTACTAAAGAAGAGTTCTGGGCCTTGAAAAATGTCTCTTTTGAGATTAAGCAAGGTGATAGAGTAGGAATAATTGGAAGAAATGGCGCAGGCAAATCAACACTATTAAAAATCTTAAGCCGAATTGTAGAGCAGAGTACAGGAAAAATTTCTATTAAAGGACGGGTAGCAAGTTTATTAGAAGTTGGGACGGGATTTCATCCAGAATTAACAGGAAGAGAAAATATTTTTCTTAATGGTGCAATTCTAGGAATGTCTAAAAATGAGATTCAAAGAAAATTTGATGAAATTGTAGCATTTTCAGAAGTCGAAAAATTTTTAGATACTCCAGTTAAACGTTATTCTTCAGGAATGTATGTCCGTCTTGCTTTTTCTGTAGCTGCATATCTTGAACCAGAAATTTTAATTGTAGACGAAGTTTTGGCTGTTGGAGACGCAGCTTTTCAAAAAAAGTGTTTGGGCAAGATGGAATCTGTAAGCAAAGATGGTAGAACTATCTTGTTTGTAAGTCATCAGATGGCAGCTTTACAAAATCTATGCCAACGTGCCATTTTACTAAAACGTGGAGAAGTGATTTTTAATGATAAGACAGACGTAGTTGTGACTAAATACTTAGCTGAAACTTCAAATCTCATGCAAACACCTTTATCAGAACGAAAGGATCGACACGGTACTGGGGATATTCGTTTTACGTCTATATTTTTATATGATGAATTTGGAAATAGTATAAACTCTTTTTATAGCGGTCAAACTGTAAGAATTGTATTTGAATATGAAAATTTTCAAAACTTTGAACTATCAAATGTCTACTTCGCAATTGGGTTAAACGATAACTTTGGTAATCGAATAATTTTTTTTAGTAATGAACTCACCAATTATACATTTCCAAATATTCCTCCTGGTTTAGGAAAAATGGCTATTGATATTTATAAATTACCAATAGTACAAGGACGTTATACAGTGACAATTTACTGTACAGTTAGTGGAACTATCTCTGATTGGATTCAGGATGCTGGTACTATTAATGTGGAACAAGGCGACTATTATGGCACAGGTAAATTACCAAATTCATCTCAAGGTATTTGTCTGGCCAATTATAAAATACTCTTGTTATAAAAATGCTCTCTTCAAAATTTTTAAAGGAACTATGCTTCACAAAATGTTCTTTTTTATTAAAATGAAATTTAGCCAATGGAAAAAAACGATTAAATATTATCATTTAAAATTATATTTAAAATCTCATAATATAGATATTAAGAATAAGAATTTAAATTTGCAAGGTGAGGTAATTATAGAGATTTCAAAATCCACAAAATTTACAATAGGAAGCAATGTTACCTTATCAAATTGCTCGATTTATATGAGTGATAATTCAGAGCTAGCTATTGGTGATAATTCAATTTTAAAAGGAGTAACTATTTATTTAGAAAAAACCTCTATATTTCAAGTTCATAAACAAGTTTTAATAGAACAGATTAATCCGTTTCCGCAAAATATACATCTTATAAATGCCAGTATTGAGATAGGTCAAGCTTCGCGAATCCGGTGTTCTATACTAGCCCAAAATGGAGGAAAAGTCACAATTGGTCAAAAGACATTTATTAACCAAGGTACTCAGATTCGATGCGATCGCTCGGTGCTAATTGGAGACTACACATTAATTTCCTATGAAGTAGATATTTTTGACACCAACACACATTGTACAGATTGGAGGGAAAGGCGTCACGCAATTACACAAAGCCCTTTACATACTATATTAGGTGAGCCTTCTCCCATATCTAAACCTATAGTGATAGGTAATGATTGCTGGATTGGCAAGAGAGCAGCGATTCTTAAAGGAGTTACTCTTGGTGACAAAACAATCGTTGGATTAGGAGCTATTGTAACTTCCTCTATTCCAGAAGAATCAATTGCCTATGGTAATCCTGCTAAGTGGAAAAATCAGTCACATTCTATAAATTAGAATAGGTAACAAAATGAATATTTTGAAAAAAGTTAAGAACAGATATAACTCGATAACTAGTGCCAAATCCTTTTCTCTAAATCAATTAGATTTGAAACTTAAAAAGTATTTAAATTATAAGCACGGCTTCTTTATTGAAGCAGGTGCTAATGATGGAATTAATCAGAGTAATACTTTGTATTTTGAAAAAAATCAAAATTGGAAAGGGCTTTTAATTGAGCCAATTGCTGAACTAGCATACAGATGTAAGATTAATCGACCAAAATGTATCATAGAAAATTGTGCTCTTGTGCATTTTGATTATGAAAGTAATTATATTGAAATGCGATATTCTAATCTTATGTCTCTTGTTAAAGGAGCTATGAAGTCAGAAGAAAAAGAGATAGAACATATTAGAAGAGGTTGTGAACTTCAGGACATTGAAAGCTATGAAGTTCAAGTACCTGCTAGAACACTCAATTCAATTCTTGAGCAACATATCATTGAAAAAATAGATTTTCTCTCTTTGGACGTTGAAGGTTTTGAACTGAGTGTTCTTCAAGGTATTGATTTTGACAAGTATAGACCAGCGTGGATGCTGGTAGAAGCGCGTTACAGAGATGAGATAGATTCATTTTTAAAACAGCTTTATGAGCCAGTAGCAGAGCTATCTCATCATGACGTTTTGTATAAAAATCTAAAATTTTAAAACTTATGCGTCTAATTCGTCTTACTACTAACTATTCTACATATATAAAACAATTTTATAATACTCATTCTACACTACAAAATGAGAGTTATATTACACAATATCAGACACTGATGTCCGATTGCTATATGTGGGCAGACTTTTGGACTCATGCTTTAAAAAAATTGGCATATGAGGTTTGGGAACCAGTTGCTAATGCAGAATTTATGCAGAAGGTATGGGCAAGGGAAAATGGAGTATATTACGATGAAAATTCTTGGTTAACTGATATCACATTGGCTCAAGTAAAGCATTTTCAACCTGATATTGTTTTCGTATTTGATTACAATAGTTTTTCATGTGACTTTCTCAAATATCTTCGGAGTGAATGTTCTTCAATAAAGCTCATTATAGGATGGTGCGGGGCTCCAGCATTTACCAATATTGATGTCTTTAAAGCATTTGACCTAGTACTTTCAAATATACCTACGTTAGTGGAAAAATTTAATAATAATGGTTACAAATCCAAATATATGTGCCATGCTTTTGCTCCTCAAATTTTAGATAAAATTAATCAACATTTAGAGAAAACAATAGATTTATCCTTTATTGGATCTATTGTGAAAAATCAACATTTCCATAACCAAAGAGAAAATTTACTGAAGAAATTAGTTCAAAAAACTAATTTGCAAATTTGGGCAGATATTAATCAACCTTCCTCTACTGAGTTAAAACTTCTTTCTTTGAAGCAATCATTATATGATTTAGGACAATATACAAATCAATTTTACTGTTTAAAAACTATACTTAGAAAAATTCCCAAAATGAACAATTTTATAAATATGAAATATCGTCCAAATTTATCGCATTATGTTGATACAAGTATTGCTAAACGTTCACAACCACCTGTTTTTGGAATTCAAATGTATCAAAAAATTACTGAGTCTAAATTAACTTTTAATAATCATATTGATATATCTGCTAACTTTGCTTCAAACATGAGACTTTATGAAGCAACAGGGGTAGGAACTTGTTTGATAACTGATTGGAAAGAAAATTTACAAGAATTATTTGAACCAGATGAGGAAGTGATCGCATATCGTAGTGCAGAAGAAGCTATGGAAAAAGTAAGTTATTTACTAGAACATGATGATGAACGTCAAAAAATTGCTGTAGCAGGACAACGCCGAACTTTAAAAGAACATACATTTGAAATTCGTGCTTTTCAATTAGATAAAATTATTCGTAATAGTTTATCTATATAGTCTATTCCAATAAATAAACATAGAAAATATACTATCGATTGGTCTAAAAGAATGAAAAAGCTTCTTAAATTTTTATATTATAAAAAGCATTATTCTCAATCAGATATTGCATTTGGCTCATGTATTATACCAGTTACAACTCTAGGTAAAAACACAAAAATTAATAAAGGTTGTACAATATATAATTGTACCTTAAATGATGAAGTATCAGTCCATGAATTTTGCTATATCTCTGATTCTAAACTTGAAAAAAATATTCAGATTTATCCCCGTTGCAATTTACGCAATGTCTCACTTGGAAAATTTAGTTACATATCTCAAGATTCTATATTAAACCTAAGTCAAATAGGTAGTTTTTGTTCCTTAGGACCACATTTAATTTGTGGATTTGGTGAACATCCAACTGATTTTTTAAGTACTAGTCCAGTTTTCTTTTCAACTCTTAAACAATGTGGTGTTTCTTTTTCAAATGAAAACTTCTTTCAAGAAGTAAAAAAAATTACTATTGGTCATGATGTCTGGATTGGAGCAAGAGTTTTTATTAGAGATGGAGTGAGAATAGGGAATGGAGCCATAATTGGTGCTGGCTCTGTAGTTGTTAAAGATGTTCCTGATTATGCGATCGTTGGAGGAGTTCCAGCAAAAATTATTCGTTTTCGATTTTCTAATGAAATAATTCAAGAATTACTGAGAATTCAGTGGTGGAAGTGGCCTGATATGTATTTACAAAGAGCACAATTATACTTTACACAAAAGGATATTACTTCTTTCATTAATTGGGTGCATGAAGAATCTTTATACCTGCATGTAGAAGATGGCAATTTATACGAATCACTTAGCTCGTCAGTTTCTTAAATTGTAAGCTAGCTTTATTAAACCGAGTTATATCTTGAAAAACGTATTTTATTAAAATAATAGAAAATCTACAATTCAAGCTATAACTAGCTAGTTTAATCTATGAAAAAATCCCATGTTTCAAAATCGATAAAGTTTAAGATGTGTATAAATGCAGAGCCTTAACTCTCATTAAATAATTTAGTTACTTTAAGTCAAAATCTCGTTTACTCATGCCTATAATTACTAAAGCACTGACCTTAGAAGATTTACCTCCACCTCCACTAGGAAAAACTGGCTGGCCTTGGACTGAGCAAAGCGAACCACTCCCCGATCGGATGCCAAACGTTTATGAATGGTCCCGCATTAGTATTGTGACACCAAATTATAACTACGGTCACTTTCTTGAAGAAACCATCCGGTCAGTTTTGCTGCAAGGATATCCAAATTTGGAATACATCATTACTGATGGCGGCTCAACTGATGGGTCGCTAGAAGTTATTGAAAAGTATGCTCAATGGCTTGCCTACTATGTAAGTGAAAAAGATAAGGGACAATCTGATGCAATAAATAAAGGTTTTCAGAAAGCCACAGGAGAAATTTATGCTTGGCTAAATTCTGATGATGTTTTTTGTCAAAATACATTACTAGAGATTGGGCTTTTTTGGAGCAATAATACCAATTGTCATTTTCTGACTGGGGACGGATATTTTTTTAGTATAGAGAATTGCTCAGAAAAAATAGAATATTACGTAAAAGCGCAAAATTACTCACTTCAAGATTTATTCGAGTATCATCATGATAAATATTTGCCCCAACCTTCTGTATTTTTTAGTCAACATATATTTCATCAGCTAAATGGTTTAGATGTTTCATTATCATACGCAATGGATTTAGACTACTGGTTACGCATAAGAAAGTTATATCCATTGCACTACCTACCTAAGTGCTTTTCCAAGTTGAGACATCATACTGATGCAAAAACTTGGAAAAGCAATCTTATTGCAATGGCAGAAGTCAAAGAAGTTATTGAAAAGTACGATCGTCATCTCAAACTATTTAGCAGATTTAGAAATAAGTTAAGCTTGAGATTATTTTATGCTTCTGCCATGCTTAAACATGGATTATTTGAATATTCAATTGGCAATAAGATCGAATCAATAAAATGGTGGTGTAAATCAGCACTATTTTGCCCCAGTATTATTGGCTTTGCTAATTACTGGAAATTGATTATTAAAATTTTATTTATATAAACATATACTAAAGCATAATCTTTTTATTAAAAAAATGATTTTGGATGATCGGTTACAATGCTCCAATTTCCCTTAATATCAGTTATTATTCCTTGCTATAATGCAGCACGCTTTTTAGAAGCAACCCTAGAAAGTGTTTTTGCACAAACATTTAAAAATTTTGAAGTTATTGTCATTGATGATGGTTCAACTGATGAGACAGCAACTTTGATTCGCTCTTTTGGCTCAAAACTAAGAGCAGAATTCACTGCCAATCAAGGTGCTAGTGCAGCGCGTAACCTCGGTACTGCGTTAGCACAAGGTCAGTTTATTCAATATTTAGATGCAGACGATCTTTTACGACCTGATGCTTTGGAAAAACGAGTCAATGTGTTGATAGCTCATGATGCTGATGTAGCATACTCTGATTGGCAACGGCTAGAGGAAGGTGAAGATGGCAAATTTCATCTGGGAGCTATTGTAGCTAGGCGTATTGAAGAGGTTCATCCCGATCCACAAATTGCATTATTTACTAATTTTTGGGCACCACCTGCGGCTTTACTTTACAACCATCGTATTGTAGACAAGATTAGTACCTGGAATAAGTCTCTACTTTTTATCCAGGATGCTCGCTTCTTCCTGGATGCTGCTTTGATGGGGGGTAAATTTATCCACGTACCTGGCGTACAAGCAGATTATCGAGTACTGGCAAGTAGTACTAGTTTATCAAGGCGTGACTCTGCTGGCTTCATGAATGATTGCTTTATAAATGCCTGTCACGTAGAAGAATTTTGGACAGTTCATGGGGGCATAACTTCAGAACGACGAATTGCGTTGGAGAAAGTCTATGGTCATTTAGCCCGATTCTACTTTGAACGTAACCGTTTGAAGTTTTCTGAAGTGCTTGCTAAAATTAACCGCTTGAATCCAAACTATATTCCTTCAAGTCCAAAAGCTTTGCACCAGTTATCTCAGTGGGTGGGGTATGAGCAAGCTGAGGCAATTTCACTAACCTATCGTCGCACGAAAAAACAAATACACCGATTAGTACAAAAATTTTCTTTTTAGAACTGTGTTCTACTAATAGTGGCATGAAAGTTATTCACGTTCCCTTCTGTTTTTATCCCAATGCTATAGGTGGTACTGAAGTCTATGTAGAAGCATTATCACGGCATCTACAACAGCAAGGATTGCAAATTTTAATTGCTGCACCAGGAAATGTCAACGAGTCCTACTCTCACAATCGCTTGTCGGTATATCGTTTTGCTGTATCTAATCAAGTTACAAGGCTTCAAGAGGTTTATGGGGAAGGGGATCGACAAAGCGCAAATGAATTTGGCAAAATTTTGGATGAGGAACAACCCGATCTTGTTCACTTACACGCATTTACAAGAGGTGTTTCTTTACGACTTGTGCGCGTTGCCAAGCAAAGAAAAATTCCAGTTATTTTTACTTATCATACCCCTACTGTAAGCTGCCAACGAGGAACTTTAATGCGTTGGGGTACACAAGTTTGTGATGGAAAAGTGAATTTACGTACTTGTTCTCAATGCACTTTACAGGGACTGGGATTAAACTGGATAAGCGCAAGTGCGATCGGTAATATACCACCTATGGTTGGGCGCTGTTTGGGAGGGCTCCATCTTCATGGAGGTGTTTGGACTGCTATCCGCATGACCGAATTGGCAAGTTACCGCTATTCTGCCTTGCAAAATTTGTTATCTGAGGTTGACCATATTGTTGCAGTCTGTGATTGGGTGAAAGATCTTCTCATTCGCAATCACGTATCTCACGAGAAAATTACTGTCAGTCGTCAGGGGTTGTGTCAGGAAATACAATCGGCAAAAATCAGTCAATTAGGAAAGAATTACACTGGGAATAGTTCAATTCTCAAAATTGCTTTTTTAGGACGGCTTGAACCCATCAAGGGAATAGATATTTTGCTGAAAGCTTTTCAAAGAACTCCACAACTGGCTGCTACCTTAGATATTTTTGGTATCTCACAAAATTCAGCAAGTGATGCTTATCAAACACAACTATTGAACTTGGTAAAACACGACACAAGAATTTCTTTCAAATCTCCTGTGTCTGCAAAACAAATTGTAAACTTATTAACGGATTATGATTTACTTGCAGTACCATCGCAATGGTTAGAAACAGGACCATTAGTAGTTCTTGAAGCATTTGCCGCTGGTATTCCCGTCATTGGTTCCAATTTGGGAGGAATTGCGGAATTAGTTCAGCACGAAATCAATGGTCTGCTTGTGGAAGCTGCTTCTGTTGAAGCCTGGAGTCGATCGCTTCAAAGACTAAATCAAGAAAGAGATTTACTGATTCGTTTGCGTCATGGTGTTCGTCCACCGCGACACATGGAAACAGTTGCGAAAGAAATGTTATCTCTGTATCATTCCATACTGCAAAAAAGTGATAAGGCACTTTATAGAAAATGAACAGCATGACAAAAGATTGTTCAATAACCGCTAACAAGATTAAATTCTATTCACAATTACTTGAAATTCGTCCAGCCCAACTGGGCGCTTTTTACCATCTATCCGGTCTTGAAGATAAACTTCAGCCTTTAGGGGAATTGCGTACCGATTGTGATTGGAATGAATAACAAAGAAACAAGCATTATGCCTCGCATATTGTATATACAGTACACAAATCCTGCCGGTTATCCACCTCTTGAACACAGTTCGCGTATACTAGCCAATGATGGCTGGGATGTACTTTTTCTTGGGACTGGTTCTCTGGGTTCAAATTCTCTGTGCTTTCCGCCTCATAATAGAATTACAGTAAAACAACTACCTTTTTGTCCTGGGGGTTGGAGGCAAAAGCTACATTATCTCTGGTTTTGCTTTTGGATACTTGATTGGGCTATACGCTGGAAACCACAATGGGTTTATGCTTCCGATCTCCTCTCGTGTCCAATTACTTTGCTGTTAAGTGTAGTACTGAGAAGTAAGGTTGTATATCACGAGCATGACTCACTGACTACAGCACCTGAAAACGCTCTTATAAAGCTATGTCTAAAAACACGGCGGTGGTTAGCTCATCAAGCAAAAATGTGTATCTTACCCAATCAACAGAGAATTGAGCAATTCATCAAGGACAATGAACCTGTTGGGAATGTTTTCTGTGTGTGGAATTGTCCTGCACAAGCAGAAGTTTCTTCTGCACGTTTAACAGATGATTGCAATCATCTCTGGATTCACTATCATGGCAATATTGGACCATCTTTGTTACCGATTACAGTGCTCAGTGCTTTGGCAATGTTACCTAAAGTAGTAAAACTACGGGTTATTGGGTACGAAACAATAGGCAATCAAGGTTACGTACAACAATTACTACAAACATCTGTAGACCTTAGAATTAGCGAGAGAGTTGAATTTCTAGGAGCAATGCCAAGAAAAAAACTTCTTGAGTACTGCCGCATATCTGATGTTGGCATAGCTTTTATGCCAAAAGTCAGTACAAACCTTAACTTACAAAATTGTACTGGTGCCTCCAATAAAGCTTTTGACTATCTTGCCTGTGGTTTAGCTTTGTTAGTATCAGACTTACCTGATTGGATGCAAATGTATGTTGAGCCTGGTTATGGATTAAGCTGTAACCCTGATAATCCCGAAAGTATTGCAACTGCCATCAATTGGTTCCTACAAAATCCCAATCAAATGCGACAAATGGGAGAAAATGGCAGAAGTCAAATTTTGGCTCGTTGGAATTACGAGCAACAGTTTATGGGAGTTTATCAAATGATGAGTCTATCGCAAACCAAATAATGGCTTTGTAGAAACGCGAACTATCGCGTCTTTATAGAAAGTTCTTTTCCGACTGCTTGATTACAATACATTATTAGTTACCTCAAATTCACGCTTTGAACCTGTTAGTATCATTTTCCTTTTGGGAATACTTGAGTTTAAAGCTTGCTGACAAGGGTAAATCATATGGTAAATTCACATGGAAGTTAGTCGCATTCTTGTAGAGAATCCTTTTTTCTCAATTTGCATTCCTCAATATAACAGAACTTCATTTCTAATCGAAGCCTGTAAGGTGTTAGCATCACAAACCTTTAAAAACTTTGAGGTTTGCATTTCTGACGATCGCTCAAATGATGGCAGAGAGCAAGAGTTAATTGACTATTTGCAGGATTCGGGTCTTTCTTTTATATACCAACGACAGGAAAAAAACTTAAGATACGATGGCAATATTCGTGCCAGTATTGCTTTAGCACGAGGTCACTACTGCCTTCTTCACGGAAATGATGACTGCTTGGCTTCTACCACAACACTCGCTCTGCTATACGAAGAAATCAAAAAATATGATTCTGTTGGAGTGGTCATTCCAAACTTTGAAGATTGGTCAACAGGGCAAGTAACAAAGCGTATTCGGAAATCTGACCTCATTGGTTCTGGACCCGAAATTGCCGCTACTCATTTTCGTAACGTTGCTTTTGTTACCGGAGTTATTCTAGATCGAGTTCAAGCACAGAGCCATAGCACAGATAAGTGGGATGGTTCAGAAATGTATCAAATGTTTATTATGGCAAGAATCCTTGCCAGTGGTAGCTCTTTACTCGAGCTAGATATCTCAGCAGTACGAAAGGATATTCAAATCCAGAACGAAAGCGTAGATAGCTATGCTGTAAAGCCCAAGCTTAACCCATGTCCCATTATTGAAAGAAAACTCCCTTTTATACATATTGGTCCCTTAATATCTGATGCGATCGCTCCTTATCTAACTCCTACAAATAAGTCCGAGATTGTAGAAAAAATATTTCTTCAACTTTACTTGTTTACTTACCCATTTTGGATTGTAGAATATCGTCGCGTTCAATCTTGGAACTATGCAATGGGCATTTGTCTTGGTATAAAACCAAAAAATGTATTTTCCGAAGTTGATTTTGGAATTTTCAGAAAAATCAGAGTTTATCTTCTTTATTTTACTATCTGTTTTTTTGGATTAAGTTTGCCTGTAGGATTTTTTGATAAGGTTAAACCTTTCATTTACTCAATCTCCAAATCATTATTCTTTAAAGTCAATACAAGGTATAGCTCATGATAATAACTAATCGGAAATTAGAGGAGCGAATTCTCCTAAATTTAGGATGCGGTCAAACTCGTCCTCTAGGATGGATCAATACTGATTCCTCTCTCAATAGCTTATTTCAAAAGTATCCCATCATTCAACACCTGATGATAAAGATACATAAATCTATTAAATATAGTACGTCTAATGTTATATTTATGGATTTACGCTATGCATGGAAATTTAAGGATTGTAGCGTTGATGTTGTGTACGCATCTCATGTTTTTGAACATTTAACGTTAAAAACATCACAGTTATTTATGAATGAAGCTTTTAGGGTACTACGTCCTAATGGTATTTTAAGAATAGTTGTTCCTGACCTTTATCAACTAGCTAAAAATTATGTATCTCGCTATGAACAGGGTGATGAAATAGCAAGTCAAGAATTCTTAGAATTTATCAATTTACATAAAGAAGGAACATACTCTAAAAATCGGAATATTTTTGTTAAAATCTTGAATTTTTTACAAAGCTATCCACACCAGCATAAATATATGTATGATGCTCTATCTATTAAACATTTTATGAGTGCTAATGGCTTTGTTGATATATGTGAATCTACTTATGGAGAAAGCAAGTACATATCAGAAATTAGTCAAGTGGAGTTTACAAAAGAAGGAGTTCCATCTATTTATATAGAAAGCAAAAAAGTTAGGGCTTTATAATAATATGCTATGAAAATTATCATAACTGGTGGAACAGGTGGTACAAATGTTGGTGATGCTTTGTTCAAAGCTGCACTTAATTCTAATCTGAAGCCCGTGTTTGTCAATATGCAATCAGCATTTGAGGCTTCAAAATTTATTAAGTCTGTAAATTGGCATTTACGGGGAAGATATCCATCTCGACTGCAAGATTTTAGTAAGAAAATTGTTCAAAGTTGTCTGGAGCAAGAAGCTGAGATTCTCATTACAACGGGGATTGCGCCAATATCTCACCAAGCGTTATCTGAACTTAGCGATCGCGGAATTAAGAAAATTAACTTTCTTACCGACGATCCTTGGAATCGAGTGCTGTACTCTCCTTGGTTTCTAAAAGCTCTGCCCTATTACGATATAGTTTTTTCTCCCCGTCGTGCTAATATCAACAATCTTCGACAAGTTGGATGTCCTCACGTCCAATATTTACCCTTTGGCTTTGATGAAGAGTTATTTTATTCTGACACTTCAATCACTCCAGAAGAAAAATGTCAGTATGATTGTGATGTTATTTTTGTCGGGGGTGCCGACAGCGATCGCAGACCCTGGATAAATGCACTCATTCGCACTGGTGTGAAAGTTCATCTCTACGGTGCATATTGGGAACGTTACCCAGAAACCAAATCAAGTTTGCGAGGATATGCAAATCCACGGACACTTAGGTTAGCTACTCGCACGGCTAAAGTAGCACTATGTTTGGTAAGAAAATCGAATCGTGATGGTCATGTCATGAGAAGCTTTGAAATTCCAGCCATTGGTAGTTGTATGTTGAGCGAAGATACTCAAGAACATCGAGATATTTTTGGAGACGATGGCGAAGCAGTTGTTTATTTTAAAACTATTCCAGAAATGCTAGAAAAAGTTCAGTGGTTGTTAAATCACGATACCGAACGCAATTGCCTTGCTCGAAAGGCTCATTTACTAATCACTCAAGGTAAACACACATACAAAGAGCGATTAAAAACTATGTTGTCTTTAGAATAATATCATCTGCAACTTCAATTATGAAACTTAAAATTGCGATTGTTGTTCATGGACGCTTCCATGCTTTTGACTTAGCACGAGAACTAATCAACCAAGGTCATGATGTTACTTTGTATACTAACTATCCTAAAAGGATTGTAGAAAAATTCGGCATATCTCAAAAATGTGTTATGAGCTTTTTATTACATGGTCTTCTAAGCCGTGTTATTTATAAAGTCCATAATGCTATAGGTACTCCTGATTTTGAAGCTTGTATCCATTCCAACTTCTCTAGATGGGCTGCTCACAAGATTGTGCAACGTGACTACGATGTAGTCCATGTCTTTAGTGGAGTTGCAGAGGAAATTTTTCAAGCTTTGTCTCATAAACGTGTCTTAAAAACTCTTGTGAGAGGTTCTGCTCATATACGTACTCAATTCAATCTTTTATCTGAGGAAGAAAAACGAGTAGGTACAAAGATTAATAAACCTAGTAATTGGATGATTGATAGGGAAGAAAGAGAGTATCAACTAGCTGATATAATTATATGTCTTTCGACTTTTGCTAAACAATCTTTTCTTGAGCAGAATGTAGAAGCAGATAAACTTAAAGTTTTACCTTTAGGTGCTCAATTAGAAAAATTTCGTCCTAGTGAGCAAGTTATAGAAGCTCGATATCAAAGAATTCTTTCCGGAAAATGTCTTAATGTTTTGATGGTTAGTAATTTTTCTTTTCAAAAGGGTATTTACGATCTTGTTAATATAGCTTGCAACACAAATTATTTTATTTCATTAAAATTTATAGGTTTTATTACTAATGAAGCAATAAATTTTAAAAAAAATATTAGTAATTCTATTCAATTTATTTCTAAACAGGCTCAGTTTGATTTACCTATGTTTTATGCAGATGCAGACGTTTTTATATTTCCTACTATTCAAGATGGTTATGCTATGGTTCTCGCTCAAGCTCAAGCTTCTGGGTTACCAATTTTAACTACTACAAATTGTTCTAGTTTAGACATAATTGTAGAAGGTCAAACAGGCTGGGTGCTTCCAATCCGAAGTCCTGAAAGATTTATCGAAAGACTAAAATGGTGTCATGAACATCGACAAGAACTGGCACAAATGGTAAGGAGCATTTATGATGGCTTCAAACCAAGAGACTGGACAGAGGTAGCAGCAGACTTTGCTTCTATCCACACTAATTTGTTAGGACACAGCAGAAAGTAAAAATGCTTGCAGGTATTTTAACGCTCTCAATTGGTTACTAGAAAAACTTTATGGAGGTTTATAAAAGACTATGACTTTCTTAAGCAAAAGATCGAATAGTGCATACTTATCATCTATTGAATCATCCAACAAAGATACTTTAGTACAGTTTCAACATCAAATGTCCAATTACTATTTAAAATCTCCTTATCATAGCAATTGGATTAAGGGTATCAATGCCTCCTGGCAAAAAGAAACACATGGTGCTCAAATCACTATGTGTGAGTTAATCCCAGAAAACGCCAATGTGTTGGAAGTTGGTTGTGGAGATGGTAGTGCGGCTCAAGAACTTGCTATTCGTATCAAAGGTATTAAATATACAGGCGTTGATTTAAGCTCGGATATGTGGCAAGAGAGAAAAGATTTTAATTTTATTGCTGCTCGGGCAGAACAACTGCCATTTCCATCAGCTTCATTTGATGTTGTTTTTTCTATGTTTGTAATTGAGCATCTTGTGTTTCCAAATGTTTTTTTGGATGAAGCATGGCGAGTTTTAAAACCAGGTGGAAGTTTAATTACCATAGCACCAAATTTTGATGTAAATGCTATGCCTTCAGAACATATGGGTTTTAGTTATGGTTCTGGAAAAATTAAACTAACACAAGGCAAACTACTTGACGCAATATTAACTTTTTATGATAGTCGTATTCGATTGCCACAAGTACGTTTAAAGCGTAGAAAGCAAATACAAGGAGGAGCTATATCCTTTCCTATCTTCATAAAACCACGCTGTTTAGAATTACCTGATTTTACACCAGACTGTGATGCTATATACCCAGTCATGATAGAAGAACTTATTAATTATTTACATAAAAGAAATGATTATTATGAAAGCGAAATTTTCTACCGTAATAACTCGGTTTTTGGATTGCGTCTTAGTAAAAACTAGTTAGATTTACAAAAAAATGACACAATTTTCTATTCTGATACCATCTTATAATAGCGAAAATACTATTGGTGAAACTTTGGAGTCAATTCAGATTCAAGACAGCCAATTAAACAAAATTTATGCTATTTATCTTGCTGATGACTGCTCAACAGACGAAACAATTGAAGTAGCTATAAAAACTTGGAAGTCACAAATTCCATTATTAGTATTAAAAGGAGAAAAAAACCTTGGTGAGAGAGGAAACGTTAATCGTGCTCTTGAAGTTATTAAAAATTCTACTGAATGGGTTTTAATATTACACTCAGATGACATTGCAAAGCACAATTGGTTAGAGACAATCGCATTGCGAATAGAAACTTGTTCAGAGAAAGTAGCTACCATTTGCTCAAGTTGGGACAATTTAATGCCTGATGGATCTGTTGAAGTAGGAGAAGACAATCCTAATAGGCAAATTGAAGTGATTGAAGGTAATGATAAATCCGTTAAAAGTACGTTACTGAGAGGATGTTGGTGGCATATCTCAGGTTGTGCAATACGAATAAAGGCTTTTGAATCACTAGAAGGTTTTAATCCAAAACTTCCTCAATTGGGTGATTGGGAATGGCTATTGCGTTGTCTGAGTAATGAATGGTATGTAGAATATATACCTAGGACACTTATCTTATACAGACAACATCAAACAAGTGTTTCTTCTCAATCTTTCCAGACTAATCAAGACATCAAAGAATTTTTGAAAATTGTACCTAATTATGCAATTTTCTTAAATCGAAATGAATTAATTTATATTTATCTATTAAGAGTAAATTACGTATTAAAGAGAGCTTTAAAATCTTTAATTACATTTAAGATTAAAAGATTACTATCATCTTTACAAGTCTTTGTCCTGTTAATTAAAAATAGTTGCTTAACTGCGTTTTCAGCGAGATGTTATCAGAACGGCTCTAAATTATCGATAAGTACTTCTATATCACACTCAAAATCATCGCATTGAGTAAGTATTTCTACGTAAGTGAATCAAATAATTATCACTGTTTGTAGTTGCGATGCATATGTTCGCTGCTAGGTCTGCCGCAGGCATAGACAGCGCAACTACGAGCCAAATACAGAAAGTTTACTTTTCGTTACATGGGTTGCTTTTTTCTCACTAACTTACTTAAGTATTTAGCCTAAAAGTTTCACAAAATTGTTAAAAAGGTATTACCAAAATTGAAAAAGATGTGGCATAAATGTGACGGAGAGTTTATGATAACTTCATCTCAAAGCATTGGGTAAAAGTAACAGCAACCTCTGCTGCTATTTATATGTTTTTGAAGAATAAGAGATAAGTAATAATGCTGAAAGAAGATCATTTATGGTTAATATTTTGGTTGTTTATTTGGCTGATGGTTGTTCATTTAGTCGTTCGCAACCAGTGGAATCAAAAACGAGCAAGTGCGGGATTACCACTGATTTATTTGCTAACCCTGTCCATGATTCATTGGTTTGGGGCTTTAATTTATGCGTTTCCTTGGTATACTCCCACCTCAGAATATTTAATGAGTCAAGATGTTTCTATTGCTCATGTCTTAGCTGGTTTTCATCAAAGTGTTTACGGTGTCATTGGGTTTGGAATTGGTAGCACTCTTGTAGCACCTTGGGTACTCAGAGAGATGAGACCTGTTTGGCTGTCTGAAGTTTCTTACAAGCCTGACTTGAAACTCCCCAAGACTTACATTTCGATAGGTCTGTTTATCTGTGTGGCTATAGCTCCTATTTTGCTTGGTGTTCCTGGTTTGTCTGCCATAACAACATCAGGTGTATCTCTCTTCGTTGTGGGCTTATGTCTTGCTTGTTGGAAATCTTGGTATATGGGTGATAGTAAAGCCTTTCTGACATGGCTGATAATTGCTTGTAGTATGCCACTTGTAACTGTGTTAACTTTAGGGTTTATTGGGTACGGAGCCGTTGCGTCATTAGTTGTACTCATTTTTGTCTTTAACTTCTATCGCCCACGATGGAAAGTTGTTGTTACTGCGTTACTTCTGCTTGTATTTGGACTATCCGTCTTCGTCAACTATATGCGAGATCGCGTTGAGATTCGTGCAACAGTTTGGGGTAGTCAGAGCGGACAAACAAGAATTGAGCGGTTGTGGCAAACAGTTACTACCTTTGAATTTTTCGATCCATTTAAACAAGAACATTTAGAAGCGATTGACGCTCGCCTTAACCAAAATACTTTGGTAGGTCAAGCTGTTAACCATATTACAGCAGGATTTGTTGATTATGCTGATGGGGGAACCCTAGAACAAGCAGCGATTGCAGCAATTCCTCGTCTTGTTTGGCCAGATAAACCAGTGCGTGCTGGTAGCCCTGAAATTGTTAGTCGTTACACTGGTCTGCAGTTTGCAGATGGCACGAGTGTAGGAGTTGGGCAGGTTATGGAATTTTATATCAACTTTGGTTCTACAGGTGTGTTGTTGGGTTTCCTTATCTATGGTACTCTACTGCGAATTGTCGATATTGCAGCCGGACAAAAATTAGTCAATGGCAATTGGTCGGGATTTGCTTCATGGTTTTTACCTGGATTGGGTTTAATTCAACCTG
The DNA here is from genome assembly GCF_045999855.1 of Tolypothrix campylonemoides VB511288_2. NCBI lineage: Bacteria > Bacillati > Cyanobacteriota > Cyanophyceae > Nostocales > Tolypothrichaceae > Tolypothrix > Tolypothrix campylonemoides. The sequence continues at coordinate 257,945 of NZ_JBFPMW010000006.1, forward strand.
GTGGCTCTTTAGTAGAAGTTGTAGCCAGCACATCAGCTTCCATTGTCTTAGTATATTTTCTCAATAAATTTTATCAGTCAAAAACCAAGCGAGGACAAGCACTGTCTCTTTAATCACATCCCTATTACTATTGATGAAAGGACGGTAACTCAGAACCATGTATTCAACTCAAAATCAATTTCACTGTCATCTGTGGTTACCTGACTTATTTGACTCTACAGGGGGCATCCAACGTTATTCTTCTTTTTGTGTTCGGGCTTTTCAAAGCGTATATCCTGACTTTAATTACGATATTTTTATCAAGCACGATATTCACTTACCTCTTGTTTCTCCTTATTTACGCTTTCATGGGTCTGGGCATTTGCCTTTGTCTCTACGTACCCCTGCTTTTGCTGCTCAATTGCTTGGGTTTGGTCTTTGGCAAAGGCCAAACCTTATTTTTTCTACTCATCTCAACTTTAGTGTTGCTGCTTATCAATTAAAACAAGTTACTAACATTCCGTACTGCACTATTGCTCACGGGATCGAAGCTTGGGATATAAAAAGCTCTTCTATAAAAACTGCTCTACATCATGCAGACCTTATCTTAGCAGTGAGCAACTACACACGCGATCGCCTTCTCAAAGAACAAAATCTCGATCCCCACAAAGTTGCTCTCCTACCAAATACGTTTGATGCAAGTCGCTTCAAACCTGCATCTAAACCTGCTTATTTACTAGCGCAATATAAACTTACCCCGCAACAGCCAGTCATACTGACTGTTGCAAGACTAGCAAAAGGAGAACAGTACAAAGGATACGACAAAGTTCTGCAAGCTCTTCCACTTATTCGCAAAGTCATTCCCGATATTCACTACATCATTATTGGTAAGGGAGATGACAGATCTAGAATTGAGCAAATCATTGCTCAACTTGAACTGCAAGGTTGTGTGACTCTAGCTGGTTTTGTACCTGATGAGCATTTGTGCGATTACTACAACCTTTGCGATGTTTATGCCATGCCCAGCAAAGGAGAAGGGTTTGGCATTGTCTATCTAGAAGCATTAGCTTGCGGCAAACCCGTCCTAGCAGGTAACCAAGATGGGGCGATTGATGCACTTTGCCATGGCGAACTGGGAGCACTTGTTAATCCAGAAGATATCGGAGAAATTACGCAAGCGTTGCTCAAAATTTTACGCTATGTTTATCCCAATCCTTTAATTTATCAGCCTGAAGCTTTACGCCAGAAAGTAATTACTACCTTTGGGTTTGAGCGTTTTCAACAGAATCTTGCAAATCTTATGGGTGAGCATTTCAAGTTAATGACAAGGAGATAATTTTTATGTGTGGCATCTCAGGAATTCTTACTGCCGATCGGTATCAGGATGCCTTGGAAACAGTTATTCGGCGGATGCAGATAGCGATCCAACATCGCGGACCTGATGATGCTGGTCTTTATATTTCAACTAATAGACAAGCTGCTCTTGCTCATACTCGTTTGTCAATTCTTGACCTCAGTCCAGCAGGGCACCAGCCCATGTCCGCATCTGATGGACGGTACTGGATTACCTTTAATGGTGAGATTTATAATTTTCGACAACTTCGGCAAAATCTCATCTCCCAAGGAGAGCAGTTTTATTCACAAACAGACACAGAAGTTATTCTTAGGCTGTACCAGAGAATGGGGCATAACTGTGTCAAGTATTTACGGGGGATGTTTGCTTTTGCTATCTGGGATAACCTGGAGAAAACCTGTTTTTTAGCTCGTGACCCTCTGGGAATCAAACCGTTATATTATTGGCAATCTGGTTCAACTCTGATTTTTGCTTCAGAACTCAGAGCTGTTCTTGCCTCTAGTTTACCGACTGTTAACATGAGTAAGTCGGGATTATATGGTTACTTGGTAACTGGTTCGGTGCCAGAACCACACACTCTTATAGAAGATATTTACTGTTTGCCAGCCGGTCATTGGTTGTATTGGCAGTCTACTGGAGTAAAGAAAGAGCAGTATTGGCAAATTAACTTCACCCCCGAACAAATTTCACCACAAGAAGCCCAAGAAAAAACTCATGCTGCTCTGGTTGACTCGATTGAACATCACTTTATCAGTGATGTACCTGTAGGAATTTTTTTAAGTGGTGGTATTGACTCAACAACTGTTCTTGCCCTAGCAAGCCAGACACAAAAAGAACAATTAAGTACTTACTCTATCGCTTTTGAAGAAACGCAGTGGAATGAAGGGGAGATTGCCAAACAAATTGCTAAAGAGTTTGGTGCAAAGCACACGGAATATAAAGTCACAGCATCAGCGGCTAAAGAGTTACTACCTAAATTTTTAGACGCGATCGATCAACCAAGTATCGATGGTTTTAATACTTTCTGCGTATCAAAAGTAGCTCGTGAAAGTGGTACTAAAGTTGTACTATCAGGGCTGGGAGGAGATGAATTATTTGCAGGATACCAATCTTTTGTAAAAATTCCACAAATGGTAGCAAAAAGCAAACAGTTGAAAGCAATTCCCATGCTTGCTACCAGCGCAGGGACGGCTTTGGCTCATTGGGGTGTGCCACCAAAAATAAAGCGATTGGGCGATTTTCTTCGGGGTTCTCCCAGTTCATCTACAGCGTATCGAAGCTTTCGAGGAATTTTCTCTCATACAGAAGCTTGTACACTTGCCCATCAATACGTTGAATCTCCTCCAACTTCCTTTCATTGGGAAAACTATCTAAATAATCAGCAACTAACTTTCACCCTAGAAGATGAAGTTAGTTTTTTAGAACTGAGTTGTTATATGCGGAATCAATTACTCCGTGACAGCGATGTTATGAGTATGGCTTGGGGACTAGAATTGCGGGTTCCTCTGGTTGATAGCAGCTTGTTAGAAGCAGTTGCGCCCATCCCTAGTAATCTTCGTTTAGCCTTTGGAAAAAAATTATTGATTGCAGCCGTCCCTAATTTACCTGATTGGGTTGTGAATCGTCCCAAACGAGGCTTTTTCTTTCCCTACGAGCAGTGGATGGCAGGTGAATGGCGAGATTACTTTAGCAATATCACTGCCTCAAATGATATACCCCTCAAACCCTGGTATCGCCGATGGAGTTTGGCAGTTCTTAAGTATTGGTGGGAGCAGGTAACAAAATGAAAGTCCTTCACGTGATTCCCTCTGTTGCTCCAGTCCGGGGCGGTCCGAGTCTTGCAGTCATAGAAATGGTCACAGCACTGCGCGATATGGGTATTGATGCTGAAATAGCCACCACAAATGATAACGGACGAGATTTACTAGATGTATCTCTTGGAGAATGCACTGAGTACCATGGAGTGCCAATTTGGTTCTTTTCTCGATTTTCCCCTAACTCCCATGCTGTACGTGAGTTTGCTTTTTCCCATCAATTAACTGCTTGGTTATGGCAAAAAATTCATCAATATGACCTGTTACACATCCATGCTATCTTTTCTTATCCTTCTACAGTAACGATGGCGATTGCCCGTCAAAAACAAGTTCCTTATATAGTTCGTCCTTTAGGTCAATTGTGCCATTGGTCTCTCCAGCAAAGCGCTCGCAAAAAGCAGATTTATCTCAAGCTTATAGAAATAGCTAATCTTAAGGGTAGCCAAGCCCTTCACCTGACCTCCAAACAAGAAGAGCAAGAAGTTTCTCTATTAAGTTTAAATACCCCCAGTTTTATCTTGCCTCATGGTTTGTCCATCCCGCCCGCAATCCCTGATGCTCGTCAGCGCTTGCGCCAGGAGCTAAATGTTCTGGCAGATGAACCCATCATCTTGTTTTTGTCACGTTTCCATCCTAAAAAAGGTTTGGATTATCTAATTCCAGCACTAGGGAAACTAGCCGATCGTCGCTTTACCTTTGTTATGGCGGGTAATGGCTTGCCAGAGTATGAAAAATACGTAGAATCACTGCTTTTTTCTCATGGCATTCGCACTCATACGCATATTACCGGATTTGTTGAAGGAGAAAGAAAGAATATATTAATGCAGGGAGCAGACCTGTTTGCTCTCACGTCCCACTCAGAAAATTTTGGAGTCGCAGTTTTAGAAGCCCTTGCTGTTGGTCTTCCCGTGCTGGTGACTCCTGGTGTTGCTTTAGCTGGTTTGGTGAAAGAGGAGCGTTTGGGTTATGTTCCAGAACTGGATATAACTGCGATCTCATCTCTTTTAAAACGAGCTTTAGAACATCCTCAAGAAGCAAAGAGTATGGGTGAATATGCCAGGAAACTAGTTTTAGAGAAATATACTTGGAGGAATATATCTAATCATCTTATAGAGATTTACAACAAGATTATCAAACATTATGAGTTGTTTTTAATGCAATAGAGAAAATTTTCTTATTAGCGATACATATCAAAATAATGGAACAAGTTACACCTCTTTTGCTTACATATAATGAAGCGCCCAATATCGCTCGCGTGCTCAAGAACCTTTCTTGGGCAAACAATATTATTGTTATTGACAGCTACAGTACCGATGGAACTCTGGAAATTTTAGCCTCCTATCCACAGGTTCAGGTTTTTAAGCGAAAATTTGATACCCATGCATCGCAATGGAATTATGGTTTAGAAAAAGTTACAACTGAATGGGTACTCTCTTTGGATGCAGACTACATAGTGACCGATGAGCTTTTTCAAGAAATTCAATCGATACCTTTAAATACCTTCATAGATGGTTACTTTGTTCGATTTAAATACTGTGTATTTGGCAAACCATTACATAGCGCTTTATTACCACCCCGCCAAGTTCTTTTCAAAAAAAATAAAGCAAAATATATTGATGATGGACATACTCAGCTGTTACGCGTAGAAGGTCAGTCTAGTTATCTTTCTGGTTATATTTACCATGACGATCGCAAGTCTCTAAGCCGTTGGCTATGGGCTCAAGATCGCTACATGGTGATTGAGGCACAAAAGTTAACAGAAACTCCTAATAATCAACTTAGTTTGGGAGATCGCATTCGCAAACAAAAAATTCTAGCTCCTTTGATTATCTTGTTCTACTGCCTCATCTTAAAAAGAGGTATTTTCGATGGATGGCATGGATGGTACTATGCCTTTCAAAGAGTTTTGGCAGAAGTTTTACTTTCTATTCACTTAATTGAATATGAAAAAATGCAAAAGCAGAATATGGAGACCTTTGTGTTAAAAACGCTGAGTTAAAATTAAGCATCTTAATTGAAGAATACAGAAAATTGGTGGAAGTTATCGGTGAAGCAATTACAGAGCTATCTCAAAAAATATTGGTTTTTTACTGTAGTAGGTCTGTTCATTGTTCTCCTAAGTATTATTCCCATACGTTTAGCGATCACCTCCTATCAAAATCCATTTCCACAAGCCATATTTACTCTTGGTGGGGGTATAGATAGAGAAAAATTCACAGCTCAATTTGCACAATACTTTCCTAATCTAGAAATTTGGGTTTCTAGTGGCACAAATAAAGACCAAGCTAAATCTGTTTTCCAAGCGTTTGGTATTTCAAATCAACGCCTTCATTTAGACTACCGCGCCGTTGACACGGTTACCAACTTCACTAGTCTTGTATCTGATTTTAAACAACGCCAGATACAACACCTGTACTTAATTACCTCTGACTTTCATATGCCACGAGCAAAAGTAATAGCTACCTTAGTTCTGGGCAGTCAAGGCATTACTTTTACCCCTCTTTCCGTTCCCTCCAATCGACCTAAAGAACCTCTCATGAATATTCTCCGCGATTGTTGTCGCTCACTCCTTTGGATTTTGACAGGTCGCACAGGAGCAAGCCTCAATTCTTATGTTATTTATTCGTCATATGCGTTTAGATAATTATACTTTAGGAGCATATACTCCAGGTGCTCCCTTTTGGAAACAACTGTTGTGGTATTTCCTGGGATCGCCTTTAGTACAAAGTTATTGGCTACCCGTGTCTTCTTTCAAGGTTTGGATGCTGCGCTTATTTGGTGCAACGATTGGTCAAGCAGTCCGTATCAAACCTGGGGTGCGGGTCAAGTTTCCTTGGCGGTTGACAGTTGGCGATCACGTTTGGATTGGTGAAGATTCTTGGTTAGATAACATTGCCCCGATTGCCATACAGAGCCATGTTTGTTTGTCACAAGGCGTATACCTATGTACGGGAAATCATGACTGGAAGCATCCTGATTTTCAGTTAATTGCTGCACCAATTTACATAGAAGAAAGTAGTTGGATTGCAGCAAAAGCAGTTGTTGGTCCTGGCGTTACTATAGGAGCAGGAGCAGTGCTGACATTAGGCGGAGTGACAGGGCATTCATTAGAACCAATGACTATTTACGCAGGTAATCCAGCTCAACCGCTTAAAAAAAGAATAATCAAAGAACAAGAAGTAGTGTGCTAATTAAATAAGTAAAAGCGGTGTAGTACTTATACTCACCGCGTAGTGACTTCTAATATCACTCAATTTCAGTTTAGCAAAAGTCACTTAAAGGTAGATTTAACCTAATTGTTTTAAACGCGACCGTTACTGGCAATAACAGACTTACGGAATTGCCCTACACTTTGAGCAAAGCGATCTGCTAGGATTTGTCTGTAAACCGCTTCATAACCATCAGTCATTGCTTGATAGCTAAAACGCTTAAAAACATATTCCCGACAACCAGCCCGGTCTAATTCAGCAACCTTGTCAACAGCAGCTACACACTCCTCTACAGTGTTGCAAAGGAACCCTGTCTTTCCGTGGGCAATCACCTCTTTTGTAGATCCCAGTTTCATAGCAATCACTGGAGTACCAGATGCCATTGATTCAATCATCACTAACCCAAATGGTTCTCGCCAGGTAATGGGGAACAAAGTTGCAACCGCACCGCCCATCAATACATTCTTTTGCTCGTGGTTAGCTTCACCCAAATACTGAATCTGTTTGCCATCGATAAGAGGTTTAATTTCCCTTTCGTAATACTCTACATCAACGACATCTACTTTACCGGCCATCTTCAAACGCCAACCCGTTCTCTTGGCTATCTCTATTGCATGATGCGGTCCTTTTTCAGGAGATATACGACCTAGGAAGGCTAAATACGGCTCTTCATCTGGTTGGGGATAGAATTTATAACTGCTGACATCAATACCGTTGTAAACCGTTGCCGCATAGTTCAACCCCAGCCTTGGTTCCCTCTGTGCATCGGAAATACTAACGTATGGTTGCTTTTTCCCATACCTATACATCTTTTCATTATCAGGGGTAAAAATACCGTGCAATGTATGAACGGTGGGGGTTTTTACCAGATTGGCATAGGGGATCACTCCATAACCCATATGAGAGTGAATAACGTCAAATTCTTCCGCCATTTCATACACCCGGCTGAGTTGCAACGTTTCGTAAACGTTATACTCCTTTACTTTCTTATCAAGTCTAAGGGCTTGGGGGTGAACCGAGACAAGGTTTGCCAGACTGATAGAATCTCCCGATGCAAAAAGGGTTACTTCGTGTCCGCGACGGACTAATTCATCAGTCAGTAACCCCACTACTAACTCTACGCCACCATAAGCTGGGGGCGGTACTCTCTCCCATAATGGAGCAACCTGAGCAATCCGCACAAATAACCTCCTAAAAAGTTAATTTATCAAAGTGCAGACCTTCTTACTAATGCATCATTTGAAGCTACCCTGTCTGCATGAGAGCTTGGTAAAAAGAAAAAATTTAGTAAGAATCATATACAAACTGTATAGGGTTTCTTCAAGATTCTCTGTCTATCCCAGGTAGGGAAATTCTTATCTACCCCACACAATACAAAGTTTTTATTTATTAATCTTTGTTCCCGATTTATTCTTTCTATAGAACGTTAACAAAATAATAAAGATATATAAAAATACAATTTATCTTTCTAAAAGAATATTACTTTAGTTGTAGAAAAGCACATTTTGAATTCTATTGCTCGACCTTGTCAATCTTCCAAAATAAAGATAATTCTCCCAATTAACTTAATTAAGATATTTAAAGCCTTATTGTCTTCTAAAAAATGGCTAATGTTGTAACAATAGTAGCGTAGCTTGAGTAAATTTAGTTGAATTCGTTAAATTTCAGAGCCTGAAACTCTAAAAGTATTGGGACGTTTGTAAGCAAATTGAATTATTTATACAAATGAGCGATCGCTTAATTTCTATAAATAATCTATTTTATAAGTATGGATAATCAAACTAATTAGGACTTACGCATAGGGGGGAGCGACAATATGTAAAATACCCAAAATGGCGTTGAGGTTGCGTCAGTCCTACTAATAACACTTGATTTTCAAGCATCAGCGTATGAACCCAAGTTATGGGGGAGAGCGTCCCCCCGCCCCTACACTCTCGCTGCACTCACACTATAAGTCGCAGTCTTAGTCTGTGCCGCATTAATCGCCACACCCAAAACATGCTGACCGGCTTTTTCCAGCAGATCTTTAGATAGCTCAATATTGCTGGAATCTGCCACTCCTGGTCTAACAACAAATAAGACGCCATTAGAAATCTTACCTAGAATAGTAGCATCAGCTGCTACGGTCAATGGAGGAGTATCGATAATGACAAAGTCATAAGTTTGTGCAACTTGCGCCACCAATACAGCCATTTGGCTGGAATCGAGCAAGGCAACTGGATTGCGAGTTGCAACACCTGCAGTAAGTACTTGCAAATTCGGCTGGACTTCAACTATAGACTCTTCCAAAGAAGACTCACTTGTGAGGACGCTGCTTAAACCACGCTCGTTTGGAATTTCCCAGATTTTATGCTGGCTGGGATGACGCAAATCTCCATCTATGAGCAACACTCGGCGTCCTAACTGAGACATGGCAACAGCTAAATTAACAGCAACAGTAGATTTGCCTTCTTTAGGTACGGAACTTGCAACGACTATGACTTTGATAGGTCTATCTGAGTTAAAAAATCTCAGATTGGTTTGAAGCATTTGGAATGCTTCGCTGACAGGAGAATCGGGATTATTTCTGACAATGACTTCTGGAACAGCGTGAATAAGATTGCGATGGGGAAAAGGAGGAACGATCGCAAGTACAGGATAAGAGGCTAACAAGTCTCGAGCCGATTTAGAAGTTTTAACAGTACCGTCAACTTTCTCTAACAGCCAAGCAGCAGCGCTAGCCAAAACAATTCCACCAACTAAGCCTTGCAGCAAGTTCACGTACTGACGGCTCTTTATCGGCTGTCCTGGGACTAAAGCAGGTGTGATAATTCGAGCATTACCTACTTCCTGATTCTCTGCTACCTGAAGCTCTTGATATCTATCTAAAAGGTTTTTATAACTAGCTTCAGTAGCAGCTATTTCACGTTCGATTTGACGCTGTTGAAGCTCTAGTTGGGGTAAAGTATTAGCCCTTTGTCTGTAGGAATCAATAACTCTATCTAAAGCTTTAAGCCTTACTTGCAAACTCAGACGTTCTGCTTCAGCACCAGCAAAACTCTGAAGGATTCCTTGTTGCAAACCTAAAGTTCTAAGTTGAACAATTTTTTCTGGGTCTTTAATTTGGTTAAAGCGTCCTGCTTTACCGATAAAACTTTGTTCTATTCGTCGCTTGAGTTCTTTATTGAGAATGTTGACTTGCTCTTTCAAGTTAATCACAGTTGGGTGAGCATTTGTTAAGCGGAGTCTTGAAACTTCAAGCTTTTGTTGAGCCTCTTGTAACTGTCCGAGAACAGAAATAGTTGTAGGAGATTCACCAACAAAACCTGCAATAACTGCTTCTTGCGAGCTCACACCAAACATACTCTGGATTGATTCCTTACGCGCCGTTTGAGCTGCAAAATCAGATCTGGCTGCAGCTACTTGCCTATCTAGCTCGCTGAGAATATTTACACTAGATGCTGCTTCTGCTTTGAGGTCTAAAACTCTATTTCGCTGCTTAAATCTTTGTAATGTCTCTTCCGCCGCTTGTAATGCTGCTTTCCTTATCGGTAATTGTTGCGCTATAAAATCTCTAGCAGACCTAGTTTGGGCACGATTTGCATTTATGTCATTTTCTATGTAAATTCTCATTAGGGTATTGACAATAGAGGCAGCCTTTTTTGGTTCTGTACCTACGTAAGATAGTTCCAGGATATCAGTACCCTTGATGTTAGAAACTTGTAGTTCTTTTAACAAAACTTGAGGACTTTGAGATAGCCTTAAAGCAGCTATAGCTCTTTCTGCAAGAGGCAGAGAACGCAAAATAGCCGCTTCATTATCTAAAGGATTACCACGTACTGAAGTTTCTAACTGTCCTAGTTGGCTACCAACCCCTGTCAAAGAAGAGGTCGTATTCTTTTTAAATAAAAGTTGACCGCTTGCTTGATAAATAGGTGTATCCTGCATCGTTTTCACAACACTTAACAGGAATACAGCCAAAAAGACGATAGAAGCTGGTAACCATCGCCGTCTCAAAATAAACCAAATTTGTACGTAATCTTCCATGGTTGTTGTTGTAGGGGGAAGCAGGTTTTACTTAATGTAATTTTTTAGATAGCAAAATACACCCTCAGTAGACAAAAGCCAAACTCTTAGAAAGACCTGTTAAATTTATCTCCAGGCTTGTGTCGTGTCTGATAACTTTAAATTAGTTATGTTTAATAAAACTCTCTAAAGTATAGGAGCCCTCACTGTAAATGCTAATGGCAGATTTACGGAAAATAATTAGCGATCCCTCTGAGATTTTAAAGCTCTCTCCGAGTAATTACCGTTGACAAATGATAGTGAGAGTCTGTGAAGAGATATTTTTCAACTACCGACATTCACCGATCGCTAAAGATAACTACATTTAAATAGCTTTAAATTTATCTAGACTAACACAGAATCTTAGCGGTTATTAACAACACATTTATCCCTAAGCCAGTGTATGGAGAACCAAAGAATGCAACGAAATGTAAAATCATAGATTTCACACCCAGTAGTCCTATGTAGCCTTTGGCAAGCCTAATGACGAACGAACTAGTATAAATAAAAACCTAAATTAATGATTTGCGTTGATTTACTTAAGCAAAGCTCAGACAAATTGATATCGAGACGCGATCGCATTCAATACAGCATTTCATCGTGGTTAGTTGTGAGCGATCGCCACTTCAGTTACAACTACTTATTTACATTTCTTTATGTTTTTGTTAAGTTTTTTAATATGTCCTCATAATATCACTCATACTGCAAACATGACCACCACAACCCTTCTGACCAGTATCTTCAAACCCAACGTAAATCCCAGTGTCTCCTCCCAAACAGCTTGGGCGCTCCTGAGAGTCATCGTTGGCATCATCATGATCCACAACGGGTTAGACAAACTAGGTAACATCGAAAGCTTCTCTCAAGCCTATGTCGAAGTCATCGGTTTACCCTTTCCCCTGTTTTTCAGCTATGTAGCAGCCTTCACCGAACTCCTAGGCGCACCACTACTCGCCATTGGTTTGTTTACCCGCGTGGCATCGCTCGGTTTGTTCTCAACCATGTGTGTGGCTGTCTACCATCACATCCTGGTTGCAGGCTTCAACATTTCCTACCTAGAACTGTCTTTAATTTATGCAGCGTGCTTTCTCTTCTTCACCATCAATGGTGCAGGTCTATTTTCCACCGATGCCCTAATTGCCAACCGGCTGGATGCTAATTCCCTATCCATCCAAGCCAAGCAAATCATGCGTCTGGAGAAGTCTTATCAAGCAGCAAGTGCTGATAAAGTATCAGTTGGCTAATGGCTAAAGCTAATGGCTAATAGCTAATGGCTAATGGCTAATTGCTTTTTGACGATTAGCTATTAGCTATTAGCAGTCTTCACTCTTATTTTTATATTTCATTTGGGACTGCTATACCAGTTTTCTATGAAGATGCATACAATTAGCCTGCGAAGGCAGGCTTTGTTTGTATAGCTCCACATTTCCAATGTGAGGGCAATAATGTGCAACTTCACATAGAATTACTCTTAGCCTTTGCTTCAGCAGGGCGAGTGTCAATCCTAATCAGAGGCCAAAGAACGGCGTAATTCGCGAATAGCTACACCCGTACCGCGATCGCCTGCTGTTTTTAAACACTGAGCGATAACAACTCCTAAATCCACATTAGGGAAGTAGCGGCTGGTTGGTTGCAGCTGGTATTGATTTTCCTGCAAACCATAAATTGCTAAGCGATCGCGTTTGAAGATCCAAACTTCTGGAATACGGTACGGGATATAGTCGTTAACATCAGTGTATGAAGTGACATCAATTTCAATTGCTAAATCGGGTGATGGATCGGTATCCCACTCCAACCTGTCTCGTCCCACCACTGCTTGCCAATTATCAATATAAAAGCAATAATCTGGTTCAATACCGCTTTCAGAAGGCAGTTCCATTGTAATGGGTGTAAATGCTTCATAATTGCGGTTTTGGGCATCAAGTAAAACTTTCACAACATCTGCCAAAATATTCGCTTCACGTCCGTGTTTCGGCAGTGGTGACATGAGTAAAATTTCCCCAGAGCGATACTTAATACGTGGAATGGAGGAATCGCCTCGACTATCGCAAAGGGTACGATAGAGTTGCCAGGAACCAGGCATTCTCACCAACGTTCCGGAGGGTAGCTGAATATTTTCGCTCGAAATGACGGCGTACATAGTTTTGATGGAGCGACTGACTCCCATGATAAGCTGTCTTTAGATGATATTGAATTTAATTCATGCTTAGCGCTTAAAAATCACAATACAGACGAAACCTGCCGGATGTAGGTTTGTTTAATAAAGTCCACATAGGTGGTGAGTCCAGCGCTGCAGGCGGGTTTCCCGCCGTAGGCGACTGGCGAACCCGAAGGGACTTTGTTTGTATAGTTGCGAATTATATTCGCCTCTAGCGCTCTTAAGTTCTTCAGGAATGATTTAGGATTGCTATATCTGAAAACCAACTTAAAATTATTGTTTACAACATTGAAAATGAGGAAATTGTCCAATGGCTAAAATAGACGATTATCGAAATAAAATTCAACAACTTCTTAATAAATATACCAAGTATAAACCAAGTTACGGTGAAGTAGAAGTTGAACCAATATTTGATACAGAACGCAATCATTACCAAATTCTAAGAGTAGGCTGGAACAACCAAAAGCGTATTTACGGTCCTATAATGCATCTTGATATTATAAATGAGAAAATTTGGATTCAACAAAATACGACTGAAGTTGACATTGCCTTGGAACTAATAGAAATGGGAGTACCCAAGCATGATATTGTCATTGGATTTCACACTCCGAAAATGCGAGAATTTACAGATTTCGCAGTAGGGTGAGAAGCCGGGAAGGGTCAGGGTGAGGGACTCCTAAGCCCCCTCGCCCGTGGAAAAGGGGGTTGGGGGTGAGGGCAAAACCTACCGCTTCACAGAGTGTTTGCCATTGCCATTGTGAACTACCACAGAATCCAGAACAGTATACTCGCGAGTATCTATCGTCTCCAGCGCCATAGGCGGCTCAACAATGGCACTTTCCTGCTTCTCCTCAGTGGTAAACACCGCAACGGAATCCTGCAATTGCTTTGCTACACTCACAGTCTGATCCAAAGAGCTCGAAACCAAGCGAGAAAATTCACTCGTATGGAAAGAATCATGAGCAATCTGCTTCATCAACGACGCCACCAGTTGTGAAGTTTGCGCTTGGGACACCGTTGCATCAGAAATTAACTGCACCAACTCATCAATCTGGCGGGATACATCTAAAATCTCCCCTAATTGCATCTTAGTATCTCTCACCAAATCCGTCCCTTCCACCACCTGATTCATTCCCTCTTCCACAGCTTTTACCACTTCCGTGGTTTCAAACTGAATGTTATCCACAATTTGCTCGATTTCTTGAGTCGCTTGTGTCGATTGAGCCGCTAATTGACTCACTTCTTCTGCAACCACACTAAAAGCCCGACCTTCTTCACCCGCTTTTGCTGCTTCAATGCTGGTATTAATCGCAATAATATTTGTTTGCAAAGCAATTTGTTTAATCAAAGCCACCACTTTGTAAATCTCTTGAGAAGATTCACCCAACCGCTTCACCTTCTTAGCCGCTTCTGACATGGTTAAACGCAGATTCATGATGCTATTAACCGTCAAATCCATAGAACTGTTTCCGCTTTCAGCAGCAGTGGACGCCGTGCGAGCCATAGTTGCTGCTTGGTGTGCGCTATCTGCCACAGCTTGGATGGAAAGCGCCATTGCATCGAGAGACTGTAAAGTGTTGGTAATTTCTTCAGCTTGTTTGAGAGCATCATCAGCCAACAAACGCATTGCTTCTGAGTTTTCCCCAACGTAAATATTGACCTGTGCGGCGGTGTGTTTCACCTGAGTCACAATATGCCGCAAATTTTGAATAATGGCATTGAAAAACTCAGCCACAACCCCAATTTCCCCTACGGAAATTTCCGCACGTACCGTCAAGTTACCCTTAGACACTTCCCGAACATCATCGAGCAGCGCAACCACTTGCCGTTGCAACGTTTCCTTACTGTCTCGCAACATTTCTTGTGTCTGTGTTCGTTCTGTAATATCTGCCTGTACTCCAATAAAATGAATCACCTGTCCCAACGCATCCCGAACTGGTGAAACGGTCAGCTGATTCCAAAAAGGAGTTCCATCTTTACGATAATTCTTAATCACAACTTGGCAATCGCGTTCTTCTCTGACAGCGTCGTGTATCTCTTTCACCGTCGTTGGATCTGTATCCGGTCCCTGCAAGAAACGACAGTTTTGCCCCAGTGCTTCTTTTTGCGAGTAGCCGGTGATTGTTTGAAATGCAGCGTTGCAAAAGATAATGGGGTTATCTGCCTGACGCGGGTCTGTAATGAGAATACCATTGCTAGCCGCAGCAATAGCGCGATCGCGCACCCGTAAAATTTCCTGTGCTTGCTGCAATTCATGCAACAGATTTGCCTGTTCCAAAGCAATCCCTATTTGAATTGCCAATTGTCGGAATAACTCAACCTCCGTCTTTTGCCAAAGTCGAAAACCGCAGCACTGATGGCAAAACAGCAAGCCCTGGAGTTGATTGTTATTCAAAATCGGCGCAGCCATATAAGCCTTAATCTGGAAATGTTCTAAAATCTCCAAATGAGCTTGAGCAAAACCCACATCGTAAATATTGTTCGTTACCCAAACCCGACCACCGTTGTAAGTTTCAATATAACGTTCCCAAAAAGAATCATTCACTGTATGCCCTAGGAGGGGATTCCAATTTAACCCTACCTCCTCCGCAATGATTGTTCCACTCCAGTCAGGATTAAAGCGGTAGATAATCACCCGGTCTGTACCCAAAGCTTGCTGCACTTCACGGACCGCCGTATTGAGAACATCATCCAACTTGAGAGAACGGCGAATGCGGAGAGTCAATTCTGTAAATTTCTGCGCCCGCAAAACTTCCGCTTCCTGCTGTCTCAAGAGTATAGCTTGCGCTGACATCCGGCGATCGATAAAAGATGTCAGCAGAGTAAACGCCAAAATAATCAGGGTACACACCCCAATCCCAGTTGCTAGCAAGGTTAAAGAAGAATTTGCCTGATTTGCCAACACCCTACCCACAGCTTGAGTTGGCATAAAAGAAGCTGCTGCCATTCCCGTGTAATGCATACCAGCGATCGCGCACCCCATCAGCAGCGAACTTAATATCCGCGATGACCTTCCCTTGTGGCTCGTTTGCATCCGGAAGTGAAAAGCAATCCACAAAGCCGCAATAGATGCTGCGATCGCAACAAGCACTGACAGTACAAATAACACGGGATCGTAATGAGTGTGAGCCTCCATCCTCATAGCTGCCATCCCAATATAATGCATGGCAGCAATCCCCAGACCCATTAACACCCCCCCAAACAGCAAGCGCTGCCAGCTCAAAAATTGGCGACTGGCAAGAAAGAGCGCTCCTCCAGAAGCAACGACAGCAGGCATGATTGAGAAAATCACCGTCTTCACATCATAGGCAATAGGGACTGGCAAACTAAAAGCAAGCATGGCGATAAAGTGCATCGACCAGATACCAATTCCCATCGTGATGCTACCGCCAATCAACCAAATCAGCCTGATCTTTTTCTCAGCCGCCGTCACGCGCCCTGCTAAATCTAGAGCTGTGTAAGATGACAGTACTGCGATCGCTATAGATAGCGCTACTAAGCCCTGGTGGTAGGTGCTACTCATCATTGGTAAATTCCCCTGGTGTCCCAAAACAATCTTTTTGAATAGTTTATTAAAACTTAATTTTCGTATCTTTTATTACCAGTAACCTAGAAAAACAAAAAAACATATAAATTGGGTAGACCTTTTAGTGGATGAGCCTCATTTTTCATCTGGAACCTCCGGGAGCAGGGAAACCTTGTGTCTTTAGACCAAGGAGGAACTGCGACTCGTGCCATTTTAATGGCAGTGAAATTGTCTTGAGAACTCGTTGCATACTCAAACCGTCCTTTATTATAATTGGATGAGTTTTCAAGTTATTTAAATGCAGACAATATCTGTAAAATGCAAGATTGAAGTTCCTGTAAAGTTGCAGCAAGAGATTGACGCAACTTTAGAGGGGTTTGCAGATGCTTGCAACCAGATATTGTCCGTTGCAAAACGCGAAAAATGCTGGAATACAACCAAGTTGCATCACTTGGTTTACAAGAGCGTTCGTGAAGCCACGGGGTTGAAAGCAAATCACGTTTGCCAAGCGATTCGTCGCGTGATTGGCAACGCTAAGGCTGTTAAACAAATCCACGCATTCAGACCAACGTCCATTAATTTGGATGCTCGGACTTTTCAATACATCGAAGAGTCCCAAGCCGTTGGCGTGACATTGATAAGTGGACGCAGGAAGTTTAAGTTGAGCATCGGTAACTATCAACTGGGGTTGCTCAAAGGTCAATCTCCAACTGCTGCCACTCTCAACAAAACCAAACGGGGCGACTACTATATCAACATCGCTGTTGATGTTCCAAGCCAACCACCGGGCAAAACGCCCAGAGTAATTGGCATTGACCTCGGCAGGCGAGATATCGCCACGACAAGTACTGGAAAATCTTGGAGTGGCAAACAGATTCAATTTATCCGTGACCGCTACAGTAAGGTCAGAGCTAATGTTCAACGCAAACGCACTCGGAGTTCTAGAAGACTCCTGAGACGGCTCTCTGGCAGAGAACAACGCTTTCAAAAGTGGCTGAATCACAACATTTCTAAAGAAATTGTCTTTGAAGCAAAACAAAGTAATGCCGCACTTGCTTTTGAAGATTTGACAAACATTCGAGAATCGCTCAACGAAAAGCCACGTTCTAAAACGGAACGACGTAGAACCAACAATTGGGCATTTTATCAGTTGCGGTTGTTTACCCAATACAAGGCAAGTATTGCGGGAGTGCCAGTAGTTTTGGTTCCACCTGCTTACACGAGTCAGACTTGTTCGCGGTGTCACCACGTACATCCGGTTAACGGTAAATCGTATCGTTCTGGTAAGTCGTTTAAATGTGGACATTGTGGTTTTGAATGTGATGCCGATTTGAATGCGTCTGCCAATATTGCAGTTTTGGGGTACTCCGCAATCGTGCCCGAAAGTCCGGGGATGAGTTGTTTGTTGGAAGGGCAGCGAAGGGCTGTTTCCGACAAATAGGCGTGAACTGGGCTAAAGCCCCGTCTCTTTAGAGCGGGGTTGCTTACAAGAGACATTCTTGCACAAAAGAATTTTTCGTAAAAGCTCTTCCACATAAATTTTTTTAAAAAATAAAAACTAAAAAAAATAAAAGCCGCAAGCAAGATATTCTCGCGCTCACGGCTGAACCGCTATTATCCCCATTTGAACTCTCTATATCTTATATTTTAAACCATAAAAACCCTAATTTTGTACAGTAGGAAAAGTAGGTTAGTTACTGTATTTTTTTAAAAAAATAAAGACTGAAAAGTAGGAAAAGACGCAAAGATAAACACATTTTACTATATTTAATATCAATCAAAAATTGATTATTTTCTTATTAATAAATGTTATTTTCTCATTGACTGTCATCCTATAGTTGGCAAGAAGAAACAGAATTGTGTTATGAAATCAATACCTTTGCCAATTTCTTAAAAACCCTACAGACTGGAAGTCTGTGGCTACATAAACAAAGCCCACCTGCGTGGGCTAAAACCCAAAGCCCACCTGCGTGGGCTTTATTTGTACAGCCCTACTCTTCCAGAGTGAGGGCGTTTTGGCAAAAGTATTGACTGAGCAGTCGCTATTTGCTGTTTACCTATCAACGCCGCACTCTTTCTGTTTTGAAAACACCAACTGAAGCCTGAAACTCCTGCGCCATCTCCACAGTTTGCAGTAAAGAAGTAGAAACTTGACGAGATAAATCGCTTGTCCGCAAAGAACTGTCAGCAATTTGCTTCATCAAGCATACCACTGCTTGAGAAGTTGCTGCTTGAGAAACGGTGGTATTGGAAATAGAATGGAGTAAATTATCAATTTGGCAAGAAACATCTAAAATTTCACCAAGCTGGAGCTTTGCATCTTGGACACACTCAGTTCCATCTACCACTTGTGTCAATCCCTGTTCCACAGCTTTGATTGCGGCTCTTGCTTCTAACTGAATATTGTCCACAATTTGTTCAATATCTTTCGTTGCTTGGGAAGCGCGAAGAGCTAATCCACCAATTTCTTCTGCAACCACCGTAAAGGCTTGACCTTCCACGCCTACTTTTGCTGCTTCAATACTCGTGTTAATAGAGAGTACGTTAGTTTGCAGGGCAATTTGGTTAATCATGGACACAACTTTGGTAATTTCTTGAGATGCTTCACCCAATCTCTTGACTTTTTTGGCAGTCTCTGAAATTGTCAACCGCAAGTTCATAATATTATTAACAGTATGTTCCATTGCATTTCTTCCTGCCTTGGCAGTTGTCGATGCACTGCGAGCCATCTCTGTTGCTTTATGAGCGTTGTCCGCCACATCTTGAATTGACAGCGCCATGGAATCCAATGATTCCAAAATATAGTTAATCTCTTCGGCTTGTTGAAGTGCTTCATCTGCTAACTCGTGCATTGCTTCTGAATTGTCTCCAACAGATACGTTTACCTGTCGGGCTGTATTTTTTACAGATATAACAATTTGTTGCAGACTTTCAATAATAAGATTGAAAAAGTCAGCAATCACCCCAATTTCTCCTGGTGTAATTTCTGCACGCACGGTTAAATCGCCTTTAGCAGCTTCTTGAACATCGTTGAGCAGTTCTACAACCTGTCTTTGCAAAGTTTCTTTACTGGATTCTAATTCTTGCTGTGCTTGCATTCTTTCTGTAATATCTGCTTGCACTCCAATAAAATGACTCACTTGTCCTGAAGCATCTTTGACTGGTGAAACTGTCAATTGATTCCAGAAAGGAGTGCCATCTTTACGATAGTTCTTGATAATGACTTGGCAATCACGTCTTTGTTGCAAGGCATTGCGTATTTCTCCCACAGTCGCCGGATCTGTGTCTCTTCCTTGCAAGAAGCGACAATTGCGTCCCATAACTTCTTGTGACGAATAGCCAGTGATGTTCTCAAAAGCAGTGTTGCAAAAGATAATGGGATTATCCGATTGCCTAGCGTCGGTAATGATGATGGCATTACTTGCTGCTGCGATCGCGCGATCGCGCAACCACAACACTTCCTGCGCCTGTCGCAATTCGTGTAACAGATTTGCATGTTCTATGGCGATACTGACTTGAATTGCCAACTGTCCGAACAAATCCACTTCCGATTGCTGCCATTTCCGAAATCCAGAACATTGATGAGCGCACAACAACCCAACAAGCGCATCGTTAATGACAATTGGTGCAACCACATTTGCCTTCACTTGAAGATTTTCTAATATCTCGCGGTGGCAATCTGTAAAGCCTGCTTCGTAAATATTATTAGTTGCTCTAACTCTTCCATTTTTGTACAACTCCCTACAGTGTTCGTTCATTGGATCGTTCAATGTTTTGCCTATTGTTCGCATCCAGGTGCGTGTCACTGATTCGGCAACAATCGTGCCACTCCAATCAGGCTTGAAGCGATAAATGATAACACGATCTATATCTAGAGCTTGACGAATTTCATTGACAGCAGTGTTGAGCACATCATCCAAACTCAACCAGCGTCTGATTCGGAGAGTCATGTCTGTAAATTGTTGCGATCGCAAAGCGTCTGCTTGTTGCTGTTTGAGAATCTTGGTTTGAGTATATAAATGTCTATCGACAAGGGAAGTGAGTAGCGTAAAACCCAGAATGATAAAAGTTGCTAGCCCCAGACAAATACCTAACAAAGTATCATCTGTTTGAACGTCTTGTACAAAAGAAACTGTTTGCGCTAACTTATTGGGTGTAAAAGAAGCTCCAGCCATCCCTGTGTAGTGCATCCCGGAAATAGCAATTCCCATAGCAATAGCACTTGAAATCTTAATAAAACTTCCAGCCTTGGTTTTCCGGGTGTAAAAGCCCAGCCATAAAGCTGTAATTGAAGCAGCAACAGCAATGATTAAAGAACCTGCAAACCATAAAGGGTCATATTGCGTATTGACTGCCATCTGCATTGCTCCCATACCCGTATAGTGCATGCAGGCAATGCCCAAACCCATCAATACGCCTCCAATTAACAATCTCCCAAAACCTAAAATCGGGCAACTGACTAAAAAAAGTGCGGCTCCTGAAGCAAGAATTGCAGGTAATATTGAGAATAAAACTTTGCCTAAATCGTAAGAAATAGGTGTTGGTAGGTATAAGGCTAACATGGCAACAAAGTGCATTGACCAGATACCAATTCCTATAGCGATCGCACCTCCAATTAACCAAGCGATTCTGACTTTTTTACTGACTGCACTCATGTGTCCTGCTAGGTTTAACCCCGTGTAGGAAGCAAAGACTGCGATCGCTATAGATAATGCCACTAAATTTTGGTTGTAGGTGCCATTCATTGCTTTTTTCCCTGATAGTCGTTAGTGGTTGGTAATTGTAAGTGTGTAGTCGTGCTATAGCTGACGCCACACTTTGGCGAACAGCGCCAGTTTTTCTTTGCGTCTTCCTCCATTGGATAGAAATCATGTCTAAATCAAGTATTCATAAAGTTAAAAAGATAAAATTTAAATCTTTTATGAATTATCAATCTAGTAGTATGAATTGTTGGAATTAGCTGCTATTATTACATGAATATTTTTTGGTTAAAATAGATTTTTTTTTAATAGTTCAAAGAGCTAAAAAATAGATAAATTAGCTAAAGAACAGATAATCAAGAAAAAATTTTGGTTGCAATAAGTAAATCAGTGGAAAGAATCATTAGTAGTATGTAGTGGCAATACACAGGAAGTATCCCGTTTTGGCAAAATGTCCTCAGAATAGAATTCGAGACGACAGGCGCTATCTCAGGAGCGGAGACGCTACGCGAACAACGGGGGGAACCCAGAGCAGTCGCCTCAACGGGGGGCTTTGGGGTCCCCACGAAGTGGGGTTGGGGGGAAACCCCCCTCCCTTGTTCACCAGTTGCCAGGGCGCGGGAAACCCCTCCCTTGTTCGCCAGTTGCCAGGGCGCGGGAAACCCGCCTACAGCACTGGTCTCACCGCCTACAGCACTGGTCTCACCGCCTACAGCACTGGTCTCACCGCCTACAGGGCTGGACTCACCACCTACGTGGACTTTGTTAAAAATAACCTGCGTAGGCAGGTTTCGTTTGTATAGCCGCGATTTCAATCGCAAACTTGTTTTTTTCAAATTGGCATACTCCCAATACACACGCTAAACGGCTCCTACAGACCAAATAAAAGTGTCTAACAGAACTTCGTTTGCACGGTTCCCATTTTCTCCACTGACACTGTTTGCATGAGTCAGCTATAACTGTAAAGTTATTTGACTCCTAAATACCCTTAAGACTACTCATGTAGTATTAATGTAATATATATTAATCGAAAAAGAATGCTTCTGACCATAACCACCACACACAACCCAACAACTGACTTGGGTTATCTCCTGCACAAACATCCAGAGCGCTGTCAATCCTTTTCGCTCTCCTTTGGACAAGCACACGTCTTTTACCCAGAGCTTAGCGAAGACAGATGCACGGCGGCGCTGTTATTGGATATCGACCAGATAAAGTTAGTGCGGGGACGCGGTGCAACTTTGGCAGAGTACGTGAGCGATCGCCCTTATGTGGCTTCATCATTTTTTAGTGTTGCGATCGCCCAAGTTTTCAGTACAGCCCTTGCAGGGCGGTGTAAAGAACGACCCGAAATGGTACAAACACCCATACCCCTCTTTGCCAGATTAAGTGTTTTACCGTGTCGGGGTGGTGAAGTTTTCTTGCGCCAGTTATTTGAACCATTAGGCTATACTGTCAATGCCGAAAGTCACCAACTCGATGAAGAATTTCCCGATTGGGGACAGAGCCGATATTACACAGTAGAATTGCAGCATACTTTGCCTCTGAGGGAGCTACTCAGTCATCTCTACGTACTCATCCCCGTTTTAGATGATGAGAAACACTACTGGGTCAGCGAACAAGAAGTTCAAAAGCTCCTGCATCATGGAGAAGGGTGGTTAACAGCACATCCAGCAAAACAAGAAATTACCCGTCGCTACCTAAAACGACAGCACCGCCTCACGCGTGCTGCTTTAGCAAAATTAGCAGAAGAAGACCAACCCGATCCAGATTCCTCCCAAGAAAGCCATGCTGAGGAAGAAGCAGAGGTAGAAAAGCCCATCAGCTTAAATCAGCAGAGGTTAAATGCAGTTGTAGCCGCTTTAAAAGAAAATAGTGCAAAGCGAGTCATCGATCTAGGTTGCGGTCAGGGTAGCTTAATGAAAGTACTACTTCAAGACAGCTTTTTTGAACAGATTACAGGTGTAGACGTATCCTATCGTTCCCTAGAAGTAGCACAAGAAAGACTAGACCGCCTGCGTTTACCAAAAAACCAGTGGAACCGGATGCAACTGTTTCAAAGTGCGCTGACCTACCAGGATAAGCGTTTTACCGGACACGATGCAGCCACCGTCGTAGAAGTCATCGAACATCTCGATTTACCCCGCCTTGCAGCCTTTGAGCGATCGTTATTCGAGTTTGCCCAGCCAACAACAGTTATAGTCACTACTCCCAATATTGAATACAACATCAAATTTGAGAACTTACCAGCAGGAAAACTGCGCCATAGAGACCATCGTTTTGAGTGGACCCGTCAAGAATTTCAAACTTGGGCAAATACTGTAGCAAAACGTTTTGGTTACACAGTGCAATTTCAACCTATTGGAGCAGAAGATTCAGAGGTAGGTTCGCCTACACAAATGGCGGTGTTGAGAAGGGTTAATTGCTAATGGCTAATGGCTAATTGCTAATTGCTAATGGCTAATTGCTAATGGCTAATTGCTAATAGAAACTTACAAATTACAAATTATAAACAACTAACCCCTCACAAATGAAATTTGATGAACTTGATAGTAAAATGCGGGTTTTTGAGACAGCACACGACTATTGTGTACTGCCCGGAATTTATATTGTAGCAAGATTAGATGGGCGTAGCTTTACTCGATTGACTAAAGAAACCCATCAATTTGAAGCTCCTTATGATGAAAAATTTCGCGACATGATGCTGACAACAACTGAATATTTAATGCATTGTGGAATAGATATTATTTATGGCTATACCCAAAGTGATGAAATCTCGTTGCTGTTTTCTCGTAACGAAAATAGTTTTGGTCGTAAGTTAAGAAAACTAAATTCAGTTTTAGCAGGAGAAGCAAGTGCTAAGTTTTCTTTATTGCTTGGTGATATCGGTGCTTTTGATTGTCGCATATCCCAACTACCCAGTATGGAAGAAGTTGTAAATTATTTCCGTTGGCGACATGAAGACGCTCATAGAAATTCTCTTAACTCCCACTGTTACTGGAGTTTGCGGCGAGATGGTAATAATGCAACCCAAGCTACCAAAAGACTTCAGAAAATGTCTGTTGCTGATAAAAACGAACTTTTGTTTCAGTACGGTATTAATTTCAATCAGTTACCTAACTGGCAAAAACGAGGTGTAGGTTTGTATTGGGAAGAATATGAAAAATTGGGTTACAATCCCGTAAACGGTGAAGTTGTTCCCACCACGCGACGGCGCATTCTCCATGATTTTAATTTACCTATGAAGGATGAATACAGCCAGTTTATTACAAAAATTATTAACAGTTCATTGTAATTATTCATTAACCATTAGCCATTAGCCATTAGCCATTAGCCATTAACATGAAAATAACACTTCCCGAATTATCTCTAGTTGTTCTTATCGGAGCTTCTGGTTCTGGTAAATCAACATTTGCTCGCAAAAACTTTCACCCCTTTGAGATAT
Organism: Tolypothrix campylonemoides VB511288_2; assembly: GCF_045999855.1. NCBI lineage: Bacteria > Bacillati > Cyanobacteriota > Cyanophyceae > Nostocales > Tolypothrichaceae > Tolypothrix > Tolypothrix campylonemoides. The sequence continues at coordinate 282,174 of NZ_JBFPMW010000006.1, forward strand.
TATCTTCAGATTTTTGTAGGGGACTGGTGTCTGATGATGAAAACAATCAGGCTGCAAGTTCTGCTGCTTTTGATGTGTTGTACTATATTGCAGCTAAGCGATTGGCGATCGGTAAACTCACTGTTATAGATGCTACTAATGTTTACCCGGAAGACCGCAAAAAATTGCTAGCACTGGCACGAGAGTATCACTTTTTGTCTGTGGCGATCGCTTTCAATCTTCCAGAAGAACTTTGTCACCAACGCAACCAACAACGACCAGACCGTCAGTTTGGTCCTCATGTAGTGCGCCGTCACACTCATTTTCTGTTGCGATCGCTGCGAGGTTTGGAAAAAGAAGGTTTCCGCTATGTCTACACTCTCAATTCCGTAGAGGAAATAGAAACTGTAGAAATTGAGCGTCAACCACTCTGGAACAACCGCAAACACGAACTTGGTCCTTTTGATATCATCGGCGATCTTCACGGTTGCTGTGATGAACTTGAAGCTCTATTGCAAAAGTTGGGCTACCAAAAAGACAAGGAAGACAAGGTAGAATCTTCTCCCTTGTTTACCCAATCCCCCCCTCTCCCCATCTCCCCCTCCCCCTCTCCTCATTGGGACTTCCCCACCTACTACCACCCTGAAGGACGCAAAGCAGTTTTTTTAGGTGACCTTGTAGACCGGGGACCTCGGATCTTGGATACGGTAAAACTTGTGCGGAACATGGTTGCAGCAGGAACGGGTTTCTGCATTCTAGGTAATCATGAAAACAAGCTATTGCGGAAATTACGAGGTAAAAATGTTAAGGTAAATCATGGATTGGAGCAAACTTTGGCTGAAATTGAGCTTTTGCCAGAGGATGTGCGTGAATCTTTTACAAAACAGTTGTGTGAGTTCCTCAATTCCCTGATAAGTCATTATGTTTTTGACAAGGGACAGCTGGTGGTTGCTCATGCGGGATTAAAACAGGAAATGCACGGGCGGGGTTCTGGGGCTGTACGGGAGTTTGCTATATATGGTGAAACGACTGGAGAAATTGATGAGTTTGGTTTGCCCGTTCGTTACAATTGGTCTGCAGATTATCGCGGTGAGGCGGTTGTTGTTTACGGACATACTCCTGTTCCAGAACCTGAATGGTTGAATAATACTATTGATATTGATACGGGGTGTGTGTTTGGTGGGAAATTAACTGCATTGCGTTATCCAGAAAGGGAACTGGTTAGCATTCCTGCTTTTCAGACTTATTGCGAACCTATCAAACCAATTGTGGAAACGCGGGGTGCTTCCTTGCAGCAGGAATATGATGATGTGCTTAATATTGAGGATGTCCTCGGGAAGCGCATCATTGATACTCGACTCAAAGCTAAAATTACGATTCGCGAAGAAAATGCGATCGCAGCCTTAGAGGTGATGAGCCGTTTTGCTGCTAATCCCAAATGGCTGATTTACTTACCACCTACCATGTCTCCTGTAGAAACATCTGAAGAACCGGGTTATTTAGAACATCCGATTCCGGCTTTTGCCTACTATCAAAGCCGTGGAATTACGAAAGTTGTTTGCGAAGAAAAGCACATGGGTTCTCGGGCGATCGCGATCGTCTGTCGAGATGAAATAGCAGCGAAAAAACGATTTGGTGTAGTGGATGAGGGAATCGGAATTTGCTATACCCGCACGGGAAGAAGATTTTTTGATAATTTACAGCTAGAGCAAGAATTTTTGACCCGATTGAATGCTGCCCTTTCACACAGTGGTTTTTGGGAAACATTTAATACAGAATGGGTTTGCTTGGATTGCGAATTGATGCCTTGGTCTGCCAAAGCCCAAGCATTATTACAGCAACAGTATGCACCTGTTGGAATTGCATCGCGCCTTTCCTTAACCGATGCTGTAACCTTGTTACAACAAGCCAGTCACCGGGGTGTAGATGTCAGCAATCAACTCAGTTCTTACCAAGAACGAGTCAAAATGGCCCATCAGTACGTCAATGCCTACCGCCGTTACTGCTGGCCAGTCAGTGATATTTCTCACCTCAAACTTGCCCCCTTCCACATATTAGCAACAGAGGGAGCAGCCCATACCGATAAAGACCATCTCTGGCACATGGAACAAATTGCCAAAATTTGCCAGTCTGACCCCAACCTGCTTTTTGCAACCAACTACAAGGCGATCGATTTAACCGATCCCAACAGCCAAGCAGATGGAGTCCGTTGGTGGGAAGAACTCACAAATGCAGGAGGTGAAGGTATGGTCGTCAAGCCAATGCAATTTATAGTTCAAGAAAATCGCGGTATCGTGCAGCCTGCTATTAAGTGTCGCGGACGGGAATATCTGCGGATTATCTACGGTCCTGAATACTCAAAAACTGAAAATTTAGCACGCTTGCGTCACCGGGGACTCTCCCTCAAACGTTCTCTTGCCATGCGAGAGTTTGCCTTAGGTGTTGAAGCATTGGAGCGTTTTGTGGCTCGTGCGCCCCTACGTCGCATCCATGAGTGCGTTTTTGGTATTTTAGCTCTAGAGAGCGAGCCAGTCGATCCTCGATTGTAAATTAGTTGCGGATCGCCCTAGTAGTTCACCACATAAGTTTTGATGGTCACTCACCTCGTTCCCAGGCTCAGCCTGGGAATGCTGTCTTTGGAGGCTCCGCCTCCAGTGGAGTGCGAGGCAGAGCCTCGCTGTATGCATTCCCAGGTAGAACCTGGGAACGAGAGTGGGTAAGTGAACGCACTACCCATCGAAATTAATGTGGTGAACCACTAGCTTTTCCGCACTCTGGAGACGTGCAATTGCGTGAGGTAGGCACTTCATGCGATCTGCCCTCTGGGCTGGAGCGAAGCGATCGCGCAATTCTACGTGTGGAAATCCGCATGACAAGACTTACTGATGGAGCGATCGCTTGTGAAGTCCGGACTAAAACGGTGTTTTAAGAATAATTCCATAGAAGGGTATGGAAGGGAGAACAACCGTTTGCCCTAATAATTTTATTTAAAGTTTGTTTAGCGCTCTATTTTCCAAAGCGTAGTTGGAAATGAAGCTTTCCAGACAAAGGTATTTAAATATAAATCTTGATATGCTGGTTCAATTTTGAATTGTTGTTGCTTGAGATAAGAAACTAGCTCTTGAGAGGGATAAACTAAGAACACATTGCTGAACTCATTGGGAATTACGACCTTTGTTGGGTGAGATACCAGCAGGACTTTGACATGAGAAGCCAGTTCATAGTTTAAAGGAGCTACGGCGAAAACCTCTGCATCTGATATTAAAAGCGGACGACTTGCTTCGTTGATTATATTAGATGACTGACTGACAAAGTTTTCTTTTCCATTCCAAGTTTCTGTTGAAGAACTTATTGCACAAGATAAAATTCCAATAGAGATGATTACAGTAAAGGCAATTCGCCACAATTTTGTATGGACTGGAATCGAAGGTTTAGTTATTTTTGTCGCTAGTAAATAAGCGATCGCTATTTGAACTCCTAAAACACACGGAAGTATATATCTATCTATAGCAGAACGCCTTCCCCCTAATGTTAAATCTGGTATCGCAATGGCAAGTGCAGTTACTCCAGTGAAGCACATAATAAACAGCCAAGTATCTTTTGGGGCGTGCTTGTAAAGAAAATAAAATGCATAAATAGCTAAAGGAACAAAAATTCCCCCAAACACAGCTACAAAGGCTTCTTCAGAAAGTAAAAACTTTTTTTCAAAAAAATCATGCCAATAAATAAAAATATCACAAATAATCTTTGTCCAAGAACAGAATAAATCCGTAAAAGCAGCAGGCTCATTTGTCCAGTCTGTTCTAATTTTAGCGGTCTCTGAATTAGTGAGTAAAACTAATATCCAAGGAGAATATATCACAAGAACAAAAATAACAGTTGATAAATATTTTTTAATTTTGTGTGTTAGAGAAAATTTTTCCTTAATAAGGAGATAAACTCCATGTCCAATAAGAACGAGATTTGAAAAGAAAAAAGAATAAACATTGAGTACTGAAATCACTCCATAAATCAACCAATCTTTCTTGCGATTGAACTCCACCGCCCGCAGGAAAGCTGCACTTGATAGTAAGAACATTAAAATCCATAACATTCTAGGTCTAGCAATTTGAGCGTGAGCAATATGAATAGGTGAAACGGCAATTAAAGCTACAGAGATTGATGCTACTACTGGTGATTTAAATAGTTCCATACACAGCCAGTAAATAGCAAAAAATACCAGAAAGCTAGTCAAGACTGTAAAGCTTCTCATTGCTATGAGAGAAGTACCAAACCATTGCATCCAAATCCTAACTAATACAAAATAAAGTGGTACGTGTTGGGGAGCTTCATTTGCTGTAATTTTTATGGTATCGAACACGTTAGTTTCTGGAGCAATTTGCCAAAACTTTTTCATTTCTTCAGGCGTAATAATCTTATCCCTAGGAATTGAAAGTACAGTTTCTCTTTGATGCCCGCCTGCTCGTGTTAAAGTAATAAATTCATCTCCATCAAAAGGTTTTTTATCGAGGTTAACAACACGAAGAAATATACCTATAACCAATATAATAATTACCAATAAACGTAGATTTTTTAGAGGCAATTGATAATTTGTTAGCTTTGTTTGAGACAATACCACTTCACATAAACTCCGACACGTAACAAAATCATATCACGAGCTTGACTCGCCCAACTTGATTGCTAAAGCCCTGAAGTTTTATGCTTTAGAACTTCCAAACTGATAAAGGTGTCAAAAAGTGTATTTGAAAATAGGAAAATTTTTAGGCCATCGCTTTGCTGTAGCATAGCGGCAGATCGCTAATTAAGAAAGACCAAGAGCCCTCTTTAATTACTTTCAAGAGAAAATAATATAAAATGCTTCCAGTATAAGGATTACTAAAACCCGACTTCCGTACAGTACCATTGGGATACAGTGGGTTTGGCGCAACTGAGCGAAAAACTGGCATAGATACAAACAGCCATAAGAGTGTAAGTTGCAATCAGCATAATGAGAAGTTTTTGAGATGTCAGTGTTTGAAAAAATTTCTGTTTATACGTACTTCCTACTACTGCACCCAAAATTCCACCAATAGGGGCGAGACTAACCATCATAAATAACACTGGTAACGAGCCAAGACCACCACCTTTTCCCCAGGATTGCACCAGTCCCGGTACGGAATAGGTTGGCATCATGCAGATAAGCATTGTCCCAAAGAAGGAACCAAGGATTGCAGGAATCATCGTTTTATTAATACGGTGTTTAATTGCCCCAATGATTAATCCAACAACAAGACCGATCGCAACGGAGATAAATATACCAAATATGGTACTGGCAAACAAATTTGGCACAATGTAATTAAAAATGAGAGTTAAATTCAACATAAAAGTACAGTGCGATGTAGCTCAACGATGCAAACTTTAGCCGACCGGGTTCCCAGTCATTCACCATTTTCTCCATCAATTACGGTATTTGTCATCGTAAGATTTATTATAAGTGCGCTCCCCCTACAGCAAAATCGAGAATTTTCAAAAACACGATTAACAAATTCTTCTTGGGCTCTGTCAAACTATCTTAAGAACTTTTATGCCCAATGGGATTAGTTGTTAAAGAGTCTTAAGTGGTTGGTGTTAATCAAATAACTCACAATTGAAACCTTGTAGACGATCGCAAACTTAGAATTACGAATATTCGCTGCACAGCAGGTTGGCGTCGGTAGTTTACAATCCCACCATAGGAGTGTAACCTGGTAGTTGCTTGATTCGTTCTATCCAACTCAGAACGTGTTGATAGGGTTCCAGTGAAATTTTGCCATCAGGTGCAAGAGCAATGTAGGGAAAAACTGCTATATCTGCAATGGTGGGGCGATCGCACTCCAACCATTGGCGATCGCTTAAATGTTGGTTAAGCTGTGTAAGAATAAATTCTGCTTTTTGGGTTGTCCAGTCAATATCGACATAAGTGGCATTAAACAGATGATACCGACGTGCCAATTCCGGACCCTGACGGATTTCACCTGCTGTTGTGGATAGCCAACGCACAACTCGGCTCAGTGCTACAGCATCAAGAGGTAACCATTGTTCGCCACCATACTGGCGAGCTAAATAGACTAGTATTGCTTGAGCATCTGCAAGCGTGGTATCGCCATCTACAAGAACGGGAACTTGACCAAAGGGGTTGATGGTAAGAAATTCAGGAGACTTGTGTTCTCCCTTTATCAAATCAACTTTAATCCATTCATACTCAATATTTAAAAGCGATAGCAAAAGCCTGGGTTTGTAGCTGTTACCGGATAATTCGTAACCGTAAAGTTTAATCATGAATTTTTTTGTATACCAATCGTTTAGTATGGATAATGTACCAATCGTTCGGTATAATGTCAAGAGGTCAATTTTTAATTCCTCAATACATGGCAAAAGATACTTACATCCCCTGTTTGCTGCAATTATTTCGACAATATGGCTACGATGGCGCAACCCTATCCAAAATATCTCAAGCAACGGGGCTTGGGAAAGCAAGCCTCTATCATCATTTTCCTGGCGGTAAAGATGAAATGATGATGGCTGTATTGGATTTTCTCAATAGCTGGTTTGAGCAACACATCTTAAAAGCGCTGCATTCAGAAGGAGATGTGCGGACTCGGTTGTGTAGAATGTGCGATCGCGTTTTGGAATTATATGACGGTGGGGAACAACCCTGCTTGACAGCTATAATATTGATGGGGTCAGCACGAGATGTTTTTCATGCTAAAGTGCAAGCAGTTTTGCGTGCTTGGATTGATGCGATCGCAAATGTTTTAATAGAAGCAGGATTTAGAGAATCTTTAGCAAAAGAACGAGCACAAAATGCCCTCATAGCAATTCAAGGAGCTTTGATAGTAGCGCATGGGTTAGACGATTTAACACCCTTTGAACGTGTTGTCAAACAATTACCGCAAGAACTTTGTTCTTGAGTTGTAGGAGGGCTACCAATAGGCGATCGTGCAAGTCAACCTCAATAACACTGCTGAGACAAATATGGGGTCACCGTGCCAATCCGGGTTTTTTGTTTGAAAGTTAATTGCGGCTGGCTACCCGAAAAATCTGGTCAGCAGTCAAATTTAATTCAGGAAAAGTCGGTGAGATAATGCGTTCGCTTCCTCTGAACTGGCTGACCTGATACTCATCTTCGACTAGGTAGTACACAGAGAAAGTTGGCTGCTTGGGATTACCGATAAACTTACGTCCACCTAACGCGGCGTAATCTGCAATCCAGTACTCAGGAATACCCATTTCCTCATAGTCAGCGAGCTTTTTGTGATAATCATCACGCCAGTTTGTGCTGACTACCTCAATGACTAAAGGAACTGATGCTGCATCAGATACAGTTGACTCCTTTTTCCACAGAGGTTCATTGATTAAGTTAGGGTTGTTTAGTAGCAGCACATCCGGCGAGTAAGCCGATTCGCTTTGGGTCGGTTTAACAAATGCTGTTTTGGGAATGAAATAAGGCAGTTTCAAACGTTTGTATTCTGTGACTATCTCTCCGACTAAAAACCCAACAACTTGTTCGTGGTCTCCTGTTGGTGGTGGCATTTCAACAATTACTCCATCGTGTAGTTCATAGCGTCGTTGCGGGTTTTCTGGGTACCAAGCAATAAATTCGTCGAAAGTTACTCGTTTGGTTAAGGCTTGGGTCATTTGTCCTCCTTCTCTTGCTCTTGAAGTTTTTTGGCGAGCGCTTCTGATATCAAATCCGGTTGATTGCACACAGATATAATTACATCATAATGAGCGTTTTAGCCATTTGGAGTTACTTGGCCTTTACTTGCTGCAAAATCAATATCTAAGTATATAGCTATGATTTTAGGCACTTAGCGATCCCCCCTAGCCCCCCTTAAAAAGGGGGGAAAATACTCTTAAAGTCCCCCAATTTATCGGGGGATTTAGGGGGATTTTGAATGTTTTGCTACTGATGACAGGACTTTTCAAATATCCTCTAAGACAAGCTGCAAACTTCCTCTACCGAGGGTTGAAGTCTGCGGCTTGAGACAGGGCGTAGTTGCTGGTTTTTCCTGGAATCGACCGATCCGCCTTAAGTGCTTCGCCCCGTAAAATTTGGAGAAGGATCTCGATTGTCTGTTGCAGGTGAGTCCGCCCATCTTCCAATGTAGCTTTTGGGTCCATATATCCCCCCGGAACCTGATGTCCGACGGGTCCAGCAGAAATGATGGTAATTTTACCTTCGCGCTTGCCTCGATTCCAGTAAGATAGAGGGAAGATTTTCCAGCGACCCGGAAATACGATGGGACCCAATCGCTCAACGGTGTCTTTGTCGCCAACAATGTGATAAAGATGTTCCAACACCAAAAAATTGTTGTTAGCGCTCATCACGCCACCTAGGGAGATAACATCAATCGGAGCTCCGGTCGATCGCTTTAAGTAGGGAGCAGCAGCAACAGACATTTCTCCGCCACCGCTGTAGCCAAGTAGAGTAATAGGTACGCCGCTTCTAGGTTGGTAACCGCGCTTGATTAAACCATCAAAAATGACTTGAGCGATGCCTTGATTGTAGATAGGTCCATAGCGTTTGTCGGAAGACACCGCCACAATAATTACGTTTCGCAAGTTCACCAGCAGTCCTAACAAAGCCGCCGGATTTGTCCACCGCATTTTATCTGCCAGACGCCATAAAAATGCTAGCGGGCGGTCTTCATTGAGGGGCTTGTTCAGCACCGAATACATCATTAATCCCTGCACTAATTCCACACCTGAAGGTAAGGAGGGTTCGAGCGCCTTCAAAAAATCTTCAATATCCGGTGTATATTCTGCTCCCGACTGACCAACCCCATCAAGATAAACGACATAGCGATCGACAGATGGATGGTGTGTCGATCGCTCGATCCCTGCTGATGTAGGAGACGTATCGATCTCGTCATCATACCAGCCAGCCCACCACCCCAGGGATTCCAGTGGTGCGAGAATTCCGGCAAAGACGAGCGCAACTACACCAATCCAAACCAAATCGAAAATCAGCTGCCACAAACCCTGTAGATTGGGGTAAGAGCCGAATAAACCGTTGCGAATCGGACGCAACAGCACTAGGATAATCATAAAGGCGATCGCCATCACCAGCAAGCTCAGTACTAGTTTTACAGGCTGCGGAATGCCCTGCGTTTTGCGGTCGAGTTGCACGAGTGGATCGGATGTATTGGTGCGTTGAGTGATGTTCAGGGGAGTTGAGACGCTCGGTCGATCTGTCAGGTTTTGAGTGACGCTACGGGCTCTCTCTGAAGCAGAACGACCGGAAGCTTGAATAAATTCCTGAATTTCGGGGAATCGAGTTTGAGATGCGGTAATAATCGGCTCCGCCGGTCTGCCCCCCTCCAACACCCGCTCTATAAGCTCTTCACGCGTATCGATCAAATCGACTCCCGCAACGCGATCGGCAAGACTGCGACCGAGACGCGCAATGGGCTGTCCGATGGTACCTTCTAAAAGCTGCTTTACCAACCAACCGAGCGCCACATAAACCAAAGCAGATCCAACTTCAACCCGAGCCACCGCAGCAAACCCTACGACCATTGCTAACAAGTTCCAGACGGAAAGCAGGTTGGCGATCGGATAACCCAAGTAAGGCAAAGCTCCTAAAAAGCCAAACAGCTGGGGAACATATCCCAATCCAAACACTTCGATTAAGGTCAGCAACGGTACGCGTGTCGATCCAGGTAGCAGACAAATGACCCAGGTACTCAGCGTTAAAAAGAGAAAGCCAACCGTAAACAGAACTGCATTCAGCAACAAGCTAAACGCAAATCTCCATAACTTAACGCGGCTAATAAACAGAACAATGAATTGTCCAACCGCAAGCGATAGACCTGAGAGCAGCACGACAAGCAACGCTAACCAGAGCCCGTCGGGAAGCGTTGCGATCCGTTGAAAGGCATTGAATTTGAATGCAAACGCACCCCCAATCAGTTCATGCCATTGATTCAACGCTGTGTCAATCATTGTGCTGCTCCAAATTGAAATAACTCAATGTCAATCAAGTGATGTAAATATCAACTATCATGCTTGACGATGCAGAAACAATCAATCTCTTGGTACATTTGAGATAATATTCATGCAAGATGTAGCAGTCCGTGTAAGAGTTACAAACACCTCTTTCTTGTCCCTACATCCCCCTAATATTAATTCCATTCACCTTGTAAAGTGAAAGCAGCCCAGTAGTAAGGTGCAGCATATTTTTGAGTCTGCCATATTTCTACCTGTGCTGCTCGCAAAGCTGCTGCAGGCGTTAATTTTTCTTTTAGCATCTTCTTGTAAAATGCCTTCATGAGTTCTGCTGTTGCTTGGTCATCCACACTCCAAAGACTCACCACAACTCGCGGGCTACCCGCATACATAAACCCCCTTGTTAACCCTACCAATCCTTCTCCCTTAACTTCCTCTCCCAAGCCAGTTTTACAGGCGCTAAGTACCACCAGTTCTGCTTGCAGCTTAAGGTTAAAAACATCGTGCAAGCGCAAAAACCCATTTTGCGGCACTCCTTTGTCATTAAAGAGCGACAACACGACTCCTGATAGTTCTGGATGCTTGCTGTTGAGGATGCCATGAGTCGCAAAATGAATCAGGCGATATTGACTCAAATCGCTACTTGTAGCCGTGGTACGACTTGCACTAAAGTCAAAAGCTGGCTTACCTTCGTTAGTTGGAACAAGAGCAAGAATTTGCTCTGCTTCTTGACGTGTAAACTGCAAGCGCTGAAAGCTAATGTCTGAATCTCTGGCAGATCTGGTTAAATTGAGACTATCTAAACTGTTTTCTGAATTTGATGGGCGAGACGCCTGTCTTTTACCTTGGAGACGCTCATCATCAACACTAAAGATAGGATCTGCTAACACAGCTAATGTTTTCGTTGCAGGTTTGCGTTCTTTATGTTCGCGTCGGAGTATCGCTAGTGTAGACGCTGAGGGTAGAGTAATAATTTCGTGGTTGAGCAGTAACGGTTCGTATTTACCATTATTTTGTGAGTTGGGTAGAGTCAGGGCGGCAAATGGCACGTACTGCAAAGCTCCATCACTAACAACGACTAAGCGTTTCTGTCCCAGTTGCTGAGCTACTGGTGCTACTATTAGCTGAGATAGAGTATCTATAGATGGACTGTGCTTGAGATATGGAGTCGTTACGGATTGACGAAACTTTTGGACAGCGGCTTCAATATCCGCACGCTTGGGCAGTTCGTAACTGGTTATCTTTTTGTTAGTGACTGCCCAAAGATAACTGCGCTTTTCCCCCAAAGAATATTCTAAAAGCAGTGTGCGATCGTCAAGAATTTGTTGCTGAATTTGCGGAACTGAAAGAGGTTGAGGTTGAGTGAGTGCTGCATAACGGGGACTCGTAGCGCGGATCTGTGCTTGGACTTGCTCGTACTGTTGTAAAACTGCTTCATTTTCTTTTTCTAAAGCTTGTGTCTGTGCTTCAGTGCGATCGCCACCTAATAGCTGTATCCGACGTTTTTCTAAAACATCCAGTTGTTGTCGTAAGTTACGTTCTTGAGAGAGTAACTTCGGGTCCACTCCTTGGCGAATATCTGCATTCGCTTCTGTCAGCAACTCCAAAAGACTGCGGGCGCGGGCGCGTTCGCTGGTTTGCAGTGCTAGAGCATCGTATCCTTGAGATGGTTGCTGTTTGTGCAACTGCATGAGCAAATCAATATAAAACTGATAATAATCTTGTACTGTAGCAAAATAGGAAGCCCGCAGTTCTTGGGAGTTTATTTTGGTGCGTAAATCTTCTACAATGTCGATGACTGTTTTGATTTGAGTGAGAGCTGCATTAAGATTGCCTTGATTCCGTTGAACGGAGGCAATGTTATACAAGCTCTGCGCTTCCCCTCCCCTGTTTCCTAGCTGTTGATATACAGGTAAAGCTTGGTGGAAATAATCCAGTGCTTTTTGCTGTTCTCCCAAACTTAAGTGAACTCTGCCAATATTATTAAGATTGGCTGCTAACCCTAATTTATTTTCTACAGATTGAAATAAAGGTAAAGATTGTTGGAAATAATCCAGCGCTTTTTGTTTTTCTCCTAAATTTAAGTAAACTGTACCAATATTGTTTAGGCTCCCAGCTTCCCCCAGTTTGTCTCCTGTATGTCGTTTGAGAACAAGGGATTGCTGAAAATAATCGAGCGCTTTTTGCGTTTCTCTCAAGTGTAAGTAGACTGTACCGATATTATTGAGAGTATGTGCTTCTGCTGACTTATCTCCTGTTTTTTGATACAACGGTAAAGATTGACGGAAATATTCTAGTGCTTTTTGCTGTGCTCCAAAATCCAAGTAGACATAACCAATATTATTAAGAGTACGAGCTTCCCCTCGTTTATCTCCCACCTGTTTCCTCAAGGAAAGAGATTGTTGAAAATAATTCAATGCCTTTTGCGGATCGCCTAAATCTAAGTAGACATTGCCAATGTTGTTAAGACTGATAGCTTCTCCTGCTTTATCTCCCATCTGTTGCTTGAGCAACAGGGCTTGGTGAAAATAGTCCAACGCTTTTTGGAGTTCTCCTGAATCTAAGTAGACTTTGCCAATGTTACTCAGAGTAATCGTTTGTCCTTTTTTATCTCCTATCTGTCGCCTCAGTGATAGGGTTTGATTTAAATAATCCAGTGCTTTTTTCTGCTGTCCTAAATCTGAGTAGATTTTACCAAGATGACCGAGGGTGAAGGCTTCTGATGAGCGATCGCCCAATTTACGATACAGTGGAAGTACAGCTTCAAATTTGGCGATCGCTTGTAGCAAAGATTCTGCTGTTCCTTGCTCGTAGAGTTGTTTTCCCTCTTGAAACAATTTTTCAGCATCAGCAGGAGTTGAATTTGGCAAACTTGTCTGCGATCGTTGTGTAACATTCACTACCCAAGATTCTTTGGCAGTGACAGAACTTGATTCAACAAACAACAAAATGCTGGCAAAAAAAATACTAGTGCGACCTGCTAGCAATACAAGCGAATGCCATCGGATTAAATCACATACCCTCCATTTTGCCATAACAGCACCTTTATTCTCTAGCTTACTAGCTATAGCATTCCCAAAAGCCCTCGAACGATCGATATTCGACCCAAGTTTTGGGAACAATAATAGAGTCAATCTCTAAAACTCATGCATTTATATCGACATGAAATGGATTCAAGCATCTTTGTATCTTGCAGCCCTTTCCTTACCTGTTTGTTGGAATTTCCTTCGGGTCTCTGCTCTCACACCGCAGAACCAGAGTTACCACACACCTAAAACATGGCAAATCAGTCAAGTTTTTAAGCCACCAAAGCGGGGAAAACCTCCTGCAAGTGCTGGTGGAGGGACTCGCAGTGTCTCTTGTCTAAAAGGAAACAAACAACTAACCCCCTTAACGCCTTCAGAGAAATTGGGGCTGACATTAGCTGAACGTCCAACATTTTTTTGGTATGTACCTTCATCTTCGGCCCAAACAGCCAAGTTTGTACTTCTAGCTGATAAAGATCGAGAAGTATTATATGAAACATCCCTGACTCTTCCCAATAAACCCGGAATCATTAGCTTTAAAATTCCCGATAGTGCTCCCGCACTTGCCGTGGGTAAAACTTATCACTGGTATTTCACCATTGTTTGCAATGCTGAAGACGCTAGCGAGAATCCTCTTGTCGATGGCTGGGTAGAACGCACTCAAGCAGAATTACCCCTGTCGGAAGCCTTAGCCAAGGCAGATTTGTGGAAGTTACCTGCTATTTATGCAGAAGCAGGGATTTGGCATGAAGGATTAACAACTCTCGTGCAGCTGCGCCGTACTGAGCCACAAAACTTAAAAGTAAAGATGAATTGGAGACAATTTTTAAAATCAGTTGGTTTAAATGCGATCGCCTCAGAACCATTGATCGATTGCTGTACGGCAGAAAATGCATCACCGAAATAGTTGAGATACAGTAGCACCCCTATTGCAACTGCAAATCTTTTTTCAATCTGTCGTCTGATTTTGGAGAAATGGTCTAACTTTTTCCAGGAAATCGTATTATTTATGACTCCATTTAATTGGTTTATCTGCGTGCATCTGCGGTTTCCTAATTTTTGATAAAAAATAATGATGTGGACAAAGCTGAAACCGCGAATTTGGCAATGGCGGGTTATTTTATTTGCATTTCCCAGTGTTACAGCCCTAACAATCGCACTCCGCTTAACTGGATTACTCCAATTATTAGAATTAGCAGCACTGGATCAATTTTTTCTCCTCCGACCTCGAGAGCCAGTTGATACACGTATTGTGATAGTTGATATTAACGAAGCAGATATTCGCAAACAAGGTCATTGGCCCATATCCGATCGAGAGCTTGCTAGAGTATTAGAGAAAATCAAACAGCAGCAACCTAGAGCCATAGGTTTAGATCTCTATCGAGATTTACCCGTAGAGCCCGGTCATCAAAAACTGCGCGAGGTCTTTGAGTCCACTCCCAATATAATTGGAGTACAAAAAGTTTCCGATACTTCCGACAGTTCTGCGGTCAATCCCTCTCCCATACTCAAACAACGCCAGCAAATTGGAGCCAACGATTTCCCCTTAGACAGCGATGGTAAAGTTCGGCGCGGATTGTTGTATCTAAATTTAAACGAGGAGGAGACTCTTGAAAGTTTTGGGTTAAAACTCGCATTGTTGTACTTAAAACCTGAAGGGATTACTGCAAAGCCAGCAAAAAGTAACTCCAATTACTTGCAATTGGGTGAAAGTGTTTTTTATACTTTTGAACCTAATGATGGGGGCTATGTCCGAGCGGATGCTGGTAGCTACCAAGTGCTGTTAAATTACCGGGGAGGGATACAGCAGTTTACCAAAATTTCCCTCACAAATGTTCAAGAAGACCGCATTCCGCCAGATTTAATGCGTGGCAAGGTGGTATTAATTGGAGCATCTGCTGAAAGTTTGAAAGATGTATTCTACACGCCTTATAGCAGTCATATATTAACTTCCCCCAAACGCATGGCGGGTGTAACAATTCATGCTAATTTAATCAGTCAAATTTTAAGTGCGGCTTTGGATAATCGTCCACTCATAAAATGCTTACCTGAGGTGCTAGAATGGTTGTTGATTTTAATTGCAGCAATCTTTGGTGCCACTTTGTGTTGGGTGCAACGACACAATAACACTCAGAAAAATATCACGATTGTCAGTATTTTCCTAGCCAGTTGCTGTCTGCTGGGTGGTAGCTTTATGGCGTTTCTAGCTGGTTGGTGGATTCCCGTTGTCCCTTCACTGCTAGCATTAGCAGGCTCGGCGATCGCTGTTACCCAGTATCTTGCCCAAAGTGCTACCGAAATGAGAAAAACTCTCGGTCGCTATCTGACAAATGAAATACTTGCAAATATATTAGAAACTCCTTCTGGTTTAAAGTTAGGGGGAGAGCGAAAAAAAGTCACAGTCCTTGTCTCCGACCTTAGAGGTTTCTCGGCTCTTTCCGAACAATTACCACCCGAACAAGTCGTCAACGTTCTCAATCTTTATTTAGGAGCCATGACAGATGTTATCGATCGCTACAAAGGGACAATTAGTGACTTTATGGGTGATGGCATCTTTGTCATGTTTGGTGCGCCCATAAATCGTAATGATGATTCCCAAAGAGCCATCGCCTGTGCTGTAGGAATGCAATTAGCAATGCAGCACGTGAACGAACAAATTCAGCAAATGAATTTACCAATGCTCGAAATGGGAATTGGGATCAATACAGGCGAGGTTGTGGCGGGGAACATCGGTTCTCAAAAACGCGCCCAGTACACAGTTATTGGCAGTCATGTCAATTTGGCAGCTCGAATCGAATCTTATACAGTGGGGGGACAAATTTTAATTTCCGAAAATACTCGCAAGGATGCTGATATTGACCTCCAGGTTACCGGACAGCTGCAAATAGAACCTAAAGGCATGAAAGAACCCGTGACAATTTTTGAAATTCGAGGCATTGGGGGTGATTATAACCTGTTCTTACCCCAAGATGATGAAGGCATCATCGATCTAGAGCAGGTCGTTCCAGTGGAATATACGGTTTTGCAGGGAAAACACGCAGTTGGAGCAGTATTTCAGGGGGAATTAGTGAGTCTTTCAGAAAAAGGGGCGCATTTGCGATCGCCACATTCTTTAGACATCCTCAGCAATCTAAAACTCAAATTATTAATTGAAGCAGACCTGGAAACAGAAGAAAAATACTTCTATGCCAAAGTCATCAAACAATCGGGAGATAGCGGATATCATTTTTTGATTCGGTTTACAGCTATTCCCCCAAGAGCGATCGCAGTTCTCAATACACTACGCAATACATCATAAAGGAGCATTCCAATGAGAGAAAAAACGCCGACGATTGGAAATCGCGGCTACACAAACAAAGAGGGAGCTACGCAGGCTTCAATCAAGTCCGCGCAGGCGGTGAGTCCAGCGCTACAGGGGGGTTTCCCACGCCCTGGCGACTGGTGAGACCAGCCCTGAAGGCGGGTTTCCCGCGCCCTGGGGACTGGCGAACCCGAAGGGACTTGGTTCGTATAGCCCTAGAATTCTGTTTTGAGGGCAATGTGCATTCATTGGGGTGCATGAAGTGCAGCAAACTTAAAATTTAGCCCGCGCAGGCGGGCTTTGTTTGTATAGCCCCACATTTCCAATGTGAGGGAATTTTAAGCGCAACTTCATATAGAACTGGTATTATCACGGTTATGCGCCGTTTATATGACAGCACATGGCTTAATGGCATTATCTTGAAAAAGAAAGATTATTTGTTGCAGTCGGGAGATCGCTTCTGGCTCAGTTGGGTTTCAAAAAGGTCAAACGGTAAATAAGTTCATCAGAAAATTTACCTTTGACAAACTCTGCGGTCTTATTAACGCTATATAGCTCAAAATCAAGATTCTCAAGCACCTTACGACAACCATAGTTTTGCTCGTTCACCGAAGCATAAAGAGCAGGAAAGTCAAAGCGCTCGCGAGCAAGGGCGATCGCTTTTGAGCAGTAAGCAGGCGCATACCCCCGTTTCTGAAAGTTTGCAAAAGTCATGAGACCAATTTCTGCGTAAGCGTCATCGAAAATACCTATCTCGACAACTCCAACAAACTGGCGTTGGGGAAGTACCGCCGCCCACTTGAGCCAAGTCATAGTATCGTTATCAGGTGATTTTTCCAGTGCAGCAAACTTGAACTTGTGCTTCAAATCCGAGAGAGTCGGTATCTCATCTTCTAAATATTCATATAAAATAGGGTCACTTAGATGTGAGTACAGCATCTCGGCGTGGTCTTCCGTCACTTTTTCTAGATCCAAGCTAATCGCAGCTTTGTTCATGTCTTATCTTCCTTGGAGGGGTCTACGAATGAAATAATTTAACGCTTAAGTCGTTTTTTAAAGCTGTACTTAGTTATAGAAGAATAATAATTCTACTGCAAGATCGTCGAACTATTTAAAGATGATAGATATCATTTTCTAATTCAGTTTGTGGCAATCCCCAAGAGCGATCGAAGTTCTCAGCCACGCGATTTCCTACAGGCGTTCCCTGTTCCTTTTTTTGTAATTTTGCAGTCTATAAGCAGGCTCTACTTCTTCAACCACAAGCAACTATTACTAGAACTTTAACAAAATTTAGCAATTAATACTAAACAGATGTTACCAATGTGGGAAAACTAAATTCAGAAATCATGATAAAGCAGTATGGCTGACACTCTTGTAAGAATTCCCGGATACAACATAACTGAAGAAATCTACAATGGTTCGAGAACTCTAGTTTATCGAGGATATCGAGAGATAGACTCATTACCTGTAGTCATTAAACTGCTGAAAAATCCTTATCCCAGCTTCAATGAACTAGTACAATTTCGCAATCAGTATACCATTGCCAAAAATCTTAACTCACCCTTCATTGTCCAAACTTATAACCTAGAACCTTATCAAAATAGCTATGGGTTGGTGATGGAAGATTACGGCGCGATTTCTTTAAAAGACTGGATTAGGGAAGGGGAAGTAACACTCTCGTTAAGGGAATTTTTACAAGTAGCGATCGCCTTATGCCATACCTTAAATTTACTCTATCAAGAGCGCATTATACACAAAGATATAAAACCCAGCAATATTTTAATTAACCCCGAAACCAAACAAGTCAAATTAATTGATTTTAGTATCGCTTCTCTACTCCCGAGAGAAACCCAAACTCTTGTCAATCCTAATGTAATAGAAGGGACGCTGAATTATATCTCTCCAGAACAAACGGGAAGAATGAATCGCGGGATAGATTATCGCACAGATTTTTATTCTTTGGGTGTTACTTTCTACGAATTACTGACAGGAAAATTGCCATTTACAGCACATGAGGCAATGGAATTGGTGCATTGTCATATTGCTAAAACCGCACCCTTGGTAGATAAAATTAATTCAAAAATTCCATCTGTGCTCTCAAAAATTGTTAGTAAATTGATGGCAAAGAATGCTGAAGATAGATATCAAAGTGCATTAGGACTGAAGTTTGATTTAGAAAAATGTTTGCATCAGCTGCAAGTTGACGGTAAGGTCGAAGACTTTGAAATTGCACGGAGAGATGTTTGCGATCGCTTCATTATCCCTGACAAACTTTACGGACGAGAAACTGAAGCATCAAGTCTGCTCCAAGCCTTTAAAAGAGTCAGCCTTGGTGCAACAGAAATGATGCTAGTTGCGGGCTTTTCCGGGATTGGCAAAACCGCCGTTATCAACGAAGTTCATAAACCCATTGTGCAGCAACGCGGTTACTTCATCAAAGGAAAATACGACCAGTTTAACCGTAACATTCCCTTCAGTGCCTTTGTACAAGCCTTTCGGCACTTGATGGGACAACTCTTGAGTGAAAATGATACTCAGCTAGCACAGTGGAAAGACAAAATCCTCTGTACTTTGGGTGAGAACGGACAAGTCCTCATTGAAGTCATCCCCGAACTCGAACAGATTATTGGCAAACAACCCGTAGCCCCAGAACTGAATGGCAGTGCTGCACAGAACCGCTTCAACTTGCTCTTTCAGAAATTCATTGCCATCTTCACCACAGCAGAACATCCGTTAGTCATGTTCCTCGATGACTTGCAGTGG
Organism: Tolypothrix campylonemoides VB511288_2; assembly: GCF_045999855.1. Lineage (NCBI taxonomy): Bacteria > Bacillati > Cyanobacteriota > Cyanophyceae > Nostocales > Tolypothrichaceae > Tolypothrix > Tolypothrix campylonemoides. The sequence goes on from NZ_JBFPMW010000006.1 coordinate 301,212, forward strand.
GCAGATTCAGCTTCACTAAACTTGGTGCAAGTGTTGATGAGCCAAAATGCAGTGGGCTATTTGCTAATGATTGGGGCATATCGAGATAACGAAGTCTTTCCCGCTCATCCCCTAATGCTGACACTTGAAGAGATAAAGAAAGCCTCAGCAACTATCAGCACTCTCACCCTAGCTCCGTTAAGTCAATCTCACATCAATGATTTGGTTGCCGATACCCTCAGCTGTTCAAAAGTTTTAGCACAACCACTGACAGAGTTAGTTTATCAAAAAACCAAAGGCAACCCCTTCTTTGTCACGCAGTTTCTGAAAGCCTTGCATCATGAAGGCTGCATTGTCTATGACTTCAATATAGGACACTGGCAGTGCGATATGATAGCAGTGCGATCGCTCTCGCTTACTGATGATGTGGTTCAGTTTATGGCGCTGCAATTACAAAAGTTGCCACAAACCACTCAAGAGATACTCAAGTTAGCTGCTTGTGTGGGGGCGCAGTTCGATCTGGAAACATTGGCGATTGTTTCAGAAGAATCACCAACCGATGCAGCGACAGCATTGTGGAAAGCCTTGCAGGAAGGCTTGGTTTTACCCACAAGTCAGATTTACAAGTTTTTTCAAGGTGCGGAACAGTTTGAGGCAGAGAATACGGTGAATCCCACCTACCGCTTTTTGCACGATCGCGTTCAGCAAGCCGCTTACTCCCTGATTCCCGATGACCAACAGCAAGCCACTCATCTTAAAATTGGGCAATTGCTGTTGCAAAATACGGCACCTGAAACCGTAGAACTCAAAGTTTTTGATATTACCAATCAGTTGAACAATGGAATCGATTTGATCCATTGTATCGCCGAGCGATATGAGTTAGCTCAGTTGAATCTGATCGCTGGCAAAAAAGCAAAAGTTTCTACAGCTTATAAAGCAGCAGTTAAATACTGCACGATCGGGATTGAAATACTTCCCAAAGATAGTTGGGAAACTGCTTACGACCTTACATTTAAGTTGTATCGGGAATGTGCAGAGTGCGAATATATCACAGGGAGCATTGACAAAGCAGAATGGCTCTTCGAGCGAGCATTACAGTATGCCAAAAATAAATTCGATCTAGCAGAGATTTATGGCCTTCAACTAGCTCTAAGATCCAATCACGGCGAGAATTTACCTGCCAGTCATGAGGCTGCACTGAGTGGCTTGAGTGTTTTGGGAATGAACATCCCAGCAACCGATGAAGGTCAGCAAGCGCTGATCGAAACCACACTCAAGGAGATCCAGGACAAACTAGAAACCGTGCAACCCGCCGATCTATTCGATCTGCCTGTGATGACCGATCCAGCAAAGAAAGTATGTATGTCAATCCTCCCCGATCTATGGGGAGCTGCTTATGTTGGTGGCAAACAACTGCTTACAATTTTGAGCATCCTCTTAATGCTTCATACTTCATTAATCTATGGCAATACCGAAAGTTCGGGCTGTGCTTACTGCTTGTATGGGATGATGCTCGCGATTCAAGGAGACTATCGAAATGCGTATGAGTTTGGTAGGTTGGGACGAAAGCTCGATCGTCAATTCAATAGCATCAAGTTCATTCCCAAAACCAATAACGTTTTTGGTCATACAATCAATCCCTACAACAGACCCCTGGTTAAAAACGTGACAGTTTACCAACAAACCCTTCAAGCCAGTTATGAAACGGGTGACATTGGGTTTGGCATTTGGGCAGTAGTCTGTATTATTTGGACGATGTTGTTGAAAGGCGATCGCCTATCAGAGGTGTATGCCGAAACCGAGAAATACTTGAGCTACGTGCAACAAGTAAATAATGTGAATATGTCGCATGGATTTACCTTACAGCGGCAATTTCTCTTACACCTGCAAGGTTTGTTGGAAGAACCGGATCTCCTAGTTAATGGTACAGAGCGGGACATTGTTTGCCTTGATGTTTGGCAGAAGAATAATTTTGAAAGTGGTATCAATTGGTATTGCTTCTTAAAAATCCAACTATTGTACTTGTATGGTCGCTATGCCGAAGCCCTGGAAGTCGCTCATATTGCTGAAAAAACGCTAGCTTCTAATCTTGGTCTTTTTCCCATCATTTTATTCCACTTTTATTACCCGCTTAGTTTAGCCGCGCTTTATCCTCAAGCAACACCAGAGAATCAACAGCACTACTGGGATGTGATGCTGCAGCAGCGAAAACTTCTAGAAACCTGGACGCAAACCTGTCCTGAGAACTTTTTGCATCAATCACTGTTGCTGGCGGCTGAAATGGCGAGAGTTTCAGGTAACTACGTAGATGCGATCGTCTGTTACGATCGCGCTATTACCGCAGCCAAAGAAAATCACTTTACCCATATTGAAGCACTTGCCAACGAACTAGCAGCAAAGTTTTACTTGGAATGGGGTAAGGATCGCATTGCTCAGGAGTATATGACTCAAGCCTACTATGGCTATGTCCGTTGGGAAGCAAAAGCCAAAGTCACTGACTTGGAAAAACGCTATCCCCAACTGCTTGTCCCCATTCTGTTACAGGAAACTTGTTCTCCCCTTTACACTAACGAAACTACCTTTGTCTTGGGGAGTGTTACATCCACTAGTTCGGGCACTTCTAGCAACAATCTCTCAGATATCCTAGATTTAAAAGCTACTCTCAAAGCTTCCCAGACTCTTTCAGGTGAAATCGAACTCGAAAAACTGTTTTCATCGTTACTTTCTATCGTCATTGAAAATGCAGGGGCTGATAAATGCGTGTTAATGCTCTTGCGAGACAACCGCTTGCTAATCAAAGGCTCAATGAACGGGGAAACACACCCCGTCGTATTGCAGCAACTTCCGGTTGAAGATAGCCAAGACATTCCCCTGAAGCTGATTTACAAAGTCAAGAACAACAAGCAGACGGTTGTCCTGGTGGATGCGACAGCAGATCCTACCTTAGCCGACGACTCCTATATTGTTCGTCAGCAACCTAAAAGTATCTTATGTAGCCCGATTTTGCATCAGGGGAAGTTGATGGGCATTTTATATCTAGAAAATAATTTAGCAATGGGAGCTTTCACAAGCGATCGCGTCGAACTGCTCAACTTACTCTGCTCTCAAGCTGCTATTTCTTTAGAAAATGCTCGACTTTATGAACGTTCTCAGGAATATGCCCAACAACTAGAAACTGCTTTACAAAACCTGCAACAAGCACAATTACACATCATCCAAAGTGAGAAAATGTCTGCTTTGGGTAACTTAGTTGCTGGTGTTGCTCACGAAATGAATAATCCTTTAGGTTTTATTTTTGCCAGTCTCAAACAAGCTAAACCTACCTTCGTCGATATTGTGGAACACTTGAAACTCTATCAAAAAACTTTACCGAACAAGAGTGAAGAAATTCTCAACCACGAATCAGAAATCGACTTGGAATATAGCTTAGAAGACTTGCCCAAAATGCTTGATTCCATGACTGTAGCATGCGACAGGCTCAAAAATATCAGCACCAGTTTACGTACTTTTTCCCGTGCCGATAAAGATTACAAAGTACCGTTTTACATTCATGAAGGCATTGATAGCACTCTTCTCATTCTCAAACACCGTCTCAAAGCTAACGAATACCGTCCTGCCATTGAAGTCGTGACTCACTACGGTAATTTACCTCAAATTGAATGTTTTCCAGGACAATTAAATCAGGTATTTATGAATATTTTAGCTAATGCTATTGATGCATTAGAGGAGTCGAATCGCGGACAGAATCTTGAAGAAACTAAAGCTCAACCCAACCAAATTACTGTTACAACTTTAGTAGAAAATAATCTGGTTAAAATTGCTATTGCTGATAATGGCAAGGGGATGAGTGAATCAGTCAGACAGAAGATATTTGACCATTTATTTACTACGAAAGCTGTGGGAAAAGGAACGGGGTTGGGATTGGCGATCGCTCGGCAAATTGTTGAAGAAACGCACGGTGGCAAATTGAGTTGCAATTCTGTTCTTGGAAAGGGGACAGAATTTCTTATTGAAATTCCCATGTCAGTCAGTACAAGTCAATCAGCTAAAAATACAGAGCACTTTCCATGCTAAACCGTTTTTAGCTCATAACTTTTTTCCTTCTGGTGTGTCTCCTTTGCACGGCGTAATGCAGCTAGCTGCGCCTGTAACTGCGCTTTAACTTGATGTCTGTAGGTAAAAAAGTGCTCTCCAATACCTAAAGCTGTTAAATAATCATAGATAAGACGGGGTTTGGCAAGAGCGATCGCTATTAATTGCCACCAATACCTAAACCTTGTAGAACGCACTACACCCTGACGCCAGCACAATGCTGCAAATAAGCGGATTTCAGGCCATGTTATCGGACGATTGGTTTTTCCACGCCAGCCCTTCATCATCATCATGTGACGGAAAGTTCGTTTGAGATAGGGCATGGGTTCGTAAATAGACCAAAACGCGTCGATGTATTCCTCAGTAATTTCTTCGACTGGGCGTGTTGGTACAAAATTCATAATTGCACCTTGATGAAATGTCCCCAACCCATCCAGCAGTCGTCCTTCTTGCTGCAAGCGGTTCCACATAGCAGTATTTTGCAATGCTTGTAGCAAGCTAAATTGTCCTTGGGGAATTCCTGTCTCTTCGATAAACTCCCGAATCCTTTTACCTGCACCAGGACGTTCGTTGTCAAAGCCCATAATGAAACCAGACATGATCTGCAATCCTGCTCGCGTAATTTTATGGCATGACTCAACTAAACTTTGACGCGTGTTCTGAACTTTGTGAATGCCCAATAGGCTATCTGTATCTGGTGTTTCAATACCCATGAATACAACAGTGAAACCAGCTTTCACCATTAACTCAATGAGTTCATCGTCTTCTGCCAAGTTCAAAGAAGCTTCTGTGACCAAGATAAAAGGATAATTGTGTTGTTCCATCCAAGGGATAAGCGATCGCAAAAATACTTTAGCGTTGCGTTTGTTCCCAATAAAATTGTCATCTACAACAAACACATACCGCCGCCAACCCAGATCGTAGAGGACTTGAAACTCCCTCAGCATCTGTTCTGGTGTTTTTGTACGGGGCTTACGTCCATACAAGTTGATGATGTCGCAAAACTCGCACTGAAAAGGACAACCGCGTGAAAACTGTACGGTAATGGCTAGGTACGCGTTTAAATCCAGTAAGTCAAAGCGGGCTATGGGAGTTTGCGTCACATCCGGTTTTTCTGTAGCGCGGAAAATTCCCCCTTCGTCTCCCCGTGCTAAAGCTTGCAAAAACATGGGAATAGTGCATTCCCCTTCATCCAAAATAAGATAATTAGCTCCTGCTTCCAGAGCAAATTCCGGTACTGATGTGGGGAATGGTCCGCCAACTGCAACTTTTTTACCTAACGCAATTCCTTTTTGAATCAATTCCTGAAAATCCTGTTTTTGGATTATCATTGCAGAGATAATCACCAGATCGCACCATGCCCAATCATCATCTGTCTCCAGACGGATATTACGGTCTACCAACCGAATTTCCCAATCAGCAGGCAACAATGCAGCTACTGTAATTAAGCCCAAGGGCGGATTTGTAGTGCGTAAACCTGACAACTTGAGTGTTTCCTGGTAAGACCAGAAAGAATTAGGCATTATTGGCCAGAGGAGTAAAGCTTTCATAGAGCACACACCTCGGAGTGTTCAAAATACTTAAACTTTAGGTTACTGCTACTTTGCTTCAAAAGAGCTTACGTTTTGTCTATTTTTGTAAACTAATTGTTAGTGGTTAGTCGTTAGTTGCTATTTATGCTTCCACTAACCGCTAACCACTAACTACTAACTAAAGTAAAATTCATGAGCAACAAGCAACGAGTCTTTTCTGGCGTTCAACCTACGGGCAATCTACATTTGGGTAACTACTTAGGTGCTATCAATAACTGGGTGGAAATCCAAAACCAGTACGATAATTTCTTTTGTGTGGTAGATTTACATGCCATCACAGCACCGCACAATCCAGCAACCCTGGCATCAGATAGCTACACGATCGCAGCTCTCTATCTTGCGTGTGGTATCGATCTAAGCCACTCTACTATCTTTATACAATCTCACGTATCTGCCCATAGCGAACTGACTTGGTTGCTTAACTGTATCACTCCCCTAAACTGGCTGGAAGATATGATTCAGTTTAAAGAAAAGGCAGTGAAGCAGGGAGAAAACGTTAATACGGGTTTGTTAGACTACCCAGTGTTAATGGCTTCCGATATTTTACTCTACCAAACAGATAAAGTTCCAGTCGGTGAGGACCAAAAGCAACATTTGGAATTGACACGGGATATTGTCAACCGATTTAACCACTTGTTTGCCAAACCGGATCGTCCCGTGCTGAAGTTACCAGAACCCTTAATCCGTAAAGAAGGCGCTAGGGTCATGAGTTTGACAGATGGTACAAAGAAAATGTCAAAGTCCGATCCATCAGAATTGAGCCGGATTAATCTGTTAGATTCTCCTGATGAGATTGCCAAGAAAATTAAGCGGTGTAAAACAGATCCAGTTCGAGGTTTGGAGTTTGATAATCCAGAACGTCCTGAAAGTAACAATTTGTTAACGCTGTATATGCTGCTTTCTGGCAAGACCAAGGAAGAGGTTGCGGCTGAATGTCGGGATATGGGCTGGGGGCAATTTAAGCCTTTGTTTACGGATGTGGTCAATGCAGCGTTGAAACCCATTCAGGATAAGTACCGCGCAATAGTTGATGATAAAGGCTACCTTGAGTCCGTATTGCGCGAAGGCAAGCAGAAAGCTGAATCTGCTGCCAACGAAACAGTTACACAGGTTAAGAAAGCCATGGGTTACTCATTACCACTGTAGCAGTTTTACATATTTAATTTTAGATTTTAGATGGACTGTACATCTAAGGTCTAAAATTAACCTCTTCCAATTTTTATGCACAACATCTTGACAACCACTCCCTTAAGTTCATTTCGCGCAGCCGCACAAGCGGGGGAGTTTCTCGTGACTGCTGAGGTTGCGCCTCCTAAAGGGGGAGATCCAACACATATGATTGAAATGGCGGCGACCCTTAAGGGGAGGGTTCATGCCGTCAACATCACAGATGGTAGCCGTGCTGTGCTGCGGATGTCTTCGCTTGTGGCATCAGCTATTTTGTTACAGAATGGAATTGAGCCGATTTGTCAGATTGCGTGTCGCGATCGCAACCGGATTGGTTTGCAAGCCGACCTTATGGGTGCTCACGCTTTGGGTATTCATAATATCCTCGCTTTGACTGGTGACCCCGTGAAAGCAGGAGACCACCCAGAAGCCAAAGGAGTTTTTGATTTAGAGTCAATACGCTTGCTACAAATGATACAGAAACTCAATCACGGTGTTGATTGCAACGAGCAACCTTTAACAGATGGAGCGCTAAACTTATTTCCCGGTGCAGCTGTTGACCCGCAATGTAACAGTTGGTCCGGATTGCAAAGCCGATTTGATCGCAAACTAGAAGCAGGAGCGCAATTCTTTCAAAGTCAGTTAATTACAGATTTTGAACGGCTGGAAAAGTTTATGGATCAAATAGCTGGTGGTTGTAACAAACCGATTTTAGCTGGAATTTTTCTTTTAAAATCAGCTAAGAACGCTCAATTTATCAATCGATGCGTACCGGGTGTAAATATTCCCCAAGACATCATCGATCGATTGGCAAAAGCTAAAAAACCTTTAGAAGAAGGGATGAAAATTGCAGCCGAACAAGTGCAAGTAGCGCGTCAATTGTGTCATGGAGTTCACATGATGGCAGTGAAGCGTGAAGATTTGATTCCACAAATTTTGGATTTGGCAGGAGTTGCGCCAGTGAATTTAGTTGTATCTAAGTAAACTGGTCAATAGATTTTTTAGTAGAGCAGCTAGAATAACTAGCTGCTTTTGTATATGAGATTATGTAATTTCCTTAATAAAACCTTTGCCAAAACACCCTCACTCTAGAAGAGTGGGGCTATACAAACAAAGCCCACCTGCGTGGGCTAAAACCTAGAGCCCACGCAGGTGGGCAACATTTATGTAGCCACAGTGAATTTAGTTGTATCTAAGTAAGGCTATATACTAAACATCTCCAAAAATGATGTAGAGACGCGCTATGGCGCGTCTTTATAAGGGTGAAATATAATCCACAATTAATTCTGAGGGTATCTGTTTATTAACAAAATTGCTAGAATAACTAAGTCTTATAAGCAAATTCAACTTGTATGATTTTGATCTCTTTGTTTTTCATTATGAGAGACTAGTAAGTGTTAATACTAAAGGAGTTACCTTTGTGATTAAGACCCAAACATCCAATCCAGAGCTTTTTGATGAGAACATGGATTTTGAAGAAGACACAGATATTGACCAAGAAGAGGAAATTACTGAACCATTTGATCCTACACAAATTAGAGTAGATACTAGACCAATGACTATCGATCTTGTTCTTGATAGAATTAAATATGAAGAAATTAATTTAACTCCTGATTTTCAACGTCACGCTGACATTTGGACGGATATTTCTAAAAGTAGGCTTATAGAATCTATTCTTATCCGGATTCCACTACCTGCTTTTTATTTGGATGCAACAGATGATGATAAATGGTTAGTCATAGATGGCCTGCAACGCTTAACAGCTATTAAGAGATTTGTTATTGATAACGATCTCAGATTAAAAGGGCTAGAGTTTCTTACTAATTTAAAAAATAAAAATTATAATGAGCTACCCCGACACTATCAACGTCGAATTAAAGAGACTGTCATTACAGTTTATTTAATCGAAAAAGGTACACCTCCCGAAGTCAAATTTAACATTTTCAAACGTATTAATACTGGTGGGTTACCGCTATCACTACAAGAAATCCGTCATGCTTTGAATCAAGGACAAGCAGCCAACCTTTTGGCTAAACTTGCAGATTCAGCAGAGTTCAAGCTAGTAACAGGTCTTCAAAAGACAAAAACTCGAAAATATCTTCGTATGGAAGATCGAAATTTTGTCCTTCGATTTTTAGCTTTTATGCTTACTCCATATAATAATTATCAAGCTAAAAGTTTAGACGTTTTTCTGAATGAAACAATGTCTAGTATAAATCAAATGTCTCAGCAAGAGATAAATTTGTTAGAACAAAATTTTATACGAGCAATGAAAGTAGCATTTGACATTTTCGGTGAATATGCTTTTCGCAAACGTTCAAAAGATAAACTTACTCAAAAAAATCCCATTAATAAAGCATTGTTTGATGCTTGGGCAGTCAATCTCAGTCATCTTCAAGAGCAACAAATTTATAATTTAAAAGAGCGAAAAGAAGATTTAATAGATAGATTTATCGATATCATGGATAATGATAAAGAATTTATGGGATCGATTTCTCAAGGAACTGATAGTATTACCAAAGTCAAGTATAGGTTTAGAATAATTGAACAATTAATCCAAGAAGTATTGTTATGATTTGTTCGATCCGCTTAAAAAACTTCAAACCTTTTGAAGAGCAATTTCTTCATTTCAGAAATCTTACATTACTTTCTGGTCTTAACAGTACTGGCAAATCTTCTGTTCTTCAAGCATTTGGTCTGCTACGCCAAGCATACCAACAAGATTTATTACCAATGAGAGGGTTAGCTCTTAACGGTGAACTGGTCTGTATTGGTACAGCTCAAGATGCTCTCTTCCAAGGAGCACAAGACGATTCTATTAGTTTTGAACTGATTTGGGAAGACGGCAAGAAGGGAATATGGGTTTTTAATTATAATCCAGCCGGAGATGTCCTAACTCTAACCTCAGAACCAGCCCCTCTTGATGTTTATAAATCAAATCTTTTCAATGATAACTTCCATTATCTTCAAGCAGAACGTGTTGGACCTCGCACATACTTTGAAATATCAGATTATCAAGTACGGCAACATCAACAAATAGGAAGTAGAGGTGAGTATACTGCTCATTTTCTTTCAGTATATAGGGACAAAGAGATTCCCATCTCTCGTTTGAGCCATTCCTTAGCCAAGTCACTTAATTTGAGAGATCAAGTGGAGGCATGGATAGGAGAAGTAAGCCCAGGAACACGCATAGAGATTCAATCGAACCCAGATATGGATTTGGTAAGCTTTCAATATTCTTATGGATTGGGAAACCCTCACCGAGCGACCAACGTTGGTTTCGGAATTACATATACCTTACCTATTATTGTAGCTATACTGGCATCTGAACCTGGTACATTAATTTTAATTGAGAATCCAGAAGCACATCTGCATCCAAAAGGACAAGCAAAGATGGGGGAGTTACTGGCGCTTGCAGCTAGTTGTGGTGTTCAAGCAGTAATTGAAACTCATAGCGATCATGTTTTAAATGGCATTCGTCTTGCTGTTCATAGCGGTAAGCTTGCTCCTGAAGATGTTCAGTTGCACTACTTTCAACGTCGAGAAAAAGAGGGACTAGCCTTTACTGAAGTCGTTTCACCAAGAATTGATAGAAACGGACGAATTGACAAATGGCCAGATGGCTTCTTTGACGAGTGGGAAAAAAGCTTGGATGCATTGTTAGAACCAGCAGGAGAATGAGACGTGGATTTTGATGTCATATTAAATGAATTGTCTTTACAAAATCCTGCACCTAATGAAGCAATAGCACGACAATGGATGTCTAATTTTATTAGCACTATAAAGGCAATCAAGGATAGAGGGATAAAGGTAAGTCTTCGCACTAAGGATGATTTTCATACTACCTTACTTGCGCCTAATTACCCTCTTCGCCGCTGGCTGAATGATAAAGAAGTAGACCAAATAGAGCGAGGTTTTATCAAAACTCTTGCAACTAAAAGCCCTTTTTCAACAGATCTCATAAATTCAGCGATTTTGAACATTGAGAATAACATAGGTTTATCTGAATTTTGCTATCAAGGAGAGCAAGTTATTGGACTTGGAGTTGCTCATATTCTTGACACAATATCAGTCAGCTTACTTTCAGACGAGAAGTGGAATTGCAGATACGTAAATTTAGAATTTAGAAGGATAGATGAAGATGGAGAGTTGATTGATGAGGTTGTAAAAATCGTTCATGCTAGTTGTAAAGAGCACATACAAAAACATAGTGAATGGTTTAAATACCGTATTCGTACCACAGTTCTGGACGGATTAGATATTTGGAATTTAAGAGAGGATCTCTTCCCAAATCTTGTATTTTGCGATGATGTCTATAAGCAAGTACAAAGCCTTAACAGTGGTAACCCAATACTACGGCAAGTCATAAAGCGTTTGTTTGAAATGGAAGAAACCTGCAAAAACTGGACAGATGGAGTATTTGATATGGACAGTCTTCCTTGCAAGGTTTCTCCGGAAAGTGACTCAAGGCTGAAGCGATTGAAAAAGGAATTAACTTTTAAATGTCCTGATGGCAACGAGCGTGTTTTCAGTTTGCACGTTCGCATGACACCAGGGGCTTGGCGACTTCACTTTTCCGTGGACTTAGGACCAGGAAAAATCATCATTGGCTACATTGGACTGAAAATTATGTAATTTCCTTAATAAAACCTTTGCCAAAACACCCTCACTCTAGAAGAGTGGACGGCAGGCGCTACAACGGGGGGAACCCAGAGCAGAGCAGTCGCCTCAACGGGGGGCATTGGGTTCCCCACGAAGTGGGGTTGGGCGGAAACCCCCCGAAGTTTGCTATTGGGGAGACAGTGCGTTGCGGAGGTTTCCTCCGTTGAAGCACCTGTCGTCTTTACCCAAGTGAAGCATCTGACGTGGAAACCCCCAAACCGCAACTTCTCTGGGCACGGCGCTGCTCTGGGCAACGCGCTGCCTCGGCTATACAAACAAAGCCCACCTGCATGGGCTCTGGGTTTTAGCCCACGCAGGTGGGCTTCCTTTATGTAGCCACAGACTTCCAGTCTGTAGGGCTTGTCAATAAAAATTTATTACTTTATCCCCAGCAGGGGATGAATGCAAGATAAAATACAAAAAAACTCAAATACCATCATGCCCCAACGCTCTCCAACAAAGCCAAGTAAACCTCAGTCTCGCCCAAAATGGTCGCCAGACACAGAATTGATGGGCTTGATGTTTGAGTTAGTTCCCCAAAAAGATTCTTATCTTTACGCCCAATACACTATCGGACTTCATGCCTGGTTTCTCGATCGCGTGCGTTCTACAGACCCTGAACTGTCAGCATACTTGCATGATGGAGAATCCGAAAAACCGTTTACTATCTCAGCATTAGATGGAGAGATAACCAGTAGCGGCAGACAAATACGACTACTTGCAAACACTTCTTATCATTGGTACGTCACAGCTTTATCCAGTAGAGTACAAAAGTGGATGGCGCAGTGGGTAAAAAAGTTACCTTCTTCAGTTGATTTGCGAGACGCCCCCTTAACTATAGCTTCCTGTCAAATTTCACATCCTCCTACAACTTATGCCGCACTGTTAGATTCTGAGTACGGTGGAACGATCTCCTTAACATTTCTGAGCCCTACTAGTTTCCGTCGCAAAGGTCATCATTTACCTCTACCCGTTCCAGTTAACATTTTTCACAGCTACCTAAGGCGTTGGAACGACTTTTCCGGGATACCTGTTGACCAAGATGCTTTTCTGGCTTGGGTAGACGACAATGTCTTGATTAATCGTTGTCAGGTAACAACTGTAAAGGTATTAGCAGGTAAAAAAGGTGCAGTTACGGGATTTACTGGGGCAATTGAGTTAAGTTTGAAGAAAGAAGCAGCACAAGAACCAGAGTTCGAGCAGTTATTTTATGCTTTGGGGAAACTCGCATTTTATTGCGGAACCGGTCATAAAACTACTTTTGGCTTGGGACAAACACGTTTGGGTTGGTCATCTGAAGTTCCGCAAGATATACCTGATGTAGAAAGTGTGTTGGCAAAACGAATTGAGGATTTGGTAGAAATTTTTAGGGCACAACGCAAGCGAACTGGAGGAGATCGTGCGGATGAAATAGCCTCGAAATGGGCAACTATCTTGGCAAGGCGGGAGATGGGAGAGTCTTTGCAGGTAGTGGCACAAGATTTGGAGATGCCTTATGAAACAGTCAAGACTTATGCGAAATTGGCACGACGGGCTTTAAAAGAACAAGAGTAAAGCTATATTACATTTTGTTTGGAAATCTTTGACAAAAGATTCCGATAATATATAGCAGCCCTAAATCCTTTGGAATAAATTTTAATGATTGTAAAGCTGATAACACCTACCAAACAAAGTTTTTAGTCGTGATTGATAACTTTTTCTTTCGATCCGAGATTTGCGATCGCATAGCCATGAGGATAGGTGCGGGTTGGAGAGTCGATAAAAAACTTTGACTGCTTGAGGGGTGGTAAGAAACGCTGTATTCTACCCCGGATTTGCAGAGTTTTTTCAACACTTTGACGCAGCCATTGGGAGGGATGTTCAAAACCAAAAGCATCTAGCATTGCGTCATCAAGTAAGGCGTATATTGCAGGTTTTAAAAGAGGAGACATCCACTTGGGGTACCAACTCAAAAATAAATCACGAGTTGCTTCACCAACGGAACGATTGGTTTCTGCATAGTGAAAGTGCGTTCGTTCGTACTCAATATTGTATTGTTCCAATTCCTCGTAAGTTGCAGGAATCCCTTCAATGTGCATCCGATTGCCCACTTCCCGCCAGAAATAAAAAGAGGCGAGCCTTTCTTGTTCCGACATCAACCTCCAACCAAAACGGCTATTCCAACGGATAGGTTCAAAAATAAAGGTTGACAGAACATAGAGAAAATCAGCATTTTGAATTTTGAAACGAGAGTGAATGGCATTCATGCGCTGAATTGCCTGACAACCGCGATCGCTGTCATAACCCCATTTACAAAACTCTACAATAATTATTGCTGTATCATCGTAGCGTTTTTGAGGACGTTTGTGAAACTCCCCCGTTTTATCTAATAACTTAGAAATACTCGGAACACAATAAGTTTTCATAAGTGCAACTTCTAGTGCTCTCGTTATGTCCCATGGAAACTCGTAGCCCAACATCAGATGATAAATTTGACAGTGGTCTTGCAGTGGGTTGAGTTGCTGAATCTGCTGTAGGTTGTTGTAACGGTGAAGACGCATGCGAGTATCTCCTGTTCTAGAATGAACTGGTAGTAAAAAAAATGATAGAAAACGCTAGGAATAAATACAACTAAACCCTCAAAAAACACAATGAATCAAGTGGATCTAGCTTTTACTCCAGCCCTAGAACAGGCGCAGTTAGTTCGTCGTCGGGAAGTTTCTCCCCTAGACTTAGTACAAGTCTACCTAGAACGCATTCAACAGTTCAATCCTCAGTTGGGAAGTTATTTTACAGTGTTGGCAGAGCAAGCTATTGCAGATGCTAAAGCTAAAACAGAGATTCTCGCAAGTGCTTCCGAATTGCCACCATTTTTTGGCGTGCCAATTTCTATCAAAGACTTGAACCCCCTTGCAGGTGTCCCTTGTACTTTTGGAAATCCGGCATTATTAAATAATATTCCTAATTATGATGATGGTGTGGTTACGCGCATTAAGCACGCTGGATTTATTATTCTCGGTAAAACAGCAACTTCAGAACTAGGTGCGTGTCCCTATACGGAACCGAGGGGCTTTCCTCCTGCTAGAAATCCCTGGAATTTGGAATACACTCCCGGTGGTTCGAGTGGTGGTGCAGCCGCAGCCGTAGCAGCAGGGTTGTGCGCGATCGCCCAAGGTTCTGATGGTGGCGGTTCGGTGCGGGGACCAGCAGCTTGTTGTGGTTTGGTGGGAATCAAGCCATCACGGGGACGCGTAACTCACGCACCCGTGGGCGATCGCATGAATGGTATTGCAATGAACGGTCCCCTGGGACGTACTGTTGCAGATGCGGCTGCACTTTTAGATGTGATGTCTGGCTATGTCACGGGCGATCCATATTGGCTTCCCAATCCCGAACCATCATTTCTTGCTGCGACTCAAATCAAACCAGGACGGTTGCGGATTGCTTATTCTACAAAAATCCTTCCCATTGGAGAAGCAGATAGCAACTGCAAGCAAGGAGTCTTGCAAACAGTCGAGTTATTAGAACAACTCGGTCATGTTGTGGAAGAAAAATGCCCTGATTTTAGTGGGATCGTAGAACCGTTTAAAATTGTTTGGCAAACTGCACCAGCTTCTTCGGGGCTTCCTTATGAGATTTTACAGCCATTTACCCAATGGTTGTTTGAAAGAAGCGGTTCTGCTGGGGAATACTTGAAAGCAGTTTCTCAAATGCAAGTTGTATCCCGACAAATTGTGGCATTTTTTGATACGGTGGATGTACTGGTATTGCCAGTTTACCTCCATTCTCCCATTCGTGTTGGAGAATGGGCAGACTTAAGCCCAGAAGAGACATTCCAAAAAATTATTGACTGGGTTGCACCCTGTCCGCCCGCTAATGCGACAGGACAACCTGCGATCGCACTTCCTGTGGGTTTTGACAGCAATGGTTTACCTATAGGCGTGCAATTGATAGGACGCCCCGCAGCAGAAGCTACCTTAATTAGCCTAGCAGCACAACTGGAAGTTGCAAAGCCATGGATTCAGCACCGTCCATCGTTAACGGTGACTGGTAACCAGTAATCCAATTATGCAGGCAAGTGTAGAACAGCTTTCAAAAGTTAGCGTACTAGCCGATTTGGAAACAGCAGATAAATTGAATTTGCAACCTCACACTCAAGTACATTCCTACCGGAATGGTGAAATTATCCTGCATGAAGGAGATCGTTTACCAGCAAAGTTATACGCTGTGGTGGGTGGTTCAATTCAAATAACTAAAACAGCATCAACAGGGAAAGAAACAATTCTTCGCACTCTTTCTACTGGGGATATTTTTGCGGCTCCTGCTTTACTTGGAGATGGTGTTGCACCTGCGACTGTGACGGCGCAGAGTGATTGCGAGATTTTGACGGTAGCAAGAGATGCTTTACTGAAAGCTATTCAGCAAAATCCTGATATTGCTCTGCGTATGCTCGTGGTTTTTAACTCTCGCATTCAGCAACTACATGAAACAGTTCATGGGTTAGTCTCTGAAAGAGCTATTGTCCGTCTTGCAAGATTAATTCAATATTTTGCGACTCATGATGGTACGGAGCCAACCGAACAAGGAGTAGCGTTGAAAATTCAATTGCCTTACTATCGCATGGCTCGAAGTATTGGCATCACTTATGAAGAATGTGTCCGTTTGATCAAAAGTGTGAACTCAGTTATTGATTACAGTCGCGGAGGCAAAATAACGATTCTGGATACGAAGAAATTAGACGCGATCGCTAATGGAGAGCAGTAACTTTTCAGGTATCTCCCAATCCTTTTTTAATCTCTGTTACAAAGAGTTAGTAAAAATGCTAAATTATCCGTGGCTTTCAATGCATGGGGAGCATTTGCAGGCATAAAGACAAAAACACCAGGTTCTAGTGCGATCTCTTCTCCTGATAAAGTCAGGAAACCCTTTCCTTGGATAACGTTTATTGTGGCATTGCGGGTAGAGGTATGCTCGGAAATTTCCGTGTCAGCTGCTAAACAAAAGAGCGTGTATTGACAAGTTTTATCTTTGATTAACACTTTGCTCAGAACTCCGTCACAGGGGTATTCAATTTCTGAATACAATTGGATGTTGGATTTGGTAGTATTCATCATAGGAATTTTAGATTTTGGATGCGTGGAGTTTATATTGTGGATTGCAAAGCTTTGTATTTGATATCAAATCCGGTAGGATATGAATGATTAAAAAACCGCAGAGACGCAGAGAGCGCAGAGAGAGAGAGGAAAGAGAAATAATTCCGATATAAACGGATTTGATATGAACTGTTTTCAACAAAATACTCTTGCTTTCTCTCCTCTTTTGAGATTATTGGGCGATCGCGCAAATGATAATATAGCCTAGTTCGTTGTTGTATTTATGGAAAATCCGGCGCATTTCCCAAACTCGTTGGCGAATAGGCTTATGGGTAAAAATGTTCCATAAAATCCGAATAGTACTTAATACACCTTCATCTTGAAACATCTGCCCTAAATTTAATAAGGACATTTTTCCAATTTTTTGCTGCTGCAGTTGCAATCCTGCAGAGGCAAACACAGCGTTCCAGTTAGCTTGTGAAAGTGGCTTGGAATTATATCTTAACACTCTTGCCAGATCGGTATGAATTTCTTCTTCTTTGCCATTGGCTAGTAATTCATGGCTGAGAAATAGACCTTTAGTTTTAAGTTTGTTGTGTATTTGAGATAAAATTTTAGCTTTGCCAGGGGGCGATTGCATGGTCAAAATCGCTTCTGCTAAAACGTAATCGAACTTACCCGGTATTTTATTTAATTGAAAAATATCACCCTCAATAATTTCGATTTGGTTTTCTAAGCCTGCGTTACGGATATTAGCACGAGCACGAAGAGCACTTTCAGGATTTTTTTCTACACCAACAACTTTCACGTTATAACGTTTTGCCAGTTCTATGGCGCTGTAGCCAAAACTAGAGGCTAATTCTAAAACCGTCTCTCCGGGCTGAAAATTAGCCCATTGGAGTAATTGCTCTGTTGCTAATCGTCCACCCGGACGTAAATATTTTTTACCTGCAGCAGCTAGCACTTGGTGTCCGGCTGCTGTTTGGAAATTGAGGGTAGCATTGCTCATGTCTTTAACTCCCGATTGAATGCTATCCCTACTTTGTCAAAAATTTCTTCCTCTGTCTTTGAGGTAGCTCAAGGTTAGTTGTTAGTTGTTGGTGGTTACTGTTATGGTGGATATTTTGTTTTTCTCAACGCGAACTTTTTCTGCAATACTATCCGATTGACGGCATTCTTGCGCTACTGACGATAAATTCGTAAAAGCCCCGGAACTGTTTCCATCTCCCATATCAGATAACGCCCGCCCGACACCTTGCAAACAAGTGTTCATTATTACAATATCAGAATTTTTTTGTTTGAGTTGCTGTTGCAGGATTTGAATTTGTTGTTCGCTATCCTTGAGCTGTCTCTGCGCCTCTTGAAGTTGTTGTTGCGTATCTTGCAATTCAAATTTGACATTATCTAAATCCTTTGGAGACACACATCCACATAATGTCAAGAGTACAGTGATACAAATCGTACCAAATTCTAACCGAAAAGAGTTCTTCATAATAGGGATGCCCTCACTCAGACATAAATTATCTTTTACCGTAGAATTATCTGTATAAAAAGCTTTTTTTCAAAATTTTTATAAACGTAACTTTTTTAATATACTGTACTTAGTTCATAGAGCAACATATTTGTACGTCTGTATAGGCTCTAACTTTTTAGAGTATTTTTCCAATAAACTATTAATGTTTATTGTAAACTTTTAGTTTCGTCTTTTTATGTTAATCTGGCTCACCGTAGTTAATTCTCCTAATTTAAATCGATATGAATTTGACTAAAAGATTAAATAAAAATATCGAAAAAGATTGAATTAGGTTTTGAGTAAATCTGCCAAAATGGCAACAATGGTTTATTAGATTTGATATTCATTTATGTACTGGGGTCGTTTTATTGATATCTACCAAATAAGCGACACTAGAGCACTTCAAGTAAAGTGCAACAAACCATACAAAACTCTTCTCTATTTAGACTTCCCTATTTATTAGAAAAATATGTTAGATAAAGTGTGAAGTCTCAAGTGTAAAGTATGAAAAGTCGTTATTTATGACCCTTGATTCTTCATTGTTCTTTTCATCCTTCATCCTTTATCCTTTATCCTTTCTTTACGTGGGGAATCATTGCGGAAATCTTTTTACAATCACCGTTACAACATGATTGGGCAGTTACTAGCAGGACATTACAAAGTCCTTGAAGTATTGGGTGAAGGAGGTTTTGGGCAAACTTACGTTGCTGAGGACAGCCACCTCCCAGGAAACCCTAAATGCGTCCTCAAACATCTTAAATCTTCTAGTACAGACCCTGAAATTTTAGAAACTGCTAGAAGGTTATTTCAAAAAGAAGCTGAAACGTTGCAAAAGTTGGGTAGCCACGACCAAATTCCCCGACTGTTTGCATATTTTGAAGAGAACCAAGAATTTTATTTGGTACAAGAATTTATTGATGGATACTCTCTCAACAAAGAAATAACTTTGGGGTTGAGATGGACAGAAAGCCAAGTTATCCAATTGCTCATTGAGGTACTGAGCATTTTAGAGTTTGTCCACAGCCAAGGAGTCATTCATCGTGATATTAAACCCAGCAATCTTATCAGACGCGCTTCAGATAACAAATTAGTTCTGATTGACTTTGGCGCAATTAAACAATTGCGAAGTCAAACAGCAACTCGCACGGGGCATAATAATCTGACTCTGATCGTCGGAACTCGCGGATATATGCCTTCCGAACAAATTAGACGCTTACCGCGCCCTAGCAGCGATATCTACGCCTTGGGGATGATGGGTATTCAAGCACTCACGGGGATGTATCCGCACAAACTCCAAGACGATCCGAACACAGGAGAAATTTTGTGGCAACATCTAGCTTGTGTGAGTCCGGGATTATCTGCTGTCTTAACTCAAATGACACGCTATCACTTCAAGGATCGTTATCAGACAGCAACAGAGGCTTTGTGTGCGCTTCGAGAATTAGCGGCTTACCCCAACCAACTTTCAGGTGTTGAGGCGACTGTCACAACTACGACTTTACACGAACTGACTTTGGAATGGGAAGAAGGAGAATTAGCTAAGAATCGCAAAATTACTGAGAAGCAACATAGCAAGAAGCCCGGTAGAGTTCGTGTTGGTCGCAATCCCGAAGAGTGCGATATTGTTTTGAACGATCCAACCGTGTCAGGGCTGCATATTGAAATCTTTTTTCATCAAGCTAAGGAAAGATTTTATTTGCGGAATTTACGCCAAAGGAACCCTCCTATTGTTGATGGTCAATTACTTTTAGCTGGTGAAATACCTCTTTTTATTGGTAGCAGTATACGTTTGGGACAAGTCAATGTTAGGGTGAGTGCGATCGCAAGCAAGGATTATCCTGTAGGGTATGTTCCAATTGAATTCGCACTTGTACCGATCGCCCCGCAACAACCCGTCGTGAAAACGATACGCATGCCCAAAGTGAACAGCTTTAAAGAACACTCAAAGCTGATTGTGCGGTCGGGTCGATCTACAATTGCTTCAATACCCAGCAAAGTGCCACGCCTCTTGGGAGTCAGTTTTGCCGTCTGTGCGAGTGCGATCGGTGGATTGGTCTTTTTTAACGCTGACAACACAAGCGGAAGTAACGCACAACAGAGTTGGCTATCTGAAAAACCCCAGCTTTGTCGTATTATTTCCCCTCCTGGTGGTAGGTTTACGGCTAAATTACGACCCGAACCGGGAACAGAAGTTGGTGCAATCAAACAACTCAAGCTAGGCGAAAGGGTTTTGTTTTTGCGATCGCGCGGTGATTTTACAGAAGTTCAACTACCTGATGGTAGCCAAGGCTGGCTTTTTAATGATGAGATCCGACGTTGTATTGCATCGAAGAAAGGATAAAGAAGGGATCGGGGACAAGGTAGAGGGGGTAGACAAGGTAGAATTCTTCCTTGTCTCCCTTGTCTCCCTTATCCCCCTTGTCCCCGATCGCTTTTTCTAAATTTATCCTTGGCAGAACACAAATCTTTTGAATAATGTATGTAACCGGAATTAACTGGTGGATCTATGTAGCTTTGTCTAAATGCTACAAATCATACTAAAGGGAGATAAAATGCTATGGCACTAGAGCAAGTGAATGCTTTTTATGACACGTTGATGTCGGATCGAGCAATTTACGAGCAATACTACCGTCAGTGCTGCGTTCGCGGATTATTTGGTATTTGGGATTGGGATAAAACAAAAATTGTTAATTTTGCTACTACTTTAGGCTATTCTTTTACGGAAAGCGAATTAGACGCTGTCTTGTTTGGCAGTGAACCAATTGTTCTTCAAGATTCAATAAATTTATCAGAATATAAACAGTACGTATTTCAGTGACCGACGCTGGTTGGTGCTCATCGGTCACCGATTATTCTTAAAAAGAAGACCCTGTCTGTTTTAAAAACTCTTTTTCTTCTGGTGTTGAAGTTCTTCCCAAAATCGCATTGCGATGGGGAAAGCGACCAAAACGCTCTATGACTTTCATATGGCGAATAGCATAATCAATACAACTGGCACTGTCAGGATCGTTGGTGAGTTGCTCAAACAACTGAACCGACTTACGCTGATGTTCCAAGTTTTCGCTGTGTTCAAATGGGAGATAAATAAACCAGCGTTGGACAGGTAGAAGTGCTTTGTCATAGCCATGGGCAATGGCATGATGCGCTGCGGAGAGTGCTTCCCAGTCTGTTAAAAAGGCTTCGGGAGTATCTCGGAAAACGTTTCGGGGAAATTGATCGAGCAGCAAAATGAGAGCCAAACAGCTCTCAGGGGCATCAAGCCATTCGTCGAGATTTCCTGCTGCTGCTTTTTGATAAGCTGTTAAAAACCGGACGCGAAGTTCTTCGTCAAATTCCGGTTTTTTACTAAACCATGAAGATTTTGGTTTTCCATAACCCGGTTCATCTGGTTTGCCAAACCAAAAGTCTAAAATTTCAGTTGCCTGTGACATCGCTTTTACTGACCCTTACAAAGCACTTGTCGCATTTTACGCATATTTGTTGGCAATTCAAAGTTCATTGCTTGTTGTATAAAAATAGATGGTACGGGTATGGTCGGAGTTGCTGCCACTCCATAAGTCAGTAAAGTGCCATTACCACAATCTTTTAGCTCTAAGTTAGCCGTAAAATCGTGAAATGTGCCTTTTTCCAGTCGAAATTGTATCCGCTGTCCAATTTCTTCTACAACGTTAAGGTAAATTTCGACTTGAGCTGTAAAAAATAAGAAAGCTTTTTGTGCTGCTTGATACAGACGCTTGGCTTCTCCTCGTTGCAACACTTCACTTTTGGTCACATCCGGAAAATATTGCACCCAACGGGGATAATCTGTAATTTGCTGCCACACTTGCGATCGCATCAATGGTACGTACATTGTGGCTGTCACAGCACCGCCCCAGGCTGTATGCGAGCTTGTCTGTACTAATATTTCGCCTTGCATCAACAATCTTTGTTGATCTTGATTCCAAACCATATTTGAACCAGTAATAACTGTATCTGATGTTGACGATGCCCTCATATTACTTTCAATCACTCCTCAAAACACCTACAACTTAAAGGTCTATAACTGGATATAGGTCTCAATCGAGCCAAATATGCCAATTTTAGTTCCAATCCGATCTACAAGTTTTCCGGAAATTACCACGTGTTTGCAATTATTACCAAAACTTCATAAAAACTAGCCTCTTCTTATCGCTAAAATTAAAATTTCTAGAATTCTTATTTCATATAATGTGTTCTCCCCTCAGCATCAGAGAGCCCAGAAGCTACTAAAACGGTTTAAAATTCACTAGTTTACCTAGATGGCGGGTCTAGGGAAAGCCAGCAGATTTCCCAACTGAAAAGAGCGAGCCTATAGCTCTATGTCCTTGGGATATACAGAGATACCCAAAGGGTGAATTACCTTCGCCCAAAACTTTTTAAAGATATTCTTAAATTGTTCACGAGTATTCACTGATTGCATTCAGTAGAAATACTGAAAATTCCTTTTAAATCTTCAATAGCAGAAAATAATGCGTCTATAGCCGACCCCATACAATTTATGAGTCTTTCAGGATTTGTAAAATCTTGTCAAGATAAAATAAAAAAAGCTAACTTACAACAAACTTTTGATGTTGGAGCACTAGAAATGAATTCTTCTAAGTTAAATCGCAGGTTAAACCAATCTCTAGGTATTTTTCTTGGTGTTGCGATCGCTGTCTGGGTTTTGAGAGGTTTTGGTGCGATCACTTTTCTTCCTGGAGGGGTTATTTGGCTGTTGCTTCTAGCAGCAGTAGCTATGGGTGTCCTAAGTTACGTGCAGAAGACTTGGTGGCGATTCTAATTTGATTGTTTTAATCACCTCAGGAAAAGGAAAAACTTAATTTTATGGAAAAGGATGTCCGGGAAACAAAAATCTTATTTTTTGACGATCGACCAGAACAGCTACAGGAGCTATTTAACATCCTTATCCATAAAGGTTACAGTGTTCAAAGAAGTAATTTTCAACCAGAAGAGATACTCCCTCGCGTTCTTCTGGAAGTACCCGATATAATTGTGTTAAATGTTACACTTCGAGAAACAGAAACATATACAATTTGCCACCATTTAAAATCAAATGAGAGAACTGAAAATATACCAATAATTTTTATTAACTTTATAAATAATATTCATGAAAAATTAAAATATTTGAGATTGGGTATTTTTGATTATATTACGCAACCGACTACTGAAGAAGAGATTTTATTGCGTATAGAAAATCAACTCAAGACTCAAAAATGGCAAAAACAACTAAAAGAGCAAAATCTCCAACTACAAAATGAAATTAAATCTCGCGAGTTTGCAGAAATTGAATTAAGGGAAAGTGCAGAAAGGGAACGAGCCATATCCCACGTGATTCAAAGTATGCGGCAATCGTTAGATTTAAAAACAATTTTTGCTGCCACAACACAAGAATTGCGACAAGTCCTTAATTGCGATCGCGTTGTTGTGTACCGTTTTAATCCAGATTGGAGTGGAGAGTTCATCGCGGAGTCTGTAGGCAAAAGCTGGGCGTCTATCATTGAAGCAAATCAAAGTAACCCCGATCTGACTAAAAATGCTTTAGAAAACGAACGTTGCATCATTCAACTATTTAACAGTCAAGATAATCAAGTTTTAGATACTTATATGCAAGAAACTCAAGGCGGCGTATACAACCAGGGTACGAGTTTCTTGTGTGTTCCCGATATTTACAAAGCCGATTTTGACTCTTGTTAT
The DNA here is from genome assembly GCF_045999855.1 of Tolypothrix campylonemoides VB511288_2. Taxonomy (NCBI): domain Bacteria; kingdom Bacillati; phylum Cyanobacteriota; class Cyanophyceae; order Nostocales; family Tolypothrichaceae; genus Tolypothrix; species Tolypothrix campylonemoides. The sequence goes on from NZ_JBFPMW010000006.1 coordinate 325,001, forward strand.
ATTAATCTTTTGGAACGCTTTCAAGCCAAAGCTTATATTACCGTTCCCATATTTTGCGGTCAGCAACTTTGGGGACTGCTTGCAAGTTATCAAAATTCCAATACTCGAAACTGGAAAACAGGAGAAATTAATATTGTTGTGCAAATAGGCAATCAGTTGGGAGTTGCACTACAGCAAGTAGAACTCCTGGCAAAAACTCAAGAACAGTCAACAGCATTGCAACAGGCTGTTATTGCTGCTGATGCTGCCAATCATGCCAAAAGTGAATTTCTAGCAAACATGAGTCACGAGCTGCGGACGCCACTCAATGCTATTCTTGGCTTTACCCAATTGATGAGTCGCGATCGCAAATTATCCCGAGAAACTCAGCAGAATCTAGAAATCATTAATCGTGCGGGAGAACACCTACTTAGCTTAATCAATGACATTTTGGAAATGTCTAAAATTGAAGCAGGTAGGACAACCCTCAACATCAACTCTTTCGATCTATATCACCTCTTGAATAACTTGCAACAAATGCTGCATTTACGTGCAGTTTCAAAAGGTTTAGAACTGGTGTTTGAGTTAGATGCAAACCTTCCCCAAAACGTAAAAACCGATGCCAGTAAGCTGCGTCAAGTTTTGCTCAACCTCTTAGGTAATGCCATCAAGTTTACTAACAGTGGGCGCGTGACATTGCGTGCAAGATTGGAGGCTGGGATCTGGGGCTTGGGATCTGGGAAAGAAACCTCCCAATCCCTCATCTTTGAGGTTCAAGACACTGGGCTTGGAATTGCACCTCATGAAATGGATTTGCTGTTTGAACCATTTGGGCAAACAGAAACCGGTAGAGAATCACAACAAGGAACGGGGCTGGGATTAGCTATTTGCCGTAAATACCTGCATCTTATGGGTGGTGAGATTGGCGTTCGCAGTACTTTAGGCGAGGGTAGTACCTTTGCTTTTCACATCCCTATTGAATTAACTTGTCAAAGCGAAAATATCATTAGCCCAGTACCGAAGCGAGTCATCGGTTTGGCACCCAATCAACCGGAGTACCGTATCTTAGTGGTAGATGATGCAAGCGACAGTCGTTTATTGTTAGTGAAATTACTGTCAGCGATCGGATTTAAAGTCCGCGAAGCAAACAATGGAACACAAGCTATTTTGGAGTGGGAATCTTGGCACCCACAGATCATTTTTATGGATATGCGAATGCCAGTCATGGATGGTTATGAAGCAACAAGACAGATTAAGGCAAGGGAAAAGACACTTGGAATGAGTCACTCTCAAACCCCGAACCGCAATCGTCAATTCCCAACTATTATCATCGCCCTCACGGCTAGTGCCTTTGAAGAACAAAGTACGTTTATGATTCAAGCAGGCTGTAATGATTTTATTAAAAAGCCGTTTCGAGAAGAATTTTTACTAGAAAAATTAAAGCAATATTTGGGTCTGCAATACCTTTATGAAGAAGAAAATAGCTCTGTAGAGGATGTAAATAATTATGTATCTGAGGATTTTTTTCTGGAATTATGTCAGATGTCCCCTGAATGGTTAAGAGAATTAAACCATGCAGCAGCACAATGTAGTGATGAGTTAATTCTTAAATTTATAGAGCAGATTCCTGCTGAATATGCTCTCTTAGCATCTGCTTTAACTGATTTAGCTCACAATTTCTACTTTGAAAAAATCATGCAATTAACTGACTTGGCATTATCCGGAAATTTATAATTATTTCAGTCTTTGTGCATAACTCTTATGCCAGATGTTTTCTGTTGCCATCTTAGTTAAGTTTTGGATCTGGCAGACATATCAAAGCTAATTAGGAGGGGATTGTGAAAAGTTATGATACTGGCGAAGTCCGTAAGGATGATACGGACGATCGCGGCAGTGGTAGGTGGTTTTTTAAGCTGGTAGAGTATAACGCTGTTCAATAGCAGCTTTAATAGCCGCACGGCTTTCTCTGGCTGAACCGTTAGCAGTTTTCTCTATCTTCTCAGCTTCCTCCGCTAAAGAATCATCCTTAATAGCTTCTTGGAACCAACGGGAATAGTCTCCCTGCTTGAGATGGTACAACCAGGTTTCGTCATCAACGCCTTCAGCAATTTGGGTAAACAAAATTAAGTTTTGAGCGCGGAGATTGAGTTTGCCCAATGGTCCTACAAAGTAAAAGCTTTTATCTTCTCCCAATTGTCCTTGAGCATACTTGCGTACATGACGGCGGCGTTCTGTATTTCCGGGAGTGATGCGGAAGCGGAATGGTTCGGTCTCAGATTCGCGGAACCATACCATCGCCTCTCCTGGTTCGAGTTTTTGAGGAGCCAGTTGTGGGGGACAATGACCCACAACAGAACAGAATTGCTCAATATTTTTCTCTGGTGACAAACCTACAGTAATGATAGCATCTACCAAAGATAGTGCTGCGGGGGCAACTTGGTCGGGATGGACGGTAATAAACATCATGCAATCAAGCTTTTGGGGTAGTGTTAGGGAAGCAGGATTCCAAGAAGCAGGCATGAGGTGATGGGCTTCATCTACCACTATCCAATGAGGACGACCGGTACGCGCTCTTAATTCCTGCAATTGGGGTAAAAATTCGGCAAAAAAGGCGGGACGATCTGCTAAAGCAACGCCCAGTAAGTTAACAATCACATTTTGGTGCGGTTGCTCTAGTAAATCTAAAATTTCTTGTATCCTTGGCGCTCTGTTAGTATCACCTAAAATAACTGCATCTTCAAAGTTTTCGTAATCGCCTTCAGGATCGATGATACAGAATTGATAATTTTGCTCTGCAATGCGCTCCAGTACAGCCGTTGCCAAAGTCGATTTACCACCACCAGAAGTACCAGTTAGTAAAAGATTTGAGCCGTAAGCCTGGATATTTACGAGAGAATCATCTTCTCTCGTACCCAATAAAATATTGTGTTGTTCCCTTTGGATGTTTATCTCAGTCAAATCTGAAGCCAGCAATCGATCGATCAGTTCGACAACACCAGCACCGCGACTGTTTTCAGTGACAAAATCTACTCGTTCTTTTACCACCGGTAAAGCGTTTGCAACAGCGACAGAACACTGACACAATTCTAAGAAAGCATGGTCATTTTCAGCATCACCTACAGCTACAACATTATGCGGTGATAACTTCATTTCATCTAAAGCAGCAGTCAATCCTACTGCTTTGTTGATACCGGAAGGCAGTATCATAACTGCACCTTTATTAAAAATGACTTGCAATTCCAAACCCAACTCCCGAATTGTTTGCAGTACTGTTGTTTCGTTGGGATGCCAAGTGGCAACAATGACTCGACCAACTGACAAAGGATCTACTTTGCGATCGCGTAATGCTTTGATAAACTCTTCGGGCGGTTTTGAGCCTAATGGTTTCTCCTGACGGGAAGCAGGAGAGTACAACAAAGCGCCATTTTCTACCACCACCCAATCAAATAAATCCAATTCTGGAAATGCACGCTGCAAATCTTCTAGTTCGCGACCTGTCACTAATATCAATTTTCTACCAGAAAGGCGCAGGCGTTTTAAAGCTGCTATAGTTTCATCGCTTACGCGACCGTCAGTTGCTAGCGTACCATCATAGTCAGTGGCTAAGACAAAGTAGCGCATAGTTAATTATTAGAAGTAGATTTAAAACATATGTGTACACAAATAAAATGACTTGAGTCTGAGACTGAAGAAATCCAGCCTGGGAAATAAATACTCTATCAATCAAGGGTGAGATTTAGAAAGTCAGTATCTGCAATATACCTCATAGCTCAAGTTTTGTATTTTCTTACACGGGGCTGAAAATGGTACCTTGGAAAGTTATAACAGAATTTACTGTTGGCCATCACAAGGAAAAATCACAAATGCCATACCTGACTTCAGAAAGTACGATTCGTTCTCTGATTGCTGAATATACAAAAGCCAGTACTTTATGGATTGATACCGAAGTTGCTGAGTACAACACTCGCAATCCGAGATTATCGCTGATTCAAGTCTTGGATGAGCCAGCAGATTTGAGCGGGGAACGCACTTTTATTTTGGATGTTCTCAACCAGCCCCACACTGTCGCTGAGTTTATTGACAAAATTATGGTTAATTCCAAAATTGAAAAAGTTTTTCATAATGCCAGCTACGATTTAAAATTTTTAGGTGGAAAGAAAGCAAAAAATATTACTTGTACTTTAGAATTGGCAAAAAAAATTCCTTATTATGCTTTACCAGTTCCTAACTATCAATTGAAAACGTTAGCTGAAGAACTTTGTGATTTCCAGAATATAGAAAAGCAAGAACAGAAAAGTGATTGGGGACGGCGACCCTTAACTGAAGACCAAATAGAGTATGCTTACTTAGACTGTATTTATCTTGCTCAAGTCCATTTAAATTTGATAGAATTAAATAAAGAAATTAATCCAGAACCTGCTGCGGAAGACATAACAGCCCTAAATGCAAGATACGCGCAGATTGAGGAACAGTGGAAGGTGCTCAATTCAGAGTACGAGCATTTGCGGGAGCGCATCAAAAAAGCCATGCAATTGCAAAATGTATCTGAGACACCATATTTAAAACTGTCTTCTTACGAACGCACATCTGTAAAAGTTGCGTTTATGGAACTGGTACAGTTGGTACAAAATCAATCTCTTGATTTTGATTTTCCGATTGCATTGACTCAAAAATTACAAAAAGATTTAGGAGAAAATTTAGAACAACTGTCAGTAGACGTTGAGAAAAAAACTTACTGGCAACTAACATCGAAAAATCAAGAAAGTGATGCAGGACAGGATGAAGAATAAAGTATAAAGGATGAAGAATGAAAAATCTGTTGCTGGCTGTATTTGTGTTTTTGGCAATCGTGGGTTGTAACAATACTAAAGAAGTATTTGTAACAGATATTCAATCTCGTCCTGTCTTGCGTTCGGTAGCTAGACCATCTAGTGCTAGAGACTTTTATATTCAGGGTCAGTACAGGCAAACAAAAGGAGACTCTCAAGGCGCGATCGCTGCATACAATAAAGCGCTCGGTCTTAATCCCGATTATGGAGAAGCTTACAATAAGCGAGGGTTAGCCTACTTTAAGTTAGGAAACAGACAGCAAGCGATCGCAGACTACAATCAAGCCCTGCAAATAAATTCTAATGATACTCAAGCTTATAATAATAGGGGGAATGTTTATATAGCAGAGGGAGCAACACGAGATGCGATCGCAGATTACAATCAAGCGATTCGCATTAATCCTAATTATGCTGAAGCATACAATAATCGAGGAAATGCTAGAGCAGCGACTGGAGATAGAAATGCAGCCGTAGACGATTACAGTGAAGCGATTCGCCTCAATCCCAAATACGCCGTCGCATATAATAATAGAGGGAACGCCCGCACCATTTTAGGAGATAGAGAGGGAGCAATTGCAGATTACGACGAAGCCATTCGTCTATCCCCCAACTTTGCTGCAGCATACAATAATCGGGGTAATGCTCGGGCTGCATTAGGAGACAAAGAGGGTGCTATGGCTGATTTGCAACGAGCAGCCAAAATTTTTGAAAAACAAGACAATCAGCAATTGTATCAAGAAGTGATGAATAATATGAAAGAGCTTGGACAATAGTTACGCTTGATATCATTCTTACCAAATAATTGCCTTATTAAAAGGGGTTGGGGGGATCGTATTTGTCTCAAAGATGCGCGGGAATTGGTATGAGAACAAAGAGAGCACATTGAAACCGTTATGACTGATTCTACAAACCAGCGCCGCGATCGCAGGAGCATCCCAATTTGGAAAAAACATGACCGCGATTGAAATCGCCGCTACACAAACAAAGTCTATTTAAAGTGGACTTTAATATGAAGTCCGCATCGTCGGACTTGGTTGGTATAGCTTCAGAATAGAATTCTGAAGGCAATTGGCACTCTTTGGGATGCTTTTGCGATCGCTTCTGTATTATTCTCTCTAACGCGGAGTCACCGCTTGCAATGTTGCATACTATTGCCCGTTCTCAAGGCTTGCATGAATATGGAGTCTGGCTAAAAGATTAATTTGTTATCTTTAGTGTTTGAAACACTAACAATTAGAGTATCATATTAACTATTATTTGCCGTATACGCCCTTTATACACATTATGCAAACTCTATCTACTGCATGAGCAGTCAAATAAAGCAGCAGTCATGAGTCCCAAACAAATCAGCAAGCGCAATTTTACAGATAAAAAAGCAGATGAGTAAAACATGATATGTAGTAGCTCATCAGTTTTCCACTGTTTCCCACCTAATTTAGTGTTCGATCGAGGTCGCATTGTCGAAGATAGCACCAATTAATGAATGACTGGCAAAACTTGGTGCTGACTAATAGGTTATGGAAAATGCAGGCAGGTGGATTTTTGCCTGTAGAAGCCGCTTACAGTGGCAAAGTATGAAGCTGACTGCCCAAAAAGGAGGACAAGGAATTGCTAAGCGAAAATGAACTACAATTAGCCGCTGATGTACTGGTAATTGGTGGCGGTCCAGCCGCCGCATGGGCAGCATGGGCAGCCGCATCTCAGGGTGTCAAAGTCATTATTGTTGATAAAGGGTTTTTAGGTACGAGCGGTGCTGCTGCTGCTAGTGGCAATGGTATTATGGCTCCTTGTCCCGAGAATTGGGACAAAGTTTTGTCGGAGCGCTATTGTTTAGGAAACAACCTAGCTAGCTTGCGTTGGATCGAGCGGGTGATTGAAAAAACTTGGCTCAGTTTGCCACTCGTGGAAGATTGGGGCTATCGTTTCCCTAAAGAAAATGGGGAATCCGTGCGCCAAAGTTATTACGGTCCTGAATATATGCGGGTACTTCGCAAAACCCTGTTGCGTGTGGGCGTTCAGATTCTCGACCAAAGTCCTGCTCTCGAGCTTTTATTAGCTGAGGACGGCTCAGTGGCTGGAGCAATAGGAGTGCAACGGCAGCATCATCGTACTTATACCGTTCGTGCTGGTGCAGTAGTCCTAGCAAATGGCGGTTGTGCATTCTTGAGCAAAGCATTGGGCTGCAATACCAATACAGGTGATGGATTGCTGATGGCAGTGGAAGCAGGTGCTGAACTTTCCAGTATGGAAGCTTCCAATCACTATGCCATCTCGACCGCTTTCAATGCCACAGTAACAAGGGGTGTTCCTTTTGGCTGGGCTAGCTACACTAATGAAGCGGGTATCGATCTGGGTGGCTATATCAATGGTCGTCGCGATCCATCCTTCCTCCCCAATGCTCTCCTAAAAGGCTCCGTTTATGCCCGTTTAGATCGAGCCACACCTGAAGTCAAGGCAGTGATTGAAAGGTCTCATTTCATTGCTTTTCTACCTTATAAAAAAGCTGGCATCGATCCCTATACAGAACGAGTGCCCGTAACACTAGTTTTAGAAGGTACAGTGCGTGGTACAGGTGGAATTCGGATTGTGAATGATAGTTGCGGTACAAAGGTTCCCGGACTTTACGCCGCTGGTGATGCTGCATCACGGGAGTTTTTATCTGGTTTGGCTTCTGGCGGTGGTGGTCCCAATGCCGCTTGGGCGATCTCTACAGGACAATGGGCAGGAGTTGGAGCAGCTGCTTTTGCGAAGAGTCTGGGCGCTCATGCTTGCGAACGGGTTGTGCGTCCTGTAGGTCAAGCCGGATTGCGCTCGCACTCAAGCACTTTTGAAACATTTGATAGCGAGGCAATTGTGCGGGGGGTACAAGCCCAGATGTTCCCATTAGAGAAAAATTACTGGCGTAGCGAGCAAGGGCTTTTGGATTCACTCGCCAAATTAGAAACGCTATGGCAGCAAGTACAAGCAAACCCAAAACAAAATACCGTGCGCGATGTGGAATTTTCTCGTCGGGCGGCTGCTCTCACGGCTGTAGCGCGATGGGCGTATTTTAGCGCTTTACATCGCACGGAAACACGCAGCGAACATATTCGCGTGGACTATCCCCAAACCGATCCAAATCAGCGTTATTATCAAGCCACTGGTGGTTTAGAAAAGCTTTGGGTGAGGCGTGATTGGATAACGGATGCGATGTCTGACGACAAGCCGCAAAGCATTTGCGCCACGCCTCCAACACTCACCAATCAAACTACAACCTCTACATCAAAGTCATAGCAGGAGCCTTATAATGATCGAGCTTGTCAGCCATAAACTTTGTATCAACTGCAATGTTTGCGTCCAAGTTTGTCCTACCAATGTCTTTGACTCCGTACCCAACCAACCACCCGCGATCGCCAGAAAAGAAGACTGCCAAACGTGTTTCATGTGTGAGGCATATTGTCCTGCTGATGCACTCTATGTTGCGCCTGAATCTCATACTAATGTTGCAGTCAATGAGGATGAATTAATTGAAAGTGGCATCATGGGTGAATATCGTCGCATCTTGGGTTGGGGGTATGGCAGAAAAAACAATAGTGACTTGGATACTGCTCATAAACTGCGCCAACTACCGCGCCCCTATCAAAGTTAATTATGTGTGTAATCGAGAGTGCAACTGCACTCAGTCATTGACAGGCTGAAGTAGCAAGCCCCAACCTCGGCCAAGCAGGTTGAGGTACTTCACACTTCTAGTCTTTTACTGGATTAACTCATCATACAATTGCTATGATGAGTTAATACTACTGTTTATTTATCCATTTATCGTAATATACTTTTAGCAACAGGGTTGGCGAGAAGCTGAGTACAGCTTGCGCCAAGGGCGATGCTGCAAAGCAGCCGCTTCGCGAGAAGCTGGGTACAGCTTGCGCTAAGAGCGATGCTGCAAAGCAGCCGCTTCGCGAGAAGCTGGGTACAGCTTGCGCTAAGAGCGATGCTGCAAAGCAGCCGCTTCGCGAGAAGCTGGGTACAGCTTGCGCTAAGAGCGATGCTGCAAAGCAGCCGCTTCGCGATCGCATATAAGACCACGCCTACGGAGGGCTAATGAGCGGTAAAAAACAATTGAAACTGGGTGCGTTCATGCGTCCTGTCAGCATACATACAGGTGCTTGGCGCTATCCTGGGGCTTTACCTGATGCCAATTTTAACTTCCCAGCACTGAAACGATTTATCCAGAAACTAGAGCAGGGCAAGTTCGATGCATTCTTCATGGCCGATCACTTAGCGGTACTCAATATGCCGCTCAATGCTTTAAAGCGCAGTCACACCGTAACCTCGTTCGAGCCTTTCACTCTGCTTTCTGCCCTCGCAAGCGTCACCGAACATATCGGGTTGATAGCCACCGCTTCCACAACTTACGACCAGCCTTACCACATTGCTCGCCGCTTCGCGTCCCTAGATCATATCAGCGGCGGTCGCGCTGGTTGGAACATCGTTACCACAGCCAATCCAGACGCAGCACTTAACTTCGGTTTAAAAGAGGAAGTGGAGCATGACGAACGCTACGCACGAGCTAGAGAATTCTATGATGTCGTAACGGGACTTTGGGATTCCTTTGCTGACGATGCATTCATCCGAGACGTGGGATCGGGAATTTATTTCGATCCCTCAAAAATTCACGTTCTGGGTCATCAGGGAAAATATCTCTCGGTACGGGGACCATTAAACATCGCCAGACCCGTTCAGGGTTGGCCAGTCATAGTTCAGGCAGGTGCGTCTGAAGCGGGGCGTCAGCTGGCTGCCGAAACCGCTGAAATCGTGTTTGCATCCGCCAGCAGTTTGGAAGCAGGCAAAGTCTTCTTTGCTGACATTAAGAGTCGTGCGCGGGCGATCGGACGCGATCCAGAAACCATCAAAATTCTTCCGGGTGCCTTAGTTATCGTAGGTGAAACCGTAGAAGCAGCACGCGCCAAGCGTACCCATTTGGATAGCCTCGTGCATTATGACAGCGGGATCGCTAGCCTGAATAGCGCACTTGGTTATGACGTTTCGGGCTTCGATCCCGATGGTCCTTTGCCGATAATTCCACAGACTAACGCTGGTAAGAGCGCACGAGAACGAGTAATAGCGCTTTCCCAACGCGAGAATTTGACCATTCGACAGCTAGCTCAACGCATTGGCAGTTACGGCGGATTGGCGTTTGTCGGTACACCCCAAACCATTGCCGATGAAATGGAGCAATGGCTGACTGAGGAAGGATCTGACGGATTCAACATCATGTTCCCTTTTGTTCCAGAAGGGCTAAATGATTTTGTAGACAGGGTTGTGCCAGAACTCCAACGGCGTGGGATCTTTCGCCAGGACTACGAGGGCAAGACGCTGCGCGAAAATCTGGGACTGGCTCGCCCTGCTAATCGCTTCTTTGAGACTGCAACTGCATCTGTAACTTAATATGTAAGTAGTTTACACACACTAGAGAGAAAAATAATGAAACCTCGCCTATCAATTGATAGTGCGAGGAGTCATAAAACTGCGAATGAGTTTTTCTATTGACTTGTGTATCCCTGCTTGTTTACGCATAGTGCATTCGGCATTTGGGATGGACATGAGTGAGGCTGAAGTGCGAGAGCAATGATGCCTCAGTCAAGTATTAGAAAGGATCGCCTGGAGTGCGATAAACACTCTTTCAGCTTGCGCTAAGAGCAAGCGCACGCATAACTTAATGATGGAACATTGCCAGACTGGGTAAAAGTTGATATGTTTCGCTCTTAATTAGGATAGAGAGTCCCAACCAAATTAAAACAAAGGGAAAGACTTTGCGACCATAGCGAGTGAGAAGCGGTGCCATGAGGGGATTGCGAGTCAGGAAGTATGAGAGACAGCACCATACCCCAACAGTAAGGTAGCAAACACATAAAATGACTCCTAAACTTGGGAGATTGCTACTCGCAAACAAAGGTACGTAAATTCCAATGTTATTACCTCCATTTGCAATAGTCACTGCGGACACTCTATAGGTTTGAGGATCGCGGAGAGTTGCCAAGAGTGATTTTTTGTGGCGCTTTGAGCGAGTGGGAGAAGATGACAAGTTAACCGCGATAGATTCTACTGCCTCATCCCCGTCGTCTCGACTCAAGAGATGACTGATACCAATAGCGATAGGAAGGAAACCCAATAAACCAATCCAGCTTGCAGGAAGAACTAAACCGCCAAAGAAACCGGGTAGACTAGCTAAAACTAACGCAGTGAATCCAACAAACTCACCAAGAATAATGTGCTTCGGGCGAAAAGCGTGATTGACTTTTCCAAAGAAAGCTGTCAAATATAGATTGTCATCAAAGGTAGTTGCAAAGGCAGCAGAGATGCCAACAATGAGTGTAGTAATTAGCCAATTCACAGTTATTACTCGCTATTCTTAAAATCAAGACAGTGTTTGTTTCCGCCAGGTACCTTAGCAGCGCATGGTTTTCATATTATGCCTTTCCTAAAATCACAGCAAATATTCTTTTTTTTTAAATTGATAAAAAAAAGTGATTGAAAAACTACTCTAAGTAATACCTATTTTGCCGTAAATAGACAGCCATAAAAGCTTTGAATGAATAGTGTAAGTCATTAATGACAAGAATAATGTTGTTTTAAAAATATTTTTGGTTGGGTCTACTAGACCAAGACGCGGCTTTATTACTGTACATTCGCTCATTAATTACCTATTGCATATACTTGCGTTTTCATCACTAATGAAAAATTAATATTGTTATCTATGTCCACGTAGGTGGACTTGGTTTGTATATAGCAATCCTAAATCATTTGTAAAATTCCTCTTTTCTCTTTTCTTCTCCTGACGGAGACGCTACGCGATGCTGTAAGCTATGCCCGCTAGGGCTATACTTGCTCTTTGCGACGCCTGGTGCTTTTATAGGGGGAACCCCCCTCCCTTGTTCACCAGTCCCGGTGGTCGCGGGAAACACCTCCCTTGTTCGTCAGTTACCAGGGCGTGGGAAACCCGCCTACAGCAATGGTCTCACCGCCTACTTTCTCTGGATTCACCGCAACGCACTGGCTCGTCTTTGTGGTTCATAATTTTATAAATCAAATAGGACTGCTATAGCTGCGATTACGAACATCGCAGGCGTGTTTTTTCCAAATTAAGATACTCCCGTTTCGATCCCCCCTAACCCCCCTTAAAAAAGGGGGAACTTAATTCCAATTCTCCCTTTTCACAATGTTTCATCTCTTTTCTAGAGATCTGTATACCACCGTAGCCAATACTTCTCGGTTAAGCCGTTTTTTCCTCCCCTGTACAAAGGTGCTTGTCTTTCGCGACAATTTTCGAGAGCCCTTGCAGTATTGCCACCGTAGCTCCTTGCAGGAGAGAGGCTTCAAAAGCGCGATAAGCACTCTTTCGGCTTGCGCCAAGGGCGATCGCACGCGTTGGTGTGCTTCGATCTCCTAACACGCTATTGTACACAAGTCTCAAGTAGCACATAAATTGATGTTTTAGCGTTGCTTTTACCTCACTCTAACCCTCCCCTTGCACTCATGGATGGAAATATAAATTTGATTTCTTCCTAATCCATCAGAGAGATTTGAGGGGAGTAGTAGGACAGAATATGCAAGATGCTTGTTATTAATTGATATATTCCCACAGATAAATTTTGTACATTCATAATAGTCCTTAAGATTGCCTCTAATTTAAACCTCCAGACAGGTCATTATCGAGTGAAGGAAGACTATTATGAACATATAAATAATTGAATTTGTAAAAACGAATTAGACAAGGTAGGTTAAAGATGAATAAGTCTATGGAATTATCTCTAGAGCAACAATTTAATCTAAGAATCTTTGAAGATTATGTAAGGCAGATGTCTCGCGAACAGGCACAAGATTTTCTCATTGAGATGCAAGAGCACATGATGCTCAAGGAAAATATGTACAAAACTTTGCTAAAGCAAGACTGGGGAATTAGCGCAGACCAAATCTTTATGTAAAGCAACTGCACTCTGTGTTCGATAAGTAATTATTCATAAATAACGCAAAAACCTATGAAAACCCAACAGAAACTTGACGAAATAACACTATACCTGACACAAACTTTGAGTGAATATGAAGTAATTCCCGCAAATTGGGGATGGCATATTCACAAGAAAGATATGTATTGTGGACTACTAGAATATCAAGATAAAAAAGGTTGGCGGGGGAGCGCTTTTAATTCCTTGCCAGCAAGAGTTAAAGAGAAACTTAAACAATTTGCACTTTCAAATTTTGCTCTCACTTATCAAGTGATGGTTTAGAACTCATGTTAGGGTGGGCAATGCTCATCGGAATAGAATGGCTGCCATTGCCCGCATAACTGTTTACCGAACAGCAGGTTCTAACATCCGAATTGTCCCAGCATCAGCATCTATTTCCACATCCAGACCAAGAGGCAATGTCAGCACATTTTCAAGATGTCCGATCGCAGCACCAGACCATGCAGGAATGCCCAAGGGTTTGATATGATCCCATAAAACCTCTTCAAAGGTCAAAGAGCCATAGTCTGCATCAGGCAAACAATCAGAGCATTGCCCAAAAATAAAACCAGCTAGTTTATCAAATAAACCCGCTATTTTTAACTGAGTCATCATCCGATCTATACGATATACATTCTCGTTCAAATCCTCCAAAAATAAAATAGCACCATTAAAATTGGGTAAATAAGGAGAGCCAACAATTGCTGATAAAACGGAAAGGTTCCCTCCAATCAGCTTACCTTTGGCTTTACCAGAAGAAATAGTTTGAACTCGGTATTTAACTTGCATCAAGCGGTCAGAATCACCGCTATCTTTCTCATTTTTAAAGGTGACAGTTTCAGCATTAAACAAAACGCGCCGAAAAGATTCTGTTTGAGTTGTTCTCCAAGAACTGAGTCCGTTGGGACCGTGAAATGTCACAAGATTAGTTTTCGCATTCAAGCCGAGGATTAATGACGTGATATCGCTGAAACCAACTACAATTTTGGGATTTTTGCGAATGCGATCGTAATCTAGATAAGGCAACATTCGGCTGCATCCCCATCCACCGCGAATTGGTAAAATCGCTGCTACGGAAGGATCGGCAAAAAATTGATTGATGTCAGAGGCGCGATCTTTGTCTTTACCTGCTAAATAACCATACCGTTCTAGAACATGAGGTGCGAGTTTGGGAACTAATCCTAAGGCTTTGACTGCATCTACAACTATATTAAGTTGTTCGCGAACAAATGTAGCACCAGCGGGGCTAACTATTCCCACACCAGATCCGGCTTGCAAGCGTTTGGGTTTTAACAGTGGTTGACTAGCTGCTATCCCCAACTTCAATGGAGACGCGAATACGGAAGAACTAGCGGCTAGTCCAATCAGAAAGTCACGGCGATTTATCATAAGAGTTTTGGTATGAAATCGAGTTGCTCGATTTATGGCGCAGAACATTGTGTAGTGTTTGCAATAAATCTTCAGCCATGTAAGGTTTGGATATAAATGCTTTCACTCCAGTAGTCCCTGCTAATTTATCGCCTGATAAACCACTTACCGCAACAATCAAAGCATTTGGATTTAGTTTTTGTATTGTGCGAATGGTGACTGCACCATCCATCATTGGCATCATCATGTCCACTAATACCAAGTTAATTTCGTGTTTTTGTTGGGCATAAAGTGCGATCGCATCAATCCCATTGCTAGCTGTTAACACTTTGTAATTATAAGCTTCTAATGAAATTTTGGTCGTCTCGAGAATATTGACTTCGTCATCTATGACGAGAATCAATTCTCCATTGCCCTTTGGTAGTTCGAGATCTTCCACATATGGGGTCGCTGTGACTGCCACTGCAGGCAAAAATATCTTAAACTCAGTTCCTACTCCAACCTTGCTATCGACGGTGACAAAACCGCCATGACTTTTAATGATACCCCTGACTGTTGAAAGACCCAGCCCCGTTCCTTTGCCAAACTCTTTTGTAGTAAAGAAAGGCTCGAATATTCTGTCGGCAATTTCGGACGACATCCCAATTCCTGAATCAGTCACTGCGATCGCAACGTAAGGACCAACACTCGCATCCAAATTAATACGAGCGTAACGATCGTCAATAAATTGGTTTTCGGCTTGTAGGTTCAGAACACCGCCGTTCGCCATAGCATCACGAGCATTCACAATTAAGTTCATCAGAACTTGATGCAGGTGTGTAGCATCCCCAAAAACAGCCCAGAGGTCTGGTTTTACACTCGTAAAAAATTCAATAGATTTGGGAAATGTTTCTCGAACGATCTGCTCAATTTCCAAAAACAAAGAGCTAATTTGCACAATTGTACGCTTGCCTTCGACTCCCCGTGCAAATTGCAACACTTGTTTGACCAATGCAGCACCTCGTTTGGTGTTATTTTCGATAATTTTTAAGACTTGCGAGTTTCGCTCATCAATATCAGGGAGTTTAATCTGTAGCAGTTGTGCTGAAGCCAAGATAGGAGTAAATATATTATTCAAATCGTGGGCAATACCACCGGCGAGTGTTCCAATACTTTCCAGTCTTTGAGCGCGTAACAATTGGCTTTCTAGCTGTTTTTTCTCTGTAATGTCGGTGTTAACTACAAGAATTGACTTGGGTTGTCCGTTTTTATGGCGTATCAGCGTCCAACGACTCGCAACAATAATGCGTTGACCTTCCTTATGAACCTGATTCAACTCACCTTGCCAGGTGCCACTTTCAGCTAGCTTTTTTTGAATTTCTTGAAGTTGAGATACTGTTTCTGGCTGATACAAAAGCTCGTTAGCATTTTTACTTATTGCTTCTGTTGCTGTCCAGCCATACAAGTGTTCGGCACCTTTATTCCAATAATGAATTTCATTATTTAAATCTCGAACAAGAATTGCGTCTGTGGTGATATCCAATAAAGCAGCTTGTTCGTGAATTTTGTGTTCTGCTTGTTTGCGCTCGGAAATTTCCTCTTCCAAACGCAAATTTTGCTGCAAGAGCGTCTTCGTTAGATTCCGAAGTCTTAAATGGAGTTCGATCCGGGCTAAAACCTCTTCATGCATGAGAGGTTTAGTGACGTAGTCCACCGCACCGAGGCTTAAACCTTTGACCTTGTCTATTGCTTCAGACAGTGCGGTCATAAAAATGACAGGAATATCTTTTGTTGATTCATTGGCTTTTAAACGACGGCAAGTTTCAAAGCCATCCATTCCTGGCATCAGAACATCTAAGAGAATGAGATCGGGTGGAGAATATACCGCTCTTTCGATCGCGCTCTCCCCATCTTCAGCAATCAAAACCGTAAATCCAGAGTTGGATAGTAAATCAAACAGTATTTCTAAATTAGTGGGTGTGTCATCGACAATTAAGATCGCACCCTTATCAGTAGAATCTTTGTCCTTTAGCATTTTTCATTTATTATTTCTTAACAGTCTTTTTATCCCCAATGCCTGATGCGATTATTTTCTACGACCTCCACTTTAAAAGTTATACTTTCCATCCTAGATTGTTCTTCTGGAATTTTTGGTGTACGATCAATTTTTTACATTTGCCTTCAATACATAATAAATGGTGTAACTAAAAGTAAAGTTACATCATTGAGTCCGCGCTCGATTGCATTCACGAGGCTGTAAGCTCTCCAATTTCTTTGAAGAATTGGGAAGACTAAGCAAAGTTACCCATCGGAACTTAAGACACAGACGACTGGAGGACTTTCAAATAAAAAATCTGCCAAAATTGCTTGTTGTGTAGGAGGCTTCTAGGCTGTCACTTATACAGGACAAACGAGGACGCCAATCCTACAAGATAAATAATTTATTGTTTGGAAATTCTGAAGATGTCTTAATATTGACTTCATCAAGTATATAAATTTACTCACATTCTAGATTGAATAGACGGAAATAACAACAGCTAGATTAAGGAATGTAACTGTCACTAAAATCTCAAGCTAATGACAAAGAATCAATGAGGTTTGTCAGGCGATCGCGCAATAACACACCTGAGACTGCTATAATGCTCACTACTTTATTGAAAGAATGAATTACAGAGCCACAGTGAAAAAAATTAAAATTCTGTAGTAAAAATGATGAAATGTTTACGCTAATGTAAAATCGCAAAGAATGCCCGATCGAAAGAAAGGCAAAATAGGACGCGGGTAAAAATAGGGCTGATGTGCTATTAGAGGAAACAACAAATGGGACATATCATTGCTACTGCAAATATGAAGGGCGGCGTTGGCAAAACCACTCTTACAGTCAATATGGCGACTTGTTTAACCAAAAATCATGGTAAGCGAGTCCTCGTTCTGGATTTAGATAGTCAAATCAGCGCTACACTCAGTCTGATGTCGCCTGTGGACTTTGCCAAACTCCGAAAGCAACAACGGACGCTGAGGTATTTACTCGACCAAATTATCAATTCATCGTCAAGAAAAAAATTGACAATTCAAGATATTATTCAACATCAGGTTTGCAATCTTCCAGGATTAGACTTATTGCCAGGAGATATTGACCTATATGATGAATTTGTTGTCTCGGAAATGCTGTATCAGCAAGCAGTCAATTTGGGTGAAAACGAGTTTGAAAATATTTGGAATCGGTTTGAAAGAGTGTTACTGGGGAAAGTTTTAGAACCCGTTCTTCAAGAATATGATTTTATTCTCTTAGATTGCGCTCCTGGATATAACCTTTTGACTCGCAGTGCTTTAGCAACCAGTAACTTCTACATACTTCCTGCAAAACCAGAACCCTTATCTGTGGTAGGAATTCAACTGTTAGAACGGCGCATTGCTCAGTTGAAAGAAAGTCACGAACAGGAAGCCAATCTGGGCATACAAATGCTGGGAATTGTTTTTACAATGTCTAACGCCAACTTTCTCAGTGGTAGGTACTACAAACAAGTTATACAACGCGTTCATCAAGATTTTGGCGACGAAAAAGTTTGCCAGACGCAAATACCAACTGACGTGAATGTTGCAAAGGCTGTTGATACTTTTATGCCAGCTGTCTTACACACTCCTCAATCAGCAGGTTCAAAAGCGTTTACTCAACTCACACAAGAGTTGTTGCAGAAGTTGGAAAAAGCTAAGGTGGAAAACCAGCAACAAGGTAACTTGCAATTTGCCACCACTTAAATTTCTTCATCCTCCACCAATACGGCAAGGGCTCTCGAAAATTGTCGCGGGAGACAAGCAGGGGATGCACCTTTGTGCAGGGGAGGAAAAAACGGCTTAACCGACAACTATTGCATCTTCCACCCTTCTCCTAACGGCAGAAGGGTGGATAGTTTATACGCTCGGCAAGCGATCGCTAACCCAATCGCGAAGTAGAAAATACCGTGGAATTCCTTAAAATTCCCCTGCTAAAGCTGAAACACAACGTTCGCAAATGAGAGGATGTTCGGTAAATTCTCCCACTCGAGTGGAGTAGTTCCAACATCGATCGCACTTATGTCCATCTGCGTCAGCTACACCTAAAGCCCATGTCTCTGACTGTAAGTTGTACTTCGAGCTTTGAGCCGTTTCTGGAGAATCAAGTAAATCGACCTGAGAAGTTAAAAATAGATAACGTAACTCATCTATTCCATTCTGGCTGGCATTTAGGGCTGTCACAGAAGAACGCAACTGCTCATCGAGTATACATAACAATACCTTGGCTTCTAAGGAAGAACCGATGGTTTTGGCGACCCTTGCTTCTTCGAGCACCTTGTTAACATCTGTGCGAAGTTGTCGCAATTGTTGCCAGCATGCTGCTAGTTCTGGGTTTTTCCATCCCTCCTCTAACTGCACCCAACCCGCTTCAAATACAGATTTATAAGGCGTTTTGTAGGGGAGGAACTGCCAAATATCTTCTGCCATATGACACAGTACGGGAGCGATCGCACGTGCTAAATTTTCCAAAGCAATCCTCAAGACTGTCTGACAGCTGCGGCGGCGGAACGCGTTTGGCGCACTGATATACAGCCTGTCTTTTGCCACATCCAGATAGAAGTTGGACAAATCCACCACGCAAAAATTCTGCACCGTTTGGAAAAAGCGGAAAAACTGAAAGCTGTCAAACGCTTCCGTCACTTCCTGAAACACTTCTGTCATGCGGTGCAGCATATAGCGGTCAAGAGAAGGCAATTCTTCTAGGGGTACAGCATCTTTTTCCGGGTCAAAATCGTGCAGATTACCCAGTAAGAACCTCGCAGTATTGCGAATCTTGTTGCGAATATCTGCTAGTTGCTTGATGATGTTATTGCCCAAGCGTACATCGGCAGAGTAGTCTACAGAAGAGACCCACAACCTTACAACATCAGCACCGTAGCCCGGTTCTTTTTTCTGGTCTTTCCCCCCCAAGATGACAGTCGCTGGGTCTACCACATTTCCTAATGATTTACTCATTTTGCGACCTTGTTCATCCAAGACAAAACCGTGAGTTAATACAGTTTTGTAAGGCGCACAATTATTAACCGCTACACTTGTAAGCAAACTCGATTGAAACCAACCGCGATGTTGGTCGGAACCTTCCAAATACATATCAACAGGATAGTCGAGTTGCGATCGCTGGTTCGCTACAGCCGCCCAAGAGGAACCAGAGTCAAACCACACATCCATGGTGTCAGTTCCTTTCCGGTAAGACCGACCGTTGTTGCGCTCTTTTTCTGGTAACAACTCTTCTACTGATAGTTCCCACCAAGCATCAGACCCTTTTTCAGCAAATATTGCTTGTACGTGGGAGATGCTTTCTTCATTCAGTAAAGGTTCTCCCGTTTCTTCATCGTAGAATACGGGGATCGGTACACCCCAACTGCGCTGACGGGAGATACACCAATCAGAACGTTCGGCTACCATTGGGGTAATGCGATTTTCACCTTGGGAGGGAATCCATTTTACAGATGCGATCGCTTTGAGTGCTTCATCCCTAAATCCTTCCACCGAAGCAAACCACTGTTCTGTAGCCCGGAAAATGGTAGGTTTCTTAGTCCGCCAATCGTAGGGATACTTGTGGACGTAAGCTTCCTCCTTCAGCAGAGAACCAGCCGCAGTTAGCGCATCAATGATAGCTTGATTGCCATCCCCAAGAACATTTAACCCAGCAAACTCTCCCGCTTCCTTAGTAAAATTACCGTTATCATCCACAGGTGCAAGGACAGGTAAACTGTAGCGTTGACCTACAATGTAGTCTTCTTGACCGTGACCGGGAGCCGTGTGTACCAATCCAGTACCGGAGTCAGTGGTGACATAATCTCCACCAATGACTATTGGACTTTCGCGATCGAAGAGAGGATGACGGTAGGTAGAATACTCTAAATCTTTTCCTTTGACGGTTGCTTTGACAGTTAATTGCGCCTCAAGAACCGTAGAGAGACGTTCTACCAAATCCGCAGCAACGATAAGATATTTGAAATTTGCCTCACCTAAAGGCGCAACATTGCCAGGATCGCTTTGCGTCTTCGCATCTTGGCGTGACACTTCCACTACTGCGTAATTGAGTTCTGGATTGAGTGCAACAGCCAAGTTACCTGGAATAGTCCAAGGAGTGGTAGTCCAGATAGCAACAGCTAACTCAGGTAAAAACTCACCCAAAACTGGTTTCACTGCTTCCGACAAACTTGTCATTTTAAACGCAGCGTAGATACTCCGCGAAGTGTGACCTTCCGGATATTCCAACTCAGCTTCTGCTAAAGCTGTTTTAGAACTTGGGCTCCAGTGTACTGGTTTCAATCCTCGATAGATGTAGCCTTTGAGGACCATTTGACCGAAAACACCAATTTGCGCTGCTTCATATTCTGGCTTTAGCGTGAGATAGGGATGTCCCCAATCACCCCACACACCGTATCGTTTGAAACTGTCTCGTTGTTCATCGACTGCAGACAGGGCAAATTCCTTCGCTTTCTGACGCAGTTGCAAAGGCGTCAAGTTTTGCCGTTCTGCTTGCTTCATATTCTGCAAAACTTTCAATTCGATAGGCAAACCGTGACAGTCCCAACCAGGTACGTAACGAGCCTTACGACCGCGCAGCAGTTGGTAGCGATTAATAATGTCTTTAAGAATTTTATTTAGAGCGTGACCGATATGCAGGGAACCATTAGCATAAGGTGGCCCATCATGCAATATAAATAAGTCGCCTGGATTTTCTTCAGACAGGCGTTCATAAATCTTATTTTCTTCCCAAAACTTTTGGATTTCAGGTTCGCGCTTGATAGCGTTTGCCCGCATATCAAAGTTGGTCTTAGGTAAGTTTACAGTGTCTTTGTAGCTTCCAGGTTCTGTCACAGTGCTGAATGTCTAGAAATAAAGGTTTATTATTCTCTCGATCTACTTGAGAGAATTTCTGTTATTTTTACTATGATACTTGGCATCACAATAGCAGACGACACCAAGATGCCGTCTGAAATACCATCATAGAACTTTTGAACTCTTGTAGTGCGGGTCGAAAGCTCGCTTTTCATACAAAGATCGGCTGTTCGGTCTGCACCACAAGAAACTTGAGCTAAGAGACGCCTATCCCACAATCCGAATCATTTATTTCTGGGGAATCCTCAGTTAGCGATCGTATATGTTGATTGCCAACCCTAAGTTGATGGATTGGGTGGAACTTGTTCGGGAGGTTCTTCAGCAGGCGGAGCCAGTACAGCATCGGGAGCAACTTCTACTACAGGAAGAGGGGGTGTTTTATCCTCAGCACTCTCTCGAGCGGCTTCCACCAATTCTGGAGATGGGGGATTTGGTGGAATTGGTTCTGTAACCAGCTTGGTTTTTGCTTCCGAATCAACGGGTGTGACTGGTTCTGCTGGTTGTTCGTATGTTGGGGTTGTAGTTTCAGTAACAGTGACAGGCGGTTGTGCGATCGCACTGCGTTGGTCAACAATCTCAACCTTTGGCGCTGCTGTAGGAGATACTGCAGCGTTTGAAGTTTCGGGGGTTTTCGTGACTCCAGTGTGTTGAACCTTATCTTTTGGACGAGAGAAGGTGCGGCTCAACCACTGTTGCAACGGGGCGAATCGTTCTTGCAGTGACAGCTTAGAAACCGAGCTTCCAAGGTTCGTTTTGACCTCTTCGGCATTTGGTATTTGGGTTTGTTGAGCCGTAGGCGTCAGTTGACGGCGCAGTGAGAGTGTTTGCCAGCCAAACCATCCCAAAAGAGCGACACTAGCCACATGACCCAGCAAAAGACCTCCAGTAATGCGTGGTGCGAATATCCATAAAACCAAGGCGTAGAACAGCCCTACACCGCTCCAGATAAAATCATTCTTGCGGTGGATTTCTGGGAAAAAGAAAGCTGCTAAGTAAAGCGCTATACTACCCAGACCGACTGTCAACGCTAGGACGTGTGCCAGCATCTTGTGGTTACTCCTTTCTTTTGACTAGGGATAGGGGACTCGGGACTGGGAAGCGGGGCTTAGGGATTAAGGACTTGGGGATGAGGAGCAAAGATATTATACTTTCTATTTTCTATCCCCTATCTCCTATCCCCGATCCCCGGTTCCCAATCCCCCATCCCCTAATTTTGCAAAATTTGTCCGGAAAATGTTGAGATAGATACAAATTAAAATTAATTATTTGTATCTTTGTGTATTTTGACTCTGTTTGTGAAGTCTTAATGTCTTCTTTAGGAGAGAAGGGAAAATCTCGGACTAACCTAAAGATAAAGAGAATCTGCAAGAGTTAGCCAAAAAATTATGACACAGCAAAGCTTTGGTGTGATTGGTCTAGCCGTCATGGGCGAGAACATCGCTCTAAACGTTGAGCGAAACGGCTTTCCAATCGCAGTTTACAACCGCTCGCGCGATAAGACCGATAAATTCATGGCGGAGCGTGCTAACGGAAGAAACGTCAAAGCCGCGTTTACTCTGGAAGAGTTTGTAGCTGCCTTGGAACGTCCCAGACGAATTTTGATTATGGTTCAAGCTGGTAAGCCTGTAGACGCAGTGATTAGTCAGCTGAGACCTTTGCTAGACGAAGGCGACATCATTATCGACGGTGGCAACTCTTGGTTTGAAGATACAGATCGGCGCACTCAAGAATTGGAACCTGCTGGTTTTCGATTCATTGGAATGGGCGTCAGTGGTGGTGAAGAAGGAGCACTCAATGGTCCTTCACTCATGCCAGGAGGGACACAAAGCTCTTACCAGTATTTGGAGCCGATTTTTACAAAAATTGCGGCTCAAGTCGATGATGGTGCTTGCGTAACCTACGTCGGTCCCGGTGGTTCCGGTCACTACGTGAAAATGGTACATAACGGCATTGAGTATGGTGATATGCAGCTAATTGCAGAAGCCTACGATTTGCTGAAAAATGCTGCAGGACTGGATCACAATCAGCTACATCAAGTTTTTAGTGAGTGGAACACCACCGACGAACTAAATTCTTTCTTGATTGAAATTACTGCCAATATCTTCCCCTATGTTGACCAAGATACACATTTACCTTTGGTAGATTTGATTGTTGACTCAGCAGGTCAAAAGGGAACCGGACGTTGGACAGTACAAACTGCTTTGGAATTGGGTGTTGCCATTCCGACCATTACCGCCGCAGTTAATGGTCGAATCATGTCTTCCTACAAGCAAGAACGTATTGCAGCATCTAAGATCCTCACAGGTCCAACAGGCAAGTATGAGGGTGATAGCAAAGAGTTTATCAACAAAGTTCGAGATGCTCTCTACTGCTCAAAAATCTGTTCCTACGCTCAAGGAATGGCTTTGCTATCCAGAGCTTCCCAAACATATAACTGGAACTTAAAACTGGGTGAATTGGCTCGGATTTGGAAGGGTGGCTGTATCATTCGGGCTGGATTTTTGAACAAGATCAAGAATGCTTTTGGCGAAAATTCATCTCTACCCAACCTGCTCTTAGCCCCTGAATTTAAACAGACAATTCTTGACAGGCAAAATGCTTGGCGGGACGTTTTAGTAACCGCAGCAAAACTAGGTATCCCAGTACCCGCGTTCAGCGCTTCCTTGGATTACTTTGATAGCTACCGTCGCGATCGCCTACCTCAAAACCTGACTCAAGCACAACGCGACTACTTTGGAGCACATACCTACGAGCGTGTAGATAAACCTGGTGTTTTCCACACTGAGTGGGTTCCCATTACTGAAAAGAACAGCTAAATTCCAACCTGTTTTTTAGGAATGAAATTCATGTGGGGTAGGCGTTCTTGCCTACCCCTAATTTCAGGCAACTAAATGGCAAATAATCACGCACATTAGGAGAGCATCCCAATGAATGAAAAAACGCCGACGATTGGAAATCGCGGCTACACAAACAAAGCCTGCCTACGCAGGCTTCAATTAAACGAAATCTCCCGTAGTTTTTTGAGCTTTATACTCTTTTAAATTCACTTTACCTTTGTTATTTTAAATCCACTTTACCTAAAATAACTTTGTTCAATTTAATCTGCTGAGTCTGGGTTCGCATTTTTATACTTAGCTTTTAATTCCTCTAATTCATCATCAATAATACTTTTACTAGAAGGCTGAGGTTTTTGTGTAGGCTGGAATTGGGTATTTTTATTTACATTGTTTGAGTTCCCACCACTGCGACCCCCCAACAGCTTTGTTTTTATTTCTTGCAATTCTTTATCAATAATGTCATTCGTGGAGTTGGCAGAAGTCGATTTCTGTGGAGCAGGAGGTGTACTGACAGGAGTGACTGGTGTTGGTGATGCGAGGGCGACTTGCTGTTGGCGATTCAAATCCGTGAGGACTGCGTTGACTGTTTGATAGCGTTGGGCAACAGTAGGTTCCAACATTTTGTCAAGAATGTATCTCAATTCATTACTGACGGGAGTTTTAAGATGCTGCTGCCAAACCCAAGTCGCATTATAAGTGTCGTATATGTCAAAGGGAGAACACTGAGTGAGGAGATGAATGCAAGTCACGCCCAAACTAAATATGTCACTGGCAAAAACGGCTTTTCCTCTGATTTGTTCGGGTGCAACATATTCCGGGCTACCAATACTAGTACCAGTCCTGTTTAAGGCGGTGTAAGTCGCTGCTTTTGCAGCTCCAAAGTCTACCAAAACAAGATTTCCAATAGCTGAGGCTGTAGATCTGCGTTGAATGATATTTTCTGGTTTAATATCTCTGTGAATGACTTGTCTTTCATGACAAAACTGCAACACTGGCAGTAAGTCGTTGAGTAAGTGCCGAATTTCCGCCTCATTAAAAGCACCCCTTTGTGCCAATTCTTCAGCCAAATTTAGCCCATCAATAAATTCTTGTACAAGATACTGCCGATCGTCTTGAGTAAAATAAGCAAGGAGTTCCGGGATTTGTGGATGTTTCCCCAGTTCGTCAAGGCGCATTGCTTCTTGAGTAAACAACTCAACAGCCTTCTCTACTGTACTCGTGCCTTGGGCTTGGGGAAAAAATTGTTTGATAACACAACGTGGCTTAGACGGTTTATCCTCATCCACAGCTAAGAAGGTTCTGCCAAAACCTCCTTGCCCTAATGGTTTAATTGCACGATATCGTTCTTTCAGGAGTAGTTTGGAACCGCAAGTCAAGCAAAACTTGCCATCATTGGTATGCTGGGGGTTGGGACAAAAAGGATTTAGGCAATAGCTCATGTTAAAGCGATCGTACAGTGACGAACTTCTTGTTGTGTTGAGAGTCCGCTCTCAGTTATCTTTATTCTGCCATGTTAAATAAAATGGTGCTTCATACAATACCTTTGCCGAAATCCCCTCACTTGAGATGAGTGGGGCTTTTGAGAACTTGGCAAAGGTACTGTTATATTCGCCAATTATCCAGCTTTAAGCTGTAACCCAGCCCTTGAGTTCGCTGATAATGCGACAAATTACCACTAACTAAAATTAAATTCTTTTGTACTGCGATCGCAGCAATCATGGCATCGGCGAGTCCTATCGGTTGCCCAGTGCGTTCCAAATCAGCATAAATGCGTCCTGCTAATTGAGCATCACTTAGTTCAAGTGCTAACACTTCTATATTAATAATTTCCGAAAATAAATGCTGAATCTTGTCTTCACGTTGAAGCTTATGCCAACCTTTGACAATTTCCAACACAGTGATGGTAGAGATTGTGTAGCAACCAAGTGCAGAATGGTAAGCTGAAGCTCTAGCCACACCTCTCTGATTAAGGCCCTTTAAAAGTTCAGAAAAAATATCCGTGTCAAGTAGTGCTTTTTCCAAAACGTTGATTGAGTGAGTGCGCTTCCCTATCCTTCATAACTTCTGCTAACATCTCATCTACTGACTTAGGATCGTCAGCAAATAGCCCTAACAATCGGTCTTTTGGCGTTTCAGTTAACGCCAGCTGGTCGATTGCATATGCAATTAAGTCTGACAAATCACAATGCCGTACTTTTGCCAGCAAAAGTGCTTTGTTCAGGGTTTTCTCATCTAGTTCGAGTTCTATTGTATTCACACTGCTTTATCTATAAGTATTTAATGTATTCTAGCATTTTTGCTTTAATAGATACTAGAAGAGCATTCTAAAGTATCACACTACGAATTATGGGCTCATCCCAGTTTGGAAAAAACAAGATTGTGATTGAAATCACGCCTATACAAACGCTCGTCTGCCTGTGCGGACTTATTTAAAGCCTGCGTAGGCAGGCTTTGTTTGTGTAGCCCCAGAATTCTATTCTGAGGGCAATTGCAAATTTGAGATGCTCCCTTGCTAAAAAGTTTTCAGACTTAGGCAATTCGGATTCATGCAGTTGCTAGCGTTCATACTAATGGCTGAGGTATATAGCAGTCCTAAATGAAATATAAGAATAAGCGTGAAGACTGCTAATGGCTAATGGTCAATTAGCCATTAGCCATTAGCAATTCAAATTTTTTACAAATGATTTAGGATTGCTATAGAATCTTTTACTACAGATACAACCTCAAGCTTAGAGTTTAAGGAAATATTTCATATTACTTTAGCTTTTCCACCTGATTTCTCATTAACCTCTGCACGCTGGCTATTACCCGGTTTAACTCATAACCCCGCCTCTGAGGATTTTCCAAATACGCTTGCTGTTCCTCTTCGATCATCAGTACATCTTGTTTCACCAATCCATCCAACAATTTCTGCGCCGAACCAAACAAACTATTTTTCACAAACCGTCGAAACCATACGGGTAATTTATGCAAGCGCCAAAAAGCATTGAGTGATGTAAAATGAACTAAATATGCTTTTGTTTCTATCTCATTGACAGGACATAACAAACAATAAATTTTAAAATCTTTGCCTAATGTTGAAGCCCAATGAGGATATATATAACTAACATTTAATGGTTCGGGATGCAGTCGGCGCAAAGCAGGAAAAAATAACTGGGAAATAGACCAAATTTTATCAATCTTGTAATAACTTTGAGCGTTATAATGAGCGTCAACGCGATCGCTATCTTCGTAAATATCTTTGAGGGATGGTTCTGCCCAAGCTTGGTAATCTTGATGTAAATGCCCGTGGTACATATCCATCAGGTTTTCTATCAAATAAGAATAGTGTGCTTGACAGTGAATGACTGACACTGTAGCAATATAATTCAAGTGTTCCCATTCGGGAACGCCCATTGGATGTACTGACTCGTGATGCTTGGTTTGTGCATTTCCAGGGAAAAGCCAAATAAACCCGTCTTGTTCCTGTACGGGGTAATGACGAATTTTACAACTGGGGAGTTTTTGATTGTCTGCTAAATAAGGTACTGCTACACATTCGCCTCGAGCGTTAAAGCGCCAAGCATGATAAGCGCATTCCAATTCGCTATCGATCGCTCGCCCGTGACTGAGTTTAACAAGTCGATGGGGACATCGATCTTCTAAAGCATGGATTTGTTCGTTGCGATCGCGATAAAGTACGATTGCTTGTTTCCATAGCGTTACACCTATGGGCTGAGTATTGACCTCGCTGCTACGAGCAACAACGTACCAGCGATCGAGATTAATACTTAGCTGACGAATATCTCGAATTTGAGATGCTTCGGAAACAGAGGACATAAACTCACACCTTATGAATTATGAATTATGAATTATGAAGGATGAAGTAAGTATTTTTCATCTTTTATCCTTTATAAAGTATGTCTAGATGTAATAATGATGCTGCTGAGGCAAAAATCTGTATGACAAGCTCCCAATCACAGCAAGAAAAGCCCGCAACTGAATCCATGTCAGATGCAGAACTCATCAACGAATTTATCGCTGAGACAACGAGTATCAACTATATAGAGATTGTTGAAAACGTCATCGACACTTTAGAGCAAGATGACAGTGCAATGGTAAGCCATCCTTCAGAAGGAGGTTATCGTTGGAAGTTTCACTATGGTACGGTAGAAGTCTTTGTCCAGCTGACTGGTACAACTGATGAGGATACCATCACCGTTTGGTCTCCAGTGCTGAAATTACCCGCTAAGGATGAATCCAAGTTAATGCAAAAACTCTTGGAAATGAATGCATCAAGTACCTTTGAATCCCATTTTGCCATCATTGAAAACCAAGTAGTTGTTATGGGAACCCGGACTCTAACAGATTTATCCCCAGGTGAGGTTTCTCGTCTGATTACGGTTGTAGCCACTATTGCTGATAACAATGACGAAGTGTTACAAGCTGAGTATGGTGTAGCTTATTGAAGAAATTTTAGATTTTAGATGGGAAGTCAGCTGAAAATTCCCCAATCCCAAACCCTCAATCCAAAATCTAAAATCCAAAATTCTATGTGGCGACTGATTCCGTTGTTAGAAGCTTCTGGTGACTCGCAAATGGCAATCGATCGTTGGTTGCTAGAACAGCACCTGTTGCGATCGCATCCGCCTACTTTGCGATTTTATACTTGGTCGCCACTGACTATTTCCTTGGGATACCACCAACACAAATATCCAGAACACTGGCAAAATCTGGTTTGGCAGGGACAAAAAATCAACTTGGTGCAGCGTCCAACAGGGGGGCGGGCGGTATTGCATCAAGGTGATTTAACTTACACTGTAGTGACATCCAATCTGACGGGAAACCGTGTTGAGATCTACCAGAAAATTTGTGAGTTTTTGATTCAAGGGTGGCGAGCGCTTGGTGTAGAATTGCACTACGGAACAGCAGGGCGAGGTTATATCCACAACCCCAATTGTTTTGGTACTGCGACTGGTGCCGATCTTGTTTTGCCAAATGGAACAAAATTTATTGGTAGCGCCCAACTGCGAAGGGGAGTAGCGACCCTACAGCATGGTTCTATTCGTTTGCAACCAGATGGTGAGTTATTTGCTCGGGTTTTTCCTGGGGAAACATTTACACCCGTGAGACTTCCTCAATTAGATATTAAAGAGATTGTGACAGCATTAATTGCGGCTGCTAGCCGTTGTTTTGATACCGACTTTAAGGAGCAACCTCTTTCTCAATCTGAGTGGGAGGCAATTGTAGCGGGTGCTTCTTGCAAGTAACCTTCAGCTACACAATCGTCAATTTCGATAATGAACTGTATTTGTTGGCTGAGTCGGTTGATTGACATATAAAGTTATCTATAAATGTTACGTTGGTTAGATCCCCAACTTCTTGATAAAGTCGGGGATCTTGCAGCCCATCTTTGTTAGCTAGAGTGAGAAGTGAGAAAAGCTTCTACTTCGGCTGCAGTGGGTTGAGATGCGATCGCACCTGCTTTCATTGTCGTTAATGCTCCTGCTGCACTGGCATAATTCAGAATTTTTGTGACAGTTTCTTTGTCGTTCAAGCTCTGGATACCATAAGTCAGTATTTGGTGAATAAAGCCAGCGACAAAACTATCCCCTGCACCAGTTGTATCAACGACAGGGACGGAAAAAGCGGGGAGTTTGCCTTCGTTTTCACCAAGACAATAAGCACAGCCGTTTTCTCCATCTGTGATCAAAACTCCTTCAACCGAATTGAGGCGGTAAGTGATTGCACCTGCATCAGCTGTATTAAATAGCCACTCAGCTTCTTCTTTAGAAAGTTTGAGAAAATCAACTTGTTTAAATAATTCTTGAATTTTTTGAGGAGCAATATCGGGATTTGTCCAGAACACGGGACGCCAATTGATATCTAGAAGCACCTTAATATCATAATGTTCTGCTAGCTCTAAAGCGCGGTAAATAGCTTGTCCGCTTTCCGGATAAGCTAACTCCAAAGTCCCTAAAACTAGAAAATCTGCTGCTTCAAATAACTCTATTGGTAATTTGTCAGCTTTTAGGTAAGTGTCCGCAAACTCTGTGGTTTCAAAGTCTTTAAAGCCAGCAAAAGAGCGATCGCCTAAGAGCGAGCGTACAACATTAACTTGCCTTGTTGGTGCTGTGGGATGACGCTGTATTCCTGTTGTATTTACACCCACCTTTTCAAACAGTTCCACCAGTTCATTACCTGGTGCGTCCTCACCCACACAACCGACAAATCCTGTAGATGTTCCCAACTTCATTAAAGCACAGGCTACGTTAGCGGGTGCTCCTCCAGGATAAGCTGTCCAAGACTCAACTTCTTCTAGCTTTCGCCCCAATTGGTCAGCTAATCGGTCAAACAAAACTTCACCCAGGCACAAAACACGGGGATTACTCATTGAATTTTGGATGTTGGCTTAGGAATTTCCAGTATAAAATTACAACATTTCTGCCAATTTGTTGGCGTTCGTTCATACAATTAAATAGCAATTTTTGCTACCAAACTTAGTTGTAAGTACTCCTGTTTAATAGTATTTCTACTTATCTTTATACTTATTTATACATAAGTATATAGTAACAAAAAAAACAAATAGTGGTCTTTTCTTGTCCCCCTTGTCTTCCTTATCCCCCATCCCCTCCTCCCCTCATCCTTCTGCCCTACTTCTCATAAAAATAGTATTTCTGCCTATACTTTAAGCATCTACCTCCAAAAGAATCTTCTAGAATGAGAAAGAGTGATTAAGTACATATACTAAAGAGGAAAAAAACTCATGGCTGGTGGCGAGTCTCAGACCCCTGTTAGTCTGTCAGACAGAGAACTGCAAATTATTGATTTAGTGGCTGCTGGCTTAACTAACCAAGAGATTGCAGCAAAGTTGGAAATAAGCAAGCGAACCGTTGACAACCATATCAGCAATATTCTCACCAAGACAGGCACAGACAACCGAGTTGCTCTTGTCCGTTGGGCATTACACTGGGGCAAAGTCTGCTTGAATGATGTAAATTGCTGTCCTCTGCCTAATTTCAACAATGATTCAACAAGTTCGGCAAACTCAACCAATGTCTAGCATTCTGTCAAGCTAATTTTGACTGGTTGCTTATAGTTTCCTCCTCACAATTTAGATTTGAAGGTGTAAACCTTGAAAAATCAAGTAAGGCAGAGGCGAATTTAAGTAGTTCTTATGTATTTTCATACACCAAAACAGATAAAAATGCGATTGGCGATCGGTTGTTCTACCCCGATCCCTATTTTCATTTTTTATCTAACCAGTAACAGACTAACTACACTTGCTGCGTTTCTCTCAAGAACTGTTAAGGAATAAGTTATCCTTCTTGTGGGGTGGACATCCTCCCTAGCCCAGTGTATGGAGCGGGAACGATACCAGCCCACAAGAAATTAGCTTGTGTGTACGCGGGAGGACCCCAGTAGGTAGGGTAATTCAGGAAGAAAAGATAAAAATTTTGCCATAGGAAACTGAAGTCGCTCTATACAGTCAACAAAAATTAGCAACAATCGAGAGATTGAAACGTTACATTTAAAAGAAATCTATGTTGCTCCACAGTCTCAAGAGCAGTGTTGCTATGGATACTTCTTCTCTTTTCTTTATTGATATTACAGCAGCCCAACCAATGCAAGATGCCGATTTACTCAGGCATTTATCATTTGTTCCAGGGTTGAAAGAAATTCTGATTTTACGCCAAGTTCATGCTTTGGAGCACGCTACAGTTTGGGTTCTCAGTGGAGCAAAAACTGCTTCTGCTTCTCCTACTAAAGCAACAAGCCCCGTTCAACTTGACAACGAATTGTTAGGTGGTTTATCTACTGAAAAAGGATTTTATCTTTATGGAGAGGTAAACATTAGCGATTTACGGCGAGCAGCGATGCTGGCTCTACACCGCCTGACTCATGGTGAAGGGGATTTAGCCGTTCATCCTCGTTGTGGTACAAATCTTTCAGTAGCGATGGTGCTTACAGCTGGGTTAGCTGTGGGAATGCATCTGCTACTACCACGGGGACCTATTGAGCAACTTATAGGTTTGGGGTTAGCAGCAACCACTGCGTGTGAACTTGCTCCTGACGTAGGTGCTTCGGTACAGCGATACCTAACAACTTCCATTCCCTTCAACTTAGAAATCGATAGTATTACGCGCACGCGAGATATTTGGGGACGCGACGCACATTTTATCAAAGTGCGATGGAGAGATTAGGAAGAAATAGGGAGGACAAGGGAGACAAGGGAGAGGGGGTAGACAAGGGAGAAAATACTTCCATACGATCCGTATCCTCACTCCCTCACTCCCCTACTCCCCCAATCCCTATTAATTAATGAATGAATATGAGAAAACTCTATTTCTTACTACCCGGAACATATGGTAAGTTTGCCTGCGGAGGGCTGTGGGCAGAGTTAAAAACATTAACGCTGGCTCAGGAAATCTGTAGTGCTGATGTTGTGACTTATCGCCAAAGGGAAAAAGATAAGCTTTTTTTAGACGATCTACTGAGAGGCAAAAAATTAGATGATGTTATTTTTGTCGTTAGTTGGGGATTTGATGTAGCTCGACTTGTGGCAAAACTCAAGCAATATAATGTTGTCTATCACGCCCATAGCGCAGGTTATGGCTTTAGTTTGCCTTCAAGTATTCCCATAATTGCTGTCAGTCGAAATACTATGGGATATTGGGGACAAAAAGCTCCAAATTCTCTAATTTATTATTTGCCCAATCAAATTTCCAATGAATTTCAAAATCTCAACATTGAAAGAGATATTGATGTTTTAATTCAAACCCGTAAATCTTCTCAATATTTAATTCAGGAACTGATTCCAGAATTGCAGCAACAATGCAAAGTGACAATTGTTAATTCCTACGTTGAGGATATAACTGGTTTATTCAATCGAGCTAAAGTTTACCTCTATGATTCAGCAGAATACTGGGCGCAGCAGGGTGTAAGTGAAGGGTTCGGTCTCCAACCCATGGAAGCACTTGCTTGTGGTTGTCAGGTATTTTCTAGTCTTAATGGGGGATTATCTGATTATTTAGACCCTGCATTTAATAGCTATAAAATTGCTGGTTACTCTAGAGCATATGATGTTCAGCGTATTCTAAAGGTATTGAAATCTTGGAGCCCATCCAATTTGTCAGAAGAATTTTTTGCGGAATACAGAACGGATAATATTATTCAAAGATTGAAGGTGATTCTGGATGATTTAAATAATTTCTACGACCACAAAATGCATTATCCATCCAATATTAAAGATTTGACGAAAACGCGTTTGTTAATATTAAATAGTCAGCGAATCTTTAATAAGCTGACTCAGAAAAAAAGATGAAGTAAGTAGTAATTCAGGGCTGACGCAAAGCCTCCCTTAAAAAGCTACGGGAGCATCCCAAAGAGCGCAATTGCCCTCAGAATAGAATTCTGGGGCTACACAAACAAAGTCCGCCTACGCGGACTTAATAAGAAGTCCACGTAGGTGGTGAATCCAGTCCTGCAGGCGGGTTTCCCGCCGTAGGGAACTGGTGAACCCGAAGGGACTTTGTTTGTATAGACGTGATTTCAATCACAAGCATCTTTTTCCAAATTGGGATGCTCCCAAAAGCTACCGTGGTGTACAGATCTCTAAAAAAGGGATGAAACATCGTGAAAAGGGAGAATTGGAATGAAGTTCCCCCCTTTTTTAAGGGGGGTTAGGGGGGATCTGCAACCTGTGAAATACTCGAAATGCAGACAAATTACCATCACTAGAAGCTGACTTATGCAGAGCGTGGCAAGTAGCTTCTATAATGTTTTCTTATTTTTTACTAGTGTTGTTTCTTGACATTTTACGTCATTTTTCAGTTCATACATACCTTCAGATTTTCTGATAAGTTCGAGAAAAGATGTTCCACGGCTTACAGTGAGTCGTGGAATTTCATAAAAATATTTTCTACAAACAAGATTTAATAT
Source organism: Tolypothrix campylonemoides VB511288_2 (assembly GCF_045999855.1). NCBI lineage: Bacteria > Bacillati > Cyanobacteriota > Cyanophyceae > Nostocales > Tolypothrichaceae > Tolypothrix > Tolypothrix campylonemoides. The sequence goes on from NZ_JBFPMW010000006.1 coordinate 358,802, forward strand.
CTCATCATTATAGAGATAACTTGATAAATAATATTTAGATACATAAGACTTTACCTGTTGATTGTAAGCTCCATAGGGATAAGCAAAATGAGATGCTACTTTTTTCTGTGGATCTAAATCTTTGGTACATTCTCGTAATTTTGTTTGAGCTTGCACTAGCTCATATACGATTTCCTGAGAACTGAGTTTAGTTAAATTTTTGTGGTTCATCCCATGAGATTGAATATCGTAAAAACCGTTCTTTAAGCCCTCTCTTAATTCCTGACACCCTAAATGAGTTGAGATTTTACTCTTTTGCTTTGGAAAAGTACCTGGATTAATAAATAAGACAACTTTAATTTTTTTATTGTATTTTTTCTCTAGTTTATAAAGAATTGGGAGTAAATTAGTATGGATTGTCTTATGTCCGTCATCTATGGACAGCATAATTGGCTTTTTATTGAGATATTCTTTAGGGATTTTTTTGGCTTTTTTTAAGAAAAAGTCATATAAGTCTTGAGTCGTTAAAAACCAGTAATCGTTACGAATTAGGTCTTCTAGAAGTTCTTCTAGGTCTTGCTGCGGGTAATGGAGTGACTCTTTAGGAGAAAAAATCACGGGAGCTTTGTCATCTAAAATACCATGAAAACCCAAAATTGGAATTTCACGGTCATTTGTTTTGAAATTGAACTGAGAAAGAAAAATCATGGCTAATAGAGCCAAGCCCAAAGCTATATTTTGATTTTTTAGAAAGAACACTGTAGTTAATCTTAAAAAAACTAAAGCAAATTTAACAATGCCCAAAATAGAGAAGACTCTATCGGCGCTTGCAAATTTTTACCGATTATTGACAGTGAATTATAATACAGCTTTTTTGGGGTTTACGAGCACTAAATATATATAGCAATCCTAGTTGAGATCTGAACATGGGGGACAAGGAGGACAAGGGGGACAAGGAAGACAAGGAAGAGGTGTTTGTAACTCCTACACGAACTGCTATATGTCGTGTCGGTTTTTATGATTTAATTTGTCCAAACAGATTTTTATCCAAGAATGAGAAATGTATTTATGCTGCTTGCTTTAGCTGAAAGCAGAAAAGCTTTGCCTGAATGTTTGCCAAATCCACCTGTCGGTTGTGTCATTGTAGGAGTTGAAGAGATCGTGGCAAAGGGATACACGCAAGCACCAGGTATGCATCATGCTGAAGCTGAAGCGCTTCATCAGATTCAAGGCAAAGCATTTGATTCCTTAAAAATGTACGTCACGCTTGAACCTTGTTCTTTTCATGGACGAACTCCCTCATGTGCTTTGGCGATCGCGCAAGATCCTCGAATAAAGGAGATATACGTCTCTTTGGTCGATCCAGATCCTCGCAATAATGGAAAAGGATTAGACATTTTGCGAAAAGCAGGGAAGATAGTTCGTGTTGGTTTATGTGCTGTAGAAGTCAATTCCTTTCTTAACCAGTATTTATTCAGGTTTTGAGGACGTCATCCTTCATACCTCATACTTCAATTGACTGTTTCAATGAGTCATATTTAAAATACGGGGAGTACAGCGCCTTGGTATTTTTGATTGATAAAATCTTTGACTTGAGGAGCGTTAATTAAGCTACCTAGTTTCTGAATTTTGGGCTCGTTTGCTTTCTCTTGCAATGTGACTAAACCCACCGCATAGCGCTGTTCTGAAGCTGATTCTTGTACTAATGGTTTTAGTTGCAGCCCCGCTTGTAAACGTAGAGAAGCGGAAAGCACGGCTATGTCTACATCATCTAAGGAACGCACGATCGCTGGTCCTTCTAGTTCTTTCAGTTGAAGGTTTTTGGGGTTATCTTTAATATCTTTGACGCCTGCAAACTCTCCTACACTGTCTTTAAACTTAATGAAGCCTTGAGAAGCCAGTAGCCTTAAACTGCGATCGCCATTACTTTTGTCATTATAAATAGCGATAGTTGCTTTTTGTGGTACTTCAGCAATAGATTTATATCGTTTGGAATAGATACCTATTGGAGTTAAAAATCCTGTTTTAAGCATAATTAAATTGAGATTCAGTTCTTTTGCAGCATTTTGCATAAAAGGAGTGTGCTGAAAAAAATTGGCATCAATTTGTCCATCTTTTAGCGCCGTGTTAGGTTGTGTCCAATCATTAAAGTTAACTATTTGAATATCCAATCCTTCACTAGCAGCTAGATTGGTTTGAATAAACTTTAAAATATCATCAGAAATCACAGACCAGACACCCACTTTGATAACTTCTTTTTCTTGAGTCACCTGAACGGGAGATGCTGTAGGATTTGCAGTTAAATTTGCAGATATATCACTAGAGTTTTGATTGCAAGCCGAAAAAAGTAGAGAGATCGTAAAGGAACTGACACCGATGAGGAAATATCTACGATTCATTTTCAAATATGTTTGATTTGTTTGTATTTTGTTCATTGACTCTTGTTCCAACTAACTACTATAGGAATCCCATTTTATTTTTTAACTTACTGTAGGGAGGGCAATACTCGCAATATAAGGTTTTTGATAAGATATGCCTATCCTCCAGACCTTAAAATTGTTTGCAAATGATTTATGATTCCTATAAAAACTAAACAATTGCAAAAAGAATGGATGTAAAAAATCCAATTCCAGCGATGAGAACAAAACGGCGACCAATTTCTGTTAAAGGTTCTAATGATTTTGGAGCGTTCATAAGCGAATTTTTTCTAATTTATAGTGGATTCGATCTCGCGTACTTGTTGCAAAGCCTCAAAAAGAATTATTTTTTTCTTAGTTGTCGGGCTAGAAGATCTCCTAAAAATTGTATGAGTTGTACCAGAACAATCAGAACTAGAATTGTGGAGAACATGACTCCTACATCGAATCTTTGATACCCATATTGAATTGCTAAATTACCCAAACCTCCACCACCAACTGCTCCAGCCATTGCTGAAGAATTTAACAAGCTAACGATGAGAATTGTAATCCCTAAAATGATTGATGGTAGGGCTTCGGGGATGAGCACTTTGAAAACAATTTGCCAATAGTTACAGCCCATTGCTTCTGCTGCTTCTATCAAACCCTTATCGACTTCAAGAATGCTAGTTTCCGCAATTCGTGCAAAGAATGGAATAGCAGCAATGGTTAGGGGAACAAGAGCTGCTGTACTGCCAATGGAAGTGCCAACAACCAGTCTTGTAAGGGGAGTTAACACAACCAGTAGAATGATAAAGGGAAAGGAACGCCCGGTATTGACAACTGCACTTAGGGCTTTATTCACTTGTGGGGAGTCTAAAACGTTACCGGGACCGGTCATCACCAGCAACAAGCCCAAAGGTAAACCTAACAATATAGCAACTATAGCTGATAATCCCACCATGTAAAAGGTTTCAAGCGATGCTAGCCACAAACTTTGAACTAATTCCCACCCTTGCATGAATGTACCTCGACTTCAACCTTTGATTTATGTAAGTACTCAAGAGCCTGGGTTAAATTGGCTCCTTTAAGTTCGACTTGAAACTGACCTACGCGTTGGTTTCCTACTGTTTCAACACTCCCGTTAAGAAGATGAATATCAATATCAAAACGACGAGCTAAAGTGGCAAATATGGGTTGGGTAGCAGTTTCTCCAGCAAATGCTAGTGTTGCCAAAATTCCATCAGAATGGTGAGTGTATCCATTGCAACGGGGAAAAAATTCTTGTGCCAGTAAAGTATCTGGTTGAGATGCCAGGTAACTGACTTGCCCCTGCTCGACAATTTTTCCGGCTCTCAGTACTGCTACACTATCACATATGTGTTTGACTACACTCATTTCATGAGTAATAAGCAAAATTGTCAGCCCCATTCGTTTGTTGAGGTCGCGAAGCAATTCTAATATTGAACGGGTTGTTTGGGGATCGAGGGCGGAGGTTGCTTCATCTGATAGCAGTACTTTTGGTTCTCCGGCTAGAGCCCGTGCAATACCAACTCTCTGCTTTTGTCCGCCTGATAGTTGGGCTGGATAAGCATTGGCTTTACTTTCCAAACCAACGAGTGCTAGTAATTCTTCGACTTTCGCTTTTCGTTTAAGTTTGCTGTAACCAATGACTTCTAGAGGGAAGGCAATGTTTTCTGCAACGGTTCTGCTACTCAAGAGATTAAAGTGCTGAAAAATCATGCCGATGTGTTGGCGTGCTTGGCGTAATGCTGCACCGGAGAGGGCTGTTATTTCTTGAGCGTTAACCCAAACGGAACCCGATGTGGGTTTTTCTAGTTGGTTGACGCAGCGAATGAGAGTACTTTTTCCCGCGCCACTCGGTCCGAGGACTCCGAATATTTTCCCTGGCTTGACTTGAAGGGTAACACCGTCTAGGGCGACTGTTGTTTGGTCGCCTTGTTTGTAGATTTTTCGTACATCAACAAATTCAATCATTAATAGTTACTGAAAGGATAAAGTATGAAGGATGAAGGGTAAAAGTATTGTTTTTGCCTTTCTTCTTCCTTCGTGTCCTTTGCGACGGCAGTAGCTCCAGGGAGAACCCCTGCACGGCGCTGCTTTGGGTACCGTACTGGCTCGTCTTTAGGGTTTAGTCAAATAAATTGTTTTGGGACGAGAAAGGAGTTATATAAATGAATTTGAGTAGAAAGTATATAAACTACCACTTCTGAGCGGGAAGCCAATTGTAATTTTTATCTTTAACATCAATTTTCTGAGGAATAACTTTTAACTCATAAAATGTATCTGCCATATGTTGCAACCCCGTAAGCACTTCATCAGTTATAGGTAATACCTTTCTCTCTCCACCGCGCTTTTCAACAATTTCCATTGTTGCTAAATCAACTTTATAAAGTGCTGAAAGCAGTTTTGCTGAATTTTTATAGTTCTTTTTAGACCAATTACCTGCTTTTTCTAGTTCTTGCAAAATGATTTTGAGAATTTCTGGATGGTCTCTGACAAAATCTGGAGATGCATAATAGAAGCCAGGACTTTCTACAATAGCGCGATCGCCAAATACCGTACTGTTATCTGCTAGCAAGCGAGTGGGAAGCTTCCGTTCAGCATCAGCAGTATAGGGGTCCCATATGACCCACGCATCCAGCTTACCCCGTTCAAAAGCAGGCAAAGCTTCTGCAGGAGAAAGATACAGGGGTTGAATATCACTGTATTTTAACCCTGCCTTTTCTAATGCACGCACTATCATGTACTGCGAACTCGAGCCTTTAGCAAAAGCGACTTTTTTGCCTTTGAGGTCTCCAAGGCTTTTGATAGATGAATTTTCTAACACCAAAATAGCGGAACTTCTTGTACTACTTGTATTTGCTGCTACCCGAACAAAGGGTTTATCGCTAGCTTGAGCAAAGACACTCCCGGTACCACCGCCACCGCCAAAGACGATACTACCTACACTCATTGCCTCAAGTAAAGGGGCGGTAGAGGAAAATTCGCTCCACTGTACGGAAACACCAAGCGGTTGCAAGCGCTTTTCTAGGTTTCTTTGTGCTTTGAGTATATTCAGCAGTGCCATCCCTTTTTGATGACCCATTTTTAGGACTTTTAAATGCGTATTTTCTGGGTTTTGCTTGAGTGCGTTTGCAGAATTGGTTGAGTTAGTTTGAGAACAAGATGCAATTGTGATACTTAAGGTTATACCCAGTACAAATAATAAGGTGAAAGTCCGAACGCTGGACTGTTTAAAAAACTCAAAAAAGCTTTTTTGTTTAATCCAGCTTATACCTTGATTCAAGATTCGAGTAAACATAATTTTTTCCGTAGTTGGGTTTCACTGCTGTTCAACCCAAAAAGTCAGGTCTTTGTTTTTTGTTAGGGTTCATTTCTAAAACCCCCAATCTATAATTGATTCAAAAGTCAATTATTCTCAGTATTGCTGACAGAAGAAAGTGTTGGATGAGGTAGCTCGAGCAGGTAAGAAACTATCTCTTTGCGCCAAGCGTCATATACTGGTTCAAGACCTATTGTATTAGCACCAGTAGCGTGAAGATCTTGTTGCCAGCTTGTTTTAATGCAGTCATTGCGCCGTTTTTGAATGTGTTCGTCTATTTCTATTAACAATGCTGCAAGTTCTGTTTTTTCATCAGGAGAGGCTGTTTCATATTTTTGCCGCCACCAATGAGAGATTGTCTGACGGTGGACTGAGTCATTCAATTGGAAAACACTTGCACTGGAAGCTGCTAGTTCGGGATCGTTAATTTTAGATGTACTAATCTTTACTATTTCTGTAGGGAAATTATAATGCTTGTAGTGCAATTCAAAAGCAACAAATCCCAGCCAACTTCGGTATGAGATATCACCCATGATTTCCCAGTGGTGTTGTATTTCTTTACGGATATCGTCAATCGGATCTTCTCCTGTTATTGCGATCGCGCGATCCCGAAAAGCTTGAGCGCGTGCTGCATCATCTCCAATTTGCCTGCTTAAGATCAAATGTAGATCTGGGTCGGAAATTAACCAGATTGCTTTGTTACAAGCTTGGACTGCAAACAAGTCACGAGCAGCAGATGCTACCCAGTATTGATAAAAATTTGATTTTTCTTCTTCTGTTTCAGGTGGTCTAACTTCAGATTGCTGAGTCAATACAATATGTGGAGTGTAGTTGGCGAAAATTTTGTTTAAAATTTCTTGTTCAAATTCCGCGTTCCAGGTACGAGTGAGTGTTGCAATCATAGTATTTTCCTTTTAATCGTTTATGCTGACAAGTTTGGGAAGTTTGGAAACTGGAATATTTAAAAGGTGTGAAAGAACTTCTTTGCGCCAAGCGTCATAAATGACATCAAACCCTTCAGCTTCAAAACCCAAAGCTTTTTGAACAAGTTGCCAATGTTCTTTCAGGTAAGGGTTTCGCCTCTTCTGTCCCTCTTCATCAACTTCAATCAGTTGTGCGGCTAGCTTGGATTTTTTTTCTAGTGAGGCGCTGTCATATATTTTTTGCCACCAAGCAACTACACCCAAACGGTGTACGGCTTCATCTGGTAAGATTCTTTTACTCGCAAAGTTAGATGATTCAGGATCGTTAATCCTTGTCAGGCGACTGTTAACAATCAATTGAGCCACAATATGAAGCTCGTAGTGCAGTTCAAATGCTAAAAAACCCAACCAGTTGCGAACGGGTAAAGCACCCATATATTTCCAGTGTTGTTGCACTGCTTGCTGTATATCTTCAATGGGATCGCGCCCTGACAGAGCAAACACGCGTTGGCGTGTATGTTGAGAATGTTCGCCATCATCTCCCAGCTGTCTGCTAATGAATAATTGCAGGTCTATATCATCTGGTACGATGTCGGTAATTGCCTTAGCACAAACTTGGACAATAAACAGGTCGTGGGCTGCTCCGGCTATGCGAAATCGGTAAAAATTTTCTAATTCTTCGTCTGTAGCAGGTGGTCTGGGTTCGTACAAGCGAGTTGTGGGAAGATGGGGAGCGTGTTGGGCAATCAGTTTATTGATAGTTTCGACTTCCCATTCCGTAGTCCAAGCAGGACGAGTTAATGTTGCTGTCATATTTTTTTCCTCATAAATATCTTTCCGAACCAATTGGTACTATACTTCTAGTGCTAATAAAGCCCAGTCGCAATCATAGAGTTTTGTATCGGTCGGAATTTGTGCGCTTTTACGAAGCAAGTCAGCGCAGGTGGACTTGATTGAAGCCTGCGCAGGCAGGCTTTGTTTGTGTAGCCGCGATTTCCAATCGTCGGCGTTTTGTTCAAATTGGGATGCTCTCATGGTGAGTCTCTCCTTTGCGACAGATAATGACTCGTGTTACAAAGCAGTGGCTGATAAGCGATCGCTAGATAAATGATGGCGAACTCTGGGCATAATTTCTTGAGAAAAGCGTCTCATCTCTGTTGTAAAAGGTTGAAATTGCAGCATAAATGTGTCGATACCTATATTGGCAAAATCAGCTATTCGAGCCGCAACCGTATCGTAACTGCCAACTAAGCCAGCTGCTGTTCCACCGTTGCTTCCTACTCCTGGGTACTTCGCCATATTTTTAAACATGACAACTTCGGAATCGACTCCTTTTAAAAGCTCGGATCTGTCGTCTTGTTTTGTGAGTTCAAACAACCATTGATATTCTTCTTGTGCTTCGACATCTGTCGGTCGAGCAATGACGAAAGCCGACATGGCAAAGCGTAATGGTTTTAACTGCAAACGCACGCGCTTTTTCACATCAGTAATAGTTTCTTGTATCACTTCAAGGGGACGACCGTTAAGAAAAAAGACATCAGCTTCTCTCATTGCCAAGTCTTTAGCGCTATCTGACTCACCTCCTAAATAAACTTGGGGATAGGGGTGCGCTAACGGGCGTGGATGCAAAGACAACTCATCAATTTGAAAGAATTTTCCTGAATAATTAACCTGTTCCCCACTCCAAAGTGCTTTTACCACTTCAATCCACTCTTGAGAATAGCGGTAGCGATCGCTGTGGGATAAAAAGGTAATTCCAGATTTTTCCATTTCTGGCTTAAACCACGCACTGACTAAGTTAATCGCAAAACGCCCGCCACTTATAGCATCTATACCCAGCGCCATCTTTGCCAACACAACGGGATGGAAAAGTAAAGGTTTTACAGCTGCAATGATTTCAATAGAGTCAGTCGCCTCAGCAAGTGCAGCAGCAGCTGTCCAAGTTTCCAACTGGTCCAATTCTTGATTTCTGGGATTGATTAGGTGTTCGGCGATGAGAGTGGTTGTAAAGCCGCATTCCTCTGCTAGCTGAATCAGTTCTTTTGCTCTTTTATAGCTAGCATCACGAGGTTCTTGTGGATGCTTCATTGCACCACAGTTACCGTATACGGGAATCCAAATGCCATAGCGGGGTTCAGACATAGCTTCTTTCACTGTTTTCCCAGAGACTTAAAGCTTTGCTCGTAGTAGAGATGTAGTTTGACAAACGGTATGGGATGAAATATCGTTACCAACATCCAAACAGTTGGGGAAAGAGGAGAAGGTAAAACCAAAGTTTACCCCTCCTTAACTCTGAACTGAAGGTATTTGCGCTCGCTCTACTCTTTTTATAAATTACAGTAAGTCAGTAGACAAACCGTACTTTATTATGACAATGATTTCACAGATTGTTGAAAAAAGCAATGGTGCAGTCAAAGAAAAGCTTTTTAACGTTTCTCCAATTTTGCGACTCGCCCCTCCAATGCGTTGACTTGCTGCTTTAGCTCTACAACCAAAGTAGCAAGTCTATCAAACATGCGATCGCGCTCTTGTGGTGGAACGGTTTTTGGCGATCGCGATGATGGAGTTTGGGCTGTACTTGCAGGAGGTACGCGACGGTTTTGATTGAGTAATGATTCAATACGGAGCACTCTAGTCTCCAAACGGTTCAAGTCTGCTTCCAAATTAGAAACACGGGAGTCATACTGCTCGGATGACACGGAATTTTGCAATATTCCACCCCAGAGGAGAATTCCCAATACAAGTACCGATACGACCAGCCAGAAGCGTTTCATCAATTTCACTCAGGTTTCAGTTGAGAAAATAGACTTTGCCAGTCAATAGAACTAACAATCTTTTCTCCCTCTTTTACCTCAAATGTAACATTACGTGCTTGACTTTGTTGTAGTGCTTCTACACAAAGCTTAGCAACATCCTCACGGCTGATTTTTCCTTTGATATTATCGCCTTGGGCGACAATCAATTCTTTGCCACCTAGTTCCTCTGTTAAGGCGCAGGGTCTAACAATTGTGTAAGGAATTCCACTTTGTCTTAAACTCTCTTCTCCTTTTAATTTCCAAGTTAAAATTCCTCCGAGTTGGTCATTTAATCTAACAGCGGGTGGTTCCTCTTCTAAATTAATTCCCGGTCTTCCGGGACGAGTCACGCCTGCTGAACTCACAAGGACAAACTGGGGTAAAACTTGTTTACCATAAGCTTTGATCGATTCTACTTGTAGAGAAAAACCACCTGGTGTAAATTTTGGATTTAATCCCCCATCGTATTCAAACTTGCTCAACATTAGTTGGAACGAGCAAATTTTACTGGTATCAATGGGTTGAGAATCTTTGAGTGTTTTGGCTCGAAAAACTGCAATTGTATCTGCAAAAGGAATGCGAACATTCATCCAGGTGTTGGGTTCGGTGTCAAAAGAATAGCTGTAAGCGACACCATCCCATTGTGTCTCGGTACGCAGGAGGAATTTATAGCGTTTTCCGTCACCTCTAAGGCGCAACTCTATGCCCTCAGAGCCAGATAAGTTAAAACCGGGAGAAAAATTTTTAGTTCTGACCGAAGCAAATCCTCCTGAGTTGGCGGTAGAAACGCAGCCAGAAAACAGGGCTGTACCTTCCACCAGTTGAATATTGCTTTGACTGACTCCACCCATTACGACATCATCCACCGCGCCCCAAGTCTCTTTAAGTTCTGTGGATGGATTTGTAAAATCAAATAACACTCGTTCGCCTGCTTTTGGCAGATATTTTGCTACAGCTTCTACCAAGTTTTTCACACCTTGGTATTCAACGTTTTCTGGTGTATCGCCAACAATTTCAGGTTGGTAAAACTTAACCCCTTGGTAGTATTTAGCACGATCTGGGCTGTCTCCTTCTACAGGCTGAACGCGCACAGCAGTACAGCAAACTACAGCCTGGATGTTAGCTGCAATCAGAGGGGTGAGAGTTTCTGGGTTTGTAATATCAGCAACCACTAATTCCGTGTCATTGCCAAGAAGCGATCGCGCTTTGTCTATGTCTCGGACTAGCGATCGCACTTTATAACCCCTTTGGAGGAGTTGTCCCACCACACGTTTTCCCAAACCACCCGTTGCACCAGCTACCAGTATAACGCCCACTTGTTTTGCTCCATCAAGTCTGTCTTTATTATGAGGGCGACCTTGGAATAAATCTTGTAGCCAGTTAAGGAAAGGAATAACTTCAAAGTAGGTCAAAGTTTCAAGAAATCTGCCTAAGTCCCACTGCGAGCGATTGTTATCAGCCATATTCCAAGAACTCAAATAGGAGAGACGCATCCCAAGGATATAACACCCAAGTGCTCATACCCAAGATTCTAGAGCAAGAGATTCTAGTGGTTTACCAGATTGATTTTGAGGAACGTAGAGACTGGATATCATCTTCAAAATTGCGCTGTTAGGTATAACCTATTAAGATCGGGCTAGTGACGCTTGCAACAAATTTACTACTTTAAGCAATAGCTTTGCCAAAACGCCCTCACTCTGGAAGAGTGGGGCTATACAAACAAAGCCCACCTGCGTGGGCTTTGGGTTTTAGCTCACGCAGGTGGGCTTCCTTTATGTAGCTACAGACTGGAAGTCTGTAGTGCTTTTGAGAAATTGGCAAAGGTATTGTTTAAGGAGATGCAATTTTACTTACTCTGCCAATTCTACTGATTTATCTTAGGATTCTGACATTGACGAAATTGCTACTTGCATTGGAGTACGGCCAGAAGCATCTGTTTGCTCTAAATCTTTTACAGTCTGAAGCAATTTTTGAACTCTAATTAAATCGTTGGATTCAATTGCTTTAAATCAATCAGTAATTTCTGATTTTTTTTTGTCAGACATGATTTTCTATGGGATTTTTATCGTATAGGATTGAGATAAAACGAAGATATATATCTTGAAAGCTAGAGTTCATCAGCTCGGGAATATTTCAATGAATTTTTTATGATGAACCACAACCCAAACAACGCATACAAACCAAAAAAGCTCCTAAAATTGAGACACTTTCAACGAGTAATTGAAATGATAAAGGAGCGAGAGCAAATCCCCAAACTAGAGAAATAACTCCCGCTACTAAAGCTGCTATACGGTTAATCTCATCCTTAGTACTTAAACCTACAAAAAAAATCCCCAGACCGATTATTAGTAAAATTATGCCAGCCATAAATATATTTTGTTACCTGTGTAAGCAAATTTTAGAGTATTCACATCTCAACTCTCATAAGGAGCTATTTCATTCCAATCATATGCCATGTAACGAGCTAGGGCTACCACGTAAGGGTTCCATTGGCGGCGCAGAGAAATGTACAGAGAGACACCAGCCTCTAAATCATCTGCTGTCTCTATTCCTTCGGCTTTCATTTTTTCCACTGCGTGATAGTAGCGCTTGCGCCATGTCTGCTCAACTGAGTCATTATTTTTTGAACGACTTTTTGGCAAAAATAAGCTAGATAACTCAACGAGCAATTGTAGACCGCCACCCCACAATTCTTCTACAGCTGTAGAATGCGTAATTGAATGATACTTTTTGGTATTCAACGCACTTTTGATTAACGTGGCTGTATCCATTGCCAAAAGTATCACGCGTGGTAAGGCATAATAGCATTGGCGAAATCGGAAATAGAGCAACGCTGGGTAAGAGTGCTGCGATTCTAGCAAGTCTATTACGTCCGTTGCCATGTTAGAAACATCTTGTTGTACGCCATTCAGTTCACCACTAGCACCCAGTCTCGCTATCATTTCTGCTGCGTCTGCCGTACCAGCACTTCGGTGGTGTAAGCTCAAAGCAAAAGTGTGGCGTCTTGTAATTGCACTGTACACTGAGAGTAAGTAAGTAATCGTTAAAGTAAAAACAGAAAAGCCAAGAGATGCTTCTAAGATCGTTAACAGGCGTTGAAAATCTGTTTTTGGAGTCAAGTCCCCTGTTCCCAGTGTTGTTAGTGAAAAACCACTGTAGTAAAGCGCTGATATAAAATTAGTTTCTGTCTGCCCATCACTTGCTTGTATAGACCAACCCAACTCAGTCCAAACAATTAGGGCGAACCCATAAAGCAGCAAACTCAGCCAGACTACAACAGTTGCAATCATCAATACAGGACCGCTATGAGAAAGTACTTTTTCGTCTTTAAAGGGCATTATACGTGCAACGAACCGGAAGAGCCGCCACATCACTTTTCCAAGATGCAAACTCAGTACGCTACTACCAAGGCGAGGGAACAGGACAGTTAGGTAAATATCCAAAAGTGATAAAACTATCAGTCCTGCACCTACTAATTGCACTAACAATTTCATTCGTGAAATACCAATTTTCGATAAACACCATGTCATTTTTGAATCATGTTTATTTAGCATACTATTCTTGATGCTGGGCTTATAAACTACCTAAGGTTTTAGAAACCTCATCAATCGCAACTCGGCCAAATACAAACATCAAGTCTCCAAGCATCCCTAAAGTTAAAGGAATTGTGTCTTGTGATAGTGTGTCAGCCCAACTGATAGGTACTAACGAGAAGTTGTTAAAAATACTAGTATCAACTAGTACAGGTCGGCGGAAATAACTATACCATTAGAATTGAGATAAAAGTTCCAATAATAAGCGTTTGTGCTTTCTGCCCTCTGCCTTTTGGACTTCTGCCTTCATGTACTAGCTTAAACTCCGGATCGCGATCGCCACGCCGTTGAGTGTAAGGAAATGGGTGTTAAGGATATTTATTTGATGCCCATAGATTCCAACATTCTTTCTCGCTTCTTCCGTGCAATCTCCCGCATATCCACAGTTTTATCAGTCTCGTCTACGATTTCACCAGTGATTACCTCTAACACATCTTCTAAGGTAACGACACCAGCTACGTTTCCGTATTCATCTACTACCACTGCTAAATGTTCGCGAGCCTCTATAAAGATTTTCAGGAGTTTGTCTGCTTTAATGGTTTCAGGTACAAAGCGAGCTTTGCGAGACAGTTGAGCAATTGTTTGATGATTCTTACCTTCTACCATTGCTGTAAGTAAAGTCTGCTTTAGAGCAAATCCAATAACTTCATCGATAGAGTCATCAATCACAATAATTCGGGTATGTTGTGAAAAAATGATGTCTGCTTTTGCTTCAGCAAGAGTCATATCGCCACGTATATGTGTCACTATGACTCGGGGTGTCATTATATCAGACGCTGTTAAATCGTTTAATCGAAACACCCGTTGGATCATTTCTGCTTCATCCCTTTCTATCATCCCCTCTTGTTGACCGATACTCGCCAATAACTTGATTTCCGCCTCATTCGTTGTCGGTCGTTTCTTACCCTTGATAAAGGGTGCAGTAACGGTTTGCAGAATCCAAACTAAGGGTGTGAAGACAATGGAGAGCCCGGTAACAGGTAAAGCAGCAAGTATAGCTAATTGTTCTGCATAGCGTTCTCCAAGTGTTTTTGGAATGATTTCACCAAAGATGATAATTAAGAAGGTCAATACCCCTGAAAATACACCCAGCCATATATCTCCTAAAACTTTAGCAGCAATATTAGCTGTCAGAATACTACCAACGATATTAAAAGTATTATTCAGGATGACGATCGTGGCGATCGGTCGGTTCATGTTTTCACGAATCGCCAAAAGTGCTACTAAAGCAGGTTTGTTTGATTGAGCTAATTGGCGTACTCTTAATGTAGATACAGAAAAAAGCGCAGTCTCTACGCTAGAACAAAGCGCCGAACCACTAATTACAAAAATGACAACCAAAATCAGCAGCAGCATATTTTTTCCCAAGCATGGGAATAAAAAGTGTAAATTTAAATGAAATTATAAGATTTTAAATAATAATAGCTAAAAATGCAACATTCTTGCAAACTCAATCTAAATATTTGCTATGTGTAACTTCAAGTATTCACATTTTAGCAATTAGTTCATCTAGCTAAAGCTATAGATTTACGAACATGAAGAGTAGTAGAAGTTGTGTTGTAGTAAAAATTCTATAGGGAATTCTGGAAATTAATAACTTTAGATAGAGAGCCTTTTTGCAATTCTTCTTAATATATCTTGTAGGAATGTCCATGATAAAAAGGTGTAATGAATTTTCAAGAAGCTGTATCGGCAGGATGGACAAAGGTACAAGACATGATGAGTAGTGCCATCATCATGCTGCCTAATATTGTATTAGCCTTAATTGTCTTTCTTGTATTTTGGTTTGTAGCTAGGGGGGTTCGGTTTTCAGTCAGACGCATTACCCGAAGATACCGCAATGCAAGGAATCTAGGGCTTGTTCTCGGACGTTTGTCCCAGGGAACTATTCTCTTAGTGGGTCTCTTCGTAGCCTTATCAATTGTCATTCCAACATTTCAAGCAGGCGATTTAGTTCAACTTTTAGGCATTAGTGGAGTAGCAATTGGTTTTGCTTTCCGCGATATCTTACAAAACTTTTTGGCTGGTATCTTAATACTTTTAACAGAACCATTTCAAATTGATGACCAAATTGTTTTCAAAGACTTTGAGGGAACAGTCGAAAATATTCAGACACGCGCCACAACTATCCGCACTTACGATGGTCGCCGTATAGTTATTCCCAATGCGGAACTGTTCACAAATTCCATCACTGTCAATACCGCCTTTGATAACCGTCGCTTGGAGTATGATGTTGGCATTGGTTACGGTGACAACATCGAACGGGCAAAGGAATTGATGCTCGAAGCAATGTACAGTGTGGATGCAGTCTTGAAAAATCCATCTCCTGACGTACTGGTTATGGAACTTGATGAAAGTACGGTTAATATTCGTGTTCGGTGGTGGATTTCTCCACCCCGTCGGGCAGATAGTCTTGATTCACGGGATAAAGTTCTGACTGCTATCAAAAATAAGCTCACAGCCAATGGAATAGACTTACCCTTCCCCACCACACAAATACTATTCCACGACCAAACAGAGGAAACAGATGGCGATCGCACTCGTCAACGTGAAGGATGGCCTGCAGGAAAGGGTCAAGTGCCAAAACCGCGCAGAATTAGCGATGCTTTAAAACTGCTAGCTCAAATGCAATTGCAAAATGATGGCACTCAAGCAGATGGCAATGGTGGTGCGGGAAAATTTGATAAGCTACATTAACACTACTTCTGAGTGAAAAAAGACTAGCGATCGCAATATTCCCGTGAAGTACTGCCTTAACGCCACGTTTTGGTGGCGCTTGTATTAATTTTACTTATCACTTTAGCAAAAATGCCGTTATCATCAAAAAACTTTTTCTGAATTGCAGCCCAACCGCCATAGTCATTAGTTGTTGCCAAACTTTTTAGCCGAGGGTATTGATTAACAACCTCTTTTTTTTGTGCTGCGTTCGACTCTATCGAGCGATAACCAGTTTGGGTAAATACCTTCTGAGCTTCCGCAGTATACAAATACTTGATGAATGCTTCTGCTACTTCACGAGTACCGTGCTTGTCTACATTTTTATCAACAATAGCAACTGGGTTATCAATTGAGAAATTGACATCAGGAATAAAGTACGAAGGTTTCTCACCTTTAAGAGCTTTCAAAATTACTTCATTTTCATAAGTAATTAGAGCATCCCCTTCACCTCCCTTGAAAAAGGCGTCCGTTGCATTACGAGCGCTTTCTGGCAAATTTGGAGCATTTTTATAAACATTGCTAACAAAGTCTAATGTCTTAGACTCATCTTTTCCGGCTTTAATCGCTGCATTCCAAAGTGCTAAAAAGTTCCAACGTGCGCTACCCGATGTTATGGGATTGGGTGTTATCACACTAATTCCCTTGTTTGCTAAGTCTGTCCATGTTTTGATGCCTTTCGGATTACCCTGACGAGTGACAATTGCGACAACCGACTTGCTAACAATACCGCCGTTCGGAAACTCTTTTTCCCAACCTGGTTGGATTAATCCTGCTCGTTCAATCTTCTGAATATCGGGAGCAAGTGATAGATGAACCACATCA
Source organism: Tolypothrix campylonemoides VB511288_2 (assembly GCF_045999855.1). Taxonomy (NCBI): domain Bacteria; kingdom Bacillati; phylum Cyanobacteriota; class Cyanophyceae; order Nostocales; family Tolypothrichaceae; genus Tolypothrix; species Tolypothrix campylonemoides. The sequence goes on from NZ_JBFPMW010000006.1 coordinate 375,374, forward strand.
GCTTCCAATCCTCCCTCAATCGTTGCAAGAGCTTGAGCACTAGAAGCACCATAACTCTGCTGAAAGGTAATATTTTGATTCCGCTCTTTTTTCCACTTTTCAACAAATCGGGGAATAATCTTATCATGTGCGGCTTGGGTAACAGAGAAGGAAACAAGGTTAAGTTTAATATTCTTCTGTTGAGCAATAAGATTGTTACTGTTTCCAGAATGAATCTCTCCTGAAGAATTGCCAATACTTGCAGTGGAAGCAGCAACTACTACGCTCAAGGTAGTTCCTACTAAAACAAGACTCAAAAAGGCTCCAAGAGAATGTCTGTTTAACCAACCTCTTCCTGCTTTACGGCTCCATTGTCCGATAGCTTGTAAAGCTTTAACAACATACCTCTGAAATTGCCCTATCCATTCAGTCCTTAGTTTTTTTGTCTGTTGCCACTTGCTCATCAAATTGCCCCTACATAACCCGGTATTTGTATTTAAATACCGTATTTTTGTGGTATTATAAGTCGATAAGTCAGTTTTTTTAACCAAAAGTTAATTTTTCTTCAATATAAACAAATGCTATGTCTGCTGGAAAGACGCTCAATTGGACAAATCATCTTTACGATTACCTTCTATCTGTCTCACTCCGGGAACCAGAGATCCTCTTTAAAACTTGAAGAATATTTTCCCCCCTTTTTAAGGGGGGCTAGGGGGGATCGTAATTCAACAGTAGGGTTTACAAACATTCTCTAAAGCAATAGGACTTATTCCACCTCAACACTATTTCGAGGCTTTCGGACGTTATCGCTCACCTCCTTAAAAAGAGAAGCTATGCGTAAGCCCTAAGTCAATGTGAATTTTATCTACTCAACCTACTGATTGATAGAAGTTAGTTGAGGATTGGGAAGATCTAACAGGTAAGAAATGACTTCGCTGCGCCAATCATCGTATACTGATTCTATCCCTTTGATATTAGCCCCATTAAAGTTTTCCGCATCCAGCCAGCGCTGTTTGATGTAAGCAGCACGTCGTTGCTGAATTTCTTCGTCCAGTTCTAACAATTTTGCTGCAAGTTCAGCCCGTTCGTTAGGTGAAGCTTGTTCAAACTTTTTGCGCCACCAATTGGCGATTGTGACGCGGTGAATTGCTTCATCATCGGTGAATCGTTCGCTACTTTGTTTAGCCAAAACAGCATCTCCAATTTTTGATGTTAGTTTATTGAACCAAACTTGGGGCAAAATATGATGTTCGTAGTGCAGCTCCCAAGCAATAAATCCAAGCCAGTTGCGATAGGGGACATCTTCTAAAAATTCCCAGTGACGTTCGGCTTCTTTGCGGATATCATCAATAGGATCGCGTCCGGTTAAAGCAATGACTCGTTGTCGAAAAGCGATCGCGTGCGTACCATCATCGCCAATTTGTCTGCTCAAAATCAAATGCAAGTCAGGGTCTGAAATCAACGAAATTGCTTTGCTAGCAGCTTGCACAATAGACAAGTCATGTCCACCTGTAGCAGCCCAATACTGGTAAAAATTGTCTTTTTCCTCTTCTGTTAGTGGGGGACGACTGGCCTGTTCGCGAGTTAAGGGAACGTGAGGTGCATACTTGCCGATGAGTTTATTTAGAGTTTCGTTCTCAAATTCTACATTCCAAGCTCGAGTTAAAGTTGCAGTCATATAAATGCCTTTTAAGTATTGAATACTAAAGATGTTTCATCGTTAATACTGACGAGTTTTGGGAGCTGTGTCTCAGGGAGATTAAAGAAATAAGCAAGTACTTCTCGCCGCCAAGCATCATAAATTAAATCCGAACCTTCAACTTCAATACCAAGGGCGCGACGGGTAATTTGACCGTGTTCTTTAAGGTAAGTATTTCGTCGTCGTTGACCTTCTTCATCAACTGCCAATACCTGTTCTACTAGCTCGGCTTTTTCTGCAGGCGAAGCTTTGTCAAATTTACGCTGCCACCATTCCACCACTCCCACACGATGGAATGCTTCGTCTGGGATAATTCTCTCTGTTGCAAAGTTTGCTGATGCTGGATCGTACAACCGTGACAAGCGACGATTTAATATGGCAGTGACAACAATATGATGTTCGTAATGTAACTCAAAGGCTAAAAAACCCAACCAATTACGAATCGGTAAGTCCCCCATAAAATCCCAGTGCTTTTGCACTTGCTTTTGAATATCTTCAATGGGGTCATGACCAAATAATGCCTCTACACGCCTGCGGGTATTTTCAGCGTGTGCGCCATCATCGCCCAATTGACGGCTTAAAAATAACTGCAATTCAGGATCGGGTATTTGGTTAACGATCTTCGCACAAACTTGAACAATAAATAGGTCGTGGGCTGCACCACCAATCCGAAATTGGTAAAAATTTTCCAGTTCTTCTTTTGTCTGAATGGGTTTTGCTTCGTGCAACCGCTTTTTAGGAATCTGGGGAGCGTGTTTATCAATTAATCTATCGATAGTTTCTGTTTCAAATTCAACTGTCCAAGGCCGACGAGTTAAGGTTGCTGTCATAGGTTACTCCGCGAGTTGTGAGTTGTATAGCTTAATTTGTGTTTTTTTTGTTAATGCTTCTTTCTCTGGTATTTCCCAGACATCTTGTCTTCCCTGTTGTTGCTCTACAAGTAACTGAAGCTGGATTGGGAATTTTGGCTGATGCCTAAATGACCAAGGTTCCCCATCTGACAATTCTCTTTCTATCTCATGAAACATAGGTGTACCATTGTTAGAAGTTAACTGTAACTGTTGGACACTATTTTTTAGTGCAGTTTATTGAAAAACCATTAACTGAGTCCCAAGCATGAACTGCATATACCAAAGCAAATGAAAATCTTCTTCCCTCCAAGTTCTACGCCTCGCTCTCTCTTCCAAGCCAGTAATTTGAGTTTTAATAACCCACTGTTTTATCTACAACATTGCGTAAAGGTTGATCGCTACGATAGCGTGCTAAATTATCAAGAAATAATGCTACAATACGCTGACGCAATTGTGGAGTTAGTGCCGAACAATGAGGAGTAATAAATACATTGGATAAAGACCAAAAAGGGCTTTCTGGTGGTAATGGTTCTGTTTCAAAGGTGTCTAATCCAGCACCTGCAATCCAACCTTCTCCCAGAGCAGTGAGCAATGCTGATTCATCTACAATTGCACCCCGAGCAATATTAATTAAATAAGCACTCGGACGCATTAACCGTAATGCTTCTGCATCTATTAATCCTTTGGTTTTTGGAGTAAGAGGTGTCGCAACAACTACATAATCTGCCTGTGGAAGAAGCGATCGCCACTCATTGACACCAACTATTTTGTCAAAATTTGGTAATGGTTCGGGATGTCGGCGGCTACCCCAAATTCTCATTCCAAAAGCTTTGGCACGCAGGGCAATTTCTTGACCAATATTTCCCGTACCAATAATTAACAGAGTTTTGTTGTACAATTCTTCCAGTTCCAACCACTTATACCAGTAGTGGTTCATCTGTAACTCTTGCAATTTTTGAACTTTTTTTGCGTAAAAAAGCATGAAGTTCAGCACAAATTCTGCCATAGGAATGGCATGAACTCCCGAACCATTTGTAAGAACTATATCATGTTTTAAAAAAGTAGGCGTGAGGATATGATTCACGCCAGAACTTGGTGTATGCTGCCAGCGAATTCCAGGCGCTGCTGCCAGTACTTTATGGAGGGTCGTATTTTTCAACTGAAACCCATTGAGATAAACTTCAGCTTCCCGTGGATCGCCTTCAAAGTTACCATCACTGTCTATATGCACATATGTAATGTCTGAGGGTAACAGTGGCTCGATATCAGCAGCTAGTTCTATGGGTAGAACGATCTTCACAACACATCCCCTTGCGATCGCATTACACAACAAAATCTGTAAAATTAGACAGGTTCGGTATAAAAAACGGTTTTGTTGTTTTCTCCTCCTGCCTGCACCAATTCCTATTTTTTGCTTTCTAACCGTAAATGAAAAAGTAAATAGTCATGCTAAAAGCAACGATTATGACAACTCTCCGAATCATTTGGGGGTCTAGTTGACGTGCGTAATGAGCGCTGACATAACCTCCCAACGAACCGCCTACAGCCATTAAAATTGCTTGCTGCCAAGCAATGACACCTGCAAAAATAAATGGGACAATCGCAATGCCGTTTACACAACTCCCCAAAAACGTTTTAAAGGCATTCATAGTATGAATACTTTTGATACCTAAAAACGATAAGGTAGCTAGCATTAAAATCCCCAACCCCGCACCGAAGAAACCCCCATAGATAGCGATCGCTAGTTGAGCCAACACTAAATTTCGTAAAGGTACGGATTCAGGAGATGACTTCTGGCTTTGAATCTGAAGCCATTTCCTGAAAAAATCACCAAAAGTAAATACTAGTGTTGCTAACAGTAATAAATAAGGGATCAGTTTTTTAAAAAAATCAGCCGAAGTATACAACAAAGCTAAGGAGCCGATAACACCGCCAACCAGGCTTATGCCACATAAGAGCAAAAAAACTTGCCGTTTGATTCCTAAATCTTTCCGGTAAGCTCCAGCACTTGCTAAAGCAGCTACCCATATAGCAGCATTATTTGTAGCATTTGCTACAACTGGCGGTACACCCGTAAAAATGAGGGCTGGAAAGGTAATAAAGCTACCACCACCCGCTACAGCATTTAATCCGCCTGCAATGAAAGCAGTGCTAAAAAGAAGTAAAGTATGAGGAAGAGTTAAGAGTTGGGGAGCGATGGTACTTAGCATTGTTAAGTGACGCATCCGCAGCTATGCGGGATAAAAAACGAATGTTCGCAGTTCGATACTTTCCCGTGGTGGAGCATCTGGTGGGCTTGTCGGATCGTTAAAGGCTGTATGACCTGCAAAACGTGCGCGTCCATCTTCTGCAGAGTCGAAACACTTAATGAAGAGTGCCTCATTTCTGTGCATTTGTGGGAAGTAGAACCACTGATGTCTCGGATTGTGTAAGAGCGCATAAGTTTCACCAACGCGATCGCGATAAACAAGGTCAGTAGCCACAAGATCTGTTGTTGCAATACTTTGCGCGTCACATACTGCTAATGGTGACTCTTGGATTGGAGAAGCGATCGCCCGCCAAACATTGATGATGGCGAAGCGTTGTTGCAATAGCTCGTCAATATTATCAATCCCTCTTGCTGCTAATTCCAAGCGTGCGCGAGTATAGCCGGATTTGGCAGTAAAATCGTTGTGTACGCGTTTGGCAGGTTCTTTAATATTATTCTCTCCTGGCTTCATCCTTTGGACGTTACGAAGAGTATGGTCGAAGATCGCTACCCGTGTTGCACCCGTTACTTCTTTCAATAATTGCTCTGCTTCTGGGTAGTAAACGTGGCGTACCTCATCTTCGTCATAAAAGTTCCGCACGCTAGTATTATGCTCTTTCAAGCCAAAGCCTTCTCGATCCAGAGTTATGTTCTCTGAGATGGAACGAGCATTGTAAATTGGAAATTTGTGTGTCTGATAAGTTCCATTATGCCTGGGAATCCCTGATGGCGGTTCGTAAGTGTAATTGACAGGTCTTTCTGCCATAGGGACTAAGTAATTGAGGTTTGCCTCTACAAAGGGCAAGCCTTTGGAAATCGGTCTGTCTAAAACTTGATTGCTTGAACTCATAGTTTGCCTCCTATCTTTGTTGAATCACACTGCAACTAATTGCTTGCTTGCAACTGCCGGTTCGGGTTTGACCCAAATTGTGTCTACTCCTCCACTTAACAGCCGATACTGCTGGTTTGGGTCTTGCTGGGGATAATCCATCCGTTTGTGCATTCCTCTAGTTTCTTGACGTTGCAAACCACTGTTGTACATCCAACGAGCCGTGGCGACCATTGCTGCAGCTTCTCGCATGCGGATGACTTTGTTATCGGTAGGAGTTTGGCTGTTGCGGAGATATTGCCAGAGGTCATTAAGTTTGTCTAGAGATGCACTTAAGCCTGAGTCAGTACGGAATAAATTGCGATCGTAAGGAAAAACTTCGGCTTGAACGGCTGAAATCGCTTCATCCGGAGATAAAGTATGGTTGCCCTCACTTTGCAATCCAACTTCACCCACGCCTCGTACTTTGCGCTGCGTTGCTTTCTCTCCCAAACTCAAAGCATAGGTAGCTGCTGACTGACCGGACCAGTACCCAGATGACATTGCCCAAGCTGCATTGTGGCTACCTCCACCCGTAAATCCACCACATATTAGCTCTCTCGTTGCAGCATCTCCCGCAGCGTAAAGCCCGCTGACTGAAGTGGCGCAGGTGTCATCTACAATCCGAATTCCTCCCGTACCGCGTACAGTTCCTTCTAAGCGTAAAGTGATGGGGAAGCGTTGGGTAAAGGGGTCAATTCCAGCGCGATCGAAGACAACAAAAAAGTTAGGCTGAGACGCCCGCATCCATGCTTTGGTTTCTTCATCGACACCTTGGTCGAGGCGGGCATAAACTGGCTGAGTCAGCAAAGTTTTGGCAATGACAGAGCGACCGCGCTTGGAGCCTGCACCTTCTATGACCGTGCCATCTTCGTAGGTAAAGGATGCCCAGTCATAGTAACGAGTTTTGGTGACAGAGGAAAAGCTAGGAGAAATAGCATAAGCATTAGAAAATTCCATACCAGAGAAATCTGCACCAACCTCTGCTGCCATTAACAGACCATCTCCAGTCAGCACATTACAACCGAGAGCCTTACTTAAGAAAGCACAACCTCCTGTCGCAATAACAACTGCCCCTGCTCGGATTTTCCAACGTTCTCCAGATTGGCGGTTAATACCCGATGCGCCTGCAACAGTATTTTCTGCATCTACAAGCAGCTCTAAAGCTGGACTGTTGTCTAAAATTTTCACTCCTGCTTGCTTAATCTTTTTCCGCATGAAGCGCATGTAATCCGGACCTTGCAAAGAGCGACGGATGGCCATTCCGTTATTATCAACTCGAAAGGGATAACCCCAATCTGCCAGTGAATTAATATTGTCGTAAGTTCGATCTAAAACGCGAGTCATCCAATGGCGGTTGGCAAGAAATCCTCCCATTGCTTCCCGACTTGCCATTGCTGATTCGCGTTGTTCGACCTCTGGTGGAATGTACCACACACCATTTCCTGATGCTGCGGCTGCACCACTTGTACCGCAGTAACCCTTATCTACCAAAACGACTTTTGCACCACTGGTTGCTGCACTCCAAGCTGCCCAAGTACCTGCAGGACCACCACCAATCACCAAGACATCCGTCTCTAAATTTTGAGCGGAGTTAGTAGTAGATAGCTGTTTGTGGGCTAATTGATTTACGCTCACGAGCTTCACCCCTTAATTTTCAAAATTTGTTTTTACCAGCCATTAAGACAAAAAACATGAATCTATAGCTATCAAACTCTACATAAGCTTTTGGACAAAGGCAAAGACAATGATTTGTCTGTAGAATGCTGGTTTTACAAAAATGCACTTTATCGATAAACTAACCGTATTTTAATTTTATAGCTTCTCATGAAGTATAGGGAAATTCAAGCTCCTTAACAATAAGATATATATTTAGCTTTTGTAAAGCTAATAATTAGTTTATCAAAGTTTTTTACTCAGGAGGTTGAACCAACCTCCTGAGTAAGCAGTGACCGATTGTTTTGCCAACAAAGACGTTCTCATTCTTTTAGGTAGCGATCGCTTGTGGGTTAGCGATGGCTGCTTGCTGCCAGCAGAGGTGAAGCTTTTCCCCACTCTCCAAAAAACACCAACTGCTTCAAAGGCTTGCGGATGCGAGGTGCTAGTTCTCGTTCGCGTAGCTCATTGGAAAGGCTTTGGGGATCGCCAGGATAACCGACTGCAAGTGCTGTAGTAGGCTCATAGCCTTCAGGAATCTTATATTGTTTTCTAGCGCTCTCCACATTGAATCCTGCTATCTGATGGACCGATAAACCAAAAGCGGTGGCTTGAATCACTAAATTTTCTAATGCAAGTCCGACATCATGTAGCGCATGACGATTTACTCTTCCATCATCAAAATACAGTTTAGCAACGGCGAGTATTAACACGGGAGCATTTTTTGCCCAACCTTGATTCAATTCAGCTAAAGTACTGAGTAAACGCTTGTGCTCCGTTGGGTCATCTTTGGTAGCAACGATAAAACTCCAGGGCTGATGGTTGTAGGAAGAAGGTGCCCAACGAGCTGCTTCTAACAGGGTAAGTAGTTTTTCCTGCTCAACAGGACGGTCGGCAAATGCTCTGGGGCTCCAGCGACGGCGAATCAAGTCATGAATGGGATATTCTGTTGCTGCGAGTTTGTGTGTCATATGAATATCTCTTTGTTGTGCTCGGTTTAGGTTTAAGCTGTTCAAAAGGTTCGGTGGGGAGTAGAAAATAATCAATTTCTTATTCCCGATACCTAAATTACTGAATTTGCAAACTAGTTTTTTTGTTTAAAGTTCAAAATTAAGGTATCAATTTCTATGAAAAACAGGCAAAATACTTAAATCTGAAACCATGTCAGGTTTTAATAGATGTAGCCAATTTTGTGTCGATCGCCTGACTCCAATCTGGCTCCTGTTTGATAAGTCCCAAACGAGCCAGTAGTTTTGACTGATTTACAAGGTCGGTGCGATACTCTTGATTGGGCGGCTGCAACAGTATGTTACGACGCGACAGTGTTAAAGCAGCGGCTTCCGGCGCAAGTTTATTTTCTCTAACTAAGATCTCTACTGCTTTCTGACGGTTTTGTTTGACCCAGTTTACTGCTTGTTGATAGGCTTTAAGAAACCGTCGCACAGTCTCTGGATTCTGTTCTATATACTCTGTGCGTCCAAACAGCGCCACATAGTTCAAAACATATTGAGTCCCGTCTGCGATCGCAATTGCCTCTTTCGCGACTTGTACGCTGGCATAAAAGGGGTCCCAGGTTGCCCAAACATCGATCGCTCCCGATAGCAATGCTGCACGACCTACATCATTTTCTAACTGAACCCACTTTACGTCAGTATCTTTTAGTCCAATGCTTTCTAGTACTCGCACTACCAATAAATGGCTTCGTCCGGTAGGCGTCCCTATTTTCTTATCCTTCAAATCCTTAATACTTTTGATAGGCGAGTTAGGTCGAACTAGTAAGGCATGGGTTTTCGGGCTGCGCTCAACGAGGGCAATAACACGAATAGGTAAGCCTGCTGCGATGGCGGGGATTGGCGTACCACCTAAACCCAGATCTAAAGCTCCGGCTGCTAATGCTTCGGTAACTGGCTTCAGCGACAGCATTCGGCGGTATTCAAAACTAGTTGGCTGTCCCGCAAATGCCTTCTCCAATAGTTTTTGCTCTCGCATTGCAAACACTGTCACATAAGGTGGCTGAAAGCCGAGACGCAATTTTGACGCATTCTTGCTCGTGTTGGTTGAGCCTGGATTTGCTTGAGCTAAATCTACTGCATAAGATGTTGCTTCGCGTGTGGAAGCGAGGGACTTATAAGCGAATGAAGCAACTGTTGAAAGGCTCAGACTTAGTACGTGACGGCGTTTAATAGAAGTCATGCGCGATCGTTCTCCTTATAGATGTGTATCAACAGCTATGCTGCTTGCTGCTGTGACTAACTGCAACCGAAATAAAACTTTTTGGGCAAGCAATGTAAAGCTCAGATAGCTTCCCTGGCATCAGGTCAAAATTATAGAAGAGCGAGAAACACATCTTTCAAATCATTCATACCAACACAACTGTCTGCGATTTTCGCTCTTACTAGGACTCTCAGAAGTTGTAAGTTAGACTAAATCTAATAATATACGGTTAATTGATTAAAATTTAGTAATATTAATATTGGCACGGTTACAGGTAAAAAGCAAGATACTCTCCTACTCGCTGTATTTTAATGCAAAAGATTGGCAAAAGACAAATTTATTTTTTAATATTCATCCTCTGGATTGTACTCCACAATATCAGGTTGTAAATGCGGTTGTGCGGCAATAAATGCGGGATGAGTCATACATATTTCATAAATTCGGCGAATATGAGGATATGGCTCTAAAGGGTATTTAAATCGCTCGGCATTATAAACCTGAGGTACGAGAAATACATCCGCGATTGTTGGAGTATCACCATAACAAAAATTGCTGCAAAATCTACTGTTATCTAGAATATTTTCAAGTGCGTTTAGACCTTCCCCCAGCCAGTGATGATACCAATTCATTTTTTCAGCTTGATTTAAACCTATCGGTTCAGTCAAGTATTTACGAACTCTCATGATGTTTAAGGGATGGATATCGCAAGCTATCAAAAGGGCAATTTGTCTTGTATAAGCTCGTGCAAAAATGTCTGATGGTAAAAGTGCAGGTTGCGGATAACATTCTTCTAGATATTCAACAATTGCTAATGACTGGGTAATAACAGCTTCACCATCAATAAGGGTAGGAACCAATTTTTGAGGATTAATTTTTTGGTATTTTATTGTAAACTCTGGTTTACCTTTTCTTAATTCAGAAACACTTTTATACAAATAAGGAATTTTCTTTAACTCTAGTGCAATCCTGACTCTATATGAAGCTGTTGAACGATAGTAGCTATAAAGTTCTAACACGTAGATTCCAATGTATTTAGTAAGGTCAATAGTTTTTATGGTAATCTCAAGAGCCTTCCGTCAATAGCGGCTAATCCTGTAAAAATGAGTGACATACCTGCAAAAGTATTCCAATCCAACCTTTCTCCAAGGACAAATACACCAAGTAAGAGCGCACTGATTGGAATCAAAAACGTTACCAACGAGGCGTTAGTTGCACCTGCAACAGCAAGTATACGGAAATAAATTAAGTTAGCGATCGCAGCAAAGCTAACACGACCTAATACTACCGTAAACGGTTGGAGTTCCACAAGAACAATTTTAATAAAAAAGTAAGAACCGCCCCATAATAAAGACAGAATGAAGAGGAGCATCCATTCTTTAGCTCTTATAGTTGGGTTCTTGACAAATTGGGTTTTCATCTTACCTAACAGTTACGTTATCAACCTCTTGTCCTAAATCCAACTCCAACCTATAAGGTTCAGTAGCACGTTTAAACAACACCATTTTCCCTGACTCGTCTTTTTCAAATTCACGTGGCAAAACCATTCATCGTTATTCTTCTTGTGAAAAATTAAAATGATAATGCTAAAATTTAACTACCCTGCCAAACAATTTCCTTGACAGAAACTTGTTTTGGCAAGAGCTTGATTTTGTAGAAAGCATCAGCTACTTGCTGTTGTCCAGCGATAACTTCTTTTGTCATCGGTAGTACTCCATATTTGCGCCGCCTTTCAGCGATCTCCAAGACAGCAGCATCAATACCCAATTCTGGCGAGAGAAATTTCGCGACATCTGTGGGATTCTTTTGCGCCCAGTCACTGATTTTTTTCACTTGAGCCAGAACTGTTTTTAACGCTGATGGTTGCTTCTGGACAAAAGATTTGGCTGCAAGATAATAACCGCGATTCGATACAAGTCCCGTTCCATCAGTCAGAGTGCGTGCGCCTGTCGCAGCGACAGCAGCAGCTAAATACGGGTCCCAAATAGCCCACGCATCCACATTGTTACCTTCAAATGCTGCACGAGCATCGGGAGGTGTGAGAAAAGCTGGCTTAATATCGCTGTACTTTAATCCTGCTTTTTCTAAAGCTTTTACCACTAGATAGTTAGTATTTGAGCCTTTTGCAAAAGCCACTCTTTTGCCTTTAAGATCCGCTACAGTTTTGATGGGTGAATTTTTCGGTACGATGATAGCCTCTGCTTTTGGGCTCCAAGGATCGTAAGCAACATAAACCAAGGGAGTACCAGCTGCTTGGGCAAATATAGGCGGTGATTCACCTGTGTACCCAAAATCAATACTTCCAGCATTGATTGCCTCTAACATTGGCGGACCTGCTGGAAATTCTGTCCATGTCACTTTAGAACCAGCAGGCAAAGCTTTCTCTAAGTCTTTTTTTGTCTTCAAAGCGTTAAGAACAGTTGCTGCTTTTTGGTAGCCAATGCGAATCACAACGCTTTGATTTGCCCGATTCTGTGCTAGCGTTAGCCCAGAGTGACTTGTATTGCTGAAAGAAAAAACAGAGACAGCCGGACTCAAGATTAGTCCTACTGTAAAGAATAGAGCCAATATACGAATTCTAGATAGTCTCTGTAATAAGCTACTGAAAATTCCCCGAAATCTGACTGATAAGAGTTTTTTCGACATATATTGTGCTTTTACGCTTAATCTTAAAATTTATAATACGGTAAATAATGTAGGTTATCGTATTTATAGTATTGAAATTCTGACTTTGCTTGCAAATAACATAACGCAGGTTCTACAAACCTCACCCTCCCAACCTTTTTCTCCTAACATCAAACTTATGTAACCCTAAGAGGACGTTTTGAAAGTAGTGGCTGAGGTATCCAAAACTTTAGCTCCCCCCTAGCCCCCCTTAAAAAGGGGGGAAATTTTTCTTCAAGTCCCCCTTATTAAAGAGGATCTTGATACAACGATAGACTTTACAAACATCTGCTAAACCATTAGTTAAGCATTTTGGAGCCCAATGTTACCAGCACAGGACCAGATTTGGGCGATCGCAGTTATGAGGTTAGTTAGAGCATAAGTTTGCTACGGAGCAGCAGGGGAAGCAAGAATTGATTGGTATTTCCTGCAGGCTTAATTTTGAATGAATTTTTATAATACTATGCCTTCATTGTAAAATACTTTTAATCGATAGATTTATTGTAGTTTACCGAAGTACAGCGTGCTTGTCACTCTGCAAAGCCACATTTTGCAAGAAATTGGAATCACCCCTTATGCCAAAAGATTGGTTGGAATGGCACGATCTCTATAATACGGAACCAAAATTACAACAGCGTCTGGAAATCGTGCGGGAATACATATCCTACAGCTTGGATGCATCTCCAGCAGGAAGAATCCGCGTAGTGAGTGTTTGTGCTGGTGATGGACGGGATTTATTAGGAACCCTAGCAAATCACCCCCGCGCTCAAGAGGTTTATGCAAGACTCGTTGAACTCAACCCGAATCTAGTTGAACGTGGAAAAGCAACTATAGAATCATTAGGTTTAGCAAAGCAAATTGAATTTATCAATGGTGATGCAACTATCTCCGCTAACTATGTAGGAGCAGTACCAGCAGACATCGTTATTGTGTGTGGTGTCTTCGGCAATTTAGCCGATGAAGCCGAGCTCAAACGGTTGCTAGACAATTTGAGGTTTCTAAGCAAACAAGGTGCTTTTGCTATCTGGACTCGGGGACACTCTAACGGAATTCCCTACTCCGAGAATGTGCGGAAATTTTTGCAAGCGTTTGAATTTGAAGAAGTGAAGTTCAAACTTACCGCTACGGGAGACATGGGTGTAGGTATTAACCGTTACATTGGTGAAAATTTACCCGCACCTAAAGAGCAACAGTTATTTGTATTTTCTGGCATTCCCAATAAAGCGAGGTAATACGATATAGTGCAACGCGATCGCTTTACTGCGTGCTTCGGTAACAGTAAAGCGATCGCGCTTCCGAAAAATACAGCTATCTGCTAGCTAAAGCAAGATTGGCTTCAAAGACACTCAGGGGATCGGTCAATAGTGCTTCAGAAACATTAATACTCTTGGGCAGCAAACCAAAACGATAGAAAACATCAGCTGCGTATTGTTGTTCGGCAATAAACTCTTGCGAAGGTGGGACAAGACCCCAAGGTCTTTTTCTTAGAGACTGTTCCCAGCCTCGGGCATCAATGCCGTTGTTAATTTCTTTGGCTAGTAGTTCGGCTGCTTCAGTAAAATGAGTGGCAATCCAGCGATCGACTCGTTCTAGTGCTCGGATAAAAGCTGACAAGACATCTGGGTGTTGCTCGGCAAAAGTGCGATGGGTAAAGTAAACAGAGCGATTGCTAAATAGCTCAGAACTGTAAAGCAGTACTCTCACTTGATGGGTTTTCTGAACTTGTGCCAAATGTAGATCTGATGTTATCCAAGCATCTATTTCACCATTGAGAAAGGCTTGGAGTGAATCAGCCGTGTGGGGGATGGTTTTGACATTTTGATAGGTAAGCCCTACTTTATCTAGAGCGATCGCTAGTAAATGTTGTTGGTAAGACCCTTCACTTAAACTGACAGTCTTGTCTTTCAAATCGCTCACACTTTGAATGGGCGAATTTTCCAGGACAACAATTGCTCCCTGAACTGGGCGAGGTTGAGATGTAGCCAAATAAACGATTGGTACTCCCTGAGCCTGTGCCAAAATTGGTGGAGTTGTACCTGTTGCACCAATATCAATTTCTGCTGTTTTTAAGAGCTTTACTGTTTGATGCCCACCTGTTTCTGGGAGCCACTGTGCTGATACTCCCGTTGGCTCAAGCAAATCTTTTAATAACTCAGGTTTTCTGCTGAGTGTAAATACTGAGAGGTTATTGACATGGACACCGATGCGAATTGAATGAGTCATAATGTTCCTCCTTGTTTTCACAATAAACCGAGTGAATTAGCTGAAATAATGCCGATTGCAGAGTAAAAAAGCACGTTATTGCTCGTTTATATCTTGGTGACATCAACTACAAAGTTTTCTATAGTGGGCTTTTTGGGAATAATGCCCAGCTTAAAAAACCAGTCACTGACACGATTCATCTTTTCTATTTCTGCTGCACCGACGGGTGTTGGTATTCCCTCTACCCTTTCACTCATAAACTTTTGTACGCTCTCAGAAAGCTTAAATTCCTTACCATAGACTTGCATTGCCTGGGCTGCATTTGATAACACCCATTTACTTTCTTGTACCAGGACATCATAAACAGCTTTCACTATATCCGGATGCTTCTCCAAGAATGCATTGTGAACAATATAAATGCCATCATTCTCCGAATCAATCTCTCCCGCTGTAGCTAAAATCCTAGCACTATCTTTAACTGCTGCATTAGCAAAAAAAGTTCCCCACACCGCCCACGCACTTGCTTTTCCTGAAGCAAAGACAGGAGCAGCATCTGCCGGACCAAGATAAATTCGCTGCACTTGGTCTATAGAAACTCCTGCTTTTTCCAAACCTTTTGCTAGCAGATACTCGCCAGTACCTCCACGATTTACAATCACCTTTTTACCGACTAGATCTTTTACCGTCGCAATCGAAGAGTTTTTCGGGACCAAAATCCCCGATCCATCTTTACCACTGACTTGGTACCCAAAAATCTTGAACGGTGAATTTCCTGCCATAGCCGAGATAGCAGCTGTAGTACTACCACCTGTAAAGTCAATACTACCAGCATTCAAACCTTCAACAGCAGGTGCAAAAGCTGGAAATGGACCTAACCACTGTACCCCAAATTTTTTAGCTTCTAAGTATTGATTCAGAGTGCCTTTGACCTTAGCCAAGTAATAAGGTCCGGGTCCCCTAATAATGCCTATTCGAGCTTTCGTACCTTGAATGCTGGTATCTGCCACATTTGAAAGAGCAGAGCTATTCGCTACGGAAGACTGGGAAGTGGAATTGCTGGTTGTGGTAGTATCGCGATTACAGGCAACTGTTATGGCAGATGTTAGGAAAAATAATGTTGTGGGTAAACTACGACGTTTGATGCGGTAGTTAAGGAATTCAGTCTCGAATATATTTCGATCTTTCATTATACTGTAAAATTGAAGGCGAATTTCTCAAATCAACCCAGTTCTTTGGCAGATTCAGCAATGTCTTTAGCAGAGGAAATAGCCCCTACAGTTTCTCTGATACTGCTCCAGGTAGGAACATGAACATTGATAGGAGTTTGGTTATCGCCCGGTCGAGAAATTGGCAGGAGTGGCAACAATAAATCGGCAACTCGATAAGCTTCTTCAATCAGAGGAATACCCGAGATGATGAAAGTTTCAATACCAATATCGGCGTATTCTTGGAGGCGAGCAGCAACAGTCTTAGGATCGCCCACTACGGCAGTACCGGGACCGGGACGCACCAAACCCAAACCCGCCCAGAGGTTGGGGTAAATTTCTAAGTCTTTAACGTTCTGAGGAATCTGACCGCTATGAAACTTTAACATTCGTTGTTGCCCGACTGAGTCACCGCTATTCAGCATTTTTTGTATATTCATCACTGATTCTCGATCCATATGCTGAAGTAACCAGTCAGCAGCCTTCCAAGCTTCCTCCTCAGTTTCTCGAACAATTACATAGAGGCGAATTCCAAATCGCAAAGTGCGACCGTATTTCGCTGCGAGCGATCGCATTGTTGCGACTCGTTCAGCAATTTGGGGTGGAGTTTCACCCCAAGTTAAGTAAGTATCTATATGTTTGGCTGCAACTTCCAAGGCTGCATCAGACGAACCACCAAACCATAAGGGAGGATAGGGCGATTGTACTGTAGGTATTCCTATCTTAGCTTGCTTGACGTTAATATACTTTCCTTCAAAGTCTACAGTTTCCCCAGCCATTAGCCTGCGCCAAACTGTAAGGTATTCATCACAGTGGCTGTAGCGCTCATCGTGGGAAAGATGCAAGCCATAAGCAGCCATTGTATTGGATGTACCGTTGATAATATTGATTAATAACCGACCCTTAGAAAACTGGTCGAAAGTCGCCGCCATCTTAGCAAACAAAGTAGGCGATAACAAACCAGGATGTACGGCAACCAGAAAGCGCATCCGTTCCGTAAACGGAATCAGTGAGGAACCTAATACCCAGGTATCGTGTACGCCCGTTGCTAGGAGTGCGCCAGAGTAACCCAGGTGGTCAATTCCCCGCGCTAACTGCTGCATATATGCATAATCAATTTTGCGTGCTCCCTTTTTATTCCAAGGATATGGACCATCTGGTGCAGTTAAATACCAAAGAACTTCCATAATTTTTACCTTCCAATATGATAAGTTTTAGTTCAAAAGCACTTAAGGAAGCGGTTTGCTTTTTGTGATTGGGGCTTCTATTCTGAATTTTCAAGCACGTTTTTCGTTAACGACAAACTCATACCAAGTTGCGTTCGTACATCTTACTTTCTCCCGTGTCTCCTTTGTCCCATCAACACGTAATATCTTTGAACGCAACTCCGTATCATCAGAATTTTCTTTACAGAAGCCTCAAACTTAATAATTAGGCAAAAACAGGTTCCGGGAGATTCAAGGCTAATTTCTCAGCTTCGAGCAAGGGCTCTCGAACAATCCAAGCATCAAGATCGAAATCTGCTGGGATAAATCCCCACTTCAAAAGAAAGTCTTTATGTAACTTAAGTCCGGCAATCCATTCCTCTGATAAACTTGGTTGCAAGCGTTGATGCAACCTGGCTCCATAGGCTTTCCGAACTGCTTCTTCACCGCCCCCTGTTTCCTGTGAGACAATTCTAACCACCTCTTGAGCATGAGTTTCCGCCCATTTTGAGGTTTGCAAAAGACACACTAAGTACTGAACCACCAAATCTGGATGCTGTTCTACAAGATCCGCATTAACTGCGATCGTTCTGGGAGTACCGTTGTTCACGCGCACCAGAGGATCGGGATGATCTCCTAAATTGAAGACAACTTGAAAACCATGTTCGACAGTTAAATCCACACCAGGAGCACCTTTAGCATAGATAGCATCTACCTCACCTCGCAGTAAGGCTGTAACTTCTGCAGAATAAAAATTACTCCGCTCTACGTTAGTACTTCCCAGTTCTCGTAAGTCTGTTTGCTGGGCGTTGATATCTACAAATTGAACATCAGTTTCATTTAAATCAGCTAGCGACAGAGTGCTCAAGAAACCCCGCAAAGCCATTGCTCTGGAGAAGTCTATTTGACTTTCAATCCGATGTGGTAATCCCAACCTCCGCCCCCGCAAATCTGCTGGCTGAGCTATTTCTGAATTTGGTAGAGTGAGGATTGCTTGGTATTCATCTACCCAGGTTAAGCCAATAACGCGGGTATCCTTCCCAGTAGCCCGAGCCCAAATCGCCGGAATATTACCGCCCTCGCGAAACAACCCTTTGAGTTTGTGATCGTAATGAGACTCGCGAACAGAACGCTCTTCAGCAGCCCGTAAGGACTTGAAGGAAATACCATTTTTAGCAAAAGTCCGATCTAACCATCCTAAATCCAAAGCCACCCCGGAAATAGTAGGAACCGGACACCGGGTGTACCATAATTCACTAATTGCCAATTTTTCAGTTTTGCTGCTAGTTGACATAGGTTTAAGCTAAGCAAATAAGGAAAAGTTTTTACTGGATTTCATCTTGCTCTCGGGCACGAGCAAGTGTTTCGTAATTGTGCGTGCCCCAAGTGATAGGGCGGCTTTCTGCCTTACCCAACGTAGCGAGCGGGTTTTCTGGTGCTTTCAATGAATTGAGCACGACAGGAGGAAAGACACTGCACTGGGTTAATTTAATAATACGGTAATTTTATCAATTTATCGTATAATATATTTTTAGAGCTACGATCTAGAGTGTCAATGTTGTTTTGAGGAGTTCGGAGTTGTGCTTTAGCGAAGACAGCGCAACTCCGAACTTAAATGAGCAGCCCTCAATTTAAACTTGACAGAGTAGATTGCTACCTTTGATATCTTCCTTGCACTCGATCGCAACACAAAGGAAGTGAACGAGTGCGAACACCGTCCTATGGGTAAAACTTTGGATAATTCACATGAGCTACAACCATATTGAAGTCAAACAAGTAGCTGGTTTCATCGGTGCCGAGATCGGCGGGGTGGATCTTTCGCGTCCCCTGCATGATGATGCAGTTAAAGAAATTCGTCAAGCATTGTTAAAGTGGAAAGTCGTGTTCTTTCGCGGTCAGAACATCGATCGCGCCGCACAAATTGCGTTCACGGCTCGTTTCGGCGAAGTAACTTACGCACATCCACATGAGGATGAGCCGATTGAAGGCTTTGAACAAATACTACCCATTGACCGCAGCCGCTATGAGCGACGCAACGGTTTGCGCCGTTCCAGTTACGAGAACCGCTGGCACACGGATGTGACAGCAGTTGTTAACCCGCCTGCTGCGTCAATTTTGCGTGCAGTTGACGTTCCTAGCTTTGGTGGTGATACACAGTGGACTAATCTAGTTGCGGCTTATGAGGGTTTATCAGCACCTCTGCGGGCGCTAGCAGACACATTGAAGGCAGAACATCGCTTCAATGCACGTTTGCGACTATCCAGCAACAGCAAACTTGTTCAGCGCATTGCAGCCAATCCCCAGGTTTCCATTCACCCGGTGGTGCGAGTTCATCCGGAGACAGGGGAACGCGCACTGTTCGTGAACCCTGGCTTCACCTCGCACATTCTTGACGTGTCACCACAGGAGAGCGATCTCCTGCTCGAGTTATTCTTTAACCAGATTACTAAGCCCGCTTACACTACCCGCTTCCGTTGGAATAACGGTGATATTGCATTCTGGGACAACCGCGCCACCGCGCATTTAGCTCCCCAAGATATAGACCATATAGAAGTTGAGCGGGTACTCCATCGCACCACAATCACTGGTGATATTCCAGTTGGTCCCGATGGTTTCCGCTCGCAGGTGGTTGAAGGTGAGCCCTTCACTAGTGAATTACCAACTGTTTTGAAGAAGAATAACAAGAAGGTAGAAGCAACAGTGCATTCTTGATACCCTCGCTTGGAAGACCCCACGGGGGATTCCTAGAATTACTTTAGTAGGAGCTGAGAATTATGGTACAAACTTCTCTCGTCCGCAATGGTAGCTTGACAAAGCCACCAACCTTTACCTCTGTGGAAGCAGAGCGTCGCCATCGCCAAGAACGTTTAGCTGCTGCTTTGCGAATCTTTGCCCGCTTCGATTTTGCTCTCGGGCTAGCAGGACACATCACAGCTCGCGACCCCGAACTCACTGACCATTTTTGGGTAAACCCCTTTGGGATTCATTTCAGCCGGGTTCGTGTCTCCGACTTGATCTTGGTAAATCCTCAAGGTGAAGTTGTTCGAGGTAATGGCGCACTCAATCAAGCAGCTTTTGCTATTCACTCACAAATCCACGAAGCCCGCCCAGATATTATCGCTGCGGCTCATGCTCATTCCTTCTATGGCAAAACGTGGTCATCGCTGGGTCGATTGCTCGACCCCATTACCCAAGATTCTGCTGCCTTTTACCAAGATCATGCCTTATTTGATGATTTCAAAGGTATTGTGCTAGAGACAAGTGAAGGAAAACGCATTGCTCAAGCACTAGGCGATCGCAAAGCTGCGATTCTCCGCAATCATGGATTGTTAACCGTAGGACGCAGTGTAGACGAAGCTGCTTGGTGGTTCATCCGTCTAGAAGATGCAGCTAAATCTCAATTGCTAGCAGAAGCTGTCGGTAAACCCATTCTCATTGACCGCGACCTCGCCTTAGAGATTCAAAAACGTAACGGAACTCATGAAGCAGGTTGGCGCGGATTCCAGTATTTATGGGATGAAATTACTCATGACCAACCCGATTTATTGGATTGATGGAAATTGATGATTAATAGAATGAGCGAACGGGTGGATTGAGAAAGCTTTGCCAAGATTTAATTTTAACTCAACCATCTGTTGCATTCTTTTTTCAATTTGGTATAAAAACTTTGTTTAACCATCTGTACGCACAATTTGAACGATGACCCTTAGCCACTGCCCCGGTTCGATTGTCGGTTGGGATCGCTTTGCAGCCCCGACAGACTATCCCCTGAGCCCCCTCTCTCAAGCATTGCAGCAGCCTGTATTACTGGGGTTATTTCTGCCAATTCAGGCAGGTGGTTGGAGTGCTTCTAAATTACCACGCACGACTGACTGGAGCTTTGAATATAATAAGGCTCTAGTATTACACGCTGAGGCTTTGGGCTTTGACTTGGTATTTGCACTTTCACAGTGGCTACCCAAAGGTGGCTATGGTGGTGTGTTCAACGGCCAAGCTCTGGACTCTTTTATGACGACAGCAGCCCTAACAAGTTTGACACAGAAGATCCTGCTGATATCAACCATTCACGTGTTGTACGGACCAATCCATCCATTGCATTTAGCTAAGTATGGTGCAACGCTCGATCATATATCAGGGGGTCGCTGGGGCATCAATGTGGTGACCGGACACCGTGCTATCGAACATGAGATGTTTGGTTGGGATCGTATCGAGCACGATCGCCGCTATGAACTGGCAGCTGAGTTCATCGAAGTGCTGCAACGCTTGTGGGGTGACGACGAGAATTTCTCATTTGAGGGGAAGTCTTCGTGGAAACTTAACGGTGCTTTCGTTACACCGAAACCGAAATACGGTCGTCCAGTGCTTGTTAACGCTACAGGTTCAGACGCAGGCATATCCTTCGCTGCACGTTATTCTGACATTGTGTTTATCACTAGCCCAGGAGGTTCGGACTTCGCCAGTGCTATTGAGGCTCTACCCGCACACACACAAAGAGTCAAGCAAGCAGCACGCGATATTGGACGCGAAGTTTTAACGCTCCTCAATCCTATGGTAATCAGTCGGGAAACTGAACGCGAAACCTGGGCCTATCACGATGCTATAGTCGCCCACGCTGACTCAGATGCACCTTTAGGTTTTAGCAGATTTGACAGCGACGCCCATGCTTGGAAGGGTCGCCGGGGTATAGACGCACCGAAACGTCGGGCTATTGGTGGGAACATTGAGGTGATCGGTACGCCCGAGCAGGTGGTCGAGCAGTTCGTACAGTTGAAAAAAGCTGGAGTAAACGGCTTGCAATTGAGCTTTTTTGACTTTAAGGAAGACCTAGAATTTTTTGGCGATCGCATCCTACCCCTGATGAAACAAGCGGGTATCCGGTTATAGATTATACTCAATCTTTGTTTCTAACCCCTTCTAGCCTAGCAATTGGAAATTGTCTGAACTTTTGAACGAAGGATATAACCAATGAGCACAGATAGTCGTTTTTTCCTTGACCTCCCCTACAGCCAGATGAAGCACTATTTATTAAGTGTTTTGACTCCGCAGAGGATGGAAGGGCAAAGTTTGCTGCTCATACCGGATTTAACGCTCCCACAAGCCCTCTGGATACCCCACCACGTCAGAGTATTGAATTGCGAACAATAGTTTTTTATGAATAATTGAGCGAGCCAAAACTACCCTCAAATGTTTGATAAAATCACGTTCCAACTCAACTAGACGACCTCACCCAACGCATAGATACTCATGTAATTTGGGATAAGTTAGTCTTAAAAGAACAACAAATGCAAATCCTGCTTTAACAGGGTAACTCATGTACGCCAACGCTTGAAAGTTTATTCTGAGTGGGGCTTTGCTAGTAATAGTGGACGTGGTTTGGGTATCAGCGCCCTTCTGACGAAAACAACGTTGTAGTGCTAGGCTACAACGTTAGAGCATAAATAACATTCGCTGATTTATTAAGTTTAAGTGTGACAATTTCAAAAAAAATCAACAAGTAAAGACTTGAAGCACCAATCCAGCAGAAAACTAAGCAATTGTGAAGATGTTATGTTTAATTTGACACATTTATTTAGAACATGATTTAACTCTACAGAAGGATGAATTTTGACTAGAGCTATTATAGATTGTTGGTACTAATTTTTGTCACGAGAATAATACGTCTGTTCTATGAAAACTAGAAAAGAGCACCATCATCTTTGGCTATCGGACCTATGAATCGGGCGAGTGCTCCATCAATTGCAGGTAAGTAGTTCTACTCACCAGTCGTCCTAATTTTTCTAGGTTTTTACCTAACCCTCGGCTTAGCCCAAAAGGTCAAACTGCCTTCTAAGGCATAATCATCATGGATTGATTCATAACTCTAAAGTTGAAACGAAAACAGCCTCATTGTTTACAGTGCGACACTTTATAAGGAGTCTTCATGAAGCCGTTGGTTACTGTTGAGCGCCTCTGTCTCCTTGCTCACATTTTGTCACTGGTGTTTGGATTGGCAGGACTGCTGTTTGTATTGCCCAATCCTGCTTTGATTGCGACCTTACCGCCCATTGGTCAAATAGTGTTTGGCTGGAGCATGGTGGTCGGTGGCGTTGTCTACATTCTGTTGGGAGCCGCCACTGTTGCGATTTATGCTTGCCGAGTACTGGGCTGGCGAAATTGGCTGGGGTTTATGCTGCCAAGCGTGCTTTTGTCACTATGTAGTGAACTGCTGGGAACCAGCACAGGCTTTCCGTTTGGTCATTATCACTATTTGAGCGGTTTAGGTTACAAAATTGCCGGATTGGTACCATTCACTGTTCCGTTGTCCTGGTTTTATTTGGGGATGTCTGCCTATCTACTGGCGAGAGTTGGGCTGGAGGCTATGGGGGTTAATGGTTGGGTCAAGCAGTTGGGGGCGATCGCCCTGGGTGCCATTCTCCTTACCGCTTGGGACTTGGTCTTAGACCCTGCCATGAGCCAGACCCCTTACCCCTTCTGGGAATTTCTTGAGCTGGGACAGTTCTTTGGTATGCCCTACCGCAACTTGCTCGGCTGGTTAGGAACCGGAGCGCTTTTCATGTCCGTAGCAACGCTTTTCTGGCGTGACACTTTGACTAGACTGAGCCGTACTCAACTGTGGGTTCCGCTCTCGATCTACCTGGTTAACTTTGCCTTCGGAGCCATCATCACAATTAGTCAACTCGACAGCCAGTTCTGGATTCCCACAATAATGAGTGTTTTGTTGGGTGTGGTTCCCGCTGTTGCGCTATGGTGGGCTGCCGAGCCTACTGTTCCCCTATCCTCCTCACCCACTGTTGGTGTCCGAGCGGAGGTTTAGCGAAGAGATGCTGGTCTTATCTCTACAAGATTAAACCAGCATGACAGTTTACGGTAACTAGCAAACGCCATCTGATTGAGGAGCCATCCAAGCCTGAGATGTTTTGCTGTCCTCAACACCTACTGTTCCTGACAAGCATTGGTTCAAGCTCTCTTAGTACAGAGACGGATAGTGGATCGTAGCCTAGCTGTTGAGTCATCCGTTCTCTGGCTAAAATTCGGTACTCCCAAAAATGCTCTCCCGCAATACATAGCGCCAAATACATATTAAGAACTTGGGGCTTTCTCAGCAGAAGCGTCCATAGTTGTCGCCAAAACTGCCCTCGAATGTCAGGTCGTCGTAAGCCCTGATGCCAGACTAACTGGGCAATAAGCCGCAACTCCTTACCCAAGGGTAGTTGCATGGTTTGTGTTCGCCTTGCCGGAGGAACAATATTGAGGCACTGCTGAAAACATCGCCTCAGATAGTTCGCGGGTTCGTACAATGTCCAGAAGCCTTCAACATACTCTCTAGCAATTTCGGCAATGGGGCGGCTGGGAACAAAATTCATGAGGGTATTCTGGTCTCCCGTAGCCGTGACGCCGACGCCCTCAATTAAACGCTGTTCTGTTTGGAGTCGGTTCCAGAGGGCAGTGTTGGGCAAGGCTTGAAGGATACCTAGCATCGGTTGAGGAATACTAGTTTGTTCAACAAAGGCTTGAATCCGTTCACCCGCACCGGAGCGTTCTCCATCAAAGCCGAGGATAAACCCTGCATAAATTAGCAGTCCCGCAACGTTGATCTTGCGGCAGGCTTCTACTAGCGGGTTACGTGTATTTTGCATTTTGCGCGTCACAACGAGACTGTCTTGGTCGGGAGTTTCAATGCCGAGAAAGACAGCATAGAATCCTGCTTCTACCATCAGCTCTAGCAGTTCATCATCTTCTGCTAAATTCACAGAGGCTTCGGTCATGAAGGTGAAAGGATAGTTGTGTTGTTTCATCCAAGGAATCAATTCTCGTAAGAGGCGTTTGACATTGCGCTGATTCCCAATAAAGTTGTCATCGACAATGAAGAGTGACCCCCGCCAGCCTAAGTCATAGAGGGTTTGCAACTCTGCTAAGGTTTGAAGAGGTTCTTTAGTGCGCGGTTTGCGACCGTAGAGGGAAATGATGTCACAAAATTCGCAATTGAAGGGACAACCGCGAGAAAACTGAATCGCCATCATAAAGTAGGCATCGCGCTCAAGCAGGTCAAAGCGGGGTATGGGGCTAGTCGTGACATCTGGTTTCTGGGTGGAGCGGAAGATTCCTTGGGCATGCCCAAGAGAGATCGCTTCGAGGAACTGCGGAACCGTTATCTCTCCTTCATCCAGGATCAGGTAATGCGCCCCAGAGTCAAGAGCATCTTGCGGCACAGACGTGGGGTAAGGTCCACCTACTGCCACCTTCTTGCCTAACCGCACTGCTTTTTGAATTAGGGCGTGGAAATCCGGTTTCTGCACCAGCATAGCAGAGAGAATAACCAGGTCACACCACTCCCAATCTGCCTCTGTCTCTAGGCTGACATTGCGGTCATAAAATCTGATTTCCCAATCTTCTCTTAGGAGTGCTGCAACAGTAATAATTCCCAAGGGCGGAATGGCTGCTTTGAGTCCTGCCATTTCCATCGCGCGATCGTAAGACCAAAAGGACTGGGGAAATTGGGGGTAGAGCAACAGTGTTTTCATACGCTCCTTCTTTTTAAGATTCTAAGTGCAGTTTTGGTCGATTGTGGTACAAGCGGATGCGTAAAACTTTTTACAAAAGTCGGATTATGCGACGCAAAAATCGACCATTCAAATCCAAATCCAGCATTTACGAAAGAGGTCTTATGACCGAACTAACGAGGTTGTATAGTAACTCTCTATACATCTCAATCAAATCATTATGAAGTTTTAATAAATTTGTCTTATCGTGTAAGTCAAAAATTATGAGTTGTTCATAAGTTAATTCCTCAAAACACTAACTATTTTCTATTTCCTTCAACATCTACTTAAAGAATGAATTCATAGAAACTTTTTGTAGAACTATGGCTATATTTTAAGACTTAATATTTCAGCTACTCCCTTCCCGCCAGAAGATTACCTACAATTATTTGTCCCTCTTGAGTTAGTGAAAACAACAGAAAAATCGGGCTATGGTTGAATGATATCTACTGTATGTAGTACGTTACTGCTGTCCCAGTTAAAGCTAACTTTT
The DNA here is from genome assembly GCF_045999855.1 of Tolypothrix campylonemoides VB511288_2. Classification (NCBI taxonomy): domain Bacteria; kingdom Bacillati; phylum Cyanobacteriota; class Cyanophyceae; order Nostocales; family Tolypothrichaceae; genus Tolypothrix; species Tolypothrix campylonemoides. The sequence continues at coordinate 401,195 of NZ_JBFPMW010000006.1, forward strand.
TTCCGCTCGCACTTCTACCCCCCGAACAGTTAGGTTATTTAAGACAGCGTTTTGCAACTAAAGCGAAGAAAGTTTCAGGAGACAATGAACAAACCAATCCTTGAAAAAATAGGCACTCTTTCTGAGTTTGGGACTCATACACCGTGGTATGTGGCGGTGCATCCCCATCCTCTACTTAAAAAAAAATACTCCTACGTGATTGCCATTCATTACGTATTAGAACGCAACCCAGTCCCCATTGCCGACTTTGATTCGTGCCTGTTCGGTTGCTACAGTACACCAGACCAAGCGCTGAATGCCGGAGTAGAGCAAGCCCAAAGTGAGTAATTCTGTGCTATGATAGTAAATGAGAAAAAATTAGGTGGCAGCGTTTGTTTTTAGTATTGACAGGCTTTTACCTTTTGGTCAAGACAAGTTTCTCTCCGAAACCTCTTATCTCAACACCCTGCGATTTCGGATACAATTTATGTCAATTTATCTAAATAATCTATCCTACAAGGTTTCACAACAGATCTGACATATTTTGTTAGTACAACAGTCTACCGTAAATCAGCTTAATCGCAATACGCTCGAGCATTGATGCCTGTGTTCAAGTACTGGAACTGAGGGCTTTTCGTTGTATTCGTGAATACAGACTTGCTAAAAATCAAGTTCTCCCATTGAGTAAAGGTGGCTTGAATATAGTGGCATCTATGATGAAGAGAATGGCAAATAAAATTTAAGGAATGATTTATGACAATACAATCAACTGTCTCTGAGAGTAAGGATCGCCTTGCTATCAGTTGGATAAGTGTTGCCTTTTTTGGTGCAATTCACGCCGTAGCTCTATCGGCTCCCTGGTTTTTTTCTTGGTCAGCTTTGGGAGTCATGCTATTTCTGCACTGGTTACTGGGTAGCATTGGTATCTGTTTGGGGTATCACCGACTTTTAACTCATCGGAGTTTTCAGGTGCCGAAGTGGTTGGAATACATTATTACTACTATTGGTGCGCTTGCCCTTCAAGGAGGACCTATTTTTTGGGTAGCAACGCACCGTTTGCATCACGCCCATACTGAAGATGAAGAGAAAGATCCTTATTCAGCAGCACGGGGTTTTTGGTGGAGCCATATGCTATGGCTTTTGTACCCACGCTCCGAGTTTTTCAACTACTCAAGTTATAAAAAATTTGCACCAGACCTTGAGCGTGACCTCTATTACCGTTGGTTAAATCGCAACTTCTTGCTCCTTCAAATTCCTCTAGGGCTGCTGTTGCATGTTTTGGGTGGATGGAATTTTGTGCTCTATGGCATATTTGTCAGGTCGGTATTGCTTTGGCATAGTACTTGGTTGATTAACTCAGCAACTCACTGCTTTGGATATCGTAATTTCTCTATTGATGATGGCTCTCGTAATCTTTGGTGGGCAGCGCTTTTAACTTATGGAGAAGGTTGGCATAACAACCACCACGCTCACCCAAATGTGGCTTCTTCGGGAGTGCATTGGTGGGAAATTGATGTCACTTGGTGGGCGATTAAAACTTTAAATACTGTGGGTTTAGCTAAAAAAGTTGTGTTTAGGTAGAACTGCGGCCCAATCGTTACTTGCACTATCGCGGCTACAAGAGCCGGCATTGCGGCAGTTTGGGCTTGCTCTACTCTGGCATTCAGTGCTTAGTTTCCCAGCACTTTGCCCAGATTTCCCAATAAAAATTGCACGTTTGTCTCTTGAGAACTGTGCCTAAATTGGCAAACAGACAGACGCTGCCTAGCCCCAATAAAATATACGTGGGAGCCATAACTACTCCCATCATAAACCAAGCAAATACATGCAGTATCATCAATAAAGCAAAGATACTGGCAATGAGAGCCGTTTGCCAGATATGAATAGCCGGACGATCCAACAGTGTAAAAATTATTGTTGATGAGGTAGCAAGCAGGTTCACTGGAATTAAAAAGGCACAAATGCCAATGCAGTAAGTGCTTGAGAATTCAGTTAAGGTGTTAAAGTCAAACATTAGTTTTCTCGCTCAGTTACCAAATTTCATATGGATGTTTGTCTTGAAACTCATGCAGAGGAGCAGAACTAGCGGAGCTAGTTCTGCACTTAGATATGTCCCAAACTGGCATTGTTTGATAACAATGGCTACAACGCCAGTAAATATCACCATGACTTATATGACGGAGTAACCCGTATGAACAGCAAGGACAACTATGATGACTCCACATAGATTGCCAGGTATATGTAGTTGTATTTTCTTGGCTGTTATCAGTGATACTATGAGTTAGTAATTCGCTCGATTTATTTAAGAAATCTGGCATTTTTTATCTCCTTTGTATTGTTGTCCGATACAGATTTTACAAAAGACAGTGGGACTCACTTATCGTTAAATTTACACGAATTTATGAAATGGTGTACTCAGTTTTAGCTCTATTAACCTTGAGGTAGCGTCCCATCCACTGAGTACCTCTTAGCTCCCGAATTGCTGCTGCTTCTTCAGCACCCGTTTCCATTTCAACAACGACAAATCCTTTCTTTACGCTAGTTTTCTGGTTTATATATACTTGAATTTTCTTAACAAACCCATGTTCGGAAAATATCTGCCTGAGGTCATTTTCTTCAAAATTAGAAGATAGATTACTCACATAAATTGACATAAAAAATCTCCAGAATCAAAGGATATAGAAATTCCGATTCGGAGAGGAGTTTATTAATAAGTCCAATCACATAGCCGGAAAGAATTTCTGATAACTTAATTATAGTCTAATACCCAAATATTTGTTGTAAAAATATCTCCTGGGGAAAATGGGGAAGCACATTAAGCAATCAGAAGAAAGGCTGACTAAGTAAGAGGCAAAACAAGAGGAGTTATTAGAGGGGATTTATAAAGGAGCACCGCTCATCTGAAGTCGTTCGTCTCCACTCAAACTTGGGGAGGTTATTTTTTATTTGTCTACCCAAAAGTAGGAGGCAAGCGGTACCAAAATTTGGAAAAAGTTCATGGGTAGAATTGGTTAGTCGCTCGATTTTACAAGCGTAATTAAATATTCCATGCTATGATACAACTAAAGAGAAATACTTTCGGCTAAGTGACTACGCCATAGACACATTGCCATAGACGCCTTCCCGGATCTAAATCTCTACACCCTATTAGGTTCGAGAGGTATTGTATGTCAGTTTATGTAGGTAATCATCAGAGGGAAATTTTATGCGGAAGAAAAACACCATCCAAAGCCTAGAACTGTAGCAAATAATCACCCAGTCTAAAGCTTTGCTCAACAAGCCTAAGTTGTTGGAGCCACAGCAACCGATTATCAGACTGAATACCGTTGACTAGCTGATGTGACAGACCATTACTAAACTTATTGACAAAATCTTTTAACGAAATTTAAGGAAACAAAAGATATGGATACTCAGGAACTTTTGAGACGATACGCATTAGGAGAACGGGACTTTAGCAACGTAAACATGGTTCATGTGTGCTTGACTAATGCAAATTTGGTTGGGGCACACCTGATAGGAGCACACTTGATTCACGCAGACTTAAGAGGGGCAGACCTAACTGCTGCACATTTAAGTCAGGCAAAACTGAATGAAGCTTCCTTAGCTGATGCAAGAATGATTGACGTGTGCCTGGTAAGTGCAGAATTGGTTAATGCAGATTTGAGTGGGGCAAACTTGAAGCACGCAAATTTCAGTGGAGCAGACTTAAGCTGCGCCAAGCTAGGTGGAGCCAACTTAGAGGGAGCAGACTTAAGTAACGCGGACCTCAGGGGAGCAGATCTCAGAGGAGTAGATTTGAGTGAAGCCAACTTAAAGGGGGCAAAGCTAGATGGGGCAGACTTAGATGGGGCATATCTAGATAACGCAGACCTAAGCGAAGCAGAAATTGCAGGGGCAAATATGAGGGGTACAGGATTGAGTGGAGCAAAGATGCCCGACGGAACAGTTCACTACTAAGGGATAAAGTTGCTGTAGCGCTCTAAACCTAGCATCTGAGCGCTTAGGCTTGAGATAAAGAAGGGGAGAACGTAGTCCTGCTACCCGACTACAGTCTTGCCTAGTGGCCTGTCACATCAACTTTGCGCTCTTGGAGCAATCTTTAAATTCTTCTTTTTTTCTCTTCCTTCGTGCTCTTCGTGTCTATGTCCTATGTCCTTACGGACACGCTACGCGAACGTACACGCTTTGCAAACGTGGTTTTTTCACTCGTCAATTTTGAGTTGACAGAGTACTAGTACAGCGCGGCGTAAATAAGGCAACCATTAGTAACAGATAAAAAGCTTATAAGAAAAGCTTTTGCGAAGATAAAATCATTGCAGAAAATTATGTATTCTGACAATTCCACAATTTTAATAGTAGAAGACAGTCCATCTGATGCATTCTTTATTCAACTTGCTTTTGAGAAGGTGAATTTAACTCATTCTGTTCGGATTGTCCATGATGGTGATGCCGCAGTCAGCTATCTTAGCGCTGCGGGTGAATACGCAAACCGCCAACAGTATCCAATGCCTTCTTTAATGCTGTTAGATATTAACTTGCCTCAGCGTTCAGGTCTTGAAGTCCTCGAATGGATACAGCAACAGGCACATTTAAAACACTTGTTGGTCGTCATGCTAACTTCTTCCGAACTCGATAGCGATATCAACTCTTCTTACGAATTAGGAGCTAACTCTTACCTAATTAAGCCTATAGGAATATATACCCTAGAGCAGATGGTGAAGACCTTTAGCCAGTACTGGCTTCTTCTCAACAAAATGCCAACAGAAAGCAAGGCGGCATCGCCGCTCAATGGCTATGGTTGCACTCAGGCTGATTGGCACTAGTTCGCCGTTGCTTAGGTCGGCCTTAGCCCAAATTCGCACCCGATTGTTGGGCAACAACTTTAACTCGATGGCGTCAAAAGAAACCAACTCATTGGTAGATATGTCGGATAAGGCAGGCAAGAAGAGGTTCACCAGACGCTTTTTCACCCTTGTCCATTAATGGTCGATAAATAAAACAAATCTTTAAAATTCAGGGTTCTTGCGTACTTAACGTGCTAAAATGTTAAGATCATTATCTCTATTCTCAGAAAAATCAGTTATGAAAAGAGTCTTGACCGAACTATTAAATTTGCATGAAAAAGAAAGCTGAACCATATTATCAAAAAAGTGTACAGACAATTCAACGGTGGTTTGGAGAAATCGTCAGATATTTTGACCGAGGGACTACCAGTGGAGTAGTAGAAGGAATCAATAATAAATTGAAGTTAATCAAGAGAAGTGGATTTGGATTTAAAAATTTTCGTAATTTTGAGATTAGAGCTTTATTAGCTTGGCATTATCCTATCAATTTAGCACGTTAAGTACGCAAGAGCCGACTTTTTAGACCCTATATAGCACTTGCTAAAGGCAAGTGCTAATTCTTGTTCTATGCTGCTTGATTTTTACAAGACTATATGACATCATACTTAATATACCAAAAACCAGTATTCCGATAGATTTACTGGTCTTTAAATTTGAGTTACTAGCAATTTCTAACATTGCTCGCTATTCATCAGGTTGGTTTCATCAAACAATTGTCCTCACCTAGTGTTACATTTGCGAAACACAACCCATGATGAATTTTCTTTCTGCTGGCTTAATTTCCCCTTGAGCAAATATCCGTCTGCACCAGTTCATAGCCTAATTACACTCATTCGTTTACCTTAATTTGTGAATTTGGAGAATTTTATATGCCATCTATAACGTTGAGCGTATCTACTGTTAAGCCTCTGGGCGATCGGGTTTTTATCAAAGTCAGTGAGTCCGAAGAGAAAACAGCGGGCGGCATTCTTCTGCCTGATAGTGCTAAGGAAAAGCCGCAGGTGGGTGAAATTGTTGCAGTTGGTCTTGGCAAGCGCAACGATGACGGTACCCGTCAGACAATTGATATTGCAGTTGGCGATAAGGTTCTCTACGCCAAGTACGCTGGAACCGATGTCAAACTAGGTACGGAAGAGTATGTCCTGTTATCTGAGAAGGATATTCTGGCAGTTGTTTCATAGTCAACAGTCATGAGTTATTGGCGATTCTGTATTCCACAAGCCAAATAGCGAATGACGGACAACCGACGACAGTTGCAATCGATTGATTTACAAACTATAGAGAGAACTTGAATTACTATGGCAAAGCGCATCATTTACAACGAAAATGCTCGTCGTGCTTTAGAAAAAGGAATTGACATTCTAGCTGAAGCAGTTGCTGTGACTCTCGGTCCTAAAGGTCGTAACGTGGTTTTGGAGAAGAAGTTTGGTGCTCCTCAAATTGTTAATGACGGAGTCACTATAGCTAAAGAAATTGAACTGGAAGATCATGTTGAAAACACTGGTGTGTCATTAATCCGCCAAGCCGCTTCCAAAACCAATGATGCAGCTGGAGATGGCACTACAACTGCAACTGTTTTGGCTCACGCCATTGTCAAAGAAGGATTGCGAAACGTTGCAGCTGGTGCAAACGCCATTCAACTCAAGCGTGGTATCGATAAAGCCACAGGTTTTTTGGTAGATAAGATCAAAGAACATGCACGTCCCGTTGAAGACTCCAAAGCCATTGCCCAAGTTGCTGCTATTTCTGCCGGAAACGATGAAGTCGTAGGCGCTCTCGTTGCCGAAGCATTAGATAAGGTTGGCCGTGAAGGGGTGATTTCTTTAGAAGAAGGCAAATCAGTCACCACCGAATTAGAAGTGACAGAAGGGTTAAACTTTGACAAGGGCTATATTTCTCCCTACTTTGCAACGGATGCTGAGAGATTGGAAGCAGTACTGGATGAGCCTTTCCTTCTGTTAACCGATAAGAAAATCGCTTTGGTACAAGATTTAGTACCAATTCTCGAACAAGTGGCGCGTCAAGGCAGACCCCTGGTGATTATTGCTGAAGATATTGAAAAAGAAGCTTTGGCAACTTTGGTTGTTAACCGCTTGCGTGGGGTGCTGAATGTAGCTGCTGTCAAAGCACCTGGATTTGGCGATCGCCGTAAAGCTATCTTAGAGGACATTGCCATTCTTACGGGAGGACAATTGATTACGGAAGATGCTGGTTTGAGGTTGGATGCCACCAAACTTGAGCAACTCGGTAAAGCTCGTCGGGTTACTATCACCAAAGATAGCACCACCATTGTTGCCGAAGGTAACGAGCAAGGTGTGAAAGCTCGAGTAGAGCAAATCCGTCGGCAAATTGAAGAAACCGAGTCTTCCTATGACAAAGAGAAGTTGCAAGAACGTTTGGCGAAACTCGCAGGTGGCGTTGCAGTTATTAAGGTAGGCGCTGCTACTGAAACCGAACTCAAAGATCGCAAACTGCGTCTGGAAGATGCCATTAACGCTACCAAAGCTGCTGTTGAAGAAGGTATTGTTCCTGGTGGTGGCACGACGCTGGCACATCTGGCTCCTGGTTTGGAAGAATGGGCAAAGTCTACCCTAGTGGGTGAAGAATTAACGGGGGCGTTAATTGTATCTCGGGCACTGGCTGCTCCTTTGAAACGGATTGCAGAAAATGCAGGTCAAAACGGTGCAGTCATTGCGGAGCGGGTAAAAGAAAAGGACTTCAATGTGGGTTACGACGCAACAACGGGCGAGTTTGTAGATTTGTTTGACGCTGGGATTGTTGACCCCGCCAAAGTAACTCGTTCCGCCGTGCAGAATGCAGCATCAATTGCAGGCATGGTGCTCACCACCGAAGCAATTGTAGTTGACAAACCAGAACCGAAGGATAATGTTCCAACCGCACCAGGTGCTGGCGGCTTGGGTAACGACTTTGATTATTAATCGTTATCTCAACTAGTCAATTCCTCATTTAACATTCCCCGATCTCTCTTTCCCAGTCTCCGCTGGGAATGCAGAGACCGAAGCTCTGCCTCACCGTAGACGAGGCGGAGCTCGGAAATACCTTCAAATCGCCAGGGAATGAAGTGAGGGATCGAAGCCACCATTGACCAACAGTATCCTTGCAGGCGAGCGGTTGAGGATCGAGTCTGTTTCGATATCCAGCTCGCATTATATTATCTCGTTTCTCCTTTGAATCCACCTTTCTCCACTTAGCAACGCGATCCCCAAGGTGACGACACCAATTCCAACACTCTGAATCAAGTTTAAAGTTTCGCCAATGATTGCCCATGCAACTAAAGCCGTTAATGCTGGGCTGCTAGAGCCGATAATAGAAGCAGTATTTGCACCGATCGTGCGAATCCCTAAATTGTTGAGAGTGTGTCCGATAAAGCTAATCAAACCCGAAAAAATACTGCCAATCCAGATAGGTGTCCAGTCAAGCTGGGTTACAGAAGGTGGAAAGAACAATAAGCTAACACCGGAGAGCAGCAAAGTTAAGGCAAAACTAATCCATGTGAAGGGAGCAGGATGAAATTTTTCCAAACATATTTGGGCGATAACGTTATAAAAGGCGTAAATTACCCCAGCCATAATGCTTGCAAAAATTCCAATAGCAATGCTGTGACTGCTGTAAGTTGCTCGATCTTGAGGAATGGTGAGAACTCCACCCACCAAAATAATACCCATCACTAGCCAACGGAAAAGTGTAGGGCGATCGCCAAAAAACCGCCACGACAGTAGTGCTGTAAATACAGGATAGGAGAAGAAGAGGGTGAGTGCAATTCCAGTAGGAATCAAGCCAATCGCGATGTAAAGAGAGGCAATATATAAAAACATAAGTACTCCACAGCCAAAGGCTTGGAGCATAACGTCTAAGCGTTCTCGCCTGAATAAGCTTTGGAATTCTTGAGGAGCAGATGGATAGAGTTTAAATGCTACAGCCGCCATAAGTGGAACCACTAATAGCATTCGCATAAACATCAGTAAAAATGAATTCTGCAGATCGGGTTTAACGTATCCGCCAAGCAAAAAGAAACTCAGAACGAGATGTTCTGAAAACAAAACTCGGACAGTAACGTTGTGAAATGACAAGAACAAGGAGGATAAAAGAACTGTCAGGATGCCCAACAAAGCCAGAAGTTTCCTTAGTAGCAACTCTTGTGCTTTACCACAGCCACGGCATCCCCGACAACAGTACCCGATAGTGTCTCAATCACACTACTCCGGTTATCAGTCATTCATTAACAACGATCGCACTTCAAACGCCTGGAGTCTGCCCTCCATCAACAAGAATCTCTGCGCCTGTAATCGAAGCAGCGAGATCGGACACTAAAAAGAGTGTTAATGCAGCAATTTCTTCTGGCTGAGCAATTCTCTTGAGAGGAATTCCTTGTAGGGTTTCTGCTTTTGCCTGTTCAACTGTAATTCCACGCGCTTGGGCGTTTTGTTCTGCCAAGCGTTCAGCCCGTTCTGTAGCAGTAGCTCCGGGCGAAATGGCATTAATCCGAATGTTGTACTCGGCTAATTCTTTAGAGATTCCTCGTGTGAAGTTAAGCAAAGCAGCGTTCGTGGTACCACCAGGTAGGAATCCAGGACGGGGTGTCCGACCTGCACCACCAATGATATTGACAATCCGTCCATCGCGCCGATTTTTTTGGTGCGGAACAACGGCTTTCACCAGGCGAATGTAGCCCAATAATTTTAAGTTCCAAGCATCTAGAAATACATCATCGCTCAGGTCAAGGAAAGACCCCGCACGAGCAGAGCCTGCATTATTGACTAAGATATCAATTTGTCCAAACTGTTCCAGTGTGGTTGAGACGACTTTATCAACACTTTCTGCTTGCGTGAGATCGGCAGCGATCGCAATGACTTTCGCCCCTGGTGTTGGTAGAGACTGGATAGCACTGACTGCATTTTCCAATCGCTCTGGGTTTCGCGCTGCAATAACAACATTCACACCTTCACTGTAGAGGGCTTTGGCAATGGCTAAACCAATGCCTGCACTACCACCCGTGACAATTGCCGTTTTACCTGATAGTTGTAGTTCCAAGCTCATGAGATCGATTCCTATATTTGGTGGTCTAACTTTGTACTGTCTGCAACTGACTCTCTGCTGTCAAAGTTTCTTGGGAAAGAGTTGTAATGATATCTTCGAGCGCTCGATTGCTATCCCTTTCTTCTGGTGTTTCTTTACCCAGAGACGTTTCTTTGACCAGGCGGTAAACCTCAGCCGCTCCTTGGAAAATTCGCTCTGTCAATTCTAACCCTTCAAAGGTTTCTGCTATTTCTTCCATTTCCCCGATCCACCGATGTGCTTTTGGTGTCATGGATGGAATGGAACGAGAGAGTATTTTGGCTAGTTCTGGTTGGCTATTCGATACTTCATCCCAGAGTTGTTCGTCCAAATCAAGGCGATGGGCTGCAATGAGTAATTCTGTGCCAATTGCTGTCAGTCCTTTTGTTAGAGCTGCGTAGCATATCTTCAAACCAGAAGCACGACCAATTTCATTTCCGATCGCTCGTATATCTAATCCATACTCGCGCAATTGTTGGAATTTAACTGCCTCTTTTCCGGATGCATAGATACGGGTGCGGTTAGGCACTCGTGGAGGCGGACCAATAATTGATGCATCGACAAATTGTCCGCCCTTGGATTCAATAATGCGGGCAATACTTTTGACTTTCTGGGGTGATATAGCGTTACAGTCAACGTATAAAATGCTTTTACCAAGACTGCTGATAACCTCAGCAACTTGTTCTGCTGCTTGAGTTGCGGCGGCGGGTACTAAAATGGATAGCACTACATCTGATTCAATCACCAGTTTCTCAAGAGAACCAACATCCCGGACCTTGGCAGAGGCGGCTAATTGTCGAGTGCGATCGCTCCGTTCGTTCAAAGCAGCAATCGTCTCCAGTCCGTTTTGATTGAGTACAGCTGCTACTGCCTGTCCCATGTCACCCGGACTTAAAATACCAACAGTTTGAATTTGCATGGAAAGCTTGATTCCAAAATGCTAGTCAAAGAGTACTACCGTGCTTTGTTGGACTCAGCTCCGTGTACTGGTATTCAGCATGGGTTTGGAGCTAGAGTTATAAACTATAATACGGTAAACTAATAAATAAACTGTATTTTTGATTAACAAGAACTTACCACAAATCTATTTTAGGAAGCAAGCCACTCAATGACTCAAAAAGCAGAAGTATTTCGCTTGACTGCTTACAGCAAATTTCAACCTGGTGAGGTACAAAAATTACCCCCCTCTGTCCCCCCTTACCAAGGGGGGATGAAAGGGGGGTGTACCTCATGAGACTGAGAAAGGCTATATAAAAGTCAAGGCATATATGTGTAAACGTCGGATCGCGTAGCGTGTCCGTTGGACATAGGAGATACCTGGAGGGTAGGGTTTTATTCTCCGTTGGCAAAAGATACACGGAAGATAGAGTATGACTTATTACTTTAAATACTTATTCCTCCCTTCTGCGCTCTGTCTTTCCCAAATAATTTAGTGGATAAAAACTAAAATATGTCAGAAATTACCGATTTTTCTGCTTCTCAACTCTTATCCCTCTATCGAGAGCGCCAACTGTCACCACTAGAAGCAACCAAAGCTGCTCTAGAACAGATTCATACTTACAATCGCTCAGTGAATGCTTTTGCGATCGTAGATGAAAAGACTGCCCTTGCCGAAGCCCGTGCCTCAGAAGTGCGTTGGCTAAATGGAAATCCGCTTGGCTTGGTAGATGGCATACCCTTTACTGCCAAAGATTTACTGTTAACGAAGGGATTACCAACGCGCCGGGGAAGTCAAGCGATTACCGCCAATCAACCTTGGGACGAAGATGCACCTGCTGTAGCTCGTTTGCGCGAACAAGGAGCAGTATTACTGGGAAAAACCACAACTTCGGAATTTGGTTGGAAAGGTGTTACCGACAGTCCCCTCACTGGTATCACCCGCAATCCTTGGAATACAGATCTGACTCCCGGAGGTAGTAGCGGCGGGGCGGCTGTTGCTGCTGCGTTAGGAATGGGAACGCTCCATTTAGGTACCGATGGTGGAGGATCGTCAAGAACACCCGCAGCGTTAACGGGGGTGTTTGGTTTCAAACCAACTTTTGGATATGTAGCTGGATATCCATCAGCCCATACAAGAACTTTGTTTCATATAGGGGTTCTTGTTCGCACTGTGATTGATGCAGCAGTCACCTTAAATGTCATTGCCCATCCTGATGTCCGCGATTGGTATGCTTTACCAGATAATCGACAGGACTACACTTTTGATTTAGATCGAGGTGTGGCGGGATTGCGAATTGCTTACAGTCCCAACTTTGGCTACGCCGATGTTGAGCCGGAAGTCGCCACCCTCGTGAAAGCCGCAGTTGATGTTTTTGCTAAACTAGGTGCTGCGATTGAAGAAGTCGATCCGGGTTTTGCTAATCCCCGTGGTATTTTTCAAACCTTATGGCAGGCGGGTGCTGCTAAGTTACTGCGTGGTTTTAGCCCAGCACAACAAGCTGTGATTGAAGAAGGCTTGCAAGGTATTGCTAAAGAAGGCGATCGCATAACTCTAGCAGAATATCTCAGCGCCCAAGATGCTCGCGAAGCTCTAGGAAGGCATTTGCAGCGCTTTCACGAAAACTATGATTTACTGATTACTCCCACCTTACCTATAGTTGCCTTTCCTGTCGGACAAAATAGACCCCAGTCGTATATTGACAAGCCGCAACGAGATTGGTCTCCGTTTACATATCCTTTTAATCTCACGCAACAACCTGCTGCCTCTGTACCTTGTGGCTTTACTAAAAACGGGTTACCTGTCGGTATACAAATTGTCGCTGCTAAATACCGAGATATACTAGTCTTGCAAGCAGCTAGAGCTTACGAAACTGTTTTTCCTTTCATCATGCCTTCAAAATTGAATACAAATTTATTTCAGTAATTTTATCTAACAACGATTAACGTTACCTCAAACTATCGTCTTACCAATCCAAATTATTTTGCAATAATTAATGTTTGATATACTAATAATTCGTGTATCATACAATTATGTTTCGCAGTACATATTTTGTGTGTGTGTTGTGTAAGAAAAAAACATAAAGATTATTACCCCTCTTCCCTTCTTTAGATAACAAGGACACACCCACGGTCTTTCACCCAGAGAGAGCAACATGACAACAACGACTGACCACGATTTTGGCGCTCGCGAGGCACTACGCTTACTGGGTCCCGATCCAGAAAACTGGGTGAGCGATCGCCCAGGCATCGACCACAACGTCACAATAGTAGGTGGTAGCGGCAGTGGGAGCACCTTCGCATTTGCGCTACGGCGTGCAGGCATCGGTCGCGTGACAACGATTGACGCAGCTGAGGACGAAACCCAAGCAGGAGTGTGGCTCACACGAGCGCGGATGAAAAAGCTACGCACGCCAAAGAACCTACCCGGTCCCGAACTGGGTATCCCGGAACTATCCTTCCAATCCTGGTATGAGGCGCGACATGGTGCTGAAGCTTATGCAGCGCTGGATCGCATTCCACGAGTAAAGTGGGCTGAGTACCTCAATTGGTATCGGCAGTTCCTGGGCATTTCAGTTCGGTACCGGACAAAGCTAGTGCGGGTTGAGCCAGCAGAAGGCTTCTTTCGCCTGCACCTTGAGGTGAACGGTACCCGGCAGGTGGAGACTACACGTAAGATTATCTTCGCCAACGGCGTAGCAGGTACTGGCGGTCCTTACATACCACCCGTACTCGCTAATTTACCACGCACGCTGTACGCACATACTGCTGATGCAATCGACTTCGACGCACTGCGAGGTAAGACTGTGGCAGTGCTAGGTGCTGCAGCCTCAGCTTTTGACGCAGCAGGAGTAGCGCTAGAATCAGGAGCAAAGGCAGTACATCTGTTTGCACGGCGCTCGACCATTGCATCCCTGCCAGTAATTCGGGTGCGGGGTTACCCCGGTGCTTACTACAACTATCCACAACTGCCAGATGCAGCTCGCTGGTTCCAAGCTTGGCGCTTTCGACAAGCAGGCTCTACACCTCCACCTGATGCGATTGAGCGTGCGATCGCGTTTTCTAACTTCCACCTCCATCTGTCTGCACCTTGGAAAACGGCGCAGGAAAAGGGCGGTCGTATTGTCGCTCAGGTAAACGACGATACTTTCGAGTTTGATTTTGCCATCGCCGGCACTGGTTACTTTGTCGATCCGACAAAGCGTCCCGAGCTAGCCGACTTTGCCCATCACATCGCTCTCTGGCGCGATCGCTACGAGCCCCCATCCGACCAGCGCAACGACGATTTAGGGACGCATCCCTACCTCGGTAGCGCTCACGAGTTCTTAGAAAAAATACCTGGTACCGCGCCCTACCTCAAAGACATTCATGTCTTTAACCCGGCAGGCTTCGTGAGCTTCGGTTTGCCTATCGGTGACGTACCTAGCATCCGGCGTGACGTACCAGCAATAGTAGGGCGTATCAGTCATGACTTGTTTTTTACCGACTGGGAGCAGCACGAAGCACGCATTACCAGCGACAACATCGCGCCGGACTTTCAAGATTCACTGTATGCCAAAGCAGTGTGGAAACAGCCAACAACAGTGGCAGTTAGTTAGTAGAGAGGACTGGAGACAAGGGAGACAAGGGGGACAAGGGGAAAATAGCAATCCCCAATCCCCAGTCTAAAATTTCCAACTTTAAGGAGTTACGACTATGCCAGTAGAAAAACGCTCATATGAGAGTAGCAATGGTTCTTTGCCTTATCTTTTTTCGTCGGTTGCTGACAATGCCAGTCAACCCGCGCCTCTGGTACTTTTTCTGCATGGAGCCAGAGATCGCGGTGACGATCTCAATGTGCTGCTGAAATGGGGTCTACCTCGTTTTGTAGATGTGTCAGGTCCATTACCCTATATTTTCGCAGCGCCTCAACTTCCTGAAGGACAGACTTGGGTGGAGCGAGAGTCAGATGTCATTGCTTTGCTCGATAATCTCATCGCCTCTCATCCCATCGATCCGTCTCGTATAATCTTGTCTGGGTTCAGCTTAGGTACGGCTGGAGCTTGGCATATCGCCGCTTCCCATCCCGGACGCTTTGCTGGGTTGGTAGCAGTATCGGGTCGCGTACCCAAGACATTAGAAGAAACTCAATTAGCTGCACTTAAAGAAATTCCCATCCAGATATTCCAAGGTGGAAAAGACGAAAAACTACCAATTGAGGATACAGAGTCTATTGTCGCTACTCTACGCGGGTTGGGTGGAACAGTAGATTTTACTCTACTCCGTGATGGCGATCATTTTATTGCCGATGAAGTATACGGCGATCCAAAGTTACAAGAGTGGCTGGTTTCACAAAGCCGTCACAACACTGCCTTAGTTGTCTGATACATTATGTCTTACGCTCAATCCGACTTCTGGAACCAAGCCTTCGCTAAATGGAAGGATGCTGGCACCGATCTAGATTGGGGAACTCAATGGACGAATGTTCATCTTCCGTTCCTTAAGTCTGCCAATGTTAAAACCGTACTTGACCTTGGTTGCGGGTCGGGTAATGACGTGTTACGTCTTGTACAACAAGGTTTTACAGTCATTGGTATGGATTTTTCAGATGAGGCAGTGCGACAAGGACGCGAGAAAGCAAAAAAGCTAGGACTAAACGCACAGTTTGTCATTGCAGACATGGCAAAACCTTTGTCATTTCAGAGTGCAAGCTTTGATGGCAATACAGCCTAACTAACTTGCGATCGCAATCTTTACTGAAGAAACTCATAGCATTTTGGATTTTAGATTTCAGATTTTGAATTGAGAAAGTCTTTTCTAGACTGCATTTCAATGAACTATCTGTCGTATTCTTTTTTCAAATTGGTATCAGTTTCTAAATTCTGCTGTTTTCAATCAACAACAATTAAGATCGCCATGACATTACCAACTACAAATCTCGGTAAAACAGGATTGACTGTTTCGCGCCTTACTCTTGGTACCATGACCTTTGGATTGCAAACTGACGAAGAAACTTCTAGGGTCATCCTCGACACAGCCGCCGATGCTGGTATTAATTTTTTGGATACAGCGGATGTTTATCCCCTTGGTGGTGGAATTGCTACTGCGGGACGTACCGAAGAAATTATTGGGCGCTGGCTCAAAGGCAAACGCGAACATTTCATCCTAGCGACTAAAGCTGTGGGCAAGGTTGGTCCTGCGCCTTGGGATCAAGGTGCTTCGCGCAAACATCTTTTAGATGCGATTGATGCTTCCCTCAAACGACTGCAAACCGATTATGTGGATCTGTATCAATTGCACTCTGATGATGCATCAACCCCCTTGGATGAGACTCTAGAGGCTTTGGATACTATAGTTCGGTCTGGTAAAGCACGTTATATTGGGGTTTCTAACTTCTTAGCTTACCGACTCAGCCGCGCTTTAGGTCGTGCTGATGTTCGCAATCTCACTCGCTTCGTTTCGATTCAACCCCGTTACAATCTGTTGTTCCGCGAAATTGAGCGAGAACTGTTGCCCCTAGCACAAGAAGAAGAGCTTGGTGTAATTCCTTACAATCCCTTAGCCGGAGGTCTACTCACTGGTAAACACAATCTTGCTCAAGGTCCCACTGAGGGAACTCGTTTCACCTTAGGTGCGGCTGCTGAACGCTATCAAGAACGCTATTGGCACGATCGCGAGTTTAAGACTGTTGAGGAATTACGCACAGTAGCAGATTTGGCTGGATTGTCACTGACTACCCTAGCAGTGGCTTGGGTTCTGGCTAATCCGATTATTACTGCTCCCATAATTGGTGCTAGCCGTCCGGAACAGCTTGCTGACAGTCTCAAAGCAGTGGAAGTCAAACTTGATGACAGTTTAAAACAAAAGCTAGACGACATAACCGCTGAATATCGTAGGGGAGATGCTGTGCGCTAAGATTCCTAACTCAGCGATTTTATAGAGCGATATGCTAAAAATTAGCCAAGCAAAATTGCATGATGCTGAAAACATTAAAGCTTTTTACAATCGGTGTGGTTATGGAGGCGATCTCAGTGAGGAAGCCTTAATATTCATTGCTCAATGGGAGGAGAGAATTGTTGGTGCAGTACGTTTGTGTCCAAATATTAAGTTCTTTGTGCTTCGGGGTATGCAGGTATTAGCTCCGTTTCAGCGTCAGGGTGTTGGCACGCAGCTACTTCAAGTCTGTACCGAGCAACTCGCCGAGCGAGTTTGTTACTGTATTCCGTGGCAGCATTTGAAATCGTTCTATCAACAAGTAGGGTTTCAAGAAGTTTCACCGATTGAGGTTCCAGACTTATTGCGTAAGCGATTTAGTAACTACATTTTCAGAGGAATGAATGTTATTCTAATGCGTCGGTTACCAATCGAACAACAAGCCCATCGTATTGAGTGATTCAATCAATGGTGAAATCAGTTCTTTTCGATTTAGATGGAACATTGCTGGATCGCGATACCTCGATTCAGGAATTTATCACAGCACAGTACGATAGGTTGATTGCCCACTTAAATCACATTCCTAAAGCGACTTACATCACTCGCTTCCTCGAGCTAGATTGCCACGGTTATATTTGGAAAGATAGGGTTTATCAAGATTTGGTCTCAGAATTTGCAATTATGGGGATCGGTTGGCAAGAATTACTTGAAGACTACGAAACCCAGTTTCAGTTTCATTGCGTTTCATTTCATTTCCTTAAGGAGACGCTGAGTGGGTTGAAACAGCACGGCTATTTGTTAGGGATCGTCACTAATGGATTGGGGCATTTTCAAGCTCGTGCGATTGATGGATTGGGAATTCGAGACTACTTTGATGTCATCTTGATTTCGGAAGTCGAAGGAGTCAGAAAACCCCAACCTGAAATTTTTCGGAGAGCCACAAATCGATTAGGAGTGACAGCCCAGGATAGCGTTTTTATTGGAGATCATCCTGAAGCGGACATCATCGGGGCAAAGAATGCTGGGATGATGGCGATTTGGAAACGGAGTCCACACTGGATGGAGGCAAAAGAAGCAGATGCAATTATCAATGAACTGAATGAAATTCCCTATATTCTTCAAGTCAATCGTAGATGAAAAGTATCAATCTTGAAATGGATGCGATCGCCCCAAAAAAATCTGAATGCTTGGGATCTAGCTCGATCGATATTGTGTCAAGTTGAAGGATACTTCTCAAAGAATGGAACGTATTAGCAAACTCACTGAAATCAGTGAAATACTAGCAGATTGTAATGATGATGTTAGGGAGAAACTGAAGTGATACGACGCGATGGCCGTTTTTTTATCAAAAGACCACGTTCACCTCAACCGTTCCAACGTGCTGCCGGTGCGCCACCTCTGCCATCAACACCCTTCAGGTTCATTTGCTATTTTGTTAACCAGTTCCGTTGGTGGTATGTGGCAATGGTAATTTTGGAGGTGATACACGCGACTTGTGGTATCATGCTACCTTATGCCATTGGCGAGATTATCCGAAGCGTAACGCGATCTACGGGCGACACCAGACCCATTTTTGATGCAGTGAGACAACCTCTGATATTGTTCACCGCTTTGAGTATAGGTGAAGTGGTATTCGGGCGATCGGCTGGTCTTGTGCAGACTCTCCTCCACCCGATCCACCGACAGCAAATCGTCCGCTCCCTATATGCATACTTGCAGCAACATTCGCATCGCTATCTGAGCAGTAGTTTTGCTGGGGCATTGGCACATCGTATTAGCGAAACCTCTCTGGGTGTGACGCAAACGATGCAAATGATGATTACTGAATTCATGCCAGTCATCATTGTATATACTGTCTCAGTAATATTACTCTATCGCGCCTATCCTCCTCTTGCTGCACTTGTGGGGATATGGGCAGTTCTTTTCATCAGCATTTCGTTTTGGTTAGCAACTCGTTGCCGAATTCACTCTCGAAGAGCTGCCGCTGCAAGAAGTGACACAACTGGCATTATCGTAGATTCTGTAACAAATCTCACAAGTAGCCGCCTGTTTGCTCGTTTGGGTTTTGAACGACGCTATTTGAATGAGCGATTAAAGTACGAACTCAAAGAGGTAAGAAAGTCAAACTGGTACTCGGAGCGAATCCGCTGGTTTCAGTTTATTTCAGCAGCTATTCTAAAAATCGGCACTCTGTATTACTCGCTCTACCTCTGGAGTCAAGGCAAAATTGCTGCTGCTGACTTCGTAGTAGCCACTAGTTTGTCGCTGTTGATCATCAGTGAAGCTCGTAATTTAAGTAAACGATTTCTAGAATTCTTTGAACATATTGGTAATATTGCTAATGGTGTCTGCACTATTGTTCAACCTCACGAGTTGGTCGATCGCGAGAACGCCATTGCCCATTCAATTACTCAGGGACGTATTGAATTTCGGCGAGTCAATTTTAACTATTCAACTGAGAAAAAAGTATTCCACAACCTTTCTGTGATCGTTGAACCCGGTCAACGTGTGGGACTAGTGGGCTACTCAGGCTCTGGTAAATCTACTTTTGTCAATTTGATTTTGCGGTTGTTCGACCCCCAATCCGGACAAATTCTCATAGATGGAGTCGATATTCGAGATATGACTCAGGATGCCCTCCACTCGCAGATCAGCTTAATTCCTCAAGATCCATCTCTGTTTCATCGCACGTTACTAGAAAATATTCGTTATGGGCGACTCGAAGCAAGAGATGAAGAAGTTTTTGAAGCAGCATCTAAGGCTTATGCTCACGATTTTATCGTGCCAATGGCAGAGGGTTATTATTCTATGGTGGGAGAACGCGGTGTTAAACTATCAGGAGGACAGAGACAGCGTATTGCGATCGCTCGGGTCATTCTCAAAGATGCACCAATCCTGATTTTAGATGAAGCCACCTCTAGCCTCGACTCGATTACCGAAAAAGCAATCCAAGATACCCTAGATTCAGTGATGCACAATAAAACAACCATTGTAGTGGCTCATCGCTTGTCTACTATCGCCCATCTAGACCGCATTTTGGTGTTCGATGCCGGTCGCATTGTCGAAGATGGTACCCACGCCGAACTTTTGGCACGCGGCGGTGCTTACTATAGGTTATGGAAAATGCAAGCAGGTGGATTTCTTCCTGTAAAAGCAGTTTAACAGTTAGTCAAATAATTAGATATACTTAAACAAGGAATTTCTACGGATGAAAATAAGTAAACTGTAGGAAACTTTAGAAGAGGTATAAACATGAAAACAGAACACGAAAGACAAGAAATAATAAAAGCTATCAACATACTGCTAAATCAAGCTTACGATAGTACTTTAGATGAAATTTACGCATTCCTACAAAAAATCGAAGCAGAAGAGGAGGAGAACGATTTAAGAGCCTATAATGCTGTTAAAAGTGATATAGAAAATAATAGTCTTATCGCATGGGATGAAATTAAAAAGGAAATTGCTGCTGAAAGAAAAAAGGACGTAGCGTGATTTACGAAATTAAATTCACAAAAGCTGCGCGAAAAATGTTTAGAAAACTATCTCAAGAATTGCAAGATCGCATACAAATCAAAATAGATGACTTAGCAATAGAACCACGTCCTAACGGAGTTAAAAAGTTACAAGGTAAAGAAAATTCTTATCGAATTAGAGTAGGTGACTATCGCATTATATACGATATTTTTGATAATGTTCTATTGATAAGCATTGTGGAAATCGGACATCGTAGCCAGGTATATAAAGACAACACTTAACAATCAAGAAAGCTTTGATGGGCAATGCCCACCTGATTCTATCAAAGTAATCGTTTATACTAAAAAGTTATAAGGGTTCAGCCTCGCATCTATAATCCAGTTCCTTTGCTAATTTGTTGCTGGGCAGACTGCCGAAGCTACATCTATCCGCTTGGGAATTACTTTTTGTTCCACCATCCAATCAGCAACTTCTTGAATATCAGCAATGACTTTCGATTCTAAAGGCAGTACTTTTTCAGGAGGTCGGTTGGCAACCACTCGTTTGATGACAGCCGGAGATAGCCCCATGGCTTTTTCTAAAATGGTGGCAGATTGTTGGGGATTTTCCGTTGCCCAATCTCCTTCTTTTTTGAAGATATCTAAAATAGCTTTCACGGCTTGAGGATGTTCGGCTAATACCGGGCGACGAACTACATAAACTCCATAGCTGGGAGCAGGATTGTTCTGTAGAATTCGACGTGCTCCATACTTTTCTTCCGCCGTTGAAAGTCCTGGGTCCCAAATTGACCAAGCATCTACATGTCCTTGCAGCAAAGCAGGTAGAGCATCAGTTGGCCCCAGATAAACTCGCTCAACTTTGTTTTCTGATATCTTTGCCTGCTTCAATGCTTGCAGAAGTAGAAGTTCACCGCCACCTCCCTTATTCACTGCAACTTTTTTACCTATTAGATCGGTAACCTGGCGAACAGGAGAATTTTTGGGCACAATAATGGTTTGTGACTTGACATCTGGAGGACGATATGCAAGCAAGCAAATATCTGCACCACCTGCCAATCCTGTAATTACCGGGATACTTCCGCCAGAAGCAATATCTGTACTCCGTGCGTTTAATGTTTCTAAAAGTGGCGCAAAATTAGGGAAAGGACCTACCCAACCGATCTGAATATTTTGAGAAGCTAGTTCTTTTTCTAACGTACCGCGTTCTCTAACAATGGGGAGCAATGCCCACTTGACGTAAGCAATCTTGATAGTGGTTTGATTTCCATTTTTGGCAGACTGATTGACTAGTGCAGTTTGAGGTTGATTTCCAGCAGATGCAGTAGTGGATTGATTATTGTTACCTGTATCGCATGCCGTTGCCAGAAAGCCCGAACCAAAGACAACGGTAAAAAATAAAACAAGTTTTTTCCAAGAAGAAACACGGCAACGTAAAGAAGGGGGGACGCGGAGAATCCTTTCCCCGCCCTCTGGTGTTCCCTTATCACGTTCATTAGTCATTTTCCTACCTCAGCTAATGGTCTCACGATTGGCAATAGTGTTTCACCCACATCTGTCGATCGCAGGTGGTCTCGCCAATAAATGGTGTAATAGCAGGTAAAATCTTGCACTCATCGGGAAATGCTAGCGCATCGGCAAAAAACACCATATCGAACTTGCCACGCTCCAGAGTTTGGGCAATTGTTTGATAAAATTCTGGTCCCAAAAAACCCAGTTCGGTCTGGGGATGTCGCCATATACCGTGGCTGAGAACTACATGGGACGAGTGCATAAAGCCGACAAGGTGCATTTGTTTCATAATGTGTCTCACGCGCATCCTGATACGTCAAGTAACTATGCAGTTAGATGTTGTGCCCTTAGAAAAATCCTCTCTGTGGCAGTGGCGTGCCGTTGATTTCGTAGTCTCCGATCGCACGAGCTTTAAAATGAGAAGGGTTGTGCGATGCTAGAGTACGTGCGTTTCGCCAATGGCGATCGAAGTTGTAGCTTTGTTTTGTTGTTGAAGCTCCACCCACTTCAAATAACAGGGTGGCTGAGCGTAGCGATAGATCGTCAACAATCAATTTGGCTTTAGCTGCACTGAGAGAAGCTGCTAGTGCCACTGCTGTCTCAAATTCCTCTCCCTCGGAACGAGCACCGTCTAGGCGATCGAGAGCATCGGCTGCTTGTAGCACGATCGCTTCGGCTGCAAAGGCGTTGGCTGCAATTTGACCGACAGTCTGCTGCAAGAGTGGATCGTCAACTGCTTGCTCGGCTACAGCATGGTAGAAAGTCCGAGGTCGGGTATGGACGAGCTTTTTTGCATCCTCCAAAACACTGCGAATAATGCCAGCGTTAATTGCTGTCAGAAACAATTGTGGGACAATGTTGTAAGGTGAGTTATCTTTGTCTGTATCTGTCTCAAAAAATACTTCATCTGCTTCCACGCGAACATTGGTGAATGTCGTAGTCCCCGTACCCGTTAGCCTTTGTCCGAAGCCGTCCCAATCATCCACAAGCTCAATTCCTTCGCGTTTGGTAGGCAGAAGTGCGATCGCTATGGTATCGTCAGGTGCTAGTACTCGCACGAAAATTAAGTCTGCATAAAGGCTACCAGTACTGTAATACTTCGTCCCGTTTAGACGATAACCGTCGTTATCGGGTGTTAATTTCGTATTCGCCACCGCGCCACCGCCAGCTCGTTTAACTTCTAGTTCGGTTGAAGCAAGTCCAATAATCGCCCCATCAACAACCGCCTTCAGCCATCGACGATTCCTCTCACTGCGCTCGGAACGCAAAATACGCTCCGTCACGGAGAAATGATTCCGCACAATGTGAGCAACGTTTGGGTCAGCTTCTCCCAATCGAATGACGACTTCAAACAGTTCCCGTGCTGAGCTACCGCCACCACCTTCGGAAACAGGAATTCGCAATGCACCCAGCCGCGAACGACGAATCAGTTCGACAACATCGAAAGGAAGGATGCGATTGCGATCGCGATCGGCAGCCCCCAAAGCGATAAAGTCGAAAAGCTGCTGGAGTTCCGGCGAGTTTGCTGTCAGAGGAGTCGAAAACTGAATTGTGGTATTTGAAACTTTTTCTAGACTCTTAATCATTGTTTCTATCTCCAATATGTAAAGTTTGCAACTTGTGAAGCAGTCCGATTTCGGTGCTTTTCTCAAATACGATCTAGGCTGGAACAGCTTGACGGTTTTCACGAGCATATCGGCTCTGCGGGCGTTCCAACCCATAATGCTCCCGCAGGGTGCGCCCTTTATACTCAGTGCGGAAAATACCCCGGCGGCGCAGTTCCGGTACTACAAAATCGACGAATACTTCTAGCCCTGAAGCGATTGCGTCTGGCACCACATTGAAGCCACCAACTGCACCTGACAAGAACCATTCTTCAATGGAATCTGCCACCTGTTCTGGAGTGCCAACGACAATGCGATGCATTGTACCACCACCGCCTAGAGCTTTAATCAACTCGCGCACGGTGAGATTGCCACGCCTAGCAACGTCAACTGCAACTTTGAACATAGTTTGATTGCTATTCACAGGTAGTGGCAAATTTTCAGGCAAACGCTCGTCTAACTTTAAAACCTCTGGCTCGACTTGAAGTATATTAGCTAACCTACCCAGACCGTATTCTATCGGTACTAATTCCCAAAGTTCTTGTTCGCGGCGCTTTGCTTCAGCTTCCGTGCTACCAATGACGGTGACAAGACCGGGTAAGATAACAATGGCATCTGGCGATCGCCCAAATTTGCGGGCACGGTTGCGTAAATCATTACTATAGGCAACTGCCTGTGGTAACGATTGAGCTGCAGTAAAAACGACTTCGGCATATTTCGCTGCCAAGTCTCGACCATCATCCGAACCACCCGCTTGAACCAAAACTGGCCGACCCTGTGGCGATCGCGGTACATTCAACGGCCCTTGTACTGAAAAATACTTACCTTTATGATTGATTGGATGGACGCGAGAGGGATCGATAAAGCGTGCAGATGCCTTATCACCTATAAATGCGTCATCCTCCCAACTATCCCAGAGGGCTTGTACAACCTCGGTAAATTCTCCTGCTCTCTCGTAGCGCGTATCATGGGAAATGACATCAGTCTGACCGAAGTTATATGCGGCTTCAGGGTTGGCTGTTGTAACAACATTCCAGCCGACACGCCCACCACTTACACGATCTAACGTCGCAAAGCGACGGGCAATATTGTAGGGTTCATTGTATGTAGTCGATGCGGTGGCGATTAAACCGATGCGCTCGGTAGCAGATGCCACTGCTGCTAGAGCGATGGTTGGTTCTAGCGATTGAAATGGACGGTACTCAGAATATTCGCCAAGGGCAGGATGATCGGCTAAAAAAATCGCATCGAAAGTGCCGCGCTCGCACAGCTGTGCTGTACGCACATAATATTGAATGTCTGCAAAAGCTCCGGGATCGCTATCAGGCCATCGCCAAGCCGAGCTGTAGTTACCAGCATTATTAAACAGCAGATTCAGGTGTAGTTGGTGACGATCTGTCATTGTCTTGATTCCTTTGAGATAGTCGGAACGACTAAAAAACTACCTGCTAAGCTATAGGAGAAAATATTCCATACCGTAAATACCGATCGGTAATTTCAGGCTGATAATGTCGTTGCCGAATTGAACTTTCGGCTGTGATGTACATTCACATTGATTTTTTTAGGAATTTCTCCCGCTTGAAACAACCTATCAGCAAGACCTTGCTGACGTTTGACAATATCATCATCAATTGGAATGAATGCTGCAAAATCTTGTGCTGCGAAATATTTTGCTAATTTAAGCTTCTGCTTCCGTTTTTCAACGTAAATCTTCTCGACGACATCGAGATTTTTGGCATACCAGTCATAGTGTTTGCGGACTCGCTCGAAGAAATCAGCCAGCGCCTTGCTTTTATCTGGATCGCGAATGACATCGCTACGGGCTGTGAAAGCACCAGCAGCAAGCATTCCTAAATCCTCTGCATGAAGCAAAATACGGGCTTCACCACTGTCTAGAGCTTCCTTAATCGTGCCAATACTTCCCGAAAACACGTCAGCACGCCCTGCTTTGAATGCAGCACCAGCCGCAGATCCGTCAACAAGTTCTATGTAATTGATATCGGTGACCTTTAGCCCCGCTTTAATACGCGACAAGACATACATGAAATAATTGATACCACCAAAATTCGAGACCCATTTCTTGCCTCGCAAATCTGCTAGTGTCTTAATATTGGCACTGTTGCGTACAGCCGTGATGGTTGCTCGGTATTCCGGACCGGGATTCTTCCTGTAAGCCACGTTTTGAAGGGGAGCGGTTTCCTCCGTCCATTCAATTTTTGCACGCCCTTGCTCTACAATCAGTGAAGTATCACCCACCAAACCAACATCAATGGCTTTAGAATAGAGTGCAGCCAACTGAGCGGCAGGACCGGGAATAACTGCCCATTGCAGATCGAAGGTTAATCCCTCCAACACCCCAGATGCGGCTACAGTTTCTTGTAAGGCATTATCCTGTTGTCCGACAATTAGTTTGACTCGACCTGAGTTGGAACTTACAGAACTTGCTATGGATGAATTGACACGGTTATCGCTCTGGCGGAGGTCGCGGCAGCTAACGATCGCTCCCGCAGTGATTGCGCCAAGGGATAAAAAAACTTCTCGTCGGCTAAATCTCACGATCGGATCTCCAGTTTGATATGACTGCGTTTTGGATCGGTTCAGTGGGTGGTTTGGCGTGGTTTGGAGCAACGCCAAGTTCTGCAAGCAGACGGACGCGGAGCGCTGCAAAGGCGGGATCTGCGCGATCGCGAGGTTTGTCCGTGTCAATTGTTAGATCGAGATTAACAGACCCATTTGCCAGTACCAGAATGCGATCCGCCAGCAGAATTGCTTCATCAACATCATGGGTGACAAGAACAACAGCAGGATGGTGGCGTTCCCAGAGTTGGGCCACGAGTTCGTACATTTTGATGCGGGTTAGAGCATCGAGGCTAGCAAATGGCTCATCGAGAAGCAACAAACTCGGCTGTCTTACCAAAGCTCGGGCAAGAGCCACCCGTTGAGCTTCTCCACCAGAGAGGGTTTTGGGCCATGCATCAGCATGGTTGCGAAGACCTACTTCTTCCAAAGCTTGCAGTGCATCCCGCCGTGCAGCACGTCCTTGGCTTCCCAGGACTACGTTTTCCCAGACTCGCTTGGCAAGAACCAACCGAGGTTCTTGGAAAACAACTGAGCGGTTTGCGGCTACTCGCACCGAGCCGCTATCGGTGCGATCGAGACCGGATAGCAGACGCAGCAATGTAGTTTTACCAGTACCAGAGGGACCAAGCACTGCCACAAATTCTGCTTGATGAATTGTCAGATTGATGCCATTGAGGACAGCCCGCTTGCCAAAGACACGACGAACGTCGGTAAGTTCAACGGCATGTAAGGTGCTAATCTTAGCTGGTGCGTGCGTGTAATTAGTTAAGGACAATGTTTGGCCTCCAAGGTAGTGCAAGCCGCTCGAGCAGACGCATCACGATATCATTGGCGATCCCAAGTGCTGCATAAACAATGATGCCAGCAATTATGATGTCGGAGCGTTGGTTTGCATTGGCATTGTTGAGGATATAGCCGATACCCGATCGCGCATTGATTTGCTCGGCTACAACCAGCGCCAGTAAGGATGTTCCCGCAGAAAAGCGTAAACCGACCAGAATAGAAGGTAATGCGGTTGGGAGGATGACATACCGCACTGCCTGCCGGCGAGAGAGCCCAAAGACGGTGGCAGCTTCTAAGAGTTTGGGATCGACACCCCGAACACCGGCGTAAGTATTTAAGTAGATAGGAAAGATAGTGGCAACAGTAATGACAATAATTTTAGCTGTCTCGTCAATGCCAAACCAAGTGATGAAGAGCGGCACGAGGGCGATAAATGGGATCGTCCGCAACATCTGAAGTGGCGCATCGAAAATTTCTTCCCCAACACGCCACAAACCAGCGAACAATCCGAGCACCAGACCAATGCTTCCACCGATCGCCAGCCCTGTCAGAGAACGAGATAACGAAGTCGGTAGTGCATCTTGTAGCTCGCCGAGCCCGATCAACTCTCCAAAAGCCGCTAAAATATCTGTCGGCGACGGGAGGATCTCAGATGGAATGATGCCAAACATAGAGACTGTCTGCCAAAGAATGGTAATCAATACTGGGCTTGCCACTCTCAGCAGTCGCCCACGCCATAAATCCCATACTTCACGCCAAGGCGATCGCTTTATTCTGGCACTGAGATCGACGAGGACTAGAGATTGACTGGATAATTCTGCCTGCGGTTGAACCTTACTGGAATTGAAAGCACTCACGGTAAGAATCCGAATTCTGTATTATGGTGACTTAAGATAATGTGATAATAATTTAATTTCCCAGAAAGACTTTTCCGGTCGAGCGACAGCTGAAATGACTGGGTAATTTATGTGATAGCAGTATCTAAAGGAAGCGAGATTTAGAGCTTCCTTCGCTTCTCTGAATTCAACCCGAGTCAATGGAGCTTCTGCCTTAAAAAAATGCGGCTGTTGGCAGAGGTGTGCCATTAATTTCGTAGTTGCCGATTGCGCGAGCTTTGAGGGAAGCAGGGTTGTGTGAGGACAAGGTGCGGGCATTGCGCCAGTGACGGTCGAAATTGTAAGCCTTTTTCGTTGTGGAAGCTCCACCCACTTCAAATAACAAAGTAGTTGAGCGCAGTGTCAGTTCATCAACAACCAATTTTGCCTTGCTTGCCCGCAGAGAAGCCTCAAGAGAAGCGGCTGATTCATCCTTGCCTTTGGCTCGTGCGGTAATGATGTCATCGAGACCGTCAGCGGCGCATAGGACGATCGCTTCGGCGGCAAAGGCATTAGCAGCAATTTGACCGACTGTCTGCTGTATGAGCGGGTCATCTGCTGCTCGCTCGGCTGTAGAATGGTAAAAAGTTCTGGGTCGTTTGTGGACGAGGTTAATTGCGTCGCGGAGAACATTGCGAATAATACCAGCGTTAATTGCAGTGAGGAACAACTGCGGGACGGTAGCATTGTAGGTTAGGAGACTGTTATCTGGGTCAGTATCAAACACCACTTCATCAGCCTCTACGCGTACATTTGTGAATACAGTTGTTCCAGTCCCCGTCAGCCTTTGTCCGAAGCCATCCCAGTCGTCTACAAGCTCAACCCCCTCTCGTTTGGTTGGTACAATGGCAGTTGCTGAAGTCCCATCAGGTACTAACAAACGCACAGCTACGAAGTCTGCATAAAGGCTGCCAGTGCTGTAATACTTCGCTCCATTCAAACGATAGCCACCGTCATCAGGTGTCAATTTTGTATTCACCACTGTGCCGCTCCCGGCTCGCTTGACTTCCAGTTCGCTCCCAGCAAATCCAAAAAATGCTCCATCAACGACTGCCTTTAACCACCGACGATTTCTTTCGCTGCGCTCGGAACGCAAAATCCGCTCGATGACAGTGAAGTGATTCCGCAGAATGTGAGCAACGTTTGGATCGGCGTCTCCCAATCGAATCGCGACCTCGAACAGATCCCGCACGGTACTACCACCACCTCCTTCAGCAATAGGGATTCGCAATGCACCCAGTCGCGAACGACGGAGCAGTTCGATAACGTCGAAAGGAAGGATGCGATCGCGATCCCGCTCGGCAGCCCCCAAAGCGATAAAATCGAAAAGCTGTTGGAGTTCCGGCGAGTTTGCCGTGACAGGAGCAGAGAACTCAACTGTGGTTTCTAGAACTTTTTGGGCAATCTTGTTCATTGTTGTTCTCTTTATCTATGGTTGCTGACAATTCAGATGAAAACGCGGGTGCGATCGTCTCAAGACAGGTGTTGATACAATCCTTTAACTTGGAGCAACAAGCAATTTATGAGTTTTGGATATTGGGAGCGTTAAAATATCTTCAGTAGTCGTATTTCGAGATCCTACTTTGAGTGATGCTGTCTTCACTGAGTAGGTAATTAAATGGCTAACTGAGCGATCGAACGATGAATTCTGACTGGAGGTACAGGTGGTAGAAGTTGATTGCTTACACTCCTCTATATTATACGATATTTTTGTAAAAACTACTGTAATTCTATCAATTTATAGTAATATATTATTGAATATCTAAAAAAAAGGTTTTCTTAAGAAAATTAAATTGTTAGATACCCCAAGCGATTAACAACGCTTTTACCTATCTTTACAAATACCTCACCAGTTCCTCACTTTTTATTTGTAGTCTTAAGAAGACTACAGATAATTGATATGGAATATAGGAAATAGACATATAGCAATCCTAAATCATTTGTAAAAAATTTGGATTGCTAATTGCTAATGGTCAATAGGCAATTAGCCATTAACAGTCTTCACTCTTATTCTTATATTTCATTTAGGACTGCTATATTGAACCGAGCAAAGCAATTGATTCTAATATATCTGGATGGAAAATAGATTGGAATTCATATAAACATTTTTTTGTCAATCTATAAGTTGTAGTTCATATAATTCGCGACTAAACATAAGGGAAAACTTTTATTATGGCAATGCAGCTAACTAACAAATTTAAATATTCAATACTAGCTTTATTAGCACTGACAAAAAATCATGGCAGCAGCGAACCATTGCAAACGCACGAGATAGAAGCACTACAAGGTTTAGGCAATCGCAATTTGGAATCACTGTTAACAACTTTAAAACGTGGTGGTTTAATCAAAAGCATACGTGGCTCGCAGGGCGGCTATTTTTTAGCGCGAGAACCTGAAGATATTACAATTTTGGATGTTTTTAATTGTATTGAAGAATCAAAAACTCTTGTACCACCAAAATCTACTTCATCTAAAACAATAGAGAAAATTTTGATACAAAATTTACGGGTTGAAATGTATCAAGCTGCTTTTTCGACTTTTCAGAAGTATACACTCTCAGACCTGTATCACCGACAAGAAATTCTGAGAAGAGTGCCCATGTACTATATTTAACGGCAACTAGTTTAGTTGCACTTGGAGATTGCCTCGTTAAAAGTATTATCCCATAAAGGTTGTACATCAACCTTTGATGGGATAACACTAGCTTTGTAAAAAGTGTCTGCAACCTTTTGCTGGGATGCGATCGCGCTTTTTGAGATAGGTAACAACTGAAAGCGGCGCTGTTGCAATCCTTCCTGGGCATCCTGGTAGACAATATTTTCATCAACATTAATGGCAGAAGCATAGTTTTTGGACCAAGCCCTAATATTGGAGTCGCGCCAAACTTGAGATTTTTTAATTCGACATAGAAAGTCGGAAATTGCTGCCTTCTTATTTGGATCGGCGATGGCACTGGGTGCTGCTATAATAACGAAGTTACCGCTTAAAATGTCTTTAGCTGACTTGAGAACCCTAGCACCATCTTTCTGAGCTTGTGGGATTGAGTAACCGTAAGTTGCCCAAGCATCAAGATCTCCCTTTCTAAAGGCAGAAAGCCCGTCGGGGATAGACAAAGGAATGGCATTGACATCCTTAATTGTCAAACCGACTTGTTCCAACATCCGAATTAGAAAATAATGAGCGGTTGTCGCTTTGACATAACCCACTTTTTTGCCTTTAAGATCGGCGATTGTCTTTGCCCTAGAGTTTTTTGGCACTAACACAACTTGACCTACAGTTGGTCCTTTGGTGGTTGCAATTATTTTTACTGACGCTTGGGAGTTCGCTGCAAAAATAGGTGGAATTTCACTGGCGGATGCAATATCAATAGCATTTGCGTTAATTGCTTGTACCATTAAATTTCCACCTGTAAACTCTGAGTACTTAACTTGATAGGGAAACTTATCTAGCCCAGCTAGTTTAAGCTGGAGATCCCAACCACCTTTGTACTTAGCAACACGCAGCGTTACATTTGCTAAATTAGCAGGCGCGGCATTTTGAGAATTGCTACGAGTACTAAATGCGATCGCCAACGTTACATAGCAACTGAGAGTTAACATTAACACTGCGCTCGAAAAGAGCCTTTGCTGGTAAGACACGTTTATTCTTCCTTAAAATATAGAGACAAGCTGATAAATTCTGCCCCTAAAGATTTGAGCAGTAGTGAGGATCTGTGGCAAACTTACGCAATTAAGTACCAAGCGGACACACCGCAGCAGAAATATCGACTCGTTGGGGAATAATCTTTTGCTCTAATAACCAATCAGCAGTTTTTTGAAGATTGGCTATATCTTCCGGAGTGGGAAAAGTGTATGATTCCGGACCTCGATTCTTAGTTGCTTGCTTGGCTACAGCCTTTGAGACTTTCAGTTCTTTGACCATAAAATCGGCTGCAGCTGTGGTGTTTTGATTCAACCACTCACCATCTTTACTTAAAGCAATCAGAGCAGCTTTGACAGCAGTTGGATTTTCACTAACGGCTCCGCTCCGCACAACCATAATGCCGTAGGTAGGAGCTGGATGCGTTGTAGTAATTCTTCTTGCGCTATGCTCTAGTTCTGCAATGGAAACATAGGGTTCCCACACAGCCCAAGCATCAACAGAGCTTTGGTAGAGAGCTGGTGCAGCATCATTAGGTGACAAGTAAACGCGCTGTACTTTTTCTTTAGGTATGTTCTCTTTTTCCAAAACTTTTAATAACAAATACTCACCCGCACCTCCTTGATTCACTGCTACTTTTTTACCAATCAAATCAGCAGGTTTGCGGATAGATGAATTTCCACGGACTAGGATGGCATTGCTTAAAGCATCGAGTTTGGGCCTCTGTACAGAGCCAATACAAAGCGGTTGTTTGGCAGCAATTCCAGAAATAGAAGGGATATCACCACAGCCACCAATGTCAGCCCGATTACCATTGAGAGATTGGAGAAGTGTAGCACATCGGTCAAATGGACCGCTCCATTCAACCTTGATATTTTGAGATCCTAACTCGCGTTCTAATTCTCCACGCTGACGCGCGATCGGGATAATGCCTCCTTTTTGATAGCCCAACCGAATCACGTTATTTTTTTCTTGAGTTTGAGTGCTAACGGGTTTGGTAGAAGAATTGGCCGAGCGATCGGCACCATTCACAGCCGTTTGGGTGCAACCAGATGCCATAAAGCTAATGCAAAAAATTGCAAATAACAAGCTGCTGTACCGAAAGCGGCTCTGTTGTAAAGGAATCATGACAATTCACTCCTCAATATCAATGAATAGGAGCTTAATTAGCTAAAGCACTTATATTAACGATCTGGGTGAGATAAAAGTTAATTACTATATCTCTACTGACAAACCGTATTTTACTAAACAAGACTTTTGCATAAATAAATAGAAAAATCAAGTTGAGTTTTGTTGAGTTTTTTGGATAAGCTAGGACTGAAACCCGAGCGCTTTGGTTTGAAGCTGTTACTAACCAACCTTTTGCAACAGATCTTAACTTAACGTGAGTTCGATGAAGCCAAAACGGACCTTACCTCAAAATTCTTTCCAAGGTTTATTTTGGCTGATTTTAACTGGTAAAGCGTGACAGTATGAATTCAAATCTACCGATTTTACAGATCTATGAAGATATTTGTAAAATTTTTAGTGATGTATCAAAGTTTCGCACGGCCCCTAAATTCACACTCGCTCCACACTCCCCTTAAAAAAGAGGATTTTGAGAATATTTCTCCCCTTTTTAAGGCTAGGTTTTACAAACCTCTGAAATAGTTTCCTCAAGGAAGTTGTAACCTCAAGTTTACCCTACCCTAACCCTCCACCCGTGAAAGGGGAAGTAGCTTAACTTCTTGTGACCCCTAATACATCAGGGTGATTAAGGGAGGTAAATCCGACTTTTGAACGGTATCCTTGATGAAGGGAAATGGAGGACTCAAACTTTGAAAACATATCCTAGGGGGCTCGTGCATAAAATCTGATATTTCGAGAGACATCTTCTGAGCAGCGTCTCACTCACAAATTGGAGAGTTTTTCATTGAAAGGTTTTTAACTCGTAACTGTCCCATCTGTCGTTTACTGTTCGCATTGCTTTCTGTACAAGTATTTAGCAATAAAATAGTTAATTAATAGAAAGACTAAGAAAAAAAATCCAGTAGTTTGATAAATCTCACTGATGTCGTTAGTCCCGCTAAATTCAATAGGCTCTGGAGCTACGGAAGCTTCAGAGTGATTGTATAGTTTTGTAACATTTTTATGTGTTTGAACATGATTTTGTACTGATACAATCATTGCTTCTTCTCCTAGTTGTTCCCGTATGTTCCTTTAAAGTTAGTGACAGGATATGAAAAAAGAGATCGGTGCTAACACGTAAATCCCAACAGATTCTTTTTTTCAGACATACTTGTTGAAAGAGTATATAAGCTGTAAGTCTTGAAAAAGCCAAAACTTAAGGCAAGAATCAATTATTACAGGTATAAAGGCAAGAAACAGATAAGTAACTTATTAGTCGGCTATATAGCGTTTCCTAAGTAACCTTGCGGTACACCTAAATCCGTGTACCGCAAGGTTACTAGTCTTGAATATGTACCTCACACCAAAGGGGGACCACTATATAAGCCCTGCTATTATATTAATACTCAGCGCCAAAATAATCGTGTTGAAAAAAAACGTTAATATACTGTGTACGAGAGTCAAACGTCTCATACTGCGCGAGCGTACAGGAACATCGGAAACCTGACAAGTCATGCCAATAACAAAGGAAAAATATAAAAAGTCCCAGTAATCTGGTTGTTCTTCGTCAGGAAAATCTAAACTGGTAATTGCTTGATTGCTAAGATTCGTACTATTTTCATGGCCGTAGTAGTACATATGCGCGTATCGCAAAGCAAAGGTAGTATGTATTAATACCCAGGAACTGATGACTGTTACTCCTGCCAATATAACGTGTAGAGTCTTGAAAAACTCTGACAACCCTTTCGTGTCTGCAAGCATATAAATAATAGCTAATAAGCTGCTACAAGCTGAACATATAACAAATGTCATCAAAGCCCATCGCTTTTGATACTGACGCTTAGCTAAAAGACGCATTCTTTCCGGAGTGGCTTGGAGTATCATTAAAAATATTAAAATGAGAAAACAAATTGCTCCTGAGTTCCAAGCTATTAGTATTGATGTTGCTGGTCGTAGAATAATTTTCAGTACAAGTATATAAACTAACAGGGCAACTGCAATGGAAATAATTAATTTGAGTCTATTATTTAAAAAACCAATTGCCTTTGCTCCAGACATATATTTCACAGCTATTGCCTCAATTTTATAAATTCACGATACATACTTTGCCTCAATCTCTAACTTATTACTAAGTGGGCTATCTTGCCTGGAACCATGTCGCAATTTAACAGACGATTGAACACATGAAAAGCGACCATCATGTTGGCTTCATTTATGAACAATCTTGAATTCACTTTAGTAGTAGGTATCTGCTCCATACTAGCTGGATTGTTAGGTTCTTTAAGTGGGTTGGGGGGAGGAGTCATTTTGGTACCAATGCTGACTTTAGGATTTGGCGTTGATATCCGCTATGCCATTGGAGCTTCTTTGGTTTCTGTCATTGCTACTTCTTCTGGAGCTGCGATCGCCTATGTTCGTCAAGGCTACACAAATATTCGCCTTGGAATGTTGTTAGAAATAGCAACCACTTTTGGAGCAGTTTTTGGCGCATCAGTTGCAGCGATCGCACCTACAAGAATTATTGCAATTGTATTTGGAGCCATGTTGCTAATTTCAAATTATCTTGCCAACCAACCTCACTTAAAGCACGCAATCAGTTTCCCCACAAATCCTCTAGCAACACGTTTGAAACTTAATGGTAGTTATCCCACACTAGATGGAGATGAAGCATATTGTGTTCAGAACGTTCTTGGAGGTTTTCTCCTCATGATAGTTGCAGGTATAACTTCTGGATTACTCGGCATTGGTTCTGGCGCACTTAAGGTGCTTGCAATGGATCGAGTGATGCAATTGCCGTTCAAAGTTTCTACTACAACTAGTAACTTCATGATTGGAGTGACTGCAGCAGCTAGTGCTGGAATTTACTTTAGTAGGGGATATATCGATCCTGAATTATGTATGCCTGTTGTCTTGGGGGTTTTGCTAGGAGCCTGGTACGGAGCCAGATTATTAGTAAAACTCAACACAAAAATGCTTCATGCAATCTTTAGCATACTCATTCTAACAATTGGCGTTCAGATGATTTACAAAGGATTTACGGGAGATCTTTAGTATGGCTCAATTTACAAAGTATTTACGCCGTTCCTCCTCCAAAAAAATACTCTCACAGCAATTATATTCTAACTGGACAGATTCACAAATTGAAATTAAGGTTAGCAACCTTTTATTTGTAGGAGTTACTTTAGCAGCAACAATCATCATAATAGGAGGAGTAATTTACTTAGTTCTTAATGGTACTGGCATACCTAAAGACCACATTTTCTATGGAGAACCAGCTGATTTACGCCAGTTTCCAGGAATTTTACACGATGTTTTAGTATTGCGAGGACAAGGAATTATTCAACTGGGCATTCTATTGCTGATTTTCACTCCCGTAATACGAGTGGGCTTTTCGGTCTTTGCATTCTGGAAACAAAAAGATTCACTTTATACAGCGATCTCTCTCATTGTACTTATAGTTTTAATTCATAGTTTGCTTTTAACAAAGTAAATTAAAAAATCTCTAACTTTTTTCTAAGTTATCAATCTTCACTCCACAACACTAAAAAAGCAAAGATACTTAAAGAGAAAGATAAAGCACACCGTAGGAGCGCAAGATCTTGCTACCCTACGTTACATAATTAGCCATTTAATCAGTGAAAGGAGTTTTCTAACTATGGTTTTTACAAAACAAATATCGAAACTAATTATTACTAGTAGCTTGTTCCTATCCTGTAGCCTAGCATTAGGTCCACGTTTGACTATAGCAGCAGAAGTTCCAGTACAAGCTACTTCCTTTGCAAAGGCTCCATATAGTAAATTATTTACTACTGGCTCAGTTTATGCTGTTAAAGACAAAGATTTTACCAGTGGCGATTCATCTGTTGGTGTCTTTACTCTTTGGAGTAAAAACCCTATCAACAATGACATACAAGTTACTATCAATTATGCCTTACACGATAAATACATTGCAAATCCAAGTGCTTATTTAACTGGAATAACGCTTATGGATAATAATCAGCCCTTGCTAACCATCAATCAACTTGTGAAAGCAGATAGCGCTCACACAAAAATCACCAGACCTGGGTATTACGAATCCTTTGATGCTCTTTGGGCTGATAATTTTTGGGATAACCCTTTTTGGGGCGATGAAGATCCTGTTTATATACCTCCATCAACTGCTAGTGGGGGATTCAGTCAGTTTGATATTTCTCAACTCTCGAATGACATCGCTCAATTACCAAACCACAATCTTCAGATGCGATTGATGTTTAACAATGGAGAAATACAAACATGGCATTTAGGCAAACGTACAGTAGAAGCGTTAAAAGATCTAGTGGCAATTGATTAAAAGCTTGCAGGGGTGTATCTATAGTACCCCTGCAACGCGATCTCTTAGCTCTTTTTTTAGGAAAAGAGACTACTTAATAGCAACCGTCATGTTGTATCTAGTCCATTGCGATGACGGGTTATCGATAACAAGCTTGTAGTTCTCTGACATTGGCAAATGTCCGTAATAAATATTGCTACCAGTTTTGCTTCCGTTACTTAATAGAGTTCCATCAAGCCCATACACTGTTAGAGTATCTCGAGAGGGAGTCGAGTTGACATTCACTGACATAAACTGTCCCGCTCTAGCTCTTAATATATATGTACGTTGACCGCAGGCAGGCATACTAGATTGAATAAATGTTGAGGTAGTTCCTGGAGCAAACTCAATTTGTTGCGGGGGAAGTTCATTAGCACCAGCCGCACCCGTTGGAATCGTTGTTGCTCCAACAATTTCCAAACCAAAAATTCCAGCAGCGATCGCGCCTTTTAGTATCTGTTTCATAGCATTCTCCTTTAAAGTTTGAAATGATTGGGTTAGATTTGCTCAGCTAATACTTGCATCAAATCTTATGAAGTTGTACTTAAAATTTAAATGTTGAAAGTCAAGAATGAGGAAAGATAAGATAAGCCCATTCTATTTAATTTTTGAACTATAGCAATCCTAAATGTTAGGTGAGAAAATACGTAGCAATTGTTTCTGCTCTTGATGTCAAATTTCATTCAGCCTTTGCAAATATAATTCGCAGCTATACAGGCAAAACCTGGCCAAACACGGGATATCTCATCCACAATCCTATTGCTTAAAAGGCTGATGCATAGGAGGATTTTGGCGATCGTATCCAAAGTTCAAATGGGTAGGCAATGCTAGCCCGGTCAAGGCTAGTATTGCCTGCTCCAGAGTATTTACAGCGCTTTGCATCTGAATGAGGTACACCCTTTCATCCCCCCTTACCAAGCTACGGTGGTGTACGAAGTCTTACAGAGTGCATTCATTGCGGTTTCGATCCCCCCTAACCCCCCTTAAAAAAGGGGGGAACTTCATTCCAATTCTCTCTTTTGACGATGTTTCATCTCTTTTCTAGAAATCTGTACACCATCGTAACCTTACTAGGGGGAGACAGAGGGGGTAATTTTTGTACCTCACCAAGTTGAAATCCGCTGTAAATCTTAAACTTCTAAGTTGTCCTTAACTTTTCCCATAACTTGCTCATCTTAACCCCATTTCTTTCAGGTATGAACAAAACTAGAGATAACGAAAAATGACAGCTAACAACTCAAAGGAGGAGATATGAAACAGCAAGATAAACAAAACCTTCTTTATCCTCAATTTCGCTATCATGGTAAATTCACACCGCAAGCTCTAGTATTTAACGCCAATTTACAAGAATTTACAACAAAAGTTAGTTATATTTCCAATTTAGAGACTGCTGGAAAAATATCTTCTCAAGAAGCGTACCAACAAATTAAAAATCTTTGGAAACAGTTAGAGTTTAGCTATTCAACACTGGAAATTGGTAAAGATAACATTTCATGAATCTTGGAAATTTACCATTTGCTTACTACGCAATTATTGAACTGAAAAATCAATAATTTCACAAGAATGCATTTACGTGTAAAACTCCAATAACATAATTTATCGAATGAATAGCAATCTTAACCTTATTTTTCTATTTCTGTCATGTTTGAGTCTTATCTGCATCGGGTTTTGGTATAGAAATTACCAAAGTTTAATACGATTTCAGCACATAAAGACCTTAGAACAAATTTGGGAACTGACAGAAGAACAACAAATGCCCGCATCAACACACTTCGAGCAAATCGAAGCTTTAGAAGAAATTTGGCAGTTACCAGCCAAACGTGAGTCATAGTATCAGTTATCGAAATCTGCGCGTTAATTTTACTGTTGACTTAGCGATCTTATCTAGTGTGTAGATAATAACATGACTTGCTTGCATATTGCAGAAATTGACTTATTGTAAGATGGGCATTCTTCGCGCCCGTTCATTGAAAAATTCAGTCATCAATTTCCGAGGTTGAAAATGAAAATTATTAGAAATATAGGATCGCTTACATATACTTTAATTATTATTCTAGGAACTAGTTTAATACTAGTTCCTACAGGCAAAGCAGTTCAATTAGATGACGGAACTGTTTATTTTAATGAACCTCCTAGCTTGGGAAAAGTGGAAACCAGTGATAATACGGTTAATAGCAAAGATGCAACTTATTTCTTTAATGTTAATATACCTGACATCGCTGACGAACCATTAAAGAAAATCAATCTTACTCAGAAAAAAGGAGAAGTTAACATTCAATTTAATCTAAAAAACGTTGTAGCTTTCCAAAATGACAATCATCAACAACGTTTATCACTCGAACAAGTCACTTATGATAAAAAGACACAAACAATTTCTATTATTTTTGCGTCTCCAGTAAATCCTGGCTCAAGTGTAACAATTGGCGTGCAACCTTTGCAAAATCCTTCTGAAAGCGGAACCTATTTATTTGGTATTGAAGCGTTTCCTCAAGGAAATAAAGCCCACGGACAGTTTTTAGGTTTTGGTCGATTAGAGTTTTTTAGTCGCTAGCCAAATTAGTAATCGGTGACCGTTTTCCTATGTTACAAAAAACTTTTCCATCTCCTGAAACGCTTCAACGTTTCTCTTGTGGTTTGTCCGACGTTGCGGTTACTCTTGGTACTTTAGTTTTATTGGGTGTTATTGCTTATATAAGTCAAGGAACGTTTGTACCTTTTGTACCGCCTAATACAGTCCCGAGCATCAGTCTCGATCCACACTACTTGCCTTATTATGCCGGACGTTCAACGTTACGGATGTTTATTGCCTTGTTCTGTTCGACGATATTTGCTTTAGTCTACGGTTATGTTGCGGCTCGCAACCGCTATGCCGAACGCATCATGGTACCGTTACTGGATATTTTACAATCTGTTCCAGTATTGGGATTTCTTTCTGTTACGGTAACAGGGTTTATTGCTTTGTTTCCCGGTAGTCTTTTAGGTTTAGAGGCTGCATGTATTTTTGCTATCTTCACAAGTCAAGCATGGAACATGACGTTCTCGTTTTACCAGTCTTTAAAAATGGTTCCTCACGAGCTAGATGAGGCTGCTACTCTCTATCAATTTACAGGTTGGCAACGGTTTACTCAACTGGAGTTACCAAATGCTACCATCGCTCTGCTTTGGAATGCGATGATGAGCTTTGGGGGTGGCTGGTTTTTTGTTGCTGTTAGCGAAAATATCAGCGTACTGAATCAAAAATATACGTTACCTGGGATTGGCTCTTATGTAGCAGCAGCAGTGGCTGCTAAGGATTTATCCGCTTTGGGTTGGGCGCTCCTAACTATTATTGTGGTCATTGTGTTGGTCGATCGCTTGTTCTGGAGTCCTCTAAATGCTTGGGCACAGAAGTTTCGATTGGAACAAAGTGTGACAACTACTGGTACTGAGTCTTGGCTGCTGGATCTACTCAAAGCTGCTCGATTGTTGCGTCTGATGCGTCAGATTTTTGCTCCCATAGGAGAAATTTTTAACCGCTTTATGTCTTTTCTGACACCGCCTAGATCGTTTCAACCCCGCGAGACGACTGGGCAACAGTGGAGCGATCGCATCTACAATTTAATATTACTGCTACTGGTTGGAGCTTTATTAGTTGCTGGAGTACATTTTATTCTTGCAACCGTTGGGCTAAGCGAAGTCTTTAAGACCTTTTTACTCGGACTCTTAACTCTTGGAAGAGTATTAATAGTCCTAGTTATAGGAACGTTAATTTGGACACCTGTTGGTGTCGCTATTGGCTTTAACCCCAAATTAGCAAATTTATTGCAACCAGTCGTCCAGTTTTTGGCATCTTTTCCTGCAAACTTTATCTTTCCCTTTGCTACGCTTTTCTTCATTCGCGCCAATATTAGCTTGGATTGGGGGAGCATTTTATTAATGTCCCTGGGAGCACAATGGTATATCTTATTTAATGCGATCGCAGGAGCAATGAGCGTCCCAACAGATTTGAGAGAAATGGCATCAGATGTGGGATTACGCAATGGGTTACTGTGGCGTAAATTAATCCTTCCCAGTATTTTTTCTGCATGGATCACAGGTGGTATTACAGCTGTAGGGGGTGCTTGGAATGCCAGCATTGTTTCTGAAGTTGTTTCTTGGGGACAAACAACTCTCACCGCCCGTGGATTGGGCGCATATATTGCCCAAGCAACAACCGTGGGAGATTGGTCTCGCATCACTTTGGGAGTTGGGATGATGAGTTTGTACGTTATTGGGATGAATCAACTGGTTTGGAGACGCTTGTACCAACTTGCAGAAAACAAATATCATCTTTAAAGGAGATAGAAAAATGGCGATCGCACAACAAATAGATAGCATTCTGATTGCCGTCGAACAAGTCAGTAAAACTTTTTCTCTCCCAGAAAGCAAAAGTGAGTTTACAGTTCTTCGCAACATTAACTTAACAATTAAAGCAGGTGAAGTCGTCGCATTATTAGGGCGAAGTGGTAGTGGAAAAAGCACCTTATTACGTATCATGGCTGGTTTAATTCCACCAAGCGAAGGGTGCGTATTCAGTAGTGGTAAACCTTTGCGTGGTTCCAATCAAGAAGTCGCAATGGTTTTTCAAAGTTTTGCCCTGCTACCTTGGCTAACAGTATTAGAAAATGTAGAAGTGGGGCTTCAAGCACGAGGTGTAAGTCGGAAAGAACGTCAAGAACGTTCCTTTCAAGCAATAAATTTAGTCGGTTTAGACGGCTTTGAAAATGCTTATCCAAAAGAGTTATCTGGAGGAATGAAACAAAGAGTAGGGTTTGCCAGAGCTTTTGTCATAGAGCCAAAAGTCTTATTTATGGACGAACCCTTTAGCGCTCTTGATGTATTAACCGCAGAAAACCTACGCGGAGAAATCGATGATTTATGGAATGCAAATCTATTTCCATCTAAAAGTATCTTGATTGTGACCCATAATATCGAAGAAGCTGTACAGTTAGCCGATAGAGTCATTATTCTAGGAGCCAAACCAGGTCATATTCGAGGTGAAGTTACTATCAATTTACCCAGACCGCACCAGCGCACCCATCCCCGCTTTAAAGCACTAGTAGACTATATATATACTGTCATGACTAATCCAGATGTTGAAGTCACTGGAGAAGTCGATACAACAAACTCTATATTCAAAAATCAAACACGTTCTCCTTATGCACAACCGTTACCCCATGCAAGAGTTGGTGGTATCAGTGGTTTAGTAGAACTCATATTAGAACAGCCACACGGACGAGATGACATATCACGCCTAGCAGAACGATTGCAACTCAACGTTGATGACTTACTACCAATTTTAGACGCAGCAGAATTACTAGGTTTTGCCGAAGTTGTTCAAGGAGACATCCAACTCACAGAAATTGGACGAGACTTTGCCACAGCAACAATTCTCTGGAGCAAAGAACTGTTTCAGCAACAAGCGATCGCAAACGTACCAATGATTGTCAGTATAGTAAAGACACTGCAAGAAAAACAGAATAAGACAATGTCAGCCGATTTCTTCTTAGATTTTCTAGATGAATACTATCCGCGTGAAGAAACCGAGCGACAATTTGCGACTGCAGTTGATTGGGGACGTTATGCAAAACTCTTCGAGTATGATGCACGAGAAGAATTACTGTATTTACCTGACGCAAGTTAAGTTATCTCCGCCTCAACCTCCCCGCACCCCCAACCTCCCCTCGTTCCGGTGGCTCCGCCTGGGAATGCTTTAGTAGAGGCTCCGCCTCTACACATCCAAGGTAATATAAGTAGGTGGGCAAGAAAAAATATAGCTATTATACATTTCAAATATTTACATTTTCTTGACATTAATTACCTATATTTAAATTAGCCAATGAGATAAGTAAGAATTAGCTTAAAAAGGTTTAAGAATAGTTTTTAATTCATAAATTTTCAATCTTTTGTAAGCTTTTATCATTTTTACGACTCATTGTTAATCATAGTAAAAACTGTGGAGTACAAAGATGAAAAATTTTAAACAAATTATGCAAAGACTAAAAAGATTGAGTCTAACAGCTTTAGCGACAACCTCTTTAGCAATTATTCCTGTTGCAACTTGGAACAAATCAGTCATGGCTGAACAACCTCACAATTTTAGCGTTGTTCCTGGAGTAGCGAATAATGCACTTAATGGCAATTGGAGGTTATTTTGGCGCTTTGACGGAGTCCCTCAAAATGCTTGGCTTCATATGAATGGCAACTATGGCACCATGACAGTTAATGCTGTTCTTCCCAATGGAAGGCGAATCATTGCTCGAGAATCTATGACTCTTACCCCAAATGGAAATGGGTTTATCTTGTCTGGTAGCCAACCTGTTTATCCAGGAACTTGGACTCCTAATTATAATTACAACCCTGATTCGTTTCAGATTCAGGAAAATTATAATGGCTCATTAAATGTCCAAGATTGTAGTAGTGGGGCTTGCGTTCCAGTCACTATGATCCACCAGTATTATTAATGTCTTATCAAGAAAGGCAGACGGCAAAAGATATATAGTTCGTGAAGAACTTTCTACCTTTTGTCTCTGTACTTTTGCCTTTGTTCACAACTCACACCCTAAAATAACCATGACGATTATTTCTGATAACCTATTAATGAAACCAAGTGAAGGCTCTGCTTCCTGGGTACTTGGGGACTTGTACACCTTTAAAGCTAAGGGCGAAGATACAGGTAAAGCTTATGCACTCATTGAGATTGTCATGCAACCTAACAATGGAGTTCCACCACACGTTCACACCCATGAAAATGAAGCTTTTTACATTCAAGAAGGTGAAATGGAATTCCAACTAGGAGAACAAACAATTGTAGCTACACCCGGAACTTTCCTCCATACTGCTAAAGGACAGCCCCATAGTTTCCGCAACATAAGTACAAAACCTGCTAAGTTCTTGTGTTGGTTAACACCAGCTGGATTGGAAGAATTCTTTATGGAAGTGGGTGTTCCTGTATCGGGGCAAAATCTTACACCCCCAGCTGTAACTCCCGCA
Organism: Tolypothrix campylonemoides VB511288_2; assembly: GCF_045999855.1. Taxonomy (NCBI): domain Bacteria; kingdom Bacillati; phylum Cyanobacteriota; class Cyanophyceae; order Nostocales; family Tolypothrichaceae; genus Tolypothrix; species Tolypothrix campylonemoides. The sequence continues at coordinate 444,872 of NZ_JBFPMW010000006.1, forward strand.
GACGTTAAGAAATTAATGCTAACGGCTCCTAAATACGGTTTGGAAATTATTTCTCCATCCTCTGCAATTTAGACTTATCCCTCGTTCCCAGGCTCCGCCTGGGAATGCCTTACTAGAGGTTCCGCCTCCATCTAAGTTAAGGCAGTTCTGATGCAAAAATTTCACTGCTAAGTATAAAAAAGGTAAAGTAGTTCATATCTTGCACCAAAGTATTAATACTAGATTTTTGTATTTTTAATAAACATATATTTTTATCAATAACACGAAAAATTAGAATTTATAGCCTGCGTAGGCAGGCTTCATTTGTATAGCCTCACCCTTATAGGGTGTAGGTGCAAGATATCAGATAGGGCGAGCATTGTTAGCCCAGTCCGGTCAACTGCATTAAAGTCGAGGCGGAGCCTCGATCTATGCATTCCCAAACTGAGCCTGGATACGAGAATAACTGGTTACCGATCGCTAGTTATTTATTACTGGTCCTCGATTGCTAATTTTTAAATTTATGCTAAAAAGCTTTATCTTGCCTGGTATAAGCTAGAAAATAGGTAAAAAATAAATAAAGAAGTTAGTAATAAACAGGAATAAACACAAATGTATTACCGAATGTTAATGGATGCAACACTCTTACAACTGACCAATGACAAATGACATCAAGCACCCCCAATCTAATCAACAAAAATTCTTAATAATTGACGACCACGAGACAATCTTGGAGGGTACGGTTCCTGCTCTAAAGCAAAACTACCCGATGGCTCAAATTATTACAGCACAGGATGTGCAAACTGCTCAAACTCAGATAGAATATTATCATCCCACACTAGTCGTAATTGATTTAAGTTTACCAGAAAAGCCTTGCGGGTCTGCCACCCCGGAAGTAGGAATGGAATTTCTTAAACGCTTAATTGAGAGTCAGTTAGCTCCCAATATTCTGGTGCTCAGTACTAACATTAAACCTCTCATACAGCTAAAGCCGATGATTAATGCTTACGAAGGTGGCTTTGCTGCAATGGATAAGTCTCTACCCATCCGGGAGATGCTGCGATTGCTTGATTTTGCTCTCCGAGGTTCTATCTACTTACCTCCTGAGTTACGTTCTCGTTCTGAATTTGACCGCAGGTGGCTGAGAGTTTTGACGTTGAAGTTTCAGGAGGGACTAACCGATAAGGCGATCGCCAAGCAGATGCAGGTCAGCGAACGCACTGTTCGGAATTACTGGATCAGGCTCCAAGATGCGCTGGGTGTTTACGACGATCCAGATAAAGAACTCCGGATTCAAATTGAAATTGCAGCGAGAAAGTTAGGATTAATCAGTTAGTCAAAAATAGGATAAATTGATTCTAATTCCCCCTTTTTTAAGGGGGGTTAGGGGGGATCAAACCCACAAGAATACACTTGAAAAAACTTGTATCTACACGTACTTTTTTAAGGAAAGTTGAAGAAATTTAATAGTATAATGAGAGTTTGCCGAGCTTTAACTAACTAAGTAACCCCTTATTTTATCTTGATGACCGCGTAAGATATTCAAAGCTTGCATCTCTATTTGCCGTACTCGTTCTCGACTAATACCCATACGCTGACCAATTTCTGCTAAAGAAAATTCATGACCGTCTGTAAAACCAAAGCGCAAACAGATGACTTCTCTTTGTTGAGAAGATAAATTTGACAATAAGCTGTGAAGATCTTGCTGGAGAGATTTTTCTACAGCATAGTTAAAGGGAGAATGAGCTTCATCCTCTAAAATTTCTTGTAATTCTGTGTCTCGTTCCGGTCCTACTCGTAACTCTAGGGAAATAGGTCTGCGAGAAAATTGCATAACATCCCGAATTTGGCTTGGAGTTAAAGAAAGGGCTTTGGCAATTTCTACAGTTGTAGGAACTCGACCTAGCGTTTGAGATAATTCTCGTTGAACTTTCTTCATTTTGTTCAGCTTTTCAACAACGTGAACTGGTAATCGGATTGTACGTCCCTGTTGTGCGATCGCTCGTGTAATTCCCTGACGAATCCACCAATAAACATAGGTAGAAAGCTTGTAACCTTTAGTGAAGTCAAATTTTTCAATTCCTCGCTCTAGCCCTAAAGTACCTTCTTGAATTAAATCCAGCAACTCCATATTGCGTCTTTGATATCTCTTTGCGATCGCAACCACTAGTCGGAGATTAGCCTGAATCATTTTCTGCTTGGCTTTGTGTCCTTTATGAAGCACGTCAAGCACTATTTTTGGCTGTAGGTTCATTTCAGCAGCCCATTCTTCCAATGTAGGTTCATTTTCTAATTTAACAGCCAGCTTTTCCTTAACATCTAAAAAGTTCATCATTAACTGAATTTCTGTAGATAAAGAAATTTCTTGCTCTTGAGTCAATAGAGGTACGCGTCCAATTTCCTGAAGATAATAACGTATAAGATCTTCACCATAAATTGTTTTACTTTGACTTACAAAAGCTGTATTCGATGTTGTTGAATTAATCATTTCCTGAATCTCCCAAAGACAGTTAAAGTTTTGTTTGTTCTTTTATTTCTTCGATTATTGGATAATTTTTAATAAATAACCTAAAAACAATACCAATCCAAAAAACAAAAAAATAATAAGAAAAGAATCTAGAGCTAAAAATCCTATCAGCATATAGCAATCTTATTTCCAATATATACGTAGGGTATCCACCAAAAACTCACTCATCAAATGTTCACCTGGTTGAATAGTAGGTTCCATTGAGAAGGTACATAACGTGTTTCAACAATAAAGGTACGAATTATCAAAGCGGTAATAAAGTTAAAAATAACGGTTTTAGCAGAGTTATCCCAAAAGTTTTCTGACTGGATTTGGTTTATGTGTTGCTTGTTAAATACAGACATAAGTTTCAAACCTAAAGAACATTAAATATATTTAAACTAAGGTGTTGTTGTAGCAGTAGTTGCTTGAGGGACAAAGAGATTTCCAGCTGCATTATTTGGATAAACACAAGAAATTTGAGGCGAATTTTCTAATTTACCCGTGTAAGCAAAAGTATTTAAACTGTTTTTACAAGTGCTGATTTGTTGAGATGTTACCAAGTTTTTTTGTTGCAGAATTGACCAATCACTTGTACGCAAAACACATCCAGGTTGCATTCGCGGTTGAGAAACATACACCCTAAAGGGGTTCAGGGTAACAAAGATTCGAGCATCCGTAACAATAGCACTTGCTCCATACTGCACGCAGACATCAGCATCTGGCGCAGAACTGTCAATATAGGTGCTACTAGCGACATTATCTGGGCTGGAATTAGCAACAGTACTTACACTCACACCAATGAGAATTCCCACTACCAAAGCGGTTCCAATAATTGCTGCGATCGTGGTGTTAGTACGAAAAGAAAAAGACTTATTGCTGGATATTTGAGTTCGCTGTACCATAACTAAAATTTTGTCATTTGTCACTGATTACTGGTCACTGTCACTGTCACTGTCATTGTTATTTGTTGTAGGTAACACCCCCGGTTGCAAATTTACATTCAGCGTTTTTCCTTGGCGCTGAATTTGTAATTGTAAGTTTTTACCTATAGAAGTACTATCTACAATTTGTTGCAACTCATTTGAGCTATCAACAGCTTGATTGTTTGCCTTCTCAATAACATCACCTGCGCGGATTCCCCCACGAGCAGCAGGCGAAGAAGGTATCACTTTGACAACCAGCACCCCTTGAGATTCATCAACACTAATTGGAGAGTTGGGATCGCTGTTTAGTTCTTGTTTCACTTCAGGTGTAAGCGTTAACATTTGAATACCCAAATAAGGATGCTCAACTTTCCCTTTAGTGATGATTTGATTGGCGATCGTCTTAGCGACATTAATGGGAATTGCAAAACCCAAACCTTGAGTATCTTTAAGAATTGCAGTATTCATTCCAATGACTTGACCGGAGGAGTTTAACAACGGTCCACCAGAATTACCCGGATTAATAGCAGCATCAGTTTGGATATAGTTAACTCGTTCATCTGGCATTCCTACCTGAGAACTAGAACGACCTGTAGCACTGACGATACCTTGAGTGACGGTATTATCTAAACCGAGGGGATTTCCGATCGCTATCACCCATTGTCCTGGTTTGAGGCGCTCGGAATCACCCAATAACACTACTGGCAAATTATTAGCCGAAATTTTAACTACAGCAACATCTGTTACGGGATCGCTACCCATAACTTTACCTTTAAAAGTACGTCCATCTTTAAGGGTAACGGTTACTGTTTTCACTCCTTTTACGACATGAGCATTCGTTAGAATTTCACCATTAGGATTAATAATGAAGCCCGAACCAATTCCGTGGACAGTCTCATTTGATGGCACTTTAGGAATTTCAGAGCCAAAAAATTGCCGGAATAATGGATCGTTAAAAACACTAGCCTGAGGGTTTTTTACCGTTTGAGTAGAATCAATTCTAACAACAGCAGGTCCAGTCTGATTCACGACTGAGGTGATAAAGTTCAAACTATCAAGTGTAGAAGAATTAACAGGTGATTGAGTTGCATTAACTGGTTGATTGGAAGCTAGTGGTTGAGGTAGCAAAAAATGATTTGCTTGGTAGCGCATAGTAAGAACTGTCATTCCTGCGCCAACTAGCACGCATCCTAAATAAGTAATTGGTTTTTTCCATGCTCTATAAGATGGTTTGTCAGATTGTAATTTTGGATCTAATGTAAATTTATCAATTTCCTGAGAATTATTTCTGGTATCTTGGTTTAAATTATTCATGATTTTCAACTGGTTTATGCTTGTAGTCTGACTGTAGAAAGAAAAAGTTAAGAACTTGGGAAGATTTTCTTGAAAGGCAAATACGTCTGATTGGGACTGTCGCGATGGTGGTGGTGAGCACGATCCGCTTAGCCCTGTCATCGGGTAGGGCTGTTTGATTTTTTAGAGAAAAACTCTCAAACGCTTATACAAGAACCGCCTTACCATTCGTTCCTGAGATCCATCCTTGGGCTTCAACCACTGGCGACGATTTAGCAGAATTATTAAATCTGTTGTCAGTAGCTGTATCTTTTGGAGCGAGAGCATTCTCCTGTTGCGTTGAGATTGTTGCACGCAAGTGGTTACCGTGTTACAAGTATAAGTAAGTTTGCACGATCGCGTTTGTATTGGGAGATTGGATACCAAGCGGATTGTGATACCTATTTACCAGAACCCTTTAATGTTTTGTGATAAGTTATAGCTTTTCTATGCTATCTTGCCTGGACTTAATTCTAGTTTTAAGCCCATAATAACTATGTCACTCAATCATCTCGTAAATATATGGCTTTTATCAGACGCAGGTGGTTTCAAATATTCCTCAGTGGGCTGGTTCTGCTGTATCTTGTTGAAAAAGCTGTTATCACGACCAATAACCCCAACTTTATACCGAGTGTTATCTTACTAGGTTCATTCCTCGTTCCTGTTACTTTTGTAACTTATTTATATGAAAATTTACCTGATTGGGAAGACTTATTACCCCCAATGGCAATCTGTTTTCTTTGGGGTGGAGTTGCAGGCACGGTTATTGCAGGAAATTTAGAGTACGATGTCTTCAAAGCGTTGGGTTTTTTACCCATGCTTGGTGTTGGACTGATTGAAGAAAGTGCTAAACTAATTTTTCCTTTAATGTATTACTTACAAGGGCGTCATCGTTCTTTAACAGCAGGAATACTTCTAGGGACTGCTTCCGGGATGGGTTTTGCTGCACTTGAGACAATGGGCTACAGTTTCGTATCCCTTTTGGAATCAAAAGGAAATTTGGTCGTTCTTGATGGAGTTTTGCTTGCTCGTGGATTATTCTCTCCCGCCGGACACGCGGCTTGGACTGGGCTTGTATGTGCTGTTATGTGGAGACAGAGAAATCAAGTAGGGCACAATACATTATTGAATTGGCAAGTGGTAAAGGCTTTTTTAACAGCAGTATTACTTCATGCTTTATGGGATATCTTTAACAGTACAGGACGGGATACGTCTATTGAATTTATTATTTTAGAAATATTAAGTTTATCAGTTGCGTATACAAGTATAAGCTTGTTGAACAAGCAAGTCCGTGAAGCACAATTACCCTTTCAGTAACCAGTAACTCGTGCTAATCTTCTTCCAAAAGTAGTATATTAATATTTAATCTAACAGAGCCAAGATCATGGATTTGCCCGTAGGACAACGAAGTAGAGGTGTTGTACTTAGTCCTAAAGGACAAGCAAAGTTAGAGAACCGGATACGTCAGCTAGAAATCGAACGTTATCCAGTTCAAGAGTTCGTTCGTCGGTCTCAGCTTGAAGGTCAGGGTTTGCATCCCGCCACAATTAGGAAAATTTTGCGCGGACAGGGAGTCGATCGAGATTCAATAGCCTTAGTATTTAAGGCAGTGGGCTTGCAAATGGAGCCAGAAGACTACACTGGTGCAAAACAGAGTTTAAACGTAAGGACAACAACTCAAGAAATATCACCACAAGAACAATCGTCCCCCCCTCACCCCCTCACCCCTTCACCTCTTCACTCCACTCCCCATACCCTCACAGACTGGGGTGAAGCTGTCGATGTCTCCTTCTTCTGCGGTCGCGTGGAGGAACTGGCTGTACTCGAGCAATGGATTCTTCAAGAACATTGTCGGTTGGTAGCGTTACTTGGAAGCGGTGGAATTGGCAAAACGACACTGGTGACTAAGTTAGCCGAGCAGATCCAAGATCGATTTGAATTTGCGATCTGGCGGAGTCTGCGTCATGCACCTCCCTTCACAAATCTTTTAGACGATTTGCTGAAATTTTTATCCCCCCAACACGCGGTTCAACTACCAGAAACCAAAGCCGGGAAGCTTTCCAAATTGATGGAACTTCTCCGGGAACATCGCTGCTTGATTGTGTTGGACAATTTAGAAACATTAATGCAGAGTGGGGTGTATGCAGGAACGTTCCAAACAGATTGTGAAGGTTATGATGAATTGCTTCGCAATATAGGTGAAGTTCCACACCAAAGCTGTTTATTGTTAACTAGCCGAGAAAAGCCCAATGCAATCGCCATGCAAGCAGGAGAAGCTCTTCCTGTGAGAACGTTGCAACTTGCGGGGCTGAAAGCGGAAGCTCGAGAATTACTGAGTATTAAAGGGCTTTCTGTATCCCAACAAGAAAGCGAGCAATTGATTTCACGGTACAGTGGAAATCCTCTAGCCCTTAAAATTGTTGCTACAACTATTCAAGAATTGTTTGGTGGTGATGTTAGTGCTTTTCTAGAAGCAGGTATTTCTAGCTTCAACAGCATTCGCCTACTGCTAGATCGACAATTTGAACGCTTAACACATACAGAAAAAGGTGTAATTTACTGGCTCGCTATTAATCGTGAAGGGGTTTCGCTTGTGGAACTCGAAGATGATATTTACCCTAAGTTACTCAAGCATCAACTTCTAGAAGCTTTAGAATCCTTACTCAGACGCTCTCTTCTCGAGCAAAGCTTTCAAAAGAAGACAATGCAACCCGTCATTATGGAGTATGTCACTGAGCGGTTAGTTGAACAGATTAGTCAGGAAATAGGGGACTGGGGAAATGGAGTAGACCGGGGAACAGATTCTACCTTATCTCCTTATATCCCTGTTCCCCCTACTCCCCTCATTCACACTCACGCTCTCCTGAAAGCGGCTGCAAAAGATTATATTAAAGACGCACAAATTAAATTAATTGTCAATCCTATAATTGCCGAACTGCTGCGTAAATTAGGAACTAGAAAAGCCATTGAAGTGCAGTTGATTCAAATGCTTTCCTATCAGCGCCAACAAGCACCGAAGGAATCGGGATATTTAGGTGGAAACGTTTTCAACTTGCTTTCTCAACTCAAAACGGATTTAAGAGGCTTTGATTTTTCTGAATTACCGATTTGGCAAGCTAACCTTCAAGGACTCACTTTGCATCAAGTGAATTTAGCCCGTGCCGAACTTAGTAAATCTATTTTCACACAAATTTTTGGTAACGTATTAGCGATCGCATTCAACTCAAACGGTGAAATTCTAGCAACTGGTGATGATAAAGGCGATATTTATTTATGGCGAGCAACAGACGGTCAGTTGCTATTAACTTTAAAGGGGCATACAAGTCAGATAATCTCCATTGATTTTCATCCTGAGAGCCCCATTCTTGTCAGTAGAGGTCAAGACCAAATCGTTAAGTTTTGGGATGTGAATAAGGGGCAAGTTATACGAACATTGCAACGGTATACTAGCCAAGTTTTAAGCGTTCTTTTAACACATCAATGTCAAATTCTTATCAGTCAAGCAAGAGATAACACAGTCAGCCTTTGGGATGTAGAAACAGGGGAATGCTTGACAAGTTTGCAAGATAATATGAGCCCCATTCATTGCGTTGCTATAAGTTCCGATAGTCATATTTTGGCAACAGCAAGCAATGAAGAACCTATTAGGTTGTGGGATACAAAAACAGGGGAATGTTTTCTTACCTTATACGAGCATACCGAAAGAGCCCAATGTATGGCGTTTGCTCCATCCTCCAACCAGGGAACGGGAGAAATTTTAGTTATTGGCAGTGCAAGCGGTTCTGTAAAATTGTGGGATATCAAAACAGGGGAATCGATCGGAACATTACAAGGGCATAGCAGTCAAGTTCTGTGTCTGAAATTTAGCCCAGATGCATTAGTTGTTGCCAGTGGAAGTGCCGATCGCACAATTAGGCTGTGGGATACTGCTACAGGGCAGTGTATCGCAGTTTTACAAGGACACACCAATTGGGTACGAACCCTAGAGTTTAATCCTGATGGTTCAGTTCTTGCTAGTGGAGGCGACGACCGAACGGTCAAGCTATGGGATACGGAAAGCAACCAATGCCTTAAAACATTACAAGGATATACCAACCAGATACCTTCAGTATGCTTTGGTTTTTCCTTAAACAGGAGCGAACAAGCAGAGGTCGTTCTTGCCAGTGGGAGTAATGACCATTTGGTAAGATTGTGGGATAGCGAAACCGGGCAATGCTTAAAAGTGTTGCAAGGGCATACAAACCAAGTTTCCGCCATTGCATTTCACGAAACTCGAGAAGCAAGGAGCATTTTAGCAAGTGGTAGCACCGATCGAACAATCAAGTTATGGGATGTAGAAACGGGACAATGTTTCAAGACTTTAGAGGAACACACAGAAAAAGTTTTCTCAGTCGCCTTTAGTCACCTCAATAAGAGCAACTCGGGGGGAATATTAGCCAGTGGTAGTGCGGATTGTACTGTGCGACTGTGGAATATCGAAACAGGACAGTGCTTGAGAGTCTTGCAAGAACACGAAGGAAACGTTTTTTCAGTCTGTTTTAGCCCAGATGGTCAAGCGATCGCCAGTAGCAGCGCAGATCAAACCGTGAAATTTTGGACAATCAATACCGGACAGTGCTTTCAAACCTTACAAGGACACACCAACTGGGTTTTGTGTATTGCTTTTAGTCCGATCCCCTCCTCTCCGCCCTTAATAAGAGGTGTTGGAGGCATTCTTGCTAGTGGAAGTGCAGACCAAACCGTGAGATTGTGGGATGTAGAGACAGGGCAGTGTCTTAAAATTTTACAAGGACATAATAATCATATTTTATCAGTTAGTTTCAGCCCTGACGGGCAAACCCTTGCCAGTGCCAGTGCAGATCGAACCGTAAAACTTTGGGCAGTCAATACCGGACAATGCCTCAAGACTTTAAGAGGACACACAAGCCAGGTGTTATCCATCGGCTTTAATCCTCAAGGTAACATCCTTGCAAGCAGTAGTGCAGATGAAACTATCAAATTATGGGATATTAATACTGGAGACTGCCTCAAAACAATAAGAGCCGATAGACCCTATGAAGGAACCAACATTACAGGTGTAACTGGTTTATCAGAAGCACAACGAGCAACACTCAAAGCATTGGGAGCATTTGAGTAGCTGATATCAAGTTGCATTCATACATCCGACTCTCTTCCTTGTCCCCCTTGTCCCCAATCGCCAAGGATAAACCAAGTAGATGCGCCAAAACCCTTTGCAAAGCTGGCTTTCTCCTTTAGTAAGAAGCGTACCCCTCAGTCGGGTTCTCGTGGGATCGTTTCTCCTACAAATCTTGCTAGCTGTAGGATTAACTGCTTGGTTATCCATTCGTAACGGAGAGAAAGCAGTGAATGATGTGGCTGGCGAATTGCGTCGAGAAGTCGCCACTCGAGTAGAGCAAAAACTACAAACTTATCTGTCTACACCAAGTCAAGTGAGTCGCAGCAACCAAAATACCATTGATTTTGGGCTGCTCAATCTGCGAAATCTTGCAGATTGGGAACCTTACATGATACAGCAGTTAGAATTATTTGACCCTATGAGTGTTATTCTAGCGGTTGGAAATGAGCAGCGCGAGTTCTTATCGCTCCAACGCGTGAATGAAACAAGGTTTTTGCTGAGAAAAGCGGGAAAATCGACTAGATACGATTTAGAAACTTACGAAGTTGAGTATAAAGTCGGAAAACAAACTCGACTTATCAAGGTGTTTAAAAATTATGACGTGCGATCGCGTCCTTTCTATCAAGTTGCAGTTAAAAATAAAAAATTTAGCTTCAGTCAGATTTTCACCGATCTCAACGAATTACAACTTATTATTAGTGCATCACAGCCAATATATAACGAACAAAATCAATTATTGGGAGTCACAAGCACCTTAATTCCCCTAGACAAAATTGATAAATTCTTAGATTCCATCCGCGTCGGTAAATTGGGTCAGGTTCTCATTCTAGATCGCTCGGGGCATTTAGTAGCAAGTTCTACACCTAATGAGCCATTTCGGATAAAAGGGAATCAGCTAATACAGATCGCTGCAACTGAAAGTGAAAATTCTTTAACTAAAGCAACGGCTCAATATTTGGTTGGTAAATTTGGGAACTTTAGTCGGATAAAGAATTTAGAGCAACTCAAATTTCAATTTCAAAACCAACAGCAGTTTTTAGATGTCAGACCATTGCAAAGCAACCTGAGTGTAGATTGGCTGATTGCAGTGGTTGTTCCAGAAGCAGATTTCATGGAGCAGATCGATCGCAACACTCAAACCACCATTTGGCTTTGTATTGCAGCCTTTGGACTAGCCACAGTGTTGGGAATTTTCACCGCCCGCAGGATAGCGAAACCAATCCATTGCTTAAGTTTTGCTGCTAAAGAGTTAGCACTTAGAGCTACAGAAGAAGATTTTGCTCATGGGGATTCAATCCCAACAGTCACAGTAAGGGGGATCGATGAACTAGAAGCGCTGAGTGAATCGTTTAACCAAATGGCACAGCAATTACGCGCATCTTTTGCTGCCTTAGCAACTGCTAACGAAGAGTTAGAACAGCGAGTTGAACGGCGAACTCAAGAGTTACAGCAAGAAATTCAAGAGCGGATGAAGAACGAGCAACGACTGCAGCAACACAGTTTAGTCTTATCGGAACTGGCAAATCATAAGGCGATCGCAGATGGAGATTTGGAAACGGCATTTCAAGCGATCGCACAAAAAGCAGCCAACGCTTTAGAAGTAGAGAGAGTCAGCGTGTGGCTTTATAATAGCGATCGGACTAAGTTACAATGCGCCAACCTTTACGAACGCAGCCAGCAGAGACACTCCGCAGGAAGCGAACGCAACGCAGCAGACCATCCAATTTACTTTCAAGCGCTAGCAACTGCCCGTACTATCGCCGTGACCGACACTCGCAACGATCCACGGGTACAGGAATTATGGGATGAACTGCTAGAGCCAGAAAACATTATATCCCTGATTGATGCCCCCATTTTAATTGGGGGAGAAGTCGTTGGAATGGTATTTCACGAACAAGTCGGAACCGAACCACGCGAGTGGGAACTGACCGAACAAAACTTTGTAGGGTCAATTGCCGACTTTGTAGCGCTAGCACTAGAAGTAAACGATCGCAAACTGGCTGAAATCGCTTTGCGCGAGGCGAAAGAAGCTGCCGAAGTTGCCAACCGTGCCAAAAGTAGCTTCTTAGCAAATATGAGTCACGAACTGCGGACTCCCCTCAATGCCATTCTAGGAATTACAGAAGCACTCAACGATGAAGTGTGCGGACCTGTGACAGAAGAACAGCGAAAATCTCTCACCACCTTAGAAAAAAGCGGTAAGCACCTACTGGAACTCATTAACGACATCCTCGACCTTGCCAAAATTGAAGCTGGTAAGATGGAACTACAACTGGGTTTCACATCGGTTCGGGGATTGTGTGACTACAGCCTCAGCTTTGTGAAACAGATAGCATTTAAGAAAAAGGTTCAATTGAGTTCGCATTTACCAGAAGGAATAGATCTTATTCAAGTGGATGAAAGACGCATCCGCCAAGCACTCATCAACTTGTTAAGCAATGCCGTCAAATTTACCCCAGAAGGAGGCAAAGTATCGATTGAAGTTCAAGCAGATTCAACAGCTAAACTGATTTACTTTACCGTAGAAGATACAGGTATTGGCATTGCTCCTGAGAACATACCCAACTTATTTCAACCTTTTGTCCAGTTAGAAACCTCCTATACCCGTCGATTTGCTGGAACGGGGTTAGGATTATCATTAGTTCGGCGAATTGTGGAAATACACAACGGTACTGTAAGCGTTGAAAGCGAACTAGGAGTTGGTAGCAGATTTACAATTGCACTTCCGTGGGAAGAAGTAAGAGACAAGGTAGGACCGGCTTCCTTATCTCCCCCTTCTCCCCCCTCCCCCTCATCTCCCCCCTCTCCCTCCTCTCCTCCATCCCCCTCTCCTCTATTGCTGCTTGCAGAAGATAATGAAACAAACGTCTTCACCATGACGCAGTATTTAAAAGCGAAAGGATACCGGATCTTACTGGCTAAGAATGGACGAGAAGCAGTAGAGATAGCAAAAACACAACAACCCGATCTCATTTTAATGGATGTACAGATGCCAGAAATGGATGGTTTAGAAGCTACGCGCTTCCTCCGGGCGGATGCTGAAACAGCAAACATTCCCATCATTGCTTTGACCTCATTTGTCATGGCAACAGATCGAGAAAAAGTTATAGCATCTGGGGTGAACGACTACATACCAAAACCAGTCAGCTTAAAAGAGCTAGTCGCTGCTATTTCCAAAAATCTTAACCCAGTCACAACTGACAACTAAAGCAATCCTATTTAAGATCCGAACAAGAGGGACAAGGAAAAGGTGTTTGTAATTCCTACACCGACTGCTATAACAACTAACAACTAACAACTAACAAATGGCAAGAGCAATGGAACGCAAACAATCTGTGTGGATAGTTGATGATGAGCCAAACGGATTTGAGGTTATTGAGTTGCTGCTGCGGCGCGAAGGATACCACCTGAACTACTATAACAGTGGCAAAGAAGTTTTAAACCGTCTGGAAACAAATCTTCCCGATGCTATCTTACTGGATGTAATGATGCCAGAAATAGATGGGATTGAAACCTGTAGCCGTATAAAGGCAAATTCTCTTTGGAAACATATTCCCATTATTATAGTAACAGCGCTGGATTCTAAGGAAGATCTAGCACGTGCTTTAGAATCTGGAGCCGATGATTTTCTCACAAAACCCGTTAACGGGCTGGAATTACGCGCTCGTGTCCGTTCCATGCTGCGGATTAAGCAACAGTATGATGCACTGCAAGCCACTATTAACCTGCGTCATGATTTATCTAAGCTAGTGGTGGAAGATTTAGGACAACCAATGTCTACTCTGTTACTGGGAAGCCACTTATTACTGCAAAGCAATCTAGAGTCTAAAGACCGGGAACGTGCAGAAATGGTTTATGCAGCTGGTCTGGAGATTGATGCGATCGTCAACGGTTTATTGCGATTGGCGAAGATGGAATCGAACAGGTTATTGCTAAATCGCGTTGAGGTAGACCTGAATGAACTTGTGGAAGTAGTCATAGCGAATTTTCAGGCGATCGCTAATTCCAAGCAAATACAATTAAAAACCGAACTCCAAAAGCAACGACGCTGGCTCTCCATAGATACCAATCTGTTCCAGCGCTTGCTAGATAATCTCCTGACTAACGCAATTGAGTCGTCTCCTTCTGGGAGCACGATTACATTTCGCGTTAATTATTCAAATACAACCGAACCTCTCAAACAAGCAACTATTACCATTACCGATGAAGGAACTAGTAGCAAACACTTACAGCAATCCATTCTCGAGCAGTATGAGTTAGGGAGTTTGGTAAGTGGAGCTTCCCAAATTGGGCTGAGACTTACATTTTGCAAAATGGTAGCTGAAGCTCACGGTGGAGCGATCGCAATCAAAGATAATCAGCCGCAAGGTTCAATTGTGACAGTAGATATATGAGTGTTGCTCGTAAATCTCGTAAATGTTTTTACTGTGCATCAATCAGATTCTTGTAGAATGGGCGTTCTCGCCCGTCCAATTATACAAAATCTAGAAAAGCTTCATTATATTATCAACTACACTTTTGGTAAATGTGAAGACATTGAAAGTTTGAGAATACTGAAGTTCACCAACCATAACGCCACGACCGATAGTAGCGACATAAATAATATTCTTCTGGCGCATATCGCCTTCCATCCAATAAGCTGCTGGAAATTGGAGTGTCTGAGGATCGCTAATAGCTTTCCAAGTTTTTCCCATATCTTCTGATTTATACAGAGTATCTTTCTGTGCTCCATTCACGCGTCCAAACAGGTAGATAGCAGGAATATTGTTGTCTCCTTTACCAAAAGCAACGAGCTCGCTAGAATCGACAGATTTAACCTTACTAAAAGTTTGACCTCCATCAATAGATCGATACAGAGGATTGCGTTGTATATCTTCTGGATTGCGTTGAAAGCTGAGCCAAACATCTCCTGGCTTAAGTGGATTAGAGAGAATAATGGGGCGCAAAATCAAGCTGGGGAAATCTCCAGCCTTGCTTTTAGTCCAGATTGTACCACCATCTTTACTATAGTAAAATGCAGTTCCATCAAAGTAATAAAATGTTTTTCCTTCAGAATCAGCTTTGTCAGCTGTAACGATGTAGGAACTTACATATGGATGAATCCTATTCCCCCAAGAATTAGGTAAAGGTTCTCCGTTATTCGTCAAGGCAGGTTTCCATGTTTTCCCACCATCCATCGTATAATGTGTACTGGGTCCCCATGTAGGTGCCCACACCATATTAAGTGGATTGGTAGGTGAGATAGCAATCTGACCTCCGGAAGCATATTCACTTGAGGAATCTTTCCCAACAGGAAATGATTCAAAAGCTTTCCAAGTCTTTCCATTATCGGAAGAATACCCATGAATTGGCCAAAATCCTTGCCAATTATGAAACCCTACTACCGCCATGTAATTGGGTTTGGTGTAAGCGTAGTCTAAACTTGTTCCGGTTGCTACATGAGGAAATGGTATTGGATAGACATCCCAGTTAGGATTAGCCCAAGATTTTGTAGCTGGGTTGACAGGAATTCCCACAGGATTAATCTTGTTTTTAGGAACTTGGTTGCGAGAGGATACCCGAAACCCGATCGTATCCTGAGATGCAATGACTAGTTCTGCTCCGCCGTCTGACAGTGCTTTTGGCGGTACCCTTACCATTGTAGCAGCCAGCTCGTTCAAATTTTCTTGTACCCAACTATACACTGGCTTTTCACTATCTGCATTGTCTGTGCGTGCAACTCCCCAGCCATTTGTCCACCAAACTTTTTGTGGATTAGAGGGATCTATAACGATGGATGCTGCTCCTTCACTGGCATAGGATAAGAAGTATTCAGGCGCTGATGAATTAACAGGGGCATCTGGAAAATTAGGGTCTTTACTTCCCATAGCCATCTCAATGCGCTGCCAGGATTTTCCACCGTCCTTTGTTCGATAAACCATCCGATCTGATATAGCCATAGCCACCGTAGGGCGATCTCTTTGCACGCTAATAGCTGCGTAAACTCTGTTTTTTGTATCGGGCGTAATATCCCAGCATCTTCCATTTTGAAATTTTGCTATACCACCAGTTTTGTTATTCTCGCCATAAGTTCCATAATTAACGTAAAGCGTTCCATCAGAAGCAACTGCGGCACGTAATGGATCTTGACGACCCCCAATATTTCTCCAGGATTTCCCGGCATTTTTACTTTGCCAAACACCACTACCGTGAATACCAACGTACAGAGTCGGTGTTAAATTTCCTGGTTTACCTGTTGTCTTATCAAAAACGACGAAGGTAAAGCCAGGACCGGGCTTCTCTTGTTTTTCTTTCTTTTTATTTTCAGTACTGGTAGAAGTTGAACGCTCGGAAGTACATGAGCTTTTTTCAATATTGGTTGCAGCTACAGATAAAGAACCAGGAGCGGGTAGACCTCCCTTAAGATTTGTCCAATCATTCTGTTTTTCTTTTCTCCACAATCCGTGTTTGCGGGAAGCAAAATAAATAATGTTAGGATTATTAGGATCGATCGCTAACCGTTCTCCTGTTTCATTACGGTAATCATCGTTTGGACCAACATAAATACCGTGTTTAACAAAGCTAGTTGGATTCCACGTTTTACCCCTATCATTTGAAACTAAAACCTCCCCTGCATAAGTATTAACTTTTTTACTTCCGTTGTTGCTAACACCTGATATTGATTTGACAACAGCATAAACTCGAGACGGGTTGACCGGATCGGCAGCTATACTTTCAACACCAACAGATCCCCCTGAGAAGCTTGAAGAGAACATATCCATCAAGGGAATCCACTTTTCATTCTTTCGATCGTAGCGGTACGCGCCTCCTATATCTGCTCTGATATAGACATCGTGTGGGGCAACTGGAGAAATAGACATACCAGAAATATACCCCATGCCGTTGAGCCTGACATTTCGCCAAGAAAAGAGATTCTTCTGCTTGGGGCTGCTCGTGCTTTCAATTGTTTGCTCTATGGCTCCATCTGCTGTGTTTTCTATAGGTAAAGCTAAGAAAACAGTTGCCAGAAGCATTTTACTTCTCATATTATCTGAGAAAATTCCAAATCCTGCTCTTTGTAAAATCCTCAAAAGCTGTTGGTTAGAGTGTGCTGGAAATCTTGTCCCTGGAACAGGCGCTTTCTTGTCCTCAGTAGCGATCGCTTTTCTTGCAGGTATCCCAGCTAAATCAGCGATCGCATTGTTAATTAACTTGTTTTGGTTAGTCGTATCTGGTGCGACTGTAATGAAAGAGGATTCAGCAATCGCAGGTGCGATCGATAAGACAATAAAAATACTAAGTAGGGCGGTAGGTGCAGCCCTACGTTTGTTCTGAGGAGAGAACATACGTCAGGATTGGTATAAGGTACAGCCAAGTGATTGACCGTAAACATCCTCAATCATACCAGGTTGATTGGATACAATTTGTCAACAAAAATATTTAATGCAAATCGCGATCGCTAATATGTTATTTCCAAATAATCCAGCACTCTCAATACGTAAGAATTTCGATATTACTATATATTCGGTGAACTGATGGCTATTTGTATCGCATCAAGTGAAAATGGCTGAAACTAGTCTCTAACCTTTTGTGCTTGAGCATGAAGGCGTAATGCCCTGGTTCCCTAAACTTCGCATCTCTCGTTCCCAGGCTCTATCTGGGAATGCCTGAAGAGAGGCTCCGCCTCTCGTACTCAAGATGCAAGGTGGGAGATATTATGCACGTATAACTATAATAAAATTTCTATTTTTTGTAGTTGTCATTTGAGTTGTTAAACGCAAGGCATTGTGCTCTTATACCAATTCTATGTGAAGTTGCACATTATTGCCCTCACTCTAGAAGAGTGGACGGCAGGCGCTTCAACGCAGGAAACCTCCGTTGAAGCACCTGTCGTCTTTGCCCAAGTGAAGCATCTGACGTGGAAACCCCCAAGCCGCAACTTCTCTGGGCACGGCGCTGCTCTGGGCAACGCGCTGCCTCGGCTATACAAATAAAGCCTGCCTAAGCGCAAAGCGCACGCTACGCGATGCCGCAGGCTATGCCCGTAAGGGCTATACGCAGGCTAATTGTATGCAGCTTCATATTAAATTGGTATTATGGTGGTTCGTGTTAGTTTGTATCAACACTCCGTTATGCAAGCTTATTTGCTGAAACTGCTGAAGGAGCAAAGCTGCCAAACGTAATTGTCCTTAGAACGAGGTGGAGAGATTATGCACGCACAACTGTGATAGAACGTCCATTTTTTGGTGACTGGGATTTACGCGTAGCCCCTCTTGGTAAGGTTTGGAAGAATTTAGAACGCATAAAATCCTCAAAAAACAGTTGAGGTTGCGTAAATCCCAGCCAGTTAAAAGTTATAACCAACGCCTACTTGAAAGCCCAGCGCATCTGTAGAACTGTTGCGGTAAGCATCAAAAGCCAAATCAGTACTGGCATAAGCATTCACATTTTTGCTGATTTTAGTTTCTACACCACCAGTAATGATTGGAGCATTTTTATTTCCCAATGGAGTATCTCTACCCTCGTCTGTAACAAAAGAATAGCCACCACCACCAAATACGTTAGTATTTTTAGCAACGGGCAGATCGTAAGTAACAGTTGGGACAAGATCTGCACTGTGGCGACTGATAATCGCAGAAGGACGTACTGATAATTGTGTCTTTGGTATGGCAATACGTGCAGTAACATCACCTCCTAAGTCTGATTTATCATCACTATGTCCGCCACTCGTTACACCAGGGTTAATACCAACCCCAATGTAATCACCCGTCAACCCCAGTTTTTTAGCGCCAGGATTTTGTTGTACTGGCTGAGACTGAGCAACTGTAAACCCAGGTGCAGAAGCCACTGGCATTTGTGTACGTACTTCAGCAGCTGTTACTGTTGTTTGTGCAGGTAGGTAGGTGGAGAAATACATAATCTTGGCTCCTCTGTATGAATGTTAAACCTAATAATTTTTCATGAAAGAACTCAATTAGCTCTTTAATGTTGATGAGCAAGGTAATATATAAAAGCATTTAACCTTGCAAATCTCTTCTGTTGATTTCACTGTAGGCAGTAAATGTCAAGAACTTGGAAAGATTTATGTCTAAAACAGCAGAAACTCTAAATGGGTCGGTAGACTCTCTAACAGATGTAAAATATTTGTCATCATCAACACGATATCTTGGAGTATCAATTTTTCTTATTCTATAAATGTAAGATTGCTATATTGAAGCTTTCTAACTTACGTCTTCACTGGTTTATCTTGACTGTTAAAAATTCCAACCAACCAAGACAATACTTATAGATTAGATTTACACAATACACTATCTCTTCAAAATACCAACTCGATATAGCAGTCCTAAATGAAATATAAAAATAAGAGTGAAAACTGCTAATGGTGAGACCAGAGAAAGCAGGCGGTGAGTCCAGTGCTGTAGGCGGGTTTCCCTCGCCCTGGGGACTGGCGAACCCGTATAGCCCTTACGGGCATAGCAAAAAGACATCGCGGAGCGTGTGCAAGGCACATAGCGTCTGTGCTCCTGAGATACCTAAAGGGCTAATAGCTAATGGTCAAAAAGCCATTAGCTATTAGCCATTAGCCATTAGCTATTAGCAATCCAAATTTTTTCCAAATGATTTAGGATTGCTATATCTGCATGACTTTTAAATGACAATATGAAAATTGACAAATCCTTAGAAACCCGTTATTGGACAAACAGTGGGTTTCTTTTTCTTACACTTTGCATCTAAATGGAGTTCCCCCTTTTTTTAGGGGGGTTAGGGAGGATCGAAACCACTTTTAATGCACTTTAAAAGACTTGGGTGTACACCGTAGTTTTTTTAGGAGAGGGTGGTGGGGTAAAACTGACGCAAAAACTTAACTACCAGAATTATATAGAGTAATAATCCTATCAGGCGAAATAGTAACAACTTGATGGGATGAAGAAGAAGTTGCAGCCCCTACAGCAGCACCAGCCGCAGCACCACCTAAAATATGGCCCAAAGATAAGTGGTGACCAAATAACTCATCTATTGCAACCCCAGTTGCAGCCCCAATTCCTGTATCTTTAGCAACGGCATTCCTGCTAGTACTGCCATACCCTTCAATGAGATCGGAAGATGCGTTAAGCCCGTAAGTCATATCATCAAAGCTGACTGAATTCGCTACATAGCGCAAACCTCCACGAGTAGGCTCAAACTTTCCTTCAATAACTGCACCAGCAGGGATATAAGTATTGCCAAAATATGTACCTCTGGGAACTCGTAAGTGATATTCGTAGCTCCGATTGGCATCTAGATAGACAGGGCGATCGCCAGTACTTACCCCTTTAATAACAACGCCTGTAGGTGCTATGAGTTCATAACCCCCTTCCTCTTGAGCAACTACAGGCTTAACAGCACATAAAGATGTGCTTGCAATACCTGTCATCACCAAACCAGTTAAAAATACGCTTTTCAAGATTGCTTTCATAGTTCTACCTTATAAATGCTTAAATCATTACAGACTCTGCTGTGATATCCTGCATATTATCTTGTAAAGATTCAAAAAGTTCCTCACGAACTGGAAAACTAGCAAGACCATCAATTGTAATGATGTACCTTCTTTGAAACTGCTGAACTGCATTAATAGTTTGGCGTCCGTAAAATGGTTGATTGAGAGGGATCTTTGTTCCCACAACCTGATTCAACTTGTAGTGGAGAGTGTTAATTTCTTCCTGCATTTTCGCAATTGTTTGTGAATTCACAACACCATCCACTCTAAGATCGCAATCTACTTGAAATTTCATAATCGCCTTTCGTGTCGGCTCATCAGTTAATTCTGACTCATCCTGAGAAATGGGAAAATCAGGATCGTTAGTATGGACCTGGCTTCTGTAACCCAAACCATTCAAAATGCTGCGGATTTCAGAATTTTTATAATTAATCATCTTTAGAGGTCTCAAATTGCAAGCTTAATAATTTGAGTTTCTCCTCAACCAGGGTATTTGTGGGTGAAGATAGATAACTTAAAGTAAAAGATAAGGAAAACTCTATTCTTAAGTTTTCTCTAACTTAACAGCTAACTTAACCTTCTTCACCCACAACAGACCTTTCCTCAAGCGAATATTCAATTGAGAACGAGAAACCACTCGTTGTCCTAAACCCTTGGAAATACTTTTGCTCTAGTCGTCTATGTTAATTTCAAAATCTGTTCGCAAGCGTGGTGTTATCCTTTCAACTACTGGTTGGGACAAACTTCAAACCGTCAAACGCTCCAGTGAGTTCCGCGATAACAATGGTAGTCGCTACACGTATGAAGAACTGAGCGATCGCACGGGTTTATCATTACATACCATTTCTCGAATTATGGGACGCACCGAAGCAGTCGATAAACTTTCCCTGGAATACTGCTTTCGAGCCTTTAGTTTAGAATTAGAAAAAGCCGACTACACTCGCCCAGCTGAACGTAACGCTGTTGATTGGGGCGAAGCAATGGATATTTCTACGTTCGTAGGTCGGAATGAAGAACTGACACAACTCTATCAGTGGGTTGTAAAAGAACACTCTCGTTTAGTAGCAATTCTGGGGATGGGCGGAATTGGCAAAACCGCATTTGCTCTTAAGTTTGCCAAACAAGTACAGCACGAATACGATTATGTCAAATGGCTTTCCCTATCCCATGCTCCATCATGTGACACCACGATCGCAGAGCTAGTATCTTTCCTTTCAAACCAACAAGAAAATACACCCGATTTAGGACGGCTCAAACATTACCTGCGTACCTCTCGTTGTTTAATAGTCATTGACAATTGGGAAATAATATTAGAAGCGGGTCGTGCTGGCAATTACCTTCCCAGTTATGAGAGATATAATGAGTTACTCCAAATTGTAGGAGAGACGCAACATCAAAGTTGTTTAATTTTGACCAGTCGAGAAAAGCCAGCCCTAGTAGACGCCATTGCAGGAGATTTCTTGACAACACGTTCTTTAAAGTTAAATGGTTCCAAAGAAGTGGCAATGGCTGTCATCAAAGCTAAAGGACTTACAGCAACTGAAATTCAACAGCAACAATTATGCTCTCTCTACAGCCATAACCCTAAAGCCTTAAAAATTGTTACCAGTTCAATCCTAGAACTATTTGACGGCGATGTTAAAGCATTCTTTCAGCAGAATGTGATAGTGTTTAATGGAATTCGTCGTTTGCTAGATCGGCAGTTTTACCGCCTTTCTAAGTTAGAGCAAAACATTATGTACTGGCTTGCCATTAATCAAGGCTGGACAGCGATCGCACAACTCCGCTCACAAATTGTACCCCCAGTCTCCACAGCCGATTTGTTAGAAGCACTAGAAGGATTAAATTGGCGGTCTCTCATAGAGAAACAATCTGGATGCTACACCTTGCAACCCATGTGGATGGAATATGTGGCTGAGAAAATTACTCAACACATAGATATTGATGTAACTATTCGTCAAGCTTATCAGAAGAAACAAAATTTAGCCCATACTCGCTTAATTGCAGTATGAAACTATATCTTTTCTCTCTGTGCTCTTTGCGCCTTTATCACTGACCGATGACCGATGATTGATAAATCCAACTATGGAACACAATTTGTCCTACACTTTTCAACCCTATAATTTTTTACCCTTCAAAACAATGCTTATAATGAAGGATTGTTTTTAGGTCTTTATGTTTTTAGTTTCCATACACAACACCACTTCTGTGGGCGAAGAAGGATAAGTTAGACTGAAGTTAACAAAGAGTTTTTAGAGAGATTGCAATTTAAAATTTGTGCCAATTCTGTCTTTGGCACAGTTGCATAAAAATCTGTTGGTACTGCGTTACTTTAAATCAGCGGCGTGCTGCTTCAATTCCTCCAGAGAAACGTATTCTAAAGCAGATGCGTGAGTTGCTGATAAAACTATGGGTGGTGCAACTCCTGCGTCTAGAGCCTCCTTCCACCGAGATGCACACAAACACCATCTATCTCCTGGTTTTAAACCGGGAAAATTAAATGCGGGAACAGCAGTGCTCAAATCGTTACCTCTAGACTTAGTGAATGCCAAAAACTCTTCTGTGACTTGAGCACACACAACGTGTGCGCCAAAATCACCTCCCCCTGTATTACATTTACCATCCCGATAATAACCAGTCATGGGAGAAGTACAGCAGATTTCCAGCTGTTGTCCAAGAACATTTCTAGCTTCTGTCATAACGTTAAGCTTAATCCTTTGTTCTGGTTTCATAAATCAATAACCACGCTAACATAATACCCGTTACTGCTGCATTCCCAGCCCAACCTATACCTTGGAGAAGCAGCTAGCTTTCCCCGTCTCTCTGACTCCCCCCTCTCCCCCTCGGTCAACATAAGAAAATTAAATGCTTCAAAGCTGACAGTGGCTTAACACCGCTGTAACCGAGCTAACATCACCACAATTTCATCCATTGCTTGGCGAATCACTCTTGCAGGTTGTTCTGTCTGATTCACCATAATACTGAAAACAACAGGGTTGTAGTTAGGTGCATTCACATATCCAGCCAGGGAAACAACACCTGTCATCGTACCTGTTTTTGCTTGTACAATTCCCTCTGCAGGTGTTTTGAGAAAGCGATTTTTAAGAGTCCCACTTCTACCTGCAACGGGTAAAGATGCTCGGTAAACTGCGCCAGCGGGAGATTTTGCCATTGCTTGTAAAGTTTGGACTAAAGTTTCTGGGCTGATCAGGTTTTTACGAGATAATCCAGAACCATCGACTAGGGAATAACCTGTTGGATCGACTCCTAGCTGGGTTAAGGTCGCTTTCATTAATTCTAATCCCGTATCAGCGGTTGCTTGGTTCAGAGAAGGCGGTTTTTTGATAGCTAACGCCCTCAGTAAGGACTCAGCAAAAAGATTATTGCTGTTGGTATTGGTCTCGATTAACAATTCTGATAGAGGCGGAGAATCCACACCCGCTAGTTCTTGACCGTATTGTCTGCTAAAAGGAGACACAAATGTTTGTGCAACGCCAATCTCCTCAGTTTTTAAAACACTCCGAAAGCGGCGCAAGAAGTATTCTGTAGGGTCGATCGCAGGTAAATTAACTGATGCTGGTTCGGAGTTGACTGGCAATTGCCCTTGAATGTGTAAGATTGAGCCTTTGAAGTCACGGGTGATATTAATAAAGGAGGGTTGATTTTCTGCTGTTGTGACTGACAGATTGACTACGCGCCACTGTTTTTCCTCATCAGTGTCAGTCCAGATAACACCTAAAGGTTTGCCAACGGTTTGCGGTTGGAGCTTTAAACCAAACACGTTTTGATTTAAGATGAAGCTATTAACAGGCGCTCCATAGTCAGACTGTATATCTTCCCATTGCCAAGAGGGATGAACAATATCTCCTTGAATATAATTATCATCAGCAATCAAAAGTCTAATATCTCGGATACCCTTTTCCTGCAACTGCTTTGCTAGGATGGTAAGCTGAGCATCGGTTAAACTGGGGTCTCCCCTGCCAACAACACGCAAAACGCCATCGCGATCGCTGTATATAGATGTACGAAAGCGAAAATCCTGACCCAGTTGCTGCAGTACGGCGGCTGTTGTGAGAAGTTTGGCAACAGAAGCGGGAGTAAAATATTTTTGGGCATCCCGACTGTAAAGAGTTTGCGTGGAAGATAGAGTTTGTACGAGAACACCCCAGCGAGAGCGAAGCAGAAGGGGGCGATCGAGAACAGCATTGATAGCTGATGGCAGTTGAACGGGGCAAATTGATTGTGCAGTCTTTTCAGTCGGCGGAACTTGTGTTTGTGGGTTAGCAGGTTTTCCAAACAAACCTAGTTGGATACCAATCAGCAGCAGTAAACAACGAGTAGAATTTTTTTTAGAATCATTCTTTATCCTTATTAGCTTATTGAGTCAAGATAGCAGCCAACTCCATTTCTCGCAAGACTACCGATAGCATAAATGTTATTGATAAGTTTGATTGCTATAGAATTGACTTTTTCTATAAATGTAATGCGGCTCTGTATGATTACTTAGGAAACAAGCCGATCCCTCAGAATCGATATGCGAACAGTCAAACAAACATTTTCACCCCATTACAAAGTTAAGAAGTCTGTGTTTTTCCCTATTTTGAAGCATTAAGTAGAGGTAGTGGTGTGAGTACATTTTTGTCTACTGTAGCTGTTTTACTTTCAACCTTGGCTTTATTATGCAGTGGTTATGCAGCTTACCAAGTGTTCACGCTGCAACAAACTGTCAGTACGAATGCTAGAGATACCACAACAACCAGCCAAACAACTTCAACTCAAACAACTAGCAATTCGTCTCCAACAACTGCGCCCCCGCCAGAAGCAACTCCATCTCCATCTCCCACTGCAAAAGCAGAATCAAAAACCACTGCATCTGCTACCATTCAACCCGGTCAATACCTACAGCCTGCTTTTGGGAATAAAGCACAGGTGGAGTTACTGTCAGTCAAGCGGATTAAAGATCCGGAAACTGGAAATCGAGATGTAGTCAACGTACAAATGCGAATTCGTCGTCTTGCTACAGATGGTGTAAACCCCGCCGAACTGATTGGGGTTTCTAACACAACAGCTCGAAACCCCGATACAAGCGAAACATACAAGGGAGTAGATTTTAAGCGATCGACAGGGAGCGTTTCTCTGTTTTCGCTTCGTCCTAAAGCTTCTGCTGATGCTTATGTATGGTTGCGAATTCCCGAAGGGGTTAACAGTCTAGATATTTTTGTACCCGATACTGGGGCGTTTAGTAATGTGCCAATCACTAGTTAGATAACGGATTGGGAAACGCTGTAGCTCAATTGGGTTGAGATAAAACCAAAACTCCTATCGAGAAAGTAATGTAGAGACGTGCCATAGCGCGTCTTTTTTTTTCTTATATAAATTTAGGAACTTTTTCAGAAATAAGTTGTCTGCGCTGTGGAATGCCAACCTTACAAAAAGCAGACATGGTGTTTTTTTGGGATATTCTTAATCATTCTTTTATCGTTTTCTTAAAAAAGATAGAAAAAATACACAAAGATTGCACTCGATTGAGACGTTGATAAAAAGCATCAAAGACGTTGAATGCAAAATCAACCGACGCAAATATACCTGCATAGCAGACAATGGCAACGCAAAAATAAGCGTTGTATGCATTCTACAGTTAATTTTGTATTTTTTTTGTAAAAACAAAATAAGTAATTTTTGCGAGAAGACGTATTTTTTTAAACCAAAAATTAAAAATCTTAAGTACTGTACTGGAGTTCGCAATCGTATGCTTTGAAGGCAATACTTGCTTTTTAAAGTCTTCTTTCACGTAGATTTATAGTCAATTTCCGAGTAACTAATGATGCAATCTCAATATTAGCTAAGCTAGTATGCATTTTAGAGCCAACTTCTTAGCCCTCAATCCCCTGTCTGGTTCCTTATCTCAAGTGCTTTTATCTCCCAACAACCTAATAAAACCAAAGGTATCATAAGAATGATAATAAATCCTAAAATTCAAGAATTACCAAATCTCAATATTTATTTATTAGAGCGTCGCATTACTTGTATAACTATCCCCTCCCTGGTGGATGCCATACATACGGCATGTGTTTCTAACAAAAAAATAACTGTTGCGAATTACAACGTACACAGTTTTAATCTTTCGATGCAACTTCCTTGGTATTATAACTTTCTCCAAAGTTCGGAAATAGTCAATTGTGACAGCGTGGGCATTTTAAAGGCAATTGGTTACATGGGGTTAAACTTGCCTTTGGAGTACCGAGCTTCTTATACACTGATGATGCCCAAATTATTGGAGAAATGTAACGAGAAAGGATTGAGTGTATTTCTCCTTGGAACCAAACCTGAATATTTAGAAACTGCATTGCAAAATCTGAGAAATCAGTATCCTAATGCTAAGTTTGCCGGACATCACGGTTATTTCGACAAGCAAGATCCCCAGCAAAACCACACAGTTGTTCAAAAAATCAATCGTGAAAAGCCCAACATATTAATAGTGGGTATGGGAATGCCAGTTCAAGAAAAATGGGTTTACGAGCATCGCCTCCGCTTAGATGTTAATGCTATTTTGCTTGGTGGAGCAGTGATTGACAGACTTGCAGGCGTTATACCTGATTGCCCATCAACCCTTGCCGATTTAGGCTTAGAGTGGTTGTATCGTTTGTGTCGCGAACCAAAACGTTTAGCTGCTCGTTATTTGCTTGGGAATCCAGCTTTTGCACTGCAAGTTGCTTTGGGCAAGTTTTATACTCCACTACGAGTAGAACTTTTATCATCAATTGACACTTTCAATCCAGAACTTGCTGTTCCTGTCAGTAACTCTTACTTAAATTTCAACAATCGCAATCAAGAGCAGGAGATCCCTGTTGCAGTTGCGCCTGCACTGTATTCTAGTAGCCCATCTATTTAATAAAATTTTGGATTGAGAAAGCCTTTCATAAATTTAACTCGATCTAACTAGCTATCCTTTTCTTATTTCCATTTGGTATGAGGGGGAAAGTTTTATCTTTATCTATCCTCAAAGGTTTGAGTAATCGTTAAGCGCTACCGTAATTTTTCGGTTGACAAAGTCAATAAACTAGAATAGCTGTTGATTGTCAAACAAAATTTGAAAAAAAAATCAAATTACGAAAGATCTGGGATGCTACTTTAGAAAAAAAGTGCCATAACTGTTGTTAGCTTGTTCGTTAAAAAAAATATCAGGTTTTTAAACTCTTATAAGTGCATTTATCCGAGCTAATTACCACACATTACAATTTCTAGCGTCTTAGAACAAAGCTTCTTTTAAAAAGAAAACAGACGTTAGTACTGCCATGTTTGAGAGAAAAATTAGGAGGGAATTGACTTGGAACCTTTGGTCAGTGTAGTGATCCCGACGTATTGCAGACCTCAATTAGTTAAACGAGCGGTCATGAGTGCTCTAGCACAAACACTCAAAGACATCGAAGTCATCGTTGTGATTGATGGTCCACAACCAGAAACTCGGACTGCGTTATCAGAAATTGATGACTCTAGACTGAGACTGATAGAATTGCCTACAAATCAAGGTTCTCGTGTTGCGCGAAATACTGGAATTTCGGCAGCTTCTGCCAAATGGTTAGCTTTTTTAGATGACGATGATGAATGGATGCCTAAAAAATTAGAAATGCAACTTGAAACTGCTAGACTTTCCCAGTTTAAGCTTCCCATTATATCCTGTTATTTAAAAGCTCAAACACCACAAGGAGATTCTATTTGGCCGAGAAGAGTTCCTAAAATATCAGAGCCATTAAGTGAATATTTGTTTGTTCGCAAGACTTTATTTCAAGGTGAAGGTATTATTCAGTCTTCAACTATCTTTACCGCAAAAGAGTTATTGGAAAAAGTTCCTTTTTCGATCGCAATACAAAGACATGATGACTGGGATTGGATATTACGAGCTGTAAGTGTTGAGGGCGTAGGAGTTGAGTTTGTGCCAGAAGTTCTTTCTATATGGTATGTAGGAGATGCGCGTCCTACTTTAAGTAGTAGCAAGAATTGGCAATTTTCATTGGACTGGATTAGGGAAAAACGTTCCTTAGTTACTTCTCGAGCTTATTCCTCTTTTATTTTAGCAGAAGTGAGTGCGCGAGCTGCTCGTACTGGTGATTGGAAAGCATTTTTCTTCCTTTTATGGGAAGCCATTCGTTTTGGTAAACCTCAACTAATGGACATTTTTTTATGTTTGGGTATGTGGCTGATTCCTACAGAGAAACGGACTTGGTTGCGTCTTCTCTTAACAAAGAAACCCAAATCTGTATCGCACGAGCAAACTCCTCCAAAGGAGTCAGGATATGAGAGCGTAGGAGTGTAATTGTAGTTATGGTTTTTATTCCTAAAGTTAGCGTTGTAGTTCCCGCCTACAACGTAAGTTCTTATATTGAAGATGCATTGCGATCGCTACAAAAGCAATCTTTTCAAGAATTTGAAGTTCTCATTGTTGATGATGGTTCTACCGATAATACAGCAGAAATTGTTCGGCCTTTTGTAAAAAGCGATTCGCGCTTTCAGTTATGGCAAAAACAAAATGGGGGTTTATCATCAGCACGCAATCACGGTATCCGTCATGCACGTGGAGAATATATTGCCTTACTAGATGGAGATGATGTCTACCACTCAGATAAACTCGCCCGTCACGTAGCAACCCTCGATCGTTATCCAGAGATCGGGGTTGTTTATAGTGCATCTAGAGCAATTCGTGATGATGGAAAACCGATACCCATTTACCTAAGTGGTAAACCCGTTCATTCCGATCCACTGCTTGCTTTACTTTGTAAGAATTTTGTAGGTCATGGTTCTAATGCAGTCTTCCGCCGTTCATTAATAAATGAAGTGGGGGAATTTGATGAAAGCTTACGCAGTTCGGAAGACATTGATTTTTGGTTGAGAGTCGCAACAACCAGAAAATGGCAATTCTACCGCGATAAGAGGACTTTATGTTACTACCGCGTTCGTCCATCCGGTCTTTCTTTCAACGTAGCACAAATGCAGCGATGCAACGAACAGGTGATTCAAAGCGCTATGGAGCGATCGCCACAGTTGGTAGAACCGATGTTACCAACTGCCTACGCTTATATGTATCGCTACTTAGCAAGATTGTCTCTCCAAGGAGGGAATCTCGACCAAGCCAGCCACTTTATCAACCGGGCTCTAGCTTGTAATTGGTCAATTTTTTACAGCGATCCGCGATCGCTGTTGACTTTACTTGCAGTGCGTTTGGCACCACTAGCCAAGTTAGGAATTCGACAAGCGCTTGGTTCAGTGAGATATACCCAAAAGCAGCCATGAAACTTTCCGCTATACTTAAAAATGGATTTTGGGCGACCTATGGAGCGATCGCAACACGCTTCCTCGCCTTGTTCAGTAACTTGCTGCTAGCAAGGCTGTTGCTTCCAGATGAATTTGGTGTTATCAGTACTGCCTACATTTTTTGGGCTTTTGGAAATCTATTTAACCAAGGCACATCTGGATCTTTTATCGTTTATAAGGGCGTTGAAGATAAGCGTTATTTAGACACAACCTATACCATCAGTTTAGCAATTGGGTGCTTTTTAGCTCTAGTGCTTGGGTTGATATCCCCACTAGCAGCGAGTTACTACAGCATACCAGATCTAGTATGGATACTACTGATATTTGGCATTAATCTCATACTCTCCTCATTCCAGTCCGTACATGAAGGAGTTTTGAGAAGACGGATGCAGTATCGAGAGTTAGCAAACTCTAATTTAATTGCCTCATTCGTCAGAGTATTTTCCACGGTTGGAAGTGCCTTACTGGGTTTCAGTTACTGGTCCTTTGTCATAGGAGATACTGCGGGTTGGGTTACGGGGTGCATTCTCATGCATCACTATGCCAAACAGAAATTCAATTTGCGTATTTATTCAGAGGTCAGATGGGAAGTTTTGTCTTATTGTTTAGGCAATACTGGGTTTAGCTTGGGGTATTTCGTTATTTATAACTGTGACAATTTTGTGGTTAGCATCGTTCTAGGAACTACTAGTCTTGCTTTTTACAATCTTGCTTACCAGTTAACAATGGCGATAACAACTATTCTTTCTCAGGCAATGAGCCAAGTTGGGATGTCGGTGTTTGCTCAATTAGAAGATGACCAACAGAGAGAAAACGCTTTGGTTAAAGTCATTGAACAAACTTCTTTCCTCGCTGCTCCCTTATACGCCTTATTCTTTTTAGTTGTTAACCAACAAACTATTGCCTTTATCTTTGGAAATCACTGGATTCCTGTTTGTACAGTTATTCCAGGATTGCTCATTTTCGCTTACTCGCGCCTGATAAACAGTCAGCTTTTTTCCATGCTGTCTGCAAAAGGGAAACCGGGTGTTAATGCGAAGCTAAGCCTTAGCATTGCTCCTGTTGCTGTCTTAAGTTTTGCAATTGGTGCCAAGATAAACGGAATTATTGGTGTCAGTATAGCGGTAGCTGTAGTTTTAGGAATTATTTGGACTATTTACTGTTGGTGGGAGGCTTGTCGTCGATTAGACTGGTCTTATAAAAAGTTTTTAATTTTTGTGTTTAAAGCACCTTTAATAACGCTTTTACCAATTGTGATTTCTTTAAATTTTCCAATTATTATACAGCCCATCTTATTTCTAATTTTATATTTAGCATTTGTTCGCTTATTAGCTGCCAAAGAATTTTTACAATATCAAAATTCATTAAGTTATATTCGGCAACGTTTAGTAACTAAATGGCACAGTAAATAAAAGAACGAAGAATAAAGCACAAAGGATCAAAAACAAATTTTTTATCCATAATGAAATTAGAAATTACTCAATTTATTGATGTGTTATTCTTATTCATCCCTTGATGCTTCAGTTGAACTCAGGAGAAAAATGCGAGTCGCTATTTGCTTAAATACTTGTCAGCGTCCAGGTGGATTGAAGCGACTGTTAGATGGTCTTAAGCAATTAACTTTCCATCACTGTGAAACCCCTAACCTAGAAGTTCTTGTTGTTGATAATGATTCAAGCGGTCATGCTTGTAAATTCTGTAAAGAAATCAGTGCGGAATTTAAATGGGCTTTAAAGTGCTATATTGAACCCCGGCGGGGTATTCCCTTTGCACGCAATAAAGCTATTACTTGTGCTCTTGCAGAAAATGTAGACTTTGTCGCTTTTATCGATGATGATGAAGTTCCCGAACCCAATTGGCTGGATGAACTTTTGTACGTTCAAAGCTCATATAATGCTGATGTTGTATGGGGAAAAACTATACCTTACTTTGCTCATTCTATTCCTAATTGGCTTGCCAAAGGAAAATTTTTCGATCGCCCCTGTTATCCTACAGGTCATGAACTGAAAAGTGCAGCTAACAACAATACACTGATACGTGTAGAAGTTTTTAGAGAACAAGATAAGTGGCTAGATGAGAGATTGGCACTTTCGGGTGGTTCTGACTGGCACTTTTTTATGCGATTGCAACGTGCGGGCTATAAAATAGTGTGGACAAATGATGCTCTAGTACATGAATGGATACCTCAAAGTCGCGCCAATTTAAAATGGTTGTTGCAAAGAAGTTACCGAATTGGCATTACAGAGAGCTTCTGTGAAATAGACTTAAAACCATCAATTGCAGTTAAAACTCAGTGTATTTACAAGGGAATTAGGCGAGTTTTTAAAGGTATACTATCCATTCCTTTGTCTTTTATGATGGGGCAACATCAAGGTATTAAAACTTTATTATATATTTATCACAGTTTGGGAATGGTAGCAGGTGTTGCAGGAAAACAATTTGAGGAGTATAAAGAAATTCATACTCTTTAAAAGAGGCATTCTCAAAAAATTTAAATGTTTAATATATTCCCTAAGAAATTAATTCTCTTAGAGGCAAAAAACAAATTAGAAAACCTGTCACATCCAGAACGAGTGGTTTATTGGACGATTGTGCTAACGCCGCTGTGGTGGGTCTTGGGGGTACAGACTCTGCTTTATCCCGGTGTTGCTCTTTATTTGCTAGCTTATGATTTTCATTTAGACAAACTCGTTAAGCGATCGCTACCACTTTGTCACTGGACGTGGTTGTTACTGAGTCTAGCAGTACTGTGGACTAACATCCAGGGGTTATCGTCAATGAGCTTTAATCCTATGAAAAGTGCTGCTACAGTAGTCACGCTCTTAAAAGGTTACTTTTTAGTTTTTTCTTGCCTAACACTGCCCTTTTGGCATCGTATTAGAATGAGTGTTGTGACAAGGGCTGTTTCTTGGATGACAGCTGGTTACTTAGTATCCCTTAGCATTCAACTCCTTATCTTATTTGGTACAGGTCCGCAGCCACCTATTATGCCACCTCTGGCTAGAGCAATTCCAGGGGATAAACTTAGTTTAATGGTTAAGTTTGCAGTGTTCCAACCCTTTTTTGGGCTTCCACTTGCCCGGACAGAGCTATACACTGCAGATCCACCGATTCTAGGAGTTTGTGCTCTGTTGTGCTTTTTTATGTGCTTTGGTGAAGCAGATAAATATTTACGTAAGTATGCTTTAGCAGGTTGCACGGCAACATTAATTATTGCTCAAAGTCGCCTAGCATGGATATGTTTCCCGATAGCACTTTTAGCAGTCATTTGCTTTCGCAAAGCTTCAGCACGTCAAGGCTTCCTTTGGTTTGCAACCTTAATTTGTTTTATTTGTGCTCTCATAGGGATGGAGGTAACCGAGTTACTAGACAAACCCATGGAAACTTTTAATGGAGCTCGAGCGGATTCATCAAAAGACCGAGCTTTGGTTGTTGCTGCAACTCTTAAGGCGTGGAAGGAATCTCCATGGATTGGGTGGGGAATTGTCGAACGAACAGTTACCTGGGGTAACGGAGCTTTTGAACTTCCTCTTGGGACTTTTTCAACTTACGCACAAATTCTGTATTTACACGGAATGTTTGGATTTGCATTCTTTGCCATTGCCGTATCAACAACGTTATGGTTTTTTTGGCAGTCGTCATTGCGAGGCAAAAGAACTGCTCAACGGGCATTTGCTAGCTTTATTGCTTTGTTAATACTGTGTCAAGCAACTAACTTAAGCTGGATGATTGTTTATTTCTGGTTCTACTTTTTGTGGTTGGGCACAATCCTTGCAGAAGCTTATCCTCAGTCTGTTTCAGATTGGCAGGAATTATCGGGGAATCTGAAAAGTTAAAAGGAATTGACCATTTGCAAATGAGTGCCGATCTCCGATCCCTATCCTTTTCAGTATATTCACCATTGCCAAAGCTGTCTTTAATAGACGAATATTTTGTTTATTTTATGTTTCTTAGAAATTTCTCGATATTTCCACTTTGTAGAAGGAATAAACTATTTATAATCTCTTTATGAATAAAATAGCGACGATCGTAACTAGACGATGGAAATTATTAATTGCTTTTAATTTGTTTGTTGTTCTCAGCACTGGTTTTGCGCTTGTAACTGCTAAACCAGTTTGGGTTGCAGGGACACAACTGATTTTGCCTAAAACCAATAGCAAACTTGATGCTAATTTAGGAACTCTTGGTTCTTTAAGGAATGGTGAAGTTGGTTTTTCCACTGAAGTCAATCCACTCAATGTACAGGCATCTATTATCAATAGCGATACTTTGCTAGAGAAGGTGTTAGCAGTAGATCCGGAAAAAAAGAAATTTAAGAGTATCACTCAGTACAAAAAGCTGTTTACGGTAAAACCAGAGGAACAATCTACGATCTTATCGGTAACAGTAAATGCTTCTAGCCCGGAACTGGCATTACAAAGAGCAATAGTTTTAACAGAAACTTATCAAAAACGTTTAAATGAATTGCGGCAAGCTAACAGTCGAGCACGCCAGGAATACAATAAGCAAGAACTGGAACAAGTTAAATTAAAATTAACTTTGGCACAAAACAAATTAGCAAAATTTAAAGAATCCAGTGGTATAGTCAACAACGAAGAACAAACTAAAGGTATTGTTACTACAATAAATAGTTTAATCAATGCTAGAGCAGAAGCTTTAGCTTCTGCCAAGGCGAATGAAAATCGCCTCAAAGTTCTTTCAAAACGCTTAAATTTAAAACCAGATCCTGCAATTCGCTCTCTCAGTTTGGGTGAAAACCAAGAATATCAAATTGTACGTCAGCGTTTATCTGATGTAGAAAACTCTTTACGTCAGAAACAATCTCTCTTTACTAATGAGCATCCAGAAATTCAAACCCTACTTATACGACGCAAACAGTTACAACGTGTTTTACAAGAGTATGTTGCACAAACCGCAGATGGTACAAGAGTAGACACGACAGTAGTGCCCAATTATCCTCAAGGTCGTGCTGCTTTAATTCAACAACTGGTTCTGGCAGAAAGCGAAGCTAGCGCTCTTAAAGAACAAGCAAGGCAACTAGACACTCAAATTACTCAACTGAAAGACACCTTAAAATCTGTACCTGAAAATCAGGCAAAGCTGTCAGAACTACAACGACAAGTGGATGTTGCGGCTGGTGTTTATAATGGTTTACTAGCTCAAATCCAGCAAAACAATATAGACGCTTTTGATGCATATCCAAATGTACAGGTTCTAGATGCACCCCAGGTCGATCCCAAGCCCATCAGTCCAAAAAAAATGTTAATGACAATCAATGCTATTCTGGCATCTGTTGTTGGTAGCATTGCTCTTGTTTTATTTTTAGAAAGTCGCAATCCCCTATTAAGTGCCAAAGATCTACAGGCTCGAAAATTTGCACTGATGCAAACTATTCCTCGGATGAAACATTCTATTACGAAATTTGAAGTGATTAATAATGAAATAGAAGTCGAGTTTCAACGTCTTGCCTCTGCAATTAGCTTGCAACCTCTCAAAAATCGTCGGTTGTTAGTAACAAGTGCCATTATGGGAGAAGGTAAAACGACAGTTGCTATTGGACTGGCTTATGCCTTAGTGGATTTAGGTTTTAAAGTGCTGCTTGTGGATGGAGATTTTCGGAGATCTGAACTTAGCCGTCGTTTGGGTTATATTTCAGGATCTACAGTAGAGCAAGTGGCGGTACAACGAAATTTAGATCTGCTTCCAAGTTTTCCTAAGGAAGGCAAGATTATGGAAACGATCAAACGAGGACACTTTGAAAGAGTATTAGCAACTTGTGAAGAGAATGGAGATTACGATTATGTCATTGTTGACAGTGCTCCAGTCAGTTTAACAAGTGAAACTGCACTAATGGCTACTATTATTTCCAATGTGCTGTTTGTGATTCGTCCAAATAGCAGTTACAAAAACCCTGTCAATGATAGTTTTGCACAACTGACTCAACATAATGTCCAAATTTTTGGTCTAGTTATCAATGGAGTAGAAAGCAAGACTACGCCCTATTCTCAACCCTCCCATGCTCCCATAGCTAACTCATAAATCTTTATGCAACGCAGAGCTATTATTAAACTGACCGCAGCTAGTGCTGTCACGCTTGGAGTGTTGGATACGGTATGGAAATCTTCCACAGCTGCATCTAAAAAAACTGCTCAAGTCAGTATTGATTGGACAAATCAAATCGCGAAGTCTACCCCGTTTACTTTTGGTTCTAATGATTATGAAATTTTGTCTCCCGAACGTGCCGCCGATCGCACTTTCCAAAATCATATTCAGGAACTTGGTATTAAGCTAATTCGCATTCACCACGCTGCATTATGCGATCGCTGGACGGATGCTGCAACCAAAACTTGGAATATTCCCAAAATCAAAGCTGGGTACGATGCTTCCTATCCTCACAACCCTACTATTATCCAAAATCTTCCTGCTTGGCCTAAGTGGATGGCACAGAGCAAAGACGGGCTGTTGGATAAGTCCGAGTACGATCGCTATGCTACCTTATGTGCTCAACTCGTAGAAATTCTCAACCGTCGCCTTCAAAAAAAAGTTATTTATTGGGAACCGTTGAATGAAAAAGAAGTTCTTTACGATAAAGCTTGGAAGTTAGACGAATTATGGATAATTTACAATAAAGTAGCAAACGCAATGAAGGCTGTTGACCCTCAAATCAAGGTAGGGGGACCAGCGCTGACGTGGGACAATTCAAGAAGATTGGAAGCTTTTCTTGCAGCCTGCAAGCAGAATGTAGATTTTATCTCCTGGCATCGTTATGGCAGTAAAGATGCAAAAGAACCTACTGATGGGATTATGTCTTACACACCTAACTATGCACGTCAAGTCAAGGACTTTCGAGCGATCGCAAAGAAATATATACCAGAACGTCCAGTACCTCTGTTGCTCGGAGAATACAATATCAACTATTTGTGGACGTCCGGCGAAACAAGACAGCACAACCATATAGGCGCAGTTTGGTTTGCTTCAGTCTTGAAACATCTTGCTGATACAGGCGTTGATATGGCAACTTCCTGGCATCTTAAGGATGGAATTTACGGTATGATTGACCCAAACAACAAACTGCGACCTCCGGCAACAATATTTGGTTGGGCAAATAAATACTTGATAGGCTCGGTCATGCAAACAACCAGCGATCACCCTTTTGTAGAAGCATTAGCAGTACAAAAACCAGATGGCAAACGCAGTTTGCTGCTTATTAATAAATCTTCTCAAGCTGTTAAGTTGAGCCTGCAATCCAAGCGAGCGCTGACTCAGTCTAAAAATTTCCAAATGCTGTCTTTAAATGCTCGCGGAGTCACTACAAAATCGATGAGCTTAGCAGCTTTGCAACAGCCACTACTCTTAGGTTCATACTCCGTTACATTACTACTAAGCAATACTTAATTAAAAAAGGTAAAGGTAGATGCTTCCCAGATAAGACCACTTCAGACTAACTTTGAGGTAGCGTGGTTTTATGTGCTTGACCCATTAGACCACGATTTATTTATAACTAAAGTTTGAGAAAAAAGCCTCTAACTCAAGAGTGATAAATTGGGGCTTGAGCAAAGGCTAAAAAAGATTACAAACACTACAACATAATCAATCCCAGGCGCACGCCAACAGCCACCGCTTCTGTACGAGTAGAAACACCTAATTTTTGGAAAATAGAAGAGACGTGAAACTTTACAGTATGCTCGGAAATTTGCAATCGTTTGGCGATCGCTTTATTACCCATCCCCGCACCCAACATTTCTAAAACCTCGATTTCTCTTGGTGTTAATGTTTGTACGGGAGTTGCGACTACTTTTTCTCGCCCACTCGCATCTTTAAGAGCAAGTACAGATTCCACAGCATCCAAGTGCAGCACTACCAGCCCAAAAGCAACAGCCTCAACAGCAGCAATAATTTCTGATTCAGTGCTGGTTTGAGGTAATATACCCCTCACACCCCCACGCAAACCAGCCACAAGATCGATACTATCAAGTTCATCGGCAAGAACGAGACATACAAAAGGATCTTGCTGTTGTTGTAAAGAAAGCAGTTTTTCCCAGCTCGATTGTTGAAAATTACTGCTCAAATCCACCAGTACAACATCGGGCTGTAGTTGCTCGATTTCTCCCCCTAAATTATCCAAGCCTGATGCAGTACCCACAACTATCAGTTTGGAATTAGTTGCAAGCACGGCGGATAATCCCGCTCGTACTACCGGGGAAGCAGCAACTACCAATACCCGAATCATATTACCCCCACAACGGGATGGCGATCGCGTAAAAAATTCTCTACTGTCAGGCTGGGGATCGCTATAGCCAAACCGTAAGCAATCATGGTGTTAATTCCAATAACTCGTCCGCGACAATCAGCAAGCGGTCCCCCAGAGTTACCAGGAAAGAGCTGGATATCAGCCATAACTGCGTGCTGTTTGCTGGCATGGATAATACCACTTGTCACAGCACCACTGTCACCAAAAGGATTACCGACAGCCAGTACCAACTCCCCAACTCGTAAAGCATTGGAGTTGCCAATAGTTGCTACAGGTAGATCGGTTCTGGCAATTTTTAGAGCAGCTAAATCCTTTGTCGGATCGATACTGATGCGTACCGCTTCATATACTTGCCCATCCCACAGTTCTACAATTGCTTTATGATGAGTGGCAACATGAGCGTTAGTAATAATTAACCCGTCACTTCGCCAAATAACACCGGAACCACTTCCAAAAGAACTACTGCGAACTTTTACAGTACTTTGACGCAGTTGTCGTGCGATCGTTGCAAACTCTGCTGTTATATCTTGAAACATAATTTTGGTCGCTGGTTACTAATTACTGGTCACCAGTCACTGGTTTTTCACCAACGACTATTTCTAACTCAACTAACGCTCCACCCCTAATAATTTGTAGCTTCACAGTTTTCCCAACGCGATCGCTACTATTCAAAAGCGCCAATATATCACCCGTGTCGTTGACCGCAGAATTATCGAAAGTAATTATGACATCCCCAATCAGTACACCTGCATTGTCAGCAGGTCCATTTGGCTCCACGTTAACAGCGATCGCACCACTTGCTGAAGTTAAATTAAGTGCTGTTTTCAAATTATTCGGCAAACGAACGGCTTGCATTCCCAAACCAAGATAACCGCGTGTTATTCGTCCCTTCGCTAACAACTGGTTGACCACGCGATTAACTGTAGAAGCAGGAATAGTCAAAGCTGTACCCCGTCTTCCTGACGTGTTCATCCCGATAATATAACCTGCAGCATCTACGAGTGCTCCTCCAGCAAAGCCACGATATAGGGTAATATCTGGACGGATAAATTGGTCAATATTGCCACCGCTCATACTCCGCCAAGCACCACTAACAACACTCACAGCACCTATTGCTGCACGGATATCACCTTCGTTACTTCTTGCTAATCCCAGTACGAGATGACCAACTTTGAGAGCTGTCGCATCCCCAATCTGCGCTACGGGAATTTCTGATGATTGCAATTTAAAAACAGCAACATCGGTACTGGGATCGTGTCCTACAAGATTGAGTGGTACGGTTTGTCCGTTGAATAGGGTTGCTGTAATATCTTCGTAGCGGTGGAGT
This sequence comes from Tolypothrix campylonemoides VB511288_2, assembly GCF_045999855.1. Classification (NCBI taxonomy): domain Bacteria; kingdom Bacillati; phylum Cyanobacteriota; class Cyanophyceae; order Nostocales; family Tolypothrichaceae; genus Tolypothrix; species Tolypothrix campylonemoides. The sequence goes on from NZ_JBFPMW010000006.1 coordinate 484,095, forward strand.
GCTTCGTCTGAGGTAATAATAATACCATTATTCCAGTGAATTCCGCTTGAGGAAATACGGGAACCAGAGTTAATAGCAACAATCGCGCCTCCAACTTGCTCGACTGTTTCTGCTATATTGTTGGAGAGGGCTAGTAGGGTATTTGATGTATCTGGTGAAGGCATTTTGTTTCTCTAAGGAGTGATGAATTGGGAATTTTGAACTGCACTCTAAACGCGGATATTATTTGTGCTTATCTGCGTTCGGGATGCAGTTGCTATAAATTGATAATGCCGTTTTACACCTAAGGCTGACATCAGAAAAATGAGGAGATGAGTACCTAGAAAAATGGCTAGTATTTATTTCAAAGCAAAATACTGAATTTATCGAAGGTTAGAACTTTGCCGTCCGCCCAGTCGTTCCGATTGAGCAGGGGGTAACACGTCAACTGAAATCGTCGCATATGGTCCCAACTTCTGACCAATAATTAAGAACCGAATAAAATCTCCCAATCCCTCAATTAACCGTGAATTTCGTAGCCCTCCACAATCCACTGGAGTGAAGCCAATTTCAAGAGCAAGTTGCATCACCATTTTTCGAGCGTTTTCGTTATCTGATGCAACAAAAACAGAGACTTTATAATCTTCCAAAGGCGTCGGTGCTAGCTCAAAAACCTCCTGAGCAAAAGTGTTAAATGCTTTCACTACATAAGCATTGGGGACTTCCGCAGCCAACTTTTCTGCTAGGGATTGCTCAATAGGCGGGTAGGTAAATCCTTCTGGAATCTCAAAATTGTTGCAATCTATTAGGATTTTGCCGTTTAAAATCTCAATTGAGGAGATGGCTTCTACTGGATCGACTCCTCTAATAGTATAAAGTAAGACATCTCCAAAGGCAGCAGCTTCGTCGTTTGTTCCACCCTGCGTATTGTGTCCCGCCAACTCAGCAACAGCTTCACCCTTTTCTTGAGTTCGAGCACCGAAGAAGACTTGATGTCCCTGCTCTGCCCAAAGAATACCAAGAGAGCGACCCATGTTGCCACTGCCAAGAATACCAATTTTCATAATTGACACCTGGAAAGCGTTTAGTTTATATCTACCACATCGCTACGGCACCATTAAATAGAAAAATTATTCAGAACCCACCAAAACTTCGGGGTGTTGGAACATTGCCAATACATTCCACGCGCCAGAGTCTTTATGGTTGAATTGCACGGTACTTGTTGGGAGCTAATCCCGTCCACCGTTGGAAAGCGCGATCGAAAGCGCTTAACTCTGAGTATCCTAATAGCAAAGCTATTTCAGTCAATGATAATTCAAGTTCTTTAAGATACATCAGCGATAGTTGATGTCGGGTTTTGTTTACCAATTGCTTATATGTAGTATTGCGATCGCGTAAATACCTTTGTAAAGTACGACTGCTGAGTCCCAAACTTAAGGCTATATCTCCTATTGTTGGACATCCTTGCGGCAATGAACGAGCAATTGACTGACTCACCAAGGTTACTAGTTCATTATCTACTTCTTTCTCAACAAAGAACTGATGCAAACGACTTTCTAAAATAGGTAAGAGACTTAAATCGGCAAACGGAACTTTTTGTTTGAGAAGTTCGCTTTCCATTGCAATAGCATTAACAGATTGGTTAAAAAGTACGGGTGTATTCAGCAGTTGTTTGTATTCTGAAGTATTTTTAGAAGAGTTATGCTCTAGCCACACTGTTTTGGGGTACCAATGTTGACGGGTGAGAGTGCGAATGCTATTAATGGCAAACGCGATCGCTGTTTCGGCGTCTTGCTTGCGAACTGGAATTCCTGCATCTGTCACTTGATAAGATAACCATGCTGTATTGCCATCAAGTGTCAGAGCAACTTCAGTCCCTTGTTGCCATACACCAAAATATTGAACCAAGCTATTTAGAGCAGAACCAACGGTAGCAGAGTTTAGTAAAACATAGCCCAATATGCCAAAGTTAGACACGTGATGTGTAAAGCCATAATGCAACCCAAAAAAATCGTCGTTGCTGAGAACAGCAAGCTTCTCTAATAATTGAGTGTGCTGGTAGAGTGAAACATTTTTCGTTGGATTGGTAATATCTTCAATTGTTAGCCCAGCCATTTTTAGAAGAATTTGTCGGTTAATGCCCAGTTGAACAGCCCTCTGGATGGCGTTTGCAACAAATTCCATTGCTATTATGGGAGGCACCGTCATAGAAGCCTTTACTCCAAACCTATCAAAACGGATAAGACATCACAATCGCTTTTTGAGAATTGAATTTCTATCTATACTGGCATCTTATATCAAATTCTGTGTCCTGTAATATCAAGACAAATGAGGAAGCAATATTTTACTGTAGATGTTGGTAAAGCCGACAAGAGTTAATGTCGCTTTTGTAATAATACACACACAAGCATGATTCCAATCTCAACTTTTTTTATTGGACTTAATGGTCTCATAGCTTTTGCTCTGTCCTATATTGTGGTAATGGAACGGACAAGAACTAGAATTTGGCATGGTGAGTCAAAAGAGGATGTTTTGATGCAACCCGATCCCCTAACAAATCCAACAGCATGGGTTGCGACAGTTGAAAAAATCAGCCAAGGGTTGTCTGTTAACAAAACTATGGATGAATCTGTTTTACAGCGCAAAGTTCGCGCTCACGGAAATCTTACAGAGTATGTACCTATTGGCTTGCTGCTGATTATTGCGCTGGAATTAATGCATTCTGAGGTTTGGCTGCTGTGGCTTCTTGGTGGAACGCTCACATTAGCTCGAATTGTCTACGCTTACGGCGTCATTACCAAATACGGTCCTTCTGTTGGACGAGCCATCGGTTTTTTTGCAACTGGGTTTGTCTATATATTTGGTAGTTTAGCTTGTGTCTACTACGGTTTAAAAGGAATTTTGTAATTTTTTTTCAAATAACAATAGAAAAAAACAGCCTAATTGATATCTTTCAACTAGTGGTTCACCACATAAGTTTTGATGGACACTCACCTCGTTCCCTGGCTGAGCCAGGGAATGCTGTTTTTGGAGGCTCCGCCTCCAGTGGAGCTCGAGGCAGAGCCTCGCCGACTGCGTTCCCTGGTAGAACCAGGGAACGAGAGTGGGTAGTGCGTTCACTTACCCATCGAAATTAATGTGGTGAACCACTGGGCTGTAGAGCTACCGAAATGATGGGTATCCAAATACCCGACTTCTTTAAGGTAGAATTTACAAATCTGTTAACAGTCTGGCTTTTCTAAGCAGAAACTGTAGCACTGTTTCTGAAGAAGAAATAATATCTGCCCTGACTTCCATACCTGATTGAATGATACATTGGCGCTCGCCTAGCTTAAGTTCCAAGCTTTCTGGTTGGATAAATACCTCATACACAGCATTTGTTTGAGTTATGGTGTTGTCAGAGGTAACAGAATCTGGAGAAATAGAACTCACGCGAGCTTTGAGAGTTCCGTAATCGGTATAGGGACAACTAGAGACTCGTACTTGCACCAATTGATTCTGTTCCACTTGGCGAATATGAGAAGAAGAGACCAGTGCTTTAATGACTAAAGGAGAATCATTAGGTGCAATTTCAGCGACAACATCACCAAGATGTACAACTTGTAAAGTATTACGCAGTTTAAGCTGTTGAATTACACCAGACGCAGTCGCCCGCAGAACTGTAGCTTTTATATCATCTTCTACTTGTTGAAATTCTTCTTTCTCGCGGTTTAACTGTTTCTGAATTTCTACTCTTCGTTGGATCAGTTGTTCTCGTTCTTGATTTAATTTAGCTAGGGTCACTTTCACTGCGGCGGTTTCTTCCGCAATTTTCGCTTGAGAGATGGTGAGAATCGCACCATTGGAGTCGAGAGATGCAAAGGCTGCTTGCAATCTCGCTTCTGCTGCTTTTACCGCCTGTTGTTGCTGCTTAATAGCTTCTTGCTGTGCTTCAAAAGTGGTTGTTTGTAATATCAACAGTTGTTCTTGCTGTTGTACGGTCAGTTGTGCTTCTTGAAATTGATCTACAGAAATTGAGCCGATTTTTGCTAAAGGTTGATATCTATCTCGCCGTGCTTTAGCTGCTTTTAATGAAACTTCACTAGATTTTAACTGAGCTTGGGCTGATTTTAACGCAAGTTGAGTTTTGCGTAATTCTACCTGAGCTTGCTTTAAATTAGCTTGAGCTTCTCGTAATTGAGCGGATGCGATCGCTTTCTTTTGTTGGACATCCTGTTGGCTGCGCTCTAGCTCGGCTTGAGTTATGGCAATAGCGCGGTTGGTACGTTTGCCTTCTGCTCCTATCTGCCCATCTAATGCTTTAATTTGAGCATTCAGTTGAGTCAGTTGCAGTGTAGCTTCTTCAATATTGGTTAGCAGTTGGTTTTTTTTAGTTTGCAAACGGTCATCATTCATTGTGGCAATGACATCACCTTTTTTGATAACTTGATTCGCCTGTACTGCAATACTTTTAATCGTGCCTTCCGTGGCGGCTTGTACCAAACGCAATTCCCCATTAGGACGAACCACAGCCGGAGTTTTAATCGTAACATTAAATTTTATGAGATTGGCAAGTGTCAGCGTAACACCAAAGATAGCCAGGAGAACAATGCCACCAATAGAGCACCAGTTGCTAATGGGAGGCAAAAATTCTTCTGGCGTGGCAGAGTGGAGAAAGTCTGGATTCGGCACCCCTTGGTTCTTGGTTTTTGAAGGTGAATCTGCATCAAGCATTAAGAGTTAGTTATAGGAAGAATTTAGCTCTGCTATTTTAGTAGATTTTTCTTAAAACCGTGTTCTAAATTAAACTTTTGATTAAGTGGTTTTCTGGAGCTTGTTAAACCCGATATCTATAAATTAGAATTTACGCACGCGAGAAAATAAGTAAGTGTGTCTCATTCTATGAATGAAGCTCTCATACTTGTAACTTCGTGTTTTTTTGGCATTTTATTTATCCTCATACAAGGACAAAAATATGTTCCCTATGAAACACAAGCAGCACAGCCAGGAAGAGCTATGCAAGCAAAAAAACAAGTGGCTAAATATTCTAGCGACTCAGGAGCAAGAACTCGAACTCGCTGAGGATTTAACCGATGTTCAGGGTTCGAGTATAGTTGGTGGTACTACCGTCACCCGTGGCAGGGTTGCTTCAAGTGCTCAAGGTGTAGTAGGCAGATAGGCAGATAGCCAAAGGCTTGAAGATGCCTCATTTACGGTGGGGTCAGGCATAATAAATTTTGATTGAATTCCGGGCTGTATCGAGCGACAAAAGCTCAAAGTGGGAATACTAATCAAGATAAAACACTATGCCTTGACTGACCGCGATTGCTAAATGAGATACCAAATAGTCTTGCAATATGGTGAAGAAGATTGTGGCGCTGCTTGCATTGCCACAATTGCCAAATATTACGGGCGCACCTTTGCAATGAGTCGAATTCGGGAAGTTGTCGGTACCGGACAACTAGGCACGACACTTGTTGGTTTAAGACGTGGCGCAGAAAGCCTTGGTTTTAATGCCCGACAAGTCAGAGCAGCTCCTCAACTAATTGATAGACTCAGTGACGTTCCTCTACCTGCTATCATTCACTGGAAAGGAGATCACTGGGTTGTTTTATACGGGCAAAAGAAAAAAAAATATATTATTGCTGACCCAGGTGTGGGGATTCGCTACATTAGTTATGATGAATTAACAACAGCTTGGGCAAATCGCATCATGCTGTTACTCATACCAGATGAAATCCGTTTTTATCAGCAAGAGTCAGATAAGATTGATGGCTTCAAAAGATTATTAACACGGATTTTGCCATATCGCAGTATTTTGACTGAGGCAATTGTCATTAACTTAGTGATGGGGCTTCTTGCTCTTGCAAATCCTTTTCTCATTCAAATCTTGACTGATGACGTATTAATTCAGAATGATACGCATCTTTTGATGAGCGTAGCGCTTAGTGCTGCAATTATAAATATCTTTAGTAGTACCTTAAAGCTAGTACAGACTAACTTAATTGCCCAATTTGCCCAACGTTTTGAATTAGGACTTATTCTAGATTTTGGCAGACAAATTTTACGCCTTCCCCTAACTTATTATGAAACACGTCGCAGTGGCGAAATTGTCAGCAGGCTTAGAGATATTGAAGAAATTAATCAGTTAGCTTCCCAAGTGATTCTTCATCTTCCAAGTCAACTTTTTGTTGCCTTCGTTTCCTTGGGATTTATGTATGTTTACAGTTCAAAGTTATTTTTCTTATCTATAGCATTTTCTCTGTTGATGACTCTGACAACATTCATGTATTTACCGAACTTGCGCCGTCAAATTCGTGATGTCATTGTGACAAAATCAGAAAATCAAGGAGTCTTAATAGAAAGCTTTAAAGGTATACTGACTCTCAAAACTGCCAATGCTGTACCCCAGACTTGGGAAGAAATTCAATACCGTTTTGGTAATCTTGCTAATCTGAATTTTTGGACAATTAAAATAGCAATTACTAATAATATATTTTCTAATTTAGTTTCTGGAATTGGCAGTATCGCTATACTCTGGGTTGGTAGCAATTTAGCGATCGCACAAGAATTAAGCATTGGTCAACTCTTGGCATTTAACACCATGAGTATTAACGTGACGATATTAATTAATACATTAATTGATATTATAGAAGAATTCACTCGCGTGCAAACAGCTGCTCAACGTATTATAGAAGTTATAGATACGACTCCTGAAGATCGAAACGAACAGCACAAACCTTGGGCAAATATTCCTAGCGACGCAGAAATTATTTGTACAAAAATTAATTTTCATCACATCGGGAGAGTAGAATTATTAGAGAAATTTTCCTTAACAATTCCTGGAGGAAAAATCACTGCTTTAATTGGAAGATCGGGTTGTGGCAAAAGCACGTTAGCTAAACTCATTGCCGGATTATATCCACTCCAAGCTGGTAATATTTGTTATGGAATTTATAACCAGAAAGATTTATCTTTAGAATGCAGACGACAGCAAGTGATATTAGTTCCCCAAGAAACTCATTTTTGGAGCCGTTCTATCCTAGATAATTTCCGCTTGAGTTACCCCAACGCATCTTTTGAGCAAATTGTTACAGCTTGCCAAATTGCTGGAGCAGATGAATTTATTAAAGAATTGCCAGATAACTACCAAACTATCTTGGGAGAATTTGGTGTTAATCTCTCAGGAGGGCAAAAGCAAAGATTAGCCATAGCCAGAACACTTGTTGCCAATCCATCCATACTGATTTTAGATGAATCAACAAGTGCATTAGATCCCGTATTAGAAGCAGAAGTTTTAGATAAAATTTTATATAACAGACAAGGTAAGACAACCATTCTTATCAGCCATCGACCCAAAGTTATTGGGCGAGCAGATTTCATAGTCTTTTTGGAGAAAGGTCAAGTCAAAATACAAGGAAGCCCCGAAGAATTTCATTCTCAACCGGGAGAGCATCTAAAATTTTTAACACCTTAACTTTCTCATCAGTTACTGCTTACAACCAATTTCCAATCAAAACATAAGGTGCCCAGTAAATGGGGTGTTCGTAATTAGGATCTTTTAAAATAGCCAATTGAGATTTCCGTAAAGCTTCTGCTTTAGTTTGTTGAGTATTGGTTAACTGCTGGTAAAATTTTCCCATTAAGTCAGCAGTGGCTTCATCGTTAATAGACCATAATGTTGCCAAAGTACTGCGAGCACCTGCCCTAACAGCAATTCCCGCCAACCCCAAAGCCGCACGCTTATCTCCCGCTGCTGTTTCACAAGCACTAAGAACTAAAAGTTCAATAGCTTGTTTCCGATTTTGTTGATTGTTTTGAAGTAAACTATCAAATTCATCGATCTGAATTCGACCATCCCAAGTTAAGATAAAAGTCTCCGAGGCTTTTGAGCTAAAGTTTCCATGAGTAGCAATGTGAACAATTGGGAAGGAAGCTGATTGAATTTCTTTTTGGAGATTCTTACTGGTAAACTTTTGGTTCAAAAGAACTACAGATGGAACTTCAGATTTAATTTCCTGCAATTCTATTTCTACATATTCAAGAGAAGAAAAGCCTTGCCTTGCTTCAGTTAGCCCAGCACTTAAGACTTTCAAGTTTTCTTGTTGTAAGTGTTTGGCAGGTAATAACTGCAAACTGGGTGTAAGTGCAATGCTATACTTTTCTATTAAAAATTGTTTGCCATCGTGTAATGCTGCCATTGGAATATTTCGCAAGACACCGTCTAGCACAAAAACTAATGTTTTAACTTCACTTCTGTTTAAGTAAGTTTCGCTCTTACGGAGTAACCAATCATAGAGTTGTTGCGACAATGCCATATAATCGTCCCTAGAACGAATGACGAGATTTTGACGTAGCTTGTCTGCAAGATTTTCTAACTGATTTTGCTCGATAGGAGTTGCATAGTGGAGCAGGGGTTGTTGTGGTAAGCTGATAATAACTTCTAAACGATCTGGCAAAATGATGGGATAAATAACAGCAGCATTAGCATCAAAGCGTTCGATAGAATTCGGTTTTGCATCCAAGCACGCTTCTTGGAAAAAGTTATCTAATTCTGCTAATTGTAAAGACTCAAGAACTTGACGGGCTTGACGTAGAGATTCTTGGTTTGGTTCTGTTTTCCCTGGTTGTAAAAGCAAGCTGACCAATTCTCGATAAACTGGTTCTACTCTTTCCCGAAAGGAAAATTGTACATCTGGTTCAACACCAACAAGTTCGTTGCGTAACACTTGAAGATTTTTTACAGCTTGAGTATAAGCTGCGATCGCTCCAGATACATCTCCCTGTTTTTTTAAAAGGCGTCCGAGCTGCCATTGCCAAAGATAAGCAATATCTGGTGCATTGTGAGTTTGAGCCAGCATTAAAGCTTTCTGGGTTAAATCTCGAGCAATAGACCATTGCTGAGTTGCTTCGTACAAGCTACCGAGTCGCCCCAATGCATAAATTTCTGCTTGTTTGTCGCCTATACTTTTTGCTTGTTCCACAGTCATTGCAACAAGTTGGGCAATACTCTCTATAGTTGGTGCATCTTGAATTTTTGCCTGTTCCATACGGGTTAAACTCCGGGCAAAGTTAAGCCGCATATAAGCAACGACTCGACTGGGCGGAAGGTTGGGAAGTTGAGATTCAATGTCTCGGCTTAACTTCCGCGCCACATCCCACCGTTTCAGATCAATTAAGGTGCTAAGTTGATTGAGATTGGCTCGAACTTTGAGGATTTGTGACGGAGAAATAGCCACAACTTTTTGATAAAAATCTAAAGCCGCTTCCATCTGTTTATTTGCACGAGCTATGTTCCCCAGATCGATGGCAGCTGCACTTATATCTAATGGTAATTTTAATTTTTGCGCGATCGCCAGACTTTGTTGCAAAGATTGCTGTGCTTGTTCTGATTTGCCCACCAAACGCAAGTTAGTCCCTAAGTTACGCAGAACGGCGGCTTTAATTGGAGAGTCAGGTTGTTTTTCTAGAATTTGGCTAACTTGTGTCAGAGTAGATAAGGCGCGACGATTTAACCCTAAAGCCCTAAAAGCTTGCGATTGATTGATCGAACTGCGGATAACTCCTGTTCGATCTTCTGCTTGAGTATAAGCTGCAGTGGCTTTTTGCCAGGTTGCAAGCGCTCGCTCGGGTTGTCCGGTTGCTAACTCTAAATTCCCTCGTGTATTGAGTACTTGAGCTAAAACTTTTAATTGCTCTTTAGATTGAGAACTTGCTGTTTTCCCCAGACCCTCTAGCACTTCCAAACCTCGATCGAGTGCCGTTGTTGCTTGAGACCATTGACCCAGTTTTTGGTAAACTAACGAAAGATTACTTAAAACTCTAGCTTGATTGAGTTTATCTCCTTGCTGTTGATAAGCTTGAAAAACGTTTTGCCAGATCGTGACAACTTCCACAAATTGCTCTAATTCGTACAACTCCTTACCGCGATTCTCCTGTTGTAATACTTCGTTTGCCCTACTTTCCTCTGGTAGGGAAGGAAAGGGGTAGGTTAACTGAGAATCGGTATTAGAAGCAATAACGAGCTTCACATTTGTACCAGTTATAAATAAAGCGATAACTAGCCCTAACAACATCCAAATAAGGAATGTGAGTAGCGGACGATAAGATAGTGTATATCGAATTTTCATATTTAGCCTGTCTATCAAATCGCATTACTATAACTTTGTGGTTTATGACTTGGCAATTTTACTTGCCTTGACAATCAGTTGAAGATAACCAAGGGCTGTGGGGAGTAACTTGAGGAGCTTGTGCTACAAGCATAATTTCACCTTTGGAATTCATAACGATCGCTTGAGCCTCCGCGATCGAATCGCTCTCCCGAACGCTCGTATAAGTTGGTGATGATACAATTTCTTGAGCCCCACGGATGAAGGCGGATTTACCTGTTGGAATGGGAGAAGTATCCAAATCTTGCAATGACATATCAGCGTTCAACATATTTTCAGGGTTAGGCAAAAGCCCACCCCGTCCAGTCACTACAAACTTACCAACCGCCCGTCCTCGATTAGCCCGACAACCTTGAGCGACGGTATTAGAAGCATCAGTCAATTGTATGGGTAAGCTTACCAATCCGTGAGTTGGGTCAACATCAGGGGTTTTAATTTCCACAGCACCGCTAACACCATAAGTAGAACTCGCAGTAATATCGCTCAATGGCGTTTCTCGAACGCGGAATTCAGTACCAAAAACGCTCTGAGATGAAATTTTAATGTTCCCTCCCCGTCCTTCCAATGCATTAGCTTTGATGTCGCTATTTTCTGAAGACACTGCAACCAAAAAACGTGTATTGATATTAATATTGCCGCCATTTCCCTGCCCGCTAGTAGTTCCTGCTGTTGCAGAAATTAAGCTACCGCGACGTATTTGAGTTATATCCCGCACTTGTAATGCAATTTCACCACCATCATCAGAAGCGGTTTCTGCTAAAATCCTTCCTTGTTGGTCGAGCAAAAGAGAACGAGCAGTAAGGTTAATATTACCAGCCTTTCCAGTTCCCGTTGCTTGTACGTATAACCCACTACTCGCCTTACCATCACGAGAAGTTCCAATTAGCTTGACGGTATCAGATGCATTAATCGTTACGTTTCCTCCTTCACTTCCACCAAAAGTAGAAGCAGAGATGCGTGCTCCATCCCGAACGAGTAGATTGCCAGTATTAATCGTTAAATTGCCCGCCGGTGCTTCCCCAAATGTTGAAGTAAATAACCCACTAAAAGACTGACCATCCTGAGAAGTCCCAAGGAGTTGGACTGTATCTGTAGCTGTCAAGTCTATTTTTCCACCAGGTGCTAAACCGTTGGTTATTGCCTGAATTTGAGCACCGTCTTGTATTGATAATTGCTTGGTGTTAATTTCAACACTTCCTCCCGCACCGACATCGGATGTAGAAGCGGAAATTCGCGCTTGTTCTCCTTCAAGAGTCAATTGTTCGGTTTTTAAAGATACGTTACCGCCTTGACTGGTTGCCCCAGTTTCCACTTGAGCAAACAAACCACTAAATTGAGAATCTGTTGCTTCTCCTTGAACTTCGACGCTTTGAGCAACAACAGAAATACTGCCAGCTTTACCAGAAGAAAAAGTACCAACTGACACTTGAGCACCGCTATCAATACGTAATGTTTCGGTATCGATCGCAATGCTGCCACCCTGACCGCTTGCTTCTGGTTCAACTTGGCTAAATACACCACTAGCTTGGCTAGCCGTTTGATTGCCTGTGAGTTCTACTTTACGAGCCTGAATTGCTATATTACCAGCATCCCCATCACTGAAAGTAGAAGCAGATATCCTTGCTCCATCTCGAACGCTCAAATTTCCAGTTTCAATTCTGATATCTCCAGCTTTTCCAGATCCAGTTGTGTCAGTAAATAGGAGGCTCGGAAGTGGCGGATTCAGTAAATTTGACTCTCCTACTATAGCGATGGAGTCTGAGGCTTTTACTGTTAAATTACCGCCCAATCCACTATCTGTAGTATAAACTGCTACTTGTGCTCCATCTCCCAACCGTAAATTATTAGTATCAATCCTTACATCTCCTCCCTTTCCCATTCCTCTTGTTTGAGTTCCCAAGATACTGAGGTTAGTTAATTCCAGATCGGCAGACCGAACAGTCATATTGCCTCCACGACCCACACCCTCTGTGTCTGTAAAAACAACTGTGTCAAATCCAGTAAAGGTCATTTTTTGAGCTTCCAGAGTCACGTCTCCCCCAGGAACTGAACTTGATGTAAACGTTCGGATATCGGAATCGCTCACAAGTAACCGATTGGCTCGGATTGCAATTCCACCACCACTCTCCGTGCCATCGACATCCGTTTTAGCAGTAATACTTGAATGCTCCAGTAAATTCACTGTCTGCCCTTGTATCTGAATAATACCACCACCCATACCGCTAACATCAATTGACGATCCTTGAAGTTGAAGATTTTGAAATGTCCCAACACCTCCATATCCCAAAGCAAACCCTTGAGAGGTTGGGTTTAAACTGACAAAACTTTCATCTCCCACACTACCCAGTTCAATTCGACCATCAGGAACCGTTATGTTTCCATTTCCCGCGATTTCACCACCGAGTAATGCCAAGGTCGTATTAGGTTGCCCTTGAAGCCCAGCCGATTTTCCCAAAAAATTTGTGACTATTCCATCCTTATTAAATTGGGATTGGTTCACAATGGAACCCGCATTTTTACCGAATTGCAAGCCAATAGGAACGCTAATGGTTAATAAAGGAGTGGTAGGATTGGTAGCGCTGAACTCCTCCCCATTGGAAAGTTTTAAACTATTGGCAGTACTTGCAATAAAGGAGCCACCAATATTTAGCTCGGCGTTTGGTCCAAAGACAATACCATTTGGATTAATCAGAAACAGGTTGGCTTTGCCTTGAGTTTGAATTAAACCATTAATATTAGATATGGCTCCACCCGTGACACGACCGATGATATTTTCAACACTTGTATCGTTGTTGAAAATTCCAGACCCTCCAGTGGGTACGGAAAAAGTTGTGAAGCTGTGAAACAAGTTATTGCCTACCTGTGTTCCTCCTGTAATGACAAAATCCAGACCCGGTGTTGTCCCACTTGTGACAACTGTTGGGTTGGATAGCGTGCTATCCGGAGAGATTTGCGCGATCGCCATTGCGGGATTGATTGCTATAAAAAAAGTAACAGTAAACTGCTTGACAAATTTAAAAGAGATTTTATATAAAATATGTCTTGATATTTGGACGCCTAGCGGCTTAACATTCATATTTATAATTTGACTTACTAACAAAGTAAATGTTAAGAAACATATCGATCGCGTCGATCTAGCGATCTGTTTGTGAAGCATCAAAGGTTAACTTTGTCTAAATCCCTGACTTTATTTAGAAGTCGGGAACTTAACAGCCGCCTAAAATCAATGTAGTGGACGGCTTGTTACAATTGTTCAGAAGATCTGATAACTGTTCTGTTGTAATTCACAATGACTTCAAGTGTAAAGTTCGGCTACAAAAACTTTATCCCTTGAATTGAATGATTTGTGAGATGAAGAAACCCAGTATTTTCACGTTCCGGGTTTCTATGGTCACTATTGTCTCGTAAATCAAATATGATTCTTATACTTGTTAATTAACAGAATTGATTTTGTAATAGTTGTAATTACTGAAAAAGAAAATATATTTTCATGAATTTAATATTTAGTTAGTTGAAATTACTCAAATTTTAAATTAGCTTAAAAAAATATTTTAAGTATGAAAAGTCCATAAAAATATTGATTTAATAATTTCAAAAGTTATAAAATAATGCTATATCAAGATTGCTAGAGTATTTTGCAAGATGAAATTAAATAGTACAGAAATATGCTTGAAAAAAAAAATAAAATAAGGGTCCTGATAAATATCTTTTTGACTTCTCTACTGGCTTTCTCAGCGATGCTACCACAAGTAGTTATGGCAGGATCTAGAGAGGGATTACCAGGACGGCGTGTAGGAGGTGGAACGCGCAGTGGTTGCGAACTTAACGCCAAGCAACTGACAGCATTAGCGCCCGAAAACAATTTGGGATTGACACAAGCGGCTTACCCCACGTTGTTTTTCTTTGTACCCCAAACCTCTACTCCCAAAACAGTAGAGTTTGTCCTGCGAGACGATAAAAACCATTTAGTCTACGAAAAAAGTTTTATAAAAACAGGTTCATCCGGAATTATTAATGTCAGCTTGCCTCAAGAAAAATCTTTACCTCCACTCAATGTTGATAAGAACTATCGGTGGTATTTATCGGTGATTTGCGAACCCAAAAATAGAGCTAAAGATATTGTTGTCTCTGGTTGGATTCGACGAGTTCAACCAGACCCTATGTTTCTGAAGAAGTTAGAGCAAACAAAAACATCTGTAGATCGTGCTGACTTGTATGCTAGTGCGGGACTTTGGCAAGATGCACTTGTGACATTGGCTGAACCTCGTTACACTCAACCTAATGACTCTCAGTTAACTACAAGTTGGACAAAACTTTTGCAAACTGAAAAGTTAGAAGCGCTCGCACAAGAACCCCTGTTAAAGGTTGAGATATTAAGTAATCGTTAGTTGTACGGGCGCAATGCTTTGCGCCCGTACAGTCGTTGGTCGTCAGCCCCTAACCCACAATCCACAACCCCCAACCAACCCTTCTGTGATTGCTCAATTTACAAAAAAGTTGTCTTCACTACTCTCAGTGCTTAACAGCTACTGTCAGCATAAAGCTATTGCAACATTAAGTGTCCAACAATCGGTTCTTGCAGCCAGTATTCTTATGGCAGGGTTAGTGTTAGCTGCCAGATACACAGGTGGATTGCAGTTTTTGGAATTACTTGCCTTTGACCAAATGGTGCGCCTTGAGTCTAATTCCGAACCAGACGAACGACTGTTGGTTGTTGCAATTACAGAAGCGGATATCGAGAAACTCAAAAAGTGGCCTATCTCAGATCAAATTCTTGCCCAAGCCTTAAAGAACTTGCAACAATACAAGCCTAGGGCTATTGGGATAGACCTTTATCGCAATATTTCAGTACCACCAGGTGAAAATGCCCTGCTTCAGCAACTTCGCCTTCCTAATGTACTTAGTATTTACGAGCTTGGGGGTGTAGATGCTGAAAAAGTTCCTTCTATTCGAGGTGTACCCCCAGAGCAAACAGGCTTTAACGACTTATTACTCGATCCTGACGGTGTTATCCGTCGTAATTTGATGTACGCATATGAAGGCGAGAAAAAGTATTACTCTTTTTCCCTGCGATTGAGTCTCAAATATTTAGCACAGCAAAATGTTGCGTTCAAAACTTTACCGGATGGATTGCAATTAGGCAACACCACTTTTCCTGCTTTAAATACTCATTCTGGCGGCTATCACAATCTTGACGATGCTGGCTATCAGGTGCTTGTATCTTACGGTTCGATAGATGTAGCGCGACAAGTTACTTTAACTCAAGTGTTACGTAAAGAAATCAATCCGAATTTGGTAAAGGATAAGGTCGTCTTAATTGGTACAACCGCACCCAGTCTTAAAGATATCTTTTTCACTCCTTATAATGCAGGACAGTCGGCAAAACCAAGAACACCAGGAGTTTTTCTCCACGCGCAATTTGTCAGTCAAATCCTAAGTACTGCGTTAGATAGAAAACCGTTAGTTTGGTTTTGGTCGGAATGGGAGGAAATCCTATGGATATTTTTATGGGCTTTAGTGGGTGGTGCATTGGCATGTCGGCTTCGACATCCTCTTCTTTTAGGGGTCGTGGGAGTGGTTTCTTGGGCTGGCTTATGTGGCATTTGCTTCTACATCTTTCTTCACGGAGGCTGGATACCTTTTGTCCCTGCATCGCTAACATTAATAACTACAGGAGTTAGTACATTTTGCTACGTTTTATTACGCAGATCGCTTCACGATCCCCTTACAGATTTACCCAATCGAGACTGTTTTCTTAAAAGTTTGGAAGTAGCGATCTCAAACTCACAACTTCATCAAAATACGCGATTTGCCGTATTATTTCTGAATTTAGATCGCTTCAAAATTATTAATGAAAGCCTTGGTTACCAAGTAGGCGACCAACTCTTAAAAAATACGGCACAAAGATTAAAAGCCGGTGTCAGAAGTAGAGGAACAGTTGCAAGGGTAGGAGGCGACGAGTTTGCGATTTTGCTCTTAAACATCAGCCATACCAGTGAAGCAACTCAATTAGCCGATGAACTTCAACAGCAAATCAGTCAACCGTTTCAAAAAGATGGGCAACAAATATTTACGAGTATTAGCATTGGTATAGCCTTTAATCAAAGCGAACTTAACTACCATCCAGTAGAGTTATTGAGAGATGCTCATATAGCTATGTACCGGGCAAAAGACTTAGGTAAAGCCCGTCACCAAGTCTTTGCAACAGGTATGCACACGCAAGTCATCAAGCGATTTCAACTCGAAGCCGATCTCCGCCGGGGAATAGAATTAGAAGAATTGTATCTTGTATACCAGCCAATAGTGTCGCTAATTACGGAAAAAATAGCTGGTTTTGAAGCGCTTGTTAGGTGGAACCATCCCAAACACGGTTTTGTCTCTCCTTTAGAATTTATTTCAGTTGCAGAAGAAACTGGTCTAATTATTCCTCTAGGAAAGTGGATTTTTCAAGCTGCTTGCCGTCAATTATCTATATGGCAAGCCCAATTTCCTGCAAGCCCGCCCCTGATGATGAGTATAAATCTTTCCGGGCAACAGTTCACTCAACCGGATTTAGTTGAATACATTGAACAATCTTTGCAAGAAACTGGATTGGACGGGCGGAGTGTAAAATTAGAAATTACTGAAAGCGTAGCTATGAATGATGTGGAAGCAGCCATATCAGTAATGCTACGCTTAAGAAATTTAAATTTGAGACTAAGTATAGACGATTTTGGGACTGGGTATTCATCTTTAAGCTATTTACATCGTTTTCCCGTAAATACACTTAAAATAGATCGCTCGTTTGTCAGTCGAATGGAAGACACGGATGAAGATGCAGCAATTGTTCAAACCATTGTGATGCTTAGTCATTCCTTGGGAATGGACATTGTTGCTGAGGGTGTAGAAACAGTCGAACAAAAAGCAAAATTGCAAGCGCTTAATTGTGAATACGGACAAGGCTATTTCTTCTCCAAACCTGTAGATAGCAAGACAGCAACGGCGTTATTACAAAGCCAGTTTTCCACAACAGGTAGCTATTTGGTAGAGGAACAACACAAAATACCTCAAGCGTAATGGGAGATAGGGTATCAAGAGGTAAGCTTTCTGACTTCTTAAAGGAAGTCGGAAATTTGACCTTTGGAGAAGTAGAATTTGTGGAGAGAGTAAAAAAAATGAATACCTTTACCGTAGAATTGCCCGGAAACAATGTTCGCTGTGGTGAAGACTTATATTAACGAGCACTGAAATCAGTGAAAAGCAAACAGTAACTCAAAGTAAGCGTGTAATCTATCAAACCAGCTACTAGCAATTTACTCAAGATGAACCCAAAACCGCCTCTACCCAGTAACGAAATTGCCAGACTCTATACACTGCGACAGTATCAAATCCTTGATACCCCTCCAGAGAAAGTGTTTGATGATTTCACCTTCTTAGCTGCACAAGTTTGTCGTACTCCAGTAGCTTTGATCAGCTTACTGGATGGAAATCGGCAGTGGTTTAAATCCAAGATAGGTGTAACAATATCTGAAACCGAGCGAGATGTTGCTTTCTGCGCCTACTCAATCTTGCAACAACAACCACTCGTTGTTAGAAACGCGTTACTGGATGGTCGATTTGCTAAAAATCCCCTCGTTACTGCAGAACCCAACCTTCGGTTTTATGCTGGTGCGCCTTTGATTACGCCAGAAGGATTTGGCGTTGGAACCCTTTGTGTTATAGACTTCGTACCGAGAGATTTAACTCTCGAACAGGTGGAAGCACTGCGATTGTTAAGCCATCAAGTTGTAGCACAATTGGAGTTGCGGCGGAATGCGATCGCTTTGTCACGTACTCTCACTCAACGACAGCAAGCCAACGCACAACTTCGTCAGCAACAGGAGTTCATTGAAATCTTTTACCAACGGGGAGAGGAAAAAGCAAAAAAAGGAGACTATCAAGGGGCGATCGCAGAATTTAACCAGTTTTTACGTCTAAATCCTCGAGGTTTTAAGGCATATTACGGTCGAGGACTAGCCCGTCAAAAATTGGGAGACAAAAAAGGAGCGATGGCAGACTTTGATTTGTATTTGCAGTTTCATCCCAATGATAGTGAAGCTCATTATTATCGAGGACTGCTCCGTTTAGAGCTAGGAGACTATCAAGGAGCAATTACGGACTACAGCCATGCGATGCAAAGCACTCCTGACAATTTTGGTTCTATCAATTCCGAACTTGGAGATAGACAACAAATTCCTTTTCACCATGCTCCAGCTTTAGGGGACAATTCCCGCAATTTTGGCACCAATATTAATATCATCCCAGATTGCAGTTTTTCTCAAATTGAACTTTCTCAGATTGAGAATTCCAGTAGTGCTATTGAAAGCTCTACTCATTCTTTATTACCTCATTATAACGATACCAATAATAACGAAATTTATCTCAACTCCGGGCATTCCCAATATGAAATGCAAAATTATGTTCCATCTTTGGACATAACCTCCGAGCTAGGCGAAGGATATGTCAGTCGAGGTAATACCCGCTTTGAGATAGAAAATTGCAAAGGTGCTATTGATGATTACACGCAGTATTTAGAAAGCAGTGATAGCGATCCAGATATTTACTTAAAACGGGCAAACTCCCGCTTTCAACTTAAAGATTATAAAGGTGCCATTGAAGATTATACCCAAATTATCAAAAGCGCGCCTAATGATGCTAAGGCTTACTTTAATAGGGGAAATTGCCGTTATGAGATGGAAGATTACAAAGGGGCTGTTGAAGATTACAACCTCTCTGTCGCACTCAATCCTAATGATGCAGAACCTTATATCCATCGAGCAAATGCTCGAGCTAAGCTTCAAGATTACACTGGTGCAATTGAAGATTACACCTACTTTCTGCAAATGAATCCTGATGATGCGAAGGCTTATATTAGTCGAGGTAATGCTCGGTCTAAACTGAAAGATTATAGCGGTGCAATTGAAGATTACAAAAAAGTGTGGTCGAGACCTATCGTTCAACGCGCTTCGTTGCCAGGTACGGACAATTTACGTAATTCATAATTCGTCAAATAAGGGAACGCTTAACAGGGGAACTCCTATAATTTTTCATTCCCAGGCTGAGCCTGGGAATGCTTTTATTAGAGACGCTACCTCCACTCATGAAGAAGGTCAAGGGTGGACATTTTGACTAATACCAAATCCACTTTTCTAACCCCTTTTAGCCCAGCGATGTTCGTAATCGCGGCTATACAAACAAAGTCCCTTCGGGTTCGCCCTCCCTTGTTCGCCAGTCCCCAGGGCGCGGGAAACCCGCCTTCAGGGCTGGTCTCACCAGTCGCCAGGGCGCGGGAAACCCGCCTGCAGCGCTGGACTCACCGCCTGCGCGGACTAAATTATAAAGGGGGTACAAGACGCGGATTTAGTATAACACTGGTGAGGAAGCCTGGAAATGTGCCACAAGAAAGTCCCGTGGTTTACTGACTTGACGAGAATTGTGTATAAGTTGTTTGTAATGCCTGTTCTATCGAACCCAATCTTTGAAAAGTCGCGATCGTATCATGTGCTGGTGTTTTTCTTGTCTGAAGAGACTTTTTAAGTTCTACTAACAAACAAGCATCTGGATCGTCCTTGAGAGCAACTTCAGCAGCTTCTATGACTTGGGTTGCGATCGCAAAAATCTCTTCATTATCAAACCCTTCTCTTGCAGAAAGTTGATGCAAAGCGGTATCAGGTACAATGGCTCTACCCGTCAGTGTTTGGTCTAAAACCAGACCTTTTAATAATGCTAGCAACTGAGCATAAATAGAAAAATCAGAACAACTATCAAAGGCTTTAAATTCAATACGCCCAACTTCCGCAGGAAGTCGAGCAATTTTTGTTGAAGAAGGAACGCTTTTAATCAGTTGTTCCTGAGTTTCTACAAAAACTAGAGTCGCGGGTCTTTTTCCTGTTCTGACAAAAGTTCTCACGGAAAGCCCTTGCCATAATGTTCCTTCATAAAAGGGAGAACTATAACTAAAAGGAACAATGTAAGGGCTGTAATAAGTTAATTTTTGCCCGATATCAATAACACATTCAATAGATAGATCGGTAACTGAAATGTTTAAGTCGGGTCCGTAGGTGACCATATAAATGTAAGCTTCCTCGTCAGGATAGGCTTGTAGATCTTTTCTTTCAACATCATTCAAGGGGGGATTGGGTTCGTAATTGGTAAGGTATGGATTAAAACTGATTAAAACGGGTGAAAAACCAAACTCTTGAGCAACTTCCTTTAACAATTGAAAACTTTCTGATAGTTCAGTAATAGTACTGTGAATATCAGGGTGTATAGTTGTTCTAATTTCGATACCTTTAGGAACGCAATCAATCATTTCTGCAGCTTCAGAAAAGCGCTCAAAGCCTTCTATATACCACCTCTTTTTTCTGATCCCAGCATCTCCAATATGTAATTGAGTGCGATCGCTAGGATAAGTCGGTAGTTTTTCGATAATTTTATTGAAATCAGCGTATATTGTGCGAGAAAAATCGGCAAACTTTCCTTCTTGATTGAGGAAAGCGACTTCATGTTCAATGCCAAAATAAAACATTATTTAACCTTGACTTTTAATTGAAGGAGGGAGTTTGGTGCGGAAAAAATGAAGAAAACCTTAAGAATTTATCCGGGTACGGGTGGTAATACCGGATTTGAAGGCAAAAAACTTCAACCTTCATCCTTTATCCTTCATTCTTTTAAACGCGAGATGCTATTTGAGAGGTTTTTGCAATAGCAAAGTTATGAAAATTCTAATCTATTGCGTCCAGTATCTCAAGCAATTTCATGTAATACCATTTCACCAAACGGTTCATGCAATTAATTGGAACTAGCCCTAATTAAGGTTAGCTGGGGTTTCCCTCTAGGGTTAGAGAGGTGGGATCGGTATAAATAGTTTTTCTCAGAAAAATTTGCAAGACTTTCTTAAGAAGGGTTTTACTGCTAGCTCCTTCACTCCCTACTCTCCACAACCCTCAAGTTACGATAAACTCAGAATTGCTTGAGGGCTTGAGTTTATGACAAATGTTGTAAAATCTCCATACACCAACGAACAGATAGCTGCTTGGCTGCGTGGGTTACTAACCATTGCTTGGGCAGATGGTGACTTTGACGCTCAAGAACAAGAATTAATTGCTAACCTCACTAAGGATGAACTCGCTCCCAGCATTAAGGTAGAATCCTACGAGCCCATAGAACCAGAAGAATTATCCACAGTTCTGGGGAAAGGGACAAAAGCTGCAGAAAACTTTCTCCGCACAGCTGTCATGGTCGCGATCGCAGATGGAACATATTCTTCCAGCGAAGACTATATTTTGCACCAGTTCTGCAAAGTTCTGGAAGAGCCAGAAGATATGTTAGAAGCACTGCGCCATACATTAGAACACTCTCACCAAGTGACAGCAACTATCCCAACATCTCCAGTTTCCCTACAACCCATACCGACAAAGCACCAAGCTGATGCACTTCACCCTCTAAGAGAATGGCTAGACAAGTTAGATATTCAAGACCCAAGAGTTGCACGTTTTTTATGTAAAATGATACCATCACAATGCCCATTTGAAAGGGATGTGACTCTTTTTGGACGTAAGATCGTTCACATTCCACCGTTGTGTAAACTAAATCCACTCTACGAGCAACTAGTAGGCTTGCGTTTCCGCGCTCTCTCCTATCTGGCGGATGAGTGCGGTGAAGATGTTTCACCATATATTTAGTTAATGGCTAATGGCTAATTGCTAATAGCTAATGGTGAGTCCAGCCCGCAGGGCGCGGGTTTCCCGCGCCCTGGGAACTGGCGTATAGCCCTTGCGGGCATAGCCTGCGGCATCGCGAAGCGTCTCCGCTCCTGAGATACAACAGAGGGCTAATGGCTAAGAACTAACAATTAGCCATTAGCCATTAGCCCTTCGGGTTCGCCCTTCGGGTTCGCCAGTCCCCT
>NZ_JBFPMW010000007.1:0-397792 GCF_045999855.1 Tolypothrix campylonemoides VB511288_2
ATTAGCCATTAGCCATTAGCCATTAGCCATTAGCCATTAGCCATTAGCCATCAGCCATTAGCCATTCACAACAACCACCCACAAACTTGCTCCTAACCCTATGGCTGCTAAATGTTGCCAAAAGAGCGATCGCATGGGCTGACGGGCAATTTTTTGAGTGAGGATAACAGTTAAAAGAACTGAAAAAATCAAAGTACTCCCTTGTAGAAAAGCAATGACGGCTGGGTGAGCAACTAATACAGGAAGCTGTTCGCCATTGAGACCAAAAGTTGCAAACGTGACAGGTAAAATACGTCCTCCTTCTGCTAAACCCAGGCGCAGGTAATGGGCTAAGTTACCACCAAGTACGAGTGGTAGATAACCGTATGCTAGTTCGATAAATGGTTTTGCCTTGAATTGAGAACCAACACGAGATAAGCCATAGGCTGCAAAGGGAATAACAACGGGAATCACTAAAGCAAACAATGATAAGCCTAAGTGGGGTAGAAACTGTGTGAGGTCAAAATGCAATCCCAACCAGGATTGCAACTCGGGTAAACGGTGGAGATAGATACCCCCTAATAGTAAAAATAACAATGCGACTTCATAAGACCGGGGTACGTGAGTTGTCCACAGTTCCATTCCAGGGGGACGTAAATTAAACTCAACGGAACGATGGGGACATGCTTTCAAACACGTCATGCACAATACGCAATCTCTGTTATCTTCTAACTGTGCTGGGTGAGAGTATAAGGGACATCCCCCAGTTTCCATACCTTCGCCTTTTTGCGGTCCGCCCTTATAGCACTGATATGTCGTACAAGTGGCGGAACAAATTCCTTGTTGCGCTCGCAATTCCGTCATGGCAAGTTTGGCAAACAAACCATTCATCCCACCAATAGGGCAAAGATACCGACACCAAAAACGCCTTTCAAAAAGAGCCGAGAAAATGACTGCGCCTGCGGTAATTAATAAGAGCAAACAACCTGAAAGATAAGCTGTATTTTCCAAATTCCAAAGTTCTTCCCACAGGAAAATCAAAGTAAATAACCCAAAGAGAAACCATCCTCCCCATTGTTCGGCTTGCTGTCTCGGCCAACGTTTCAACTGTCGGGGAAAGAGCCACAAGGAAAGTTTCTGGGTGACTTCTCCATAAATCATGAAGGGACAAACAGCGCACCAAACACGACCTAAAAAGGGAAATGCCAGCAGGAAAAATGGCCACCACCAAGCCCAGAATAAATTAAGGGCAAAATTGCGATCGCGTGTTTGCGGACCAACAAAAAGCACGGCAACAATCAAAGCAAAAGCTATTAAAGTAAAACCATAATTAATGCGATCGGTCCACCAAGGGCTGCGAAGAAATTTCCGCAAATTGGGATAGGCATTTAAAAGGTTGACGCGAAATTCCTTTTTCTTTGTTTGAGCCGACCAGAAAATTTCTTCTGTCAGAGCTTTTGCCTCTCCTGCTTGCACGATTGCCCGTTCCACAAGGTTTTGCAGCTCCTTAAGATTTCCGGGAAAATCATAGGATTGCAAGCGGCGTATGGCTTCTGGTGTCACTGATGGTTTTGATATTCCTCTTGCCGTGGTATAGAGACTGATGTAGTACTCTACTTGCGCTTTAATATCTGTTTTTCGTACCCGTAGCGGTGGAACTTTAATCACTTGACCGACAACACGCTCGATAGTTGGCTGAATTTTTTCGGCAATAATTAAAATACGAGCACGGGTAGCACGAGGTTCTGCGGGTGGTTCTCCCGAACGAGTCACGGGGCTGTACTGAGATGTTTTTAATAAATTAGCTAATGCTGGTAACAACTCGGTCGGGGTTTCTTGGATGTTGTTAAGTACTAAAGTTCCTTCTCCAAGCCATTCCAACAATCCTGGTTTACCTCCATAACGACCAAATAAATCGGCACCACTTGTTTGTAGAATTCCGCAGTTAACTTTGACAATAGGTTCTCGTCGGTAGGAAGAACCAAAATGAATAAGCGCCGCTATGTTATCCTTTTCTAATCCCGGTTCACCAAAAATCAATACCGATTTGCGTTCTCCGGCTGCTTTTCTAATTTCCTCCCGCAACCGGGTTGCATAACGACTTGTCCCCACAATTCCACGCCGTGCTTTAGTGACTAAATAAGGTCGTAAGGCAACAGAACGTTCTTGTTCGTAGTTCAGAGCGGATGTGAGTTGAGACACTTCTTGAGCCATTTGGCGAGAAACAGCCTGAGCAATTTCTGGGTATTGAGTGAGTATTTCCCGAAATTTAGCAGCAGGTAGCATCCAGAGGTGACACTCTGTGACTGTAGTAATTGTGCGCTGAACCGATTCATCTAACAGCAATTCTTGTAAGTTAATAACGGCTCCAGGGAGAAAACCAACGGCTAATGATGGATTGGTTTTATTAGTACTGTTGCTTTCTAACTGACCTTGTTGTAAAATATACAATGCCTCTGGAGGAGACGCTTCACTCACCAAACGATAATTAGCTGGAAAAACTTTTTCTTCTATCACTTCAGAGAACGCATTTAAGGATGCAGGAGAAAGAATTCCCAAAGCCGTGCGTTCTTGCAGCCATATTAATACTTCTGGAGATGCCATAATACCATTTTGGATTCTAGATTTTGAATTGAGAAAGTCATTTCCAGTCTAGATTTAGACTAACTATAGCAGTCCTAAATGAAATATAAAAATAAGAGAGAAGACGGCTAATGGCTAATGGCTAATAGCTAATGGTCAAAAGCAATTAGCTATTAGCCATTAGCGAGCGAAATTTTTTACAAATGATTTAGATTTGCTATATCTGTCGCATTTTTTGTTTAAATTGGTAGAGGTTTTTTCTAATTGGGATGCGCCCTCCGAGCAAGCAGTGCTATTACATTGTGTTGCAGTCATGGCTTCCGCTTCGATTGCATTAATCTATTTTAGAAATTAAAAGAGCAGGCAATATGCCTACTCCGAATCATAAAGTTAACTTTTTAGAAACTGACATCTGTAAAGGAGAGTAGATAGTTAACCTCCTGTGGTACGAGCATCTTGCCCGTTTCTGCTACTGATTTCTAAGTGCTTGTTTCTTCCATCAATTTCTAATCCAGGTAAAACTGACTCAGGAGTTCCTTGAGGGAAAACCTTGGAATTGCTAAACAATCTGAAATATGTTGATACAAAAAATTCCTTCACTGGAAATAGTATATATGTCAAAGGATTGATTGCCACAATGATATTGCGGTCATCGCGTTTGGCTGATGCTAGAATCTGCCGTGCTACCCAATCACCGGACATAACTCCAATGGGATTGAGGTTGCTTTTGAAAGGTCCTAGAATTAATTTACGGATTACGCAAGGAGCATCCAAACGACGTAATGTGATTAAATCTCCCAAAGCACGTTTTGAGAGTTCGTACAAAGGGCTAATCGCAGGGCTGACTTCTGCTTCAGAAGTATTGACCCAAACTTCTTTGCGAGCTACGTGTTCGTCAGTCCGAACAGTCGTCAAAAAAAGTTCTAGCAGTCGCCAACTAGAAAAGGTGTTAATCTCGTAAGATTTAAAAATTGCCTCTGGTGTTCTTTCACTTTTAACGTTAATACCGTGGTTGAGGACTAAGATGTCTATCTGCTTGAGATGTTCGAGCAGTTCTCCCTCTTTGCCTACTTCCCAAGAAATTGTCTTCACTGCTAGTGGTTTGTCATTGACGGTCAGTGTTATGGGTTCTGATTTTGAACTCAAGGCTACCACCTTCGCACCTGCTAAATGTAAATGCAATAGCAGCGATCGCCCCAGAGTTCCCGATGCTCCCGTGACTGCAATTTTCTTGCCTTTTAGTGCCAGTGCTGTACCCATAAGCTTATCTATCAAAGTAAAGGTACTGCAATAGTAAGCACGATCGTTATCAAAATGATGCCGCCAGTGGTAGGGTCGATTCACGAACCAGTTACCTGGAGGCGTCAAGAAAGGACCGGGTAGGTGAGTCACATCGGTTGCTTCCCGCGCCCATTCGCTACCAATGCCACGTGCTATGCAGCTAGCTAAAAACATCAAAGTGTAAAGGGTTCCCATAAGAGCCGCCAAGTGGTACTGTGGCGTCCATTGAAAACAAGCCCACCAAAATACTAGTGAAAAAAGCAACATCACAAGGCATTCAGGCAAATCGTGACGCCATTGTGCTTGACGATAAATTTTGGCATTTACAACGTTCAAATCTCGATGAAAGACACGATGATGCCATGCGTGTTGCCGATACAGTGGTTGCCAGTGATGGGCTAAGACGTGATATAAATCTCGTACTAGTTCTGCCCATAAGAGAGAGCCTAGTCCCCAAGCCGCGATCGCTATCCAGAAGGACACCATAACCTACTTTACTTACACTCCAAAATTATTGTGTTGCAATTGCGTTGGTATTGCACATAAACAGCCCAACTTGTGTGGCTTAGAGTGACTAGAACGACATAGTACAATCCCCTAGTAATATATACCGAGAAAAACTCCCTTGGCAAAGAGTTTAGCCAGAATTGCTTCGCTTAACTATATATTGCTGATATCCTTAAAGCAATTGAGAAGCGATGCGAACATAGCTGTTTGGTACTATTTAATACAAAGACAAATATACATATTTATCGAAAATTGTCAATAGCTTCAACATTAATGGTGCTACATTATCAATAACAGATAGCAAAAATACTTTTAATTTTCATTTTTTATTTTTCCCCAACAGATGCAATTATCAGATATCCCTAACCTTTTCGTACCTCTGGTGCTTTTAAGTTTAATTATCATTGCTGCTGTATTTTTCAGTCGTAGCAATTGATGCATTGGGCTCTGTAGAAACAGAATCTCGATAAAAGGCACCTCCAGGCTCAGATCGGGAATGAAGTGGAACTCCCTTAGCGCAAGCAGCGTCAGTCATGGGTCATTGTTGCCGATCGCTGCTTGTCGGTTAATATTGATAAGTACTAATTACTAATCACGAATGATTAATGTCTAATTACTCCTATTGAGGGTTAAAATAAATCCCGATTGTCTCCAATATATGAAGGTTTCATGATTTCCAGTAACGACTTTCGACCTGGCGTGTCTATAGTGTTAGATGGGTCTGTATGGCGAGTGGTAGAATTCCTCCATGTTAAACCTGGTAAAGGTTCTGCGTTTGTACGGACAAAACTGAAAAATGCCCAAAATGGGAACGTGGTAGAAAGAACGTTCCGGGCAGGAGAAACAGTTCCGCAAGCCAATTTGGAAAAAAGTACGATGCAACATACCTATAAAGAAGGTGAAGATTACGTCTTTATGGATATGGAAACTTATGAAGAAGGCAGATTGAGTGCTGCACAAATTGGCGAACGTGTAAAATACCTCAAGGAAGGTATGGAAGTCAATGTAGTTCGTTGGGATGACCAAGTCCTAGAGGTAGAACTGCCCAACTCAGTCGTGTTGGAAGTTGTCCAAACAGACCCAGGTGTCAAGGGCGATACTGCGACGGGTGGTTCAAAACCAGCAACTGTGGAAACAGGAGCAATGATTATGGTTCCACTCTTTATTTCTCAAGGAGAACGCATCCGGATCGACACCCGTAACGATACATACTTAGGCAGGGAGTAACCTACCTTTCACCTCAAATATGCAAATCCCGAGTTTGATGCGTTACAGGGATTTGTCTCCCTGTCTCAAAAGATAACCGACTTTACAGAAGATACCAAATTGGAATAAGTAAGATTTTTTGGGAAGGTTGAAACTGTCTCATTCACAGGCAAAACAATCTAAAATCTAAAATCTAAAATCCAAAGTTGGTATGAGTCTCTCTACCACCTAATTGCATGAGGTAAGAAAAGCTGTGCCATTAGACTTTAACGAAATCCGCCAACTACTGACGACGATTGCACAAACAGATCTTGCAGAAGTGACTCTCAAAAGTGACGATTTTGAATTAACGGTTCGCAAAGCTGTTAGTGTTAGCAACCAAGTATTGTCAGTAGCTCAAGCGGGGCAAGGTGCGGTGTCTTCGGGATTGCCACCCATTCCACCGCCTCCGCCATTGGTGGTGCCTGCGGTGACGGAACCTACTCCTATAGACCTGACGACTGCTACAAAAGGGATTCCGTCGCCGGTCACTTCTTCCCCTGTTATTGACTCAAAACTGGTTGACATCCCCTCCCCAATGGTGGGAACTTTTTACCGCGCCCCCGGTCCCGGTGAATCACCATTTGTGGAAGTGGGCGATCGCGTCAAGAGAGGTCAAACAGTTTGTATCATCGAAGCCATGAAACTTATGAACGAAATAGAAGCAGAAGTTTCCGGGCAAGTGGTAGAAATTCTTCTACAAAATAGCGAACCAGTGGAATACGGTCAACCTTTGATGCGAATTAAACCAGATTAAGTATTAATCTATATATCGAGTCAATAAACCGCAGCTAAGCCCTTTAGGGTCTAGCGAGCGTTTCCTGGCTAAATTTAATGGTCATTGTTAAAATTTCCAGCTGCATCCTTACAGATCTACCCTGATGAAACAAGCGTTGCCTGTACCACCGGAAGTTGTGCAACAAGTAGCTGAATACTTCAGCCTCTTGAGTGAACCCATGCGTCTGCGGCTGTTGCATTTACTGCGGGATGAAGAAAAATGCGTGCAAGAATTGGTAGAGGCAACACAAACTTCTCAGGCTAATGTGTCAAAACACCTGAAAGTTATGTGGCAAGCAGGAATACTCAGTCGCCGTAGCGAAGGAACTTGCGCCTATTACCGGGTAGAAGATGAAATGATTTTTGAATTGTGCAACCGAGTTTGCGATCGCCTTGCCACTAGGTTGGAACAGCAAGCCCGTAACTTTCGGGTTTTAAATGGTAAATAGTCAGCGAGCGGTGACCAGTCAGTCACCGCTCGCCGATCGCTGTAGCTAAAGTTCAAAATTTTGTTTGTAGCTTTCACGAGTTAGGGGCTGTTCCAACTCCAAACCTTCGCCACCCAAGACATCCAACTGTTTCCCGTTAACTTCAATGTATACCTTAGCATTGGGATTTAAAGCAGTGGCAGTGTAAACAACTTGTCCCACGCGACCCATCATAGAGGAACTCCCACCTCCTGTCGTAAAATCTTCTGATAAGTTGACATGGACACCATCATCTGTGACCTTCACTCCCAACAACTTGGTTTCTTTTGGGATAGTGGTTGAACCAGTTCCTTCGGTTGGTCCTGCTAATAGTTTTGAAAAAGCTTCTTCTAAAACCTTATTGGGTTCTCCCTGAGGAAGTGTAACTGTTTGTGGAACCAAAGAAAGCTTTGTACCACTGTCCTGCAACCAATAGACTTCAGCCTTTTGCTCGGCGGGATTGATTTGCTTGTTGGGAGTGTTAGCTTGGCCGGTGATATTCGGATTGGGCTTTGGGGATATTTCATTGCTGCCTGAATTAAAAACGTGGTAAGCTAGAGCACCACTGACAGCAATAACCGCAACTGAAACAGCTGCGATGATACCTGAAGAAATACGATTACCTTGTTGTTCTTTCATATTGAATTCCTTGCTTTAGTCTGAAATAGAAAAAAGTATTACTGTAAGAAGAAGCCTGGTAAAAGACGTTACCTAAGAGCCTCGAGTTTCCAAAAACTTGGAAGACGGTTCTATTCGTATGAATGCTGCGATTTCTAATTCTTGTTGTTTCATATTTAATTTTAGAATTCGTACTTGTAGACCGTTACCTTCTAATTGTCCCAAATCCAATCGTTTGTTAATATTGTTCACAATTTGATTTAAAAATTGTGGTGGAGCGGCTTCTCCATTAGCAGTCACCTCTGGTTCGACAAGTTGAATATTTTTGCCACCAATAATATTTAGCCCTGCTTCTGCCTTAATTAACAAAGGTTTATTTTGGCTTTCATTCTGTAATTCTACTTGGAAACTCAGTCTATTGTTTGCTAAAAATTTTACATTTGGATTTACAAATTTATATACAGAGTTATACTCTGTATTTGATGAATCGTCCACGTTAATTTTCATTTTTTCCAACTGAGCTAAAAATTTGGGTGACTGTAACAGCTTGTTGATATCCTCCTGGGTTAAAACAACACGCAGACCCGCCTGTAAAGGTCGTTGAAATAATGGTTTTTTTCTGAGAGTACGTGGGTCTAATTCAATGGCATCAGTTTCCAATTCTAAAGCAGCAATTTGAAGATTTTGCTGCTTTAGTTGCAAAGAACGCCCTGCAAACCTCACTCGTTGAACTTTTCCCTGTAGCAATTGATAAGAGGGAGCATTATCAACTCGTACCTGTAACTGCTTGACGCTAGCGAATTGAGAGCGTATGACATTTTCAGCAGTTCGGTCAATCACCAATCCTACAGGAGCAATCAATCCTAGCAAGCCGGATAGGACTATTGTGAGGAGTTCCATACTGGTTAATTGCTAATGGCTAATGGCTAATGGCTAATTGTTAATTGTAAAGATGAGCTATTAGCCCTCCCTTGTTCGCCAGTCCCGGTGGGCGCGGGAAACCCGCCTACAGCGCAGGACTCACTATTAGCCATTAGCAGCATCAATCCACTCCTTTATAGTAGATACAACTTCAGCAATGTCAATTTCCTGAGAGTTGCGGCTTTTTCTTTCAACGACTTCAACTTTGCCATTGGCAATTGCCCTCCCAGTGACGATTCTGTAAGGGATTCCAATTAAATCGGCGTCCTTGAATTTTACGCCCGGTCGCTCGTCGCGATCGTCAAGTAGAGTGTCAATTCCCGCAGAGTTCAGTTCTGCGTAAAGTTTTTCCGCGATTTCTACTTGTTGGGCATCTTTGACGTTAGGAATTGTAACGATCGCCTGATAAGGTGCGATCGCAACAGGCCAAACAATCCCATCTTTATCATAAGATTGCTCTACAGCAGATTGGGCTAAGCGCGATACACCCACACCGTAACAACCCATGAATAGAGGTTTTTCTTCTCCTTGTTCGTTGGTATACGTTGCGCCCATTGCTTGCGAATACTTAATACCTAATTGAAAAATGTGTCCTACCTCTATTCCACGAGCGCTAAGCAGAAGCTGCTCGGGATTGTGAACGGAGCGATCCCCAGGTCTTGACTTACGTACATCTACGATCGGTTCGGGTACCTTGTATTGCTCGTTCCAATTTGCGCCAACGACGTGATAACCCGATTCATTTGCACCCGTGGCAAAATTCTTTAAATCAACAGCTGTTTTATCAATAAAACGCACAAAATGAGGGACGATATCTTTGGCGGCATGAATAATGTGACTGTCGGCAATGTCAGGTGCAATATAGCCCAAAGGTAAAGGTTTGAGCAGTTTTGATTGGGCTTGGGCATCTGGCACTATCAATTTGATAGCAGCTTTAGCACCGAACTGAGGAGCTAGTTTTGTCAGTTCGTTTTGCAACTTGACATCATTAACCTCTTGGTCTCCTCGGATACTTACTAGCACGAATGCTGTCATCCCATTATCAAAAATTGTTTGATAAAGAACGTTTTTCACTATTTGGGTGGGGGAACATTTGAGAAATTTACAGACTTTCTCAATAGTCTCTGTTCCTGGAGTTTCCCGCTTTTCATAGCTCGTAAACGGTGATGGTTCTGCATCTGGTGGGAGAGAAACCGCTTTCTCTACGTTAGCAGCGTATTTTCCATCTTCTGTGTACAAGACTTCATCTTCGCCTGCTTCCGCTAGCACCATAAATTCTTGCGAACCAGAACCGCCAATTGCACCGGGATCGGCTTGGACGGCACGAAAAGCTAAACCACACCTTCTCAAGATATTATGGTAGGCGGTATCCATATCCTGATAAGTTTTTTTCAAACTTTCTTCATCTGGGTGGAAAGAGTAAGCATCCTTCATGATGAATTCTCGCCCGCGCATTAAACCAAAACGAGGACGGATTTCATCGCGGAATTTTGTTTGAATTTGGTAAAAAACCTGTGGAAGCTGACGGTAGGAACGAATCATGTCACGAGCGATGGTTGTAATCACTTCCTCATGGGTTGGTCCTAAAGCCTGTTCTTGATCGCGACGGTCTTTTAGGAAGAACATAATTCCTTCCCCTTTGGTGTACGTATCCCACCGTCCGGACTCTTTCCATAACTCAGCAGGTTGTAATTGAGGTAAGAGACACTCTTGTCCGCCAATTTTGTTGATTTCTTCGCGGACAATTTGGGAAACTCTTTGCAGGACTCGCCACATAAATGGAAGGTAAGCATATACACCGCTACCGATGCGACGAATGTAGCCTGCGCGGACTAAGAGTTTGTGGCTGGGAATCTCAGCATCTGCTGGATCGTCCCTAAGTGTAAGGAATAGCATTTGTGACAGTCGCATCGTTTGTCCCCTTTCCAGATTCAATAATCCTTTAGTCAGTTAAGTTAGTGTATTAGCTTGCTATAAATTACCAAAAGGTATAAGCAAGCTTACTTTAATAAACCTTTTTAAAATGTCCGCTTGCAACTTCAGGAGAAAAGCACCTTGCCCGATATTATTTATCAAGCCCAACCACCTTTGGAATTTATTCCTCCGGCGTTAGATCCCTTATTTTTGCGCGGTGTCCAGTTGGTGTTACCCCATTGGATACGCTGGAAAACAGCAATTAACCATATTGAAGCAGACAACGTAGAGGTTTTGGTGGATTTGTACCGCCAGTTCCAAGAAGGTAAAATCCGCTTTATGCTGGCATTTCGCCATCCGAAGACGGAAGATCCCTTTGCTTTAGGCTATTTGCTTTATCACATTCTGCCAAAAGTAGCACGACATGGGGGTACAGCGCTACAGCATCCGATTCACGCTCATTTTATTTATGACCGTGGAATTCCTCTTTGGGCTGGTTCTCACGTTGGTTGGATTGTATCTCATTTGGGTGCAACCCCCATTCAACGAGGGAAAGCAGATTGGACGGGATTGCGATCGGCACGTGACTTATTTGTCAACGGTCAGTTTCCCATGGCGGCTGCACCTGAAGGTGCTACCAATGGTCTTTCAGAAATTGTCAATCCTCTAGAACCAGGTATTGCCCAGATGGGTTTTTGGTGCGCTGAGGATTTACAGAAAGACAAGCGGGATGAACAGGTTTTTATTGTACCAGTCGGTATTCGATACAGTTATGTTGCAGCTCCTTGGGGTGCTATTGCCAATCTTTTAACTGAATTGGAAACTGCGATGGGCTTAAGTGCAAATACAGCACATTCCCTCCCCTCCTCTGCAACTTTTGACTCTCTCTACCCTCGCTTGGTGGGTTTGAGCGAACGTTTATTATCTTTGATAGAAGAATTTTACAAGCGGTTCTACCATCGCAAATTGCCAGTCTATGAGGGAGGAAAAGATGCAAATGAGCTTTTTGCCGTTCGTCTTCAAGCTGTGTTAGATGTGGTTTTACAAGTTGCTGAAGATTATTTTGACTTACAATCTAAAGGAAATTTTAGCGATCGCTGTCGTCGGGTAGAGCAAGCAGGATGGAATTATATTTTTAGAGAGGAATTTAAAGATAAAAAAGCACTGTCTCTTGTAGAAAAGGCATTAGGCGATCGTGTAGCAGAAGAAGCGAACTTGCGAATGTGGCACATGAGATTGGTGGAAAATTTAGTTGCTGTCACGGGTAAATACGTGCGAGAAAAACCCACAGCAGAACGATTTGCAGAGACCACCTTACTTCTATGGAATGTCGTCACTCTAATTACGGGTGGCAATCCTTTCCGAACTCCCAAACTTGGCAAGCAAAATGTGAAAATAACTATTGGTGAGCCTTTGTCTGTTTCCGAACGTTACCCGGCTTACAAGGCTAGTCGCCAAGGTGCTAGACAAGCCGTTGCCGATCTCACAAAAGATTTACAACAAAGGTTAGAAGGGTTGGTTTTGAAGGATAATAGTTAACTTATTGGTTAAGCCTAAAAATGCGACAGACCAGTAGTAGGTTGGGTTGAGGAACGAAACCCAACATTTACAGGTATTTGTTAGGTTTGTCCAACGTACAAAAATTCGAGAGCCCTTGCAGTATAGCTTTCAGTCCTCGCAGAATTTTATAGCGAGTAATAATCGAGAAAGTAAACCTGCTATGTTGCGCCAAATATGATTGTGCTTTAGCAAGGACAAGAGGATTTTGGCGCAGAATGAGTGACAGCGTATCAGTATCTAAAAGAACTGGATCTTGGCTCATGCTTCAGTTCTATCAGAGAAAAAATTGTCTCGATTTAAGGCGATTTCTTCAATTTCGTCAATCTCTGTTGCTGATAATCCCTCATAAACTTGAGATGCAAGTTGTAGCATATCTTGAGGACTAAGAGGAGTAGTAGGTTTAACTATCAGTTGGACAAATTGCCCTTCAATCAATTCAGGTTCTTCTAAAGGGCGAAACACACCATTTTCATAAATAGCTTTTAAAGTTTGCATTTGATAATCTAATCTTTATTTACTAAATATTTTATTCGCTCTCCGCGAACAACGGCTTGTGGTTAAGAGCTATGTCAACTACAATATAAATCCTATCAAAACCTTCACAGGTTATGTTTTTCCTTTAAGTACTCCTACTTGGCTGTTATGCATCAAAGTCTAGTGTTGTGGGTGGAGCATTTTCGAGCAAGTCCTTCAAAGCTTGGATTTTCGGATTTTTTACATGATTTCGCTTCTCCCAACTACAGCAATGATGCTTGGATAAAGGCTCAACGGATTGGTGATGTTAGAAGTGAGCAAAAGAGAATTGTATTAAAGTACTAAGTTAAATGTATCATATTCTAAATAATGGTTCAATACAAATGAACTATATTTAAAATATTCAATATGTTTATCTTAGATAAATCAATGGTAGCAAAACCTTTTCTAAAATGGGCGGGAGGGAAAGGACAACTCATCGAGCAGATGAATAGTCTTTTTCCTCAAGAATTAGCAGAGGGTTCAATAAAAAAATACATAGAACCATTTGTTGGCGGAGGAGCAGTGTTCTTGCATCTGGTTCAAAACTATCCAGTTGAAGAATTTTTTATTTTTGATATTAATATTGAATTAGTTATAGCCTACACAACTATTCAACGCGATGTAGAGAAACTCATTTCACTTTTATTAAATATACAAAATAAATATTTATCTCTTGATGATAAGGAAAGAAAAACATACTTTTATCAAGTGAGATCGGAATTTAATTGGCGACGCAAAGAAATAGATTCAATTAACTATAATTCAGAATGGATTGAGAGAACTGCACAAATCATTTTCCTAAACCGTACTTGTTTCAATGGACTTTTTAGAGTCAATTCAAACGGAAGTTTTAATGTTCCAGTAGGTAGATATAAAAACCCTAATATATGCGATAAAACAAATTTAAAAGCTGTGTCTGAAGCGCTTCAAAAAACTCAAATTCATTATGGAGATTTTAGTGAGTGTGAAAAATACGTAGATAGCAATACCTTTGTTTATTTCGATCCACCTTACAGACCAATTAGTAAAACGTCTAACTTTACCTCATACTCACAAAATATGTTTGGTGATTCCGAACAATTACGACTGCGAGACTTTTTCCAATCTCTTGATGCAAAGGGAGCTAAATTACTTTTAAGTAACTCCGATCCTAAAAATGAAGATATTAACGATAATTTTTTTGATAATTCCTATGCTGGTTACCGTATTGAAAGAGTCATGGCTTCACGCAATATCAACTGTAATGTTTCAAAGCGGAAAGCCATCAAAGAGATTTTAATTATGAATTATATAAGTGGAGCCAATAAAATTCTGACAACATCTTCCAATTCCTCCGTAACTCGGTAAAGATTTATTCCTTCTTCAATAAGTTTTTGCTGTCGGTATAATATTCCAAATTGCCAAATATTTCCTGTTGTTACTGCTCCAAGTATTTCGGGTTGATTTGAATCTGTCCATTGGTCAAGCGCTATCATTTCTGTTGCTAATTGTGTAAATCCTCGATTTAAGTCAGCTTGTTTAGCTTCAATAACAATTAAATTAGCTGAAGATCGTAAGTAATAATCTAAATTTCCTTGAAGTTGATTGTTAACTTTAATATTATATTCAATTCTCAACTTAGCGCGAGAATAATGAATTAAATCTGTTACGAGCGGAGCAATAAGGATTTCCCTGCGAGTTGCTTCATTTTCTAAATCTACATAAGGCAATACTTCTTCAATCCGTTGTTTTAAATCAGATATTCGATCTAGATTTCCAGAGTATTTTGGTAAACTCAGAAATTGGCGAGCGAAAGAATAACCAAATTCGGCTACTAAATCATCAACAGGGAATCCTAATTCAAAATAATTTCTAAAAGTATATGAACGCGTCACATCAAGCAATGGTTGACGGCTCATTTCATACCTCCATATAGTTGGTTCTAATGTTAGATGGCAGGAAATACTTTAGATAAATCCAGAATTAAATCCGAAAAATAGGGAAGATTCACGGTTTCATTAGGTAGAAAAATTATTTTTTTTCGATAGCCAAACTTACCTTGCAAATTTTGGTAAGGTTCGCTGTAGCATTCCAAGCAATTATCTATAAGATTAAATATCCAATAATCTGAAATACCCCCTTGAGCGTAAATTGTTAATTTAACTTCTTGGTCGTATTTTAAAGAAGAATCAGCAATTTCAATTAAAAGTAAGATATCGGAAGGTAAGGGATGAGTACTGAGATAATCATCTTCTCGATTTTTGACGATCGCTCTATCTGGTTCCGGTTCGTTATATTCAGAAATAACGATCGGTTGTTGTCCTCTTAATGTTGCACGTTTCCCAACTAGTTCATACAACTGTCTTTCTAATCGAGTTTCACAAACAGAATGTCGTGTACCTTTCGAGACCATAGAAATGATTTCTCCATCAATCAGCTCAACTCGCTCATTTTCCCTAAAAAATTCGAGTTTTGCCAAACGTTCGTATTCAGATATCGTAAAGCGTTTCGCAGTAGTTATATTCATAAAAAAGAAAGTATAGGACTATTTAGATCTTAATTTACGTAAATATTTGTGAAATCGTAACACGAGCCCA
Organism: Tolypothrix campylonemoides VB511288_2; assembly: GCF_045999855.1. NCBI lineage: Bacteria > Bacillati > Cyanobacteriota > Cyanophyceae > Nostocales > Tolypothrichaceae > Tolypothrix > Tolypothrix campylonemoides. The sequence goes on from NZ_JBFPMW010000007.1 coordinate 14,945, forward strand.
AGTAATCTTGTACAAAAAATTACAATAAATTCTTTCTTGGGACATACTAATTTAGTATTGATGACGCTCCATTAGTAAGAAGTAATTTCTCCTCCAGATTCTTAAGCTGAAGGATGTCAGTAAATAGCAGTCATTTTATTACATAATGCGCGATACGTTAGTTGCTCGAAGAGTGTAATGTGGGTCTATTCATTATGCCATTTGACTATGACCTTGTGATAATTGGCGCTGGTTCTGGAGGAATTGCAGCAGCTGAAAGAGCAGCTGGCTATGGGGTACGAGTAGCGATCGCAGAACAAGCTAAGGTTGGCGGTGCTTGCATCAACTACGGCTGTATTCCTGAAAAATTGCTGGATTACGCTGCTAGCTACAAACAGTTAGATAAACTAGCTAGTAGTTATGGGTGGGATAAAGTCGCCCGTCACTTTCACTGGTCGCATTTTGTAGATGCAAAAAACCGTCACCTCCAGCATCTCAACGAATTGCACTTGCACAATCTGCAACACTCAGGAGCTAAGTTAATTCAGGGACAAGCAGCATTTTTAGACGCTCATACAGTGCTGATTGCAGATAGACCGGTCACTGCTGACAAAATTTTGATTGCAGTAGGCGCAAAACCCCTTATACCGGAAATTCCAGGAATTGAATGTGCTATTACCTGGCGCGAACTTTATAACTTACCAGCACAACCCAAACACCTTGCAATTCTGGGTAGCGATCCGATTGGTGTAAAAGTTGCTGGAAGTATGAATGAGTTAGAGACTCACGTCACTCAAATCATTGCTGGGGACTGTGTCTTAGCTGAACTGGATGCTGAAATTGGCAAAAGAATTCAGGACAAGATGATCCAGCAAGGAGTGCAAATTTTCAGCCACAGCTATGTTGAAAAAATTGAACGAATAGGCGATCGCTTTTGTCTCAAGTTGTCTGGAAAATACACCGATTCCGTAATTGTTGATACGGTTTTTGTTGATGCTCCACGGAAACCAAATTTGGAAAACCTGAATTTAGAACAAGTAGGAATTCAACGAACACCATCAGGAGCGATTCAGGTTGATGAATTTAGTCGCACAACTCACGTCAATGTTTTTGCCGTAGGAGACTGTACGGATAGAATTCCTTTGACTCCGAGCGCGATCGCCCAAGCCAGAGCTTTTGCAGATACAGAATTTGGCGGACAGCCTCAAATGGTTAGTTATGATTGGGTTCCTATCTCTATTTCCTCTCACCCTGAAGCCGCAACAGTTGGATTATCTGAAGCACAAGCCCGCGAGAAGTATGGGGATGCCGTACAATGCTACCGCACTCAATTTCGCCCGTTGTTCTATTGTTTGAGCCAATTAAATGAAAAATCTTTGCTCAAGGTTGTGGTGAACCGAGATGATGCGGAGCGGATACTGGGCGTTCACATGCTGGGGGAAGGCTCAGTAGAGATGATTCAAACGCTTGCGATCGCTCTCTCGCTTGGTGCAACTAAGCAGAATCTGGATAGAGCGATCGGCATTCATCCTTCGAGTGCAGAAGAACTGTTTTCAATGTAGAGATGTATCACCTGCTCCTGCATTAAGGTGCAGGAGCGGGGAAGGCGATAAGTTGACAGGAGTCACTCGGTCCTGTTGGCGGTGTATAGCCAAAGTCTTCTTGTGCAACTCGACTGCCCTTGTTTGCGATATACTTGCATAAATCCCTAGCAGCCTTAGCTTTTTCCTTAGTGGCGTAGGATTTACGGAAAATAACGTAGATCGGTCCTTGGAATAATTCTGAAGTTTCCAAAGGAGTGAAGAAGACAAAATCTCTTAACCCTCGGCTGATAGCTATGGGACGGTTGATATAACCAATGGCTCCTGGAGTCTTCTCAACGACATCAAGGACACCATCGCTGCCATTTCCGGGCAGATCGGTAGCGGGATTGGGATTGGGTAAATTCACGCTCCTATCTGGATTCGTGATGGAAAATCCACATGTGGGCTGAACAAATCCGGTATCAAGTTCAGCACTGGTATTGCTGGCATCAAAACGGTAAACGCGAAGGATGGGTAAACTCGGACCGCCCACTTGGCTCCAGTTGGTAATAGTGCCGTTGTAGATACCACAGAGCTGCTCTGTGTTAAGTCTTGCCTCGAAACCAGGTACGTTGTATGGCAACACAATCGTATTGTCAACTGGATTGAGAACCACCATGTCTTCTCTAGGAAGGTTGGGGAGAGAGTAATCGCTAGCGACAAAGTCAGTGATTCCGTTCTCAAATTCGGGACGACCAACATTGCCACCAACGACACGGTAGTTAACCCCACGTTCGGTAAACCAGTCTGAAACTACAAGACGAATGGAGGTTGAACCAGAACCTTCAAGTGTGATGTCTTGTGCAAAAGTTTTTTGCCCGAGCTGAGAAACAGATACCAAACCAAATGTTAAACCTGCAACAGAAGCTGCTCGTACCAGACTGTTTAAATTCAACATAAACCGCACGTATCGATCCTCCAGATCGTGAAGATAGAGTTCAACAGTAGAATACACAGGTTATTAATTTTCCTGTTGCATTTTAAGAACCATGGTCTAGATTAAGGCTTGAGTATAGAAATTGCAAACAAAAAGGATTTTCATCTTATTTTTTTTTCAAAGTATTTTATCGATCTGTTTTCATCGAATTGGGACAAAGCCTGCTTTCTCTACAAACTTTTGTCCTTCTTTGGATAGCAATAGGTTGGCGTATGCCACACCAGCCATTTCTTCTGGTGTCTTATCCCGACGAATTATTACAAATATGCGTCTGGTTAAAGGGTAAGTGCCATCTAGAAACGCTGCTGTGTTAAGTTGAGTACCATTTACAACAAGCGGTACATAGTTTTTGCTGTTTTCAGAAGCGATCGCAATAGGACGGATGGTTTTTTGACCAACAATTAACGTCGCAGTACCAAGACCGATTGCTCCCGGTGTAGAGCTAACTTTACGGAAAGTTTCTGTGAAATCCCGAGTAAATTTTATATTAGGGCTGACATTTTCTGCTTCTGAGCCAAGCAGCATTTTGAATGAGTTACCAGCTTTTGTCCTAAAAGGTACGATCGCTAAATCGGGTCCTCCTACATCCTTCCAGTTCGTAATTTTGCCCTTGTAAATATCTTGGAGTTGGTTTACAGAAAGCCCGAGAATGGAAACATTTGGATGAACATAAAAACCAACCCCATCAATAGCAACTGGTACCTGTTGTAGAGAAAAATTCCGTTCCCGCGCCTTACTGTATTCAGCTTCTTCCAGAGCTCGAGTTGATAAAGCAACGCTCAGTTCACCGTTCAACAACATGGCAATACCCGCGCCACTACCAGGTGTATTGTCTGTGGGTTCATTGTAACGTATTTGAAACTTTGGATATAACTGGTTAATAGCTTGATGTAAACCTTGAGCTTTTAGAGATGCGAAGACAAAAGCACCACCATAATAAAACTTCCCCTCCGGAACATTTGGCACTTCCTTCATTGAAGTGTAGTATTTGATATCAGATGAAGCATTCTGAGTGGTGTCATTGAAACTAACGGATTCATTTGTCAAGGAGACTTGTGGACTGCCAATTGTTTTGAGAAGAATGTAGCTTCCAGCAATAAAAATAACAAGCGGTAACAGTAGAGTGAAACCAAACCAATTTAAAGGAGCAGACAGCCATTCATAAGTTGAGGGTATAACTTTGCTTTTCACACCCTTACTGCTGTTGTATGAATTAGCACCAACAAGACTTTTACCGCACTTGCGACAAGACTTGGCTGTTATGGGATTGGCATCGTAGTGACAATAGCTGCATTTTATGACTCCTTCTTTTTTTGATTGCCCGGTACTCATAAAGTTTTTTAGCGGTTGTATGAGTAAATTACACAGAAGAACAACGATAACCAAATACGTTTATCCGCAGTTTGGCTGTGTATCCGGAATTACTTCATACAACTTTATATTTTGGCATGAGACACTACACCGTGCTGCGAGTCATGGGCTCGGTGGAGTGTACCAGTCTTTCTGCTTAAAAATTTTCTGCAGTGCCTAACATTTGTAAGATTTTTTCTACATTATCCAACTCGCCAGCAATGCGGCGAATGGGCTGAGGCCAAACTTTAACAAGCGTAGGAGTGGCAGAAACTTGATCGGCTTCTGCTTGTTCTGGATTTGTTAAAACATCAATAACTTTTAAGGTGTAGGGATAGCCCAGATATTGTTCTAAAAGCTCGTGTAAATTTTGCAAAATACGTTCTGTCGCTGCACTATGTCCGGCTACAAACAGGCGGAGGACATAGCCTTGTGTCTTTGATTGTTGTTCGGTGGAGACGACTGGTTGATAGTATGAAGGTACTGGCTCGGAAAGCTCCAGGCGCACCACTAAATCGTGATCTTCCCAAAGTTGGGGAAATGTGGAACGATACGCTGACAATACCATGCGATCGCACAACCCTTCTGCCCAAGGACTGGGCTGCCACACCAATTCCCCCGTACTAAAAATAGCATTTAGTACAGCTTGATGCCGCATCACGGTTGGGTAAGCTTCGGCAAAAACTTGTATTTTTTGAGTGCGCGGATCTAACCAGCGATCGACAGTAGCTGTATAACAAGGTACTAAAAAATGTGGAGGTTCTGGTAAATCCAAAATTTCCTGTAAAGTAGCACACAAATGCAAATGCCATCGACCTTGTTTGCTAGGGTCGATGCAATAGATGAGATCTCCTCCCGGAGTAAAGAGCGCAATACCTTTAAACAGGGTAGGAGGGTAAGTTGGTTTGTCTGAAATCATATGAATTATGAATGATGAATTATGAAGTATGAAAAAAATTCATAATTTATAATTCATAATTCATAATTCCCTTAATTACACTCTACCACGGAGGAATTGAGCCATTTCATTTGGCGTTGGTGACATTTCTAAGGCTGTTTCTTCTGTAATCCGACCTTCAGAGTAAAGATTGAGCAGGGACTGGTTCATGGTAATCATGCCATCAAAGCTTGCTTGTTTCATCAATTCTGTAATGGCATCATATTTCCCTTCTTTAACCCAGTCTTTTACAGCATCGGTATTGATGAGAATATCGTGGAAAGCAGCGCGTTTACCATCTGTTGTACGGCACAAACCTTGAGCAATCACTGCCACTAAAGACTCAGCTAGTGCAACCCGCATAGCATCCTGTTCGTCTCCATTGTAGAGATTGAGAATACGTTCAATAGTTTTCACAGCACTATTAGTGTGCAGGGTTCCCATGACTAAGTGACCTGTTTGTGCGGCTTTCAGGGCTGTGTTCACCGTTTCTTTATCCCGCATTTCACCCACTAGAATCAAATCCGGGTCTTCCCGCAACGCTGCCTTTAATGCATTGTCAAATTTTCGGGTATGCATTCCTACTTCCCGTTGTTTGATCAAAGCTTTTTTACTTTTATGAACAAATTCAATTGGGTCTTCAATGGTAATGATATGTTTGGGCATTTCTGAATTGATGTAGTCAATCATTGCTGCCATTGTGGTGGACTTACCAGAGCCTGTGGGACCTGTAACTAGAATCAAACCCTTGTGATAGTGACATACATCTTTGAAAACAGCAGGTAGCCTTAACTGTTCCATTGTCAGTATTTTCAAAGGAATCAATCGCAGTACCATCGCATAGCCTTTTAGGGAGTCAAAGATATTAATCCGCACCCTAGCAAATTCGTACTGCGTAGCTCCGTCAAATTCGAGATATTCTTCAAAGCGTTGAATTTCTGCATCAGTCATGATCTCCCGCATCCACTCCATAAATGTTGGTTTATCGGTTTCGGGATAATCTGTCGGCTGCATTTCTCCTCGGTTGCGGAAGCGAGGGACTTCACCTACACCCAAGTGAATGTCAGAATATCCCTTATCGAAAGCTTCTCGTATAATCTGTGCCAGAGTTAGCGTTGAATTATTGCTTTTAGGACGGGAGGAAGTAGCCATTGGTGGTGGTGTTCCGGGACGATGAGCTGATGGAACCGCCGTTGGTGGAGGTGGTGCAGAAGCAGAGGAGTTTGTTGTCCCAGTGCGACTCGGATGTCTCTCTATCGGTAATTCTAAAGTCTGTGTAGACTGACGCATCGTACTCATTGCAGGTGGTGGTGGTGGTAATGGGGGAACACCACGAGTTGAATTTGCTGCGGGATTCAATGGACGCTGTGATTCTGTCATATCTATTTACAAATAGGGCGTGTATTGATTTGCTAGAAATTCACAACAAAACTTAAACAAAAGCTGAACTTTTGATAGATGCCACTATCCTGTTTGGTCTATCTTTACGGCTGAATAGTTCTAAAAATGGAGCATAACAGCAATTTCAGTAGACCTCTTTCATCTTATTGTTTATTTTGTATCATTTTTTCTAACTACGGTAGGTTCTCTATTGGGTTGAACATCTGTATAACTTGACTACATCTCATTTATTACATAGTTTGCACTAATTATATTCAGTAATACTAGTTACATTTTAAAGTGCTTTTATATACCTAAAATTCTTTAGAAAAACTTTATTGTTATATGAGAAAAATTTTTCCGATCTTTATATTCGCGTGCTGTGTTTGTGCGTGAAACCACGACTCAGAATTCCTTCAACGCCAATCATGAATTATGAGAAACACCATCTATTTTCATAAGAAATGTTAAGCGTCTTGGAAGCACAGCACCTGAAATAAACCTTAAAGATCGATCCCAAATTACCTCTCTATCGAGAGATAGATGATGTAGGGGAGTTTTCCACCAACTCCCCTACCAGATAGAGCTCCATAATTGCGAAAGATTAACTGTAAAGTTTATTAAATAAATGCTCATTTTCCCAAGTGGTTTTTATATACTGAACTTCTAATAATCGTTGATCCCGCTGCAAAGTAAGCGAGATTCCAACAATTCAAATTTCTGTCTTGCATTTTGGAGAATAGAGTTATGACTTTGTCTCAGACATCTGATTTAGGAAAGACTTACTCTTTACTAATAGTTAAAAGTTTTTTGATATGGACTTTTACATTGGCAGTGTGTTTGTTGGTTGTCGGTTTTCCTTTAGTGGTTTTGATGGCTACAATTGGGTGTTTGTTGTCAATTGTGCTGGAATCGGTAATGCCTGTTAGTGCAGTTTTACTGGTCGCAGGCGGTTTAATTCTGTTCAATGTGATGGCTGTGGTGTTGGCAGCAGGCGTTCTCACTTTCAAAGGAGTTCATCCTAAGGAAGTGCAGTGGTTAAGTTGGCTGCACGGAGAATCTGAGAATATTCAAGCTACCAGCGTTTATGCTTCTTGCCCGTTAACCTGTGAAATCAAAATGTAATTACCGCAACTCAATTCGACAACAGTACACCTGCCCGGTTCATCCGGGTTTTTTCATGTTTGTGTCATTTGTCATTAGTCGCTGATTATTTTTATTTTCTTCCTGGGGAATAAAGATCCTACCTGTTTTGTTTTATGGAAACTTTTATATGAGGTTTGGGTGGCTCAATTTAATCTGAATAAGAATAATTATATGAATCTACTTAATCTTTAAAATACATGTAAGGGAACTCCCTTCGGGCGCGGGGTTTTCCGTGCAAGAGAGAAATGGTGTTGTAATAGCCAATAACAAAGATATGTGGTTGGTATTGTCCACCCTACACTACTATTGACCAATGACAAATGACACACTTACCAATAACATATGGCTAAAAAACAGATTCACATTATATTAGGTACTCGTCCGGAAGCAATTAAGCTAGCTCCAGTGATTCAGGTTTTTCAGAACTCTTCAACTGTTGATACTAAAGTTATTCTCACCGGACAGCATCGCGAGATGGTGGAACAAGTGATGCAGTTGTTTGACCTCAAAGCTAATGACGATCTCGAAATTATGCAGCCAAAGCAGAGCCTCAGCGACATAACTTGCCGCAGTTTGAGGGGTTTGGAAGAATTATTCCAACAAAACAAGCCGGATTTGGCGATCGTGCAAGGCGATACAACCACTGCTTTTGCAGCAACTTTGGCAGCGTTTTATCAAAAAATTCCTGTAGGTCATGTGGAAGCCGGGTTACGAACGGATGATTTGCTCAATCCATATCCAGAAGAAGCGAATCGCAGGCTGATTTCGCAACTCACTCAACTGCATTTTGCACCAACTCCCTTAGCTGTAGAAAATTTGGAACGTTCTGGTGTTTTGGGTAAAGTGTGCTTGACAGGTAACACAGTGATTGATGCACTATTGAGTGTTGCTGCACGGGAACCTGCTTGTTATGTACCCGGATTGGAATGGTCTCAGTACCGCGTTTTGCTAGCAACAGTTCACCGTCGTGAGAATTGGGGCGAACCATTGCAAGATATTGCTCAAGGATTTTTGCAAATACTGGATAAAATTCCCGATACAGCGTTGCTATTACCGTTGCATCGCAACCCTACCGTGCGAGAACCATTACAAGCATGGCTGGGTAACCATCCCCGCATTTTTCTAACAGAACCTTTGGATTATGCCGAATTGGTCGGGGCTATTATGCGATCGCATCTTGTACTGACTGATTCTGGTGGTTTGCAGGAAGAAGCACCCAGTTTGGGAAAACCTGTACTGGTGCTGAGAGAAACCACTGAAAGACCAGAAGCAGTGACTGCAGGTACAGCTAAACTGGTGGGAACTGCGAGTCAGAATATTTGTACTCATGCAGTTGAATTACTTACCAATCCAACTGCTTATGAAACCATGGCAAACGCAATTAATCCCTTTGGGGACGGACAAGCCGCAAAGCGAATTTTGCAAATAGTGCAAAATTACTTTGGTATGAGTTCTTAAGATTGTAGCGAAGCGATAGCTTTGCTACTACACCAAGCGCAAATCGCTCCAAAGATTAAAGTAGAAAAATGCCAATGCAAAAACCCAGCTTTTTTAAACTGGGTTTTTCCGCAGTAGCTCTACTCCAGTTAATATACTTATTTGTCAAAAATTTGACCGAGTTTTTCCTGAATTAAAGACAAATTATGTTTAAGTTAAAACAAACCATCGGACATTGATTTCATACATTATAAATTACCCAAATCTAGTTCTTCTGTAAAGTCCTACCTGTGTGCAAATATTTCTGGTAAGGGACATAAAAACTGGACTGTTACTCTTGTATACTTGAAAAATACTGAACTCTTATATTGCGAAAGCTACACCGATTTACAATTTTTGTTGACAACTGGTACTAGAATTAAGAGAAAACTCGGAAGCGAAAGTAACTGCGAAATAGTTACATTACTAACAATGTCTTCATTTCAATGATTTCATACCTTGGCAACACATTAAGCATCCCCTGGCCAATTTATGTACTTGCACAACTGTCCGGAGTTCCAACTGTTTTTAGAGTACACACCCACAGCCGTTGCCATGTTTGACCGCCACATGCGTTATGTGGCAGCCACCCGCAGCTGGTTAACAGACTATGGTTTCCAACAAGAAAGCTATATTGGTCGCGAGCATTATGAGGTTTTTCCTCAAACTCCCAATATGTGGAAAACAGTGCATCAACTGTGTTTGGCTGGTTGTAGCGAACACGCATCAACTGACAGTTTTGTTCGGGAAGACGGTTCTGTAGAATGGGTGAAATGGAAGGGTTGTCCTTGGTATGACTGCAATGGTGAAATAGGCGGCACAATTTTCTCTTCTGAAATCATTACTAAGGGCAAGTACACTCCAGAAGCAGTGGTTAAGCAACAAACACCTTTAGCAACAACCGTAAAAGACATTTCACAATCCAAAGTCGCTGAAACGAGTGTTGGCAAATCAGAAGAACAGTTTCGAGAACTAGCACAGAGAGAACAACTGCTCAATAGGTTAGCGAGTCAAATCCGTAACTCTCTTGATTTAGATACAGTTATTGAAACAGCAATCCAAGCAATACAGCAGTTATTGCAAATCGACCGTTGTACCTTCTGTTGGTACCAGCCGGATACCGATCCGCCAACTTGGGAAGCTATCAAAGAAGCACGAAATCCAGATTTACCTGGGATACTGGGTTCTTACCCGGAACTTCTCATTGGTTCGGTTCATCAGCTGCTGTTAAACCAAGAAATTATTCGTATAAATGATGTATTAAATATTACTGATAGTAATTTTCGGCAGTTAGTTCAATCTCTGGGGTACCGATCGACATTACAGCTACCGTTTCAAACACGTTCTGGTGATATTGGAGTTATATGCTGCGCTCATTGTAGTTATCCGCGTCCCTGGACTGATAGTGAAGTAGAACTTTTACAAGCAGTTATTGGTCAGTTAGTTATTGCTGTCAACCAAGCTGAACTTTACCGACATACTCGTCAAGCTGCAATCAGCGCTCAAAAACAAGCACATCAACTTGAAATAACTTTAGAAGAACTGAAAAAAACGCAAACTCAACTTGTACAAAGTGAAAAAATGTCCAGTTTGGGACAACTGGTTGCTGGAGTAGCCCATGAAATCAACAATCCAGTCAATTTTATTTTTGGCAATATCGTTCACGCCAATGACTACGTAGAAGATTTGTTAAACTTGCTCAAACTCTACCAGCACACCTATCCCCAGCCCACACTAGAAATTCTTGAGGAAATCGACACTATTGATTTGGATTTTTTAATGATGGACTTGCCAAAGTTGCTAACTTCTATGAAGATGGGAGCCGATCGCATTCGTGAAATTGTCCGCTCTTTAAGAAACTTTTCCCGTCACGATGAAGCCCAAATGAAAGCAGTGGATATTCGTGAAGGAATTGACAGCACGCTCATGATTTTGCAACATCGGCTCAAAGCAACAACAACTCGTCCTGAAATTCAAGTTATTAAAGATTATCAGCCTCTTCCACCAATTGCTTGCTACGCGGGACAGCTAAACCAAGTGTTCATGAATTTGTTAGCAAATTCCATTGATGCGTTAGAAGAGCAATGGATTCGAGGTAATTACGCAATCTGCAATTCACAGCTTGCATTGGCGGCTTCCGGATGCAGCAAGAGTTCTTTACTTCCAGAATCTCACATTTTCCATCCTAAAATCCGCATAGCGACTGAGATGATTGAGGAAAATTGTATTGTTATTTCCATTGCTGATAACGGTTCTGGCATGACTTTGGAAGTTCAAAAACGCCTCTTTGATCCATTTTTTACGACTAAACCTGTTGGTGTTGGTACGGGTTTGGGGCTGTCGATTAGCTACCAAATTATTGAAAAACATGGAGGGAAACTATACTGTCGTAGCAACTTAGGTGAAGGGACTGAATTTGTTATTGAGATACCTATTCATCATCCAGAAAATACTTAGAGTTTGTTGAAAAATTCAGAAAAAAGCAGGATAAGTATTGATAAGTTGCCTAACAATAGTCAAATATAGCAATCCTAAATCATTTGTAAAAAATTTGGATGGCTAATGGTGAGACCAGCCCTGTAGGCGGGTTTCCCGCGACCACCGGGACTGGCGAACAAGGGAGGGCTAATGGCTAATAGCTAATGGCTATTAGCAGTCTTCACTCTGATTTTTATATTTCATTTAGGACTGCTATATAAGCCATTTATAATTATCAAGAATATAAACAATTGGCGTGTTTTTACACGTGTTAGCTCTTCCTAAATCCTCCGATAAATAGGGGGAGTTTTTGAGTATCATAGCCCCCCTTTATAACTACGGTAGTGTACAGATCTCTAGAAAAGAGATGAAACTTCGTGAAAAGGGAGAATTGGAATTCCGTTCCCCCCTTTTTTAAGGGGGGTTAGGGGGGATCGAAAGCGCTTTTAATGCACTTCGTTTGACAATACACACTAGCCTTTAGGCGGCGGAGCGTCAACCACTTAAGCCTAAAAACAATCGGGTATTTGAATCAACAACTCCAGTGACAGGTAAGCCATTTCTGGCTTGAAAGTTTCTGACTGCTCTTTCGGTTGCGCGATTGTAGTTCCCCGTAACTTGTACACCTAAATATCGCTGAATTTCTCTAACAGCGTTACCTCGAGAACCTCTTGCAAGGACATCTCGACCTCCAATATTGTAATCGCTGTTGTAACTGTAATTGTTGTTATAGATATCGCGGTTACGATTTAGGTAGTTGTCATCGTAGTAGCGATTGAGGTTCGAGTACAAGTAGTCATCATCGTAGCGATCGCGGTTCGAGTACAAGTAGTCATCATCGTAGCGATCGCGGTTCGAGTACAAGTAGTCATCATTGTAGCGATCGCGGTTCGAGTACAGGTAGTCATCATTGTAGCGATCGCGGTTCGAGTACAAGTAGTCATCATTGTAGTTAGAACCGTAACCCGTGCTTCCATATTGATTTAATGCTCTTCTGGTTTCCGGTCCCACTCTTCCATCGACTGGGTATATGCCATTGTTTTGCTGAAAATTGCGAACAGCTCTTGCAGTTGCAGTACCGTAGTATCCGGTAGGTGTTATTCCTAAAATTCTTTGCACTCTTCTAACACCGCTTCCTTGAGAACCCAAACTCAAGACGCGACCGCCAACACCAAGACCGGGAGTATATCCACTACCGGGTCTGCGAGCGATCCATCTTGTAGAAGCAAAATAGCCCGTAGACAAACGAGCAAATCCTCTTGTGTATCCCCTTACATTTGGAAGTCGAGAGCCATTGCGGTAACAAGCTACTCTAGAGTAATAAGTTGATGGACCTGTACGAATATTGAGACAACTACCATTTGTGCTGACATAATATCTACCAGGACCGGAGTAAGCCGCTGACACGACTTGAGCTTGGGCTAAAATTGCAAACAAAGCTGTAGCCGTAGCATAGGTGAGCCAAGTCGATTTAAAAACTTTTTTCCAATCTAAGGTTAATTTAAACTCCGGCAAACTAAATTCATCTTCTACAGTTGCTTCCGCGTAAGCACTGTCCATCAGAGAATAAACAAGATATTCCACCGAGCACTCACTCCTTATCAACTAAAATCTAATAAATACAGAAATTTACTGGGTTTTGCTTGAAATTCTATTTCAGTGTATTTTACACTACATATATAATAGAGTCTTTTTACAAAGAAAAGCAGAGGGCAGGAGGCAGCTACGCTGCTGTGCTTTTTGCTTCCTGTCCTCTGAAATAAAAATGCTCGTTGTGGGAGTAGCGCCTGCTAGAAAAAAAGATGTTTTTCCAAGCGGAGAGTGCGACGAGGAAAAACGGTGAGTCCACAACTGTCATCGGGTTTCCCTCCGGATATTGTGGCGAACCCGTAGGGCGTCCTTGTTTCAATCTCCTGTATTGACGGCAGGAGTCTTAAAGATTAATGCAGAAATCCCCAAACCTAACGGTATATTTGGGGTGTTTTAAGGATCTGCTCAACTACGGGAGACTCCTTTGGAACAATCTAGATCTTGGAGAGGTTAGGCAACGGGGTCATTAACTGAGCAAATTCACCGTCTTTGAAGGTTTCATCCCAGTTAGGAGGTAAACGATGGGGATTGGGATTATCTTTTGTAGGCACGTACAAAAAAATATAGTCACAGTGTACGCCATCTAGCTTGGTATCCGGAGAAATTGCCCAGTCTCCGATGTATGTACCCGTCAGAGTTGCACCTCTTAAATCTGTTTTGTCTAGTTGCACTCCTGTAAGATTTGCTCTTGAAAGATCCGCATTTTGCAGGTTCGATTCATTGAGCTTGGTTGCAATGAAGCTAGCATCTTTCAAATTCGCGCCCTGCAAATTCATACCTTGCAAATCCCAGCCATCAACTGTTTTGCCTTGTAAATCTTTTGTAACTAGCAGTTGACGTAGATTTTTATCCTCAAGATAGGTTGTCCTGACATCAGCTCGATTCATCATTTTTGCTTGAAACCAGCATGTACGTGTCAGGATGGATTTGTTGAAATTGGTATTTTTCAGTCTTGCCTGTGTAAAGTTCGCATCTGTCAAATTGCTACCTTGAAAATTTGTTCCACGCCTGGTGACAAAATCTAGAGCAACATTGCGAACCCAAATTTGTCTTTCATCTTCAAAGAGTGCGCGACAACCGATGTCAGCAGATAGGAATATTGTCAAGACTGCGATCGCTCCAGCCAGCGCTCCGACAACCGGACCGCCTATCCTAACAGCTGCGACCACTCCTATCCCAGCGACAGCCCCTGCTACAGACACTGTAACTGCGACTGCAAATAATCCAGCAACAGCTCCTGCCATAGCTGCTGCTCCAGCTATCAAGACGACACCCGTTGCTGTTGCGATCGCTGCTATGGCTCCTGTAACAACGACTGCTACGACTGTTGCCAATTCCATAATTCCTGCCTGAGTTCCTGCCTTCGCCCATGTGACTGCGACTATCCCCGCCCATGTAACTCCTGCTACGGCAGTCCATGTCACTGCTACTGCCAAAAAACCAAAGGCTGCTGCGACTCCTTGCCGCATAGTAATGAGAAAAAACACAAACAAGACTGTTAAACTGACTGCTGCTACATAAGTGTTTTCACGGTTGCCATTAGCTAAAATACACCCTATGAGAGAACCACCAGTGGCTGATAGCAATCCCGATATAGCTGACAGCAGTAATGCGATCGCGAGCGTAGCAATTACCCAACGGCGTTGCAGTCCCGCTTTGGCATGGCTGAAGTTTGCTCCTTTAAGGAAGGCACCCGTAAAGTCAGCGCCTCGGATATCTGAATAGGAGAAATCTGCGCCTGTTAAGTCTTGCCCTTTGAAGGATTTACCTCTGAGTTTGGCATACTGGTAGTTATGAGCCACGTTTAATTACAATTGAAATGAAGAAATTGTTATTACGGGTCGTAGCTTATCAGTTTATGTCAGGTTAGGGTAGCTGTCAATTAAGAGGCTAGTCTCTGTAAATCCCGACTCCTTTTTATTAAAATTTTTTCATCCAAGCTTCACTCCTCATTTACCTTGCTTGCGGAAACTGAATGTTGTTAGCGAATTTGTAGAAAAATGGCAAATAAATATCAAGCAAGTAGCAAATCTACAGGAATGGTAGCAAAATACCCACCTCCACAAGGATGGCGCAGAGTTTTCTATAGCGTCCGCGCCCGTCTTTTAGTTTGGTACTTTCTGCTCACAGCTTGTACGGCAATATTTTCCATCCAAACCACTCGCCAGATATATTGTGAAGACTTAAAAGCAAGAGCTGACGCTTCTTTGATTAAGGAAGTAGCGCGATTTAAGTTATTGGAAAGGCAGTATAGTGCAAAGCAACCGGGAAATGCAGTAGAGACGGCTGTATTGTTTGATAAATTTTTGGCTACCTATGCTCCTACACAGAATGAGTATATTATTACTCTCATCAACAACGAAATTTACAGATACAGCCCGATTTTACCTTCCGAGCTTTTAGAGCAGTACCCAGCTCTGATACGGCGCTGGACTCACCTTAAGGAACCAAAGAACGGTTACATACAAACTTCTACACAAAGGATTCGCTATGTGGCATACCCAGTTAGTATAGGTGGGGAAAGAGCCATGCTTATTGCAATTCACGATGCTTCAGCAGCTTTTCAAGCGGGAACAAATGCGATTTTCCTCGTCATGCAAGTTACGCTGATCGTCCTGCTCGTCTTTTTCTTACTAGCATGGGTGACGGCTGGGAGAGTATTGTATCCCCTACGTTTGCTAACGAAAACTGCTCAATCTATCACTGAGTCAGATATGACACAGCGGATTCCAGTCAAGGGAGCAGATGAAATAGCGGAGTTGACAAAAACGTTTAATGAAATGCTCGATCGGCTTCAGTTTGCCTTTGATAGCCAGCAACAGTTTCTCAACGATGTCAGTCATGAACTGCGGACTCCCATTACAGTGATTCAGGGTCATCTGGAAATGTTACAGTTTTGCCCGGAAAAACAAGAGGTAACTATTGCCTTGGTGATGGATGAGTTAGACCGCATGAGCCGCCTGGTTAATGACTTGCTACTGTTAGCAAAAACAGAACGCCCGGATTTTCTTAAGATAAAGCCAGAAGAATTAGATTGGCTCACAGAGGAAATATATCTCAAAGCGCGATCGCTAGCCAATCGAGATTGGAGGTTGGAATCTAAAGGGTTGAGCCCAGTGATGGTTGACCGTCAGAGGTTAACTCAAGCTGCGATGAATTTAATTCAGAATGCCGTTCGCTATACGAGCAATAATGATACCATTACACTTGGTTCCTCTGTGAAAGGGGATTATGTTTATATTTGGGTAAGGGATACTGGAGTTGGAATTGCCCCAGAAGACCAAAAACGCATATTTGAGCGTTTTGTAAGGGCGACGAAAGAAGACCAGTCAGAAGGTCATGGGTTGGGATTGGCCATTGTGCAAGCGATCGCTCAAGCTCATGGTGGATGGGTCGAACTTGTCAGTCGTCTGGGTCATGGGTCTACTTTCACGATTGTCATTCCCCTTACGTCTGACGAAGAGGACCGAATTCATGAATCGGATTCTTATCGCCGAAGACAATCTTCGCATCACAGCCTTCCTGGAAACAGGGTTACAAGCACACGGGTTCACAACCACAGTCGCCACCAAGGCTAGAGATGCGTTGAACATGGCGGATAGTAATAATTTTGATTTGTTGATTCTCGATTTAGGTTTGCCAGATAAAGATGGCTTGGATGTACTGCAAGAGTTGCGGGGAAGAGGAGAAACCTTCCCCATCATTGTACTGACTGCCCGTGATGGTGTGGATGATACAGTTGCAGGATTGGAGGGAGGTGCTGATGATTACATCACCAAACCATTTCGGTTTGAAGAACTGCTAGCACGCATCCGAGTTCAATTACGCAACCGTCATGTCCCCAGAGCAAAGGAAGAAACTATTCTGAGAGTTGGCAATATTGCTTTAGATTTGATTGCACGAGAGGTTTGGGTGGAAGATAGGTTGGTAGAACTTTCCACTCGTGAATTTATATTGGCAGAAGTTTTTCTACGTCATCCGATGCAGGTTATGAGTCGAGAACAATTACTTAACCGCATTTGGGGTTATGACTACGATCCGGGGTCAAATATTGTTGATGTTTATATAGGTCACTTGCGGAAGAAATTGGGAAGCGATCGGATTGAGACCGTTAGGGGGATTGGTTATCGTTTGCGAACTTAACAGTGAACGATGACTGTGACCAGTTCAATGATGAAAAAACTGCCTTGTTCTTAACAGGATGCGATCGCTTCTCATTCAATTGAGCCGCCTGAATTTGTCCGTTATCATTAGCAGTATGCCACCGTAAAAGAGATCCCAAACAATGTTTGCCCTCATCTCACCGGAAAAAATCCAATTACCACCGGGGTCGGTAGTGCGCTTACCTGCTACCTGGCAAGAGTATCAGAGTTTGTGTGACCGGAGGGGAGATAGTTCGCTCCCACGCCTCAAGTATCGCAATGGAGAAGTCTTGCTGATGTCGCCCTTACCAGTACACGGACGCGATGCTAATTTAATCGCGGACATTGTGAAAGCACTACTGGATCGCGATGGGCGGGAATATGATGCGTTTACACCTGTGACTATGACTTTGCCGGAAGAGAGTGGGATTGAGCCAGATTATTGTTTCTACATCAACAACTGGCAAGCGATCTCTGGGAAAAAACGCATCGATTGGCAACAAGATCCGCCTCCCGATTTAGTCATCGAAATTGATGTTACCAGTTATTCAGATGTATGCGATTATCTTCCTTATCGCGTTCCTGAAGTTTGGCTGTTTAAAAATCAACAGCCGTTGATTTACCAGTTACAAGAAGCACATTACCACCTCCAAACCCAGAGCCGCTATTTTCCAGACTTTGATTTGTTAAGTGCTATCGCCCGATGCGTTCAAATTGCTTACGATCGCAACACAAGTGCTGCTATCCGCGATCTTAAACAACGCTTCAGCAACTTAATATAGCAGGTTAACTTGGTGAAATCCCGATCTACCGCACACTCAAGGCATCAAGTAGGGTTGTCTGAAGTGTAACTTCTTTAGATGCAAAGGTCTGTATGCATTCAATTAAAAAAAAATTAACAATAATGTGACACAGTTTTTAAAATTAATTGTCTTCAATCTTAAGTCTAAATTACTTACTACCTAGAATCAAGAAATGTCTGCTCTCTACATCTTTCTAGAGACTGACTTAACTTACGTTAATATTTGATAGCTTATTATTGGAGTAGCACGGGATGTACTTAATTTTAGAGAAATTTTAAAACATCCTCCAATCAATTAATTTAACCGAGCAAGTCAAACATCTATATCTAGCACTTCTCACTTATTAAAAATAAAAATATAGTCGCTCGTGCTTAAGGAGAAGGAATATGTCACATGACTTAAATTCATATCTACCTGTACCAACAAAGCAAAAATTTGCAGCTACTTTTCATGTAGTAAGACCGATTAGTTTCTGGATACAGTTAGCACTAGGTGCTGTTTCTAGCTTGGCTTTGTTCTTAGCAATATTTAGCCGCAGTTCCATTGTCCAAACAACTACAAATTCGGGGATGGGATTTGGAGTTGTTTTTGGTATTCTTGGAATTTTAGTGCTGTGTTTCAGGCTCTATTGGGTGAATCGCTACAGACGTTTAGACAAACTTTTACAGTCCCCAAATCGCGAACTACATCCAAGGAAAGAGGACGTAATTCAAGTATTACGCATTGGATTAATCGTCAGTTTGATAGGCTTATTATTAGCTTTTTTAGCATCTGAAGTGACCGTTGTTGCCGTGCTATCGAAAGCTCTCGCTCTGCCTCAAGGAGTGGCAGTTTATAGACCTGAAAATCTTATTCGTTCGCTAGATCTGTTTGTAGTTTTGGCAAACGTCAATTTGATTGGCGCTCACCTTGTAGGAAGCGCTACTTCACTTGGGCTGCTTCAGTGGTTAGATCGATAGGTTGCTCGTCCCAAGGCAAAGACTTTGCGATCGCTTGTTTTGAATACTTGCTCGTTGATAAACTGCTGGCAGCACAGTCACCAGAGCGAGTTAAATGTGATGTTAGACGAGCCTATCGCAATCGGTACAGATGAGGAAAATCATCAAGTCACTGCCATTATCTCCCATGTAATTCGTCCGGGGCGAGAGCAGGGGTATGAGGAATGGCTGCACGGCATTATTCCCGCTGCCAAGCAGTTTGATGGATACATGGGTGTAAGCATTATTCGACCTCGCGAACGCAGTCATCCAGAATACGTTGTCATTCTGCGGTTCGATCGCTACATTAATCTCAAAAAATGGATGACATCTGACGTGCGGCGTGACTGGATTGAGCGGTTGCAGCCATTGATTGAGAAACCAGAGAACGTGCAAACCCTGACTGGATTGGAAACTTGGTTCACGCTATCTGAAAAGCCACTCCAGGCTCCACCTCCTCGTTACAAAATGGCACTGATTACTTGGTTGGGAGTATTTGTTACTCTGGGGATTGTCAGCCGATTGTTGGCTCCACTTTTGTCCGGTTTGCCCGTATTGCTCAATCAACTCTTCACAACCGGACTGGTTGTAGCACTGCTCACCTATCTGGTAATGCCCCGTCTGACACAAGTATTTCAAAGGTGGCTCTATCCTAAAGTCTGATACTTATAGAATGCGATCGCAATTCCATAAGTTCTCATCTGACATCTTGCACCTACACCATATAAAGGTGAAAATATACAAATAAATAGAGATCTACGTAGGCTATAAACTCTGATTTTTCGTTTTTTTGATAAAAATATATGTTTATTAAAACTAGAAAAATCAGTATTAATACTTTGGTACAAGATCTGAGCCTCCGACTAGCCGTGAAAATCGCCGCTAGTAATATATGAAAGACGCACATTTTTTTCATTTTCTGAAAGCCTTGCTATATGAGGGTTATAAAATGTGCATCTTAGGAGTCATCGAAGATCGTGTTCTGAATCATCTTTCGAGAACTTAGGGTTCAAAACCAAGGTGGATTGTAAAAATGGGAATTTTGAATCACCAAAATTTTTGTGTATTTGTAGTATAAAATTTTTAAAAATTTACATTAATAAATATTGCTCAACATCTTTTCTTTGCCAGCATCTTCAACAGCGCGTTCTGTTTAAGTTAAGTTAAACGTGTGATATCAATCACTTTGCTTGAAACTAGACGTACTTTACAATTTCACTGTAAAACATAACCGCGCTCTTCTAGAACTGGAGTGAAAAGTTGACAAAAACAATTTTAGTCTTAGCTGCAAACCCACGTAATACCACACAATTACGATTAGCAGAAGAAGTTCGAGATATTGAAGAAGCTTTGAAGAGATCTGAAAACCGAAGTCAGTTTGTATTACAAACACGATGGGCTGTACGTCCAAGAGATTTAGTCAGATCGATGACTGAATTACAACCAAACATTGTTCATTTCTGCGGACATGGAAATGCAGAGGAAGGAATTGCTTTAGAGGATAATCAAGGAAACATACAACTAGTTAATACAGAAGGTCTTGCCAATCTCTTTAAGTCCTTTACTCATCAAGTAGAGTGTGTCTTCCTAAATGCGTGTTACTCAAAATTCCAGTTTGAAGCTATTAGTCAATATATCGATCGTGTAATTGGTATGGAGCAAGAAATCAAAGATAGAGATGCAATTGAGTTTGCCGTTAGCTTTTATGATGCACTTGGTTCAGGGCAAACATATGAACTTGCATACAAGCTTGGATGTGTTGCCATGCAACTTGTTGGATCTCCAGAAAATTTAGTACCTACTCTAAAGATTAAAAATAATTATTTTATTTTTAATAATGACAAGAATAATGGAAGTTTAGTAGATCGGGAAAACTCTTTTAAAGCCTTACCTAGTATTTTTGAAAAATACGATATTTTACTAGAAGATTTTATAGAAAAAATAGATCCAACATCTTTACCTGAGTTGTGGATGACAAATGCTATCAAAGATTTTTTTAAAGCAGAATTGGTTTACATATATAGCTACGAAAATGACGTAGTTCTTCAGGAAAGTAGAGCAAGCAATTTATCAATTCAAATTAATGCAAACCTAATTAACTCTTTTTTAAAAAATAAATACTTAAAAATTTTCCAATCGGATAGAGCTTACAAACTTTATATAGACAAAGACTTTGATTTTCCTGAAGAAGGTTATTTAATTGCTATTCCCAATCAAAGGCTAAAATATGTAGTTATCCTTTTTGGTGCTTCCAGCCAATTAGATAAATTGGAAGATATTATTAGCATTATAATTGGTAATTTATATGAACCGGAACAAACCTTTAACCCACTTAGCATAAAGGAAGATATTAAATATAGAATATACGATTCGGTCAAGCGTCAGTACGGTTTTGTAAGCGATCGATCTTATGAGGATAGATTTAATGGTTTTCGTAAATCTTTGAAGAATATTCAAATTTTTTTTGAACCAATAATATTTTTTGATAAACATGAGGAAAATATAACAATTGCAGGTTGGGAAGCATTAGCTCGCGATCCAAAAACTGGTCGTGCTCCATCTGACTTATTTGAAGTAGCTGAAATGTGGGGAGTTCGTTTCCAAACAGAACTAGATCTTTATATTTTAGAAACTGCGATCAAGGCTTACAAGCAAGCTACTGAAAAAGCACAAACAGGGAGATATGATGAGAAAAAAATGCTTTCGGTTAATGTTTATCCTTCAAGTATTGTTCGTACTTCATATGAAAAGCTATTGGCAAAGCTGATTGCAGAACAGAAGCTAATATCAGGAAAGAAACTTGTGCTTGAAATTTCTGAAAAAACTCTCCTCCCATCAATTGTTAATGATGAAGGAAAGGGTTTGGGAAGCTTTAAAAGTATAGCTAGAAAGTACAGAAAGAACTATGACGTCAAGTTTGCTGTTGATGATTTTGGAGTTGGAAATGCTTCTATTTCAAGATTAGAAGAGGTCGATCCAACATATGTAAAAGTTGATAGGAGTATTCTGAATTTTGATAAAAAATTGGGAAGAAGCGTCATAGAGTATCTGATTGATTTGAAATATGACTTTCCCTGTTTTTCAATTATTGAAGGATTTGATGAATTTAGTCATTTCTCATTAAGAGAGTTAGTAGTCGAGCTTGGAGTTGAATATATACAAGGTCATAATTTTGGTATCGCTACTCCTGAAATCAAGCGAAGATTGGATAAAGAACAGTGTGAAAAAATATTTGAGTCATTGAGGTGGGGACCAAAGTATAAATTGGAGCCGTCATAGAAGTTGTTTATACCTCATTCCCCGAACAACCAAAAGAAATTGGCAACTTCTCAAGCATCCGTGCATCGCTAACTTAGAGCTTGCTGAAGAAGAAAGAAAAGGCATAGTACCTGAACTACCTTGAAACTGACGTAAATTGAGCCACCATCCTGGATGCTTGATTGAGCTATAAGAGATCGATCGCAGTGTAGTAGCTGGAATGATAGGCGATCGCATTTTCTTTTATAAGAAAAATCTGTGAGAAAAGAACGCTGTATTATAGTACTATCACGGAAATAATTAGGTATTTTATTTCATCAAATTTTTATAATCGTTTTTACAATATTACACGGAGACATTTTTTCTCGAATCATAGGAACGATTACAGTTATGAGGTATTCAGCAACCGATACACCGACAAAAACTTCAATTTACGATAATAACAATCAAGATTATGCAGGAATAGTTAGTCTAGTAGGATCTTTTTGGTATTGGAGGGATTTTAAAAATGGTCAGTTTGGCAAGGAGTTAACTAAGCAAGAAGCCTATGCGGCTCTAATCACTTCACTGGGCATTGAAGTACAACTTGCATAATCCGGTGACCGGAATACTGTAAAATCATTAGGGAGAAATTACTCGTAGTAGTGATTTCTCCCGTTTTCGTTTTCGCTTCTACAAAATCAG
Source organism: Tolypothrix campylonemoides VB511288_2 (assembly GCF_045999855.1). NCBI lineage: Bacteria > Bacillati > Cyanobacteriota > Cyanophyceae > Nostocales > Tolypothrichaceae > Tolypothrix > Tolypothrix campylonemoides. The sequence goes on from NZ_JBFPMW010000007.1 coordinate 37,665, forward strand.
ACTGAAATTATTTGCTTCACTGGTCTTTTGACAAAATGTCGTTTTCTAGGTGCATAACGCGGATGCCCATTATCATTCATATTTTGCGCTAGCGATGGCAGGAATAATTGCTCTTTAAAAAAGGTAATTTTATAAATCATCACAAAAAAGCTAAAAACAAAAATCTCATACCATATGCAGCATTTTTCCGGTACATGAAGTACATCGGTAGAGGCGCAATGCCTTACGCCCTTACAACAATCTGTACCTCATACTTGTTGCAATTTGCTGTAGGTATGAGATAAAAGCTCTAGTCCCAAAGACTGGTTGATTTACTAATTTTAGATTAGATATAAAATGTGACAGACTAGTGAGATTTTTGTAAATAATTGCATATTATAAAGTGACAAAATAAAATCAGAAATGTTGAATACTGATACAAAATTTTACATAAAAAGTTAAGAGAACTCTGTAAAGTTCAAATGAGTCAACATAACATCATATCCTCAAACCAACGAACTTAACTGATTTTCCGACACATACAAGATTGAAGATAGCGCAATTTATCTACAGGGTCTTGGTGTAAGATATCACTTAGGAAAACCCGCAATTGGAATTTCAGGAAAAGGTAAGATTGCGCTTGTTTCATCCCTACCTGTTAATTGCAAAAATGTTTTAATTGGAATACCCAAACTCCTACCTGTATACACGAAGGCGACTTGAGGATTGATCTTCGGAGTCTCATAGTTAAAAATTTCTCCTCTGCCGTGAATTCCAATGACCTCACCTTGGTCATTCAATACCGGACCACCACTCATTCCAGGTAGCGTAGAGTTATCGTAAACCAAATTATAGCCGCTATCAGATACGGGTTGCGATCGCAAAGCATTAGCAATGACTTTACCAGCAATAAAGTTGTAAATTGGACGTTGAATTGTCGCTGTACGTCCGGGAAATCCAGCAACATAAACCTTTGCATTTCGTTGGATTCCATCCGAATTCCCCAACTTTGCAACTCTATAATTGTTTGTGCTAGTAAACTGTAAAATTGCTAAATCTACTGCAGGCAACTTTTTAACTGTTTTGTAATTAAGCACATACCTTTGATTATCGGGAGCCACAATCTCATATTTAAGATTTGGACGTTCGAGTACATGAGCTGTGGTAACAACAGAGTAAACATTGCCTTGTCTGTTAATAATTACCCCCGAACCGGAACCCAATTCTCCAGCATCAATCAGTACGGTAATAGCTTGTGCTATTTCATCAATTTCTATTGGAGAGGGCGCTGCAGCAACTTGTGTCTGCACAATAACCATCGATATTCCAATAAGTGTTGCTGGCAAGCTAGAATTGAAATTCATAAATCTTTTTGTTGTTAGAAATCAATCTCAGAATTTACAAATTCATTAAATAGATCAAAAAATACTAATAAATTAGCCTCTAATTTTTGCTAAAAATCTATCCATCTCCCCAATTTCTTGAAGAATTCGGGGAGATAATTTTTTAATTTTTCACTTTGCTCTTAAACATATCAGTATAAATATTGAGTTAACAATCTACTTTAAACAAACCTTAAGTAAAATTAATCATTTTTTTACTTGATTTTCTTTAATCGTAGGATTCCTAAGTCGCTCGGTAGGTTGGGTAATGCCCACCAATTCAGATTTTTCGTGGCATTGGCCCCCTACTGTATATTTGAAAAATCAAATAAAAGTTCCGTAGGTAATAGAGAAATACGACGATCGCGGAAATTTTTTATAAAAAACAAGCAAGGGACTTGCCAATCAACCAAGCGTCAAGAGCCAAGCGCTAGTCACGGGACACTGATATCGATATGATTGAGAAAATTGAAAAGCATCGGAATTACATCTTTTTATATGCGAACAATTGCGGAAATCAATGACAAAATCAACCGCAAGCAGGCGGTAGTATTGACCGCTGAGGAATTAAAAGTCCGAGTGCAAGAAATTGGTGTAGCAAAAGTTACTAAAGAAGTTGATGTGATTGCAACTGGTACTTTTGAGCCGATGGAATCGAGCGGTGCAATTATTAACCTCGGACACACCGATCCACCGATAAAAATTCGTCGCTGCTGGTTAGATAATGTACCTGTCTACTCTGGTTTTGGAGCAGTAGATTTATATTTAGGTGCAAGCTGTGCTGTGGAAGTGACGGATGGTGAAGAAGTCCGGGAACGTGGGGGAGGTCATGTCATTGAAGACTTGATAGCTGGCAAACCCGTACACGTAAGAGCCCAAGGACAGGTCACAGATTGTTATCCAAGAGCCACCTTTGAAACAACGATTACTCGTGAAACAATCAATCAATTTTATTTATTTAATCCTCGCAATCTCTATCAAAATTTTATAGTTGGGGTGAATGGAGGCGATCGCCCGCTGTACACTTACCTTGGTCCGCTACAGCCACGTTTAAGCAATGCCGTTTACTCCAACCCTGGTGCTATTGCTCCTTTACTCAACGATCCAGACTTACAACTTATTGGAATTGGTACGCGAATTTTTTTAGGAGGTGGAATTGGTTACGTTGCTTGGGAAGGAACCCAGCATTTCCCCTTACAAAAGCGCTTACCAAATCGAACACCCATTGGTCCGGCTGCAACTTTAGCTTTAATTGGTGACGCCAAGCAAATGGATAGACATTGGGTGAGAGGTTGTTACTTCAAAAGCTACGGTCCATCTTTAATGTTGGGAGTGGGGATACCACTCCCCGTATTAAATGAAGAAGTAGTGGCAAAATGTGCCATCCAAGACAAAGATTTAGTAGCCCCAGTAGTAGATTTTTCCATTCCCCGACGAGTTCGTCCCACCTTTGGTTTAGTCAGTTATGCTCAACTTAAATCCGGACGCATAACCATTGAAGGTAAAACTGTTCGTGTAGCACCCCTAGCAAGTTTATTTTTTTCCCGACAAGTTGCCCTAGAGTTAAAAAAATGGATTGAATTAGGAGACTTTACTCTCACAGAACCCGTTGCTCAAATCCCGATGGAGAGGTCTTTTCTACCACAAGACCGATGGACAGAGTTTTAGGAATTATGAATTATGAATTATGAATTATGAAATTCATTATTCAGCATTCATAATTCATAATTCATCCTTATTCTTGAGTTGGCTTCGGGCGCTTCACTGGCTTGGGAGTAGGTTTGGTAGAGACGGGACTCGGACGCGATGGTATGGGTGTAGAGGCGTCACCATTTTTCCGAATGGGGCGTTGAAGTTCCCCATTCCGCTGTCTCGGAGCAAATGGTCTTTTGTTACCCGGACCACCCGGACGACGTCCACCTCCTTTGAAACCACCTTTTCTTGGTGGTTTGCGCTTTTTAGGTAAATCGGCAATAACTTCCCCACTTTCGACTAATAATAAATCAGCTTTGCGCGTGACTTGAAAGTCCCAGAACTTACCAACTGCTTTAGTCTCAAGCTTAGCTGTAAGTTTTAACTTAAAATACTTAGGTTTGTCATTTTGTTTGCGTGGAGCCTGCTTAATTTTAATGACCAAATTGCCTGCTTCATTAGACTGGTAAACAACTTCTCCACGAACGGAAAAACCACCGTCTGGAATTTCTGAAGATGGCAATACGGAATTTAATGAATTTTCTTTCGGTACTGGCAAATCTTCAGAAGTTATATCTTCTTGTTCATCAGTTACTTGACGACCTTGCGCCAAATTTTCCGGCTCCCAAACTCCTACAATCTGCAGGTGCAAATTATCATTTTCTTGGCGAGTGCGAGGATAAACAACCCACAGATGTTCTGCTTCCAAGTCTAAATGATTTTTCACTAGACTCATAATTCGACCTAGAAGGACGGCATCAAGCTCTGTACCATCTGAGGTTACCATTTTACCTTGGGTAAATTGTTCGTCACTAGCAACGTAACGACCTCGGACTAAGCCAATGGCTCGATACTGCATTGGTTCGCTAGGAGGTGGAATTGGTTGTTGCCTGCTAACGAAGTTCCCATCACAAGCAGTCTCACCGGGGGATTCGGGCAAGTTTTCTGGTTCGGGAACGGAAGGCACTGCATTTTCATTTGCAGATGCAAATGCAAGGACAATTGCATTTGTATCGGCATCTTGATTTGTTTGAGCTTCTATTGAAGCTGTTAAATTGGACGATTCGGACGACGGCATCAGGTCGGAATTCATAAAAACTCCTTGCGGCGGAGACAGATCCCATTGTGGGATTTTACTAAGGCAGCTGGAAAGAGCGTTTGTGCTACGCTTGGAAGTATATTTCCTTTCAAGACAAGTACGCCTAACGCTCTACATAACAATTAAAGACGCGAAACTTCGCATACATATTACGCTTAGGTGTTATTTAGCGTCTCTATAACTAGTTTCGGAAGCATATCATAGCTCAAACTCACAAGGTTCCTCCTAAAGTCAACACTTGTATGGAGTGCGTATATTGCTATTTGTTATAAAATTCACAAGTAACTCACGGGATTCCGCAAAGTTTTTAAAATTTTTAACTCAATTGATTTATGTGACCGATAATGTCAACTAAAGGATGAAGTATGAAGTATAAAGTATGAAGTATAAGATGATTACATTGTAATTCATTTTTTATCTCTCATCCTTTAGCCTTCATACTTTCTTTTGTTATTACAGTTTAAGGACGGTTTTGTGTCTCAATCTCGCAATCGCTGGATGGTTAATGCAGTTTTGCTACTCGCAGTTCTTGCTTTTGTTGGAGTATCAATGATTCCTTTGATTGCGGCGTTTAATGATACGCAGCCTTCAAGGCAAGAATCTAGCAGCAACAGAAGCAGTTCGACATCCTCTGACGAAAAAACTAATCTGGAAGACGCAGCAAGGGGTTACGAACAAGTTTTGCAACGAGAACCAGACAACGAAACAGCGCTGCGAGGCTTAATTGAAACCCGTTTACAACTGATACGTTTGAAGGGGAGTAATATTAAAGAGGTGATTGAACCTCTAGAAAGGTTGGCCAAGCTGAAGCCAAAACAAACACGATACGCAGTCCTGCTTGCTCAAGCAAAACACCAAATTGGAGATAGAGAAGGAGCAGCCCAAGTTTTTCGCTCAGTTTTAGAGAATAAACCGGGTGATTTAGATGCGTTGCAAGGCATGGTAGCACTTTTGTTAGACCAAAAACGACCCGAAGCAGCTATTGGTTTGCTACAAGATACACTCAATACTGCTGCTCAAGCAAATAAAATTCAGCCAGGAAGCGTGGATACAGTCGCCGTACAAGTGCTTTTGGGTTGTGTTTATGACTCTCAAAAGAAATATGCTCAAGCCCTTAATGTTTACGATCGCGCAATTAAGAACGACAAGCAAGATTTCCGTCCCGTCTTAGCAAAAGCAATGCTTTTGAAAAAACAGGGCAAAACAGAAGAAGCAAAACTTTTATTTACTAGGGCTGCGGCTCTAGCACCAGCCCAGTATAAAGATGAAATTAACAAGGAAGCAGCAACATCATCCTCCCCTGTTCCTTCTACCACAGCATCACCAACACCCGAGGGATAGGAATTTCTAAATTATTCATGAAAAACTCGACATCCTCTGACGAAAAATCTAACCTGGAAGACGCCGCATTATTCATGAAAAACTCGACGTCCTCTGACGAAAAAACTAACCTGGAAGACGCCGCAAGGGGTTACGAACAAGTTTTGCAACGAAAACCAGACAACGAAACAGCACTGCTAGGCTTAATTACAACCCGTTTACAACTGATACGTTTGAAGGGGAGTAATATTAAAGAGGTGATTGAACCTCTAGAAAGGTTGGCCAAGCTGAAGCCAAAACAAACACGATACGCAGTCCTGCTTGCTCAAGCAAAACACCAAATTGGAGATAGAGAAGGAGCAGCCCAAGTTTTTCGCTCAGTTTTAGAGAATAAACCGGGTGATTTAGATGCGTTGCAAGGCATGGTAGCACTTTTGTTAGACCAAAAACGACCCGAAGCAGCTATTGGTTTGCTACAAGATACACTCAATACTGCTGCTCAAGCAAATAAAATTCAGCCAGGAAGCGTGGATACAGTCGCCGTACAAGTGCTTTTGGGTTGTGTTTATGACTCTCAAAAGAAATATGCTCAAGCCCTTAATGTTTACGATCGCGCAATTAAGAACGACAAGCAAGATTTCCGTCCCGTCGTAGCAAAAGCAATGCTTTTAAAGAAACAGGGTAAAACAGAAGAAGCAAAACTTTTATTTACTAGGGCTGTGGCTCTAGCACCAGCCCGGTATAAAGATGAAATTAACAAGGAAGCAGCAACATCATCCTCCTCTGTTCTTTCTACCACAGCATCACCAACACCGGAGGGATAGGGGATTGGGGACAAGGGAGAGGGGGGAGAGGGGGTAGACAAGAAGATTCTACCTTGTCTCCCGTGTCTTCCTAACTCCCTTGAATAGCAGCCAAGACACCAAATAAAAGAAATAAAAATCCACCGACTAGCGTGACTGTACGCTCTGAAATTCGCCCAGCAATCATTCTTCCACCAATGACAGCAATAGCTGCACAAATCGCGTGTCCTAAAATTGCACCTGTTGTCACTCCTATGGGATTATTTCCGGCTGCTAGTGCTATGGTGGCAATTTGAGTGCGATCGCCCCACTCTGCCATAAATGTCAGCACAAAAGTTTGTAGTATTACTCCTAAGTAATTGTTCTTTTTCATCGATTGTCGATCGGCAACTTCCACTGCGGCTTTTGCTTCTTCAACCACTTCTGTAGAACAAGTGCTCGCCTGCATCCGGTATCCATCGTAAAGTAGCTTGACACCAAAACCAAAAAACAAAGCTATTTCAGCGTGATGAATAAAACTTTTTGGGAGTAATGAAACGGCTTGTCCTACCACCACAGAAAGTACAGTCATTGCCGCTAAAGCCGCGATCGCACCTGCAAAAACCAAACGCCGCGAGTGTTTCATCGACAAAATCACGGCGATGAAAAATGTTTTATCGCCTAACTCAGAAACCGTAATTAATAACAAACCTGCAGTAAAAGCTGTCAGCACTCTCTCAAGCTCCTTCAAAATCATCTACTCATGCGAGCTCGATGAGAGTTGACAAGACCTCACCAAGCTCACACTTTCGTTGTGTGAACTTAGTGAAGGTCTCACTTCCAATAAGCAGCTTTGAGTCAAACGTCAATAATTCATCAACCGTACATTTTTGACTTTTGACTTTCTCAAGCTTTTTGTCATCCGAACCAGGCTCATCGCCAGTGTGTTGATTCAGATGCACTGACAAAATCTTTTTGCCAGTAGCTACTCCCCTTCAATTAAATTATTATACATCTGTCTTTGGATATAGTAAAGGGATTGCTAATGGCTAATGGCTAATAGCTAATAGCTAATTGTGAAATTACTAGCCGTCCCTTGTTCGCCAGTCCCGGTGGTCGTGGGAAACCCTCCTACAGCAATAGTCTCACCATTAGCCTAGCCATTAGCCATTAGCCAATTCAATACTTCCTCTCTTGTGGTTGAAACATGGTAATAGCAACTTGGCGATACTGGATATCGATTCCAGCAGGAGAATAATAAGCCATTGTGTGCTTGAGGAAGTTAGGATCGTCTCTTTCAGGATAATCTTCGCGGAAATGAGCGCCCCTGCTTTCCCGACGATTGGCTGCTGATTCGAGAATAATACGCCCTACCAACATTAAACTTCTCATTTCTATCGCTTCTACAATTTCAGTGTTCCAACAATCGCCTTTATCATCTAGATAAATCTGCGAATACTGCTGTTGTAACTCTTGTAATTTCAACAGACCTTCACGCATTAATTCTTCTGTTCGGAAAACACCGCAATATTGAGTCATGCAATCCTGAAAAGCTTGACGAATTTCATTAATGCGGTATTGTCCGGGCTGGTCTAACAAAGTTTGTATTTGTTGCTTGGCTTCGCTGATGTAGCGTTGCTCGTCCACAAGGGGTAGTTTGCGTTTTTGCACGGCTTGTGCGATCGCAGCCCCTGTTCTACGTCCATAAACGACACATTCCAATAAAGAATTGCTACCCAAGCGATTGGCACCGTGTACGGAAACACAAGCGGTTTCTCCAGCTGCAAAGAACCCGTCAACCAAACCCTCACCACTACTGCGTACTTGACCGTCAGTATTCACTGGTATACCGCCCATGCAATAATGGATGGTTGGTCTGACTGGCATGGGTTGAGTCACGGCGTCAACACCGACTAGGCGATGTGCTTCTTCCCAGCAAAAGGGGACGCGGCTCATGATCTTTTCTTTTCCCATATGCCGCAGATCTAAATAAACAAAAGGTCCGCCAGCACTACCATCAGGATGAATCCCCCGTCCGGCACGAATTTCATATGCGATCGCCCGTGAAGTGATATCGCGGGGAGCAAGTTCCATGCGGCTCGGAGCATATCTTGCCATAAAACGCTCTCCCTCACTATTGATGAGGTAAGCCCCTTCTCCACGTACCGCTTCCGAAATCAACACGCCGACTGGATATAACCCGGTAGGATGGAACTGAACAAACTCCATATCCTCCAACGGCAAACCAGCCGCCGCAGTCATTGCCAAACCATCACCAGTAGATGCATAGTCATTTGACGTGGTGTTATACACTCGACCGTAACCACCAGTGGCAAACATCACCGCTTTAGCCCGCACTACCTCAATTTTCCCGTCTTCAATGCGGTACATGACAATACCTTTTGCCTGACCTTCTTCTAAAATCAGACGCATTACGTACCACTCTTGGTAAACTTTAACACCATTTCGTCTTAAGTTATTAACCAACTCGTGCAAGATAGCATGACCCGTTTTATCCGCAGCGTAGCAAGTTCGATTGTGAGAATGTCCTCCAAAAGCACGCTGGGCAATGCGACCATCATTTAAGCGTGAGAACAAAACTCCCATGTGTTCTAAATCAATGACCACATCCGGCGCTTCTCGGGTCAGAATTTCCACCGCATCTTGGTCTGCTAAATAATCAGAACCTTTTACCGTATCAAAAGCGTGAGCTTCCCAAGTATCAGTAGAGTCCACATTTTTTAAAGTAGCCGCAATACCGCCTTGTGCAGCAACTGAGTGCGAGCGAATGGGGTGAGTTTTCGCCACTACCGCCACATTAAGGCTGGGGTCAGTTCTCGCAATTTCCAATGCTGCGCGACATCCAGCCAATCCGCCCCCAACAATAATCACATCATGTTCAAACATAATGATAAAAAATATAAAGGATAAAGGATGAAGGATAAAATGTGAAATATAACTGATTGTTTTTATACGGAGATTTCTTGTCTTTCATCCTTTATACTTTATACTTCAAACTTCATACTTTTTTAGTTTATTCTGAAAAAAAATTCCCCGCGTTCGGCAGGGATGTTGCGTTCATGCTAACTGCTTCCACGAGCAATTAGCTATTAGCAATTAGCAGTTAGCACGTTAACTTGTCGCTTGTACTGGCTGTTGCTGAGAAACGTTACCAGGGATTGGTTGCGTTTTAGTTCCTGGTTCAACTGGAGATACCTCAATGTGATTGAGTAATGTGGTGACGAAGGCAAAGAGCAAGAAAGGTAGCGATAATAGAACGACAAGTCCAACGGCTGCTAAAGCATAAACTGGTCTTCTCGCACCCATAAGTGCTAAAGCAGAAGCCAAGCTTAAAGCAATCGTGATCAGCCAAACAATGATCTGACCGTATATGTCTCCAAACGTAAGAGTACAGACAAACCTATACTTTTGAATGTTATTTGTCATAATTTGCCTCTAAAATCTCCCATAGGTCTACCTTAAAGCTACGTTTGGGTTTTCGACAATTTCTAAATATTTTTGAAACAATTGTAATATCCCTTCACAATTATTGATTTTTTCCTGAAGTGAAACAAGCAGACGCCATCCATCTATAGATATATGTTTTTTGGAAAAATCATGAGATGTAAAACGCTAAGAAGCTTTACTGGAAGTAACATTACGTTCAGTTAGCTAACGCTACAATCTTTAATTGATTAAATGCTTGATGTAAGGGAGCATACCATTTCCTCCCTTTTTAAGGCTAGCACGTACACATAAGTCGAGTTGGAAATCAAATGGACGAAAAAAAACGAAAAATGATTTTTTGAAATCCTTGATTTTTTGTTTAAACTCTATCAATAAGCTGGCACGATTAAGAATCGGTAGATTAACGTCAAAACCTTATTCGATAAGGTTGTTATTTTAATTCGATACGATAAAAAAGCTGGAATTTTGACTTGGTAATTTATTTTTTGGATGGTTAGTTGATTGTTAAAATTCTAATTTGAAATTTGCTGTTAACGCAGTGTGTTTGTGCTACTTATTGAAGTGCGGAATGTGGGATACAATATTTTTAGCAGGGGCAAATGGGAGAAATCAACATCATTCTGCCCCTAAATTGCTCATTTATCCATGCGATCGCCCTATTATTAAGGAAACATTTGAATACGTGCAGAAAAGAGACACCTTGCTAAAAGAGCTTTTAGACCATGCCAGCTAAAAATTTAAACGATTCAGGCAAAATTCGCCGTTACATTTCTTTGCAGGCTGTTCTAATTGGTTCGGTTACTCTACAAATTTTAGTGATAGCAGGACTGACAGGATACTTTGCATTGTTTGCAGAGCAAATTCATGCTCATACTCAAGCCACACTCTGGTTTTGCCTGGTAGCACTGCTATGGGGAGCAGGCTTGGGGTTTTTAACTGCGCGTTGGCTGGCTCTGTCAATTCACCGCCTGAGCCAAGCTGTAGAAGCTCTAGCAGAAGGCAATCTGGATTATCGCATCAAGCAGCAACACAGTATCAAAGAAATAAATGCCCTAGCTGAGTCCTTTAACCAAATGGCACAGCAACTTCAAGCATCCTTTGCCAACTTATGCCAAAGTGAAGAAAAGTTTCGGCAACTGGCAGACAACATTCAAGAAGTTTTCTGGCTGGCAGATGTAGAAATAGAGCAAATGCTCTTTGTCAGCCCTATATATGAAAAGATTTGGGGAAAAAGCTGCGAGAGTTTGTATGAGAATCCCCAATCGTTTATTGATACCATTCATCCGGGCGATCGGCAACGTGTCATTAATCACCTGCAAAGTCATATCAGCAGACCATTTGAAATTGAGTATCGGGTTGTTCGACCTGATGGAACAATACGTTGGGTTTGCGATCGTGGATTCCCCGTGTTTGATGCAAGCGGAAGAGTGATTCGTCGAGCTGGTGTAGCTCAGGATATTACAGAAAGTAAACTGGCTGAAACCCGATTTCGCCATCTAGCAGCGAATGTGCCGGGAGTGATTTACCGTTATGTGCTTCATCCCGATGCCTCGGATGAGGTATTCTATATGAGTCCGGGGAGTCGAAGTCTTTGGGAAATTGAGGCGGCGGCAATTGAGCAGGATATTTCCTTAATTTGGAATTTAGTGCATCCAGATGACGCAGCCGCCATGCGAGCCTCGATTGTGACATCTGCCAGGACTTTACAACCTTGGTTTTGGGAATGGCGGATTATTACCCCCTCTGGTTTGTTGAAATGGGTGCAAGGTGCGGCTCAACCAGAGCTGCAAGTTAATGGTGATGTGATTTGGGATGGCTTGCTGATGGATATCAGCGATCGCAAAAACGTTGAGAGTGTCTTGCAACAACAGGCACAACAAGCGCAAGCCCTAAATCGAGTTGTGCAAAGTATTCGTAACTCTCTGGATTTATCTACCATCTTTTCCACCACAATGGCTGAAGTGGCTCAGCTTTTGGGCATTCATCGGACAACAATTGTCAAGTATTTTCATGATGACTCATGTTGGCGCGTGGTTGCCTGTCACCGCATAGATGAATCACTACCTGATATTACAGGGTTTGAAATTCCTGATGAGGGCAATCTTTATGCTGCTCAAATCAAGCAATTTCAAATCGTGCGGATCGATAGCATAGATCGGGTAAACGATCCAGTAAACCGAGAAATCACCAAAATCTTTCCTTACATCTGGTTGATTATCCCGATTGCAGTCAACGGTAAGATTTGGGGCACCCTATCGCTGGCAAATACCCAACAAAAGGCTCCTTGGAAGGATGAAGAAGTAGAGCTTGCCTGTAAAGTTGCCGATCAATTAGCGATCGCCATTCAACAAGCCCAACTCTATCAGCAAGCACAACAAGAACTAGATCGTCGTCAGCAGGCGGAAGCCGAATTGCAGCAACTCAACCGGAAACTAGAACAGCGCGTTCAAGAGCGAAGCCAGCAACTCCAGCAAGAAATTCACACTCGACTGCAAGCAGAATTAAAGTTTCAGCAGATTTTTCACATTTCACCCCACGCCATCGCCATTACTTCTCTGCAAGATCGGCGCATCGTAGAAATCAATGATGCCTTTTGTCAATTGTTTGGCTATGAGCGTGAGGAAATGCTCGGTCATCGTGCAGATGAGTTTCAGCTATTCATCAATCCTGCCCATCAAGGAATGATTCAGCGATATCTACTGGAACTGGGAAGTGTGCGGAATCTGGAATGTGTTATCCGTACAAAAACAGGAGAAGCCCATACCGCGATCGCCTCAGCCGAATTCATTGATATCGATCGTCTTTCCTGTTTTCTCATCGTTGGCAATGACATTACAGAACGCCAGCAAGCAGAAGAAGCACTGCGGCAAAGTGAAGCCCGCTTTCAAAAAATTGCAGCAGCTTCACCTGCTCAAATTTACATTCTAGTCACTCATCTCGATGGTTCTCTCATCCGTTTTGAATACGTCAGTCCGGCAGTTTGGGAACTCAGAGAAATATCACCAGAGCAACTTTTGCAAGATCCTGCCCCCATTTACGACCAGATTCACCCAGACGATCGCGCTAATTATTTTACAGCACTGAATTATAGCCTGAAAACGATGGCACCGTTCTTTCATGAATATCGTATCGTTCCCCCATCAGGACAGCTGAAGTGGGTGCGAGTCAGTTCTCGCCCGGAACGGCGAGAGAACGACGAAATTTTTTGGTACGGCATCGTTCTGGATGTGAGCGATCGCAAACAAGTGGAGGAAGCTTTACGGCAAAGCGAAGAACGCTGGCAACTAGCTATTCAGGGCAGCAATGACGGCATTTGGGACTGGAACATCAAAACTAATGAAGCTTTTCGTTCAGACCGATTCTACGAGATCCTGGGCTTTTCCAAGCAGGAATTTGGGTCTGATGAGCAAAGCTGGGTCAACTTGATTCACCCAGAAGATGTAGAGCGAGTGACGACGGCAAAACAGGACTACCTGAACCGGAAAATTCCCGCCTTTGCTGTGGAATACCGAATGCAATGTCAAGAGCGCACGTATAAATGGGTTCTGGATCGGGCGATCGCAGTTTGGGATGAGCAGGGTAATCCGGTTCGCATGGTCGGTTCTTTGGGAGATATTAGCAGCCGCAAACAAATTGAACGCCAACTGCGGACATCACTCCAGGAAAAAGAAGTCTTACTGCGAGAGGTCTATCACCGAGTTAAAAACAATATGCAACTGGTTTCGAGCCTGCTACGCCTGCAAGCTACAAGTACTGACAACCCCTCTGTATTAAAGTTACTCAATGAAAGCCAGCAGCGCGTGAAAACAATGGCACTGATTCACGAACGCCTCTATCGTTCCGAAAATCTTGCCCGCATTAACGTAGCTACCTATATTCAAGATTTGGTGAATAACTTAGTTCGCTCCTATAGCACGTCTGATTCATCCATTCGTGTCAACCTCGAACTAGCTAACCTAGAGCTAGATTTAGATGCGGCAGTTCCCTGTGGCTTAATCATTAATGAGTTGGTTTCTAATGCTCTCAAATACGCCTTCCCCAAAAAACAGGGTGAAATTAACCTAGCATTTTGGTTGGCAGATAACAGCAATTATTGTTTAGTTGTCAAAGACGACGGGGTAGGTATTCCAGCTCGCATCGCTCCGCAAAATACTGAATCTCTGGGAATGCAACTAGTCTACGGGTTAACCGAACAACTTGGAGGAGCAATTGAACTAGACAGACAGGGGGGGAGCAAGTTTACAATAACCTTTAGAAAAAGGTCGTAATATGTCACAGCCGTCATCCCCTGTAAATATACTCATTGTAGAAGATGAATGGATCATTGCCTTGGATATTAAGCGCCATCTGAGCAAGCTGGGTTATGGGGTGGCGGGGACGGCTAATTGTGCGGAGAAAGCCCTAGAATTAGTCGCAAAAACTCAGCCTGATTTGGTGTTGATGGATATTTACCTGCAAGGTGAAACAACGGGGATTGAGACATCTGAGTTGATTCGTCAGCAGTTTCATTTACCAATCGTATTTCTGACTGCCCATGCTGATGAAGCAACTTTAACAGAAGCGATCGCCACCCGTCCCCAAGGCTACGTTGTCAAGCCTTTTGAAGAGCAGGATCTCAGTGTTGCCATCCAAGTTGCTTTGGCAAATCATCGAGCCGAAAGAGGGGTACAGCAGGCGCTAGAGCAAGAAAAGCAATTGAACGAACTAAAGTCCCAATTCGTTTCCATTGTTTCCCATGAATTTCGCAATCCGTTAAGCTCCATACTTTTGACGCTAGAACTATTGGAACAAACTGCCCTCACCCCCGAAAAGCGAGCTGCCCACATTCAACGGGCTAAAAATACAATCCACCAAATGTCACAATTGATTACAGATGTGTTAGTGGTAGGCGAAGTAGAACGAGGGCAATTTCAGTGTGAATCAGCACCCATCGATATTATCGAGTTCTGCTCTAATCTGGTAGAGGAACTGCAATCTCTTCCCAAAACCAAACACGATCTAGTAATTACCGTTCGAGGATGCAACGAAACCGAGCATCCTTTTTATGAACTCGATCCCAAATTGTTGCACCATATCTTGAGCAACCTTCTGGAGAATGCCATAAAATATTCCCCAGCTGGCAGTAAGATAATATTCGATTTACAGTGTGAGCTAGATTTTGTTCAATTTCAAATTCAAGATCGGGGCATTGGATTAACAAAAGCAGATCGGGAAAAGTTATTCACCCCTTTCCATCGCGGTAGCAATGTCGGTAAAATTCGCGGAACGGGTTTGGGATTATCTATCGTCAAAAAGTGTGTGGATGCTCATGGAGGAAAGATCGGCGTTGTCAGTGAACTCAGCACTGGAAGTATATTTACTGTCACGCTCTACTCCAAGCAAAGTTTTAATTTTTCCCACATTCCACACTCCAATAATTAGCATAAATACTGCTCGGTTAAGAGAAATTGTAGGTTGGGTAGAGCTTAAGCGAAACCCAACAAATGCTGATAAATGTTCGGTTTCTTTCCTCAACCCAACCCACCTTGAATTTGTGTTTTTAGCTTAACCGAGTAGTATTGCTTCCGATTCTTATTTACCAAGAAACCCGATTTTAAGAAAAACCGGGTTTCTTCGATACTTTATATCGCAGATAAAAAACTAATTTTGCAACAAATAAACGTTAAGCTCTAGGTTCTTCGCCCTCAACATACATTGGTGGCTCAATTGCAAAATTATTCAACTGACCTGCTTCATCAATTACATATCCATCTGTGGTATGTAATGTACCTTCTTCTTGCTCTTCAAAAGCCTCAAGTTGTTCTTTGTTCAATTCTGTTGGGGTATTGGCGGGAATTCTTTCATCTGGTGCATTGACTCCTACTGTCTGTGCTAGTTGTACCCCGTAGTGGTCGTCACCAGGAGCGCCTCTACCAATTTCTGCTTGTGCTGGATCTTCTGGCAATGCTTGCTTTTCTGGATTATTCATAAAATATTTCCTTCCTTTTAGGTTGCTTTAAAAGTGTCAATTATGACTGTGACGCCCGACTTGTAAAGTCAAGTATTGGATTTCCTATTAAATTATCTTGACTGGTATTCACTTTTACTCCTTCGTGAGAATTAAATAACTCTGCTTTAGGTAATAGATCCATCATTAAAATTTTTGATAAATATAAATTATGAAATTTTATGTATGGCAACGACATAAAAAAGATATATTTATAGATTGTAATTTGTTCTACAACAGCTACTTGAACTTAGATTTATGACAACTACATCCTACATTTTTCTAGCAGGCGCAAGTCGTGGCGTTGGTCGAGAAATTGCTAAGTGTTTGAGTGAGCAACAACTAAAAATAAAGTCACTTTTGAGAACGGAAGTGGCTCGTACCGAACTGGAAGCTATAGGTATTAAGGTCGTTCTAGGAGACGCTTTAAATATAGGAGATATAGAAAATGCTATATTGACTGAAGAACCGATTGATGCAGTCATCAGTACAATTGGTAGTTTACCTCAAGATGAAGAAAAAGCAGATTATATAGGTAATAAAAATCTCATTGATGTGGCAGTCAAAGCAGGAGTCAAAAAGTTTATTCTCGTTTCTTCCATTGGTAGTGGTAACAGTATCGTTGCTTTATCACCCCAAGCTCTTGAAACATTAAGACCGGTTTTAATAGAGAAAGAAAAAGCTGAAAAGTATCTTATTGAAAGTGGATTAACATACACAATTATTCGTCCTGGTGGTTTAAAGTCAGAACCAGCAACAGGAAATGGAGTTTTAACTGAAAACCCAAATATTGCAGGTACTATCCATCGTGCAGATGTTGCTCAATTAGTTTGTCGCTGTTTAAATTCTGAAAGGGCTAACAATAAAATCTTGTCAGCAGTGGATGAAAATATGTTGTTTGGAAACCTAATATTTGAGAAGTTTAGCTTAGATGAATAGAATACCGATTGAAAAAATGTTGGCGATGGTATAACACCCATGCGAATAGAATTCGCGGCTATACAGACAAAACCCGCCTGCGCGGGTTTAAGAAACCTAACTTTCCAATTTGTCCGCGCAGGCAGACTTCTTTTGTGTAGATGCGAATTCCAGTCACTTTCCAAACATTCTCTATAGAGTTAAATATTTTCACTCTCCAGAAATTTGGCAAAACACCGTCCTTTTCCGAGGTCCATCTAACTCGAAAAGTAAGACAGATTGATAAGTTCCTAAAGCAAGTTTACCATCTACAATAGGAACAATTTCACTTGTACTTAAAGTCATTGCCATTAAATGAGAATGAGCATTCATCGGTTCATCGGGAGGTATGTTTGGTCTTAAATGCAGGTCATTGTGTAAGTAGCGGTCAGATTCTGGTGCCAACTTCTGCAAGTAAACTTTGATGTCTGCTAATAACCTCTCTTCATATTCATTAATAGCTAACGCTGTAGTTGTATGACGAGAAAAGACTAACAGCTGACCGTTTTGAATAGAAGTTGAAACCAGAATCGCCTCAAGTTGTGGTGTGATGTTGTGAATGTTAATTCCCTTATCTGTTTCAATTTCGATGAATTGATTAACTATTGGCATATAATTTCTATCTCTTAACTAGAGTTTGCAAGCCCTTAACCAATCGCTCAATACCTTCTTCTGCTGTGTCTTTTTGCAACGCACCGCAAGCAACGCGGAGGTAACATCCATCTTCCATCCCAAATGTGTGCCCTGGAATCACTGCTACTTGATGTTCTTGAATGAGGCGTTTGGTTAACTCAAAATCGTTAAGATCGGTATGAACTTTGAGGAAAAAGTAAAAAGCTCCATCAGCAGGAACAATTGTACATATGTCTTGCAATCGATTCAGGGATTTGAGTACAACTTCTCTCACTTTTGCGATCGCTTCAATATGATTTTTCAAGAAATCTTCTTTTGCCTGTAGTGCTCCAAAAGCTGCATACTGAGAAACGACGGGCGGACAAATGAGAATTGTATCCTGAACTTTTTTAACAGCAACCAACAGGTGTTTGGGAATCACCATATAGCCAATGCGCCAACTAGCAAAGCCATAAGCTTTAGAAAAACTGTAAAGAGAAATTGTGTAGTTGCGACTTCCAATGAATGCACCCGGAGAAACGTGCTGGACTCCGTTATAGGTGAAGTACTCGTAAGCTTCATCGCTGATATGGTAAATTCCGCGATCGCGACAAATTTGATTGACTTGGCGCAATGCTTCTTCTGAATACACGGCTCCGGTGGGATTATTTGGAGAAACCGTCAGCACAGCCCGTGTTTTGGAAGTGATGGCTTGGGCGATCGCATCTGGGCGCAGTTGGTAATTTTCATCTGTTTTGACGAGGACTGGACGACAACCCGCCATCACAATAGCCATTTCATGATTGAAATAATATGGCGTATTGAGAATAATTTCATCCCCTACCGAAGTAATAGCAAGCACGACATTCATAAACGCCATATTGCTACCTGCGGTTACAACAATACTGTTGTCTCCATTAATTTCAATACCATTAAAAGCCTCTAATTTTGCCTTTAAAGCAGTTAGCAATAGCGGAATTCCCTCTACTGGCTGGTATAAATGATTGGTTGGTTCAGATAAAAATTTAGGCAAAAGCTCTATTGCTTCAGGAGGTGGGCTATAGGAAACAACACCCTGTCCGAGAGAGATAGTTCCGGGATTGTTCCGAATGAGTTCACCAATTACAGGAATGATAGGCGACTGTACCGCCTGCATGCGTGAGATGAGAGATTCCATGCGAGGTCATATTTGAGTCAACCTTTATTTTCTCTCAAAAGTGCGATACACAGAGGCAGCAATTTTGGTTAGAGAGTGGGGGTTGCGATCGTACCAAAAGTAATTACCTCAGCTTAAACAAGGTCAAAGTGGATTATCAGAAGCATTGTCTTGGTGTATTCAAGTGAGTGTTTAGTTTAAGAATTCCTTGAGCTTGTAGTGCATTGCGGAACTGGGAGTTTAACAATGTGCTGTTAGGTGCGACTAAGAAGGTGGATTTATCACCGATGTAAGACTTTCGCCAAAATTCTGAGTACCTTTAGTCAAAGAAGTGTCAAAATGCAATATATATAGTTGTTGATTAAGTCTTAACTCATCATGGACTCTATTACCCTTCAGCTTAAACCTGTCATTGAACTCACCGATGAGCAATTTTATCTCCTATGTAGAAAAAATCCTGATGTAAAATTTGAACGTAATACTCGGGGAGAACTCATTATTATGGCTCCAACAGGAGGAGAAACAGGAAATTACAACGTAGAAATGGCAGCTGATTTTGTCTTTTGGAATCGACAAACTAAACTAGGCAAAGTTTTTGATTCTTCAACTGGCTTTAAACTTCCTAATGGTGCTGACCGTTCTCCTGATGTCACTTGGATAAAAAAAGAAAGATGGGATTCCCTCACTCCCGAACAAAGAGAAAAATTTCCACCCATCTCTCCCGATTTTGTTTTAGAGTTAATGTCCCCATCCGATACTTTAGAACAAGTGCAAGAGAAAATGCAGGAATATATGGAGAATCAAGTGAAACTCGGCTGGTTGATTGATAGAAAAAAACGCCGAGTAGAAATCTACCGATTGGGCAAAGAAGTAGAAATTTTAGAATCTCCAACAGAACTATCAGGGGAAGATATTTTACCTGGCTTTGTCCTAAATTTGGAAAGCATTTGGCAGTAATGTTCTAACTTTTAACTGATAGTGCAGTAGCTTGTGAAGACTTTTCTAATTGACGTTTTCCTCTCACTATCATCTTCACTTTATCCCCAGGAGCAAGGGTAACGCCCCGTCGTTGAGGTTTTTCTAATTGATGGCTGGCTAGCTCAAACTGATAGCGTGAAAGAAGAGTTGCCAAGACTAGCTTCAATTCAAACTGCGCTAAAGCTTCACCAATGCAGCGACGCGTACCGCTACCGAAAGGCATGAACTCATAAGGAGAAAATTGACGTTCCAAAAAGCGTTCCGGTCTAAACTCGTTGGGCTGCGGATACAAATCTTCTCGTTGATGCAACAGATAAATGCAACCGAAAAGTAAAGTGTTGGGATACAGCTGGTGTCCGAGCAATTCTACGGGTTCTTGAACTTTTCGGGCGAAAGTTAACATGACTACCGGATGAATCCGTAAGGTTTCATGACAAACAGCTGTGAGATAAGGTAGTTTAACGATGCTCATTGGATCGGGTGAATCGCCAAGCAAGCTGAGTTCGTGAAGGAGTTTTTCACGGACTTCTGGTAAACGGTGAATCCAGTACAATCCCCAAGCCATAGCTGATGCAGTAGTTTCATTTCCCGCTAACAGCAGAGTTATTAATTCATCTCGCAACTCTCGATCTGTCATTGATTGACCCTGTTCATCTTTTGCTGAAATCAGCAATGAGAGAATATCAACGCGATTTGGATCTGCTTTTGCACGGCATTCAGCAATCTCTGTATAAAGTATTTCATCAATTTGCTCCCTCCAACGTAGAAACTTTCCCCAAAGGCTCCAAGAGCCTAAATCCTTTTGTAGAAAGGGAAAGAACAATAAACTAGAAGTTAGAGGAGATTGAAAAACATCTGTTAACTGCCCGAGTAAATGCTTGAGTTGTTGGTAACGTTCTCCTTCAGAAACACCAAAAACAGTCTGTAACATGACTTGCAGCGATATGTCCTGCATTGCATCACGAATTGAAAAGGGTGTGTTCTGAGGGATGAGATCGTAAACTTTTTTAGCAAGAGAGCGGATTGTCTGTGCATAGGCTCGCATGCGATCGCCATGAAACGGAGGCATCATGAGCTGCCGTTGCTGTCTGTGATGTTGTCCGTCCAAAATCAGGACTGAGTTTTCTCCAACTAAAGGTACTAAAATCTTGTTTTCCTTGCCTGGGCTTGTATACTTCTTTCTAGCGTTAGTTAAAATTTCCTGAATTGCTTGAGGATGGTTTACAAATACTAAAGTGTCCCCAAAACCAACTACCTCACCTGTAAAAATATCGGGATATTGCTGAACAGCACTTTCCATATATCCTACAGGGTTAACCACCCATTGTATTTTTTGCAATAAAGGTGGAGTTTTGAGTCGATTGGGTAATGGTATCTGATTTTTCATAACAAAACTTTGCCAAATAAATTTTTAATTTGTCCTGTTAAAAGCACAAATCCCTATATAGCAATCTTATAATATTCATGAAAAATTTTCAGAAACACTCTAAAGCATGCAATGCCTACTATAGGTGTATTTCACAAATCAAATAGAATTGCTCTATTACTAACTAGTTTAGCTTTACGAGCGCGACTCTTTTATTTTGGTTTCTGAGTTTTCATATATCGATATATAGCTGCAATATTACGAGCATCATCGATTCCACGATGGTGTGTTCCTTGCAATTCTATACCAAGATGTTGAAGTGCTTTTGCCATGCCAAAGCCTTTGGAAACCCCAAGATATTCTGAAAATTCATTTTTTATATTTCTGTGTTCCGAACCAAAAGGATAGGGAACTTTATGAAACTCACAATCTTGGAGAAATTGTTTTTTATCATAATTTCCCCAAGAGCAAAATATATTTCTGGGAAATAGCTCTATCCATTCTTTAAACTGAGAAATTACTTCAGGAAAACCAGAAGCTTTATCAACATCTTCCTGTCGAATCGTTGTGAGTTCTGTACAAAACTTTGTCAGTTGCGGGTGTCTTACAGGTTTGACAAATTGCTGAAACTCTGAGTCTATTTCCCAAGTGGAACTGTTAAGCATCACTGCACCAATCTCAATAATTTCCATTTCCCCACTGGGAATAAAACCATCATCAGAACACGTGGCTTCTAAATCGACTATTAAAAAATAACTGGCTCGATTAGTTGTCATAGAAAAGGTCATTGGATTGAAAAGTTTTAATCCAGCCTGAGCGGAAGGCAGTATCGATCGCAAATGCAGCTAATCCAAACCACAATATACTCTCAATACCCATAATAACCAAAGGTAAAAGACTGTTAGAACAAGAAAGCCCACTGTCTACTTGAGTTAAACCTCTAACTAAGCCAAACGCTAACACACCTCCAGACTTTAGTTGGAAATTTCGCTCTGAACGTATAATGTAGCGATACGTTACGCCAAATAGCAAGCCACAAAAAGCAGCAATACCAGCGCTCGTGAACCAACGCAAATCTAGTTTACTTGAGGGGAAGGTACTGAGTATCTTGAAGTCCTCTATGGGGAGCCAGTCATTCACTAAAGTTGTTATCAAAAAAGCGATCGCAAGGCACAAACAACCCAGTAACCCAGCTTTTAAGGATTCGATGCGTTCTGCCATCAGTTGAGGATCTAAAACTTTGTTCACCGTTTTCGTTCTAAATGATTGGGTAGGCATTGCACATCAATCATAAAGCTTTGAGCCACAAACTTCAGTTCAGTCCACGGTTCCAGTATCATTAAGATTGAAGTTGTTTCGTAAATTTGTTTAAAAGTACCGCTATGGACATTTTGACACTAGGCTGGGTTTCTCTACTGGTTGTTTTCACTTGGTCAATTGCAATGGTAGTTTGGGGTCGCAACGGACTCTAAGGGAATCGTGGAAAGTCCATTTCTAAGTATTTTGGCTTTAGTTGCTGCGGTACTGCTCGTTACAGTTACCGGAGGGATTGGCTATCTGACACTGGCAAGTTGGCGCGATCGCCGTTTGCAAGAACAAGAAAAACGCGAATTACGACGTTCTGCTCCCAATCCTAAAAAGCGGAAATGAATCTTTGGCTTTGCTGGGGGAGAAGATCTGTTTTCTGAGTTCGATTGTGTCTTACCGGGGACACGATTTGTCGTGTCCCTACACTGTTTTGGCGTGCGATCTTGACTCTTTAAAAAAAATTTTCGCTCAACTGCACTAGATGCAGAGGACATTATATATAGTTGGAGAAATATTAAACGGAGAGCGGAGGGGGAAACCGGATTTCTGAATGAAACTGCTCGACGTTTGCCGTGCGATAAATTGGTAAAGCATATTCGAGATTTTCATGGGGACGAGCGATCGTGTGATAGGAGAGTACCTCGCCGCCATTAACTCGCGGAACTGCCTTTAATCCTGCACCAACAGCAACATTGACCTCACCTATTTCTCCCCGTATCAATACTGTAATGCGTCCTAAATCGGTATTTTCGTAGCCTACTAGAGTTACACGAGCTGCTTTACACATTGCGTCTGCTGCTTCCAACGCTGTAGGAACGCCATAGACTTCAATCATTCCAAGTGCGAGTGTCATAGTTTAATTACGTAGAAATAAAAATAAAAAATGTAAGTTTTTTTCTGAATTTGTTTTTTCTCATGTATTTACAGCAGTATATTATGAGACAATTCGTTTTTGTCTCCCTTTTCTCTGTTAATAAATATTATGAACGAGGTCAAAGCCAATTATGATGAACCGTGGAAAGAAGCATTGGGAGAATACTTCGAGCCTTTTTTGCAGTTATTTTTCCCTAAAGTTCATAGCTTAATAGATTGGAGCAAACAGCCGCAATCACTAGACAAAGAACTCCAACAGATTACCGCATCATCTGATTCTGGTTTACGGATTGTGGATAAATTATTTCAAGTGTGGCGAGCCGACAATCGAGAAACTAGGATATTAGTTCATATCGAGGTACAAAGCCAAGATGAGTCAGAATTCGCCAAACGGATGTACATTTATAATTACCGAGCCTTCGATCTTTACGAGCAGCCCGTGATTAGCCTTGCAGTATTGGGAGATGAGGTTCATAATTGGCGACCCTCATCATATGGTTATAATTTAGGTGGTTGTGAAATCAGCCTGAAGTTTCCCATTGCTAAACTATTAGATTATGAAGCACAGTGGCAAGATTTAGAGAAAAGTACAAACCCTTTTGCAGTCATTGTCATGGCTCATTTAAAAACCAAAGCTACTACAGGTAACTCACAACAAAGAGAACAGTGGAAGTGGAATTTAGTGCGCGGACTATATGAGCGGGGTTTTGAGAGGAAAGATATTATCAAACTCTTTCAAGCAATCGACTCTATGATGAATTTACCACAAGAGTTACAGCAAAGCTTTGAACAAAAGTTAACTCGTTACGAAGAGGAAAGAAAAATGCCCTTACTTAGCAATATGGAATTGAGAGGAATTGAAAAGGGAACTAGACAAACCTTGCAATCAAATATTATTAGTCTCTTACAGAAGCGATTTAAAGTAGTACCGGATGAATTAAGTAAATCCATCAATGACATCGACGATATTTCAGAATTGCAAAGACTGCTTTTAGAGACAGTCAGCATCAACTCAGTAACGGATTTTCAGCAATTACTCCCATAACAATTCCCTGTTTTTATTTCGATAAAAATAAATACAAATAAACGCAGATGAACGAAAAAATATCAGCGTCCATCTGCGTTTAGGTGTGGTTAATAAGTCCTTACAATTGTTTCACTTCACTAACCAACTTCGACACCATATCTTTAGCACTACCGAAAAGCATCGTAGTTTTATCCTTGTAGAATAAATCATTATCCACGCCAGCGAAACCAGCACTCATACCGCGCTTGATTACAATCGCATGCTTTGCCCTATCTACCTCTAAAATCGGCATCCCATAGATAGGACTGTTGACATCACTTTGTGCTGCTGGGTTAACTACATCATTTGCCCCAATCACTAACGCTACATCTGTTTGCTCGAACTGGGGATTGATGTCATCCATATCGTGGAGTTGCTCGTAAGGCACATTCGCCTCTGCCAGCAACACGTTCATGTGACCGGGCATTCTACCAGCAACAGGGTGAATTGCATACTTCACATCAACACCCATACGCTCTAGTTGATCGGCTAACTCGCGAACGCTGTGCTGTGCTTGCGCTACCGCCATCCCGTAACCGGGAACAATAACGACAGAACGAGCATAACCCAACATCATCGCGCCTTCTTCTGGATCTATGCTGCGGACAGTTTTATCAGTTGTCGCCGTACCAGCAGCACTACCAGCACCTGTTGCTCCACCCGTTCCAAACGCATCAAACAGTACGCTGATGAGAGAACGGTTCATTGCCTTACACATAATTTCGGTAAGGATAATACCGGATGCTCCAACCAAAGCACCAGAAATGATGAGCATATTGTTCATCACCACAAATCCAGCAGCAGCAGCAGCTAATCCTGAAAATGAGTTCAATAATGAAATCACCACAGGCATATCGCCACCACCAATGGGAATGACAAACATCACACCCAATACCAGGGAAACGAAAACGATTCCTAAGAATACAGGTAAGTTATTTGGTGCGACTAGCATATAGGCACTACCTGCCAAATACGCAAACAGGAGGAAAGCATTAAAAGCTTTTTGGAAGGGGAATGTAATTGGAGCACCACTCATAATGCCTTGCAGTTTTGCAAAGGCAATGGTGCTACCCGTAAAGGTGACACCACCAATCAACACATCCAGAAGCATCGAGATATTGGCATCAAGGGTGACTCCACCAGAAGTGCTTAACAACCGCCAAAACTCTGCAACGGCGACGAGGGCTGAAGCCGCACCTCCCAAGCCGTTTAGCAAACCCACCATTTGGGGCATATCTGTCATTTGGACTTTGTAAGCTGCGATCGCACCCAACACCGAGCCAATCGCCAAGCCCAACAAAATCATTTCATAGTTCAGTACGTGTTGGTCTAGCAGTGTTGCCACAATTGCTAAAAGCATACCCACTGCTGCAACAACATTACCTTGGCGTGCTGTTGCGGGTGAACCCAACTTTTTCAAGCCCAGAATGAATAAGGATGCAGCGACTAAGTACGCAAGCTGAATCCCTGTAGGAAGAAAATTGTTCATAATTGCTAATTGCTAGTTGCTAATTGCTAATTGCTAATTGCTAATTGCTAATTGCTAATTGCTAATTGCTAATTGCTAATTGTTAATTAAGTAGAGAGGCGCAAAAAAACCGAAGTATGTAACGAAAAGTAAAGTTACCTAAAAACCTCTTCCCTTCTGCCATCTACCCTCTGCCATCTGCCTTGTCATGACGACAATTTTTAACACCGACTTACTTACCATTAGCTGTTAGCTATTAGCCATTAGCCATCAGGTATTAGCCTTCTTCTTAAACATTTGCAGCATCCGATCTGTGACTAGAAACCCACCCACTACGTTTACGGTTGCTAGTACAATAGCAATCAAACCAAGAATGACTGAAAGATTCCACTCTTTTGCACCGGAAGCGACTATCGCTCCAA
The DNA here is from genome assembly GCF_045999855.1 of Tolypothrix campylonemoides VB511288_2. Taxonomy (NCBI): domain Bacteria; kingdom Bacillati; phylum Cyanobacteriota; class Cyanophyceae; order Nostocales; family Tolypothrichaceae; genus Tolypothrix; species Tolypothrix campylonemoides. The sequence continues at coordinate 63,579 of NZ_JBFPMW010000007.1, forward strand.
GGACTGCGATTCCAGAAATCGCGTTTGAACCGGACATCAGGGGAGTGTGGAGAGTTGGGGGTACTTTGTTAATGACTTCAAATCCCGTAAAAGATGCTAATACAAAGACAAACAAAGCTGCAAGTAATGCTTCTGACATTGATAAATTCCTAGTTGCTAATGGCTAATTGCTAACTGCTAATGGCTAATTGCTAAGGGCTAATTTTCTCTATTAGCCATTAGCAATTCCTTTTTTGTCATGCTACGCTGCTTAAGGCTTTTAAGGCGTCGCTGACTCGCTGGTTGCGAATTGCGCCTGCATGGGTAATGCAAGCTGCATCAACAATGTCGTCACCAAAATTCACCTGTACGCCTTTGTCTTTAATCAAAAGTTGCATCAATGATGCTATGTTCTTGGAGTACAACTGGCTGGAGTGGACTGGCATGGATGATGGTAAGTTGATGGGACCAATTACAGTCACTCCGTTCCAGATAATGTCTTTGCCCGGATCGGTACAAGCACAGTTCCCACCTTGTTCGGCTGCAATATCTACAACAACTGAACCTGGTTTCATTTGCGCCACCATTTCTTCAGTGACTAGAATTGGTGCTTTTTTACCAGGAACTTGCGCTGTAGTAATCACAACATCGGCGTTTTTGACGTGTTCGGCTACAACTTCTTGAGTCCGCTTTTTGCTGGCTTCGGAGATTTCTTTAGCGTAGCCTCCAGCCGCAGTTGTTTCTTCTTCTAGCTTGATTTCAACAAATTTTGCCCCCAAGCTTTGTACTTCTTCTTTAACAGCAGGGCGGATATCAAACGCTTCTACGATCGCTCCCAAACGTCTTGCTGTTGCAATGGCTTGCAAGCCTGCTACACCAGCACCCATGACAAAAACTTTTGCAGGAGCTATGGTTCCTGCTGCAGTTGTCAACATGGGAAAATATTTCGGTAATGCTGCTGCACCAATCAAAACAGCTTTATAACCGGCTATTGATGCTTGCGACGATAAAGCATCCATACTTTGGGCTCTTGTCGTCCGGGGAATCATCTCCATACTTAGAGCAGTAATTTTGCGCTCTGCAAGTTGTTGCGCTGTCAATGGATTGCCCAACGGATTCAGAAAGCTGATGAGAATAGAGCCTTCTCTTAGCAAGTCAATTTCAGAACGTCCGTTTTCTCTTTCTTGCGGTGGGCTGACTTTGACCAGAATATCTGCTTCACTCCACAACGTAGAAGTATCAAATATAACTTTAGCTCCTGCTGCTTCATAAGCAGCATCAGAAAAGAAAGCCCGCTCACCTGCACCCGCTTCTACCCATACCTCCAAACCTTGTTTTACCAATTTAGCAACGGTGTCAGGAATTAAGGCAACTCGACGCTCACAAACTTCTATTTCTTTAGCGACAGCTATTCTCATGCAATCTCCTTGCGAATAAATACTTATATCTTCTGCCATCTCTGAAAATTTTCTGATGAGGCAACAAGCGCGTCTGTGGTGCATGAGCGTTGGCTCTCAGCAATTAGCTAGCTAGTATAACTTAACCTTCGCTTCCGCACTCTTGAATTTATTAGCCCTTCAGGTAAGGCAGAAGGCAGAGGGTATGAAGCAGAAGGAGAGAAAAATTTTTAAGTTATGCCCCTGTGCCTTCTGACCAGCGTACTTCTGCCTTATACAATCTAATTTCACCTTACCCTTCACACTTTCTTGGGTCCTCTATTGCTCATCCTAGTTTGATCCCCAAATTTTGCCTCGTTGTCTTCAACTTCTTTTAGGGATTGAAAAATTTTGTTGCCTTTTTTTTACATACCGCAATACTAGTCAAATTCTTCTCTAAAAGTTATTAGCAAAAATTGAAAAAACTTTTGCTTTGAGTAAAGATCATTCTACTCAATCTAGTTCAAGTTAAATCTTAATGTCTTTAATAACTGACTGAATTTTTATAACAGAATTAATATATTTCGATACACTTTTATATATTTATTAATAAAATCTAGTAAAAACAGTATTTTTACTAGGGGTAGCAATGGCTTTCAATAACAAGTTAGAAAAATTACTCTATTACATAAAATAACCATAAATATACTTATATGGCACATTTCCAACTTATGTTACGTCCATTGTTGATAATCAGTAGTAAAGTTTAGTTACAGTGTTGTGTAGCCGTTAGTAGTTAATCATTGCTTATCTACTAACTATTAACCAAGAGTAATTTTCTGCCTCAGGAGCTTGACCATGCGACGTTTACTTTCTGCTTTAGCCATAACTAGCTGTTTGCTGGCAAGTGTTCCAGCGATCGCTTTGGCGGAAGGCTTACCCGGATTCACATTATTTAGTGGTGTTAAAGGTGAAAACCAACTCCCCTTCCGATTGGACTTTGGCGGTCAAACGAATGGCTGGGATCGCTATCGATTAAAAATCCCCAATAAAAAGCTCAAAAAAGCGGTTGCTCAATTTGTAATCAGTTACCCGGAGTATTACAAAGGATCGTTCGATACCAAGAAGATGGAAATACGGGTTAAAGGTAAAGCAGTTCCCCTCTCTGAGGTCAAGTGGGACAAAGACAATCACGTGATTACAATGTATCCCCAAGAGCCAGTACCAGCAGGTAGCAATGTAGAATTGGTTCTCTCTAACGTAAAAAACCCAGCATCAGGCGGAATGTTTTACTTCAATTGCCTCATTCAATCCTCTGGAGATGTACCGCTCTCCCAGTACCTTGGGACGTGGATTCTCAGCATTAGTTAGGGACGTCTGGGGACAAGGGAGAAAGTTATACGTTGTCTCCCTAACCCCCAATCCCTCTCATTCCCATTCTTTATTGATTATGATAAAATTGTAAATTGTGACTTTTTTTTATAAAAATCATCTAGAGAGGGCACAAGTATGAAAAGAACCCTAGAGGGAACCAACCGAAAGAGAAAAAGAACCTCTGGTTTTCGAGCAAGAATGCGGACACCAGACGGTAGAAACGTCATTAAAGCAAGAAGAAGAAAGGGACGTTATCGTTTGAGCGTTTAGAGTTCTGCAAAGCAATACCCTGTCATAAGTTGTGGCATTGCACAAAGCGCATAGACTAAAATCTCGAAAAGATTTCCAGGCAGTTTTTCGCGAAGGTATCCGGCGTCACAGTCGATATTTTACGCTGAGAGCCTTGCGATCGTTGCCTTCTGTAAAGCCTTCTTTGGATGCTCCCCCTGAAGCAAGACAAGGGGGACAGGGGAGACAAGGAGAACAAGGGGAACATTCCCCCCTCACCCCCTCACCCCCTCACCCCCTCACCCTCTCTCCTTCGCTTCCTCCAACCCAAATTGGTATCTCAATTAGCACAAAAGTTAGCAAACGAGCAGTTGTTCGCAACCGCATTAAGCGGCAAATAGCAGCAGCGATGCATCAGTTGTTGCCCAGAATATCACCAGGTTGGCGACTTGTTGTTGTTGTTAAACCAACAGCCGCAGAACAAGAGTGCGTAACCCAACAATTTCTGCAAGAATTAGAGCAGTTGTTAGCACAAGCCGAGGTGTTCAATGGGAATTCGTGAGGAAGTTTATTTTGAGGGTGGTCCTCATATTGGGGATCTAATCATCAACATACTGATTGGGCTAACTGTGGTTGGTATACCATTGACAGTTGGCGCAATTGTTAGGGCATTATGGCTGCGGTTTCGGATCACCGATCGCCGAGTTTCCGTAACAGGAGGTTGGATGGGCCGAGTACGCAGCGACGTGATTTACTCTGAAGTGGCTAAAATTGTCAAGGTACCCCGTGGGATTGGCTTGTGGGGAGATATGGTGATCACCATGAAGGATGGCAGTCGTTTGGAATTGAGAGCTATTCCCAAATTTCGCGAAATCTACGACTACATTGAAGAAAGAGTTATCGCCAAAAACCCCAATTATATTGCGGCGAACAGGAAGTAGTGAGTCAGGGGCTAAAGACAAGGGAGACAAGGGGGACAAGGGAGAGAAGAACAACGCATGTCCCATTCCCAATGCCCCATTCCCAACACCCGATGCCCCATCACCGATAAGATAATTTAGATAAATTAGATTAAGTCAATTTCACAGTACCTCAGGTTGAATTCAGAATAATGGATTTTGGTATCGGGTTTCTCTCGAATAACGTAATGCTGCCAATCATAGACTTGTTCTATGGGATTGTGCCTAGCTATGGATTGGCGATTGTAGCATTAACATTGATTATCCGCTTCGCACTTTATCCCCTAAGTGCTGGTTCAATTCGCAATATGCGACGAATGCGGATTGTACAGCCTCTGATGAACAAGCGGATGCAAGAAATTAAAGAACGTTATAAGGACGATCCGCAAAAGCAACAGGAGGAAATGCTTAACGCCCAAAAGGAATTTGGCAATCCACTTGCAGGTTGTTTGCCATTGCTCTTGCAGATGCCGGTTTTACTAGCGTTGTTTGCGACTTTAAGGGGTTCTCCTTTTGCTGGAGTTAACTACAGCATTAACTTACAAATTTTTCCTGCCGAACAAATTGAAAGAATTCAACCTCAAGCCTTTGCAACCCCTCCCCAAAATATTTATGTCGCTGAAGGGGAACACCTAAAGGTAAGTGCTATCTTGCCTGGAGGTAGCAAGTTAGCGGTGGGAGAACACACTAAAATAGTGTATCAAACACCTGAAGGCAAACCATTTGATGCACTTTTAGCAGAACACCCTAACACCAACCTCATCCCCGAATGGAAAATTATTAAAGGGGAAGACCGGGTAACAATTGATGCTGAGGGTAATATAGAAGCACTGCAGCCAGGAGATGTAACAATTCAAGGAACTATTCCTGGATTAGCCGCCAATCAAGGATTTCTCTTTATTGACGCTTTAGGCAGAGTGGGCGCACAAGACCCAGATGGTACAATCCATTGGGACGTTGTAGCGATGGTCATTCTATTTGGTATTACCCTTTACGTCAGCCAAATTTTATCCGGGTCACAGAATACTGCTAGTGCCAATCCGCAGCAGGATACAGTAAACAAAATTACTCCTGTTATTTTCTCTGGGATGTTCTTGTTCTTCCCACTACCTGCAGGGGTATTAATGTATATGGTGATTGGTAATATCTTCCAGACTCTGCAAACCTATATACTGATGCGCGAACCTCTACCAGAGGAACTGCAAAAAGTTGTAGATGCTCAGGAAAAACAGGCAGAAGGTACACAGCAAAAAGCGCTACCTTTTGAGCCAAAAAGTTCTAAGAAAAAGACTACAGGTTAACTCCCCAAAAGGGATTGGTCACGTCAGTGGCGACACCGAAAAACAAGTATCTGTCAGCGATGCTAACTGGAAACGGTTGGGGCAGATTGCTTCTAGCAAAATACAATTAATTCGTCGTTCAAACGGACTAATTGTTGCTTAGAAGATATTTGTAAAGCCGTCCTTCGCTTCGCTAAAGGACGGGGTTTCAGACCCAATTTTTCGATGACCGATAATCGAATAGAACGGGGTCAGGAGTGGTTAAAAACACTCCTGCAACTAAGTGGATTGTCTGTTGAAGTGACAGGTGAGATAGAAACAACTCCCGCATCTGATGATTTTGAGGATTCCCCGGAATCGGACAGCTACTGGCTGACAATTGATGAGAGTAAGTTAACACCAGAACAAATAGCGACTTTTATCGGTCCTGATGGTTCAGTGCTAGATGCAGTTCAGTATTTGGCAAACACTGTTCTCAACTTGAATCAATCACCGGATTTGCAAGCTTCTTACACCGTGGAATTAAATGGCTATCGTGTCAGGAGATATGCAGAAATTCGTTCAATGGCAGAAATTGCAGCAGAGCAAGCCCGTGCTTCAGGGCTAGAAGTGGAAATAAAATCCCTCAGTTCCGCCGAACGCCGTCAAGTTCACACCTTGTTAAAGGAATTTGGTGATTTGGAAACTTTTAGCCGAGGAAAAGAGCCACATCGTCACCTTGTTGTACGTCTTGCTTCACTGGCATGACGGGCATTGGGCGTTGAGAATTGGGCAAGGGGCGTAGTTAGAAATAATTTATTGCCCCTTGCTTTTCGTATGTTTTTATACAAAAAAACTGTAGGCGGAGCGATCGCAACTCAGGCTTATAATCTATAATCTCAAATCGTTTGAATTTTCTCAAAAAATTTCGGAAATCCGAATTAAAAAGTGATTAAACTCATTTGTAGAAAAGCTAAACTTAGAGACGTGCATAAATTTTGCTATCAAGTGAGGATGTCTCACAAGTGTCATGGACGCGATTTACATTCCGCAACTAACTAAAGCGCCCGAGCGGACGGAAGAAATTCAGGTCAAAGAGTTTTTGCCCGGTCTAGAAACCCTGACACCAGTTCGCGGTTTCATCCGCGTACAGCATCAAGGAAATTACTTAGAAGTTTCAAGTCAGGCAGAAGCGATCGTTACTTGTACTTGCAATCGGTGCTTGCAGAATTACAATCATCGTTTGGCAATTAAGACCAAAGAAATCATTTGGTTAGAAGAAACAGATCCCCAAGCAGATGACCTCCCATTAGAACGAGAAGTTGCCTTTGACGATCTAGTAGAAACTTTGTCACCTCAAGGATATTTTTATCCGAGTGAATGGTTATACGAGCAAATGTCTTTGGAGTTTCCACAAAGGCAATTGTGTGACGCCAACTGTCCCGGTATTGTACCCAATGCTGTTAGTAAGTTAGATACACCTGTCGATCGACGTTGGGCTTCATTGGAGGCTTTGAAAAAGGAACTACCGAATTAACTGACGCTTGCTTGCTATTACAAATAGTTAAAGCCCGTTACAGCCCCAACTTCTTGCAAGGTTGCTGTTTGCAAATGATGGGACGGCTCCCTCAACTCGTTCCCAGGTTCCGCCTGGGAATAGCTGTTTCAGAGGTTTTACCTCTATAACGATGCTGTACCTCGCAGTCTGCATTCATCAGCCCTTGACTTTGACACCGGATCGAGAGACGAGCAGGCGAATGAGGGAAGCCACCACCTATTGACTAGCTGTATCCTTAAAGAAGTAGGGGATCTAGAGCAAATTAAAATTAAAGAACAGTCATATGTGGGAATTTCTTAATAATTTGATATCACCAAATAATTTTATTCCTCACGGACACTGTTATCTGTGGAAACCAGAACTGGTCTGGTTGCATTTGCTTTCAGATTTAGCGATCGGGCTTTCCTATTATTCTATTCCAGCTTGGTTAATTTACTTTGCCCGCAAGCGTCAAGATTTACCCTTTCGTTGGATATTCCGTCTATTCGGAGCCTTTATCATATTCTGTGGCACAACTCACTTACTTGCAATTTGGACTCTTTGGTATCCAGCTTACTGGCTCACTGGTTTGGTGAAAGCCGGAACAGCTATTATTTCTGTATATACTGCTTTGCAATTAGGACCGTTAGTTTCTTTGGCTTTAGCTTTGCCAAGCCCAACGCAAATAGAAGCAGCAAATTTAGCACTACAAAAAGAAAATCAGGAACGCAAGCAAGCAGAAGAAGCACTGAAACAGGCAGAAATTTCTTTAAAACAGACTAACGAACTGTTAGAGCAACGTGTTCGGGAACGCACTACAGAAGTTGAACATTCTCTTTCTTTGCTACAAACAACTTTAGAATCAACCGCAGATGCAATTCTGGCGCTAGATTTGACCGATAAAATTATCACTTTTAACCAAAAATATATCGACTTATGGAAAATTGAGGACTTGGTTCCTTACAAGGACGACCATAGCAAAGTATTACTCTGTGTCTACAAGCAATTAAAAAATCCAGAGAATCTTCGCGTTCAAATTGAACAAGAACTGGCTCAACCAGATTTTCAAGGATATGGCATTTTTGAACTTAAGAACGGCAAAATTTGCGAACGTTACTCCAAGCCTCAGTTTTTGAACGGGCAAATTGTGGGACGGGTTATTACCTGTCGGGATATTACCGCTCGCAAACAAGCAGAAGAATGCCTCAGACGCAGTGAAGAGCTTTATCGTACCCTTGTGCAGAATTTTCCTAATGGTTTCGTGACCCTATTCGATCGCCAACTGCGTTATACATTAGTTGAAGGAACGGAGTTAATAGAAGTTGGACTGAGTCGCGAAACAACAGAGGGAAAAGCTCTCTGGGAAGTTTTGCCAGCAGAAATTAGCGCGATGTTAGAACCTTGCTATCGTTCTGCATTGATGGGAACGACGATCGTTGTTGATATTCCCTATAGCGATCGCATTTACCGTTTTCATGTCGTACCCGTGCGAAACGAGCAAGGAGAAATTTTTGCTGGTATGTCGATGTCTCAAAATATTACCTTGCAAAAACAAGCAGAGCAAACACTCAGACAAGCAAAAAATCAATTAGAAATTCGAGTTCAACAGAGAACGCAAGAACTTTATGAAGCAAATAATACATTACAAGAGCTTAATACTGAATTACAACGTTCCAATCAAGAGTTAGAACAGTTTGCTTATGTAGCATCTCACGATTTACAAGAACCATTACGGGCAGTAGCAGGTTATACTCAACTATTGGCAGATGAGTATCAAAATTGTCTGGACGAAACTGCTACAGAGTATATTGCCTACATCATAGATGGGGCAGCACGAATGCGCCAGTTAATTCAAGACTTGCTTGCCTATTCTCGTGTAGGGACTAAAGGAAAAGCTTTTGCTTCTTGTGATTGCAATACAGTTGTGCGTCAAGCACTCAACAATCTTTTAGTGCTGATTGGAGAGAACAATGCTAGTGTGGATAGCGATCGCCTACCGACGGTTATGGCTGATAGCACGCAAATGGTACAGCTATTTCAGAACTTAGTGAGTAATGCTATTAAGTTTCGCCGTGAAGAACCACCCAAAATTCAAATTAAAGCAGAATTAAAAGATGAGGGATGGCTTTTTGGTGTCAAAGATAATGGAATAGGGATTAAGTCACAGTATCTCGAGCGTATTTTCCAAATATTTCAAAGACTGCACAGCCGTAAAGAAGTACCGGGAACTGGGATTGGTTTGGCAATTTGTAAAAAAATAGTTGAAAGACATCACGGACACATTTGGGCTGAGTCAGAACCGGGAGTGGGAACAACTTTTTACTTTACAATTCCTCAACTTACAGCTACAAATTAGCTTTGGCGGCTGCACGAACCAAACAGTTACTATCTTGAGCGAGTTGTTGGCGAATTGTTGTTGGGGTATTGGGATTTTGCGCGATCGCATACCTTTCATGCCAAAACAATGAGCGAAAGTTCCTCATTAACAAAGAGCTTGGAGCAAGAGGGTGTAAGAAAACCAAAAAGCGTGTGAGAGGCGGCTCATCAGAGGTAATGTAACTTTCCAAAATTGAGCCAACCTTGAGAGAGCGACGTTGTATCAAATTTTTCACTGCTGCTTGGTGGATGTTGCTATGCCATTCATAGTCGCAGGCTAGTTCTTCGAGAACGTTAGTAGGTGTGTTGGGGTTTTGTGCGATAGCCATCCTGACCCGCTCCGTTCGATCTTGAGAGAGCTGCTGTAAAAGATTGGCAGGAGTCTTGGGATTTTGTGCCACCTGAAAGCGGACTCGACTGCAATTATCTAATGCAAGTTGATGGAGAAGCTTTGTAGAAGCTTGGGGGTGAGAGGCAACATTTTCGCGAACGATTAAGCATGGACTCTTTGCTAATTTTACAAGAACCTTTGGTGGTGCTTTTGGATTTTGCACGACTTGCCACTGTTCTAAAATACTGTTTGGGGTATTTTGATTTTCCGAAAAATTTTGCAGATAGGTAGCAAGTGCAGCTTTGCTCACATAACTATCTTCATCTTTTAGCAGTTGTTTCAAAGTATGAAGAGAAAGATTGGGATTTTGAGCAACAACTGTACGAATGTTACAAGATGAATCCCGAGCAAGTTGTTCTAAAATCTCGTTAGAAGTTTTTGGGTAACGGGCTATAGCTGTTTTTAATTTTATATCGTTGATTGCTGTGATTTGTTCTAAATCGGTGCTAGAAATATCGGAATTGGTCGTCAGATGTACCCACAAATTAGCGATCGCTTCTCTTTGAATTGAGCCATCTACATTTCTTGCAAGTTGCAATAAAACATTGATGGGAGTATTGGAATTAGCAGCAATGAATTGACCGCATTTCCCCTTTGCCAGTCTTTCTAAAATGCTTTTTGGCGTGTTGGGGTGAGAAGCAATTATACTGGAAAAATGAGAAAAAATTGATTGATCTTCTGCCAATTTTTGAAAAATACTGACAAACTCTAAATTGTTAAAAAATCGTATTACGTTCTCAAAGACAGCGCGTTTAACTTCTTCTGTTGGATCTTCTGCTAGTTTATTCAAGACGCTTGCAGGGGCGTTTGGGTGTGATGCCACTGCTTTACGGATATGCCAACCTCTATCCTCTGCTAGCTGCGTGAGAGTCGTAACAGGAGTATGGGGATGATATGCTACAACTTCTCGTACATCAGAATTGGTATCTAAACCTAATTTTTCCAAGATATTCACAGACGCGTTTGAGTTAGTGACCGCAGCGCGACGGACATAATCATCTTCGTCGTTTGCCAATTTTTCCAAAAGATCGATGGGGGTATTGGGGTTAATAGCTACGCGGATACGAACTTCATTATCTTGAGATTTTGCATCTTCCACTAACTGCTCTAGAGAAATTTTTTGCAACTGATGCGTACTCAATGGCAAAAGTGGTCTATCATCGTTCATCCAACTATCTGTAAATAGTACGGGTACGCGAATATAAAGTGCCAGATCCTTGGCTTTTGTTCTTAGTGTTATGGGATACTCAGAAAACCATTTTGGAATAGGTGGTTTGATGCGATACTCGGCGTCTTGATGGCTGCGTCTGACTGCAGCAAAACGCACATCATAGTCGGGATCTATTTTGAGAGATGCGATCGCATCGTGGGGAGTCTTGGGATTTCCAACTACAGCCACTCGAATACCTTCACAAGCATCTTGAGCAAGTTTCAGTAAAAGAGAGACTGGTGTGTTGCTGTTTCTTGCCACTCCTTCACGTATTCCCTGAAAATTTGTTGCTAGTTTTTCTAAAATATTTGCACTTGTATTGGGGTGTTCGGCAATAAGACTGCAATGAGTGCAATATCCAACCTCACACAATTTTTCCAAAACTATTCCTGGCGTGTGGGGGTTACAAGCGACAGCTTCACAAACGGGCTCGGTTTCATTTTGCGCCAGTTGTTCTAACACCCAACTGGGGGTATTTATATTAAGAGCCACAGCTGTCTTGACTCGCCAAGATTCATCTTGCGCCAGTCGCTCTAAAATGACTTGTGGTGTGTTGGGGTGAAAAGCAACTCCTTTGCGGATTTCTACCCAAGGACTTGTTGCTAATTCACTCAGCGTTTCTGCTGAAGTCACGGGATTTTTGATATTAGCCAGTTGCTGTTGATACTCTTGCAAAACTGACAGAGGTGTGTTGGGATGGCAAGCAACAGCATCACGAATGCGATCGTTTTCATCTCCTAACAATATTTTTAATGCTGCAGCAGGAGCGTTCGGATTTTCAGCAATATGGGCAGCTACACTATCTCTAAATTCTGTGTTTTCTACTAAACTTTGTAGAATTTGTGGAGACGTATCGGGATTTTTCGCAACGGACAAATATCGGTCTTTAAAACCGGGTAAAGCAGATACTAAAAACTCAGGAACTATACCGATACTGTGTAAGAATGACTCTTCTCCAGAAAGGTACAATAGAGTCGTTTGTATGGCAGCCTTTGCTGCTTCCTCCCATCCTTCATCCATCTCTCCTGCCAAATTAACATGAAGTTTCGCTGCTTGAGCAATAACCAAATTCTGACTGCGAGTTAGTTTGGACAAAGCGTTTTGAGGAACATCGGGTTTTACGAGCAGTGCTAGAAAAACTTCCTCATATTCTTCAGAATCTAGATTTGTTACCCATTCAAGAAACCAACTTGGGACTGCATCGTGTTTTAGCAAAATCAGTAAACTTTCTTGTGAGATATCTGCCAGAAAATTAGGATTTTCTAACACGACTAGCGGTAAAATTGGATTATTTAAAAATTCTTCTGGAAACTCTGTCCCTAATTCCAATAAATCCTCTACCGGAGTATTGGGATTGGAAGTGATAGACCGACGTGTTATTTCATCAGCACTATAACCTAACTCCCGTAATAATTCTGGAGCAGCACTGGGATTTGTAGCGACAATCCTACATAGTTCAGTACTGCTTCTAGCCAATTCCTCCAACCGGAGTTGTGAAGTTTCTTCACTAGCTGCTTCTTGTTCAAGTGAGAGAGATTTTGAAGATTGGGGACTATCAAGCATCTATATATATAGAAAAAGATTTTATTTAAACTGAATTTCACTCCAAGAGTGCTTGGTTACTAATTTGTCATAGCTATTGCCAAAATTACTTTGATATTTTTACTGAACTCTTTTCAAACAGATAGCAACCGTACAGCTTCGCCAAAAGGAAACTCCTCTAAAGCCAATCCTCCGGGCGTTACCACCCACAATACGGGTAATTCGGGTTTTTCCTCCGGAAAATCACCATAACCATCTGTTAAATAAACACACACACCTTGAGTTTGCCGATCCCAACTTGTGGCAACTTTCTCAAAAAATGGCACGAATGATGTACCACCTCCACCTTTAGGTTTTGGTATGGTGCTATCGGAATTCAGTTCATAGGGTCCGTAAGCCTCAGCATCTGCGTAGTACAACTCGCACTGAAGATGGGGATAAGCATTTAAAATTCCTCGAACTTCATTGAAAAACATTTGCAGTTGCTGGTTGTCAATAGAACCGCTAGTATCAATAGCTACATAAACATAAACCGATTCACCTTGTAAGGTTTCTAGGTACAGCTTGCGTCCAATAAAGCGGCGGTCAAAACCCGAAAAATCTGTAGGTGTCTGTACTAAATAGCGCCAAAGGTAAGCACGCCAATCAATCTGAGCAGAAGTTAATGCTCCTAATTCCCGCTCCATACCACCGGGTAAGTTGCCATGTTGAGTTGTACGAGCAATAACAGAGGCTTGCTGTAAAGCATTTCGCCAGTTTGCTTCCATAGCAGCTTTTCTTGCTTCCGAAAGACTATCCCCAGGCGAAAATATTCCAGAGTCACCCGATCCCATCCCCGGTGCTTGCGAGAGTAAATCCAGTTCCGGTAAATGCAGACAAAGATGAGCATCTTTGAGTAACAATTCGTAAACCTCTTCAACGCTAAGATTTTCTAGCTCGGGATCTCGCAAACCACCTGAAGGAAGATCAAATTTATCTTGCTGAGAAATGATTCCATTGACAACAATATCAGCAGCAATATTCCATAAGGTAGCATCGCGCACACCCCGACGCAGGACGTGAAGCAATGCGGCGTGTAAAACCTCGTGGAGTAAGAGCCCATCCTGTTGAGATGGAGGTAAAGAGAGTAAATAATCTGGATTAAAAAAAATGTCTTTACCATCCGTTGCTGCTGTTGATAGTTGTTGGGTGGGAACAAACCGGGCGAACATTGCTAAAGTCGCAAAAAAGGGCGACTTCATCCGCACGCGGAGTATGGAGGCGCTGATAATTTTTTGGGTATCTGTCATGAGGGGACAAGGGGGACACGGGGACAAGGGAGATGAGGGAGATGAGGGAGATGAGGGGGAAAACCTTATCTCCAATTCCCAATCCAAAATCTAAAATTCTCAATTTTGCATTACAGTGCTACGAGTTGCTGGAAATCTTGTAAAAACTTTTGCAAATCGGGATCTTTTTTAACAAAGTTTGCTAACATTCCCATTTGTCCTTTACTCCGCATGACTCGAAATAAATCCACAGCAAATAACTGCACCCACTCTGCTGTTGCAACTTTGTTTAACCAAGTAAAGGCATTGTAAGCTTGGTTGGCATCAGTCGCACGTACTGTTAAGCCAATGGCAGTTGCGTATCTTGCACTTGGTTCTGTGGGAAAGGGAATATTGTTTCCTTTGCCTTCTAAAATGGGGGTTAGGTTTGGTAGGGTTTCGTAAAGAATGATAAATGCTACAAACTCAGCCGCCGCACTCGTACCGACAGCAGGAGAAATATCCAAGCCAGCATGACGCAGTTGGCTTGCCATTACCCAAGAACGGGGAGAGGGCCAAGCAGGTTGTTGCGGGTCGAGTTTGTGTAATAAGGTTGAACGAAAGGAGAGAAAGGCAATAATCTGTTCGTGTACTCCTGTTTCTAAGGCGAAAGCTTTGAAACTGTCGAAATCTGCTTGTACTTCAAGATGTAAAAACCTGTTGGCTAAAGGCGCAGGCATATCAAATACGGCAGCACGGTCTTCTTTGCGGTTACCTGCAGCCCACACAAACCAACCATGGGGAACTATGTAAGAACCGACGCGACGGTCTAATATCAATTGTTGGGCAACTCCTTGCATTGCGGGAGGAGCCATATTCAGTTCATCTAAAAACAGTATGCCCTTACCGCTACGGGGAAGAAATTCTGGCGGATACCATTTAGAAATACCATCTTCAGCCACGGGTAATCCACGCAGATCTGTAGGAGCAAGTTGGCTGAGGCGCACATCTACAAAATCAATATCGTGTTCTTGGGCAAGTTGTCCTACAATACTTGATTTACCAATACCGGGTGCTCCCCAGATCATTGTGCTGATATGCAAGTTTTTACGGATTAGGTTGCCTAAATAAGCTTTGAGTTCACTGGGGGTCATAGAATTTTAGCCGCACAATTCTCCCCTTAGTGTTCCCTTTTTAAGGAATGAAAAATACAGGTAGTTTCCATCACACGCTTTACGCTAGCGCTTGGTTTGTAGAATTGGTAGAAGAATAGTCTATATGCTTTAAGCATTGATTACCCACCCCCACCCAATCATTGCAGCAGAATTTGGCTTACCAATTCGTAATCATGTCCAACAAAGTTGAAAAAATGGTAGTAGCAGCGATCAAAAATTACTAATCAAATTAATCTATTTCCATTGCTTCTAGTGTCAAAATCCCTCTTGGTTTATTCACAACTAGCTGCATGATATCTAACCAGAGCAAACCCATCAAAGTATCAGAAAGTTCCTCTCCTACATGAACGGGAATTATAAATTCTTTGTTATCAAAAATGACTTTTCCTTCGTATAAATCAAAATATTCTGACCCTCTCGCGGTCTGCATTTCTATTTTTGGTGTAATTATTGACCACTCAAGAGCTTCTAGGTCTTGAAAATTTATCCCCAGCCACCCTGTTGTAAATCCTGTATCAAACAGCGCTTCAACTTCAAACTGTTCGTTATTAGCTGCTACCAGTTGTATTTCAAAGAATAATTCTCCGTTGTCACCAAACCTGCCTGCAATCATATCCTACCACAGGCTCCAGTTTCATTCAGGCGAAAAATAGTGAGTTTGGCATCTGGATTAGGATATTGATCGCGAACTTGTTGTAGCAAACCTTCTAGTTTCAAGTCCAAAAGGTAGTTTTCACTATCCGCATCAATGGCGATAAACCAGTTGTAATGCTTTTCAATGAGTTGGGGACGAATGCGTTCAAAAATAGTACGACACTGCGTACCAAGTTCACGACGTTGCGTTGTACGGTAATGTAATTCTTCAGATTTTACCATAGTCTGTGGCAGTATCCGTGTTCGACGTGGCTGGGATAGCTGAGCCATATTGAATCAAAGCGATTGAAGGTATTACTTCAATTATATGTCTCAGGCGACAATGACGATGAACGAAAGAGCGATCGCATATAGTAAATACTTATCCATGGTTGTTAACAAACTGGTCTGGGGAATTTCCAAGGAACTGTTTTGTATCGCTAACTCTTGAGGAATATCCAGAATTACTCTCATGCTGTTATGATTTACGAGTTTTTGGAGGCTAACATAGCAAATTATATTCTTGCCTCTAGAGTCTTGACTTTTGGCTCTCAACTAATGGCTAATGACTACATAACCAATGACTCATGACTGTTACCTATGACTTTTCGTGATGAGTTTAAATTGCTGCTCCGCGCCCGCTACCCTTTGATCTACATTCCCACCTATGAAGAGGAACGCTTGGAAGCCTCTATCCGGGAAGAAGCAGCAAATCAGGGTAATCGTCCAGTTTATACTTGGGATTTTGTGGATGGTTACCAAGGTAATCCAAATGATGCAGGTTTTGGTCGTCGCAATCCCTTGCAGGCTTTGGAATTTGTGGAAAAAGTCCCTGCGTCTGCACCTGCTGTGTTTATTCTTCGCGATTACCATCGATTTTTAGATGATGTGGCGATTTCTCGCAAACTTCGCAACCTCGCCCGACTTCTGAAGTCGCAACCAAAAAATATCGTCTTGCTGTCTCCCAGAATTGCCATTCCTGATGACCTAACGGAAGTTTTAACTGTTTTGGAGTTCCCTTTACCTTCAGGATCGGAAATTAGAGGGGAAATAGAACGCTTGTTGGGAGCAACTGGGAACTCCCTTTCTACTAAGGTGATGGATGACTTAGTGCGCTCTTGCCAAGGGCTATCTATGGAAAGGATTCGCCGAGTTTTGGCAAGGGCGATCGCAACTCATGGCGAACTCTTACCAGAAGATGTAGACTTGGTTCTAGAAGAAAAGCGTCAGACCATTCGTCAAACTCAAATTCTCGACTTTTACCCAGCGACAGAACAAATTTCCGATATTGGCGGACTCGATAACCTCAAAGATTGGCTGCTTCGACGTGGTGGTTCGTTTACAGACAAAGCACGACAATACGGTTTACCGCACCCGAGAGGTTTGCTACTTATAGGGATTCAGGGAACGGGGAAATCTCTGACTGCAAAAGCGATCGCACATCACTGGCATTTACCTTTATTACGTTTAGACGTAGGAAGATTATTTGGTGGTTTGGTGGGTGAATCTGAATCTCGGACCCGACAAATGATACAAGTTGCAGAAGCCCTTGCACCTTGCATTTTATGGATAGACGAGATAGATAAAGCATTCTCCGGGCTTGGTAGTAAAGGAGACGCAGGAACCACAAGCCGTGTATTTGGGACATTTATTACCTGGTTAGCTGAGAAAACTTCACCCGTGTTTGTCGTTGCTACAGCTAACGATATCCAAGCACTACCACCAGAAATGCTGAGAAAAGGGCGCTTTGATGAAATTTTCTTTGTTGGGTTACCGACCCAAGAAGAGAGAAAAGCAATCTTTACCGTGCATTTAACTCGGTTGCGTCCCCATAATATAAAAAATTACGATCTTGAAAGACTTGCTTATGAAACTCCTGATTTTTCTGGAGCGGAAATTGAGCAAACTTTGATTGAAGCCATGCATATTGGATTCAGCCAAAACCGGGATTTCACAACAGATGATATTTTAGAAGCCGCCAGTCAAATCATCCCTCTGGCAAGAACTGCTACCGAGCAAATTCAGAAACTGCAAGAGTGGGCGGCTGCAGGTAGAGCTAGGTTGGCTTCCAAACACAGTTCTCTCAGCAATCGCATTCAACGACAACTGCAGTAACCTATAGAGACGCGCTATGGCGCGTCTGTAAATAATAATTTTAGCGATAATTACTATTGACTATTGACTATTGACTGTTAACTATTGACTAGTGACGATTAACCTTGAGGGTGTCAGTATGATTGGTAACATATTTAAATTTATACTTGGGATTTCCTTAGCGCTTGCCATTCTTGTAGGAGGTGGTGTTGCTACAGCTCTATATTTTATGAATAGAACTTCCACTCCACCTCCAAAACCCATCTTTGCCAACGATTTACCCACAGTGAAAGGGAAAAATCCAAAAGCTGTAGTTTCTAAAAGCACGGCAAAAAAATCAAATTCTCAACCAGAGACAAAAGCTGAAACTTCTGCTGACTCAACTCCAGATCCTACGGAATCACCTAAGGCTAAAGAAGAAGCACCAAAAAAACTACCACCAGGAGCTTACCGAGCACGCGTGACTTGGCCACAAGGTTTAAGTTTACGAGCAGAAGCGCAAACAGAAGCCGAACGTATTGGTGGAGTTGGCTTTAATTCTCGAGTGATCGTTCTGCAAGAAAATGGAGGCTGGCAAAGGATACGGATCGTAGGTAGCGACCAAGAAGGTTGGGTCAAAACTGGTAATACACAAAAAGTGAACGAACAGGAAGATTCCGAACAAGCAGAACAAACACCAGAGCAGTAAACTAAGGTGTCACCAGTCACTGTTGCCCTTCACTGCCTGTTTGCGTCAAAATATAAATTAAAACGCTGTAATTTATCTTAACAATGGCGCAAGCACAGCTTTCTCCAACCCTTTCTCTCCCCCAAACCTCGACACATAAGCGGGGGTACGACTACGATTTGGTTATTGTTGGCGGCGGAATTGTTGGCTTAACCCTAGCCTCTGCGCTGAAAGATTCTGGGTTGAGCGTGCTGCTGATTGAGGCAAAAGTGGAATCAGCAGCTGTCGCCAAAGGACAAGCCTATGCCGTACATATGCTTTCGGCGCTGATATATCAAGGAATTGGTGTTTGGGACAAAATATTGCCCAAGATCGAAATTTATCGCCAAGTTCGCCTTTCCGATGCGGATCATCCTACCGTTGTAGAATGGCAAACATCAGATATCGGTACAAAAGATTTGGGTTACGTGGCAGAACATCAAGCACTGTTACACCCTTTACAAGAATTTGTGAAAGATTGCCACAATGTTACGTATCTGTGCCCTGCAGAAGTTGTGAAGATCCACTACCAACCAGAGATGGTGATGGTAGATATCAAAGTGGCTGGTGAAATGCGGACAGTCCGCAGCAAATTGGTAGTCGCTGCGGATGGTTCCCGTTCTCCCATTCGTCAAGCTGCTGGTATTACAACTAAAGGTTGGAAGTATTGGCAATCTTGTATCGTGGCTTTTGTTAAGCCAGAAAAATCTCACAACAACACAGCTTATGAAAAATTCTGGTACAGCGGTCCCTTTGCAATATTACCACTGCCAGGAAACCGTTGCCGGATTGTATGGACTGCTCCTCACGAAGAAGCAAAAGCTTTGTGTGCTTTGGATGACAAACAGTTTTTAGCAGAATTACAAACACGATTTGGCAATCACATGGGTCGGTTGGAATTACTCGGCGATCGCTTTATTTTCCAAGTTCAACTCATGCAAAGCGATCGCTATGTCCTCCATCGATTAGCTTTAGTGGGGGATGCAGCACACAATTGCCATCCTGTAGGCGGACAGGGATTAAATTTAGGGATTCGAGATGTAGCTGCTTTGGCGCAAGTCCTGCAAGAAGCCCATGAGAAAGGTGAAGATATTGGCAATATCAAAACTCTCAAAAGATACGAACGCTGGCGCAAACCAGAAAACTTAACCATCTTAGGTTTTACCGATTTGTTAGATAGAGTTTTTTCTAATAACATTTTGCCAGTCGCTATCGTTCGTCGCATTGGTTTGCGAGTCATGCGACAAGTTCCTTTCCTGAAAATCTTTGCTCTAAAGTTGATGATTGGCTTGAAGGGGAAAACTCCCAAACTTGCTTTGCGATGAACTTCTTGGCGTTGAAGCACGATTACATAAGTAGGTGGGCACGAAAAAAGTCAGATCCCACCTACTTAGTCCTAACTATAATCTAAATGTTACTCCTGGTTTGTTTCTGGCAAAGTACTACTGTCTTTTTGAAAATCTTTTATAACTAACTTAATCTCCTCTGCTGCAACATCTGCTTGTTCGCTTTTAGAGTAGATGAGTAGGAGAATAACCTTTCTGGATATCGCTGTTTCGGACTCGTACCTTGAAAACAGTATTCCCTGTTCCAGATATTTGGTCGCCAATAAAATCTCCTACTTGTAGTTGTCCAATTATTGGTTGAATGTCAGACCGAATATGAGGATATTTTTTAGACAACGTGCGTAATCGGCTCTGAAATTGCTCTGTAAATTGAACTTGAACGAATGGTGTTTCATTCTGCATCAATATCGTCCCACAGTTCTGAAACAGGTCTAGTTTTTCCAGCTTTTGCTTCTTGTAATGAAATACGAAGACTTTCTAATATAGACTCTTTTGATTCATCATCTTCTACCTGGTCTTCCACAAATAGAACAATTACTTTAACACGGCTATGCTTTTGAACCGTAAGAGGTTCATCCAAACACAGAAAACCTTTATCATCAACGCTTCCCATTACTTCTTGCGCTCTCATTTTTCCTCCACAAGTCTGTAGGTTTATCTTCTTATCATAATTTGTACCAATAATCTTAGCAAAATTATCATTACGAGGTCATTTATCAAGCCAATTTAAAATCGCCAAACATAATTAATATAGTTGGGTTTCGTTCCTCAACCCAACCTACTGAGGTACAAATTTATCTGCTTTCGTCTGCGTTTATCTGCGGTTAATTTCTTTCTTAGAATGCAATAATTGCAACATTTAATTAGGATAAACTAAATATTCGATTTTCCAAGCTAGTATATGTAGATACATCAATTTTCTCTATGGTTTAGAAAAATTTAAAACTTAGCGATCGCAAGATGACAATATGGAGTCATGTAACAAGCTCCGATCGAGACCCGAGGGAAATAGAAAATAGAAACTTTTTTGACTGAAATGGCAACATACCTTTTCTTCCCCCTAGGGAAGGATTTTGACCATTATATAAGGAAGAAAGAGATATACAGGTGAGAGTTTGTAGCAAACAATCTGGCAATCTTTGCTTCTACAGCAGATTGCTAAATCCTTACTGTACAAGCAAAGAGAAAAACAAAAATGCAAAATTTTTAACTTAAATGGCTGGAATTCGCATCCAGAAAAGAGAAACATCTATAACGATCCCCAAATTAGGAATACAAAAGTTAAAAGTAGCGACATTGTCCGCAAGTGATGCTAGAGTTGCAAGAAATTCATGTGAAATTTTCAGCGGGTATCAATGCTGAAGCAACGACAAAAGAAAAAATATATACCTCTCATTGCAGGTGCTGGATTGTGTGCCTTCCTAGCAGGTGCAATGGTGTCCGCGCCTCAGTTTAGTAAATCCTTTGGGCATTGGCTGCGGTTTACTAACAATTCAACTGAGCAGCTTTCAAAAGTGAGCACAGCTAACTCCGCCGTGCTTCCACTGGTGTCACAGTCCCCACATGAACGCAGTACAAAACTAGCGGCTCTGGCAAAGGGGCGGGACTTGCAAGACCGAAATCGCGCCCGTTATCTTTTGGCTAGCGATTTGATTGAAAAGAAGCAAGCCAAACCAGCGCTAGAGTTACTAACAGGGCTAGAGGACGATTATCCACGTCTAGCACCCTATGTTTTGCTCAAACAAGCACAAGCACAGGATATTCTTGGGGAAGAAGGCAAAGCCTCAGATTTGCGGCAAAAGGTGGTGAAAAAATATTCTAAAGAACCTGCTGCTGTTAAAGCCCTATACTTGATAGCAACTCCAGACTATCAAGCGCAAGCCATTGAGCAATTTCCCTCAAATCCTTTAACTTGGGAAATTATCCGCCAGCAGTTGCAAGAAAATCCACTTCAGCCACAATTGCAGCTGATTTTGGCAAAACACGCCTACGACCAATCAGGTATCCTTCCCATATTAGACCAGCTGGCAAATGACCCCACCCTCAAGCCTGAAGAATGGGAAATCGTAGGTACAGCGTACTGGGAAAATAGTGAATTTTCCAAAGCCACAGAAGCTTATACCAAAGCTTCTCGGACACCCCGCAATCTCTACCGTATAGCACGGGGATATCAGGTGAGTGGAAAACGTCCGGAAGCAATTGCGGCTTATCAACAACTTGTGAAAGCATTCCCTGATGCTGAAGAAACGGGAAATGGCTTACTGCGTCTGGCAGAAATGGCACAAGTCCGTAAGGATGCTATACCGTATCTTGACAAAGTTGTCAGCAAATTCCCTGAAAAAGCAGGTGAAGCACTCGCGGAAAAAGCCAAAATTCTACAGGCTCAAGATCCAAAGGGAGCCAATCAAGCATTGCAGTTGCTAATTACCAAATTTGGTAACACTGAAGAAGCAGCAGAATATCGTTGGACAATTGCCCAAGAAAAAGCCAAAGCCAAAGACTTTAATGGTGCTTGGCAGTGGGCAGGTCCAATACCTACTAATAACCCTAACAGCATTCTGGCTCCCAGGGCTGGTTTTTGGGTAGGGAAATGGGCAACAAAAATAGGGAAAACCCAGGAAGCGAAAAAAGCTTATGAGTATGTTATTAACCGCTTCCCTTACTCTTACTATGCATGGCGTGCGGCTGCAGTTCTAGGTCTTAATGTTGGCAACTTTAATAATGTACGGAGTCTCGACCCGAAAGTTGTCCCCTATCAGCGTACTGTACCAACTGCAGGTTCGGAAACTTTTAAGGAATTGTATTTACTCGGTCAAGATCGCGATGCTTGGTTGCAGTGGCAAACAGAATTTGTTAATAAAATGCAGCCAACAGTGGCAGAACAATACACTGAAGGTTTGATGCGGTTGGCAAAAGGCGAATATTTAATCGGTATTGACAAGATTTCCAGGCTGGAAGACAGGGAAAAACCACAAGAAAAAGCTGAATATGAGGATCTCAGCAAGCAAATCACTTACTGGCAAGCTCGTTACCCATTACCATATCTGAAGGAAATTGAAAAGTGGTCGGCAAAGAACGAGATCAATCCCGTGCTGGTCACTGCTTTAATGCGTCAAGAATCTCGATTTGAGGCAAAAGCCCGTTCGGTAGCTGGTGCTACTGGTTTAATGCAGGTGATGCCAGACACAGCTAAATGGATTGCTCCACAAATTAAAGTCGATAGCAAAAAAATTAACTTGGAAAATCCCAATGACAATATTATGTTGGGAACTTGGTATTTAGATCATACCCACGAGCAATATAAAGATAATTCCATGCTCGCGATCGCCAGTTACAATGCTGGTCCGGGTAACGTTTCTAAGTGGCTGCAAGCTCTTCCAAAACAAGATCCAGATGAGTTTGTCGAAGCAATTCCCTTTGATGAAACAAAAAATTATGTACGTCAGGTATTTGGTAACTACTGGAATTATCTGCGGCTTTACAACCCTGAAATGTCCCAGTTAGTTGCAAAATATTCATCAGAGCATGCTCAGCTATCAGCACGGTAAGCAACCCCCCCCTCGTTCCCAGGCTTCGCCTGGGAATGAATCGCGGACAGATCCGCCTCCTCTGTGAGATCCCCCGAGGCGGAGATGCGTTCAATTAGGGCACAGCTTGCGATCGCTATTTATCAGTTGCGACGAAGAATCCTTGAGCAAATCGCACCCCCGAAGTAGTAAATTTTCCAGTGTTATGTCTTCTAAATTGCGTAGAAACACAGAACCACTGGCACTACCAAAAGTCATCAAGTTCTTGTGAGAACTTAAACTAACGCTGGTGAGCTTATCCTTTTCCTTAAGACTGATTTGTAAGACACCATCGCGGTTCCAAAGCTTTACCGTATTGTCATCGCTTACTGACGCCAGTACTTCCCCATCTCGGCTAAAACTGACTCCAGTGACTGCACCTCTGTGTCCCCACAAAGTTTTCAGGAACTTACCATCACCAGTCCAAAGCTTTACCGTGTTGTCATCGCTAGCCGAAGCAATTTTACTGCCATCAGGAGACCAAGCTACACTAAAAACTGCATCTCTGTGCCCCGACAAAGTTTTCAGGAACTTACCATCAGCAGTCCAAAGCTTCACTGTTTTATCATCGCTAGCTGATGCTAATAACTCCCCGTTCGGACTGAAACTCACCCAATTAACAACACCTTTGTGTCCCAACAAAGTTTTTAACAGCTTACCGTTCTGACTCCACAATTTGATAGTTTTATCCTTACTGCCTGAAGCGATAATATTTTGAGAACTCCAAGACACGCTTAAAACCCTACCTTGATGTCCTGACAGTGTTTCGAGCAGCTGACCGTCGCGTTTCCACAACTTGAGCGTAGCATCCGTGCTAGCTGAGACAAGCCTATCCCCTTTTGGGCTAAAACTGACGCCCCAAACTCCATCCTTATGACCCTTCAAAATATGAAGTAGTTTTCCTTCTGAATTCCAGATTCTAACTGTTTTATCAAGACTAGCAGAAGCAATCAAATCACCTTGAGGTGAAAAACTGACACTATTCACGTCCCCAGAATGATCTCCAAACTTGGACTTTAACACATCCTGCAATTTCCAAAGTTTGACCGTTGTGTCCCGACTTCCAGAAGCGAACATCTTTCCATCAGGGCTGAAACTGACACTATTGACCCAATCTCCATGACCCTTTAAGGTTGCTAATAGAATTCCGCGATCGCGACTCCAAAACTTGATTGTCTTGTTGGTACTTGCTGAAGCGACGATCTGACCATCCGGGCTGAAGCTAACACTTGTGACCTTATCATTATGCCCGGTTAAAGTTCTTAGCAATTTACCCTCGCGACTCCAAAGTTTGACACTTTTGTCCAAACTTGCTGAAGCGATCGCCCTTCCGTCTCCAGACCAAGCGACACTCCTCACCGCATCAGTATGGCCAGGTATAGTTTTTAACAATTTTCCGTTTCGATTCCAAAGGTTTATTGTTTTATCCGTACTGGCTGAAGCAAGGGTTTGACCATTAGGCGACCAAGCGACACTTAAGACAGCAGCCTTATGACCTAACAGAGTCTTAAAAAGCTTACCATCTCGATACCAAAGTTTGATAGTGTTATCGCTACTACCGGAGGCAATGATTTCATCATCAGGAGTGAAACTGACACTATTGACAACTCCTTTATGCCCTACTAAGGTTGTTACCTGCTCGGTGTTTGAATTCCAAAGTTTTACAGTTTTGTCCTGACTGGCTGAAGCTACAGTTCTACCATCATGGCTAAAACTCACGTTGTTAACAACATCAGAGTGTATGGGTAAAGTTTTATACTTTTTACCATTGGTATTCCAAAGTATAATATTATTATCAGCACTTGCTGAGGCTAAGACCTTACCATCGGGGCTAAAATTGACGCTATTCACGCCGAAACTATGCCCTTGTAAGCGTTGGCTTGCTCTTTCACCTCCAGAAAAAACCAGTTGATAAAGCGTCCCCAATACCTGCAAGCGCGTATCTGCATCTGGAAATATAGCATTTTGCTGTTTTCTACCTGCTTTTAAACCTTCTTTCAAAGCATCCGTATCTCTTCCCGAGCTGAGGAGTACTTCACTCGTTGCACTAATAGCTCGAATTTCGCTAATGAGCGCTTGTCTCCATTGAAAAGCTGAAATAAAAGAGGCTGCAAACGCCACTATAAGAATGACTGAACCAGCAAGCGCTATTGTTAGCGAACGATTGCTATTTGCCAGTTCTGCTTGTAACTTTTGCTGTTGCAATTCTACATTGAGTTGTTCAATTTCAATCTGACTTTGTGTTTCTCGTTTGCGTAATTCTTTTAATTCTGTCAGTAAATCCCGACCTTGTTGGGGTTGGCTGTTGACCTGTTGAAATTGCTGCTGTTTTTTCTTTAGTTGGCTTTTTAACTGGTAAATTTCTGTTTCCCTTTGCTGTACTTGGTTGCGTAACTTTTGTAGTTGGGTTTGTAAGTTCAATTCTGCTTGTTGCAGGTAACGAATCAAATCTACTAAATAATCATGAATTAATTGATAGCGGCGTTCGGGTTGGTCGGGAAAGAGCACGACTAATCCAGAACGCACTAAAATTTCTAAGACTAATTCTAATTTTTCTTGATGTTCTAATTCTGCTAATTGGGATGCTAATTCACCATAAGTTTTGTAAGGGCGCTTTTTGTTTTCATCTGTTAATAAATATAAAACCAGTAATGCTGCTCTTTCATTTTCGGGACCGCATTCTTTGATGAGTTGTTTGATATATCGCTCAATGAGTTTGCCAGATTTAAATTGCTGGTAGTCTGTCAGCGTTGAAATCCTCTCATCTTGCAGTTGTGCTCCCACAACTTGTAACTCTATTGGACGAACTTCTCCTAATTCTGTCGATAAATCTTGTACGACGGCATCAATTAAAGCAGGCTCTAAATAAAAATGCGATCGCTCTGTTAACTTTAAGATAAAATTTTTAGCATCCTCTTGGGCAAAGTTTTTTAACTGATAGCGGATATTTTTGTCTAAAATATTATCGTTAATCTGCTCCTGTTTAGCCAGATGCCTAAATTCTAATAAACGATGTAAATAATCTTCTCGTATAGAAAATATTATTTTGACAAAAGATATATTGAGGCAATGGCAAATAAATTTATCAAAATGTTGCAAGCTATTGTGTTCGGGACAGCTAAAGAAAAACTCTTCAAACTGGTCAAAAATTAAGACGGTAATGAAATGATTCTTAGCATTTCTTTGTAACTGTTCCAGAATATAATGTTCAGATTCAAGTATGTTCGGCTCGGCTAAAGCAGCACTTGCACTCTGTTGAATTTGAAGTTGCGCCTCTGTTAAAGATTTTCCTAATTCCCGAACCCATTGAGTGTAAATTCGCAATACAACAGGTACAGCAATCTGGTCGCCAATCGCTGTGTTTTGCAGTGCAGGAACCAGTCCCGCAGCCACGGTAGAACTTTTACCCACGCCAGATTGACCGTGAATCACCGTCAGTTTTTGGTCGGGACGGCTAATTCTGCCAATTAAGCTATCAATATCGCGCTTGCGCCCGGAAGCATCAATTTCCAAAGCAATACTGGTGCTTGCTGCACGCAAATCCAAAGTAGGTTTTGTCTTTGGTTGTTGGGGTTGCAGGCGACCTGCGCCAATAAAAGCACGCAAACCATACTGCTGCTCGACAGAACGCCGTTTTTGACGGATGCAAAAGGCTTCTAAATACCGACCCGAGTCAAAGTAGAGCGATCGCATTTTCCGCAGAAGGCGAATATAACGATGAGCATCGTATCGATGGTCGCTGCTTTCTAAAGCAGTTTCTAATTGGCGATTCGCCGTTTTCAAACGTTTGAGAGCCTTTTTTTTCTCACCCAAATGCAAGAGTGCTTGAGCTAATACTAATTGAGATATTTGCTTTAACAGCACGGGAAACAAACTTGGGTAGCGATCGCAATCTTGTCTTGCTTTTGCCAAGCAAGACAAGGATGCTTGTGCAAGCTGAGTTGCTTTTTCCCAATTTGACTGCTCTAGAGCGACCTCAGCCAAAAAACTATAGTCACAAGCGAGTTGAATTTGAGTCCCGTAGATTCTGTGTAACTCTAGAGATTTTGTAGCAACTTTTTGTAACTCCTCCCAATCGTGCAAAATTTGCAACACCTCACTGAGTTGAGCAATACATTGAGCCACGATATCGTCACGCCCAACCACTTCAAAAATATCAAGGCATTGCTGGAAATAAGATTTAGCTTCTTGCCATGGCAAAGGGTTTTCTGAATAGTGACGTTCGGCAAAACGGAAATAACACAGCCCAATATAAAACAGAACGACTCCCTGGCGAAGAAGATAGGGGGACATGGAGGACAAGGTAGAATTTTCTTCCTTGTCTCCCCCCTCTCCCCTGATTTGCTTTTGCCAAAACTGCAAGCTTTGCTGAAAATGTTCCAAAGCCAAATCTATGCGATCGCTCACATAATCATCCAAACCAAAAACAAATTCCAAACTGGCGTTCAATTCAGGGTTTAGCTTAATACCGCGATTTTGCAGATCTTTAACAGCACAGAGGAATTCATAACTGCTATATTTAGAAACCAAACCCAAAGTCTTATTACCACAACTCACTAAAGATTCTGCGTGCTGTGTAGCGTTGGTGTTTAAAATTTCTGCAAACAGAGAATCGGTTTTTTGTTGTAGAAATGCGAGCAACTCTTCAGTTGTCAGTTCAAATCTAATAGGAGTAGCAGCCCAACTTGCAAAATCTGGAGCCAAGCGTACTATTTTTTGCAGTACCTTGTCATTTACCCAAAAAACCATAGGAAAATGGTGGCGTTTGCGGAACTCATCCCGCACGTGATTGATGGTAGTTAGGAGGTCATCAAGTGCAGATACTGACTCCAAACCTAAAACCATCAAGACTAATGAGTGCTCGGGAGTAGGTTGTAAGTGAAGTTTAGTATAAAGGCTGATGGTGTTGGGCGGAACCACTAGCTTCTCAATCTGGTATGCTTCCGAAGAAATTTCTGACAGTCTTTGCAGCATTTGCTCTCGCAAAGCTTCATAGTTACAGCAAGCCAAAACTAGCGAGAATTGACCTTGAGAGAAAACAATAGCTCGCCTTAAATTTGTTAAGGAACGCTCGTTAGTCGCAATGAAATTTATGAGAGGGTACTGTTCAGCCATGATTGAAATTTTGGCGTTTCTGCTAAAACTGGGTTGAGAGCAAACCAGACTCCTTGATGGTCGCGGTATTCAAAGACAAAAAGACTTCGCAACAAAGTGTAATATTCTATATCACCTCTGACTCTTTGCTGTTGTACCACCTGAAAGAGTAACTCCCACTCGTCGGAGTCAATTGGGTTAGCGCGGAAATCTCGGTGTCTTTGAATCACCAGTTCCAAGCATTCCCGTTCAAAGGGAGGGTCTTGTTCTCTCAAACAGTCATATAGCAGTCCCAGTAAATCCCGCACGTGACCACCGCTAATCAAACACAGCCTATCTAAAGTTTCGACAGAATCAAACACTTCTGCGATCAAATTTAACCTATCTGAAGGATGAACGTCAGGAAAAGCTCTAGCTAGCACCATCTGTCTCATGAGCGCCAGTCCTTGAGTATAAATTTCTCCAGAACGCAGCCTTACAGGTATCATAGGTAAGACTTTAGGAGCTACCCCACCCCCCAAACGGTGCTGAAGTTCGGCGCTGTCGTTAGAGAAAGTTAAGGCAAGAGGAATAGTGTATACTAAGTGGCAATCAAGTTTGCGTAACTGTTCGCCTCGGTCAATAAATAAGTACTCTGGTAAAGACCGTCCAGATGGTAGAGGTCTGATAGCTACCCGATCCAAGTTATCAACAATAACAACTAGCCCTTTTTTACCTTGAGCTTTTAGTTCTTTCTTAGCACGAGCAAGCAATTCCTCATTAATGGATTGCAAAATGTTTTCAGTTCTTGGTTCTAAATAGTCCCGCAACCGACGCCGTAACTTGGGGCTTTCTTTTGTCTTAGCTGTAATTTTGGCAATACCGACAGATAGCTCTCCTTGCACCTCTAAATCCATTGGAGTTTGCAGAAAATCCACAATTTCCGCAAATAACTTAGCAAAGTAGCCAGGTTTTACGTGAAGATTCATCGCTTCAAGGCTTTCGCTCACCTGACCGACAATTGCTAGAAAAATATCTGTCACATCCAGATCTACCATTTCCAAAACATGGGTAGACTCAAAATACACAACATGAAATTTTTCTTGCTCTAACTCAGTTTTTAGCCGCAGCAACTCCGTTGACTTCCCACAGCCAATGTGACCTGTAAAAAGCTGACAGGTTCGTGTATCCGGAGATATTTTAGTAATTGTGCGTTGTAGCGCTTCTATAATCTTGCCGCCTCGCACAGAAGTAAAATCAATATAATACTGGCGATCGCTAGCGTTTCCCATCACCAGAGGTCGGCTTGGATTGCAGGCTTGATAAAATCGTTCTAAATCTAGAAGCATAATTTATCCATTTCGTTTAATAAATACGGGTAATTTTATAGCTGTCACCTCCCCGACTACAGAATGGTGAATAAGGGGTGTCACTGCTTGTTGACCACCTGTATCCTTATGGAAGTCGGAGAGCTTCCACCACTAGCTTGTGATAATTTGTACTTAACTGTTGCTGCAATTTAACTTTAAGATACAAAATTTCTCTCAGGTCTTCCGGATATTCCCTTAGATATATTTATCGGTCAGTAGGGGGATGATTTAAACTCTAGTAGTAAAAAAATAATTTATGTAGTAAAAGTAACTGAATTATGGGTGCAGAACCAGTTTGGTGTTTGTTCAAAGTACCGCCAACAGATGTTTTCAATGTCAAACAAGTATTTGAGCAAGCTGTTGAGCGATCGCAAATCTCTTATAAGTTACAAAATTTTCTCCAGAAGAGAACTGAATATGAGAGCAAATTTCATGCCCGAGACAAAGAGATATTCAATTATTATATTCCCAAGGCTTTTGTTGACAAACAGCAAACTCCAGATGCCTTTGATTGGGATGATTTGCATCATGCTTACCATCTTTTCTTCCCACGTGCTTTTGCAGAAATTTTTGATAATCTCTTTATAGGTGAAGCTCCAATTATTTCCGTACCAATGAGTCAAGCTTTATTAGAGCTAGTCAGGACCAATCGTGTGGGTGCGCCTGAAATGTTGTGGGGTGGTTTAGGTTGGGAACGCGCAGGTAGACTTCCAGGATATTTAGGGAATATGTTTGTACCGCCCGAAGATATTGCTGTTGTTTTAGGCACTCTTGAGGAAGTTTTTCAAGAGGTGCCAAGTCATGAATTTATTCAAGGAGTTTCCGCAATTGGAACGCGAGGAAACGGTAACGAACAATATGTAGAAAGCCTGCAATCTTTGATTCTCTCCTGTTTTTATACTGTTTTCAAGGAAGGTAATGGGCTTTTAGCCTTAAGTCATCCACATCTCGGTTCCATGCCATTTCCTGAAAATTATGGTTTTTCAGTATAAAGGTAGCAGCCCTAAATAATTTATAAAAAATTTTCGTTACTGTAGCTTGGTTATTGCCCGCCTTACGTAGATTTTTCAAATGAAATTATGATTTCTATAGCAGTCATAAATGAAATATAAAAATAAGAGTAAAGACTGATAATTCCTAATTACTAACGCTCGAAAAGCCATTAGCCATTAGCCATTAGCTATTAGCCATTAGCCATCCAAATTTTTCCAAAATGAAATTATGATTTCTATACTCTCATGCGTTAGAAATATGCAAAAAAATAGTTCATATAAAAATCGATCGAAATATGCACAACTCCGGTCAATCAATAATAAAAAATGACATCTTAACGCTTGCAGTCACCATAGCGAAGACAATCACCTTTCTGCTCATCTCTAGCAGAAAATAAGAAATTTATATCACTCTTATAAGATTTTATGCTACTCATAATGGAATTCGTCCGGGTAAAACTTTGATATTTGGAGGATTGGTTCTCAGCATGACTGCTAGCAAAACCTTGACCTATATTGCCTAAAAAAACAGAAAATGAAATGAATCCTACACAAATTGTTTTACTCATACAAACCTCGGCGAGAAATGTTTAATTACGTTAAAGCAGATGCAATTTTTTATAAAATTTAAGTAAAAGGAGTTTTTGTTACTCTCTAACGAATTAAGTCAATACTTCTTAAAGCTATTGACTTAATTGTCAACAGTTAGTTCCATTTTTTAAAGGTGCTACAGCCCAGCATACAACTCCCTACATTAACGATTCCAAGAAAATTCCCAAGCAACCGGAAAAAGATAGCAAAGGTAACAAAAAACCCTCGTTAGTGACTTCCCCAGATACAATAGTTAACAGGTAATGCCCTAAATTGTTGATTCATGACGCCTTCTCAAGACGTAGAAACCCAACAGCAGTTTGACGAACCCTGGGACTCGGACCGGGAAACTGCTTCAACTTCCCCTCGTGTTAACCTCCAAGAAGACGATGGCAATTCCGATCTCGATCCTCTTGATGAATTGCCCGGAGAGGTTGAGATGTCTCTGTTCGACCACTTGGAGGAGTTGCGACAGCGCATTTTTTACTCTCTAGCAGTTCTAGCCGTCAGTGCTGTTGGTTGCTTTGTTGCAGTTAAACCCATTGTCCGGTTACTAGAAGTCCCAGCACAGGGAGTAAAATTCCTCCAACTTGCGCCAGGAGAATATTTCTTCGTCTCTGTCAAAGTTGCAGGTTATACAGGGATACTACTTGCTAGCCCCTTTGTGCTCTACCAAATTATCCAGTTTGTGCTTCCAGGGCTGACACGTCGCGAACGACGGTTGTTAGCACCTGTGGTTCTTGGTTCCAGTGTTCTTTTTGGAGGGGGTTTAGTATTTGCTTATTTTTTACTTATACCAGCTGCCTTAAAATTCTTTATCAGTTATGGTGCAGATGTTGTAGAACAGCTCTGGTCTATTGATAAATATTTTGAATTTGTCTTGTTGCTGTTATTTAGCACTGGATTGGCATTTCAAATTCCTGTCATTCAAATACTGCTTGGAAATCTAGGAATTGTTTCTTCTGAGCGAATGCTTTCCGGTTGGCGTTACGTTATTCTGGGAGCAGTAGTTTTAGGAGCTGTTCTTACACCTTCCACAGATCCATTAACTCAAAGTCTTCTAGCAGGAGCCGTTTTGGGGCTTTACTTTGGTGGTATAGGTCTGGTTAAGCTGACTGGAAAATGACCCAAATTACATTCGAGGACTTTGAAAAAGTAGACATTCGCGTTGGCAAAATCATCAGAGTAGAAGATTTTCCCAAAGCACGAAAACCAGCTTATAAGCTTTGGATAGATTTTGGCGATCTGGGCATAAAAAAATCTAGTGCTCAAATCACCAAAATTTATCAAAAAGAAGATTTAATAGATAAATTGGTGTTATCAGTAACTAACTTTCCTCCCCGACAAGTTGCTGATTTTATGTCTGAGGTTCTGGTTTTAGGCGTAGTCATAGAAAATGGTGAAGTCGTACTGATACAGCCCGACCGAAGTGTGCCTTTAGGAAAAAAAATCTCATAACTAGAATGTATAATGTGTTACTTTAGAAGGGATTGAGGATGTATGCGTGCGTGCAGAATTACACGAGCCATTCTGTAGCACGCTCGCCCAAGTCTAAAGGAATGCTGACCGCTTTACCGAGTCGGGGACGCTCTCGCGTTTCTCTAATAAACATTTGTACCTGTATAGCTCCACCTAAGTTATCTAAATAGCTAGCAACGCTCTCTAGATGCTCCTCATACTCGGCTTCACTCAAGGGAAAAGAAGCTTGTTCTAAGTATTTCCACATAATTTGAAGAAATATTTTACCCTGTGTCCGACGTAACTGAACATCATATGAATGTCCCCACTTCTCAAGCAACAGTTGACGTAATTCCTGTCCTGTCATAGTTCTTCTCAAATATTTTTACATTTAGTTATGATGTTAAGTTCCATTACTCCAGTATGATAGGACTATAAAGAAATGTAATGCTACTAAGAAAGATGCTGAAAACATCTTTAGAGAAGCAAGTTTCAGCATCAATTATGGGCATTAAATCTTTACTCGATTGGGTTACCTTTTGAGTAAAAACGTCACATTTGTTAACAAAATACACGAAGAACGCGTAGGTTATGGCTCAATTTTCTGAATCAGTGGACGTTCCCGATATGGGGCGTCGTCAATTCATGAATCTTTTGACTTTTGGAACTGTAACCGGAGTCGCTTTGGGAGTCTTGTATCCCGTTGTCAAGTATTTTATTCCCCCAGCAGCGGGTGGTGCAGGTGGTGGTACAACCGCAAAAGACGAGCTGGGGAACAATGTCAGCGTGAACAAGTTTTTAGACAGCCATAATGTAGGCGATCGCGTTCTGGTTCAGGGACTAAAAGGAGATCCTACCTATATTGTGGTAGACAGCAAAGAGGCGATAGGCGATTACGGTATTAACGCCGTATGTACTCACCTGGGTTGTGTTGTGCCTTGGAATACAGCAGAGAACAAGTTTAAGTGTCCCTGTCACGGTTCCCAGTATGATGCTACTGGTAAGGTAGTGCGCGGTCCCGCCCCACTATCTTTAGCTCTCAGTCATGCAAAAGTGGAAGAGGACAAAATTGTTCTAACTCCTTGGACTGAAACAGACTTCCGCACCGGCGAAAACCCCTGGTGGGCATAAAAATTTTAGATTTTAGATTGATAATTTTGGGTTCAAATTTAAAGCAATCTAAAAATGAAAAATTATTCTTTAGATTGTAGTGGCGACTTTTGGAATCAAATCCAAAATCCCAATCCAAAATCCACTCATCCAAAGTCCAAAATACTCTTTAACCTTTAATCGTCCTCTTTGTTGTCCTTATAGAGATGAGAAATGCTTCTACAACAGCGAGTTTGACTCGCAGTGCTAGAGTAATCGTCAAAACATTGCTCGTAGCGATCGCAACAGTGACATTGTTCTTCACAAGCGATCTAGCCCTTCCTCAAGCAGCTTCAGCATATCCTTTCTGGGCGCAGCAAACCTACCCCGAAACTCCTCGCGAACCAACAGGGCGGATTGTATGTGCTAACTGTCACTTAGCGGCGAAGCCAGCAGAAGTAGAAGTTCCCCAATCTGTTCTCCCTGACACGGTATTTAAAGCCGTGGTAAAAATTCCCTACGATACAAGTGTGCAACAGGTGGGTGCTGACGGTTCCAAAACTGGCTTAAACGTTGGTGCTGTGCTGATGCTTCCAGAAGGCTTTAAGATTGCGCCTGAAGATCGCATTCCTGAAGAGTGGAAAGAAGAAATCGGCGACGTTTACTTCCAACCGTATAAAGAAGATTCGGAAAACGTTGTTATTGTTGGACCCTTACCCGGCGAACAGTATCAAGAAGTTGTTTTCCCCGTTCTTTCCCCTAACCCTGCAACAGATAAGAACATACAGTTTGGAAAGTTTGCCGTTCACCTAGGTGCTAACCGAGGACGCGGACAAGTTTACCCAACTGGAGAAAAGAGCAACAATGCTGTTTACACAGCTTCTGCGACTGGTACGGTGAGCAAAATTGCCAGAGTAGAAGATGAAGACGGAAACACGAAGTTTGAAGTTAGCATCCAAAGTGAATCTGGGGAAACAGTGGTAGATAAAGTTCCCCTCGGACCCGAATTGATTGTTTCTGAAGGACAAGCAGTTCAATCTGGTGATTCTTTGACAAATAACCCCAATGTAGGTGGATTTGGTCAAGATGATGCTGAAATTGTGTTGCAAGATGCTACAAGAGTTCAGTGGTTGATTGCTTTCATCGCACTTGTTATGTTGGCTCAAGCTATGCTTGTTCTCAAGAAGAAGCAAGTGGAAAAAGTCCAAGCTGCTGAAATGAACTTCTAAATTTTTAGAGCTAAATCATCAGTTATGAGACAGGCTTTTGCCTGTCTTTTTTGTTTGCATAATGATTGCTCTGTAAAAAATGAAGTTACTCCCTTCCCGCTCGAAGATTTCTTAATTAAATGAACCGCAGAGGCGCAGAGGACACAGAGGAAAGAGGAGAAGAAGATCGGTAGTCTTATGGCGGAAAGGGAGTAATTGATATAAGATTGCCCAAACGCAAATTGTGGATTATATGTATGTCCATTTAGATCGCGATTTATCATTAGTAGAGGGTTAGTTACATCTAATTTAAAGCAGGCATCAGATATAGCGATCGCTAATCTTTATTACTATTTCAAAGTTAGAGATACATCAGAAGATGTGATGGTTTAAGCGATACCATAAAAACTAATCCGCGCTCCGAGGAGGGACAACCAATGGCAGTTTCTGCTGAGTATTTCCCCATTACTCCAATTGAATATCCAGATGAGGACGGTAAGCCTGTGGCTGAAAGCGACCAAACACGCGAATATTTACTCTATTCAGTAAAATCCCTGGGAATTTATTTCCAAAACCGTCCTGATGTTTATGTTTCTGGAAATCTATTTATTTACTACGAACAAGGAGTCCCGGAATCGGTTGTCTCACCAGATGTCTTTGTCATTTTTGGTGTAGAAAATCGTCAACGTCGCAGCTACAAAACTTGGGAGGAGAACGAGAAAACGCCCGATTTTGTGCTATAAGTTACTTCAAAAACCACTGAAGCAAAGACCAAGGTGCAAAAAAAGGAATTTACGCTTTTTTAGGAGTACGGGAGTACTATCAATATGACCCCACAGGAGATTATCTCAACCCTCCACTTCAGGGTTTACGGTTAGTGGATGGCAATTATCTCCCTGTCACCACCACTACCTTAGCAGACGGTACAGTATCGTTAGCAAGTGAAGTCCTAGGTTTAGAGTTGCGACTTAAAGAAGGGGAAATGCGCTTTTACGATCTAGCAACAAGCCAAACACTTCTAAGTTTTGAAGAACAAGCCTCTGCACAACAAGCGGCTGAACAAGCACAACAAGCAGCTGAAGAGAAAGCACAGCGTTTAGCAGCCAAACTGAAAGAATTAAATATTGACCCCGACAATATCTAATTCTCACCCAAGCACGTTATCCCTCCGTAAAAACGAGGGATTTTTGTATAGTGCGGAAGCCCGTACCTCGTTTATCGGTCAACGCGACTATAGCCTATGTTGTTAATTTTATTTCTAATTTGTTACATTTATTTACAGATAAATATAAATCTTAAATAAAAGACGTGGTGATAACTATGATGACTCTATTGATTGCACTATTTGTTGTAGGTTGGGCAGCAGCTGCCTTAATTGGTACTCAAGCTTACTTCTTAGGCGAACAAAGAAAGCCCATCCACGAACGTAACTGGCGTTCTGGCTCTTTTGAAAGACTAGCTAAGTCCATTACAGGTCAAGATATTGATTATAGCGATCGCACTCCGGCTTATAGCATGGATGCTTATGCGAGCAACAATCTGCCTCGATAGATTGTTGAATTGGGTTTTACAGAGAAAATACGGTTTGTTTTTTGCATATTGCAGCCTCCAGTGTAAAGCTGGAGGCTTTGTTTATTGTTAGTTTTAGGGAAAACCAATAGAGTGAGTAGCGATCGCAAAGAGGTAGACAACTAAATGCATTGATAATCGGTCTGTGCTTCTAGAAGTTCTGGAAAACGGGGAGGTCATAATCGGATGACTCAATCAAATTATGAAGCAATGACAGAAAAGCAGTTACGCGAGTACGTGCGACTAAATCCTCAAGATGAAGACGCATTTCAGCACTATCTAAGCATAATTCGTTCTCGATCTGGGCGAGTGACTGTGAGTACAGATGACGAATTTGAGGCTGAATTGCGAAAGCGCATAAATCAGTCACAGCAGTAAATCCCCCTCAGATACTTGAAAATCCTTTATCAAATAGCCCGCGCAGGCGGGCTTTGTTTGTATAGCCCCAGAATTCCATTCTGAGGGGGCATAATAACAGGCGTTGCTTTTATGACAAGGGACGGTAAACGCGGTAGTTGATACTGGGGAAGATATTATCCATCAATTCAACTTTTTCCAACCAACCGCTGTCGATTTTGCCAATTTTAACGTCTTCATAAAGCTTGTTAAAACGCATGAGGTGCGATCGCGTGCGTCTCACTGCATAGGGTACCATTGTTCCCGTCCGCATAATAAACGCCCAGTCTGAGGATTGTGCCAATAGCAGTTCTCGTGCGGCTTGATTTAACGCTCTCCATTCCAACTCATCTTCAGGTTCGCGAGTTGATATTTCAATCATCCGTTCTGCTGCTTTATGCAAATGGGGGTAAATCCAAGTATTTGTCTCGTTCAACCAATACTCGTGGAATCCTTTGTAACCCCAACTCGACTGAGAGGGACGGCAAACTTGTTGGGTTGGATGTGCTTTTAAATAATCCGCTAAGTGAGTCATGGCGTAAGTCTGTTGGTCAAACCACGACTTACGGAAGAGGTAATCAATAAACCACGGTCCCTCATACCACCAATGCCCGAATAATTCTGCATCATAGGGAGAAACAATCACTGGAGGTCGCTGCATTATACCATAAAGATGCTCTGCTTGCCGCTCTCGATTGTACATGAAGTTAGCAGCGTGTTCTGCAGCTTTTTCCCTTGCCCAGTAAGGATCGTAGAGAGCTTTATCACCCAACCCCAAACCGCGACCGGTAATTTTATGATATTTGATGCCCGTATTCTTACGCTGACCGTTGGGCATAATGTAGGGCTTGATATACTCATATTCTGCTTCCCAACCCAAGTCTTTGTAAAACTCCCGATATTCTGGTGCTCCGGGATAACCTACCTCAGAAGACCAAACTTGTTGAGAAGATTCATGGTCTCGACCAAAAGCAGCAACACCAGTTTCTGTAAAAATTGGGGCATAAGTCCCAAATCGAGGGCGAGGACGAGCATAAAGAATGCCATGTCCATCCGTGAGGAAGTAGCGCAACCCTGAATCAGCTAACATCCGCTCCAAACCTTCAAAATAGGCGCACTCTGGTAACCAAATACCTTTGGGGGGGCGTCCAAAATTTTCTTCGTAGTGTTCGCAAGCTACTTTAATTTGCGCCCACACGGCTTGTGGGTACATCTTCATGAGTGGTAAGTAGCCGTGAGTGGCACCACAGGTAATGATTTCTAAGTTATTTGTATCCTGGAACTGCTTAAAAGCTGTTACCAAGTCCCCCTTATAGCGTTCCCAAAGTTCTCGCGTTGCGTTAAACTCACTCGCATAATGCTCCGCTAAATAACGAACATGACCGTTCTGTGCATTATGTTCGATTTCTAGTTC
Source organism: Tolypothrix campylonemoides VB511288_2 (assembly GCF_045999855.1). NCBI lineage: Bacteria > Bacillati > Cyanobacteriota > Cyanophyceae > Nostocales > Tolypothrichaceae > Tolypothrix > Tolypothrix campylonemoides. The sequence goes on from NZ_JBFPMW010000007.1 coordinate 101,737, forward strand.
TATAAGTTCTTCTAGTTTAGCTAAGTGGTCATCGTACCGTTCTTGTAGTAGAGGATCTCGCAGCATGGACACAAGTGGTGGTGTCATGCTCATCGTGATTTTAAAGTCAACGCCATCTCGCTTTAAGCCTTCAAATACTCTCAGCAAGGGTACATAAGTTTCTGTAATGGCTTCATAGAGCCATTCTTCTTCCAACACATAGTCACTTTCAGGGTGACGAACGAAGGGCAGATGTGCATGGAGTACGAGCGCAACGTAGCCGATAGCCATAATAAATAGTTCCGAGGTGGTACGTGTAGATTGAAGGTTGGGGATTTGGAAGATTTAAGAGTATTTTAAGACTTTCTGGGGATCGTATCAGTTTTTCGCCCAACTCTTCAAAATACTGCGACCGCGATCGGTAACTGGTGACCAGTTAGTTCCTAATACTTCAAAAAGTTATACGATCAAGTAAAAAAGCGCTGGACTTGAGTGCTAAAACCGGGCAATAGCGGGGAAGTAATTTCGTCATTTGGGAGCAAAGTTGCGATTTGTCTCAATTGAGCAGCGTCTCTACGATAGATCTCTATCTGCTGCAACCGCCAATCCGCAATCCAATATTCCTGAACTCCTTTTAATGAGTACAGCTTTAATTTAGCTTCTCGATCTCTACGCTCGTTCGTAGCTCCTGGTGAAAGAACTTCTACAATCAATTCTGGTGCGCCTGTCAAATGCCCCTCTTCATCCAATAATTGGGACAAGCGCTCGTTAGAGATCCAAACCACGTCAGGAATAACGTTATCAGCATCTGTAAAAATTATGCCCGGAGTTGGAATAGCTTCACCCAATCCACTGGTTCTAGACCAACTTTGTAATTCTAAATGAATATTACCAGTCGCACGTTGATGTCCCCAGTGAGGTGCTCTAGTCACAAATAATTCTCCATCAATAATTTCATAGCGCTTCCACTCATCACGTGCCAATAATTCTAAATCAGATGTTGTCCAGCGTATTTGTTCGGTGATTCTTTGACTCATTCTTGCTTCACTCTCCCACGTATAGTTTGGGTTAGCTAGGAAAAATCATATTTTTACAGTTCATCTGGATCAATTCCTGCGGCTCGCAATCTTTGTGCTAATCTTTCAACTTTCTGCCGTTCCTGCTCTAGTTGTTGATTTGTTTGCTCTAGTTGTTGATTTGTTTGCTCTAGTTGTTGATTTGTTTGCTCTAGTTGTTGATTTGCGTCCTCTTCTGGTAGCAGTACTAGCTGTCCATCTGGGGTGAAAAAGCGCAATTTTCGCTCCACCACTCCCAAATACAGCCCCAACTGCTGGCTCCACAACCAACCTTCTGGAGTTGGTATCAGTTCTTGATACTGCCCATCTAGTATGTGAAATCCTTGAAATTCCAGACTCACTGGGTCAAACCAAAAGTAATCAGGAGTCCGAAATGTGTTTTGGTATATTTGCTTTTTCAGTCCTCTATCAACAGCCGCAGTGGAATCTGATAACAACTCTATGATGATGTTGGGATATTTACCGTCTTCTTGCCATACCACCCAACTTTTGCGGTCTTTCTTTTCTGTATCTAAAACTACCAAGAAATCTGGTCCCCTGAAATCTTCCGACTTTTTTTGATTGGGGCTAAAATATACAGTTAGGTTCCCCGTGGCATAAAAATCCTGACGTTCTCGCCAGTACCACTTTATCAGGCGGACGAGCAATTCAATTTGTTCGCGGTGTAGATCGCTTTCCAAGGGGGGTTCGTCGCTATAAAGGTCACCAGGTGGAAAAATTATACCTTGAGTATCATCCTTTACGACAGAGGTGGTGGCAAGCGGCTGAGACATAAGAAAAATTTTGGTTTTGTTTAAATCTATGCTATCGTGACTCACTTGCTTGTAGGTTGTCTGACATCGCTATTAAACCCAATGCAAGAGTTACAAGGGTCATCAAGAACGCGTTTTATACCAGTTCATCTGGGTCAATTCCTGCGGCTCGCAATCTTTGTGCTAATCTTTCAACCTTTTGCCGTTCCTGCTCTAACTGTTGGTTTGTTTGCTCCAGTTGTTGATTTGTTTGCTCTAGTTGTTGGTTTGCGTCCTCTTCTGGTAGCAGTACTAGCTGTCCATCTGGGGTAAAAAAGCGCAATTTCCGCTCCACCACTCCCAAATACAGCCCCAACTGCTGGCTCCACAACCAACCTTCTGGAGTTGGTATCAGTTCTTGATACTGCCCATCTAGTATGTGAAATCCTTGAAATTCCAGACTCACTGGGTCAAACCAAAAGTAATCAGGAGTCCGAAATGTGTTTTGGTATATTTGCTTTTTCAGTCCTCTATCAACAGCCGCAGTGGAATCTGATAACAACTCTATGATGATGTTGGGATATTTACCGTCTTCTTGCCATACCACCCAACTTTTGCGGTCTTTCTTTTCTGTATCTAAAACTACCAAGAAATCTGGTCCCCTGAAATCTTCCGACTTTTTTTGATTGGGGCTAAAATATACAGTTAGGTTCCCCGTGGCATAAAAATCCTGACGTTCTCGCCAGTACCACTTTATCAGGCGGACGAGCAATTCAATTTGTTCGCGGTGTAGATCGCTTTCCAAGGGGGGTTCGTCGCTATAAAGGTCACCAGGTGGAAAAATTATACCTTGAGTATCATCCTTGACAACAGAGGTGGTGGCAAGCGGCTGAGACATAAGAAAAATTCTAGTTTTGTTTAAATGTATGCTATCGTGACTCATTTGCTTGTAGGTTGTCTGATACCGCAAATGAAACCAATACAAGCGTTACAAGGGTCATCAAGAACGCGTTTTATACCAGTTCATCTGGGTCAATTCCTGCGGCTCGCAACCTTTGTGCTAATCTTTCAACCTTTTGCCTTTCCTGCTCCAGTTGTTGGTTTGCGTCCTCTTCCGGTAGCAGTACTAGCTGTCCATCTGGGGTGAAAAAGCGCAATTTTCGCTCCACCACTCCCAAATACAGCCCCAACTGCTGGCTCCACAACCAACCTTCTGGAGTTGGTATCAGTTCTTGATACTGCCCATCTAGTATGTGAAATCCTTGAAATTCCAGACTCACTGGGTCAAACCAAAAGTAATCAGGAGTCCGAAATGTGTTTTGGTATATTTGCTTTTTCAGTCCTCTATCAACAGCCGCAGTGGAATCTGATAACAACTCTATGATGATGTTGGGATATTTACCGTCTTCTTGCCATACCACCCAACTTTTGCGGTCTTTCTTTTCTGTATCTAAAACTACCAAGAAATCTGGTCCCCTGAAATCTTCCGACTTTTTTTGATTGGGGCTAAAATATACAGTTAGGTTCCCCGTGGCATAAAAATCCTGACGTTCTCGCCAGTACCACTTTATCAGGCGGACGAGCAATTCAATTTGTTCGCGGTGTAGATCGCTTTCCAAGGGGGGTTCGTCGCTATAAAGGTCACCAGGTGGAAAAATTATACCTTGAGTATCATCCTTTACGACAGAGGTGGTGGCAAGCGGCTGAGACATACAAGACCTTGCTTTTATTTATATGTTATCCTTTTAAATCAAATATGTTATCGGTTTAAAACCGCTTGCTGCTAGCGCTATTCGCATTGGCACTATTGGTGGACACTCCACACTCACCCTACGTTTTTAAGTAATAAAGGGCTGTTCGGGAGTTGATTTGGAAGCCCCTTATTCCTCGTCCCGATATAACTCTTGTAACTCTTGCAACTGAGTCTTGCGAGAGACACGGCGATATTTTTTACTTTCGAGCTTTGGCTCGTACTTAGTCTGTCCCTTTCCTTTGGTTTTTGCCTTGACAGTTGATTCAGGATCTGCTTGTTGATTGAGATGAGTTTGACGCAGGATGGCTTCTTCTAGAAAATCTAAGTAGTGCTGGTATCTTTCCCAATCTCCACGCACTACACACTCCGGTTCCTCTCTATGCAAGCAATCACTAAAACGGCAACTTTCTACAGCTAGTCTCTGCCTTGCTTCTGGAAATAAACTTGCTAATTCTTCAGGCGCAATATCAAGGTCGGGTTGATTAAAACCAGGAGTATCCGCAAGCAAACCACCATCTGGCATTTCAAATAGTTCTACATGACGGGTGGTATGGCGACCTCTTGCTAGTTTGCCGGAAATTTCTCCTACTCGTAGGTTGGCATTGGGAATGAGTGCATTGATTAAGCTAGACTTTCCAACACCTGATGGTCCGGCTATAACGGTAATTTTTTCTTTAAGACTAGTTGCTATTTTGTTAATATTTATACTTTGATTGACACTGACAAACAGTGGTTCGTAACCCCAACTGGCTAAGCGATCGCTAATTTCTCTTTGCTGTTCGGTGGAAATCAAATCGCTCTTATTCAAGCATAAAACCACGTCTAAACCTGTGGACTCAGCTTTTAACAAAAAACGGCTCAATTGGTAAGGTTCTAAAGGCGGATCTGCCACGGCAAAGACTAACAAAATTCTATCCACATTAGCAATTGCCGGACGATCTAATTCACTTCTACGGGGTAAAACTTCTGAAATTGCTCCTCTACCACCCGCCCAGTCAGGTTCTTCAACAACCACGCGATCGCCTACCATAACCTGTTGCCCGATTTTTTTCAAACGAGTTCTGCGGGTACACAGGAGGAGGGGGGGATGGGGAGAGGAAAGAGGGGGGGATGGGGAGAGGGGGGGATGGGGAGAGGGGTTACCTGTATCTTCCTTGTCTCCCTTGTCTTCCAAATCTAACTGAACTCGATAAAAATTAGCCTGTACGGCTAAAACCGTACCCCATAACTGCCCAGTAGTTTCTAGGTCTTCCCCTCTCATGAGACAGGTACGGGACGGCGGACTAGCAAAGAATAATACTCATTACGATTTTCAATTTTTTCCACTTGAAAGCCTGCCACAGTCAGACTATCAGGAACTTGCTCAATTGGTTCTCCTGGATCTAACCAAACTTCGAGCAAATGACCGGGCTGCATTTGCTCGAGACGGAGTTTTGTTCGCACAAAATTTATCGGGCAAGGAGTGCCGCGTAAGTCCAATTGAGCGTTAGGAGTTGAGAGGGAAGGTAGATTCATCGTTGGTGGAAAAAGTTTCCCAAAAATCCTTCTAGACCGCCTTTACCAGTACGATCTCCTTTTATTTTAGCTAGCTTCTCCAACAGTTCTCGTTCTTCAGCCGTAATTTTTGTCGGGATATCAATTGATATTGTAATCATGTGGTCGCCACGACTTACGGGATTGCCCAAGCGAGGTACGCCATGATTTTCCAATTTCATCACCGTGTTTGGCTGAGTTCCGGGTGGAATAAGTAATTCCACTGGCCCATCTACCGTGTTTACTTCTAAACGGCAGCCCAAAATTGCTTGTAGGTAGCTGACTTTGATTTCTGAGAGAATATTAATTCCATCGCGATGAAATTCCTCATCCTCATTCACAAATAAATAAACGTATAAATCCCCAGGAGGACCGCTACGCTGACCGGCATCACCTTCTGAGGAGATCCGCAGTCTGGTGCCATTGTCTACGCCTGCAGGGATGGTAATTTTCAGCTTTTTGGTAACCTGTTTTGCGCCCTTACCCTCACAAGCGTCACATTTGTCTTCTATGACCATTCCCGTACCATTACAGGTGGGACACGTGGACACTTGAGTAAAACTGCCAAAGGGTGTTCTGGTTACGCGTCGAACTTGACCCGATCCACTACAAGTTGAACAAGTACGCGGGCGGGTTCCCGGCTTAGCACCAGAACCGGTACAAACTTCACAAGTTTCAAGATGAGAAATGCGAATTTCTTTCTCACCACCAAAAACCGCTTCTCTAAAGTCTAACTTTAGGTCTAACCGCAGGTCATCGCCACGAACGGGTCCGCCGCGACGCCTTTGCGTCGTACCCCCCATACCACCAGCAAAGCCACTGAAAATACTTTCAAAGATATCGGCAAAACCGCCCATATCACCCATATCTTGGAAGCCTACACCAGCTCCACCATTTACAGCAGCTTCACCAAAGCGGTCATAACGAGCACGGGTTTCCGGCTCGGATAGCACTTCATATGCGCGGTTAATTTCTTTAAATTGTTCCTCTGCACCCGGTTCTTTGTTCACATCTGGGTGATACTTCCGGGCTAAACGGCGGTAAGCGCGTTTGATTTCTTCTTTGTCGGCGTCACGAGAGACACCTAAAATTTCATAATAGTCGCGAGCCATATAGCAAAGGTGAAAGTTAAAAGGTAGAAAGCAGCTAGGCAACAAAGAACTTTGAGCAGCGTTAGCTGAAGTGCGGAGCACTTCGGGCTTTGCCGTCTCTCAAAAGTTCGAGTAGGCAGAAGGCAAGGGTTAAAACTTCTTAATCTTTGATTTTACCTTTTACCTTTTACAAAAATCACCATAACAATTTTTCAATGCCAAGTGCCGTTGAAGCTACTAGGTTATATCGATACGTGGATTTTAGATTTTAGATTTGGGATTGAAAAGTAACGAGAGCGAACTGTTTCAACCCTAGCAAGCAGTACTGACTATCATAATCTAGAATAATTCAGTACTCAAAGATAAAAGTAGATGTCATCCAAAGTAGCAAACAGTAAAAGTGACAGTTTTGTACTGCCCTCCTTACCATTGTGCTACGTACTTGACAAAAACTCTGCCTATTTTACAGATGTACTAGCCGCACCAAAAAGTGTGGAAAACCGTATTTAGCTAATGGCTAATGGCTAATTGCTAATGGCTAATGGTGAGTCCAGCGCTGATAGCGCAGCGTGGCACGAAGGTGCCATAGGCGGGTTTCCCGCGCCCTGGCGACTGGCGTATAGCCCTGCGGGCATAGCTTCGCAACGCGTACAGCCCTTACGGGCATAGCCTGCGGCATCGCGAAGCGTGTGCCTTGCACATAGCGTCTCCGTAAGGAGATACCCGGAGGGCTAATGGTGAGTTCATCGCTACGAACGGTGAGACCAGTAAGTTCCCTTGTGCCTAGCAAGCTCATTGCCATAAGAGGGTTAGCCCGAACTCACAGCAACTAGCTCTCCGTAAGGAGATAGGGCTAGTGGTTTGTAGCAATTAGCCATCAGCAATTAGCCATTAGCCATTAGCCATTAGCCGCCTACTAGTCTATCGCTTCATAATCAGCCTGCATGGTATTCTCGTCTTCAAAATCAAAATTAAATTGCGGGGTTGCTGTTCCACTGACCGAGGCGACAGGTTCTTCTAACTTCAATGTCGCTTCTGATTCTTCAGAGGCGTCATCACTTGGAGTCCCAGCACGGTTGTATACTTCAGCACCAAGATTAAACAAAGTTTGCTGGAAGTCTTCCAAACACTCTTTGAATTCCGCTACCGAGATGTTCTCGTCAGTAGCCAATGCTTTTAGGCGGAGCAATTTTTCATCAGCTAAGGCTTTTATTTGGTCGCTAACAACCGTGCCATTGCTTTTAATGGTCGATTCATAACTGTAGACCAAATTGTCCGCTTGGTTTTTAAGTTCGACCAACTGTATGCGTCTTTTGTCTTCTTCGGCAAACATTTCCGCTTGTTGCCGCATTCTTTCGACTTCGTTGGCACTCAAGCCACCTGTATTGGTAATCCGAATACTTTGTTCTCGCCCCGTGCCTTTGTCTTGTGCCAAAACTTTGAGAATACCATTGACATCAATTTCAAAGGCAACCTCTATTTGGGGTACGCCACGGGGTGCAGGTGGAATTCCTGTCAAAAGGAATTTCCCCAAACTCTTGTTATCCCGCGCCATTGCCCGTTCGCCTTGGAGGACGTGGATTTCTACAGAGGTTTGTCCATCCACTGCGGTAGAAAAGATCTGAGACTTGCTTGTGGGAATTGTGGTGTTACGTTCAATAATTTTTGTAAACACTTCTCCCAAAGTTTCAATTCCAAGTGACAGGGGTGTTACATCCAGCAAAAGTAGATTGTCAACTTCGCCACCCAAAACACCCGCTTGGATAGCAGCCCCTAGCGCGACTGCTTCATCGGGGTTAATAGAGCGATCGGGAGTTTTGCCGTTAAAAAATTTCATGAGGGCGTTTTGAACCGCAGGAATGCGGGTGGAACCGCCCACCAAAATAATTCTGTCAATATCTTGAGGTTTGAGTTCGGCATCTTTAAGCGCCTGAAGCATTGGTTCAATGGTGGCTTCAATAAGACTTGTTGCCATCTCTTCAAATTTGGCGCGGGTGAGTTCCATTTCCAGATGCTTGGGACCCGTTTCGTTAGCAGTGATAAACGGCAAATTAATGGAAGTGGAACCCATGCTTGAAAGTTCAATTTTTGCCTTTTCAGCCGCTTCTCGCAGGCGTTGCAACGCCATTTTATCTTGGGTCAAATCGATTCTTTCCTGCTGCTTGAAGCGTTCTACCATCCAGAGCACTATGCAGTTGTCAAAATCATCGCCTCCCAAATGGTTGTTACCACAAGTGGCTTTGACTTCAAATACCCCATCTCCAAGTTGTAGAATAGATACATCGAAGGTTCCACCTCCCAAGTCAAACACCAGAATCAATTGTTCTTGGTCTTGCTTGTCCAACCCAAAGGCTAAGGCAGCTGCCGTCGGCTCGTTGATAATCCGCAAGACTTCAAGTCCGGCGATAGTACCTGCATCTTTTGTGGCTTGTCTTTGAGCGTCTGTGAAATACGCCGGTACTGTAATTACTGCCTGGGTCACAGATTCACCCAAAAAGCTTTCTGCATCTTGCTTGAGTTTTTGCAAGATCATGGCAGAAATTTCTTGGGGCGTATAATTGCTCCCGCGAATCTGAACATCGACAGTCTCGTCTCTACCTTTGACACAGTTGTATGGGACACGCTCTCGTTCTGCAACAGTATCTTCCCAACGACGCCCAATAAAACGCTTAATACTAAAAATCGTATTCTCAGCATTTGTCACAGCTTGACGCTTTGCCAATTGACCGATCAAGCGATCGCCACCCTTTCCAAATCCCACAATACTGGGAGTTGTTCGCCCACCTTCTGAATTAGAAATAACAATCGGCTGACCACCTTCTAGAACCGCGACACAACTGTTGGTAGTGCCTAAGTCGATCCCAATAACTTTGCTCATAAATATCGGTATCTTTACACAGTATTTATTTCCCTGGGATTGAGCAGCAATTCCCGGTGTTAGCTATAGATATGCTCCCACCGGTCAGGCGCTGACGCACTTCGGGCTTGATTATGTACGCGGATACACTATTTGCGGTCAATTATGTCAATCCTGTCATTAGTCAAGAGGTGTTAACCAATACTAAATGACTAATGACACCGGACAAATAGCTGATAGCTGTTCAACTATTTGCAGAACTTGAGAGATCGTCCTCAGAAGAAGGGGTATCTTCCTTTGGAGCAGCGACTTTGACCATAGCATGACGCAGCACTCGCTCGCCCAAGTAATATCCGCGCACTAACTCTTCTAACACTGTTCCTTCAGGATATTCATCCGTAGGTTCCCGCAATACTGCTTCATGTAGATTTGGATCGAAGGGTTGACCCTCGGGACGCATCGGGGAAACTCCGAGACGTTTGAGACAATCGACCAAGAGCTTATAAACACCTTGATAGCTCTTGTGAATGGTCATCTCACCATCATTCTGAGGTTTAATTTGTGCCCGCGCCCGTTCAAAATTATCGACAACTGGGAGTAATTCCGTAATTGTATTGCGCTTGAGCTGCTGTTCTAAGTCTTCTTTCTCTTTTTGGTTGCGCTTGCGATAATTTTCAAAATCAGCCGCAATTCTCATATACTGAGTGCTGCGCTCTTCTAGCTGCGCTTTGAGAGACTCAATTTGTTGAGTCAGTTCAGTGTCTTTCGCTTTAGATTCATAGCTTGTGGTCTCAGCAGTCGCAGTCACATTGCTGTCTTGATTGGCAGCGGTTGTTTCTAAGACGGTCTCAGTTTGAGTGTCTGACTGCTGATTCACCTCATTTCCGGTGTCATTGGCATTGATTTGAACTGTGGAGTCGGTCATTGTTTGCTGTTCCTCAGTGAGTTCACCTGATTGCTGATTTGTATTGTTCTGCTGTTGATTTTCGTCTACCATTGTGTACTTTTTCCAGACGCAATATTTTACGGTTATCGCTACATCTTGCAGCTAATAATAAATTTTTGAAGCAAAAAGCGGTCACCTGAAGTATGAAGTATAAAGTATCAAGTCACTCCCGCAAATAGAATTTATAGAATGAAAGTGAGGATGTTAAGCTTCATTTATCCTTACGCGTACAATTTTCTGCTACTTCTACGATAACTTTTTATAAAAAGTACCGGGTTGGATAAGCTGTGCCGCCTTTAATTTTCTCATATCGATCGCAAGGGAGAGGAGGAAACGGAGAGTGGGGAAGGTTTTGACTTATTTTTTCCAAGTCACAAGGGTGCAAATTTTATGTACGACAGCTTATCAGCTTTTTCTAAGTTGCAAGAGTTGTATCGTTTGATAGTTACAAAGCATTACCGTAGAAATACTATATAAACTCTTCCATTTTACTAGAAACTACTGAAACCACAACATAGTTCTGAATAATGAGCAATAAGCATATTGCCTAACCCCGACGTCTTACTCCCTAAGCTCGAACCTAAAGATAAAATCTTTACTTTTGTATTAAATTTACTGAGTGTCGATGTCAATTCTGTCTTCAAGGTTGGGAATACTCTAGTTAGAGGTTTTCGCAACTAACGATACACTATGACTTACTCGTCACCACAGAGGCGCAGTACTGCTCTTACAACAAGAGCTGAGTTTTCGCCCTTCGGCAACAAACTTGTGCAATCTGGCTTTGTTGACAGCGAACAGATGAGACAAGCGCTGATAGAAAGCCGCAAGTCAGGCAGACCCCTGACAGAAGTATTGGAAACTATTTCAGGCAGACAGCTAACACCAGAGTTACTCAGACAGTATAAAAAACAGCAACTATTTGAACTCAAAATACTATACGGTGTTGAATCGCTCGATCCGGAAGTTAGCCAAGTTGGACAAACAACTGTTGGTCAACTCATCGACACTCTCATTCCAGTTGATATTTGTCGTCGCCATCGCTTGGTTCCTTTAGCAAAACATGATGACCAAAACCCACCCTCTGTTTTGGTAGCAATGGTAGCACCAGATAACTTAGAGGCTTCCGATGACTTAAACCGGATCTTGCGCCCGCAGGGATTGGCGTTGCAGCGCATGGTAATTACCCAAGAGGACTACCAACAACTCATTAACCAGTATTTGGATGAACTCGCTGTTCGGCAAAAGCACATAGAGCAGGAAAAATTTACAGATATCAATCAGGATTTAGAAAATTTAGAAAATCTCAATATGGAAGAAGCACCCGAAGACGGCGAAGCCGATTTGGGTGCAGCAATGAAAGGGGCTGAAGATGCACCTGTCATTAATTTGGTTAATAGAATTCTTGCTAAAGCCTTACACGAAAAGGTTTCCGATATTCACATCGAACCCCAGGAAGAAAATTTACGCATCCGTTTTCGGAAAGATGGGGTGCTGCGTGAAGCTTTTGACCCTTTGCCGAAAAAAATCATTCCTGCTGTCACAGCCCGTTTCAAAATCATTTCTAATCTAGATATTGCCGAACGACGTTTACCTCAAGACGGACGAATTCGACGCATGTTTGAGGGACGCAAGGTTGACTTTCGTGTCAATACTTTGCCCAGCCGCTATGGGGAAAAGGTAGTACTGCGGATTTTGGATAACTCCTCAACACAACTGGGTTTGAATAAGCTGATTACAGATCCAGATACACTGCATATAGTCAAAGAGATGGTTGCTCGTCCCTTTGGTCTAATTCTAGTCACCGGACCAACAGGTTCTGGTAAAACCACAACCCTGTATTCCGCTCTTTCAGAAAAGAACTCTCCCGGAATTAATATCAGTACGGTAGAAGACCCAATTGAATACAGCTTACCCGGAATTACTCAGGTACAAGTGATTCGGGAAAAAGGGCTAGACTTTGGAACGGCTCTGCGAGCTTTCTTACGGCAAGACCCTGATGTGTTACTAGTGGGTGAGACGCGCGACAAAGAAACAGCAAAAACTGCTATTGAGGCTGCGTTAACAGGTCACTTAGTTCTCACGACCTTACATACAAACGATGCTCCTGGTGCGATCGCTCGTTTGGGAGAAATGGGGATTGAATCCTTCATGGTTTCTAGCTCCCTCATCGGTGTATTGGCACAGCGCTTGGTTCGGCGTGTGTGCTCCAATTGTCGCATTCCTTACACTCCCACTGTAGAGGAACTAGCACGCTACGGGCTATCAGCCAGCCAAGAAGCAGGTATCACTTTTTACAAAGCGAATACTCTCTCAGCAGAGCAACTTCAAGAAGCTAAATCCAAGAATCATGTGTGTCCCGAGTGTAACGGCGTTGGTTATAAAGGACGTTGCGGTGTTTATGAAGTCATGCGAGTGACCGAACGCCTGCAAGCGCTGATTACCGAAGAAGCCCCAACAGAACGTATTAAAGAAGTCGCAGTGGAAGAAGGGATGAAAACCCTACTCGCTTACAGCTTAGATCTTGTACGTCAAGGTTCCACCACTTTAGAAGAAGTAGAACGAGTCACCTTCACCGATACGGGTCTAGAAGCAGAGTTAAAAGCCAAACGCAAAAGCGGTCTTACTTGTAAAACTTGCAATGCTGGATTGCAGCCGGAATGGCTTGATTGTCCATACTGTATGACGCCTAGATTTCAGGATTAGCTAATGGCTAATGGCTAATGGCTAATGGCTGATGGCTAATGGCTGATGGCTAATGGCTGATGGCTAATGGCTAATGGCTAATGGCTAATGGCTAACCCTTCACTTCTGTCCCCTAACAATAAGGAAATAAAACAATGGAATTGATGATTGAAGATTTAATGGAGCAATTGATTGAAATGGGCGGTTCAGATATGCACTTATCTGCAGGATTGCCTCCCTATTTTCGTATTAGTGGCAAACTAACTCCTATTGGTGAGGAACCAATGACAGTAGATCAGTGCCAAAGACTGATTTTTAGTATGTTGAATAACACTCAACGTAAAACCTTAGAACAAACTTGGGAGTTAGATTGTTCTTATGGTGTTAAAGGATTGGCACGTTTCCGGGTTAACGTTTATAAAGAACGTGGAGCCTATGCTGCTTGTTTGCGAGCCCTCAGTTCTAAGATTCCTAACTTTGAAAAATTGGGTTTACCAGATGTTGTTCGGGAAATGGTAGATAAGCCCAGAGGATTGGTTTTGGTTACGGGTCCTACAGGTTCTGGTAAGACCACAACCTTAGCAGCGTGTATTGACTTAATCAATCGCACTAAAGCAGAACACATTTTGACTGTAGAAGACCCTATTGAATTTGTTTATGAACCTGTTAAAAGTCTGATCCACCAACGACAACTTAATGAAGATACTAAGAGTTTTGCCAATGCTTTAAGAGCAGCACTTCGGGAAGATCCAGATATCATCCTTGTTGGTGAAATGCGAGACTTGGAAACAATTTCTTTGGCGATTTCTGCAGCAGAAACAGGACACTTAGTTTTTGGGACGCTACACACCAGTTCCGCAGCACAAACGGTAGATAGAATCATCGACGTTTTCCCTCATGAAAGGCAAACTCAAGTGCGAGTGCAATTGTCTAACTCCTTGGTAGCAGTTTTCAGCCAAACACTAGTTCCTAAGAAAAATCCCAAACCAGGTGAGTACGGTCGGGTGATGGCTCAAGAAATTATGGTGGTAACACCAGCTATTTCTAACTTAATTCGAGAAGGAAAAACTTCTCAAATTTACTCCGCTATTCAAACAGGAGGTAAGTTGGGAATGCAAACTCTAGAAAAAGTTTTAGCTGACTTATACAAAGCAGGAACTATCTCTTTTGAAGCAGCAATGTCTAAGACTTCTAAGCCAGATGAAGTTCAGCGCCTTATTGGTCCTGGTGCGCCACCTCCACCTACACCAGGTGCTAAACCAGCTGTGAAAGCACATTAATTTTGCTAATGGCTAATGGCTAATAGCTAATCGAGCCATTAGCCATTAGCTATTAGCCATTAGCCAATAACAATTAGCAATTAATATCGTTATACTATGCCAACATTTGTTGCTCGTGTTAAAGATTCGCAAGGAAAAGCGAAAACAGAAAAAGTTGTAGCAGATACCTTGGCTGACGCCCGGACTTCTTTAAGACAACAGGGTTATGTCGTTCAAGACCTTAAAAAACAAGCCCAAGGTTTTGATATCAAACAACTTTCAACAAAATTCACTAGCGTTTCTGTTAAGGATAAAGCTGTTTTTTCACGTCAGCTTGCTGCATTGGTCAATGCAGGCGTAGCAATTGTTAGAAGTTTAGGGGTCTTAGCCGAACAATGTAGTAACCCTAAACTTAAACAAGCTCTTGTAGGTATTAGCGCTGAAGTTCAAAATGGTGTTAACCTTTCAGACGCAATGCGTAAATATCCTGATTGCTTCGACGGTTTATATGTCAGCATGATCCAGGCTGGCGAAGTCGGTGGTGTTTTGGATGAAGTCTTGAATCGTTTAGCCAAGTTGTTAGAAGATGTTGCACGATTACAAAACCAAATTAAATCAGCAATGGCTTATCCCGTTGCTGTTAGCTTCATAGCAATTACTATCTTTGTAGGGATGACAGTTTTTTTGATTCCAATTTTTGCTAAGATTTTTGAGGAATTAGGAACAACATTACCGCCTCTAACCCAATTCATGATGTTTTGTAGTGAAACCTTCCGAAGCTGGCGGATGATAATTGTCGTTGGTGTTGTTGTAGGTTTTCAGATTGCCTATAAACAGTATTACAAAACTAGAGTTGGTCGCGAAACTATTGACCGCCTTTCACTGAAAATGCCTTTGCTTGGTGACTTAATTCAAAAATCTTCTGTTGCTCGCTTTAGCCGAACTTTTGGTGCTTTGACTCGTTCGGGTGTACCCATTCTGACATCTTTAGAAATTGTGCGAGATACATCGGGAAACCAGGTTGTTGCTAATGCCATTGATGCTGCAAAAATGGAAATCCAACAAGGCGGTATGATTAGTATCGCTTTGCAAAAAGAAAAAGTTTTTCCTCTTATGGCAATTCAAATGATTAGTATTGGAGAGGAAACAGGTGAATTAGATGGAATGTTGATGAAAATTGCCGATTTTTATGAAGATGAGGTTGAGCAAGCAGTAAAAGCATTAACGAGCATTTTAGAACCAATTATGATTGTGGTTTTAGGCGGTATGGTAGGTACTATTTTGATGTCGATGTATTTACCTCTATTTGCAGTCTTTGAAAAGCTGGGCTAAACGAATGATGAATTATGAATGATAAATTTTACACCATTCAATTCATAATTCATCATTCATAATTCATAATTTATAATTCATCATTCCTATGCCTGTACAAAAATCACATTATGAAGCGTGTTTGGCGGAGTATAGCAATACTGTGGCTGCGATCGCACTGCTAAAGCAACACCGCCCCTATCTAGAAATGATTCCAAGCTTGCGACGTCCGGATGAAAGCGTTATTGCAATTCCATTACCTGTTGTCCATCTTCGTAGGGAAGCCACGATAGCTGAAGCAATTCGCCTACCCTGTGATGTCGCTATCTTGATGTGCGATCCTGAATGGAAAATTAAAACTGGACCTGAAATCTTGATTTTTATTCATCGTCCTCACGAAGATTTTTCCGATATGTTGGGACGCTGGCGACAAACGCAAGTTTATTTGGATAAAGACTATGAATGGCTGATGCCCGCCCGTTACAAACATATTTTGAGTGAAGGTACAAACACTGTATATCCATTGTTTGTTTTATTTCCCGAGACATCAGAACGGATTAAAAGAGGTTTTGCGGGTGCTTATCTTCCTTTTGTTGTAATTTCTACACCGGAACTATTATTTGAGGAAAGCACAATAGGAAACCTATCTTCAGATGGTTTATCTGCAGAAACTTAGGGGTTGGGGGTAGGGACACAAGAGACAAGGGACAGGTATTAAAAAAACTAATGCCCAAGACCCCATGCCCCCTGCTCGATTATTTAACAAACTTGGGCATAATTTCAGCAGCAGTAAATATGCCGTGAATTCCACGCCGATGCAATTCAATACCAGCTTTTAGATACCCAAAGGCAGGACCACAGACGTTAGCAGCCATGCTGGTTTCATCTCCCAAAGTAAAAGTGTGGGTAGAAATTTTCCCTTCAAATGTACGACCCGTAATCTTGACATTTGTACTGATGGGCTTTTTGGGATTTCGGGTGTCTACTATACCACCCACTGTAACGCGATCGCGATCCACAATTCCCGCCAACTCCAACATCACATCATCGGCGTGTTCCATATTTTCTAATGTCAGCACACCATGAGTCTTATCCAAAAGGGCTTCTACTTCTGCGTCCGTCATTGCCCTAGCAGTTTCTACATCAAAACCGCTCATGTGGGCAATATCCTCACGAATAGTAGCGCGGTAAGCTTCCCAGTTCGCAATTCCCACACCAAAGGTAATTTCCACCCTATGAATTTCGGCGTAGCTTTGGGCGGCTATTGCTGCTGCGGCTGTTAACAGCCCTGGTGTTGCTCCACACCCTGTCATGTAAGTTATTCCTGCAGCTTGCAGTTCTTCTTTCATGTCTAAAAGTTGTTCAACGGCACTCGTGCGCTTGATGGCATCTACCAGTACCCCACGCCAACCAGAATTAATAAACTGCTTGGCAACAGAGGGAATAAAGTTATTGGGTAAGTTAGGTAAAGCCAAAAAATATCCGTCTACAATCTCTGCTTTGTCCAGCAAATCCTCAATACTGCGATTTGTCAGAGTTCCATAAGGTTCTAGATAACCTACTGACCCCTGGGTTTGGTATTTTGCAATACAAGCTTGAGCGTCTAACCCTTCAGTGGCACAAGCAAAACCTTTGTTATCTGCTGCTGCCACTAAAATCATTTCACGTTTTGGAGCAAGTACGCGGGCTGCTGCTTGCCCCAGTCCGCCAAAACCCAGTACGCCTACGCGGATTGCACCTGCGAAAGAGGTAGAACCTTTTACCTGTTGTGGATTCATGGTCAATACACTTGTTGCGATAGATATCAAGCTTACCGTACACTCCTTATTTCGGCTCATACAGCCTAAGGAGTCTTTAATAATTCAGCTTTAATGGTAATGATAAAATTTTTCAATAATTTTTCAGCTTTTGAGACCTTTAGATGCTGCTACTGCTTGTTTTTAAGATTTGTGGCACATTCAGTACAAATAGAATTTTGAAGCTTGACTATTTGATAAGGTTAAGGGAAACTAACAAATATCAGAGGTAAAGACTTACAAACATAATAATTTTTGTTAACTTTCTGAGATATATATTTTGAGAGATGGAACATTAGTTAACAAAGTGGCAAATTTGTAGCTAAGGGAAAACGCTGTCCCAAAGAGCTACTTCAGTAGCTGCTTTCTACAGTATTACTGTCCAAGCTTAGTGTTTTGGTTGGCTATAAAGCATGGAAACATTAGAATTCATAATTTATCCAGACGGTCGGGTACAAGAAAAGGTCACTGGCATAGTGGGTTCTTCCTGTGCGGAAGTTACAAAAGCCATAGAGGCTCAGCTGGGACAGGTACTAAGTCAAGAGCCAACATCGGAACACTTTGCTACTAAGGTACAGGAAACTAGTGTAGCGAATACACAGAGCGCTTTCAGCGATTGGTAAGTTTTCATACAAAGTTTAGTTTCATCGAGTTACAACCACCATGTCACATTTTAGCCAAATTAAAACCCAAATCCGTAACGTTGAATCTTTGAAAGATGCTTTATCAGAGTTGGGGCTAGACTGGAAACAGGGTCCACGTGAAGTCCGTGGATATCGCGGTCAAAAGCAGAATGCCGAAATTACCATCGAACAAGATAACGGTTATGACATCGGTTTTAGATGGAATGGTCAAGAATACGAGCTGGTTGCCGATCTACAGTACTGGCAACAAAACTTAACCGTAGAAGGGTTTCTACGTAAAGTGACACAGCGCTATGCGTACCACACAGTTGTGAAAGAAACGGCTCGTGCTGGATTTCAAGTTGCCGAACAGCAAAAGAATGAAGATGGTTCAATCCGCCTACTCGTACAACGCTGGAGTTCTTGATGTCCGATTTCCTTTCACCGGAACAAGGGGAGGAGCATCGTTCTGGTTTAGAGCCAGAATTGGGGGGTTTTTTACGAGATGACCCAGAACGTTCCGGTTTTGAACCAGAGTTAGGGGGTGTGCTCCGGCAAAAAGGAGTATACGTTGATGAAATTACCTGTATTGGCTGCAAGCACTGCGCTCACGTTGCCCGTAATACGTTTTATATAGAAGAAGATTACGGGCGTTCTCGTGTTATGCGTCAAGATGGAGACCCAGAAGACGTAATTCAGGAAGCGATCGATACCTGTCCGGTTGATTGCATTCACTGGGTTGATTACACAAAACTCAGAAAACTAGAGGATGAGCGAAAATATCAAGTGATTCCTCTTATTGGTTATCCGATAGACCAGGCTGTTGTTTCTTCTCAACAGCGACGCAAGAAGCAAAAGCTCAAAAGAAAAAAATCTAGTTATTAATTGTATAACTTCCTGCTTACATATAGAGGACTGGTAATACCAGTCCTCTTATTTATGAAGTGTTTTTATACGTTATTGTTATGGTGTTATACCATGTGGGATTTTGGCTGGTAAATTTTTTACTTAAGAGCCTCGTGTTGCGAAAGCAGCCTTTCGACTTTAGCCCCATCAATTCTTGTATGGACCCTACACCCAAAGATTAAGCACGTTAATTTGACCGCCATTGTATTGACTGTTACATTCAATGCTATTGGTGCTAATACCGATCGAGTTCTCAATCTTTTTCAGGAAAAGTTTGTACCTTGCCATCAGGACTAAAAACTGCTCGAATTCTCACAGCTTGTCCGTTCTTGCTAGGAGATACAAAAGGTTCGCCAATGAGAGGCATTCCGGTACGGTCAACAAAATCCCTCGCGGCTTTTCCTAAAGGCATGATTCTTTCTATGGAACCGTCTACACCTACCACTAAACTGTACTCGATCGCTTGCTTCAAACCACTAGGTGGTTCCCATCGCTGTGTCAAAAACTCTCTTGCTTCTGAAACTTGTAATGTATCAAACAACCTATCGTTTGTACTATTAGCTGCTAACTCAGTAGGTGTATTGTTAGGTTTGCGACCTTGACGCAATCTAGCAATCAGTGCATCAGTATCACTCGGTGTCGTAGCATTGAGTGGTGGAACTCCTCTAGCACTGGATAAGTTAGAAGGTATGTTAGGTAGAGGTGCGGGAACTGCAGGGATATTTGAAGGAGATCCAAGTTCTGGATTGCCCAAGCTCGGTGGATTCTTAAACTCGGATGATAAAGCAGGTATGTTACCTCTGGAGGCTGATGTTAGAGCGCTTTGTTTTGCATTTGGTTGAAGAGTAATTCTTTCGCTGGGGGTTTTATTCAAAGACGCAGTGTTTTGTGGAGAGGACGCAAGAGGGGGAATTGTACTTGGTACGGCAAGTGATGTCTTTGAGGATGGTAAACTCCCTTTGGGCAAAATCGCAACGTTAGGAGCAGCCCCATTAGCAGTTGGGAAGGTAGATGTGGGGGATGCTAGCGATATGGAAGGTTTTTGAGGTTGGGAAGATGGTGGAGGAGTTGGTGGTAAGACTGGGAATGTTTGAGCTGATGGGGCTTCTCCAGACGGAGGTAATGGAAAGTTCGCACCAAAAGTTGGTAGTGGCTGCGTTATTAGATTATTGTTTGAAGGGCTAAGTGTCGGTAGAGGCGATGATAGATTTGATGGCGGAGAATCTTGTAAGGCAATTGTTTGTGATGAGGAAGTCGATTTTCCAGCCGTTTGCTGCTCTTGTCTGAGACGATTTGCATACTGCAAAGTTATGGGTGCCAAACCTACACCTATGACCAAGACTGCAGCAACAGGAGCCCAAACAGGAATGGGAGAGACTCTAGAACGAGAATTGAGGTCTGGGAGTGCCATGACATCAGTCGAGTACTCATCCAATGCCGTTGCCAAGTCGAACAATTGCAGTAAACTTAACTCAACAACTCCACCAGATGTTGGATTTGCCAGAGACCCGAGAAACAAACTGTGTTTTAAATGGCTATTTGGTTGTAAGTATATATCTCCTCTAGGCACGCGTTCGCCTTTGGCGTAAGCCGTACCCGGCTTATCGCTTAAAGGGTCGATTGTGGTAGTTGCCGTTGAAGAAGTCGTCAAATCTGGCACTAGTGTTTCATCTGATGCTTGGCTGATATCTCTTATTGATGAGAAATTTGCCCAGAAGCTTTCAGGAGACATCTGTAAGAATTCTTGAACGTAGTTTGTGACTGCTACACACAAAGCGTCAAGTTGCTCGCTATCGCCTCTAATGGCAACTTTCTTTTCGTCTGGAAGTTGCGGATCGTCAAAGCGAAGCTCAAAGCGAAGCTGCTTCAGAACAGATTTACCCATCCACCTTGATAAAGCCGAGCTTTGCGCTAAGATTTCTAAAGTACAAGTAGGTGGTGTATACCGACGAATTGTAGGATTTGATACAGGCATGGCAGTAACTGCAAGCAAGTTATTTTGAATTTTTGATTTTAGATTTTGGATGCGTGACTTTTCAAATCTGAAATCTCAAATCTAAAATTTTGTGGAACGGTCGATGAGTGCAAGCCAGAGACGGCGATGCCCACCGGGACTACTATAAAAAAGTACATCTATAAGAAGTTTTAAAGCCAGGTGGGTAAGTTCATCTGTGGAGATTGTTTCGTCTTCCTCCATCCGTTCTTGGTAGGTGTTGCAGAAAGCATCGATGTAATCTCCCAGTAAAGCAGCCTGATGTGGTTCGCGATTGTTTTCCGCCATTTGTTCTAATAGCCCAACAGCACGGCGGATCAACTCTTGGTGCTGTTTTGCTAAGTAACAAATAATCAAAACAAGTGCTCTAGCTTCTTCTACGTCTAGTTTTTTTCGCCCTCCTTGACCTTTACGCAGTGGATTTGACTGTCTCAGTCGCCACAACGCCACTCGGTCTGGTACTCTTGACTCTAAATCCAATTGAACTGCCGCTTGTAGCATTGCCTCTGAGCCAATGCCAGTTAATGTTTCTAGCGCCAACAGCACCAAATCCAGCTGGGTTTTGATATTATCCCAGTGAACTGAGTTCGGGGCACCAATTTTGATTAAATCCTCCCACTGCGAATTTGGGGTGGGTGAATTGGCGGCAGTGTGCATAACTTTCAGCATAGGTGATCGGGCTGGTAGGGGCTGTTGCTGTTACCCATTTTGAAACCAGACTTTTTTTAACTCAGAATGGTTTCCTTACAGGATATGCTGCAACGACAGCTACAGCTTCTATCACTAGTGGACAACAGCAAATGTCTTTGTTTTACTCTATGACGAAAAACTGTTTTCACAAAGCTATAAGATAAATTAATTTTTTTTGATAAACAATTAATTTATCTTGATAACTGCGGAGTCCAATCTAGGACGAATAACTAACCACTAACCAATATAAGCTACTGTTACCCCAGTGCCTCCATCAGCTTGCTCTGCAGCCTCATAACGGCTAACTTGTGGGTGCTGTTGCAAAAAGGCATGAACTCCCTGTCGCAACTTACCCGTACCATGTCCGTGAATAATCCAGAGCGGTCCGCTAGCTTCTGAAATGGCTTTGTCTAAAATAATTTCCGCATCAGGAACCCTGCGTCCGCGTATATCGACTGTATTTTTAGATGTACGAATGGCTGGGGCTGGTTGCGGGGCTGGTGCTGGTGCTGGTGCTGGTTTGGGTTTAGAGACTGGTTCGGCTTTTTGACCGTTGAGGGATTCTAGGTCTTCCAATTTCACCGTCATCTTCATGATCCCAAAGCGAACTGTTAACTCCCCGTCAGGATTGGGAGCGGTTAATACTTCTGCTGTTTGCCCTAACTTAGGTATGCGGATGCGATCGCCTACTTTAGGAATAAATCCTACTTTGGGTTTTGGTGGTGGTGGGCTTGTGTATTTCTCAGCAATTTCACTCAATACATTTGTTGCTTGCTGGGCATCTTGCGCTGTAGGCTTTCCTTGTTGCAAGCGGCGAATGACTTGAGCAATTTCACTTCTTGCTTGAGCAATGGCTTCTTTAACTGCTACCTCTTGTGAAACACGCAATGCTTGTTCTCTTTCCTCTAGATTCCTTGCTTTGTCAGAGACTTCTTTGTACAAACGTTCTGCTTGTTGTAACAAATCTTGTGCTTGAGCGGCTTTAGTTTCCTGACGGCGGCGTTGTGCTTCCAAGCCAGCAATAACTTGGTTAACTTCGTCGGTTGCGCCCCCAAGTTGTGTTTTTGCTCGTTCCACAACTTCTTGTTTTAATCCCAAGCGACGGGCGATCGCCAAAGCATTAGAACGTCCCGGTATACCCCAAAGAAGGCGGTAAGTTGGTGAAAGCGTACTTTCGTCGAATTCTACAGAAGCATTTTCAAACCGTTCATCTTGGTATTTCAGCGCTTTGAGTTCCCCAAAGTGAGTGGTGGCGATCGTTAGCAGTGCATTGTCAGCCAAATATTGTAGCAACGCGATCGCTAAAGCACTTCCTTCTGCTGGGTCTGTTCCCGCACCTACTTCATCTAATAAGACTAGGGAATTGGGAGAAGGAGAGTGAGGGAGTGAGGGAGTGAGGGAGGATTCCTCCGCGTCTTCCGTGTCTCCCTTGTCTTCCTTATCCCCCGTGTCCTCATCCAACGCTTCTAAAACCCTACTAATACGGCGGATATGCCCTGAAAAAGTAGATAAGTTTTGTTGCAGCGATTGTTCGTCTCCAATATCTGCCAGTATCTGTTCAAACCAAGGTATTTCTACTGGTTCGCGAGCAGGTACAAACAAACCGACTTTTGCCATCAATGCAGCCAAGCCCAGAGTTTTTAGGGTGACTGTTTTACCACCTGTATTTGGTCCTGTGATAGTAACTACCCGAATTTGCGGCTGAATTAACAAATCAACTGGAATGACAGGATGGCCCTGTTCGTGTTGGTGCTGCCAAACTAGAAGTGGATGGTGTAACCGCCGCAAAGTAATGCTTTCTTTTTCCTGGAAATCGATAAAGCGGGGAGGATTGGCTTTGAGCCAGAAACTATAGCGCGATTTGGCAACAGCGAGGTCTAAGGTGGTGGCGATCGCCAAAAGCTTTTCTAAGTCTGGTTTGACTGCTGCTACCTGTTGAGTTAGATTGCGGCGAATCGCTTCTTCTTCTACTTGTTCTCTTCTCAGTAATTGTCGCAGTTGGTTGCCTAGTGGCACTACAGAATTTGGTTCTACGTACAATGTTGCGCCACTGCTTGAGGTATCGTGAACTATTCCTGGTATGGCATCTTTCTGGGGTGCTTTTACAGGGATCACAAAGCGATCGCCCCTTTGTGTAATCACCTGTTCCTGAACCGCACTTGATTTTGCTTGAATAATATTTTGCAGCTTTTGGATAATCTGACCGCGTAATTGCCTTAAGGAAATACGAATTTCATCAAGTTTTTGGCTAGCTCGGTCAGCAACCTGTCCTCTTTCATCAATACATCGGTGAATTTCTTGTTCTAATTCTGGGTAAGTTCGTAAATCGGCTACAAGTTCGTTAAGTATCAACAAATCTGGATGGTTGTCGATAACACGACGTAAATTTCTGGAGCCTGCTAAAGTTGTGGCAATAGCCAGTAGTTCGTCCCCTGCCAAAATTCCTTGCAGTTCAGCGCGTTCTAGAGAATCGCCAATATCTTGAATTCCATCAAATGAAAGCCCTGCATTCAAACGGCTTTCCAGTTCGTAGACTTCTTTAGTTTGAGCTAATAACTGTTCGCTTTGGGCTTGAGACTCAGGAATTGTTAAATGACGTGCAGCAATAACTCCCAACTTTGTCGCTGCGAAGGTAGACAAATGCTGGCAGAGGCGAGACCATTCGAGTAGTTCTAACGTTTCAGATTGAATCAAGGGTTGGGAATCTGAATGAAAAATAAGTAGTAACAACTCTATTGTGGCTCAAATAGAGGTGTAGTGGAGTACGAGATACCCGATTTTGTAATATTTTTGTAATATTTAGTTTACAAAACTGACTGAGAGAAAAATCTCTGCAACTCCCCTGTAATTTTGATACCCTAGCTTAAATAGATTTGGGAACATAAAGAGCGTGGACATTCAAATTGGGCGGGGAAAGGTAGCTCGCAGAGCCTACGGTATCGATGAAATTGCACTTGTTCCTGGTAGGAGAACACTCGATCCCAGTTTGGCAGACACAAGCTGGAGCATTGGCAATATTAAGCGAGAAATCCCGATTATTGCTAGTGCCATGGATGGCGTAGTGGATGTCCGCATGGCTGTGCGTTTGTCACAGCTAGGAGCATTGGGAGTCCTCAATTTGGAAGGCATCCAAACTCGCTACGCAGATCCAGAGCCAATTTTAGACCGCATTGCTTCGGTTGGTAAAGAGGAATTTGTTCCTTTAATGCAAGAATTGTATGCCGAACCCATTAAACCAGAACTTATAGAACAACGAATCAAGGAAATCAAAGAACAAGGGGGAATTGCCGCTGTAAGTGCTACACCTGCAGGGGCTAGCAAATACGGTTCTGTTGTTGCTCAAGCAGGAGCAGATCTCTTTTTTGTGCAAGCAACAGTTGTTTCAACTGCACACCTGTCTCCCGATTCAATTGTTCCGCTAGACTTGGCTAAATTCTGCCAGGAAATGCCAATACCTGTCATTTTGGGGAATTGTGTCACTTACGATGTTACCCTCAATTTGATGAAAGCAGGAGCCGCTGCTGTGCTGGTGGGAATTGGTCCTGGAGCTGCTTGTACTTCTCGCGGTGTTTTAGGTGTAGGTATTCCTCAAGCAACTGCAGTAGCAGACTGTGCGGCTGCGCGTGACGATTACTATCAAGAAACAGGCAAGTATGTACCTGTGATAGCTGATGGCGGTTTAATCACTGGTGGCGACATCTGTAAATGCATTGCCTGCGGTGCTGATGGAGTGATGATTGGATCTCCCTTCGCCAGAGCGGCTGAAGCTCCAGGGCGTGGATATCATTGGGGAATGGCAACACCCAGCCCAGTCCTCCCTCGCGGTACGCGCATTAAAGTCGGTACTACAGGTAGTTTAGAGCAGATTCTCCGAGGACCCGCACAATTGGATGATGGGACTCACAATCTTTTAGGGGCACTAAAGACTAGCATGGGTACCTTGGGAGCCAAAAATATTAAAGAAATGCAACAAGTCGATGTGGTCATTGCTCCTTCCCTGTTAACTGAAGGTAAGGTGTATCAGAAAGCCCAGCAACTGGGTATGGGTAAGTAGATAGTTGTTAGTTTTTAGTAGTTAGTTGTTGGATCTTAGTACATATGTACTATACAGCCGATCGCTAACTACTAACCAAATTTCAAACTACATCTGGAAAAATCTCATATGTCGCCTAGAATAGAAATAGCGGAGACGCATGTTTCCGTTCACTCCTCACACCACACTCCGCCCGGACTACCGTTCGGGCGGTTCCTTATGCGACTTTAGGATGAAGTTTTACTACTACTAAGCAAAAGTACACAGCACATTCCATTGCAGAGGTTTTTGCTATGGTAGAATTTTCAGCAAACTCAAACATAAGATAGGCAAAGGTCTTTAGGCATGTCAGCAGCCGCACAAGTTACAGACTCTACCTTTAAACAGGAAGTCCTAGATAGCGAGGTTCCTGTTCTAGTTGATTTTTGGGCCCCTTGGTGCGGACCCTGTCGCATGGTTGCTCCTGTTGTAGATGAGATTGCCAACCAATACGAAGGTCAATTGAAGGTAGTCAAAGTCAATACCGATGAAAATCCTAATGTTGCAAGTCAATATGGCATCCGCAGCATTCCCACGCTTATGATTTTTAAGGGTGGGCAAAAAGTTGATATGGTCGTCGGTGCTGTTCCTAAAACTACATTAGCTAACACTTTGGAGAAATATCTTTAAGGCGCTAGCAACAACAGGTCTATTGAGAGAACTTCGCGTTCTCAAACATAAACTAAATTTACGCCAATAAGCTAGAGAGGTTGCAATATACTGCACCTCTCGTTAAAACTTACGAAGCCCGTAATTTTTATTATGTTTTCATATAAGCGCCGACACTATGGTAGCTGGAGGCGCTTTTTCAATTCTGTATATTATACTGCATTTGCGGCAAAATCAACACTTATTATTTCTTGTGTGGTTTCTTCTGTCAGGACTGGCAGTAGCTGTTTCCATCACCTTTAAATTAAAGTAAATAGAAACTATAGCAATCCTAGTTGAACTGTGAGAAAATACTTAATAAATCTGGCTAAGATAGAGGTAAAATTTAATTCATTATCTAGCAATTAAAAATCCCAGCTATACAGGCGAAGCTTAACTCTGTGGATTATTTTAATAAAGTCCACGTAGGTGTACTTTGTTTGCACAGTGACGAATTATATTCGCCGAAGCCATCATAAATTTCTTAGGAATAATTTAGGATTGCTATATTTTTGATTCCACATTAAATTAATCTAGAATTAAAGCCATTTTGGCGAAACTTCTCATGACCTCATCTGAGTCGTTAGACACATTGGATTCTCTCCAGGCAGCTATCGCTGAATTATTTGAACACTTACCGACATCAAAAAATCGGCAGTATGTCACACAGGCACTATCTACCATAGTGCGTTTGGCAAAGAGTGAAATCGATCGCCTAGATTGGAAAATCTTATCAGCTGCCCTAGCTGATATGGAACGTGGTTTTGAGCTTTTTTATGCTTACCGACACGTTCGGAAAGTCACGATCTTTGGTTCGGCACGTTTATCCTCAGAAAGCCCGGAATACCGCATGGCTTATGATTTTGCTCGCTGTGTTTCTCAACTGGGGTTCATGGTGATGACGGGTGGCGGTGGTGGAATCATGCAAGCTGGGAATGAAGGTGCCGGAAGAGAAAATTCTTTTGGTCTAAACATTCAGTTACCCTTTGAGCAAACAGCAAACCCAGTTATTGAGGGAGATCCAAAACTCATTCACTTTAAGTATTTTTTTACCCGCAAGCTATTTCTGCTGAAAGAAAGCGATGCCATTGCCCTATTTCCCGGTGGTTTTGGCACTCAAGACGAAGCTTTTGAATGCATGACTTTGAGTCAGACAGGAAAATTTGGTCCGGTACCGGTGGTTTTAATCGACTTTCCTGGAGGCGATTACTGGCGATCTTGGAGCGAATACATCAACGAACAGCTGGTAAAAAAAGGTTTGGTGAGCCCTGACGATCCCAGTCTTTATACGGTAACAGACGATTTGGATGTGGCGTGTAACGCAATCACTGGCTTTTACCAAGTGTATCACTCCAGCCGTTATGTGAGCGATCGCTTAGTTATCCGTCTTAAATCAGAATTATCTGATGCTGAAGTCGAACAACTCAATGCTAAGTTTGGTGACATTTTAGTTAAGGGACGGATAGAAAAGAGCCAAGCATTACCTCAAGAAGCACAGGATGAAACCTTCAATCTACCTCGCCTTGTTTTGTACTTCAACCAAAGAGATTTAGGGAGAATGTATCAGCTGATTGCAACAATTAACCACATGGGTACTCCATCTCAAGAGGAGAAAGACCATCCAGAAAGGAAATAAACGCTATTTGTCAGGTAACTGAAGTACACAGTAATTGACATCTCCCCCGGTTGGAAACACGGGGGATTCTAAACTGTTGTTGCTACGGGGTCTTATAGACCCACTCCGCAACGTATACGAAATGATTTGGATAATCCCTTAAACAAATCAACTCGTCTTGGGAGTGTCAAGGCTCCCCTACCCACCTCGACCAGGTTCAAGCCTAGCTGTGTGGCTACTTTTTTGGCTATATTAGCTGCACCATTGCAATCCGCATTGATTAGCCATCCTTGAAAAGTTTTGTACAATCCGCGCTTTACCCTTTGACCTGACGGTTTCCATCCTGTGGGTTTTTCACCATGCTTGTAGAGGCTATCGTCATCTAGGTAAGACGCTTTAGAAGTGTATGCTTCCTCAGTAATTGTTAACTGTATTCCGTATTCTGGGCAAAGTTGCTTTAATCGTTCAATCAATCGTCCTGTGGGAATGAGCACAAAGTTCTGATTACCACGCTTCCCCATACTGGAACCACTTTTTTGACCATCGTTCCAACCGACAACAAGGTTCCCAACGCGATCGTTAAGGCACTGGTTAACAATGAATCTTGCTGCCTTGTTAACAGCATCACGCATTTGATTATTGCGCTGGCGTTGCACTCGGTCTAGGTTGCTATTCCAGTAGAAATCTGATTTACCTTGCTTGTACTTGGCAACCAAACGGGAATAACCTTGGTTCATTGCCTTAAGCTTACGACCATCAATAATTAAACTTTTTCCACGGGTCGAAACACCTGTTAGCCAGTTTGTACCACCGTGGTCAAATGACCAAGCTTGGGTGTAATCAAGGTGAGGGTTAACATCAATTGGTTGTTTACCATCATCAATCACCCAATCGATCCACACTTCACCAAGATAAGGACGTACTGTTACTTCCTTAACCCAATCTGAATCAATAAATTCTGGTATCGCTAAAGCAATCTCCGTTAGTAAATGAGGTTTTGTTTCTTTACTGATGGAAGGTTTGAAACAACCATCTTTGTAAGTAAGTGCTTGTCTTGGAAATGTGACAGCAGCAAGACCACCACGTTTTCTATATCTTGGCAACGAAGGTCTATCAACGTCGCCTTGATAATATTTTTTCACTAATCCGTTGTAACTGGTGATTGACTCCCCTACTGTTTTTAGCGTTTGCTGCGCTGACTGTGCAGCCATTGCTTTGTAATGTGGACTGTCTTTGAGAACTTTATCTAATTCAGGGTAAGTCGTGCTGCACTTGTACGTCTTCCACCCGTAGCGTAATTCGTCAGCGCGCCAGTAAGTTGTGAATGCATCACCTTGTTGTTCTAACCGACTGTAATGAGTTTGCTTAGTGTGATAAATTGCTGAATTAATCAGACTGTTAGCGTGTTCGCACTGATTAATCCAAAAGGCTAACTCTTCATCAGTAAATCTTGCTTTAATTGGTATTGTTCTGTACAACTTGTCATCACCTCCTGTTGTTAATTATCATTGCTACTACAACTAGCGTCAACAAACATTCAAGGAATGGCAAAACTTTCTCAAGAAGCGCAAACTTGCGGTGGACGGGTTCCCCGGCATAAGCAAAGTTTGCAAGAAGACTACGAATACAGACGGACTGAAAACTCCATATCGTCTATTAACTATCATTTTGTGTTTGTTCCAAAACGCCGTAAGCCAGTATTAACAGGAGATCTAGCGCACAGATTACAAGAGATTATCTTTGAACTCGTTACTGAGCATGGATGGAAACTGATTGCTCTGGAAATACAATCCGACCATGTACACTTCTTTGTCAACACTCCTACCCATGAGTCACCTGCTGATATTGCTAGATGGGTAAAAGGTCGAGCATCGCACCACTTAAGAAAAGAATTTCCAGAATTAAAAAAACTACCTGCTTTGTGGACTCCGACTTATTTTGTAGCGTCAACAGGTCAGGTCAGCACTGAGGTAGTTAAAAATTATATTGAAAATCAACGAGGAAAGTAGGAGAAACGTCGGACTAAAGTCCTGCGGGTCGCGTTTCATCCCCTCCTTAAAAGGTAGGGGTTCTCACGCTCCCGCTATCTTTTTGATAGGTAGGGGCGCAATGCCTTGCGCCCTTACAGCAATCTATACCTCATTTATTTGCAATCTACTGTAAGTTCAACAAAAATCGTCTATGGTGGATAATACCCCACCATAATACGACGTAGATTTCAACGCAAGTTAGCTGCCAACACGACCTTTTACTGCATGGAAAAAGCAAAAGCTTTGTTATCAGCTTCTATCAATTTACACGCTAACGTGTAATCTTGTCAATACTTTAATAGTATATTTGTTCATTTTTCTGTTTTGTACTTAAATCCAGCTTTCTCAGCTACCAGATTCAAGTGTTTTGATGTAGCACGAGTTGGTTCATATATTCCAGTTTCCCACTCGCTAACGGTTTGTTGGCGGACACCTAATTCCTCAGCCAATTCTGATTGTGTCAACCCCATCTTCAAACGTAATGCTTTAATTGAATCGCTATTCCACTTTGTAGTGTCTGTCACAGATTGAACTTTGTAGCCACTACTAGGCTTGCGAAACGTTACACGTTCTGTTTCTAAGTCAATTTCTCCAACAACGTATCCTGCGTTCATCCAAGCGGAAGCTTGTAATGCGCCTTTGCTGCGATTTCCCCACCAACGCCGTTGGGTTCGTGCTGTTTCTGGTAAACTGTTACTCATTAACGTCTCAATTTCTGCAAAAGTCAGGGTGATTTCTGTGCGATCGCTGTTTTGCAGGTATTCAAAAAGTGGTTGATACTTGCTCCCTCCTTTCATAATTAATGACTCCTTTCCCAAAATCATCCGCTCTACATTAATTGGCAGCAACACTAACAGCTAGCAGAAAGCTTAAACCAAACTGCACGGCGTCTTCTCAAAACCACCTTACAAGAATAGCAGCCACCAATTATGTAATTTTTTAGGAACACCCTTGTGGGACAGACGCCCGCCCCACAAGAGTGAAACTATTACACTTCGCTCAATACCCAATTAACGAGAGTACGAACACCAAAGCCAGTTGCACCCGGTCCGTTGTAGCCGTTTTCTTTGTCAGCCCAAACGGGACCTGCTACATCTAAGTGTGCCCAAGCAGCTGTATCTTTCACAAACTGCTTGAGGAATAAAGCAGCAGTGATGGAACCACCAGCACGCGGACCCGTGTTTTTCATATCAGCAATACCGGATTTCAGCCCTTCAAAGTACTTCTCTTCCATTGGCAATCGCCAAATCTTTTCCCCTGAAACTTCTGAAGCTTTTTCTAACTGGGTAGCCAAAGCATCATCAGGCGTAAATAAACCGGCAATGTCTTCTCCTAAGGCTACAACACAAGCCCCTGTAAGGGTTGCAAGATCGATAATTGCATCCACGCCTAATTTATCAGCAAAGACTAAAGCATCTGCTAAAGTCAAACGTCCTTCGGCATCGGTATTGTTTACCTCTATCGTCTTACCGTTGGAAGCCGTGAGGATGTCACCGGGATGCATTGCATGACCGCTGATCATATTTTCAGTGACAGCAGAAATAAAATGCACTTCTACATCTGGCTTGAGTTGACCGATGGCTTTAGCAGCGCCTAGAGTCGCTGCAGCACCACCCATGTCAATCTTCATGGTCTCAATGCCACTACCAGCACCTTTGATGTTAAGTCCGCCAGAGTCAAAGGTTAAACCTTTTCCTATAATCGCTAGCTTGCGTCTTGGCGTACCTTCTGGTTTGTAAGTGAGGTGAATAAATTTAGGTGGCAAGTCAGAAGCTTTTGCCACTCCCAAAAAAGCACCCATATTCAACTTTTCACAGTCTTCCTGCTCTAAAATTTCTAGCTGCAAACCGTGTTCGGAAGCAATTTGTGTAGCCGTTTCTGCCATAGTAATTGGTGTAACAGAGTTAGCTGGTGCTGCAACTAACTGCCGTGCTAAAAAGACACCAGAAGCGATTTGATTGGCACGGGTAATAGCCGCTTCCTGTCCTCCAAGCCCCAATAAATCCACCTGTTCAATTTGCGGGCTTTTATCCTCTGGCTCAGATTTAAAGCGATTGTCTTGATATAATGCTAGTTGAACTCCTTCGGCGATCGCTTGAGCGGTTTGTGCTTTGTCATTATTAAAAATTGGCAGATGAATTGCCAAAGTTTTGCATTTCTGCTTTTTAGCTGTCCTTGCTGCCGCCGCCGCCGCCCTTCTAAGAGTTTCCAGTTTTAAAGCTTCGGGTTTTCCCAAGCCAACAACAATCACTTTACGAACTGGGCTTTGGCTGCCAACTCGGATAGAAGAGCTGCTACCTTGTTTGCCTTTAAATTCTTCTTCGGCAATCAATTCTTTGATACTACCAGCCAACTTTTCATCTAAAGTGGCTAGTTCCCCTGTCAGTTCTACTGCATCTTCAAATAATCCAATCGCTAAACCGTCGCCAACCCACTCTAAAAGTGGGGTATTACTCCCTCGAATCTCCATTTTGTGTATTCTTTGTAATAGTTCTTGTACCAGTATTACGTAAAATTGTGAATCGCTAATTGCTAATTGCTAATTGCTAATTGTTAATTTTTTATTAGCCATCAGCCCTTCGGGTTCGCCAGCCGCCAGGGCGTGGGAAACCCGCCTGCAGCGCTGGACTCACCATTAGCCATTAACTAATTCTGCAACCACATTGGCAAGTTCATCCGGCATAACTGGTTTTGAGAGGTGTTTTTGGAAACCCGCAGCTAACGCTTCTTGCCGATCCCGGTCCCCGGCATAAGCTGTTAGCGCAATAGCCGGGATTTGTCCTCCCTTTTCGCTTGGCTGATTTCTAATTTGGCGAATTAAGCTATAACCGTCTGTTTCCGGCATACCAATGTCGCTTACTAGCACATCTGGATGGAAAGATGCTAGCATTTCCAATGCTGAATCAGCAGAGGTTGCCCCAGCTGCGATCGCACCACAGTCTTCTAAAGCATAGACTATAAAATCGCGAGAATCCCTCTCATCATCAACGACTAAAACTCTCACTCCTGTTAGGGGAAGGGAGTGGGTTGTCGAGACAAGCCATGGGGTATCTGTAGGGGAGAGGGGAATTTTACTTCTACTCCCTTCAAGAATTGGCAGTTTTACTGTAAATGTTGCCCCCTGTCCTTCTCCCGGACTGCTTGCAGTTACAGTTCCGCCATGAAGTTCTATCAAGTGACGCACAATTGCCAAACCCAACCCCAAACCACCATGTTTGCGAGTGGTAGAACCATCTGCTTGCCGAAAAGAATCAAACACGTAAGGTAGAAACTTAGAAGGAATACCTATACCTGTATCCTTGACTGTAATTCGGGCATATCCTGGGGATTGGGTGTCCCCCTTGTCCCCCACTCTTTCCAGCATGACTTCCACCTGTCCCCCCTGAGTTGTAAACTTGATTGCATTGGAGAGGAGATTCCAAACGATTTGCTGCAAACGATTGGGGTCACCCAAGACAAGGAATTTTGACTTGCCATGCCACTGCGTTGCTTGTGGGATAAGAGTGACTGTAGACGTTTCTTCTGTTAAAGCATTGGGTAGGGATTGGGGTTGTCTGTCTGTAATTTGAGTCTTGTGCGATCTACTTGTTGCAAATTCGCTTTGGTTCTCTAATTCTGAATCTAAAATAGAAAACTTGAGATCGATAGCTTTCGCCTGAGCTGCCAAACGCATGGTATCAATTGCAGCTTCAATTGCGGGAATTAAGTTTGTGGGTTGAGCACGCAGGGTTAATTTACCGCGAATAATGCGAGAGACATCCAATAAATCCTCAATAAGTTGAGTTTGTAGCTTGGCGTTGCGCTCAATCGTTTCTAGGGCGCGGGCAAGAGTTGCTTCATTGATTTCTCGGGTTCGCAGAATTTTTGACCACCCGAGAATGGCATTGAGGGGCGATCGCAATTCATGAGAAAGTACTGCCAAAAACTCATCTTTGATGCGGTTTGCCCTTTCCAATTCTTCTTTTTGCTGTTTTAATTCAGCTTCTGCTTGTTTGCGGGCGCGGCGTTCTTCAGCTTCTCGCATAGCCCGCCTAACTGAAGGTACAACACGTTCCAACCGTTGCTTGAGTACATAGTCAGTTGCACCGCTTTTGAGAGTTTCAATTGCTACCTCTTCTCCCATTGTTGCGGTTACAAAGATGAAAGGTACATCGGGCACCAAACGACGTGCCATCTCCAAAGCTGAAATGCCATCAAATGCAGGTAAGGAGTAATCTGAAAGAATCAGGTCAAAACTATCTTCTTCAAGTGCTTTCTGGAATTCAGCTTCTGTCTTTACCTGAACCAATTCACAAGAAATTCCGCCTTCAGTTAAGACGGCGTAGATAAGTTCAGTATCCAACAAGCTATCTTCCAGCAAGAGAAACCTGAGACCAGACATTGTTATGTTCCTGCAAATCCGTGAGTACTGCGTGCCGGAGGTATGGAACCTGGAGGCGGCTCATTAATGATTGCCCAAAATAATCCTAACCCTCTAATGACTTCAACAAATTCGTGAAAATCAATAGGCTTAACAACGTAAGCATTTGTGCCTAGTTCATAACAGCGAGTTAGATCTTGCTCTTCGCGTGAGGAAGTCAGCACAACTACTGGTACTACTCGCAACTCTGGATCGGCTTTGAGTTGTGTCAAAACTTCTAATCCATCAATTTTTGGTAGCTTAAGATCCAATAGTACCACAACAGGATGACCTTCGCGCCGCAATCGATACAAGCCACGGCGGTATAAGTAATCCAATGCTTCTTCACCGTCTCTGACAACAACAACTTCATTACCCAAATGGTTTTCTGCCAGTGAAGTCAGGATTAACTCAACGTCGTTAATGCTGTCTTCTACTAGGAGAATGCGCTTTAGTTCCATTGTTCGCTCTCTACTCTCCACTCGCTACTCCAAGCCCCCTTGGTAGCGCAAAATAAAAGGTTGTGACCTTGTCTATTTCACTTTCAGCCCAGACACGCCCACCGTGTCGGTAGACGATACGCTGGACGTTTGCCAATCCTACACCCGTACCCTCAAACTGAGGCTCGCTGTGCAAGCGTTGAAAAACTCCAAATAATTTGTGAACATATCGCATATCAAAACCAACACCGTTATCTCGCACGAAGAATACCACTTCTTGTTCCTCAGAGGTACTGCCTACAGTAATTTCTGCCAAGGAACGAGTTTTGCTATATTTAATGGCATTTTCTAACAAGTTACGGAGAACTAGTCTTAACATTGAAGGGTCACCATGTACTTGGGGTAGTGATTCTATTTGCCAAGAAATCTTACGGTTTTTCGTTTCTAGCAATAAATCGCGTTGTACCTCCCGTAAGAGTAAATTCATATCTACGTTGGTATACCGCATTTCAGAACGCCCCACACGGGAAAAAGTTAACAAATCATCAATCAATTTCCCTGCTTGTTTGGTAGCTTCGGTGATAATGTCAAGGTAACGTTGACTCGTTTCATCGAGCGATGTTCTTAGGAGCCGTTTTTGCAACAAGTCAACGAATCCGGTGATGTGCCTCAATGGTGCTCTTAAGTCATGAGAAACTGAATAAGAGAACGATTCAAGCTCCCTATTGGCAGATTCTAGCTGAGCAGTGCGTTGTTTGACTCTTTCTTCCAGAGTTTCGTTGATTTGCCGCATTTGGGCTTCCACTTGTTTGCGGTCTTCTATATCTATACAAGACCCGATGTAACCTAAAAACTCACCTTCTGGCGTAAATCTCGGTACACCAATATCTAAAAGCCAACGGTATTGCCCATCAAATCTTCTGAGGCGGTATTCCATTTGGAAAGTCAGACGCGCATCAAATGCACTCACATAAGTTTCCCAGCAATGCTGAAGATCGTCAGGATGTACGCCTTCTAACCAAGCATTGCCTAATTCCATCTCCATTGTTCGTCCGGTAAAATCCAACCAAGGCTTGTTAAAGTAGTGACAAAGTTTATCTGTACCGGACATCCAAACCATCACCGGAGCAGTATCTGTGACATGGCGAAAGCGTTTTTCGCTTTCTGTTAAGGCTGCTTGTGTTCTCTTGAGTTCGCTAATATTGAGAACAAATGAGATGGCTTCTTCCTGCTGTTCTCCAACTATAGTGCAGCCAACTAACACTGAAACGCGAGTGCCATCCTTTCGGATGTAAGCTTTTTCATAAGGGCTAGAGTTTCCTTTCACCCTTGCTTCGGCTAGCGCTGCTTCATCTAAGGAGAAAAACTCTGATGGTGTAAGGTCTTTCAAATCCAGCCTTTCTGTAAGAAAGTCTTTGCGAGTATAGCCAATTATGCTTAAAAATGCATCGTTGACCTCCTTCAGATGTCCGTGCATATCAGCACTGATAATGCCGATCGAATCTGATTCCACAAAGAACCGCAATCGGGATTCGCTTTTACGCAAGGCAACTTCTGCTTGTATGCGATCGTCAATATCCGTACAAGTTCCAAACCACTTAGTAACATTTCCTCTGCTGTCGCATAGTGGTACAGCTTGTACTACATGCCAGCGGTAAACCCCATCAAAACGTAAGAGACGATACTGCGCTTCTACTCGGTTTCCTGTCCTGAGTCCGGTTGTCCAACTCTCAAGGGCTGATGGTAAATCTTCAGGATGAACCACCTGTTGCCAATTCCATCCTAAAGTTTGATGAAGTTGCAAACCAGTGTAGTCCAGCCAACGCTGATTGAAGTACTCTATAAAGCCATCAGGTTGGCTAGTCCAAACTAATTGAGGAACGTTCTCAACCAGCAAACGATAGCTTTCTTCGCTCTCTCGCAGCGCCTTTTCTGCTTTGTGACGGGTGCTATCTAACTTATTAAGAAACTTGGCATTTTGCCAAATTAATCCTAAAAAAATTGCGTCTAGTAAAACGACAAGTAGCGATATGCCAAAAGCCGCATCATATCTGTTAGCCGTTTGTCCCACATTAATGAACCACCCCACTATCGGGGGCAGAATCAAAATAGTTGGTATCCACAAACGAGCGATCGCACCGCCATTGAATTCACTAGTAATTGTCCGCATAAAACCGGTATTCGGACGAATATACAACACTCCCACACAAAGCACCTCAAAAGTTAGTGCCGTATGTAACGCCATTGAGGTAGTATAAACGCCTAAATGGTAAAAGTTTCTCACTCCATAGATATAGCCCACTATTACTTGGAGAGATATTAAGACAACAACTATGCTTAAACCTTGAGCTAAGCAATCACTGCGATTTGTCCTTTGCCCCAACAACCACAGTGCAGCACCTACTAACACAAAATTGAGGGCAGTGTTTGCCCCCATTCTTCCGGGATGAGAAGTGTCTGTAGCTTCGGGCAAGTCTTTAAACAGCAGTTCGTCAATTCTTAAATTCCACCCAAATATATATTGACACAGAGTCAGCCAACCAATTAGTGAGAGTGCGATCGCTATTAAACGAGCAAAAAAGCTATATTTTCTCCTTTGTTCTTCCAACACAAACAGCCACAGCGAGACTCCAGCCAATAAAAAAGCGATCGCTGTATTTGCTTTCATAGTGACAAATCCAGGGAAAACACTCTTAAGCAGGGTAATATCGAGTGTCCAACCAATCAGCACAATACAGCCGACGACAACAGTAATGGCGCTTGTAACTTTTGAGATTATTCTTGTCGTGGTGAAGTTAGTCACGAGCCTTCACCTCAATTTTCAAATTATGTTTGCCAATATAGTATAGAGAAAACCTCATTTTAAACGTTGTATAAATCAAACAAAAGCAAGCCAACTCTTGCTAAAATCTACCTTAAGGCTGTTGGCAACACTTATTTAACAGACTTGAGATAGATTTTTTAAAAAAAGAATTAAATTTTTACAAGAACAAGATACCCGG
The DNA here is from genome assembly GCF_045999855.1 of Tolypothrix campylonemoides VB511288_2. Lineage (NCBI taxonomy): Bacteria > Bacillati > Cyanobacteriota > Cyanophyceae > Nostocales > Tolypothrichaceae > Tolypothrix > Tolypothrix campylonemoides. The sequence continues at coordinate 139,169 of NZ_JBFPMW010000007.1, forward strand.
CTTCTTCAAGAAGTCGGGTATCTTGTAAATTTCCAACATATTTTCACCCAACATTGACAAGCATTTGTTGGGTTTCATTTCAATCCAACCTACTGACCAACACCACTATCAACTAAAGACTTGATCCTATTAACATCAATATTAAATTTACTAGCAATTGCATTGATGATATTTTGTTCGGTAGATGTTATCTCATTTTGACTGCGAGCAATTCTGTAACATTGAGCCAAAACAGGTATGGCAAAATCTCTATTAAGTTGATTGGTGAGGGTATCTAAAGATTGTGGTGATTTAATATTTTGAGCAATAGTTTCTAATGAGTTAGGGCTCAAATGTAAAGCTTGCAACTCTGGCAAAATTTCTTCCCAATTTTTTTCTGGATAGCTAGCAAGAATCATGTGAACTAAGATTTGATCCATGACAGCTTCTTGGGCGATGGCTTTTTCCAGATAATTCTCACTTTCTTGCTTTAATTCTGCAAGCGTTTCCTCCGAAGAGAGGGATTTGGATATATCTATCTTTGTTTCATAAAATCGGCAAGCCGCATACCCTAATGAATAAATCATCGTTGCATTAGAACTAGCACCAATAACGGCTCCGGCAAAAGGAACATTTCTAAGCAAACCCAAACCTGCAGTCTTTAACAGACGACCGCCACCCAAAGCTAAACCAAAAATTGCCAGCACTTCACCTTTACGAGCGGGGTCTTTTAAATCTAATCCATAGGCAGCTGCAATTTGATAAACCATTTCCGATTGTAATTCTGTAGTGGCTGCTAAATCAATTGCTAAAAGTGCCGCCGCAAATCCTGGCAAAACACTAGTTGCCAATCCAATTCCCCCAGCCATTGCTGCTTTCTCAACCATAATGCGATGAGAAATTTGGCTGGGTGATTCGTTGGGGTGTTCTAGCTGTAATTTTTTAACTGCTGCTGCTGCTTTTTCCAAATTTACATTGTCAGATGCGCCAAGTAGCCAATTGAGATTTAAAACACCTGATAGTTTTCTAATCAGCCAGTTTTCACCAAGATAATTTGCGACTTGTCCGGCTGTATGGGTTGCTTGCTCGATCAAATTATGTGTTTGTTTGACTGCGGCTTCTCCTACTTCAGCAGCTGTTTCTGCAACTGCTTTGCTTGCTTCTACAGCGACACTGCTCGCCGCAGCACCTACTCCTACAGCTGTACCTACAGCACACCCTAGTGTTTCAGCAACGGATTCTAGTAAAGATGGTTTATCTTCTTTATCGTTCGTAGGGGGGTGGCTTTGTTGTTTTTTGTCTGCCATTTTTCACAACTTTCCCGATTCTAGAGACTATTGATGGTTGTAGCAAAGCTATGGTAACTTTGGCTTCTCTCCAGAAGGGGAAAATACTTTCTCAAGCAACCCAGTTTTCTAAGATTAAGCCTGGAATTTTTGACAACTTTCTTACATTGTTAGTCACTCAGGTAAGAGAGAGACTCATTGCTCGAGAGGAAATGAGTCAATCCATTGAACCAATAACAACACCTCTTTTTTCCAATTCTGCTCTATTTTGTTCGTAATATTTATGTTGCTGTTCAACATTTCTGTTCTAGAGAAATTAAAAACTAACTTATAGCTGCACGACTCTGTTTTATGCATAAACTTTTGTCAGTACCATATTCTAATGCGCTTCAACCATTGGAACACTGGGGGATAAAAAATTTTGCTCCCTCATAATTTCATAAAGGTTAATATCTGCTTCTAACAAGCAGGCGTGTCCGCAATTCGGAAGCACTAACATTTTGGCATTGGGTAAAAGGTTTGTTAAACGTGTTGCTTCTTCTAGGGAGGGCAAAAGTTTATCTTGAGAACCAGCGATGACTAAAACGGGTTGAGTGAGACTGCGTAGTTGAGCTTCATCAATAGAAAATTCTCTAAGTAAGGAAATTCTCCACAGGACGGTTTGTGGCGGTACATAGCGTATGGTTTTGACAAGTTCGTGTCTGTCAGTTCGGGAAATACGTGGCAAATTAGCTAAGAACGGTAACAAGACCAATCCACCGAGATCGTAAAGACATGATGGAACTAGGGATGTCAGTTGAGATGCCCAACTTAACAACGGTCGCAGATGAAAGGCACTTGCGGAGTTAATAAGAACAATTCTTTTAAAGAGTTTGGGTGCTTTTAGAGCAACTTTCTGCGCTAGACAACCTCCAAAGGACTCTCCACACAAGTACACTTCTCGACAGGCACTTTTTTCCAATTCTGCATGAATTAAGTCCAAGACGTTGTCACTCAGAGCATCCCAACTTGTTAAATCATCTCTTGGAATTGCCAAACACCGGACATCAAAGCCCGCTTCTAATCCCGCTGTTTGCGAGCGCAAAAGCTGACCTGTTCCATCCATACCTGGTAAATAAACAAACAACGGCAATGCTGGCTGTAGCCGTTTGGGAGTTAGGAAGCAAGGTTTGAGTTCTACTTTGGGACTGGTCATTGGTCGATGGTCAGCGCTCGTTTGACAAAGAACTTTTGATTCTAATAAGAACCTTCACGTAATAATTGAGTAATTTCAGAATGGCAGTGTTCCGTCAATTCTGTCACTACAGTTTTTGCTTTTTTCCCTTGATATTTTTCTTTCTGAGGTGAGTTAATCCAATAAGGTTGACCGATCAGTACGGCAACTCGACGATAGGTAACCAAAGGATGCCAACCCGATTGATTAAATAAAGGTTCTGAAGGATCGAACAAACTGAGTAATCTCAGGGGTACAGCAGATGTATTAACTTCTTCAAGGGAAGCTATGGCAATTGGCAAAACGGCTAAATCCGGTACTTGCGATCGCAATGCCAAATGGGCAAAACCTCTCTGAAATTCCCCTATACTATTGGGTTGGGTAAATTTCACCATCGGTTCTGTACCTTCAGGAAACACTCCTACCAATTGCTTTGACTGTAACAGAATTTGTGCCTGATGAAAAAAGCTTTGCTGACGCTGTTGATTGGCTTCTAGTGGAAAGCACCCTAATTGACCCGTCACAATCTCCCTCATGATCGGGACTTGTCCCATGTAGTGATGACAGGCAAAGCGGATTGGGCTTGATAGGGCTGCCATCAAAAGAGGTGCATCCATAAAGCTGCGGTGATTGCTCACTACTAACACACTGGCGTCTTGAGGAATGCGATCCTCATAGTAGCGAAATATTTTAGTTGATAGTGCCGCCAGTAACCAACGAGAAATCTCAAGGGGGCTCTTCATCTTTTTACTTTTTGCAGCTTATCTTGACTGTAATTTTACATTTCTTAACTGAGAAGGACGACTGCCTTAAGGTAGAAATGTCATATCAATATGCACAAAGGAAAATCCTTATGAAGACGTGAGTTTGCATATCTAGTACTTGAAAATTGCATAAAAATTTTCTATTAATTCTCAGTAAAGATTCTCTTTTTTTTAGAGAAATTTATTGAGTTTATAGCTGATTTGAAAATAAAGATTGAGTATTGGAGACATCAGGACTGGGAAGTCAATTCCCAACTGCCAACAGCCAATCGCTTTTTCAACCATCCTTGGTATCCGTTGTTTGCCTGGAGCTACTGGTGAATCACTTTAGAACTTAAGAGATTTGCTAATATTAAAATGTGGCTTGAAAAAATAGTAGTTATGTAATATAATTACGTGGTTTTGCCTAAAGAAGTAAGATAGAAAACAAAACATATTTTTAACAACTCCTTTTTACTCTGCATGAATCAAGTAAATAAAACAGAAAAGACGTTTGCACTCACAACACCGTTGTACTATGTAAACGATTTACCTCACATTGGCAGTGCTTACACAACGATGGCAGCAGATACGGTGGTAAGATTTCAGAGACTGCTGGGGCATCGTGCTTTGCTGATTACAGGTACAGACGAACACGGACAAAAAATTCAGCGGACAGCAGAAAGCAAAGGGCTTGAGCCCCAACGCTTTTCCGATGAAATGTCTCTTGGGTTTGTTTCTTTGTGGAAATTGCTCGATATTCAGTACGATCGCTTTATTCGGACAACCTCTCCTCGCCACGAAGTCATTGTTAAAGAGTTTTTCCAGAGAGTATGGAATTCGGGTGACATTTACCAAGGACAACAAAAAGGTTGGTACTGCGTATCTTGTGAGGAATTTAAAGAAGAGCGAGAATTGTTAGAGGGTCACCGCTGTCCCATTCATACAAACAAAGAGGTGGAGTGGCGGGATGAGCAAAACTATTTCTTCCGCTTATCCAAATATCAAACTCAATTACAAGCACTTTACGAATCCCAACCGGATTTTATCCAACCGGAAAGTCGGCGAAAAGAAGTTCTGAATTTTGTCGAGGGTGGTTTGCAGGACTTCTCGATTTCACGTATTAATGTGGACTGGGGTTTTCCAGTACCATCTGACCCCAAACATACCCTTTATGTCTGGTTTGATGCTTTATTGGGTTACGTAACTGCACTGCTAGAACCCGAAGATGAACCAACTTTAGAGAATGCTACAGCCAAATGGTGGCCGATAAATTTACATCTGATTGGTAAAGATATTCTGCGATTTCATGCAGTATATTGGCCTGCAATGCTCATGTCAGGGGGTTTGCCTTTACCGGAGAAAGTCTTTGGACACGGTTTTTTGACTAAAGACGGTCAGAAAATGGGTAAATCTTTGGGTAACACTCTCGATCCGGTGGCACTGGTTGAGCGTTATGGTAGTGATGCAGTTCGTTATTACTTTCTTAAGGAAATCGAATTCGGCAAGGATGGCGACTTTAATGAAAGTAGATTCATTAATATTCTAAATGCAGATTTAGCCAATGATTTAGGTAATTTGTTAAACCGCACTTTGAATATGGTGAAGAAATACTGTGCCGGAAATCTTCCGCCAGTAGCGAATGATGATATATCGTCAGATCATCCGTTGAAATCCATCGGTTTGCATCTTGGAGAACAAGTCCGCAAGGCTTATGAATCACTTGCTTTCAATCAAGCTTGCGAGGCTGTACTTCTGCTAGTGCAAGCTAGCAATAAGTTTATTGATGAACAAGCTCCTTGGTCGTTATATAAACAAGGGCAGCAACAAGCAGTAGAACAAGTGCTTTATGCAGTCCTTGAATCAGTGAGACTAGCTGCCTATCTTCTATCTCCTATTATTCCAAGTATTAGTAGCGATATATACCAGCAACTGGGCTTTGGAATAGATTTTAACGAACAAATAAAAACTTCAATAGCGGCTCCTTTTTCAATTCATGGAACATGGGGTGTACTCTCAGCCCAACAAAAGCTGGGTGAACCACAACCGATCTTTAAGCGCATAGAACTACCTAAAAACAATTAATTGTTTCAAGTTTCTTTTTCTAATTTGTCGGGACTAAATTTATTAGTCCTGAACAATTATCATAAACCACTCTATCTTGATATCTGGAAAATTAAGTATCAATTATTACATTGGATAAAAAAGAGGTATGACAACAATGTTGAATAATTTGGAAAACGACTCAATATTCACACCGGAACAAGTTTTGGAAAATCGGGGTCGTGTAGCTATATTTATAGATGGCTCAAATTTATTTTATGCTGCACTACAACTGGGAATTGAAATTGATTACACAAAACTTCTATCGAGACTAACAGGAGGTTCTAGACTCCTGCGGGCTTTTTTCTATACCGGAGTAGACAGAACTAACGAAAAGCAACAAGGTTTTTTATTGTGGATGCGACGGAACGGTTACAGAGTCATTGCTAAAGATTTAGTACAGCTACCGGATGGCTCGAAAAAAGCTAACTTAGATGTAGAAATAGCTGTGGATATGATGGCTCTCGTAGACTCATATGATACAGCAGTGCTGGTCAGTGGGGATGGGGATCTGGCATATGCAGTGAATTCTGTGAGTTACCGTGGTGTAAGAGTAGAAGTAGTGAGCTTGCGATCGATGACGAGTGATAGCTTAATTAATGTGAGCGATCGCTATATTGATTTAGAAGCAGTCAAAGAAGATATTCAAAAAACACCGCGCCAAAGTTATCCTTACCGACCATTATCAGCAGGTATGGGTTTTTTGGAAGAACCTAGAGAGAGTGACACTCACTTGGAAATTCAAGAGCAGTAATGAATCAAAAAGACAATAGACAAAGTGAGACAAGGGGGACAAGGGAGACCAGGGGGAATTTTCTCCCTCACTCCCTCACTCCCTCACTCCCTCACTCCCTCACTTCCCCGCTATCCCCGGTGGGGACCTTGAATCCCCCCATCTTTCTCTTCCTCCTTTGGCTCATAACAATTAGCCTATCCGCCTGTGGGGGAGGAGAGTCTAACGTGGTCAACAAACCCCCCATCCAGAACCCTCCATCAAATGCTAAAGAAAGTAACTTGACTTTTATTGGTGTTTCCCTACTGCAAGCAGATGAGCTGGGACGACCTATTTGGAAAGTGATTGCCAAACAAGCAAAATATACAAAAGATAAGCAAATTGGTGAAGCGGAAAGCCCTTACGGGGAACTGTATCAAGACGGTAAAGTAGTATATCAAGTACAAGCACAGCAAGCAGATATTGAACAAGATGGCAAGAAACTCTTTTTGAAAGGAAAAATTGTTGCCACAGATCCTCTCAACGGTGTAGTGTTGCAAGGTAACGAATTGGAGTGGCGACCTAAAGAAGATTTGCTAATTGTTCGTAACAACATTCACGGAACTCACAAGCAACTTCAAGCAGTAGCACAGGAAGCACGAGTGAAAACCCGCGAACAGCGCGTGGATTTTTCTGGGGGAGTCATAGCACAATCAGTCGATCCGGTTATGCAAATGCGAACCGAGCATTTGATTTGGAAAGTCAAAGAGGAAAAACTGATAGGCGATCGTCCCATGCAAATCAACCGCTATAAAAACAATCAAGTGACCGACCGTGGAAGAGGAGATTCTGCGGAAGTTAATTTAAAAACCAAGATTGCTACTGTTAGAAAAAATGCTCAAATAGAATTACTAGACCCACCCCTACAAGTAGCTAGTAATGAAATGACTTGGAATCTAAACACGGAAATTGTGAACGCAAACGCTCCCGTACAGGTATTCCATAGGGAAGAAAATGTGAGAGTCACAGCTAACAGAGGAGAGATGAAGATAAAAGAAAAAACAGTTTATCTAGCAGGAGATGTTTACGCTGTTGGGGAACGCCGTCAATCGCTAAAATCTAACAATCTTACTTGGTATCTTGATAAGAAATTAGTTGAAGGACAGGGTGATGTTGTTTACCGACAAATCGATCCCCCTTTAGCTTTCAAGGGTCAACAGGCAATTGGTAATATTCAAACAGAAACGATTGAAGTTAAAGGTGGTAACTCAAGCGACAAAGTGGTGACAGAAATTATTCCAAAAGAGTTAAAGAGTAATTAGCTAAGGGCTAATAGCTAATAGCTAATGGTTAATACTAAGATGAACAATTAGCAATTAGCTATTAGCTATTAGCCACCATACACCATTTCATTCCGATTGGCTGCACCATATTGAGGTAACGTACTGGTGGCTGTATGGGGAGTTAAACTCGCGGGGATGGTTGGAGCGACTTGTAATTGCTTGACAAGGGTTTGTAAGAGTTGATCTTGTCCGGCGCGAAAAGCAGGTACGGTATAACCGCGATTGATAATGGCAAACCAAACCAAACCGCGATCGCGTGTCGGTACCACTCCCGCTAAAGCACTGACATCCCTCAAAGTACCGGTTTTTATGACAGTGGCTGCAGGAAGATGTCTCGAATGCAGTGTTCCACGATTGTCAAACCCCGCAGTAGGAAAGAAATCAGCTACAGTGAGTTGGTGGGCAAAAGCTTCCTTTTGAATTGCCATTAACATAGCACAAGCAGCTCTGGGAGAAATGCGGTTCTCTTGTCCGAGCCCAGAACCGTTAATTAATTGAATTTCCGATTGCGGCACTCTTGCTAGTTTTGCGGCTTTTAATTGTACAATATGTGCTCCCCCAACGGCCTCTGCTAACATTTCTGCCATTTCATTATTGCTGAAAACGTTCATTTCCTTGATGATTTGTCTTAAGGGCAGCGAACGATGACGCAATAATAGGGTTTGTTGGGGATTTTGGGACAGAGCAATATTTTGCGTTGCTAATTTTACCTGTCCGGCTACAGCCACTTGCGGTTTGAGAGTCCCTTTAGGCATCAGTGAATGTTGGAAAGATAAAGCACGAGACCAGGTGGCAGAATTGATCGCTTGTCTGAGCATTTGACCTGCAATCTGGGGATTGCGCTGAAAATTCATAGCAAAATTGCCATTAATTATCAAATTTCCCGTGACACGTTTGATACCCATTTGGTTGAGGCTGTTACCTAGAGCGATCGCTTCTTCCCAAACAAATAAAGGATCTCCGCCGCTCGTTAGGATTAAATCACCTTGTAAGACTCCGTTTTTGACCGAGCCTGTGGTACTGACTAATGTTTGAAATTGATGGTTTGGTCCAAAAGTCGTTAGGGCTGCTAAAGAAGTAGCGATTTTAGTTAAGGAAGCAGCGCTTAGAGGTGTTGTACCCTGATGGTTAGCCATCAAGATAGGTCCTGACTGAAGCCAAATCCCTTGATGTTGTGTTTGCTCTGGTGTTGTGACGAGTTTTAATGTTTGCAGTCCCTTCAGATATTGCTGCACAATGGTACTGCCAGATGGATTTGGATCGGGGGCAAGAACTAAGCCAGGGCTACTTTGCCAAGCTAGTACATCCAATACATCTGTAGGTTTAACTTGTACACCTGCCATCTCTAGCCAAATGGAAATTAACCCTGAACTAAATAATTCCAGCATCCGTTTTCCTTCGTTCTATATGCTAGTTAAGATTACGTAAATTTACTATTTGCTTGCTCTTGCTATGTACTGAGCCATAATAACCGCTGATGTTTCATTGCGGAAGTGGTTTGGATAACACAATTTTTGTAGGCAGCAGAACCCTATCATTTGTATTTTCCGATCTTTAGGGTTCCCATCTTACACTTTTTAATGAAAAAGGATGAAGGATGAAAAATTTATACTTCACACTTCATCCCACCCTACTCTACTCTTTAAAAAGCTGCCCGCGTGGATCTACACACTTGAGCTATGGACTCGATTTTATCTATCTGATATTTTCCCACAGCTAACTTCTCGATCAGGCAATTTTTTGATTTTGGTCAATGGGGATTGGAAAATGCGGAACTCCCACAAAGTGGGGATTAGTGGCAATCGCGATTGTGAAAAGCTTTTTCACGTGCAATTGCCCAGTCATAACCCTATCCTTAAGTCCCCAGTTTCCATCTCGCGGTTATCGCCGTAATTTCACGGTCGTAGTAAGGGGTGTAATTCGTGTTATGTTGGGCTTGACAGAAGCTCTAAACAAGTAGGAAAGAAAAGTATCAAGAAAGAAAGGCATTGGGTACTGGGATTGGAAAATAACCAAAGACCTAAGACCGAATACTTAAGTTCTTTTTCCTTTATCCTTCATACTTCAAAAGAGGCATCTGGTAAAATTTGTAAGGTTTTTAGAAGCTCTGAGCAATGGGATCGACTTGCGTGCGGATCGCAATTGACGCAATGGGAGGGGATCATGCACCTGATGAAATCGTCGCAGGCGCTCTGCGAGCCCGAGAAGAATTAGGTGTAGAAGTACTGTTGGTGGGCGATCCCCAACAAATTCAAAGCAAACTGCCGCCAAAGACAAATCTGGCGCACGTTGAAATCGTGAGTGCCTCTGAAGCGATCGCAATGGATGAGGAGCCTTTAAGCGCTATCAGGCGCAAACCTAAGGCTTCCATCAATGTGGCGATGGATTTGGTGAAAAAACAGCAAGCAGATGCTGTCGTTTCTGCCGGACACTCTGGAGCAGCAATGGCAGCAGCTTTACTGCGCTTGGGACGACTACCGGGCATTGACCGTCCCGCAATTGGTGCGGTTTTTCCCACAATGGTAGCAGGCAAGCCAGTACTAGTTCTTGATGTAGGTGCAAACGTGGATTGCCGTCCAAAATTCTTAGAACAGTTTGCAGTCATGGGGTCTATATACAGTCAGTATGTTTTGGGGACTCCAGAACCTAAAGTAGGTTTATTGAATATCGGTGAAGAAGACTGTAAAGGCAATGATGCTGCTGTACGTGCCCATCAACTACTAAAGGAAAAGACGCAAATTACTTTTATTGGTAACGCCGAAGGGCGTGATGTCCTCTCCGGTCATTTTGACGTAATTGTCTGTGACGGATTTGTGGGTAACGTGTTGTTAAAGTTTGCCGAAGCCGTTGGGGAGATTATGCTGCAAATTATGCGGGAAGAATTACCCCAAGGAGTGCGCGGTCAAATTGGTACAGCTATTTTAAAACCAAATCTCAGACGGATTAAGCAGAGGGTCGATCATGCCGAACATGGGGGTGCTTTGCTTTTGGGAGTAGGGGGAATTTGTATTATCAGTCACGGGAGTTCCCAAGCACCTTCGATTTTTAATGCAATTCGTATGGCAAAAGAAGCGGTCAACAACCAAGTGTTACAAAGAATTCAGTCCCAATATCAAAGCGTTCAGCAAGAAAGTGGCTAAATATCATTTGTCATTTGTCCGGAGTCATTTGCAATGACCTTTTGACAAATGACAAATGACTGGTTACTGGTCACTGTTAAAGATAGCTTGGGAGATGCCGGAGTGCAAAATTTAGGAATAGCAATAACAGGAAGTGGTTCGGCAGTTCCAGCTGCTTTCTTGGATAACCAGGCACTAACCGAACTGGTTGAAACATCAGATGATTGGATTACCACAAGAACGGGAATTCGTCAACGTCGGTTGGCGAAGCCCGATGAATCACTAACCGATCTGGCGGTTGCTGCCAGCCATCAGGCGATCGCAATGGCTAAAATCAATCCGCAAGACTTGGATTTGATTCTGCTGGCAACTTCTACCCCCGATGATTTGTTTGGCACCGCTTGTAGAATTCAAGCAGCACTCGGAGCAACCAGGGCAGTTGCTTTCGATCTGACTGCAGCTTGTTCTGGTTTCGTGTTTGGACTTGTCACTGCTGCCCAATATATCAGAACCGGAGTTTATCAAAACGTCCTGTTGATAGGGGCAGATATCCTCTCTCGTTGGGTAGATTGGAAAGACCGTAGCACGTGCGTGTTATTTGGGGATGGTGCTGGAGCAATCGTGATGCAAGCCAATGAAACAGATGGCTTGCTGGGATTTGAACTTAGAAGTGATGGGACTCAGAATAATTGCCTTAACCTTGCATACCAAGGTAGTAATTTAGACTTAACTCAGGGTGTCAGTGTTGGAAAAGGAAGCTTTACGCCGATCTCAATGAACGGCAAAGAAGTCTATCGCTTTGCCGTGCAAAAAGTACCGGAAGTGATTGACAAAGCTTTATTCCGTGCTGACCTGAGCGTTGACGACATAGACTGGCTTTTGTTGCATCAGGCAAACCAGCGAATTCTAGATGCTGTTGCCAATCGCATGAACATTCCACCAGAAAAAGTTCTTAGCAATCTTGCTAACTACGGTAATACTTCTGCTGCTTCTATTCCTCTAGCTTTAAACGAAGCAGTACGACAAGGGAAAATCAAACCCAGTGACATTATAGCCGCCTCCGGTTTTGGAGCCGGTCTCACTTGGGGTGCCGCTATCTTTCGATGGGGGCGGTAAATGTGTATTAGTTAGTGGTTAGTAGTTCGCAGTCAGTTGTTAACCGCAACTAATGAGGAGAGCAATTAACGACTAACCACTAACCACCAACCACCAACCACTAACCACCAATTTGATGATTAAATGACAAAAACCGTATGGGTATTTCCCGGTCAAGGTTCTCAATCCTTGGGCATGGGAATGGATTTACTGGATTTACCATCTGCAAAAGAAAAGTTTGCCCAAGCAGAAAGTATCTTGGGTTGGTCTGTCATTGAAATTTGCCAAACACACGAGGAAAAGCTATCTCGCACCCTCTACACTCAACCTTGTTTGTACGTGGTAGAAAGCATACTTGCTGACATTTTGCAAGAAAAATACAGCCCGGATTTATTGGCAGGTCACAGTTTGGGAGAATATATCGCTCTTTATGTGGCGGGTGTCTTCGAGTGGTCAGCTGGATTGCGCTTGGTAAAACATCGGGCAGAACTCATGGATAGTGCTGCAGGTGGTATGATGGCAGCATTAATAAATTTTGACCGAGAAAAACTGGAACAGGCGATCTCTGAAAATCCTGATGTAGTTCTAGCAAATGACAACAGCCCCACACAGGTTGTTATTTCTGGTACTCCAGAAGCTGTTCAAGCAGTTATGTCCCAAGTCAAGGCAAAACGCGCATTACCCCTAAATGTTTCTGGTGCGTTTCATTCACCTTTGATGGCAGAAGTTGCAGCTGAGTTCCAACACGCGCTTGATTCCGTAAAGTTTCAACCAGCAAAAATACCAGTTTTATCAAATGTCGATCCTGTTCCATCTGCTGATGCAGATGTTTTAAAACAACGTTTAAGGCAACAAATGACAGGTGGAGTGCGGTGGAGAGAAATTGCCCTGGCATTGCCTGATAATGGAGTTGAGCGAGTTGTGGAAATTGGACCTGGTAATGTCCTGACTGGTCTGATTAAACGCACTTGCTCTGGTTTAATTTTAGAAAATATCCGTTCTACAGCTGACTTAGTGAGTGGTTAATGGTTAGTTGTCAACTACTAACCACTAACCACCAACCACTCACCATGACCCTATGTCTCGAAACCGCGAACCATTTGCCAGTCTCTTACTTTACTACGCCTTTAAGTGGTCAGTTGTTAGCCCCATGCTCCGAGTCTACTTTCGAGGGCGAGTCTATGGTGCTGAAAACGTTCCTCAAAGCGGACCACTTGTGGTGGTAAGCAATCACGCCAGTAACTACGATCCGCCACTTGTTTCTAACTATATGCGCCGTCCTGTCGCTTACATGGCAAAGGAAGAACTTTTTAAAATCCCAATTTTAAAACAAGCTATTGAGTTGTATGGGGCTTATCCAGTCAGCCGGGGTAGTGCCGATCGCACTGCCATTCGCGCTGCCTTAAAATATTTGGATGAGGGGTGGGCTGTAGGCGTTTTTTTACAAGGCACTCGTACCCCTGATGGACGTATCACAGATCCAAAGCGAGGTGCTGCACTGATTGCTGCTAAGGCAAAAGCGCCTCTTTTACCTGTATGTTTGTGGGGTACTCAGGCTATTGAGCAAAAAGGAGCGATAACTCCTCGCCCGGTTCCAGTCACGGTAAGAATTGGCGAGTTAATTAATGCTCCTAGTTCAACTGATAAAGAAGAATTGGAAGCTATTACAAAACAGTGTGCAGCAGCAATTAATACCCTTCACGATTTAGGACGTTGAGGGGTATTTGGTATTTTTCTAACTTGTAAGGTTGGCAATGCCTACCATTTATGCCTAACAGTGGGCATTGAGCATCCTACATATTTTCTGTTTGAGCGATCGGAAATCTGCTTAAAGGAAGTGGCAATTGTTGCTTGAGTTATGTCAGTCTAATAGGAGATTTTACAAAGCTTTCCAAACCTATATATGAGCGGTTTTGATGCCAGTGATTTTTGGAACCGCCTGAATAATCTGGCGCTAGTTCGTTTTTTACTTCTAGTAGCATCTGGCTGGGCAATTGTACAACTTCTGGGTTACTTTGAATCAGTCATTGTTATTTTCTCATTTGCTGCGATTCTAGCCTTTTTACTTAGCTATCCCGTACAATGGCTGAGGCATTTTTTACCTCATAGCATAGCAGTTGTTGTCATTTTCTTACTGAGTCTTGTTGTTCTGAGTGCTTTGACGATTACAGTTGGTTTAACTGTTTTATCTCAAGGACAACAATTAATTGATAGCGTCACTGCTTTTTTGAACTCTTTGGTCCCCTTAGTCGATCGCCTAGAGGAGTTTCTTCGCAGTCGGAATTTACAAATTGATTTAAGTGCTATAGAAGAACAGCTGCGAAACCAAGCTATATCCATGCTTGTTACAAGCTTGAATATTTTTCAAAGCTTCATTACTAACTTTGTAACTTTTATCTTAATTGCCGTTGTTGCTTTTTTTATGCTGCTTGACGGAGAAAAACTTTGGCAATTTATTATAAAAGGAGTACCGCCAAGAAGGCGAGATAGATTTACACGTATCATAAAACGTAATTTTTTAGGTTTTTTTCGCGGTCAGTTAATCTTGACATTGTTTCTGACATCTTGCTCTTTCCTTGTATTTCTAGTCCTTAATGTACCTTTTGCATTAATACTATCAGTTGTAGTTGGATTGCTTGATATTATACCTGGTATAGGAGCTACATTAGGAGTCAGTGTGATTACACTTATTGTCTTCTCTCAAAGTGTTTGGCTAGCTCTTAAAGTACTAGTTGCTTGTATTATTCTTCAACAAATACAAGATAACTTAATTTCACCTAGAATTATGCAAGGAGCGCTCAACCTAAACCCTGTTGTGGTATTTTTTGCTTTACTTGTAGGTGCTAAAGTTGCCGGATTGTTAGGAATTTTTATTTCTATTCCTATCGCTGGTGTTATAGTTTCTTTATTTGAAATTGATGAAATGAAGTCAGAGGTTTAGTCAAATGACCAATCAAGATTTGAGAGCAGAGTTAACAGAAAATTTGGATGAAGCCGAGTGGTCATGGCTAATTCCTCACGTACAACGCGATGCAGTAATTGTCGTTGCAGAAGGACTTGACTTGTTAGATGTGGGAGTCGCAATAGCTAGCGATCGCGTTTCCGAAGTGCAAGTCTGGATTGATGAAGCCTTGATTGCTAAACCTTCTGCCACTCAGGTAGGAGAATGGAATATGCAACAAGAAAAACGATTTAATACTCTAATCGTACAACCATTTGTCCTGGTGCAAGAGAAGATAGCAGCATAGGTTTTTATCTGAGGAATTTCAAATAAGAAATATCCCAAAATCTTTTGTGGGATGGGTATCCTTACCCGTCCTTAAGAAGTATCGAGTAAAGATACCCCATACTACAAAATGAAGTTATTTTGTGAATTGATATTTCACTGCTTGTATTTTTGAAGTTCTTCACTCCCTGCATAACCAGTTGCTATCCAAACAATTGCTCTTACCCCATCGCGAATAGATTTTTCAATTGGTTCGGGAGATGTTCTAGAAGGAACTGACACTGGTTTAATATTAATGCCCCGACTACCTAAAATAATTTTGCCTATAACACGGGCGCGACGCATGTGGTAGTCTGAAGTTACGAGATAGACGCTCTTAATCCCTCTTTTTTCTAAATCATCAACAAGCGTTGTAAAGTTTTCTACTGTATTTTGCGCCCTATAGTCTAAATGCAAACGCTTCGGATCGATTCCAGCTTTTCTAAATACTCTTTTGGTGATCGTTGGTGGGCTACCTCCAGTAATCCAAATAGGTAAGTGTGGGTTTTGGCGAGCCAGATCTGCTGTAAATTTCTCTCGCTCTAACTTTGATGTTGAACCACCCAACACTAAAATAGCTTGGGGTCGCGCAAATTGGCTTTGCATTTCTTTGTAACCCCACCAAAGCATCACTGGTAGGGCTAATAGCATAAACCGAGAAGAAATAGCTTTCAATGGTGGCTTGCTCAAGGTTCTATCAAAGAGTGACTGTTTGAACAAAAGTTTTTCTTTGAAAAAAGGTTAGTTGTTAGTAGGGACGCAAGGCATTACGCCCTTACAGTTGCTAGTTGGGCGTAAGGTTTTGCGCCCTTACAGTTGTTAGTAGGGGCGTGAAGCTATGCGTTCTGACAGAAGTAGGGGAAAAGACTTAGTGAATCGGTACTTTACCTACCAACTACTATCTACTAACAACTCACCACTATCTACTAACTTCATTTAACTTTTTAACGGGACTGGCCAGATTCGAACCGGCGGCCTAGCGCTTCAGATTTGTGTGAGTTTCCCCACTCTCCGGACTATACCTTCACCATAGGTTTTGTACCTTTAGGCGGTGGCTTACTAGTCTCTACACCTTCCCTCGATTTTAGATTTTGGATTTTGGATTTTGGATTCCATAAATAAAATTTCAAATCTTAAATCTCAAATCTCAAATTTTTGGGCTTGGCTCGGTATTCCCTTATAGTTTTCCCATGAGGGAGTTCTAACTCTTTAGGGTTCACCGAATTTAACCACATTCACTCATAGAGTTTCCTCTATGGTGCCCGAAACTTCAGGAGGCGCTCGCTCTATCCAACTGAGCTACAGCCCCAGAAAAATAACATCATTACCATGATACCACTTTTAGCGGGACTGCCAGGAGTTTTCCCAGCCTCTACCTCCTATCTCTAATCCACACAGGAAGGTGCTTGCCCTCAGGATAGTTTTTCCTTTTTCCGTATTATTGTCTCGCAGTTCTAAATTTAACTCGCCTTGCATTGTGTCCCGACAGCAGAAGATTAAACCATCAGTTGTTGGCGCACGTAGAGGAGTGCCCGGTAAATTGGTAGTCCCTATTACCTCAACTTCATAACGGGAATTTTTTGCTTGAATTTGCCATTTTCCCCAAGGGCTGATATTCCAACTGACTTGGGAGTTCCAAGGTACAAATTCGTAAAACTTCCCTTGATAGTGCAAGCCTACCATCGCTACAGATTCCATCCACCACAAAACACCACGCCTTCCTCCGCCTGCAGTGAGGGCGAGATCTGGTTCGCCTTCAAAGCTATTACAGTTTACCCAAAACCATTTTTGCGGGAAAGCGCCTCCCCAATTCTTCTCGCCGTAGGCTGGAGCATTGGTAAATTCATAACGTTTACCATTCCAATCAATCCAACCAGATGCTAAACCATGTGCCATTAAAATTTGCCATCCCGGCTCAAAAATTTGTAGAAATGACAGCCAACCCGCAGTGGATTGCTGAATACTAAAGCGATCGCCCCAGCCGTAGATGGGTTGAATTTCATATTGCCAACGGCAATATTGACCGCTTGCAGGGTCTTTGATAAATCCTTGGTTTAGGGTTGCTGTTGCTTGGTAGCCTTCTAAAATATCGCGTTCAAATTCCTCAGGGTGTAGATAAGTCGGTTGGGTCTTGCGGTTTGTTTTCCCCCAATGTCCCAAGCCCAGTCGCTGCGGACTTCCCCAAAATTTACTGGTATCGGGAAAGGTACGCCACAGGTACTCATCATTTGGACCGAGAATTTGTGCTGCACCGCCACTGTGAGGTTGATTGCCTTTTGGGTCTTCTATTGAGTACATGAAAGCAAATGTTTGGCCTTCTTGGGGTAAAGTGACCCTATAATACCAACCTTCAAAGAAGCGGCGACTCATACCATCCCAGTGGTAACCGCTGTGGGGTGTTTGAACGGAATGATAGGGATTTCTAAGAAAAGTTAGCATGGATTTACAATTGATATTATTTTTCCTAGTATGAGCGATCGCCTGGACATAAAGCGTGCTTATGATATTCTTGGCTTGACTCCTGATGCATCACCTGAGGATGTCAAGCTTGCTTACCGCAAACTGGCAAAAACTTGGCATCCCGATCGTTTTTCCGAAGCTGAGCAAAAGCAAGAGGCTGAGGAAAAAATTAAAAGAATCAACCAAGCTTATGAATTACTAAAGTTTATAAAACCAAGTTTGGCAAAAGCATCTGCTTCTAGGGGTGGAACTTCAACCGGAAAAACAACAATTTACTCCAATCGCTCCGATGCCGAAACTTTTTATAAATGGGGTATGGAACAAGCCCAAAGGAAAAATTATATTGAAGCAATAGAAAATTTTACGCAAGCAATCCGCCTCAATCCCAACTACTTTGAAGCTTATAAATATCGAGGGCTTGCCTGTTCAAAAATGGGTTGGGAAAATAGAGCTGCTTCTGATTTTAGAAATGCAGCCAGACTGGAACGAGAAGCAAGAAAATATCAATCCGCACCACCAGCTTCAAAATCTCCTAAGAATCCATCACAACCATCAAGTGAAACATCAGTATTCACTTCTCCTTGGAAATGCGTCCGTACACTCAATCATGCCAATTGGGTTTTGGCGATCGCAATTAGTCCTGATGGTCAAACTTTTGCTAGTGGAAGTAGTGATAACACGATTAAAATTTGGCATTTGAATACCGGAAAAGTGTTACATACTCTCATCGGTCATCATAAATGGGTAAGATGCCTTGCATTTAGTCCTGATAGCAAAACTTTAGTCAGTGGTAGCGATGACTGTAGTGTTATGATTTGGGAAGTAGCGACAGGGAAACTCCTCAAGACTCTCAAAATTCATTCAACCCCCATTTTTTCCCTGGTTTTAAGTCTGGATGGTCAATTTATCTTTAGCGGGGGTCGGGACACGACCATCAAAATAACACATATAGCTATAGAACAACTTCTACACGTTCTTAAGGGACATTCTTACTCTATCAATTCTCTAGCAATTAGCCCAAATGGAGAAGTTTTAGCAAGCGGAAGTGGTGACAATAGTATCAAAATTTGGCAGATAAAAAGTAAAAAACTTTTACACACTTTTAACAAACACTTGGGGAGAGTAACTTGTGTTGCGATCGCCTCTAACGGACAAATTTTAGCCAGTGGAAGTTATGACAAAACTATCAAGTTGTGGGATATAAATACAGGTAAGCAAAACAATTCCCTAACAGGACATAGTGATTCTGTTTTGTCTGTTGCTATCAGCCCTGATAGCCAGCAAATTGCCAGTGGTAGTGCGGATAGAAGTGTGAAGTTTTGGCAAACGGATACGGGAGAGCACCTTTACACCATAGGTCATCATTCGGATTCGGTGAATGCTGTTGCTTTTAGTCCGGATGGAAAAACTCTTATTAGTAGCAGTCGAGATACAACGATTAAGATTTGGCAAAGTTGACTATTTCTGGAAAAACATTAAAAGTTTTTGGGAATAATTAACATAGATTTACAGTGCATCCTATTCTCCGTATGAGCGATCGCATGAGTATAGAAGAGGCTTATTTTGTTTTAGAACTAAAACCCGGTGCATCGCAAGCAGAGATCAAGCATACTTACCGCAGGCTAGTTAAAATTTGGCATCCAGATAATTTTTCACTAGTGCAGCAGAAGGAAGAAGCAGAGGAAAAAATAAAACTTATTAATGAAGCTTATAACAAACTTAAATCTTATCAGCCTACTCAGGCAGAACATCCCCATCCAACAAGCGAATCTTATCAAACACCGATCGCAAGAGTTTACGTCAGCCGCTTCAATGCTGAGGCATTTTACAACGATGGCGTCGAGAACGTAAAATTAGGAAGATACAAAGACGCCTTAACCGACTTTACCCATGCAATTCGGCTCAATCCAAATTATACAGAAGCATACAAGTACCGTGGATATGTTTGTTCGGTACTGGGTTACGAACATCGAGCCAACTCAGATTTAGATAAAGCAGCACAATTAGAAGGGCAGTTAAGGATTAGAGAAAATTATTCGTCATCCTCATCAAGACGTTCCAAACGCTCCAAACAGAAATCTAGGTCAAAATTCCCGATCGGCAGGTTTTTTCGGTGGATAAAGAGTTTACTTGGACTCAATCGGCGATACCGATAAGTCAAAGATCGGGATAAGGAATAAAGTGAATGCTTGTCAGTAACAGGGTTTAAACCGGAGGATGTGCTCGCACAAAGCGAAGCGATCGCTTCGACTTGGCATAAAGCACTTTTACCTTCATCCTTTATACTTTATACTTCATACTTCCTACCTCGATTCTTGGTTAATGAGAAATTCCAAGCACAGTTTGTCCGTGTTTATTGGAAGAAGATGAAGGTAGGCTCTTAAAATCGCGTCGCGTTGCAAGATCCAGCGGTTTTCTCTCCAAGTACCAACCACAGCAGACCACCCATTATGACCAAACTGCATTGGCTAGAAGTTAGCGAATACGCCTCAATTTCTCTCTCTGCCTTAGGATTAGTTGCAACAACGCTCACCCAACAAATGATTTATGTAGCAACTCCCCTCACAATCTCTGTCTGCTTGAACATTGCTAACCGAGAACGATTAAAGTTTTTGAAAGAGCAGAACCAGCAAGAACTGATGGTAAAACAAGATCTACTTCTCAATCCACTCCGCCAGCGTCTTGCTAACTTTGATAATTTCACCCAACAACTCAGCACAACCACAGGAGAACAACTTGAAACACTTCAAAACCAGCAACGGCAAAGTTTAGAGACTTTTACGCAACGTCTCGAACAATATGAGACAACTGTTCGAGATTTGAGAACAACATTTCAACAACAAGTAGAAGAATTACAACGGTATCAGCAAACACAAAATATTGATGCTTTTCAACAGCATTTAACCCAGCTTGATGCCTTTATAAGACAATTCAGTGAAAATACTCAAAATCAAATGAATCCACTTAACCAGCGTTTGTCTCAAGTGGATGTTTTAACGCAACAATTAAATCAAACTATCCAACAAAAACTTCAGGAAATCGGGCGTTGGGAGCAGCGTCTCGCTCAAATCGAGACCGGAATGCAACAACTGAGCGCAAACACTCTAAAACAGATCGAACCCCTCACTCAAAGTTTAGCTCAACTGAATGCTTTTAAACAGCACCTCAATCAAAACAGCCAACAACAAATGCAAGGTTTGCAGTCTTGGGAACAGCGGTTCACTCAACTGGATACTTTTACACAACAACTGAGTCATAGCACTCAAAAGCAGATAGAAGAATGTTTAAATACTTTAACCAAACTCCAAACGGAAGTACAAGCGTTAACCGAATTAGTTACCAAGACAAAACCTCAATTTCAAAATGAGACAGAAAGCGGACAATCTAAAAATTCTGAGACTCAATCACCTCAAGCAAATGTCAAATTACTTGCTCCTATACCAACAAAGTCACAAAACACTCAGTTCTCAGCACCTGTTAGCTTACCACCACCCTTGAATCCACAGATTAATCAGACAGCAATAGCATCTACACCAGATATTTCTGCATCTAAAGCCGCACAGGAAATAATCTTTCAAAGTGTTCTTCAAGGACATACAGATAGAGTTATGTCTGTTGTTTTTAGTTCTGATGGACAAGTCTTAGCTAGTGGAAGTCATGACAAAACTATAAAAATTTGGGATCTTGCTAAAAAGGAAGCCCGTACTCTTCAAGGAAGAGAAGAACCCTCTCGCGTGAACGCAGTTGCATTTAGTCCTGATGGTAAGATTTTAGTGAGTGGAAGCGACGACCAAACTGTTAAGTTGTGGAATGTTGTGACAGGAGAACAAATTTTCACTTTTACCGGACATAAAGACAAAGTTTATGCTGTTGCATTTAGTCCTGATGGAAAAACTATAGCTAGTGGCTCTAAAGATAGAACTATTAAACTTTGGTCTACAGATACTTATAAAGAAATACATAGTATTCAAGGACATTCTGATGAAATTTTATGTGTTGGTTTTAGCCCTGACAGCAAAATTTTAGCCAGTGGCGGCGCAGGTAATGATAAAACTATCAAAGTTTGGTATTTAACTGAGGATAAATTTTTAACTCTTAAAGGAAATCCTGATTCTTTTGGAGGCATGAATTCTGTTGCTTTCAGCCCGAATGGAAAGCAAATTGCCAGTGGTAGTAGCGACAAGACGATTAGAATTTGGCAATTGCCTAACGGTCAACAATTACAGACACTTGCAGGGCATACAGACGATGTTTGTTCTGTCACCTTTAGTCCCGACGGTAAAATTTTGGCAAGTGGTAGTAGAGACAAAACAGTGAAGCTTTGGCAAGTGGATACGGGTCAGGAAATTCGCACTTTTACAGCCAATGATGATGCCGTTTATTGTGTTGCCTTTAGCCCGGATGGGAAAACTTTGGCAGCTAGTGGCAGTGGAGATAAAACAATTAAGTTATTCCCATGTAATTAGCTATTGTCAACTTATCTCATTTCTCTTGCTTTGGTCAATCATCAATATTTAACCCCAGTACTAGAGAGAAGTCTTGATAGTTTCGTTTTACTACAACCGATTGTCAAGTATGAAACAATCCTTCCCAATCAAAAAAGAACTTTTACTCAGTCTCTACTTGCTATTGTCCCATTTGCTACTACTTTGCCCAATCGCAATTGTGAAAAATTCCAACATATTCTTGAACTTTTTTTTTATATAACATTTGCTTAAATCTATTAAAAAAATTTTTTACTCTAACTTCAAAACAGCAAAATAGTGCCGATATTT
This sequence comes from Tolypothrix campylonemoides VB511288_2, assembly GCF_045999855.1. Lineage (NCBI taxonomy): Bacteria > Bacillati > Cyanobacteriota > Cyanophyceae > Nostocales > Tolypothrichaceae > Tolypothrix > Tolypothrix campylonemoides. The sequence goes on from NZ_JBFPMW010000007.1 coordinate 161,262, forward strand.
ACGACTTTATAAATTATTTTTTAAGAATTCTTTGAAATTTTATCAAATAATTGTACTGCTACCATTTCTGCAATAAATTGTCCCAAAACTGATTTTAGTTTTTCATTTGTAGTTTCTACAAATTCGAGCGCAGATGTGCGGACAATTTTTTTTAGCTTAATCGGGCAGAAGCCCCACGTCTTACCGCGTTCGCGCAGCGTGAAGGCATAGCACAAGCGTGAGATGAACGACTCGGAAATCAAGGCACGTCCTCCGACCCTACCTAGGGTTGAGCAGTCGCTTCAAGTTGTGCGTTGCCTGTCAACCTAAAAGTTTGGATAACATCACCTAATCGAAAATCACAGTAAGCCATATAACTACAATCATCCTCTCCTTCTCTTTCTCTTCGCTCTATAGGGTTTTTTATCTAGGGCGCGTGAAGTTTGATGTTGGAAAACGAAGGAAGAACCGAAGTTAGAAGAGGGAAGAAGCTTGAAGAAATTCCTTCCTTCTTTCTTCCTTCTTCAATAAACCGCTTGGGGTCAAGTAATAGCTAAGTTATCGAAAATTTAAGAGTCTATTAAAGAAAGTTAAGGGTGATAAAATTAGGTAACAATTTTGACCGTTACCAAAAGGGCGTGTTAACTTAAACATATGGCACCAAACAAGTCTAAGAAGTTCATTTGTAGAGTACTTACTGGAGCCAGTGCCTCCCGCATCTAGTAAGTTCGCAATCGCCAGTCAGGTTTTGTGTTCCGTAAATGTGTTTTCGCCTAAAGATGAATTTATTGAGTTAATTTGGAGGTTTTTGAACGCACAGCAAAAATGCCTGCCTAGCTGGAATATAAAGAACACAAATTTCTGAACGGGTTTAGTTGCGAAATTCTGTCCACCTTAGTTGAGTTACTTTCTGTTTTTTTATCAATCGATCGAATTACCCATAAACCGCCAAAAGCTCCTTGCAGTATCCTATAGTAGCTTTTGGCGGTTGATTGTTGAGAGTGCGTGTCTTTTGCTTGGTTCCAATCCCGTTCTCTAGCTCTTGTCATCACTTACTAAAGTAACGATTGTCACTTCAGGAGGACAGAACAAACGTCCAGGGGGGTATGTTCCCAAACCGCGATTGACGTAAAGCTGATTGTTTCCGACCGTATGGAAACCTTGCGCCCATTCCCAATGTTTGACGACTTTCGCGCAGTCTCCTCGCAAATAAGGTACCCAGCGCCGGATTTTTTTAGAAACTTTGCGAATAAACTTTTTGTAATAAACCACAACGGGTCCCACTACCGGAAGCACAATTTGACCGCCATGAGTGTGACCTGATAATTGCAAATCGACTCGCCATTTTTGCAAAATCTCCGCTGTGTCGGGATTATGCGATAGTACGATGCAAGGTTTGGTAGGATCTAACCGATCCATCACCAATTTAGGGTTAAATTCTCGCGACCAATAATCAGCCAAACCCACTAACGGTAGTTCTTGCCCAAATGGATAACCAATTTCATTCCAAAGTACCGTAACGCCAATGCTGTTAAGTGCATCCGTAACTGTAGCTTGTGAACGTTTGAAATAGATGTCGTGATTACCCAGAACAGCGTAGATTCCAGCACGACTTTGGAGATATTTGAGTCGTAGCACCAGTTGCTGAATGGGTGATGGATCGTCAGTTACGTAATCACCTGTCAGTACAACTAAGTCGGGTTCAGCTTCATTGCTAATTGCGATCGCTTCTTGTAACATTTTCTCTGACAATCGCAAGCCATCATAGTGCAAGTCAGATAGGTGTACCAGCTTCGTACCTTGTAACGATTCTGGTAAGTTTTCTATCTTAACCGTTAACTTCTCTACTCTTAAACGACCAGATAACAACCAGTGCATTGCGCTGACATTGCTCCTCGTACCAGCGCTTACAGCTTAACAAATCATTATCTATATAAATCTGTTATTGCAGATGCCTTAGCTAAAAATTTATGAAAAGATTTATGTTTTTTGTTAAAACTTTTGCAGAAACCTGGTTTTACTGTCTTGAACACGCGTTCTACGGTAGCGATCTCTTCGGCGCAAGCTGTACCCAGCTTATTGCAAAGCAAACATCTTGCAAAGATCTTAGCTTGATAGGAATATTGTGAACAGAAAGATGGAAAAATTTTATGAAACATTTTTTATTAACCTGGGTGGGGACTGCCATAGCATTGCTGGTAACTTCCAACATTGTTCCTGGCTTTGAGATTAAAAATTTTGTGGCTGCCCTCATAGCAGCAATTGTTATCGGACTAGTTAATGCGATCGTTCGACCTATTTTAGGTATACTCACATTTCCCATTACCTTACTCACCTTCGGGTTGTTTACATTTGTTCTGAATGCTTTTACCCTCTGGTTAGCAAGTGTCTTCACACCCGGTTACGGTTTTACCATCAATGGTTTTATACCTGCTTTACTAGGGTCAATTGTACTATCAATAGTTTCTAGTATAATTAGCTACTTTCTTAGACCTAATGGCTAATAGCTAATAGCTAATTGTTAATTGCACCATTAGCCATTAGCCATTAGCTATTAGCAAAGCCAAGATATCCTCTTGGGGTTACCATCCAATTAGCATGAAAACGTGTATTGGAATTGCCAATTAACACTGTAGTCAACATATCGATGGAAACATCGAGTAATTTATCTAAAGTTGTGAGAGTAATTTGCTCGTCTTCACGGTACGCAGAACGTACCACAGCAACGGGTGTATCGGAATTGCGATATTTGAGGAAAATCTCTCGAGCGGTTACAAGCTGTTGAATCCGTGTTTGAGAGCGAGGATTGTATAAAGCAGTCACAAAATCAGCAACCGCTGCTGCTTCTAAACGCTTTTCAATCATTTCCCATGGTGTCAGTAAATCGCTCAAGCTGATAGCACAAAAGTCATGCATCAAAGGTGTTCCTACTCTAGATGCAGCAGCTTGCATGGCAGTAATACCGGGAAATATTTGAATTTTAGGTGTTTTGCCATCCCAATCTTGGGTTTGCAACTCTTCCAATACTAACCCTGCCATGCCGTATATTCCACAGTCACCAGAAGATATAACAGCTACTTGCAATCCCCAATTCGCTAACTCAATTGCTCGTTGGGCGCGTTGACGTTCTTTTGTAATTGGTAACGCTTCAACAATTTGTCCCGGTCTGAGAATAGGGTGAATTAAGTCTACGTATAAACTGTAGCCAATAATTGCATCTGCACTAGTGACGGCGGCTTGTGCTGCTGGTGTCATTTGATTGATTTGTCCCGGTCCGGTACCAATCAGTAACAGTTCTCCAGTACGACCGATGTATTCTTTTTCTGCTTGGGCAATAGCTATTGTGACTGCTCCTTGGAGAGGAGGGGAGGAGTGGGGGAGTAAGGGAGTGAGGGAGGGTTTAAAAATTTGTTTGGCAATGAGTAGAGTTTGACTTTGAGCAGCACATAAAGCAGCAGCTTCTGCAACACTGGGAGTTCCAACTTCTTTTTCAACGACTTGAGACGGATTGGGAACGGATATTTTGCTGAGGATGTCTGAAGAGAAGGTTTTTAAAGGTAAATTGCGTTTTTGGCAAAGTTTTACCAAACCAACTTCATCCGATTTAATGTCTATGGTGGCAATTCCTGCGATCGCACTTTCTGCTAGTTGATGTTGTTGGAAAACTTGTTGAATTGCCGTTTCTAGGAGTTGTTCTGAAGTTCCTCTCTCACAGCCAATTCCAATCCATAAAACTCGCGGATACCAGTGAATTTGAGGTATCGGGGAGGTATGGGGGAGTTTGGAGGTAATCCAAATTTTAGCCGTGGCGGAAGGGTCTTCTTGAAAAATAAAAGCCGATGGCTGGGTACTGAAAGCTGTTTGCCAAAGAGTAGAACCTGTTTCTTGAATGACTTGTACTCGTTCTCCCCGCGCAACAGACGCACTGACACCCGTCCAATCACCTTCACCCCGCTTCCAACCAAAGGGTACACCTAACGTATCTACTGCGGGTAATCCCAAACTGGCGGAAGCACCAGACAAAACTGGTGTTGCATTGAGTTGTAAGGCAATTAACTGTGCTAGCTTATCGCCACCGCCTTGATGTCCGCCACACAAACTAATGACAAACCGTCCTGCTTCATCAAGTGTTATCACTGCGGGATCGGTGGATTTGTGTCGCAACAAAGGTGCAATTAAACGTACCACTGCACCAGTTGCCAAACAAAAGATAAAAGCACGGTGTGTTTGCCACAGATTGGCTATGTGTTGTTTCAGAGAACCAGTGTAAACTTGCGTACCTGGCATATCTGCTAAAGATTCTGGAACCCAAATATTGACAGAATCGATTTGAGATAGGGTTTGTAATTTTTTGACACCTGTAGGGGTGGTAGCGATCGCAGCGATCGGTGGAAGAAATGAAGTAGGGTGTTTTAACGGCACTTCGGCAGAAGACATAGGAATATTTAGGGTGTTTTCTAAATTCTTTATAATATATGTGTTTGTTGGAATTGCTTAAAGCTGGGGTAGCTATCCGCTATGACTCAAACCACTAAGTTACCTAAGACCTTTGAGGAGTACTTACGCTACAACGATAATACGGATAAGAAGTATGAATTTGTGGGTGGAGAGTTAGTTGAAATGCCTCCCGAAAGTCCTCTCAACTCTAGAATTTCATTTTTTTTAGCACTCCAGTTTGCTAAATTCCTACTAGACACGCAAATTTGTCATAAAGACACGGAGATTGCAGTATCAGGATCGCAAGTACAGACACGGCTACCAGATCTCATGATTCTGTCAGAGGAACTAGCAGAAATTTTGGGACAAACAAACAGAGGTACAATCGACCTAGAAATGCCTCCACCAGAGTTAATTATTGAAGTCGTGTCACCTGGTAAAACCAATGAAGATAAGCCGGGTACGGCTTGCGCCAAGGGCGAACGCGATTATCGCTTTAAGCGTTCTGAATATGCAGCAAGAGCAGTTCCTGAGTACTGGGCGATCGACCCAGAGAAACGCAAGATAACGGTTTATAAGTTAGTTGATGGTTTGTATGAGGAGGAGGAGTATACAGGAAATACACTCATCCAATCCCGATTTACAGAACTTCAGCTAACAACCGAACAAATCCTCAATCGCAAGCGTTAGCGGCTAAGTTAGTCCAGATCCCACTTGTGGTGTTCCACACTTTGATGCTGTTGTCATCACTACCACTAGCAAGAATCTTCCCATTCGGGCTGATAGCGACGAAGTAACAACGTTTGAATGTCCGCTCAAAGTTTTCAGCAGACTAGAGTCATCAATGACAGAGTTTGCAGGGGGGCTATTTTCTATTTTTTATTCCTCATCTTCGATTTCTAAAGGAACCGCGTCTAACTCAGCCTCTAACTGTTCAATAGTTGGTAAACTTCCTTGTAATTTTTCAGGTAAAACATCCCGTAATTTATAAGTTGAAACTCCAATCGGTCTATTCATATTTTGTAATGAATATTCAACCACTGTTTTATCTTTTGATTTACATAAGATAATTCCAATAGTAGGTTGGTCATCAGGGTGTCGTAATATATCGTCAACCGCCGAAACATAAAAGCTCATCTTGCCTGAAAATTCTGGTTTGAATTCCTTCATTTTTAGATCAATAACTACATAACAACGCAATTTGACATGATAAAATAGTAAGTCAATATAAAAATCTTCATCACCAACTTTGAGGTGATATTGACTGCCCATAAAAGCAAATCCAACTCCTAATTCTAGTAGGAACTCTCTTATATGCTCTAATAAACCCCTTTCTAAATCTCTTTCTTGAGCATCTTTTGCTAAAGTCAAGAAATCAAAATTATAAGGGTCTTTTAATAATTCCCGTGCTAAATCTGATTGAGGGGAAGGTAGAGTAAAATTAAAATTTGTCGTTTTTTCAGCTTCAAATTGTCGCTCATAAAGCTTTGTATCGATGTGATGCCATAAAACAGAACGACTCCAACCATGCTCAAGGGTTTTGTGAACATACCAAAACCTTGCTTTTAAATCTTTTACCTTTTCCAATAATAAAATATTATGACCCCAAGGAATTTCTGCCACAGCTTGTGGCAGAATTATTCCATCCACACCTGGTATAACATCCACAACACTTTTGACATCAAGAGTATAAGCGAGATAAAAAGCTCTTATCCGCCAAATATTCCGTGCTGAAAAGCCTTTAACTCCAGGGAAAGATTTTTGCAAATCTTTAGCCAACCGTTCAATGACAGCAGTTCCCCATCCTTCGGACTCTTGGCGAGAGATTATTTCCTGTCCGATATCCCAATAAAGTGCAATCAGTTCTTTGTTGACTGCTACTGCGGCTTGAATTTGGGTAGAATGAATACGTGCTTTGATGGATTTGAGCGCCTCCCCGTAATTAGCGGGTAATTGCAGATTACTTTTGTTTCTAGGAGCCATAGCCCAAACAGCACAAGTTATCTTTAATCAATGAATCTTCAAGCAGTCACCCTGCTTGTATGATAATAGCAGCAGCCGACACATCACGCCTCCCCAAAATAAAATCAAGGAGATGTTCGCCAAATCCTAATAGTCCGATCCACGCTGCCACTAGCTAAAGTTTGACCATCCACACCATTAAGAGCTAGTTTTTGGGCGAGTTGATTGTTCTTTTGCTTAGTAGCAGGAATTAGGAATTGACCTATGGAGGGTGAAAGTCCTTGCTTGTAAGCTAAAATAAAAGCTTGAATCTTCTCGCTAGAAATTGCAAGATTCATCCCATTAGTGTCTGTATCTACTTTCCTAGTATTGATACCCAAAAGTTCTCCCCGACTGTTTAACAAAGCACCTCCAGAATTACCAGGGTTAAGGTTGGCATCTGTTTGAATAAAACCTAGTTCTGTGTAAATGTTACTAACAATCCCTTGAGTAATCGAGGAAGGCTTAATTCCACGAGGATAACCAATGGCAAACACTTGTTGTCCCTTGCGAACTGCACTCAAGGAAGCAAAGTTTAATTTTGGTAAGCGATTTTGTCCGCGAATTTGAAGCAAGGCTAAATCAAGACATTTGTTACTTCCTTGAAAAAGTAACTGTTAGAGCTTCAGCACTACGGCAATAGGCACAACAATTGACAAAATGGTTCCGAATGCGTTTTTGTAATTCAACAGGAACGTAAATGCTCACGCCACTTCCGATGTTTTATCAAAATGCTTTAAGGTGTACTTAGCTCTGGTTTTGAGAATGTTTAGTTGATCGACCTGTGCTAACAGATGGTCTAAAGTAGCAGTTTCATCAGCTGATAGTTGATTTTCTGCATTCCGAACTAGTAAATCATCTAATTGAACTTGAGTTTTTAGAGATAATGTACTTTCTGCTAAAGCTTGCAGTTCATCCAAACTTAAGCCATTTAAAATTTCCTCATCTGTCGTTGATAAGTTTATCAAGTCTTGGTATGTTCGCAAATCTAACAGTACACCAACTCGTTCTCCTTGTTCATTAGTAATGTACTGGACTGATTCAGACATGGGTTACTTTTTGGATATCTTTGATTTTATGGTAACTTATCAACAACTAAAATTATTCCTGTGCTCCTACAGCTTTTAAAGTTCGTATAACTCTATGACATCCGTTAAATTCAGCTAACATCAAAGCTGTATAACCACCTTGATTTTTGACATTCACATCTGCTCCTGCTTGCACCAACAATTGCACGGCGCGATCGCAATCTCGTGAAGCCGCCCACATTAAGGCTGTGGCTTTGGCGGAATCTTGCAAGTTAACATCTGCTCCTTTTTCTAGAAGCTGTTCGAGCACACCAATGCGATCGCGTTCCGCTGCTTTTATCAGTGCTGTTTTGCCATCGTCTGCTTTTATATTCGCATTTGCACCGTGAGCGAGCAAAACTTTGACTGTTTCTGTATGTCCTTGAGTAGCTGCTAGTGTTAGTGGAAATTCACCCAAATTTTTCTCATTGCTATCTGCTCCCCGTTGAAGGAGTAACTCAACAATTGAGCTGTACCCCTGCAATGCTGCTGTAAGCAAGGGTGTATCGCCTAAGTTATTTCTTATGCCTACATTTGCACCGCCATCAAGTAAAACTTTAACAACATCCGTATAACCTTCTACTACAGCAAGATGGAGGGCTGTTTCGCCATCTTTGTCTCGAGCATTCACATCAGCTTGATGTGCAAGTATCGCGGATGCGATCGCACTATATCCTGCTGCGGCTGCGGCTGACAAAGCAGTTCCGCCATCCTCGTTTTGTGCCTTCACATCAATACCTGCAGCTATTAATGTTTGAACGACTTGCAAATGACCTAAATCCGCTGCTACCATCAAAGCGGTATCGCCTTCTTCATTTTTACTATTGACATCTGCACCGTTTTGTATTAGTGCTTGTACAACTGTAGCGTGTCCTTGCTTAACTGCTAAATTGAAAGCTGTATCCTCATCTTTATCTTTAATATTTGCCTCTGCTCCAGCAGCAAGTAAGGCGCGGACAATCTCAACATGACCTTTTAGAGCAGCTACCATTAAGGCTGTACTGCCATCTTCATTAGTCGTATTAACATCAGCCCCTCTCGACACTAACAGCTTCACAATGTCAAGCTGATTGGCGCTAGCTGCTAACATCAAAGCTGTCAAACCGTAACGCTTCCTCCGGATGTTAATGTTTGCTTCTCGATCGAGAAGCAAGCGCACGATCTCGGTATATCCCAAACTAGCAGCAAACATTAAAGCTGTTGTGCCATCGCCATTGCCTGTATCGACTTGTGCGCCAGCGTTAAGTAATGCTTGCACCCGTTTGATATCGCCATTCTTCGCAGCCAACAGCAAGGCATCGTTGTTCGTCATTTGTTAGTGGTTAGTGGTTGGTTGTTAGTGGTTGGTTGTTGTAGCACCTACTAACTACTAACGATTAAACACTAACTAATAACTACTTACCACTTCCTCACTCCCCATTGGCTACAGCGTTATGATAACTTTTATTAAGATTTAATTATTGGGAGAACACCATGAATCTGGAGCTTTCGCCGTCAGTTAAGTATTGGTTAAATTTCTTCCACCCGATCGCGATGTGGGCGCTACTGCTCCTATCTCTATATGCAGCATATTTGGGACTACAAGTTCAACGGACCAGAAATGCTCAGGGTGAAGAAAAGAAAGAATTAATAAAAGGTAAATATAATGTCAGACACCACCAAATTGGCTCTTTACTTCTAGCCTTTATGGTGGCGGGTGCTGTTGGTGGTATGGCCGTTACATATATTAATAACGGTAAGCTGTTTGTCGGACCTCACTTGCTAGCAGGGTTAGGGATGACTAGTTTAATTGCCTTTTCGGCTGCTTTATCTCCCTATATGCAAAAAGGAGCAAACTGGGCGCGTGCAACTCATATTTTATTAAATTTTGCTCTTCTAGGTCTTTTTGCTTGGCAAGCTATTACCGGAGTGCAAATCGTTCAAAGGATTCTCACCCAAGCATAGTCATTGAGAGTGGCTAATGCTCGCTGCAAGAGAGCCGACTTCTTTAAGAAGTCGGCTCTCCTGTCACTGATATAAAGTTTTTTGAAAATCTTCTTGAACTTTGCGAGTTAAGCGCCGGGAAACTTGGCGAACAATTTGGTTGAGAAGGCGATCGCCTGTAGATTGAATGATAGATTTAGGTAATCGCTGAATAAACTTTGGAAAGTGAATATAAACAGCTAGATGCAGTTCCCATTCAACTTGCGTGATTGTACCAGCCTTATGGTTAGAGTCTTTGGCATCAGTTTCTAGTAACTGTAGCGATGACTTATAATCCACATCGTAACCGGGAGCTTGGTAATTAGGAATTGGAATGGTCTGAATGCGATAAATTCCTTCCTCAGGAGGCAATAATTCCAAACCAATTTTTGGCTCAACTTCATAGCCAAATGCGCCAAAGCGACCGACAGTGAGAGCATAGCCATTTTTACTCAGAGATTCTACCTTCATCGGTTCAGCACAACGCGAAAACCATAAGGCATGATTATCTAGATATTCAGCAACAATCTTAGAAGGAGCAGGCATTTCCATACAATCACTGTAACAGCCATAAAACCTTCTTGGCGTCCCTATAGTTGCGTCTAGAGTCGTATCCTCAGAGGTTTCTACAGTTGACGGGATGGAAAAGACCGCTTCATTTGTATCCAAGGATCGATATTCCGAATTGTTTGAAATCATATAACTATTCTTTATATGCTGAACAATCTAGCTAAATTAATACTTCCCAAATTCAGTGGAATGTTTCGCACTAAATCACCATTTTTACTCAAATCTCAAAAATCTGTCATAAAGAATCTCTAAAATAGAAAACAGAATTGTAAAAATACAAGTTTCTCAAAATACAATGAAAGCATTTGTAGCAGGGGCAACAGGTGAAACGGGTCGTCGGATAGTACAAGAACTGATAGCGCGGAATATACCCGTTCGTGCTCTGGTCAGAGATATTGAGAAAGCAAGAAGTATTTTACCGATAGAAGCAGAATTGGTACAAGGTGATGTGTTACACCCAGAAAACTTGTCTACTGCATTAGGAGATAGCACGGTACTGCTATGCGCCACAGGGGCGTCGCCAAGCTTTGACCCGACAGGACCCTATAAGGTGGACTATGAAGGCACAAAAAATTTGGTAGAGGTAGCGCAAGCAAAGGGAATTGAGCATTTTGTTTTGGTTTCTTCGTTGTGTACTTCACAGTTTTTTCACCCACTGAATTTATTCTGGCTCATTCTAGTTTGGAAAAAGCAAGCAGAGGAATTCCTCCAAAAAAGCGGTTTGACTTATACGATTGTTCGACCTGGTGGGTTAAAAAATGAGGATAACTCCAATCGGATTGTCATGCAAAGCGCTGATACATTGTTTGACGGTAGCATTCCCCGCCAGAAAGTTGCACAAGTTTGTGTAGAGGCACTTTTTGAAACAGCAGCGAAAAATAAAATTGTGGAGATCGTTGCTAGGGAAGACGCCCCTGCAAAAAGCTTTGGTGAATTATTTACCAACGTGGTTTAACACTGACGGCTAACCACTAACTACCAAAGCGTTAACGAACTTTTACTGAAACATTACGTCAGATATTGTTGTTATATTTTGATTGACAACAGCAGGCAAGTTTAAGGAGTGGGACTCTGAAAAGTGTAGAACAACGGAAAGGCGGCGTTGAACAGCTTATAGGACCGATAGTCGCTCTTCTTGGCTTTATATGTTTGATACAGTGGTACGTGTTTGGTGATTTGCGATCGCAACCCGATCCGGTATTTAGTCAAAGACAACCAACCCTAGTCATGAAAGGGGGCGATCCTTATATTCGCGCCCTCATGCGGACTATTTCAGCGAGTGAAGCGAGTGGTAATCGTCCCTATTCGCTTTTATACGGAGGACAACAAGTGAACAATCTCAGCCGCCATCCTGAGATATGCGTCACTATTGTCTCAGGTCCAAACAAAGGTAACTGTTCGACAGCTGCTGGTAGATATCAAGTGATAAATACGACCTGGTATAGAATTGCATCGCGCTATCACCCAAACCCCAACCGATTTATGTTTTGGTCTTCTTATAGTTTTGAAGCAGAGTATCAAGACGTTGTAGTTTATCGTTGGCTTAATGATTCGCAAGTTTGGGGAGTAGATATATCTCAACAACTGCGTCAAGGAAAGATAAAAGACGTTTTGCGTCGGTTATCTCCTACTTGGACCAGTTTGGGTTATGGTATTGAAACTAACTCTGTTAGTCGGTCTTTGCCAAATATTTATCAGAGGGTGTTGCAAGAAGAATTGAACTCTGTAGTTAACAGCAACCAGTAACTGGCGATCGATTCATTTGTTCCTGAGTTACTCGTTCCCAGGCTCAGCCTGGGAATGTATTTTACGAGGCTCCGCCTCCAGAAAAAATCTCCTAACACTTTCAACGAAAGCAAGAGTATTTTCAAAATGGATGTTATGCCCTACTTTATCAATCATTTCTAATTGACAAAATGTACAAAAATTAGAAATTTTTCCATTAATATCTACAAATTTTTCATCATACTTACCAACTAGCAAAAGCATAGGAACTGTATTTTCTTTCAACTTTTCCCATAACGGAGGTTGTTGTCCGGTACCCATAAAACGTAATGACTTAGCCAGTTCAATTGGGTTATTTTGCAACCGAGTTTCTAGGAGAACCTGATAATGAGGATGGGTTTTAATCAAGCCAAAAATTGCTTGATTGTACCAGTTGGACAGGTAAGCGATAAAATCATTTCTTTCAACACTTCTTTCTAGCTTTCTGGCAATTTGTTCATCACGTCTTATTCTCTCTTCTCGTTCGGTAATTGTGGCTAAGCCAGGAGAAGCAGACTCTAAAACAACTTTTGAAAATCGATGTGGAAAATGGAGAGTGAGATATAAAGCTAGCCTTCCACCCATTGAATAACCCACTAAAAAGCATTGAGAAATTTTTAGTTCGTCTAGTAAATGAATTAGAGCTACAGCAGTGTTTGCCATTGTATAGCGATCGCTATCACCAAAAATTTTTGTTTTCCCGTGTCCGGGAAGGTCAACTGTGAGACAGTAAAATTCTTTAGATAGTAATGTTATGGCTTCGTCAAATTCATGACTGTTACCCATGAAACCGTGTAGAAAAAGAATCAGTGGTTTATCTGAAGAACCAGTGAAGGTGTAGTGAAATTGATAGTTTTGTGGATTCATGAGTAGAGCAGTATTGAAACAGATCCTATTTTAGGATGGCGGGCGATTGAAATCGCATCGTATACAGGCGAAACCCGCCTGCGTGGGTTTTTGAGATGATTTACGAGCCAGCAAAATTTCCCCGATTTCTTGAGGCGATTGAAATCGCATCGTATACAGGCGAAACCCGCCTGCGTGGGTTTTTGAGATGATTTACGAGCCAGCAAAATTTCCCCGATTTATTGAGGCGATTGAAATCACATCGTATACAGGCGAAACCCACCTGCGTGGGTTTTTGAGATGATTTATGAGCCAGCAAAATTTCCCCGATTTATTGAGGCGATTGAAATCGCGTCTATACAGGCGAAACCCGCCTGCGCGGGTTTTTGAGATGATTTAAAATTCCACAATATTTCCCCGATTTATTGAGGCGATTGAAATCGCGTCTATACAGGCGAAACCCGCCTGCGCGGGTTTTTGAGATGATTTAAAATTCCACAAAATTTCACCAATCTCTTGAGGCGATTGAAATCGCATCTATACAGACAAAACCCGCCTGCGCGGGTTTTTAAGATGATTTAGAATTCCACAATATTTCACCAATCTCTTGAGGCGATTGAAATCGCATCTATACAGACAAAACCCGCCTGCGCGGGTTTTTAAGATGATTTAGAATTCCACAATATTTCACCAATCTCTTGAGGCGATTGAAATCGCATCTATACAGACAAAACCCGCCTGCGCGGGTTTTTGAGATGATTCAGAACTCCACAAAATTTCACTCGAAGAAATTAGGTTTTTATGATTTCTATACCGATGCTGTAGGAGTTAACTCCCAATCAGAAACTATTGATTTTTTCTTATGATGAAGGGGCTGATTTCTAATATAGTCGGCTATGTTATCTATACCATTATGACTGACTGTAAATGCTCCATACCCACCTTGCCATTTAAAAAATTTCCCTGGGTTAATTTCATGAGTTACAAAATGGGAAGAGCTACCTTTAATTTGTTTTATTAATTGAGCTATATTTAGAGTAGTAGGAAACCTTACTAGTAAATGAATATGATCTTCAATACCTCCAATGGCAATTACCGTACATTCTAGTTGAGTGCATTCCTTAATAATTACTGCATAAATTTGTTGCTGAATATCCAGTGTAATTAGAGGCAATCTATCCCAAGTTGCCCAGACACAATGTAAATATAACTGGGTAAAATTTGAACGCATTTCTTTGTAAGATTTTTTCCAAATTTATTTGATAGATGCCTGAAAATTAAAAATCTTGGCTATACAACCGGAGGCTCTGATACTCTCCTTTACCAAGGAAAATGTATAGATTTTATAAATTATCAAATCAATTAGCAATGCTGCTATTTTATTATGGTTAATTTTAAATGATGTAAAATCCGTATATACGCGGAAGTAAAAAGCTATTTATTACCTAAAAAATCTTCTATGCTAATAAAATTATATTCAGCAAAATTTTACAATATTAAAATCGAATTGATAAACAGAAGAAGAGTGTGGTGAAAAAACCCGCGCAGGCGGGTTTCGCCTGTATAGCCGTGATTTCCAATCACTCGGTATCAAACCCGAAAACCATTTAGTATCAAAGCCCACACCCGAACAAGAGTGCGATGAAAAAACCCGCGCAGGCGGGTTTCGCCTGTATAGCCGTGATTTCCAATCACTCGGTATCAAACCCGAAAACCATTTAGTATCAAAGCCCACACCCGAACAAGAGTGCGATGAAAAAACCCGCGCAGGCGGGTTTCGCCTGTATAGCCGTGATTTCCAATCACTCGGTATCAAACCCGAAAACCATTTAGTATCAAAGCCCACACCCGAACAAGAGTGCGATGAAAAAACCCGCGCAGGCGGGTTTCGCCTGTATAGCCGTGATTTCCAATCACTCGGTATCAAACCCGAAAACCATTTAGTATCAAAGCCCACACCCGAACAAGAGTGCGATGAAAAAACCCGCGCAGGCGGGTTTCGCCTGTATAGCCGTGATTTCCAATCACTCGGTATCAAACCCGAAAACCACTCGGTATCAAATCCGAAAACCACTCGGTATCAAACCCGAAAACCACTCGGTATCAAACCCAACTCCATAAAATATGTTTTCAAGGCAAAAATCGATCTAACGCCGCCTTAAGGTGTTCGAGTTCATCTTCAATATTGCCCTCTTTTGCCGCTCTACCAATACAATCTGTTAAATGCTCATCTAAAACAATTCTTGCTACCCGATCTAAAGCTCCTCTAACAGCAGCAATTTGCAACAACACATCAGGACAAGGGCTGCTTTGCTGTACCATTGTCTTAATGCCTCGAATGTGTCCTTCTATACGTGATAGACGATTGACAATTCGCCGCAAAGACTCTTCACTATGAACGTGTGAATGAACCGAATGTTCGTGCTTGTGATGGTGCTGTGTGTTCTCGTGATTGCTATTGTCACAAAATAAATCCTCTTCCTGTTGGGAGATAGGTAAGGATTGTTTGGGTAATCGAGTCGATCCGTTCATAGTTTTGCTTGAGAAAGTGCAGCCAGTCAATTAAATCCTAACTTAGACGCAAGAAATGAGTGTGATGGTGAGTGGGGGAAACTTAGACCGGAAAACAACCGTCTATGGACAGTAATTGTTATCAACCTGTAAAAATAGCTATAGAGACTATTTTCTCATCTAGCAACAATTTAGGCTAAAACTTTAGGTTGTGGTTATGCGATTTTCCCAATTACCCCGGTCAATACGTCAACTCACTACTCATGTATTAGCAATTGTTTTGGGAGTTGTGTTAACTGTTAGCACGTTGCGCGTGTCACCCTCCCAAGCAGAACCAGCACCCTTTTCTCCAACGGCTGATTCACCACAACTCCTCGCTCAACGCTCTTCACCCGCAACGACTGCTATGGGTAGTAGTAGCTTTGTGACAGCGGCGGTAAATCGTGTCGGCAATGCAGTTGTGAGAATTGATACTGAACGTACTGTTTCTCGTCGCGCTTCCGATCCCTTTTTTGACGATCCCTTTTTCCGTCGATTTTTTGGTGAGTCTTTTCCACGACAAATGCCACAAGAACAAATGCGCGGTTTGGGCTCGGGTTTTATTATTGATAAAAGTGGTTTAGTCGTTACTAATGCCCATGTGGTAGATAAGGCTGATAAGGTAACAGTTCGCCTTAAAGACGATCGCACTTTTGAAGGAAAAGTACTCGGTGCTGATGAAGTCACCGATCTTGCAGTTGTTAAAATCAATGCAGGTGCGGATTTACCAGTTGCTCCTTTGGGCTCTTCGGCAAACGTGCAAGTAGGAGACTGGGCGATCGCGTTGGGAAATCCCCTGGGATTAGATAATACTGTAACTTTAGGAATTATTAGTACCCTCAGACGTTCTAGCGCTCAAGTAGGAATTGGTAACAAGCGCTTGGATTTTATTCAAACAGATGCAGCCATTAACCCCGGTAACTCTGGGGGTCCTCTGCTCAACGGTCAGGGTGAAGTGATTGGTATCAATACAGCCATCCGTGGTGATGCTATGGGTATCGGCTTTGCTATTCCTATTGATAAAGCCAAAGTTATCGCTGCCAAACTGCAACGAGGGGAAAAGGTCGATCACCCATTCATCGGTATACAAATGCAAGATTTAACCCCTGAAGTGGCAAGGCGAATCAACTCCGACCCCAATTCTCCGGTGCAAATTCCAGAAATTAATGGTATTTTTGTAGTCCGTGTTGTACCAAACTCTCCTGCTGCTGCTGCTGGCATTCGTCCGGGCGACGTAATTGTTGAAGTTGAGAGACAGCGAGTGAGTAAGGGAGAACAGTTGCTGGATCTCGTAGAAAATAGTCGAGTTGGTCAAACATTGCAGTTGAAGGTGCAAAGAGGTAACCAAACACAACAAGTTTCGGTACGCACGGCTCAATTGCAAGATGCTTCGTAAAAAATAGGGACAAGGGGAGTAGGAGATAAGGAAGACAAGAAAGACAAACTCTGCCAATCCCTACTCTCTAACCCCTACACCTTACGCTGTAAAAACTGACGCAAACTCAACAAACTCAAAGTTTGCCCTAAAGATAGGGGTAAGATTGTGACTCCTTCTACACGAGATTGCACCCAGCCTTCTCCCCAGTACCATTCGTGAAATCCGTCTATTCCTTGACTCAGAAGCAGGCGCAGGCAATCGGAACCTACGACATCTACGTGATGGTGAATTGCGATCGGTCCGGTACGCGTAACAAACTCAAATCCAGATTTAAGCTCTTCTGGCATTCCAGAGAAAAAACGACCGTGAGGCAGCCATTTTTCTAGCTCTGTTGGACGCAATATACTGTTACGAATTGCGATCGCAGATGCTTCTATTTCTATCCGTAGTTGACTTTTCTGAAAATTTCCTAACATTATTTTATAAATTCGTATATAAGTTCGTAATTGTGAATTACGAATTACGTTGGCATAGAGGCAGTTTCTAATTTTAGCTTACTTCCATCGCCGATGTTTAAATTAAGTTTTGTTATACTAAAGTAACGATCGTACCCGTGCTTAATAACGAACGGGTATGTCAGTCAAACATTATTGGTAAGGTTTTCATTTCATGGCCGATCAATTAATTCGCGCTACAGCAGCAGATGGTGGCATTCGTGCAGTAGGCGCTATTACCACACGTTTGACAGAAGAAGCAAGAGCGAAACACAAACTTTCCTATGTAGCAACAGCAGCCCTGGGCCGGACTATGGCAGCCGGTCTTTTGATGGCTTCTAGTATGAAGCGTTCTGGCTCAAGAGTCAATGTCCGAGTGAAAGGTGATGGACCTTTGGGTGGCATATTGATAGATGCAGGGCTAGATGGAACAGTACGCGGTTATGTAGACAACCCCGATGTGGAACTACCGCCAAATAGCAAAGGGAAGTTGGATGTTGGCGGTGCAGTCGGTAAGGGCTTTCTTTATGTTGTGCGGGATGTTGGGTATGGATATCCTTACTCAAGCACTGTGGAACTTGTTTCTGGTGAAATTGGTGACGATGTGGCTCATTATTTGATGACTTCCGAACAAACACCTTCAGCAGTTGTGTTAGGTGTTTTTGTGGAACCTAGCGGAGTCACTGCAGCTGGTGGGTTACTGGTACAAGTTTTGCCTAAAGCAGCTAGAGATGAAGCCCTTGTAGAAAAATTGGAGTCACGAGTTGCTGCTTTACAAGGGTTTACGCCTTTGCTGCAAGCAGGAAAGTCTTTGACAGAAATTTTTCAAGACTTATTGGGAGATATGGGATTGGTTATATTTCCTGAAAGACAAATGCTGCGCTTCCATTGTGGGTGCTCTTTCAATAGAGTGTTGGGAGCCCTTAAAATGTTGGGACAGGCAGAATTGGAAGACATGATGGTCAAAGATAACGGTGCTGAAGCAACTTGTCATTTTTGCGGAACTGTATACAATGCAAGTCGGGATGATTTGGCTCAACTTATTGTAGACTTGCAAGCAGAGGCAGAAGCTTCTACAGGAAGATAAAGTATAAAAAAGTACTGTCTAATTAATAAAGTTCATGGTATATGTGGATAATGTGGATATAGTATAGCTTTCTAACAGTGAGAAAGTTACTATGGCAGCAGCAGAGGTTTGGAGCTATAACAGTCGCTATTCGTTTATTTGTGGTGTGAGCAATGACAGCAGAGCGGGATACGCCAGAAAGTTGGTTGCCGGGTAGAGCAAGAGAGCCATATGATATGACAGGATTATCCCCGAAGAAACAATATAACAGCAATGACGCGTCTGGTGTACCAGCTACTGGTTCTAACTCCAAGTCTGTGAAACGCCAAAAAGACAGTAATTCGTCGGAAAAATCGCCTTCAGATAGTCAGTCAAACAAACCCGTTCCACCTGGTGGTTATGGAAAATTGCCAAGATGGACAAAAAGTTGGGTGCTGTGGACGTTATTATTAGCAATGGTTCCCGGTGCCATCGCTTTTATGGCAACAGCAATGCTGTTAAAGTTGCCCTCAGCGCCCAACTGTCCGTCGATTTTCTGGCCACTAGCAAGTGCTTCAGTGCGTCTGCATTGCGCTCAACTTGCAGCTTCCAAACAAACAGTAAAAGACCTTTTGCAAGCGATTGACCTCGTAAAGCAATTGCCGCCAAGTCATCCACTGCGAGCTGAAATCGATCGCTACATGGAAGAATGGTCAAAGGATATCTTGGATCTAGCTGACCAGAATTTCCAGTTAGGAAGGCTAGAAGAAGCAATTTCAACGGCTCGAAAAGTACCAAAGGATGTCTCAGCTTATAAAGTCGTCGAGGAACAAGTCGCCAAATGGCAGACAATTTGGTCAAAGGCAGAAGAAATTTATAAGGAATCGGAAGCGCAATTGCGCGAGCAAAATTGGCATCAAGCATTTATGCTGGCTTCAAAATTGTTGCGAGTAGATAATAAGTATTGGTCAACAACTAAGTACGATGAACTCAACCGTTTGATCGTGAGTGCGCGAGAAGATGGTGATAAGTTGGCAAAAGCACAGGGTCTAGCAGAAACTGGTTCGGTTGAAAACATACTCAAAGCGATCAAGCTGACAGAATCTATTGAGAAAGACAGTTACGTTTATCAGAAAGCTCAAGCAACCCTGACAGACTTTGGACGCAAAATACTGGCGATCGCACAAACAAAATTAGATCGGCGCGATGCAGATGGAGCCATTGCACTCGTACAGAAAGTACCTGCGGTGACAGGGTTAAAGTTAGAAGTAGAGGACTTTATCGCGATCGCAGAAGCACAAAACAGTGCTTGGACGGGTACCGTGTCAGGTTTGGAAACAGCAATTTCCCAAGCTCAGCAAATAGACATTTCCCGACCCGTATATGAAAAAGCACAAAAATTGATTGCTCTGTGGCAGTTAGAAATTGAAGATGTTGCGCGTTTGGAAAAAGCAAGAACGCTAGCAACTCAAGGAACAGTGAGCGATTTATCAGCAGCTATAGCTGAAGCACAACTGATTCCAGCGAGCAATCCCCGCGCCCAGGAAGCAAGACAAGACATTGGTCGTTGGGTTGCCCAAGTACAAATTATAGAAGATCGTCCTTACTTAGATCGTGCCGATCAAATAGCCCTGTTTGATGATGTGAATTCATTGCAAGCTGCGATCGCTGAAGCAAATCAAGTTCGTAGAGGACGTGCGCTGTATCGAGAAGCAAGAAAAAAAATTGCTACTTGGACCGAGAAAATTCAACGCACCGAAGATCAACCATACTTAGACAGAGCCAGAGCACTTGCTAGTAGCGGGGATTTACCCTCAGCCATTGAAACAGCAAGACAAATTAGTGTAGGGCGGGCGCTCTCAGGAGAAGCACAAGCATCCATAGATGAATGGCAAGGTCAACTCCGTGCTAGAGAAAACTGGAAGAGAGCAAGAGAAACAGCACTTGCAGGAACTCCAGAAGCATTAGCAGAAGCCATCCGGATAGCAAATAGAGTGCCAGAGGGAAGTTCGTTGTGGAGCGATGTGAGTGTAGCCGTCGATCAATGGAGCCAGCAATTGTTAGACATCGCTCGCGCTCAAGGCGAATCTGACATGGCTAGGGGTATTGAGACAGCTCGATTAATTCCGCGAGGGACTTCTGCGTACAGTGCAGCACGAGACCAAATTAGAGCTTGGGAAGAATTTCTCAATCCTCCCGCACCACAAACAGAACCACAGGTAGCACCGGAAACTGCTCCTACCGAACAACCCACAGTTGAGCAACCCGCCACTACCGAAGGACAGTAATCAACGGGGCTACACGTAAGTCCTACCATTGATGAATTTGAGCAAGGTATAGGTCAAGGTTGAGTGGTGCAAGACGCAAACTTTGGACCGAAAATTGCCTATTTTTCTAGTAGGGTGGGCAATGCCCACCAACATCAAACAACCAAATAGTTACAAAATATCTTAATTCTCATCATCAATTTCAGCAAAATTAACGCGATCGTAAAGGTCGTTCAGTTGAACTTGAAAATCAATCGTTTGCAGCGATAAATTTGCCGATTCGTTTTCGAGTTCAGTAAATAACCATTGACCTTCGGCAGTTTTCACATATTGCATTACATGATGAGAATATTGGTCAATTAAAATATATTCTTTAAATTCTGAAATTGAACGATAATATAAAAACTTATCTCCTTGGTCATAATTTTTAGTTGATTTAGATAAAACTTCTGCAATAAGCAAGGGATTCATTACAGTAGTCGTATTTGTTCCTGTATAAACAGGTTGCCCTTGAATTACCATCACATCTGGATAAGTGTACTGCCGATACCGAGGTATCCACAATCTAACATCAGCCATATAAACATCATATTTTTTACCCCTCAAAGCAATCTTTAATGATGCAGCTAAATTCAGAGCAATTTTATTATGATTGGTAGTACCACCTGTCATTGGAACAATTTCTCCGTCATGATATTCGCTTCTAAATTCTGCTTTTTCTTCAAGTTCTAAATATTCTTCAGGTGTGTAATAGGGTTTTTGTGTTTTTAATTGCATAAAGATATCACTTAATTATTCAGCAGAGCAACTTGCATGGTATTACCAAAAGGTAGCAGAATATTCTTACTCAAGAGTAGTCTATGGAATCATAAGTTATTGAAGAAATATGCCAGCTATATTCGTTCTGCAAGAATTTGTCTTACTACTGTGAGTGCCGAGTAACTCACCCCAGCAGTTCCTTCCCCAGGATGGGTGGAGTCGCCCACAAGCCATAAACCCCCGATCGGTGTACGATTGGCAAAACCAAAAGGACCGAAAGTCGGTATTCTTTGACCGATACCGCCAACAATACCCCTATCTCTCGACGTGTAGTGGGCAAAAGTACGTGGAGTTGCTGCTTCAACATGAACGAGCGTTTCTGGTTTTAAGCAGAAGAATTTGGCAAGACGCGCGATCGCATCGCGTGTATAGTGCTGTTTTAAACCTTCGTAATCTTCAGTACGCCACCACAGATCTGGATCGACAAAAGAAGAGGCAATAATTGTAGCTTGTCCTGACGGGGCGCGACCATCTCCGGGACGGCTGACCGATACAAACAGGGAATTATTATCCCCAAGAGGTCCGTTAGGCTCGTATAAAAATTGAAGATGGGGGGGACATTCTGGAGGAATAGCGCTTTCATCCACACCCAAATACACCACAAATGCACCGGATGAAGGGGGTAATTTTTCCACTCGTTGCTTGTAGCCTAATGGTGCTTTTTCTCCTAACAACTGCACCAGATTTTGCACTGTTACGTTAGCAACGACATGGTCAACGGCTTCTGTCCATACCTCTCCAGTTTTTTGATTGCGAATGATGACGTGAGTTGCTTTGCCGTTCTCAACTTTGATATGCTCTACAGTGTGGCGCATGAGCAATTTCCCGCCATCTCTTTCTAAAGCTTCTACCAAGCGATCGCTCAAAACTTGCATACTTCCATGAAGATGGTGCAATCCTCGAGGTTCTTGCGATACACTTAACGCCGTTGCTGCATAAAGCAAAGCTGTCTGTTGAGCATCAACTTGAGAATATAACTTGAGTTGCAGATCCAAAAAAGTTCTCAAGCGGTAGTCATCTCCGAGCCCATATGCAAACAAAGCATCACCTACGGTAAATAAGGTGTAAGGAACAGTTATAAGTGTATCGGGACGTACTGCCTTGGTTAACTCCCACAAATCCCACAAGTTACGGGGCGGTAATACTGGATCTCGTCCTTGAAATTTCCAGCTAGCTTTAAACAAAGTCGTTATCAAATCCCAAAACAGTTCGCTACCGGGAAACTGCTGTTGTCGTTCTTCTTTCCATTTCTCTGGATCTCGCCAAACATTAATGGGTTTTGTCTCACCTGGCAAATAAACCGCACATGCCGGATCGCAGGGTGTTGCTTCTGGTAAGTCAATCTCTAACTCTGAAAAAATGCGGTGGTGAATTCCTCCTGGTTCGAGCCCAGCAACCTGAGTTGCGCCCACATCAAAGGTAAATCCTTTTCGCTTGAAGGTAGAAGCACAACCCCCAGGAACGAGGGCTCCATCTAGAATTAAAACACTGTAACCTTTGCGAGCTAATAATGCACCAGCAGTCAGTCCACCTATTCCGGCACCGATAACTGCAACACGAGATTTGCTATTGCCAACACTATGACCGGGCATTGATATCTGCTACATATTTCTTAATATTCCTATCACAATTATAAAACACGTATCAAAAATAGTAGATTTGACGCCTAGTAAGATAGAAGAGTACAACAGGCTCATCTCAAGTAGTCCCAATGACATCAACCTTGCTGAAGTTTCCCCGCCTTAACGCTCCCAAACTGCACCAATTGCCAAATGGTTTAACAATAGTTGCCGAGCAAGTACCAATTGAAGCTGTAAACCTGAGCTTGTGGATTAATGTTGGATCGGCTATAGAAACTGACGAAATCAATGGAGTCGCTCACTTTCTAGAGCATATGGTGTTTAAGGGAACCGAGCAACTGGTGAGCGGCGAGTTTGAACGTCGCATTGAAGAGCGAGGCGCTGTAACAAACGCTGCTACGAGCCAGGATTACACTCATTACTACATCACGGCTGCTCCGAAAGATTTTGCGGAACTTGCACCATTGCAAATTGACGTGGTACTCAATGCCAGCATACCCGATGAAGCCTTTGAGCGAGAACGATTGGTAGTTTTAGAAGAAATTCGGCGTTCGGAAGATAATCCCCGCCGTCGCACTTTTCAACGCTCAATGGAGACAGCTTTTGATAAACTGCCTTATCGCCGTTCTGTCTTGGGTCCGGAATCAGTCATTTCTCAACTTCAGCCCCAGCAAATGAGAGAATTTCATAGAACTTGGTATCAACCAAAATCGATCGCGGCTGTAGCTGTTGGGAATTTACCCGTGGATGAGTTAATTGCAATTGTTGCTCGAGGATTTGAGCAAGCCACAACGAATCCTCACTCCTGTACGGGTGCAATGCCTTGCGCTCCTACTCACCATTCCCTACTGAACCCCGAACCTCCATTTACAAGCATTGTTCGCAAAGAATTTACTGATGAAAGTCTTCAACAAGCACGATTGGCGATCGTTTGGCGAGTACCGGGGTTAGCCCAACTAGAGCAGACTTACGCGTTAGACGTATTAGCAGGAATTCTCGGACACGGTTTGACTTCAAGGCTAGTACAAGATTTACGAGAAGAACGAGGACTGGTTTCTCAGATTTCTGTTAGCAATATCACCCAACAGTTACAAGGAACTTTTTATATTTTGGCTTATTGTCCGGCAGACAATTTACCAGATGTAGAAGCACGAATCATCCAGCACATTCACAATCTACAATTGGAAATGGTAAAAAAATCGGAAATTGAGAAAATTCGGACAAAAGTTGCTAACAGGTTTATTTTTGGCAATGAAACGCCAAGCGATCGCGCTACTTTATATGGATACTACCAATCCATGGTAGGTGACTTGGAGCCTGCATTTAATTACCCTGCGATCGTTCAAAGTTTGGATGCACCTGAGTTAATGCAAGCTTCCCAAGATTATCTTTCGCCAGACGCTTATGGTGTTGTCGTACTTAAACCATTGTAAATTGGGGATTGGGGATTAAATAGTTATTCTCTTTTGTCCCCCTTGTCCCCCCACTCCCCGACTCCCCATTCTTATGTGGTCTGAAATAGACGCTCACATCAGTCAAGCGACAGGCGAACAATTTAAGTCTTTACAGCAACGCTCAGTTAGTGGCGGATGCATCAACCAAGGTTATGCAGTCTCTGATAGTAAGCGTACTTACTTTGTTAAGCTCAACCAGGCGTTAAAACTTGATATGTTTCAGGCGGAGTCGCTGGGCTTACAGCAAATGTATCAAACAGCAACAATCCGCGTTCCCAAACCAATATGCTCTGGGGTCACTGGGAATGACAGCTATTTGGTGTTGGAATGGTTGGAAATGAATTCGGGAAACACTAAATCTTGGGAAGAGATGGGACGGAAACTCGCAGCAATGCATAAAACCACAAACACCCAAGGTTTTGGTTGGGACATGAACAATACTATTGGTTCTACTCCTCAAATCAATACTTGGACAGCAGATTGGATTGAATTTTATACTCAGCATCGCTTGGCTTATCAATTCCAGTTGGCTCGACGGCGACACGGTCATTTTCCTCAAGAAAAAGAGTTGCTTGAGGCGATTCCTAAGTTATTGGCAAATTACAAACCCCAACCTTCCCTCGTACATGGGGATTTGTGGGGAGGAAATGCGGGGTGTACTGTATCGGGAGAACCAGTCATTTTCGATCCAGCAACCTATTATGGCGATCGCGAAGTTGATATTGCCATGACGGAACTTTTTGGTGGTTTCCCGGCTGCTTTCTATCGAGGATATAACGAAGTTTGGTCTTTAGATAAAGGGTACGAGCAGCGAAAAGTTTTATATAATTTGTATCACATTCTCAATCATTTTAATTTATTTGGTGGAAGTTACTCGTCGCAAGCCAACCAGATGATAGCTCAACTTTTGAAATTGATAAATATTTGAATTTCCAGCAAAAATCAGAAAAATGCCTAAATTGCATAGAGAGAAATTCCCTAGAGAAAATCTGTGATCTATAACTTGCAACACAATAAAATTAACTATTTTTGTAATGCTGTGCCTGATGTTCGCTATGAGTGGCTTTAACCTTACCTAAGCCTAAAAACAGGGATATTTTAATCTTTATAAATAACTATAAAATGAGGTATACTCAATAGAATGAATTATGAAACTGCTCGCAAATTTCTGATCGACCAAACAGTAACAAATGAGGATAGCCCGGATGCTCTGTTGACTCGTCTGCAACAGGGAAAGCCTCCTGTACCCGGTCAGATCACCTCGATTTTGCTGGCAATGAAGGTAGTGTTTGAAGGTCTGAAGGACGCCACTATGATGGACAGGGAAATAGTGTATGCCTTGTTCCAGTTGGCTGTTAAAACTCAACAATTATTTGCAGCAGGACGGAAAGCGGGGGTTGAATGGCCCCCACTGCTGAAGGAAGATTTGGTAAGAATTGCGATCGCAACTGAAAGTATTCTTTCAGGCGAGTGGCAAAGTTTACATTAATGGCTAATAGCTAATGGCTAATGGCTAATGGCTAATGGCTGCAACTAACCACTAACGAATTTTCAACTCTGCTTCTAACTTGTCTAGATCGGATTTGAGTAAAACGGTTAATTGACCTGTAAATGCTTTCCCATCCCTCGGTTGTGCGACTTCTACCCAGTAAGCAAAACGATCGCCTACACGTAATTGTCCTTGCAAAGCTTCTTTTATGGGAGTTTTTGCAAAGCGAGAGGCATTCACTGTAGTTTGATTGGGATATTCGTACACTACTTGAGCATTTGTGAAGTCTTGATAAATTTCTAAACCATAAATAGATCGTAAAGATTCTTGAAGGCGATCGAATGTCATGCCGTTAACTGCATCGAACATTGTAATCCGCTCGTTGCGAATTTTACTACGATCTTTTGTAAATCCTACTTTACCTGCTGCTAGCACTGATGCTTGAAAAGAGAATCTTTGGGCTGCTGTGTCGCTCTTTTGTACAAAGAACCGCTCTACTGGGGATGGGCGGAGGGTAGGATGTGCTTTAATCCAAGCAGCAACATCTTCTGTAGATTGTCCCGGTAAAGCAAAAGCTGCTGAATCCAAGATAAGCCCAACGGAAAAGCAGGAAATAAAAGAAAAAGGTAATATTAAAAACTTAGGTAGAGATTTGTGTAGCATTTTTGTTTTTGACTGACAGGTTAGCTAATAATAGTTTTCCCCTTTTCATTGACATACTCACTGCCCTAAAGGGTCAGTGATTCTTGACACTTCACTGAGATGTGCTGGCAAGGCAGTCTTACCTTCTCTCCATGTCCGTTTAGAGTCGTGGCAATGCCCTATCCCGACTTTGTTTATATTCTTAGCTGCATTCTCGTCTCTGTCGTGTTCCGTTCCGCAATTCAAACACAACACCGAACGGATGGATAGATCGAGCTTGCCCCACTTAAAACCGCAGTCCGAACATATTTGGCTCGTCGGTTCCCAACGATTTATAGTGTGAAAACTTCTATCCAACTTCTCAGACTTTGCTTCGCACAATACCCGAAACTCTCGCCAAGCTTGTAAGCTAATTACTCTGGCAAGTTTGCGATTTTTGACCATGCCTGACACGTTCAAGTCTTCCAAAATGATGGCTTGGTTTTCGCTCACCACTTTGGTGGACAGTTTATGCAGGAAGTCTTTGCGAGTGTCTGCTATTTGGTTGTGTGATTTTGCAATCTTGATTCTAGTCCTGTTCCTACGCTGAGAATCTTTCTGTTGCCGTGCCAGAAGCGCAAACTTCCGGTGCGCGGGTTAAGCACGCACCGGAAGTTTGCAAGAGAGCACGGGGCTTGCATCCCATTATTTTCGGTAAAAGGCTTTAACTTTGATGTGAAAAAACCCTCTTAAGAGACTGTTTATCAGACAATATTTGTTTAATACAGATTATAAGTTTTTAGCCCATCTAAAGGATGAGAATTAAGTAAGCTAAGACTGGGAAGGGGACACGGGCGCATTTGAACAATTCACTCTCTTTTGTCCTACCCTCGCACAGGATAGCGATAAGCTTCACTTATCGCTATCCTGTGCGTATGACAATCCCAGCAAACAATAAATCGATGCAGGATATTGAGGCAAGGCGGTCTGCTTAATATAGTTATTCTCAATATGAAGCTGCTTTCACCAATCTTTGCAAAACTCGTGCTAGACTCACTTACACTTAATGCAATATTCCCAACCGAATAACCGTGTGGCGAATTCTATATAGTGCTTTCAAGGGCACAATTGATTTTGTGGTTAAAACCAGTTGTTCAAAGGTACTCTTTTCTAAGAGAATTTATCAGAACTACACAAAAGAGTTATTGTACGATTGTTTTACGCTATAAGTATGAGATAAACATTTGCGAGCAAAACCCAATTGCAAACAACAGAATTGGCGTGGCTTAAGGATTGCTGGTGTACTTCAGAACTCCATCAATATTTTCAATTCCCTGTAAGACTGTTGAAGTCTGCTTGAGTGTACCATTTCTTTTTTTACAAGAAGCTGTTAAGACATTTCCTCTGATGCCAATCTGCTCGCAAGTTAACTGATAATTGCTAACTTGCTCTGGGTTAGTTACTTTGAAAGTGCCGTTAATATTCTCAATTCCCCGCAAGACGATTGAAGTCTGCTTAAATGTTCCATTGATTCGGCGACAATTAGCTGAGAGAACGTTGCCAGAAACTAAGATATTGTTACAGGTTTTCTGATAACTGCTAGGTGTAGCATTAGCAGGGCTATTAATCCCAACTAAAGTAGATGTTGCTAAAAGAGCAATTACACTAAATACATTTGGCTTCATAATTTTGCTTCTCTATGCTGACAAAAATGTTCTACATCTTCAAGAAACCAAATTTCGGATGCAATACCCTGCTATTTGGAAGCAACGCCAATATGCTATCCAAGGCGTGTTTGCTTCATTATTTGTCACTACTTTAGTTATGGTTGCTCTTGCAGTTGGTTAAGAGTTGGGAACCATTGCGACTTTAATAACCTTACGTTCCTTCATGTCGTAGAATACCTGCTCTAAATCTGTCAAAGGTCGGCGAGTGCTAATTAGTAACTCAAAGGGTATTTTCCTGCTAGCAATAAGTGAAAGTGCTTCTCGCACAAAGATGGGGGTGTTGTGAAAAACTCCTTTTAAAGTCAATTCGCTATAGTGAAGTTGTTCTGTATTTACAGTAATACTGGTGTCTCGCGGACAACCACCAAAAAGATTAACGGTACCGCCAGGGCGAGTACAGGCAATTGCCGTTTCCCAAACACTTGGGACTCCTGTTGCTTCGATCGCAACATCTGCACCCATTCCTTGTGTTAAATCTTTTACACTAGCAGGAATATCCGGTAATTGACGGTAATTTAACGTTGCTGCTGCACCCAGCTTTTTCCCAATAGCCAGTCTTTGGTCATTTCCTCCAAAAAGCAGTACTTCTGCTTGTAAATCGAGAGCCAACTTTGCCACGAACATCAGCCCAATCGCTCCATCCCCTAATACGACAACGCGACCGCCCGGTTTGACGTTGGAACGGGCGACTCCGTGCAGCACACAAGCCAAAGGTTCTGTCATGGCTGCTAATTCATAGGGTAAGTCATCGGGAACGGGCAACATGTTATGCTGCACGATCGGTGCGGGAATTTTTAAATATTGGGCAAATGTTCCGTTATTCCAGGTTAAGTTTGGGCATAAAGAGTATTCTTGGCGATCGCAAAAAAAACACTTCATACATGGAGCCGAATTATTTGCGACTGCGCGATCGCCTACTTGCCAATCTGTAACACCTTCTCCGACAGCTACAATCCGTCCAGCCACT
Organism: Tolypothrix campylonemoides VB511288_2; assembly: GCF_045999855.1. Classification (NCBI taxonomy): domain Bacteria; kingdom Bacillati; phylum Cyanobacteriota; class Cyanophyceae; order Nostocales; family Tolypothrichaceae; genus Tolypothrix; species Tolypothrix campylonemoides. The sequence continues at coordinate 190,279 of NZ_JBFPMW010000007.1, forward strand.
TCGTGACCAAATAGAGTGGGCGGTTTTAGCATTCTGGCGTGACCGCCACGCCGCCATACTTTCAAATCTGTCCCACAAGTTGTTGATATTCCCACCTGAAGAACGACTTCACCTTTGTCAGGTGTTGGCTCGGGGACTTCTTCCAAACGCAAATCTTCTTTACCGTAAAGTAAAGCTGCTAACACGGATTGCAACCTAATATTTAACTCCTCTTGATTGTATCAGGTGTTAAACGTTCGTAATGAGTTATGCAGATACTGCCCGCCAACATCAAACACTTAGCGATATCTACCTTACCAGTATCGGGTGAAGTTAATATATATTCACAATTAACTCGTAGTAGCACTTGAGTGCTAAAGCGCTACTACGAGTTTACAATCTTCTCTTTCTTCCCAGTCCCTAATCTCTAGACCCCACCTTTGTCACAATTCCGAGATTTCTTCCTTCTACTTTGGACAAACGATTTACTGTTAATAACGGTACTTCTTGCCAACAAGTTTTGCAGAACCAGTAAACTTCACCATGCCGGACATGACGCAAGAGGCAATCACCGCAACAGGGACAACTGTTGGATCGCATGCTCATATATACGTCCTCCTTATTAAAGAAATGTTGATATAAATGCGTTCAAAAGTGTTGATTAAAACTGGATTTTGGCGGAATGAATTCGACCATTGGTCTTGATGCGATCCTTGATAATTCTGCTATAGACCGCTTCATATCCATCAACCATTTGAATAACGCTAAACTTGCTTTCTATATATTCTCGGCAAGTTTGACGATTCAATTCCAATGCAGAGGGAATCATTGTTGCCATGTCTTCGTAGCTTTGGCACACAAAACCTGACACACCGTTAGCAACAACTTCTGATACAGAACCCATATTGATGGCAATAACTGGTGTACCAGTTGCCATTGATTCAATCATGACCAGACCAAAAGGTTCTTGCCAGGTAATGGGGAAGAGAGTAATAGCAGCATTACCCAGAAGTTCGGCTTTCTCAGCATGGTTAATTTCACCTAAATACTGAATTTGCTGACCATCTATTTGGGGGGCAATTTCTTGTTCAAAAAACTGAGAGTCTACTATATCTACTTTTCCTGCCATCTTCAAACGCCAGCCTGTTTGTTTGGCAATGGCGATCGCGTGTTGTGGTCCCTTTTCTGGCGAAAAGCGTCCCAAGAATGCAAGATAAGGTGGTTCTTCATGTTTGGCTACAAAAGGATAATCATCTGGATTAATCCCGTTATAAACCGTACCTGCATAGTTCAGAGCTATTTGACGTTGTGCGTTACTAATGCTGACGTAAGGTTGCTTCTGGTGATGGGAATAGACGTGTTGATTGTCCCGTGTAAACCTACCGTGTAGGGTATGTACTGTGGGAGTAGACACTAAACTCGCTAAAGGTAATGCCGATATTCCTACGTGGGAGTGAATGATGTCGAATTCCGAAGCTAGTTGGTAGACTTGGCTGAGTTCTAGCATCTCGTACACCGCATACTCTTTGACATTGGGGTCTAAGCGCAATGCACGAGGGTAAACTGCTTCTAACTTAGCCAGCGTTTGCGAATCTCCAGATGCAAACAATGTGACATCATGACCCCGTTTTACGAGTTCATCAGTCAAACGACTCACAACTAGTTCAATCCCTCCGTATGTTGGAGGTGGAACTCGTTCCCACAAAGGGGCTACTTGAGCGATTTTCATAGGTGTTTTGGTTCAGTACCTTGTACTAGTCTATGACTGGGATTTACCTTCAATTAGGTAAAGCATTTATACTTACCTAACTGATTTTTAAGTTAACTTAAGTTATTTTGCAAGAGTGCAATTTCGGTTAACCTGACCTAGAAATAGTTACCAGCAAGTTGTTCCAGAGCCGTCTTCATTAGTTAGCAACTACATTCTTAATATAATGCTAATTGCGGAATCCTATCATCTACCTAGGGGATCATAAAAAGACTAAAGTTTTGTAACCAATCATACTAAATTCTTGCACGGGATCAATTTTTGGTACTTCCGGCTAACTCTTGACCAATGACCGTTAACCGATGACTATTAACTATTGACTAACGACCACTAACTACTGATAAACCGCTGTAAAAAAATGAAAGTTGCTACTTGGAATGTCAACTCGATTCGCACTCGTATAGGGCATATTATCGATTGGTTAAGCCAAAATCGGGTTGATGTCCTTTGCATGCAAGAGACTAAAGTTGTTGATACTGAATTTCCGCGTGCAATGTTTGAGGAATTAGGCTATCACATTTACGTATCGGGACAAAAATCATATAACGGTGTTGCGATCGCGAGTTCTCAACCACTCAAGGATGTCAGCAGTAGTTTTTATGATGTTTTGACAAATTTAGAACCAGAATGGGACACGCAAAAACGGATAATTACAGGGAGTGTAGATAATATAAGAATTATTAATCTTTATGTACCAAATGGATCTTCTATTGGAAGTGAAAAGTACGATTACAAACTGCGTTGGTTAACAGTGCTGCGCGAGTATTTAAAATCTCTTCTGGTGTCCTCACCCAGTATTTGTATGTGTGGGGACTTTAACATCGCTTTAGAAGATAGGGATATTCATGATAGTGCGATCGCCCCAAACCACATTATGGCTTCCGTTCCAGAACGAGAAGCCCTACGAGAAGTTTTATCACTGGGGTTCAGTGATGTTTTTCGTAAATTTACATCTGAAAGCGGGCATTATAGTTGGTGGGATTATCGCGCTGCTGCTTTTCGGCGTAACTTGGGTTGGCGAATCGACCATCACTATCTCACACCAGACCTGTATGAGCGTGCTAAAAGCTGCTCTATTGATGTCACGCCCAGAAAATTAACTCAACCGAGCGATCACGCTCCAGTGGTTGTGGAATTTTAGATGGCTAATGGTGAGACCAGCCCTGTAGGCGGGTTTCCCGCCGTAGGGGACTGGCGAACAAGGGAGGGCTAATGGCTAATGGCTAATGGCTAATGGTGAGTCCAGGGAAAGCAGGCGGGTTTCCCGCGCCGTAGGGAACTGGCGAACAAGGGAGGGCTAATGGCTAATGGCTAATGACTGATGGTAGTTCTTACAATTAGCTATGAGCAATTAGCAATTAGCATGCATCCTATGTTTCTAATTACTGGAGCCACTGGAGGAATAGGTCGCAGAGTAGTGCGACTTTTGCGGGAACAGGAAAATCAGGTACGGGCGTTTGTTCGCCTTAGTTCACGTTACGGTGAGTTAGAACACAGAGGAGCCAATCTTTTTATTGGGGATTTGCGCCAACAGCAAGATATCCAAAAAGCTTGTCAGGGTGTTCGGTATATTATTAGCGCTCACGGTTCTGATGGTGATGCCCTATCCTTAGACTACCGCGCTAACATTGAACTGATCGACCAGGCAAAAGCGAATGGAGTGGAACACTTTGTGTTCGTTTCCGTGTTGGGTGCGGAGCGGGGTTACGAAGATGCTCCCGTGTTTAAAGCGAAACGAGCGGTAGAAAAATACCTGGAAACTAGTGGTTTAAACTACACTATTTTACGTCCAGCTGGATTAGCATCGGATTTGTTGCCATCGGCAGAACGGTTTCGAGAAACGGGGTTATACTTACTCGTGGGTGACCCTAAAAATCGTACCTCTATTGTCAGTACAGATGATTTGGCTAGGATCGTGGTGGATTCTGTAACATTGGAAGCTGCTCGCAATCAAATTTTTGCTGTTGGAGGTCCATCTATTTTACTGCGAGAGGATATTCCCAAAATTTTTAGTCGCGTCTTTAATAAAGAACCAGTGGTTATCAATCCACCACTGTTTTTAGTGGATGTGGTACGTGGGGGCTTTGGCTTATTTAATCCCCAAGTACAAAAGAGTTTGGGTACTTTCCGCACGTTACTAGCAAATGAATTTTTCTGTAAGCATGAGGAGATTGCTAAAGTAGAAGCCGTTTTCAATTTTCAATTGGAAACATTAGAAAATTTCCTCCGCCGATATTTGGCGGTTTAATTAGTAAAAAGTTAGTGGTTAGTTGTGAGTAGAACCACCAACAACTAACCACTAACAACTAACCACTAACAACTAACTTTTTATGAAATATTCCCTAGTAGCAAGTGCAGCACAAGCACGTAAAACAAAACAGCGTTTCGCTAAACCAGACGAGCAACTTTCTTACGAACTAGGTAAAGCAGTTCAGGAATTGCCACCTTTATATACTAGATTGTTAGCAGGAACGATTAGCGCAGTTGTCTTTGGAGCGATCGCATGGGCGTACTGTTCCCAAATTGATGAAGTAGCGACAGCACCGGGCGAGTTAATTGCGTCTTCACAGGTTCGTCCGGTAACTGCTTTGGGCAATGGATCGATTGTTACAGTTAATGTAAAGGAAGGCGAGCGTGTTTTCAAAGACCAAATCTTAGTTCAACGCGATCCCGATTATCAACAAGTTGATGTTGCTCGTCTATCACAATCTACCAAGCTGATTCAGCAGGACTTGCGGCGTCTAGATGCAGAACGGACGGGGTCTAAAACGGCGGGAACGCAACTTCAAGATGAACTGTTAAATTCGCGGTTGCGAGATTTTCAAGCCAGTCAAGCAGCGGCTGAAGCTGAAGCAAAGCGTCAGTTAGCTCGAATGGATCAAGCTAAGGTAAGATTGACACGATTGCAAGAAAATTTGGTGAACGCAAGAACTAGCTTTGCCAATGCTAAAACAAACCTTGCTAACGCTCAAAATCTCCGTGCTAAGGTAGAAAGCAGTTTGACTATTGCCCAGCAAAGAGAACAAAGTCTGAAAACTTTAGTCACTCCCGGTGCGATACCCAGAGTTGATTACTTAGACGCACAAGAAAGACTCAATCGTGCAAATGCAGAAATTACCAGAGCTAGCGACGAAATTACGAATGCCCAAAATAGAGTTATAGAAGCGCAAGATAAAGTTAAATCTTTAGAAAAAGATATTGATGCTCAAGCCCAAGAAATCCGTCAAGCCGAACAAGCTTATCAAGGAGCAAGGACTCAAGCAGAAAAATTGGCTTCAGAACGCCAGAGTGAAATCTTAACTCAGATTAATAAGCGTCAGGAAGAATTGACCACCGTTCAAGGTCAGCTCGAGCAGGCGAAGAAGCAAAAAGATATGGAAACCATTAAAGCTCCAGTTTCCGGTACTGTTTACAGAGTCAAAGCAACTAAAGGACCCGTACAAGCGGGTGAAGAATTGCTGTCAATTTTACCTGAAGGAGAAGAACTCCTTTTGGAGGTCAAAGTGCTCAATCGCGATATTGGTTTTATTCGTGAGGGAATGAAAGCAAAAGTTAAGATGGCAACTTTTCCTTTTCAAGAATTTGGCACAATTGACGGTGAAGTTGTACAAGTCAGTCCCAATGCCATTGTTGATAAGGAACTGGGCTTAGTTTTTCCCACAAGAATTAAGTTGAGCAAGCACGTGGTTTTGGTAAGGGGTCAAGAGGTTGCATTTACTCCGGGGATGACGGCTTCTGGCGAAATTGTGACTCGTAAGAAGTCGGTTTTGACTTTTATTATGGAGCCAATTACTCGTAGATTTAGCGAGGCTTTTTCTGTTAGATAATTTGATTTTGGTGGGCATTGCCCACCCCAATACCTATTCTCAAGATAGTTTAAAAATATTTATCGATCGCTTTTTTGAGTTCTTCCAAAATTTTCTCAATATCAACTGTATTGTCATCCTTATCTTTTTTATCCTTATCATTATTGCTAAGACTATAGCTAGTGGTATCAAAAGTGTTGTCATCACCAAAGACTTTTGAACGAAGAACAGAATTTCCATATATTTCATTGTTCTTCATTTTATATTGGAGATTGAAAACAGGTTCTTGCAAATCCTTAGCGCTATTCAACCGATTTGATAATGTAGGAATTTCACTTGTCCAGCTACCAATTTCTGGAATAGATAAGGAAGCTTGTTCTCCTGTCTGGCTAAAACCATCTTGATACTGCTTGATAGAGAAGCTAGAGGATTCCTGGTTGCTGTCTGTGACAAAGTTAGAATCCAAATTTAAGGTTGCTGCTTGCGTACTGTTACCTGAGGTTTCTGAGAGAATTTGACGGACTTGAGCATCTGTTAAGTTTTTGTTAGCGCTGAGCATCAGGGCAACAACACCAGTAACGTGAGGAGTTGCCATAGATGTTCCACTGTAAGAAGCATAGCCATTGTTTGGAACCGTGGAGTAAATATCAACACCAGGAGCAGTGACGTAAGTGATGGGGTCGCTTCCTGCTTTATTGGAGAAGTATGCCATGTTGTTATCCTTATCGACTGCTCCAACAGCAATTCCGTAGTTTTCCGCATAACGGGCGGGATATGCAGGTTGCGAATCGCTTTCATTACCTGCTGCCATAACAACAATAACGCCCTGGCTGCTGGCATAGTTAAGGGCTAACTGTAGAATAAAGTTGTCAGAACTCCCACCCAAACTGAGATTAATGACGTTAGCACCATTGTTTACAGCATAGTAAATTCCATTGGCGATCGCAGTATAGGAACCTGCACCAGAGTCATTTAAGACTTTCACTGGCATAATTTTGGAATCATAAGCAATACCCGTGACGCCGACACCATTGTTTTCGCCTGCAATGGTGCCAGATACATGAGTGCCATGACCGTTACCATCTAAAGTATCTTTGTTATCTCCGTCAAAGTTCCACCCGTAAACGTCATCTATGTAACCATTGCTGTCATCATCTATGCCATTGTCGGCAATTTCTTTGCTATTCGTCCAGATATTTTTTTGTAAGTCGTTGTGGTTGCGATCGACTCCAGTATCTAAAACAGCAACAACAACACCTTGACCTGTATATCCTTGTGCCCAAGCTTCTGGAGCTTTGACAAAATCGGCTCCCCAATTGTTACCTCCAAGGTCAGCAACATCAGCAAAAGTATCTTGACCGACTGCTTGAGATACTGCTGCTGCTGCATTAATCGAACCATAACCGGAAGTAGAGCTATACTGGTTGCTGGTGGAGGTGCTCTCAGTTGTTACAAAGTCTGTCTCTGTTTCTACGTTTGAATTAAAACTACTACTGTTAAGGCTTAAGTCATAGTTATTGCTAGAATCAAAGCAATTAACTGAGGAGGTAGAAGCAATAGTTAGCCCTTTATCAGAAGATAAACTGTTAGTTGTAAGATCTTGGGCCATCAGTATTTTCTCCTCAATCAAATTTGTTGAGACTTTTTCGTGTAAATTATGTCTTTATGTAGAAATTACTATTTAATTAAATAAAAAACAGATAGTTATTTGACAAATATTCTTTAAAAAAAAGTTTTGAAGTTTATAGCTTTTTATAATTTGCAAAATCGTAAATTTTATAACATTTGAAATACATAGAGCTATCCTATTTGAGTTATGAAATACATTTAGGAAGCCTCTCTCGTGCGTAAGTTTGCTGCGCCCAGACGAGTGGCGTTGGTTATTGCCCGGTAACAGCCGAGTTTGAAGTTAGATAGAAAAAGTGTTCTGATGTAACTTTAGTTATTCGCGTTTACTCAATGGAGTTCCACAAAGGGTATGGGCACTATAAGTAGAGCAGGGTGAAAAAACCAAACTATGTAAAGATAAGTAGAGAGGCGCAAAAAAAAACGCAGTTTGTAACGAAAAGTAAAGTTGCTTTCTACCCTCTGCCTTTCCCGATAACTTTAATTTTGAACTAAATGCAACTCTATAAATGGAGTTTTTGCTTCCCCTGTCCAAATTCCTTCTAGGTTCTTCGTATCTTTACTTGAGAGTTCGTCAATTTTTACTTCTGTTTGTGAGTTGTAATATGTAAATCTAAACTGATACACTCCTGCCTTCAAAGGTTTAAGTTTCCATCCACCGTAATTACTTGTAGGAATAGAAATTCCTAACTTATTACCCAAAAGCCAAAATGTTTGTGCTTCAAGAAAAAAAGTTACATTTGCTTTTGGTATCAAAGAAGGATAACTAGATTCTTCAGATTGTGTATAGCTAAAGCTGCCACCTTCTACTAAAATTTCACCATCTTGACTCACAATTTCTGGATATAACAAGTCGGAAGCCAATCTAAATCGAAGAGTATTATCTGTATTATTCGTTACGCGGATACCCATCTGCAAAGAGGTTATAGGAAAAGTATTTTCTTCGGATTGTAATAAAACTTGAAAAAGATACTGCAATTTTTGCACATAGTTTTTTTTGGGAACTGTTAATACTTGTTTTGACACTAAGGTTTCAAAACAAACACTATTGATTTCAACAGCATTGTCTTCAAAAGATGCCATCTCGACTATCCTTTTTTTTAAACGTCGATCTACCCACATACTACTGTAAGGGTGCAAGAAAGCCTTGCGCCCCTAAATGATGACGGGTAAGATGTCTGTTCTACAGAACTCTTGCTCACACAGTTGTATCCCAGTAACTGAAGTTTGACTGAACTTCACTCCAACTCACTTCAATAACACCAGGTTTGGAAGAGCTTGTGTTTATACCCCAAGGATTAAAAAGGGTAAATTTTTGGGTAGAAGAATTATAACCTATAACTGAATAAGCGTGACCGGCGACGATATGTCCTGCGACTCCAGTGGTTTTTGAACCCAATCCAATAAGTTGTCCGGAATTGAAAGCATTGACGATTGAGTTACAATCAATTGCTTTACCCAATGCAGATTTTTTGCCAGTAATTTGTGCAAAGGCGTCACTCATATACCCTCCTTTACCAATACCTTCGTAAGTATTGGTATTGTCTTGAAAAATCCATCCCGATTCGTTCAGTTGAGCATAAGCTTTTTCAGCAAAAGTAACCCATAACTCATTACCAGTGTTGCTGTAGTGACTGCCTTTACTTGCATAAACAAAAGCTCCAGAGGCGTCAGTTGGTAAATATCGGTCTACCGTGACGTAATCTGCAACTCCATTTCGCCAAAAGCGTACCGTAAAGGTATTGTCACCATTGTCAATGAACATATTCTCTATTGTATTGGGGGTGCGAGAGGCTGTTGATGCTAGCCCTGCTAAGAAATAGCAGTCATTCATACTGCCTTGTTTGATATCCCCGTAGTTAATGCCATTTTGGAACAAAGAACCACTTGCATACTGATAGGTGTAAGAGGTTTGCGGGCGATCGCTTCCATAAAACCACTTGTTAATTAAGTTTTCTAGTTGAACGCTACTACTACCTGCAACCAAATTGCCTAAAGAGCTTCCTTGATACTTTTGATTGGCTGTATCATTGTTAACAACTTTGTTAGATAGGACTCTAACGTCTTCAGATGTTTTTATATAAGACGTGTTGCTTATTAATGTACGAAGATCGGCTAGTTCGGTTGCATCAACGACATTCCCATCTTTTGACTCGCGAAGAATAGAGATCAGCTCGTTGCGATCTAACCAACCGTCGCTAAAACGTGACCTTGCTGCGGAACGTATGACTTCATCTTGAATATTTTGATCGAACCAATCTAATGCTGCGCCAACTTTAAAAATTGTTTGTGTAGTTTGGGTGCTAGCACCCAATTTGTCATAAGCTTTTGCCTGTAATTGATAATTACCGCTAGATAGGCTATTTAGAGAATACGTAAAGCTGCCGTAACGGCTGTCAGCACTATCAACGTTAAACTGTACTGCATCACTAATGTCTTGCCAATTGCTGCCATCTTTTTGCAGCCAAAAGTCAACTCGTACTATGTCATTTGCACCGTTAGCATCAAAAACCCTAGTATTGCTGAGATTGACGGATTCACCAGCTTCATAAGAGCTTTTATAAGTGTTGAATTGGAGGGATTGTGGAGCCTCGTTGGTAAAAGCTTTTAAGTTATAAGGGGTATTTGCAATACCAATACGAGAAACTTCAATGTAATAAGTACCTGCACCTACAGTAATACCTAAAGATTCAACCGTATTGTGACGGTTGTGCGAGCCTGCAATAATTGAACCATTGCTATCAAGCAACTGTAAATCTGCATCTGCTGAAAGACCATCAAGACTTAAACTCAGGCTACTTCTACCACTAAGGCTGAAACTATAGCAATCATCTGAATTGCGACGACCTAATGAGCCTGCAAAAGTTTGGGGGGTTGCAGTAATGTTTATACTTAAAGATGTGTTGAGGCTATGACTGGTAAAATTGTTTTGCATAAAAATATCTGTGCCCTTTTGCTGCAAAGAATTGGCAGACACACCAATCAGAACCTAAGCTATGCAAAGGTTTTACAAAAAGCTCGACGCGTGAGATTGAAGGTATGTGATTCAATAATGCTTGTTAAAACTTTAAAAGAGCTACGCTAAAAGTACGTATTTTTTTTAACAAAAAAAATCTTTAATTTCAGTGTAAACGCTTTGTATTTCAGATAGCTCTTACCTAGTAAAAACTCGGCTTTCTCGAAAGAAAGCCGAGTTTTTACCAAGTATGTAAGCTATCAAGTTTCGATCATGCAGCGCCCATCCCAAGAGCCAATGCTCTACGTACTGCAGCACTAGCATTCACAAAACCGTGACCGTAATATATGTCATAACCGGGATTACCCAAATCGTAAGCTGTTTGCGACAAAATGTCCTTGATTTGGACCGCAGTCAGGTTCTTGTTTACACTCCAAAGTAATGCAGCAACTCCAGTCACGTGTGGTGCGGAGGCTGAAGTTCCGTTAAAATTGTAGTTAAAGCCAAGCTCTGATGCAGAAGATGTGCTTTGTTGAGTGCGAATGGCAGCAATCACTTCACTTGGTGCTGTTAAGGTCAGATCGTTTCCGCCATTAGAACCCCACCAGTTACTGTAAGTAATACGTTCTCCCAAGTTTTTTGAATTACCATAGTAGTCTTTGCGTCCTGAAGAAGCACCTACTGCTATAACGTTATTGTATCGAGCTAGAATTGCCGGTTCTGCAAGAGTAAGTCCTCCAGTATTGCCAGATGCAAAGACAAATAAAACGTTTTGGTTATTAGCAACCAACTGCTCCAGTTGCGTTGAGTATCCTCCAGTTAAGCTAAAGTTAATTACCAAACGTCGATTTTCTGCGTTTGCCTTACGGATCATTTCTTGGGTGGCATCTACTAAACTGAAGTCGGTAGTGTTACCACCTATAACGTCAATGTGATAAACCTCACTATTCGTAATGCCACTCTCACCTACACCATTATTAATTTGGGCATTAATAACTGATTGAGTTGAAAGACCATGACTGGTGGCTCCACTGGTGTCTTCGTCTACGTAGTTATCTGCAATATAGGTAGTAGGTCCCAAATCGAAGTTAGTCTTGCCATTGAGAACAGGTAGACCCGTATCTTGAACTCCTATAAGAACATTCGAGTTACCCATAGTGAAACGCCAAGCATCTTGCACACCCATGCTCTGCAAATTCCACTGTTGATTAAACAGAGGGTCATTGGGTTGTACAGACAGATTTTCTACTTTGTCTGCAAACACAAGGCGATCGATGCCTTCAAAAAGAATTTGTTTGCCATCACGAAAGTCAATGGCATCGAATAAACGAGTGCCGTTACCTATGTCATAAAGTACACCCCCACCAGTAGTATTGGCAAGTCTTAAAGTAACTGTTGTAGAAGAAATGCTTGACAAATCCAATAAATCTCTCTGTCCGCTGCCATAATCAGCGTTGCCATTACCTAAGAATACTGTGATTGCAGGACCGGACACATAAGTAAAGGTATCCGCACCTAGGTTTCCTCTGACAATACGCGTACCATTGTTTGCGGTTTGAGGTATTGCTTGCGAAGCGGATGTGGGAGGGTTACTACTAGCAGTAGGAGTTGACTGGGTGTTGCTAGAGGTGGGAATGGGAGATGTTTCTTGACTGAAAGGGGTTGCTGAAACACTTAGGTTATAGTACGTTGTACTGCTATTAATGTCTGCACCAACCCGAATATAGTATGTGCCGGGTGATAGCCTTTGAGCGATCGCTTCGTCTGTATTTCCCGAGTTTTTAGAACTAGCAAGGATATTACCACTGATATCGTGTAATTCTACATCAGCATTGGCACTTAAAGCGTTTAGTTGTAATTCAAAGTTGCTAGCGAACTCAAGCTGGAATTTATAGGAGTCGCTCTCAAAGCTATCGACCCAATCACTGTAGCTTTCAGGATAGGAATTAATCGTAATGAGTGAAGAAGTGTCATAAGTATTACTAAAAATGTCTGTGGGTGTTGCTGAAATACTTAACTCATATTCTGCAACGTTATGTGAATCAACCTGCTCGTCTCCTGTTTCAAATACTGTGTCAGTTGACTCAAGACTTGTACTACTTAGTAAAGGAACGGGAATAACTGGAGTTTTATCATAATTTTCATATTGGATTGGGTCTACATCTACACCATCATTTACATCATAGAAGTCGTCTTGAAAACTACTGTGACCATATAAGTTAGCTGTGAATAATTCGTTACCTTGTATGTTTACTTCATCTTGGGTGAATGGAGCATGAGTGAATATATTTAAGTTACGACTGGTTTCTAGAGAATCTTGGGGTGTGGACACGAACATACTTATATGCTGCACAGGATATATACTTACATCACAATCTTTCTTTTCCCAAAAAAAAATGCTTTTGTGTATAAATTTACCAAAATAAAATGAAAATTTTACGGGAACTTCAAAGTATATTATGTTATTGATTGGAAATTTTTAGGAGCGACACATCTTCAAATTAAATTTACGGATTTTATAATTTAATTTTTAGTATTATTTTATACAAAAATCTAAGTAACTTTTGTTTTTTGTCTAAACTACTAACTACTTCTTGACAAAGTCAGGTTTTTTCACGCCCATCTACTTAAGTGCTTTAACACAATTAGGGGTTGCAGCAAGCAATCCGTCATGTACTAAATTTAGATATCCTATTGGTACTTCGGTAAAAATACTTCAAAACATCAGACGTTAATGATTTCTTTACTAAATTCTGTAAACCCTTGGTTGGTTGGAATCGGACTCAACACCTTCTTACTTGGCTTGGCTTGGATTGCACCTAAAAAGCTACTAACACCGGCAGGATATTTCCACGCATGGTTACTTGGGACCCTTATTTGGGGAACACTAAGTTGGCAGGGATACGTAGTAGTTATGTTCTATTTTCTTGTTGGTTCTTTTGCCACCCGCGTGGGTATGGCACAAAAGGAAGCAGAAGGTATAGCAGAAAAGCGTTCTGGTGCTAGAGGTCCGGAAAACGTTTGGGGTTCAGCTCTCACCGGAGCTTTGTGTGCTGTCGGCGTGGGTATCATAAATTCCGGTATTTTTCCCCCCCTATCCCCCTTCCCCCCTATCCCCTTTCTCCTCCTAGGATACGTAGCAAGTTTCAGTACCAAACTTTCAGACACCTGTGCCAGTGAGGTAGGCAAAGCATATGGTAAAAGTACTTTTCTCATTACGACATTTCAATCAGTACCGCGAGGAACTGAAGGAGCGGTTAGTCTTGAGGGAACTTTAGCTGGTGCAGTTGCGTCCCTGGCACTGGCACTCCTGGGTTGGGGAGTGGGTTTGATAGATTTGTTAGGTATATTGTGGTGCGTGCTAGCAGCGTTCATTGCGACTAATTTGGAAAGTGTGATTGGCGCAACACTACAATCTCGATTTAACTGGTTAACTAATGAATTGGTGAATATTATTAACACATTGATAGGTGCGATCGCCGCAATTTTCTTTGCTGTTTTCTGGTCAAGCGTTCTCGCTTAATTTTTTCTGAATATAATTTAAACTGTTCGCCTGCAATTTTTTGAAGTTGAGTTGCGGTTTTAAGGTACAACTGCTTAAAATTGCCGTATGGTATTTTTGCCAAGCTGTTAGCTAAACTTCAGCTTCAATCTAGCATGAGTTGTATATTTTATTATGTAGTTTTTTCTACTCATTAAATTTATGGAGTCTGTATCGTTTTTAAGTGTAGATGACAAACCAATTTCTATCGGACAAGCAGTAAGATATTTACAAGCTTCTGGCAAATTGGGACAGTTTATAGGAGATGTTCTCCGACAATATGCGATCGAGCAAGAAATCGAGAAACGCGTTGATATAGCAATCAGTCCAGCGTTAACAGAACAGACAATCATTGATTTCCGGCTCAAAAACCAGCTAACTGACCCCCAAAGTTTTCAAGAATGGCTCACGAACAATGGTACGAATTATGAAAATTTTCACGCATCAGTAGCTTTTGGTTTTAAGGTAGAAAAACTGAAAGCGGTCATCACTGAACCCAAGCTACAAGAATATTTTATTGAACGAAAAATTTTTCTAGATAGAGTTGTTGTATCGCGGATTATTGTTGACAGTCGGGAATTAGCAGAAGAATTACAAATTCAGATTGAAGAAGGTGCAAGCTTTGAACAACTTGCTAAAGAATACTCTCTTGCAGATGACCGAATTGTGAACGGGATGATGGGACCAGTGAGTCGCGGCACAATGCCAGATATACTCAGGGCAGCAATTGACATAGCTAGTCCCGGACAAGTGGTAGGACCTATAGAACTTGAACAACGCTATGGATTGTTTCGTTTAGAACAATTTCTGCCAGCGTCGTTAGAAGATACTCAACTACAACAAGCACTACAAAACGAGTTATTTGAGAAATGGCTAGCAGAGAAAATCCAAAAGTTAACGGTAAAACTTCAAGTGAATTAAAACTAATAGGTAACGAATCGTTGCAAAATAACGTGCTAGCTTCTATATCTTGGAACCAACCACCGCTATGCTGGTTAACTCCCGAACAAAAAAGCCGACTGCAAGAAGTTTCAGAAACTTTTCGTTATAATTTAGGAGAAAAAATTTGGTCACCAGACATAGGAAATTTTCAGTTTCTGATTGTTTCTGGTAAGGTGCGCTTGCGCTCTGAAGGAGCCAATCAGCCATTAGCGACTCTACAACCAGGTGACTGGTTTGGTAACCTCCAAAAATTTTCTTTTGATTGTAAAGCTGTCGCTGCTAGCAAAGAAGTGGTTGTAGTACGCTGGGATACAACTATTTGGGCGGAAGTTTCCACACCGCAAATAGAGGAGTTTTGGCAAGGAGGGGAAGAAGAGTGGGGGAGGGAGAGAAAGGGAGAGGGGGGGGAAGAACAAATACTCTCCCCCACTTCCCAACCCCAAGCCCCCAGTCCCTCACTCACTCCCTCCCTCCTTCCCTCCCCTCCTATTGTATCAAGTTATCCCTTTGTAGGTAGTGGAAATACAGGTGCTGCTTGTTTGGCTATGGTGGCGCAACAGTTAGATAATGCCGTGCAATTGGAATGGGTACAGCGTCAGTTGCGGGGACAGCGACCGAAAAATCTTATAGAAACAGCCGAAAAGTTAGGTTTTGTGCTGCGCCGATTGCAGGTGAGTTGGTCTGAGTTGCGGCAGTTATCATTCCCGGCTTTACTACTATGGACTCCCGATTCATCTTCCACCGCCAATTGGATTGTGGCTTATGCGGTGAAAGGCGATCGCATGATTGTAGCCAATCCCCTCAATACCGAACAAATATGTGAAAGTTTGCCTAGAACCATTGTTGAGGAAACTTGGGATGGGCAGATCTGGCAAGTAGAACTTATTCAAAAACAAGAAAAGTTTAACCTGAGTTGGTTTACACCCGCAGTCTGGAAGTACCGGAAATTGTTGGGAGAGGTGTTGCTAGCATCGCTGACATTACAGCTTCTGGGCTTAACAACTCCGCTCATTACACAAGTTGTAATTGATAAGGTAATGGTGCAGGAGAGTTTGCCAACTTTAGATGTCATGGCGATCGCACTCCTGTTAGTCGCAGTGTTTGAGGCAGTTCTTGGGATTTTGCGGTTATTTATTTTTACCCATACAGCCCGTCGTTTGGATTTAAGCTTATCCGCACAACTCTTTCGCCACTTGATGCGACTACCTCTAGCTTATTTTGAGTCGCGACGGGTAGGAGACACGGTAGCCCGAGTCCAAGAATTAGAACAAATCCGTCAGTTTCTTACGGGTACGGCGCTGACTGTAGTCTTAGATAGCATCTTTGCTGTGGTTTACTTGGCATTGATGTTTTACTACAATATACCGCTAACATTTGTGGCGTTAGCAGTTCTACCCTTATTTGCGACGCTGACACTGATCGCAACTCCGATTCTTCGTAACTGGTTAAACGAAACTTTTAATCGCAGTGCTGACAGTCAATCCTTTCTTGTTGAAACAATAACCGGAATTCACTCAGTCAAAGCTCACGCTGCAGAACCAGCAGCAAGAGTTCGTTGGGAAGGTTTATTTGCTCGCTTCATTCGTACAGGTTTCAAAGCTTCTACCACATCTAATATCAGCAGCAACATAGGTGATTTCCTCACTAATTTTTCCAGCTTACTCATTCTTTGGTTTGGAGCAAAGTTAGTTATTGACCAAAAACTCACAATCGGTCAACTTGTCGCTTTCCAAATGCTTTCTGGCAGAGTCACCGCACCACTGCTGCGTTTAGTACAGTTATGGCAAAGTTTGCAACAAGTTCTACTTTCCGTAGACCGGATTGGCGATATTCTGAACGTAGCTCCAGAAGCAGAACCAGGAACGGGGTTAGTTTTACCACCCCTTAAAGGGCAAGTTGCCTTCGATCGCGTTTTCTTCCGTTACCGACAAAACACTGAACCCGTTTTAAGGGGAATTTCCTTTGACGTACAACCCGGTCAGTTTGTTGGTATTGTTGGACGCAGTGGTTCTGGGAAAAGCACTCTTTCTAAACTTTTGCAACGTCTTTACCAAAATGAATCGGGACGGATATTAATAGATGGTTTTGATATAAAAAGTGCAGATCTAGCATCATTGCGCCAGCAAATTGGTGTTGTTCTCCAAGAAGACTTTTTATTCAACGGTTCTATCTTGGAGAACATCACATTGGGCAATCCCGATATTACAGCAGAACAAGTCGTAGAAGCGGCGCGATTAGCTGCTGCCCATGATTTTATCAGTGAATTGCCCCATGGTTATGAGACCAACGTTGGAGAAAGAGGTACAGCTTTATCTGGGGGACAGCGACAGCGCATTGCTTTAGCGCGGTTGTTCCTCTCCCAAGCACCTATTTTAATTTTGGATGAAGCAACAAGTGCTTTAGATAGCGAAACGGAACAGCAAGTACTGCAAAACCTACAAGCAATTTCCGCAAACCGCACTGTGTTCTTGATTGCTCATCGTTTTGCTCCCCTCAAGCGAGCCGATCTGATTTTGGTGCTAGAAAAGGGCGTGATTGCCGAACGGGGTACTCATTTAGAATTATTGCAACAAAAGGGTTTGTACTGGTCTTTGTATCAAAGACAACAGGCAAACGTGTAGTTGCCCTCATCCCCAACCCTTCATCCTAAGGGGTGAAGGGAGAGGAAATTCAATTCCCCTTCCGTTCACCCTCGTTCTCATGCTCTGCATGGAAAATTGTACAAGAGGCAGGCTTCTTGTACTTAGAAATACATATGCGGTAGCAACAAACTTTAATTGCTACGCTGGAGGTGGCGTATCTAGTGTGATTAAAGAAATAGATCCTAGATTGACGTCAGCCTTTGCAGAACTGTTGTTGTCACCTAAGAAGAAGTAGCTTGGCAAAGCATATTTTTCACCAATTCCTGAATAATCACGCAGTTGACCACTGAGAACATAAGAACCTTCGCCAGAAAACAGTTGGTAGTAATCTCCCAACACTGACAATTCGTAATTTGTCAAAGCAGTGGTGTTTTTGGTAGCTCTTTCACTATTATCATGAGTCAAACTACCAGAAGTACTATCATAATTCTTTGCCCAGATTTCATTACTCCAGAAACCGAGTTCAATACCTTTTTTGCCATCACTACTAATAACAGTCACGTTAAAACCAGCATTGTCGTCTAACTTGTCACCGTTGTTATCACCAAAGTGGCTTTCGGTATTAAGCTTAACTTGAAACTTAAGTTTATAGCCTTTATTGCGATCGAGCTTAACAGCCCCACCATCGTACTTGCTATAACCAGCAACACCATAAGTGGTGGAGACTAGCTTAGAGGTATTGTCAACAGCCGTTTGAGTACCACCGTTAAGACTACTATCAAATAATAATGCAGGTGTTCCTTGGTCTGCTGTTCCAGAACCAGTGTAGTAATTGTATGTTGTCGCGACTTGGCTAACAGTAGACAGAGTGACTTTATAGTTTACAGGGGTAGCAGCGTTTGATATGACTCGCAGGTAGTAGTTATTTCCAGCAGATAACAAGCCCTGAAGTTGCTCTGATGTCGTACCTGATGCCGATGAGTAAATCGCATCGCTTTTATCGATCAGACCATTGTTATTAACATCCCATAGGACTTGTAGATTGGCATCTCCATCTAAATTATCAAGTAATGCTTTGACCGTACTTTGCGTCTTGACACTAAAGCGGTAAAAGTCATTAGCTGATACTGCAAGTGTTGAAGTTTGTTCTAGTGAATTACTACCATTGAGTTCGCCAAGGGACATGGCTTTACTTAAAGGATTTTCTGTGGATAAAGTCAGATTGTAGTTGGTATTTGCACCGCCAGCGGAAGAAACTTCTATATAGTATGTGCCAGCTTCTAGTATGCCATTAATGGTCTCTGCTGTCGTGCCTGTATTTAAGGAACTAGCGATCGCCTTACCCGTAGAGTCCAGGATTCTCGCATCAGCGTTGTCAGTTAAGCCATCAAGTTTGAGGCTAGCATTAGTCAGACCATCAAAAGAAACGCGATAGTAGTCTTTAGTGTCACCAAGACCAACAAAGTCAGTATATGCGATCGCACTTGTGCTTGGAGAGAAAGTACGAGCAGACTCTAGAGAATTTCCTGCATAGTCGCTACCAGGACGCCCCTCATTCCTTCCATACATGAGGAAATGCTGATAAGCTTGTTGATTGCCGTAACCAGCAGCAATTAAATCGGTATTATTAGCTAGGTAAACTTTGACATTGAAAGTAGATGATGAAACCCGTCCCTCAGTCAAACCATAGAATTGAAAGTGTTCAAACAGTTGACTGCTATTGAACCGAGCTGCTTTTAAATCGGAATTCACCTCACGGTAATACTTAAGATCGAAAGCAGGGTTGAATTGGCGTTCTTCATTTAAACCATAGAAGTCTAGGTGTTGCAGAAGTTGCTGATTGTTATAACCAGCAGCTGCTAAGTCAGAGTTTACCTGCTTGTAAAAGTTCAAATCTACAAACGGAGAAAAGCGCCGTCCTTCACCAACACCATAAACATTCAGATGCTCGAGTAATTGCTGATTGTTATAACCAGCAGCTGCTAAGTCAGAGTTTACCAGTTTGTAAAAGTTTAAATCCACAAACGGAGAAAAGCGCCGTCCCTCACCAACACCATAAACATTCAGATGCTCGAGTAATTGCTGATTGTTATAACCAGCAGCTGCTAAGTCAGTATTTACCCGCTTGTAAAAGTTCAAATCCACAAATGGAGAAAAGCGCCGTCCTTCACCAACACCATAAATGCTTAAATGATCTAGTAATTGCTTACTGTTGTAACCAGCAGCTGCTAAGTCATTGTTAGCCTCCTTGTAAAAGTTCAAATCCACAAGTGGGGAAAAGCGCCGTCCCTCACCAACACCATAAACATTCAGATGCTCGAATAATTGCTGATTGTTGTAACCAGCAGCTGCTAAGTCGGTGTTTACCTGCTTGTAAAAGTTCAAATCCACAAGTGGGGAAAAGCGCCGTCCTTCACGAAGACCATAATTTTCTAGATGAGAGAACAGTTGTTGGTTACTCATGCTAGCTAAATCGCTGTTGCTAGCACGATAGAAATTGAGATTAACAAGGGGTGAAAACGATCGCCCTTCCTTAAGACCAAAGTTTTGAAAGTGTGACAGTAATTGCTCGTTATTAAGACCTGCTAAATCTAAATTGGCAGCTCTATAGTAATTGGCATCAAATAAATTAACAGCCATGCATTGCGTCCCCCATAACATAAACAAATTGGCTTCTGGCCTATGTCTGGGTGTTATTAATTTAAAAACACAGGATGAGAAGCCAAAGAGTTGGTATTTTATGTTACTTGTTTATTTGTTTTTTCTCTAAAATGAGAATGGTAAATATGCTGATTCTTGCCATGCCGTTTGAGCAAGACTTTCAGTAATTATGCGCCCTCAGCCTTTTGGTACTAGCTATGAATCCAACTTTATTTCACCTTGCCTTTCCTGTCACAGATATTACCCAAGCAAAATCTTATTATGTAGATGGTTTGGGTTGTATCCCCGGTCGGGAGAATCGCCATGCTCTCATTCTCAAACTCTACGAGCATCAACTAGTTGCTCACGTAACTAAAGAACCTCTCGTCCCCCAACGCAGTATATACCCGAGGCATTTTGGAATAATTTTTACAGCAGTTGAAGATTGGGAAGCTTTACTGCTAAGAGCACAACAACAACAGCTACTTTTTCACGAAGAACCCAAACACCGTTTTGTTGGTTCTCCTTTAGAACATCGCACTTTCTTCTTAGAAGACCCTTTTTATAACTTGATGGAATTTAAGTACTACCGTAATTCTGAAGCGATTTTTGGGAGTTCTGAGTATACACAAATTGGCGATTCACCTTGAAGTGGAGTCGCTAAAGCTTCTGCAACTGAAGCCAAGCTTCTAATATCCGTCAGCATCCAAGCATGAGTTAAAACTGGGACGATTACGTTTCGTCCTACGGGCATTTGCGAACTATTGGCAGGGACAATCATCAAATCGTATGGTGTCCATATAGATGTAAAATCTAGCTGTTTCAACATGGCAACATCTCGGTTTAAATCTTGCAGAAAAGCACTGTCAGGACGCATTTGGATACAACCTACGCCCTGGTTGCAAAAGGCTACCCAAGTACCGTGATGTGGAGAGGAGATAGTGATGAAACGTTGTACGCGATTTATACCACCGAGTTTCTGAATGTAATAACGACTGACGATACCACCCATACTAAAACCTACTAAATCTATAGGTTGTTCTGGGTCAAAAGTTACTTCAATATAATGAGCGACTTGCTTTCCCAAATCATCAAGGCCAATTCCACCGGTATTTGGTACTAAGTCTAGGTCGTACAAAGTAAAATTTCTCTGTTTCAGGTAGGGAATCATTTTGTCGAAAACTCGCCCGGTATCAAAAATGCCATGTACCAGTACTACGGGGTTTTTTTGTTTTTTTATACCAGTCATTTGCAATATTTTGTGTAAATATTTTTTCTAATTTAATCAAGAATAGTTGCTACTTGACATACAGAATATGACACTCCTTTAAGTGGGATGAGAGCAAGCACAGGCAAAAACGCCAAGATCCCTTATCCCTAAAGGAAACCCCTACCGTCCCCATTAAATATTAACTTTTTTTAAGCAGTCTCTCAAAATCTTGCCTATAGTTACAGTAAAATTTAATAATTAAATCTGACTGTATACAGGTTACGAGTGCCTGAAAGCAAGAGCTTATGAGCATTAACCCGTCCTGTGACAACAACCTTGTTGAGAAATAAGCCTGCGGAGGCTGTTACCCAGATGGTTATACAGGCGACTGGGTTAGTGATGTATGTCTTGATAAAACGTAACAATATTCCGTGATTGTTTAAGGATTGCGGTCAGAGACCAGGTATAAAAGGCAGGAGAAATTGTAATGTTCGGTTTTATCAAAAATTTAATTGTCGGAATTTTGAATTTTTTCATCGGGCTGTTTGGTGGTAAAAAAAGCGGCTACTATCTAGAGTTAGATGATGCTACTGAAGTAGCACAAGATGCAGCTAAAAAAGCAGCATCGAAGACTAAGGAAGTAGCGCAAACAGTGGCATCGAAGACTAAGGAAGCGGCATCGAAAACTGTTGAAGCAGCGCAATCAGTTGTGTCAACCACAGAGAAAGAGGTAGAAACCGCAGCAGCGAAAGAAAAGCAAGAGCAAGCTGCTCAACCTGTTGCAGCAAAAGCGGAAGCAATACAAAATGGGAAAAAGGGTGCTACACCGCGTGCTAGAGCATTGAGTGCTAAAGCTGCGAGTGCCAAATCATCAGATGATGCACAACCTACTAAGGTAGAGTTAGTACAAACTTCTAACGGTGTCAGACCGGAACCCGTTCAACCAGCAAAAGCTGAAGCAGCAAAAAAAGTTATACAAGAGCAACCATCCGAAACAACTTTTGCACCAAAATATCTTGTACCTAACAGTAGCAATGGTCGTCGGCGTCCCGGTGCTAACATGAATCCTTTCTTGGATATGGCACGTCAGGTGAAACCCGCTAAGTAATTCAGTTATAGAAAACTTGCTAGCACCCAGTTTCCCTAAAAGAGAAACTGGGTTTTTTAGTTGAATCTGGCAGAAGCCCCACGTCTTAACGCGTTCGCGCAGTGTACTGAGTGGGATGAACCATCGGGAAATCAAGACATTGTTCCGAGGGAAGTTGGAACCTGAAAAGACGACGACTAAACATATAGTCATCGAAAGATTCACAAGTGCAAAATCCCCGACTTCTTAAAGAAGTCGGGGATTTTAACTAACTTAACTCATCAGAATTAATTTGACACACGAGCCATCATTAGCTTCCTGGTAATTGCTGTGGTTGAGTGGAAGAAAGGGGCTTAAAGGGCTTGATGGTGTTGATGTCCACGCAAGGCGCACAATCGAGCTTGGTTCGCAGTTCGGTGCTAAAGGAAACCAAGTGCTCAACAAAAGCTTGGCGATCTGTTAAGCAGCCTTTGATAGCCATGAGTTCTCCCAACGTCCACTCGTAGAGATGTCTGTCCGCATTGTTCATAATCACGGTCAATTCGTTCTTGGTTCTCAAGATTTGATTGAGAAGCTCATCTACCTTGACGTTGATTAAATTAGCAATTCGGATATTGAATGTATCTCTGTTACCGATGATGTTAATTATTTCATCAACGTACTGTCCAACAAGACTGATGAAAGATTGGTTCCACTCATTGCGGACATTGGCAATCTTGATGTCAATATCTCTGTAGACGTTGTTAATCTTGTTGTTAATTTCAGTGCTGTTGGCAACAAAGTTGACAATCTGGTTGTTAATGTTAGTGTTGCTGATGACAGTTTGCTGCAGGCGCTGGTCGAAGTACTGATTTAATTCCTCATTGTTATTCACAATGTTTTGGGTAATGACTTGAATGTAATTGCGAACTTTTTGCTCGTAAGTATTGTCAATTTGCTGGCTGATGTACTGGTTAATTTCCGTATTGTTATTGACAATCTTTTGGACGAGCAGTTGGTTGAAGGTGTCTTTATTCCCAATGATGCTAATCAGTTGCTCGATATGCTGTGTCGCCAGATTGATAAATGCTTGATTCCACTCATTGCGAAGATTTTCAATCTTGGTGTTAATTTCAGTACTGTTGGAAATAAGATTGATAATTTCGTAGTTGATTTCCGTGTTGTTGAGGACAGTTTGCTGCAAGCGGTTATCGATGTACTGGTTTAATTCCTGATTGTTATTCACAATATTGTGAGTAATCAACTGGATGTAATTGCGGACTTTCTGCTCGTAGGTATTGTCAATTTGCAGGCTGATGTACTGGTCAATGTCAGTATTGTTGTTGACAATCTTCTGAGTGATAAGTTGGTTGAATGTTTCTCTGTTCCCGATAATGCTGATTAATCGATCGATGTGCTGTGTCGCCAGATTGATGAATGTTTGATTCCACTCGTTGCGGAGATTTTCCAGCTTGTTATTAATTTCCGTGTTGTTGACGACAATTTGCTGCAAGCGATTATCGATGTACTGGTTTAATTCCTCATTGTTATTCACAATGTTGTGAGTAATCAATTGCAGGTTATTTTGAATCTTCTGCTCGTAAGTATTGTCAATTTGCTGGCTAATGTACTGGTCAATAGCTGTATTGTTATTGACAATCTTTTGGATAATAAGTTGGTTGAATGTCTCTTTCCCACCGATGGTATTAATCAGACTATCGATATGCTGTGTCGCCAGGCTGATGAATGTTTGATTCCACTCGTTGCGGAGATTTTCAATCTTGTTGTTGATTTCGGTACTGTTAGAAACAAGGTTTATAATCTCGTTGTTAATTTCCGTGTTGTTGATGACTGTTTCTTGCAAGCGGTTGTCGATGTACTGATTCAATTCCTGATTGTTATTCACAATGTTGTGAGTAATCAATGACAGGTTATTTTGGATTTTTTGCTCGTAAGTATTGTCAATTTGCAGGCTGATGTACTCGTTAATTTCCGTATTGTTATTAACAATCTTCTGATTGATGAGTTGGTTGAATGTCTCTTTACCACCGATGGTGTTAATCAGTATATCGGCGTTCTGTGTCACTAGGTTGATGAATGTTTGGTTCCACTCGCTGCGGAGATTTTCAATCTTTTCGTTAATTTCGGTACTGTTGGAAACGAGGTTGACAATTTCGTTATTAACCTCCGTGTTGTTGATGACCGTCTCCTGCAAGCGGTGCTCGATGTACTGATTCAATTCCTGATTGTTATTCACAATGTTGTGAGTAATCAATGATAGGTTATTTTGAATCTTTTGCTCATAAGTATTGTCAATTTGCTGGTTGACGTACTGGTTAAGCTCGGTATTATTAGTGACAAGAGCTTGAGTAATTGCGTTGATATGATTGTGTACCTTTTGCTCGAAGGTCTGCTCAATTTGTGTATCAACGTGCTGGTCGATGTGCTGATTGAACTCTTGCTTGGTCACAATATTGTTAACAATGAGTTCAATGTTGTTACGCACCTTTTGCTCGAAGGTTTGGTTGACTTGGCTGTCAACGTGCTGGTCGATGTGCTGATTGAACTCCTGTTTGGTCACAATATTGTTAACAATGAGTTCAATGTTGTTACGCACCTTTTGCTCGAAGGTTTGGTTGACTTGGCTGTCAACGTGCTGGTTGATGTGCTGGTTGAACTCCTGCTTGTTAACGATATTGTTAACAATGAGTTCAATGTTGTTACGCACCTTTTGCTCGAAAGTCTGGTTGACTTGGCGATCGATGTGCTGGTCAATGTGCTGGTTGAGTTCTTGTCTGTTAACAATGTTGTTGACAATTAAGGCAACATTATTCTGCACTTTTTGCTCGAAGCTTTGGTCGAGTTGACGCTCAACATAGCGATCGATGTACTGGTTGAGTTCCTGCTTATTGATAATATTGTTGATAATTAATCCAACATTGTTACGGATTTTTTGCTCAAAGGTTTGGTCAAAATACTGGTTGATCTGTTGATTGATTCTCTTTGAAATCTCAACGTTGATCCGATCTTGTAGTAGCCTGTCTAAGTAGGTAGACCAGCCTTGCAAATGCTGGTTGAGACTAAACTCCATTTGCTGCGTGTAAGCGTCCATCGTGAATCGGACTTTCGCCACTTCTACAGCTAAGTTTTTAAAGTGCTTCTCATAGTTTTTCAGCAGCCAATGCTCGAGCTGATCCCAATATTTCGCTTCTAGTGTGACGTCTTTTTCATCTAGCCCCTTGAGAGATTTGTCAATTTGCTGTAACTGCTCTTCCCACTTTTTCTTGAACTCATCTTCGTTAAAGCGGAAGGTGAACTCTATCGAGTTACCCGCAGTCACTGTTTCACGTTCGCGACTTCCAGATCCACCTGAACCTTCAAAAGTTGTCACAGTCTCGGTCGTAACAGTTGTTTCTTTTGTCCGTTCTTGAACGCTAATCTTTTCACGATTTTCAGAGATTTTGGTGAGTTCAGTGACACTCACTGGCTCTATTGCCAGAACAATTTGTCCTTCATTATCTTCCTTGAAGGTGTCAAAAAATAAACCTGTTAAGGTCGTTTTTTCTTTGACTTCTATAATGACTTCGTCTTTTAGACCATTCAGAGAGCACCAAGTTTCTGCAACTTCAATACCCGTCAGCTTAGTCACAAATTTTCCACCCTGAACCCAAATTAAAGCCCAAGGTTCTATGTTAAATTTCTTGTTATCAGACCAGTAGCTGGCATTCCCTTCCCGAATTTTGATGCGATAGTTTCCGGGATTGAGTTCCACCACATTAGAACCAGATTGTTTCAGGCTCGACAAGTGACTTTCATCCAACACATAGCAATTGCGTTTGCTATCGACTTTTAAAGTGTGAGGATTGAAAAAGGGTTTGTTACTGGTAATTAAAAGGTCAATGGTACCACTGTTATCCGTATTGTTTAGATCGAAGAACAAAGCACACAGAACTGCTCTTTCTTTGACTTCTAATTTGAGGCGATCGCTATATCCATTTAATGTTGTCCAGGTTGCACCTACCTCAAAACCCGTGTTTTTATTGATAAACGTACTTCCATCAACTCCATAGATCCAAAGTAAAACAAATGGTTCTCCTTCTGTTTTTGCTTTAGCATAACTGTAGCGACCGCCAGTAATTTTGATATCAAACGTCCCTTTATCGAAGGTAAAGGAACTAGCAACATGTTGTTGCAAATTGTTCATTTGATTGGCGTCGATAACATAACAGTTATTCTTGGTATCGATGGTTAAAAGGTTCATACTTTCCTCCCTAACAACTTTATTTTCTTCAGTCACTTTTGTCTTTCCAGATTCTTCGTTTGTCTTTCCAGATTCTTCGTTCGTGCTGACTCCTGGAGTGATTTCTGTTGTGACTACCTTCACTGGTTCGTAAATGGTAATACCTGCCCAACGACCAGCAGGATCTGTGGAGGTCACTAAAGTTCCCCGACCGGTGGTAGTATCAATACGGATTAATTGACCGTCTTTACCTAACTTATAGAAATTGCCCGTCACGCCATAGAGAACATCGCCAACAAATTCCATACTGGCAAGATCGGGAAAGCCAATATCACCGATATTTTTGACTTCGCCTGTATCCAGATTGCAGCTTGCTAAAAGCTTTTTCTTGTCGTAACCGATTAAGGTAATATAAGCCTTACCATTAGCATCAAAGGCAACTTCGCCACAGTTATAATCTTTCCCTGCTACCGTGGCAATTGGCGTTCCCTTGCCTGTTTCTAAATTAATTGCTATCAGTTGTTTGGCAGTTGTGGCGTAGAGAGTTCGACGATAGCGACTGTATGTTAAACCAGCTGCTGCAAAGCCAATATTGCCAATGACGGTAGCATTACCTGAATTGAGATCGATTTTAATGAGTTGAGTTTTATCGCCTTCTCGATCGAGCCCATAGAGTTGAGAACCAACAAAAGCAATATCCGAAACTTCTGTCACGATTTCGCCAATTAAAGAAGCTTTACCTGTGGCTAAATCTAGAGTGTAAAGTTTGCTGAATTCATTGGAGACACAATCTTGAATGTAAACCGCTCCTGGCGCGAGCTTTACTGGTTTAGCTGTGCGACTACCACAAATAACTTTTTCTAAGACAGCGCTAAAACCGCTAATGGCATCTTTATCTGTAAAGGCTTGTCCGCCTGTTGAAGTTGCAAGTCTGGCGTATTCAGTTTTGATACCTTCTGAATGCTTGCTTTTGGACGTTCCAAAATAAGTATGAACGGTAATTCCTGCGCCTTGGGCTTTTTGGATTGCCAAATTAGTCGCTTTAATATCCTCTCGATCTGTTTTATCTCCACCCCCTTCAAGGGCTTCATCACCGAGATAGAAAATTGCTCTGGCTGCACCTGTGCGCCAATCAAAGTAATCGGAAATATCTTCGATGGCGCGAGCCGCATCCTCTTGCGCTCCTGCGTCTGCAACTTCTCCTTTTTTTCGACCCCGGAGTTTGGATTCAGACACCTTGCACTTTTGAGTTAAATAAGCTCTGACAGTTTGGTCAAAAGAGGTTCCTTTCCAAGTCCCTTCTATACCCAACCAAACCACTCTCAAGTCGGAAGGACAACTGGATTTAGCTTTTGCGATCGCACTGGAAGCCGCATCACTGAGCGAGCGGGCTTCATCTTTCATTGAAGGGCTTGTATCAATGACAATAACTAAATCAACACTCGGTATGGAGCTTGCTTGCTTACTCACGCTTTTTTCCTTTTTTTTCTTTTGATTGAAACCGAAGAATCTCATACTTAGACTTTTTTATTTGCTCTTGGTTATCAACACTCCTCAATCAAGTTTCCCGGCATTGCTAGAGATAGCAATGATAGCTATCTGGGCTACTGTTTGATGATAAAACAACATTTTTGTATTTTTTTACAAAAAGTACTTTTGTATAATATATTAAAATATCCGTTTTACAAGCAATCAGTTATTGTTACTCCATAAAATGGTATTTTGAATTAAAAAATATGCAATGTTTGTTTTAATTTACAATAATTCTTATTGCCTTCATCACAGTCCCGATAACTGCCATATCATACCAAATCCGTTTTTACCACCCCAAGTAAGCCCTAGTGATTAGAAATCACGGCTATACAAACGAAGTCCCTTCGGGTTCGCTAGTTCCCTACGGCGGGAAACCCGCCTACAGGACTAAACTCACCGCCTGCGCGGACTCTATTATAAAGGGGGTATAAGACGCGAATTTAGTATCACTTGTTTGCCAAATATATTGGACTAAACATGCGTTGATACAAACATATGTGTCTCATCCATGTAACTAGAAACTGCGAGTGAGATAAGAATGCATTTTCCCAACCTTTGCTTGGAGCGCTCAAGCAGGTTTCATACAAAACTATAAGTGTGTAAAGCTTTAAGGTGTTTCTGTTGTCTTATTAAGTATCTCAGTGCTTTTATGAGAATGTCAAGTATTAACTTAGCCACATTTGCTTAGAAATGCAAATTACGATAATCCAGTTTTATCAAAGCTTTCTAGGTTTTATCGACCCGAAAAGGTATGTTACTAAAGCTTCTTAAAAGTTACGAAAAATTACAAGTAGGAAAATTAGGATAAAATTGAGTATTAATTAAAATTTTATTAAATTTTTGAATCAAACACACATTACTAATTACAATCATCATACATAGAAATTACAAATAAACCTTACCCTGTAAGCCCCTTAATTTATATATGGAAAAAAGAAATTGCTTTATTATCTAAATACCTGTTTTAAATCCGGTAAGTAACTGGTCAATAGTTGCTGTTAATTGCAACATTTTGTAAAAAAACCAAACTACTGTATAAGTGAAAAGCTGAGTCCCAAGCAGTTGGTTCTCGACGAAATAAATGAATATGAGATGGAATTTGATGTAGTAGCTCTGTTCTGTCTAATACTGTTTCTGCAAAATGTGTAAACTCCGACCATACTTCAACCTGTAGAAGCTTTTGGTCAAGCCAGCTTAACAATTTATTCCAATTCATTTTGATCGTACTTTGGCTCATGCGATCGGCAATTTCTATACCTTCATGATAGTTATATCCATTATCATAAAATCGCAAAATTGATTTTCTTCCAGGAAGATGTAAATCGCAAAATTTAAAATAGTCTTGAGTTTGAGTTTTGCGTTCCAATTGACCACGCACGTTTCTGTCTACAACTTGTTCAAAAATAGGTAGCAGTCCCTGTACGCGTCCTCGGACTTCTGACCATTCAAAGTTAAGGGAACCAAGTTGATTTGAATCATTTTTGCAAATGACGGTTATACCTGAAGTAGATTCTTGAAAGTAACTGACTTGAAAGACTTTAATTTTTTGAATTTCAGAAAGACTCGTCCAAAAACAGGGAATATCAGCATTACGTAGCTGTTCTCCATAATATTTTAGCTCTCCTACTGCTCCCGCTCGATATACGCGCCAACTCCGACTTGGCAGCATCAGTCTTGCATTATAAGCATCAATCTGCATAATTTGAGCAAATTTTTGTGCTGCTTGAGTTTTCAAATCATTGCCAATTGGTTCTAAGACTAAGACTCCCAATTCTTTATTGCCAGAATCAGCTGTTGCTTTCGCTTTCGCTTGCTGTCGCTCCTCTTTTGCGATGTCTTCCAAGCGTTGCAAACCTTGACGTGCTTGTGTCAGTAACTTAGAATTCGTCGTATCGCGTAACAGTCGGCGGTAAGATTTTTCCGCCTCTGCTTGCTTTCCAGTAGATTCATAGAACCTTCCCAAATAAAACTGCACCCAAGGATTATCTGGCGATTCTTTCAGTAACTGTTTGAGTAATTTAGCAGCAGTAGCATAATCTTTACGCTCTAAGGCAGAAGCAACTTGCTCAAGCATGGATTTGGGATTTTAGATTTGGGATTTTGCAGACAGTCAAGTTAAGGGTTTGCAGTATTGGACTCACAGCAGGCGGTAAGTCTTAGCACCAAATTATTATTTATAGTTCCCAAATTTTCCAGATTCTAACTCAGCTGCCACAATAGATAGGGCAACAATTGGAGCTGTGACTGCTCTGAGAATGCGACGCCCAAGCGAAACAGGTTGAAATCCTGCGTCAATAGCGCACTCTACTTCTTTTTGCGTCCATCCTCCCTCCGGTCCCACTGCAATGGCAATTGTTCTTTGTCCGTCGTCATTTGCCATTTGTGTGTTGTTTTGCAAGCAATCTCGCAAATGAGGAGACTGACCGCGAGCAACACAGATGTATTGCCAATCGCTTGCAGATGATAAAGCTGTGCTGAAGGAGACAGGTTCTAAAATAGTCGGAACAAAAGAACGTTCGGATTGTTCTGCGGCTTCTCGTGCAATTCGCTGCCATCTTTCAAGTTTCTGAGAGCTTGGTTTGAGTAAAGTCCGATCGCCGATCGCCGGAGCAATGATAGCAACTCCTAACTCAGTACAGCTGCGTACTACATCATCAAATGCGTTACCCTTAGGCAAAGCCAGTATCAGCGTTATGGTTGCTCTTAATTCGGTTTGCACGACCATTGGTTCTAAAACCCGAGCGTTATCCCCTTCCAAAGACGCCAGCCACCATTGTCCCATTCCATCCATTGCAATAAAGCGATCGCCTGTACGCAAACGCAAAACACGCCCCAGATAATGCTGTTGTTGGGGAGTGAGCAAAATTTGCCCTTGTTGGAGTTGGGATGGCGCGATCGCAATTCTTTGCATTTGTTAAGGGTTAGTTGTTGGTTGTTATTTGTTAGTTGTTATTGGTTTAATTTATTTATTCATTATCCCTCAGCACTGTCATGCTTCCAAACATTGAAACAATCCCGCAGCGCCATATGGCTTCAGGCGATGTACTCTCGTTTCAAGTCTATAAATTTAATGGTGCTCATCCCGGCAAAAAAGTTTATATTCAATCTAACCTACACGGTGCAGAAATTGTTGGCAATGCTGTTATTCACCAACTTATTGAATTTTTGCTATCTGTAGAGCCCACAGACCTAGCTGGAGAAATCTGGCTGGTTCCTGTTTGTAATTCTATGAGTACAAATCAGCGATCGCATTTTTTTTCTTCTGGAAGGTATTGTATTTCGGAAGCTAAAGATTGGAACCGTATTTTTTGGGATTATGAGAAGTTTACTAAAAATATAATGGAATTCGCTCGCTCTCAAATTCATTTAAATATAGAAACAGTACGAAAAAATTATCTTGATGCTATTCAGCAAAAATTTACAGATCTTTTAGAAAAGATTAACTCTTCTAGTAGCGTCTCCTATACAGAAAAATTTCGTTATAAATTGCAATCTTTGAGTATAGATGCAGATTACCTGATCGACATACACAGCCATACAACTCAAGGATTAAACTATGTATATTACTTCCGCGATCGAGAAGAAAGTGCAAAATACTTTTTACTTCCACTTGGAATTTTATTAGATGAATATGATGGCAATGCTTTTGATGAAGCATTTATCAAACCTTGGTTAGCACTGGAAAAATGTTTCAAAGAACTTGGTAGAGAAAATAAGTTTGATGTGGAAGCTTGGACGCTAGAACTTGGAACGGGAATGCAGATGAATCCCGATTCAGTTGAGAAAGGACTTAGGGGTATAAAAAATTATTTAGTCCAGAAAGGAGTGCTGCAAACTGCTGACATTTCTGTAAAAGGAGATTTATTACAAAACACATCCCCTGAGATGAGTTTTAGCACGAGAAGCCAAGCCAAAAAATATTATGCTCCAACAGGTGGAATGATTCAATCAAAAGTTGAATTGGGAAGTTCGGTAAAGGTAGGAGATAAATTGTATCAAGTATTGCAATTTAATAAAGAAGGCAAATTACCAACTGTCATTGATGTCTTTGCCGAACAAGATGGGCTAATTTACGACTCATCAACCAATCACGCCGTTAATGAAGGTGAGTTTGTACTGGGTTTGATTGCGGTGACCAATAACCAGTAACCCGCGAGCGCTCATCAGTGGAACTACAAATATGACCATTAGATTGTTAAACTTTAAGCAAAGGCGTAAGGCAATTAAGAGAAGTGCCAGGGTGATTTTATGTTTTTTCTCTGTTTACAACAAAATTTAGGAATTTTAAAGGTACAAGATGAGGGTGGAGCCAAAGAGTGAATAGTAGTGATAGTAACATCTTCTCTAATTCAGGAGAAGTGATGATTCCGCAGGCTCCTCCTGGATTTAAGTCGGGTTTTATTGGCATTATTGGTCGCCCTAATGTCGGTAAATCTACGCTGATGAATCATTTGGTAGGACAAAAAATTGCCATTACATCACCAGTCGCACAAACAACAAGGAATCGGTTGCGAGGCATTTTAACAACACCAGAAGCACAGTTAATCTTTGTAGATACACCAGGAATCCATAAACCCCACCATCAATTGGGAGAGGTTTTGGTGCAAAATGCCAAAATAGCAATTGAATCAGTGGATATTGTGCTGTTTGTTGTGGATGGCTCTACGGTCTGTGGAACAGGCGATCTGTACATTTCCGAGCTACTGAATCGCAGTCAAACACCAGTGATATTGGGTTTGAATAAAATTGACCAACAACCAGCAGAGTTTCAACAAATAGATGGGAGTTACGCTCAATTAGCAAAGTCACTTCAATGGCAAACGGTAAAATTTTCAGCTAAGACAGGGAGCGGATTGTCGGAACTGCAAAGGTTACTAATTGAACAATTAGAGCCAGGACCGATGTACTATCCACCCGATTTGGTAACCGATCAACCAGAACGCTTCATCATGGGTGAGTTAATCAGAGAACAAATTTTACTGTTAACTCGTGAAGAAGTTCCTCATTCAGTGGCGATCGCAATCGATCGCGTAGAGGAAACTCCGACTATTACCCGAGTCTTTGCTACCATACACGTAGAACGCGATTCCCAAAAAGGCATTCTTATTGGTAAAGGTGGAACCATGTTAAAAGCAATTGGTAGTGCTGCTCGCGAGCAAATCCAAAAGTTAATTGCTGGTAAAGTCTACCTAGAGCTATTTGTCAAAGTACAACCGAAATGGCGTCATTCTCGGATGCGATTGGCAGACTTGGGATATCGCGTAGAAGAGTAAAAAGAATTATGAATTATGAATGATAAATGATGAAAATAAAATTCAGAATTCACCAATTACAATTCATAATTCATAATTCATAATTCATAATTCACAAAAATGTCTTTAGAAAGTTCCTTTCCCTTAAATTTGCCAGCTAATGCTTCTCCCCTACGAGTTCTTATTGTCGAAGATGACCCAATGATGCAACTCGGACTCGAACAATCACTTATGGCTCATCCCCAATTAGAAATTGTCGGACAAGCAGAAGATGGTTACTTGGGCGTTCAAGCAGCACTCAAATTAAAACCAGATCTGGTAGTAATGGATATTGGATTACCGCGTTTGGACGGAATCGCAGCAACACAACAAATAAAAGCAGCGCTTCCAGAGACTCATGTGGTGATGTTAACGTCTCATAAAACAGATACAGAGATTGTTGCTGCTTTATCTAGTGGTGCAGATGCTTATTGTATCAAAGGCGCAAGTGTAGAACGATTGTTGAGTGCGATCGCAGCTGCTGTTGAAGGTGCGGCTTACCTCGATCCCCAAATTGCCAGACGCGTTATTGAAAATCTTAAACCACCTACTCCTAGTGGAAATACAGCAAATTTGTCTCAGCGCGAGTTAGAAGTGTTGAAACTGATGGTAGAAGGATATAGCAATCCAGAGATTGCTGAAAAACTCTATCTCAGTCCCAACACTGTTAAAACACACGTTCGCGGAATTATGAATAAACTCTCTGTTGATGACCGCGTACAAGCAGCTGTTGTCGCTTTACGTTCCGGTCTGGTGTAGAACGTGCGATCGATCCCTATTCCCTTTTTCAAACTCAGGATTGATGAGTTATTTAGCTAAAACTTGACAAAATTGGATTGAGAAATCTTATATGCGAGCCTAGCAAAGGGTGAAGGATGATTAAATCCTGGATGGTGATTGGCGGAGTGGCATTCTTGGTTGCATTAGCTTCTAACATCATTACTCCCAACGATGTCAAGTGGTTTAAGCGTTTGCAAAGACCGAGATGGCTTACTTTTGAGGCAGCAATCCCAGTTATCTGGACTGTAGTATTTATTTGTGGTGCTTGGTCAGCTTATATTGTTTGGGAAAAAAATCCAGGAACAACGAAAACTTGGTTGCTCATGGTTTTATATCTCCTTTTAGAAATTGTTACAGTTGCTTATAACCCGGTTATGCTTCGACTTCGCAGTTTGAAAGCGGGTACGATCGTTGGCGGTACGGGTTTTATTGTAGGAATTATACTAGCAATCACAGTTTTATCTGTTTCTGGTTGGGCAGCGCTGCTTCTTGTTCCTTATTTACTTTGGAGCCCCATTGGTACGTATACTACTGGGAAAATGATACAACTTAATCCAAAGGATGCGTAAATTAGAGAGTGGTTAGTTGTTACCAACTATTAACCACTAGCCATGAAACAATTCCAACTTACGACTGATTAAAATTATGCCCTCAATTGCCACAATTGCCTTGTGTTGCTTGACAAAATGCTTAATAAGGTATAAAGCAATGATTCAATCTTGGATGGTAATTGGGGCTGTCACTTTTTCAATTGCAGTTGGCAGTTTTTTTATAACACCTCGTGACGTTAAGTGGTTTGCACGGTTAACGCGACCCCGTTGGTTAGTCTTTGAACCACTAATTCCCTTCATTTGGACTTTTATTTTTCTTTGCGGTGCGGCTTCCGCTAATATTGTTTGGCAGCAAAACCCAGGGAGTTTGAGAAGTTGGCTCTTGATGGGTCTGTTTCTCTTGTTGGAAATTATTACTATCTCTTACATTCCACTCATGCTTAGGTGGCGGAGTTTAAAAATCGGAGAAATTATTGGATCGATTGGCGTTATTTTGGGTGTGTTACTGACAATCGCCGTTTTACCAATATCTAAACTGGCTGCTTTACTGCTTGTTCCGTATTTAATCTGGAGCCCAGTAGGAACTTATACTACAGATGAGTTAATTCAACTTAATCCTCAAGATGCTTGAGGGTTAGTTGTTAGTGGTGAGTCTATCCCTGTAAGCGGGTTTCCTGCGCCCTGGAGACTAGCGTATAGCTCTTGCGGGCATAGGTTGGTGGTAACGTTTTAAGATAAGCGTCCGTAACGTGCATTTAATGAATTGTCAGGATTTGCTTCATTATTGAGCCAAGCCCACATCTGATCGCCTGAGGAAAAATGCCACCACTCTCTGGGATTGCGCTTGAATCCTGCTGTCTCCATAACATCGCACAGGAGTTGTCGGTTAGCGTGAAACTGCTGCGCTTGTAGATCGGTCGCGTTACCAAAGTACGACGGATGCGATCGCTCTGACATCTCGTCAATAGGCGAACCCATATCGACAATTGCTCCTGCATCATCCACCAATGTAACGTCAACAGCTGCACCCGTGCTGTGAGGTGGAGGTGTTTTTTCATCCAAACTGGGTTCAGCCCAAATTTTATAAACCTCCTCCCAAATCTCGTCGAGCTGCTCTGGTGACAATTTAGCCTCACTTAACCCTCTCATCTGCAAGGCTTGGGAAAAAGCATAACTCACCATAAACTGCTGTACCTCCACGGGACGGTAGGCATCAAAAATTTGGATCAGCCAGTTAGGACGGATTTGCTGGAGATAGTTTTGAGCAACTACCAAGCTATCAACAACGCTTTTACGAAGAAAATAAGGTGAGCGATCGCCATAAGGCGCACCCAACCTTTCATAAGGATGGGGAGATTCTACAGCAAATAGTTCCAAAGGAATCTGTACCAAAGGTTCACCACACTCAATAATGAGTACTTTATGATAGGGTCGCATTTTATTTAAGTATTTATTATTTATCTACCTTGTCTGCCTTGTCTCCTCTGTCCCCCCTATCTCTTTCCGGTACGGGATCGTAACCGCCGGGATGAAATGGATGACAACGGGAAATACGCCGAAGAGCCAACCAACTACCTCGCCAGACCCCAAATCGTTCAATAGCCTGGAGAGCGTACATTGAACAAGTTGGTTGAAAGCGACAGCTTGGAGGAAACATCGGTGAAATAAACATTCGATAAAAGCGAATCGGTAAAATGAGTAATAATTTCATTTATGTTGCTCAAATCTAATAAAGTGGTATTAAAGACTAAAGTTTTTATCTTGTTTTATCTTTGCTAAATTCATTACCTGGTTTAGAATCAATCCCTCCTGTTTACACGCAAATTGCCATTGCGTCAATTTGGGTATTCCTCATGCTTCTGATCGCATGGCGGGTGAATCGTCTTGATGACAAAGACCCTGAAGTTGTCAGAAAGATCGTACATATTGGAACTGGAAACATAATCTTAGTTGCTTGGTGGTTGGGTATTCCAGCCAGCGTGGGTATTACCGCTTCGATTGTAGCGAGTGCAGCCACCCTGTTGTCTTACCGATTTCCTATTCTCCCCGGTATTGATAGCGTTGGGCGCAAAAGTCTCGGAACTTTTTTCTATTCTGCCAGTATTGGTATCCTTATAGCTTGCTTCTGGTCTATACAGCAACCCCACTATGCAGTTTTAGGAGTCTTAGTGATGACATGGGGTGATGGACTAGCAGCACTTGTCGGTCAGCGATTTGGTAAGCACAAATACAAAGTTTTGGGGAGACAAAAAAGCTTGGAAGGTTCTCTCACAGTAACTGCTGTTAGCTATGCGATCGCCAGTACAATCCTACTCAGCCTCCAGGGTAATGTTTGGCAAACTTGGTTAGTTTCTTTGGTAGTCGCCTTAGTTGCGACTGGCTTAGAAGTTTTTTCAATGTTTGGAATTGACAATTTGACAGTTCCTTTAGGTAGCGCTGCAGTCGCTTTCTTTTTGAATAATTGGGTTAGTGGTCAGTTTTTAAAGTAACCAACCACCAACAACTAATTAATACCGATAAAAATTCCCGTTATGCGGAACTCCGTGACGGTATGCCTTACGTGGATGCACTTTGTAGTAATGATAGTGGTAGTGATAGACCTTTTGGGGGTAACGAACAGGGCGGTGATGGTAGCCAGGACAAGGACAACGGTAATTCCTGCGATGATACACTCTGTAATGCCGCACTTTTCGGTGACGAGCTTTATAACAGTCGTAATGCTTGGCTTGTACGATCTCTCCTTCTGATTCCACATTATCTTCAGGTGATAAATATTTTTGTGCTTCAGGTGAAAGGAGATTCATCACTTTTGTATCAGCCTGTGTTTGTAAAGGCTGTTGCTGGTTTTTCATTCTTCGATTTGTCTGTGCTGTGGCTGTCTCAAACCCCAAACAACTCAGCAATATTAAAGCACTGACTGCAAACCGCAAATAACCGTTTTTAGACAACATTCTCTCGTTGCTCCTAGTTTTTTGTTCCCGCTTTGTCTCCTGGGAATCCCTTTTGCAAGGTTTTGGCTGAAGCTATCCTTTTGAATTAGTTGAAGAGAAAGCAAAGCCTATAAAAATGGGTTATCACGCATGACAGA
Source organism: Tolypothrix campylonemoides VB511288_2 (assembly GCF_045999855.1). Taxonomy (NCBI): domain Bacteria; kingdom Bacillati; phylum Cyanobacteriota; class Cyanophyceae; order Nostocales; family Tolypothrichaceae; genus Tolypothrix; species Tolypothrix campylonemoides. The sequence continues at coordinate 227,878 of NZ_JBFPMW010000007.1, forward strand.
TAAAGGAGAGTTATTAGCGATCGCAACTCTATTATTGCCACAATCTTTATTATTTGTTAATGTTTGCATTCCTGGCAAACAAACAAAATTAATCCTCTTAAAGACTGATGAAGACAAGCTATAAAAGTTTTTTTTGGTAAAAGTCAGGCAAAACGATGAACGGCGATCGTGTATTTTTCAATACAAATAAAATCTCACTGTATTTATAGACTCATATATAGTAAGGGTGTTTGCTGTTGACACCACTTGGTTTAATGCAAGAACCCCAACTTCTTGAAGAAGTTGGGGTTCTTACCCAATTTTTGTTGTGATTCTATAACAATTTGGGATTTATCAATATCAAAACCTATTTCATTAGAAGGAGTTTTTGTGAATGAGAGAGTAGTTATTGTTGTTTAGATGTAAAAGGGAGATCGCAAATCCAACAAACGAGAGAATACAACCAAGCAGAAGTCATATCTCAAGAGAGATTCCCGTAAAGGTTTTACTCAATAAATTGAAAGACTAAATATAGCTATATGATGCAAAAAAATAATTTTTTCTTCTGCAAAAAATTCAAATGAACTTTTTTAATAATTCCGTACCGCCTTTACGGCGCAAACAAGCTACCCTAGAAACTTATCGTTTGCAGGGATTTTGGCAAGTTAGCTGGCAAATAGGCAACAGACAACTGTATTCAAATTTTTATACCCGTCTTGACCAATGTTTTCTACTTTGGGGTTTAGCGATCGCACCCATGTTTGTCACTGCCCAGTTCTTCCCTATTAGTTGGCATTTACAAGCAATTTTATGGTCGATACTTTCTATTTTTGGAACTGTAGGAATGGTTTATTGGACTCACTATTGGGTCAAAGAAAGACAAGTCTGTTGGATATTATATTGTTGGGTTGTGTTGATGTTATCGGGTGTGGTTGTAACTGACTTGGGTGTTTTTTTTGGCTGGGGAGAAATACTGTTAAATTTATGTCCTATATGGTTGGGTTTGTGCTCGTTTGGCTATTTTTGTACGGGATTGGCAATCCGATCGCGAACTTTACTGTTCACAAGTGTTATTCACCTGTTGGGAATTTTAAGTTTACCTTATGTAGGTGGTTTGCAGTTTTTATTAACTGGCGCTGTCATGTTTTTCTGCTTATTTCTCTTAGCAGAATTGGAATGGGATCATTGTTAAATAGAATTAGTGGTTAGTCAGTAGTAGTTATTAGAAAAAATACTAACCGCTAACCACGGCTCGCTAAAGCTCACCACCGATTATCTGTTTTTTGATTATAGGGTTCCCCTGTAAATGGTTGTACTCCAATATTTGGATAAGCATCATTAGTAGGAGTAAAAATTCGCATTGCTGCTTCAGAAACAAACTGAGTAAAATCAGCAAGCATTTTGGAGATAGCCATAATACCAATACTCCCTTGTTTGTAATTGCTTAAATTGTTATGTTTTTCTAGTGTAGTTAACAAAATTTTGGTTGTCCGCGATCGGAAATATATTTATACTGTCCGCAACAATAAGAGATAGATATTTGCAATAGTTAAGCAAGGAAAAGGGTACGACTGGGAGTAAAGGATAAGCTTTTCTTACTTTAACGTTCTTCTATTGTTCTTTATTTTTACAGACAACTATTAAAATATTTTAAATAATAGATTAAGATAATAATATGCACCACGTAGAAATACGGGTTTTAGGCATTTTCAAGAAAAAACAGTCTAGTAGTTGACAATATTTATGGTAAAAACTACCATAAATCATAAGCTTTCTTCCAAGGGCGTTATGCCATGACCAGTTTTCCAGTCGTAAATTATGCATCTATAGACCACCAGAAGCAGCAGAGTTTGGAAAATCAAGAGTTAACGTTTTCATCTCTTGATTACAGTTTGCTGACAGACCTTTACCAGTTGACGATGGCAGCTTGCTACACCGGAGAAGGTGTAGAACAACGGCGGGCGAGTTTTGAGTTATTCGTCAGGCGCTTGCCACAAAATTTTGGTTATTTAATTGCAATGGGTCTAGCACAAGCATTGGAATATTTAGAAAATTTTCGCTTTAGTGCAACTCAAGTGGAAGCTTTACAAGCGACAGGAATTTTCACCAATGCGCCTACCCGTTTTTGGTCACTTCTAGCTGAAGGACGTTTTACAGGAGATGTTTGGGCAATACCTGAAGGGACAGCCGTGTTTGCCCATGAACCGCTGTTGCGAGTAGAAGCACCTCTGTGGGAAGCTCAGTTGGTGGAAACCTACCTGTTAAACACCCTGAATTATCAAAGTTTAATTGCAACACGAGCAGCAAGAGTGCGCGATGTAGCATCTGAAAATGCAACGCTGTTGGAATTTGGCACGAGAAGGGCATTTAGCCCACAAGCTGCTTTATGGGCTGCACGTGCGGCTTTAGCTGGTGGTTTGGATGCGACATCAAATGTGTTAGCAGCACTGCAACTGGGGCAAAAGCCCAGTGGTACAATGGCTCATTCTTTGGTTATGGCATTATCAGCAATGGAAGGTAACGAAGAACAAGCTTTTACCGCATTTCACCGTTATTTTCCAGGTGCGCCATTGTTGATTGATACTTATGATTCCATAGCGGCTGCTCGCCGTTTAGCCCAAAAGGTCAATTCTGGGGAAATGGAATTATCTGGTGTCAGGCTGGACTCAGGAGATTTGGTATCCCTGTCAAAACAAGTGAAGTTGTTGCTTCCTGGAGTGTCGATTTTTGCCAGTGGGGACTTGGACGAGTGGGAAATAGCAAAGTTAAAGGCGGCTGGTGCTGAGATTGATGGTTATGGCTTGGGAACCCGTTTAGTGACCGGTTCTTCCGTAAACGGAGTTTACAAACTGGTGGAAATAGATGGTATCCCAGTGATGAAACAATCAACTGGTAAAGGAACTTATCCAGGACGCAAGCAAATTTTTCGCACTTTAGTGGGAGGGAAGGTGAAAGCCGATAAGTTGGGACTGGCTACAGAAGATTGTTTGGAGGAACAACCTTTATTGGAACTCTTTATGAAAGAGGGACAAAGAGTGCGATCGCCTGAAAACATAGCACAAATTCGGCAGCGTACAACTGCCTCAGTCGCTAGTTTACCGGAAGAGGTCAGACAACTGAATAACCCTACGTCAGTACCAGTAAATATCTCGATCCCCCTAGAGGAACTGACACAACAAACCAGAAAACAAACCCTAACCACCAACCACTAACCATGAGAATCGCATTATTTGGTACGAGTGCCGATCCACCAACCGCAGGACATCAAGCTATTATCAAATGGCTGTCTAATAAATACGACTGGGTAGCAGTTTGGGCTGCAGACAATCCTTTTAAGTCCCATCAAACCAGATTGGAACATCGCGTAGCGATGCTACATTTGTTAATTAAGGATATCGATGCGCCTCAAGACAACATTGGATTGGAACAGCAATTAAGTAGTTTGAGAACTTTAGAAACATTAGAAAAAGCAAAAGCTCTTTGGCCAGATCGATCGGAGTTTACTTTAGTCGTAGGTTCGGATTTGCTAGCTCAACTGCCAAGATGGTATCGAATTGAAGAGTTATTACAACAAGTACAACTTCTAGTCGTACCGCGTCCGGGTTTCGTTATAGATGAATCTAGCGTGCATATCGTACAAAAATTGGGAGGAAAAATCGAGTTTGCCAATTTTATCGGTCCGGATGTTTCTTCAACTGCTTATCGAGAAAGTGGCGATAGCGAAGCCCTAACACCTCTCGTAGTTGACTACATTCATAAAGAGCATTTGTATAAATGTTTATCCAACAATGTAGCCTGTTAAACAAAATCTAATTAATCACCGGTCAGTGGTGGAACAAGGGAGGGTCACTGGTCACTGTTAAAAACTTCATTGCTTTGAACAATTGATTCCTATGCCAGGACGCAGCCAAAGAAAGTTTGTTGCTCCACTCAATCAACCCCCTTTAGCGGATTTTAAGGTTGGTGTGGATAATGTTATTTTTTCTGTAGATACTGCCCAAAATCGCCTGCTTGTGTTACTAGTGATGAGACAGCAGGAGCCATTTTTGAATCATTGGAGCCTTCCCGGTACTTTGGTGCGTCAAGGCGAGTCTTTGGAAGATGCGGCTTACCGCATTTTGTCAGAGAAAATTAGAGCAAAAAATCTATATTTGGAGCAGTTGTATACCTTTGGGGGACCGCAACGCGATCCACGGGAAGCTAGTGATAGTTATGGCGTGCGTTATCTTTCGGTCAGTTATTTTGCTCTCGTGCGATTTGAGGAAGCGGAATTAATTGCCGATCGCATGACGGGAATCGCTTGGTATCCTGTCAAGCAAGTGCCACAATTGGCTTTCGATCACAACGAAATTCTGGCTTACGGACACAGGCGTTTGCGAAATAAGTTGGAGTACAGCCCGGTGGCTTTTGAAGTTTTGCCAGAAATGTTTACTTTGAATGATTTATATCAGTTATATACTACGGTTTTGGGGGAAAACTTTTCTGATTATTCTAATTTCCGCGCCCGCCTGTTGAAGTTGGGTTTTTTATGCGATACAGGAATAAAGGTATCGCGTGGGGCTGGTCGTCCAGCTAGTTTATATCGGTTTGATGCCGAAGCTTTTGCTCCGTTTAAAGATAAACCTTTAGTTTTTATTTAACCGCATTCGTGTAACGTTTCCGTAAGGACACAGACGCGAAAAGCGTACAGAGAAGAAAATGAAGATTGCGATCGCTCAACTTAATCCTATTATTGGTGATTTGCCGGGTAATGCAAAAGAGATTCTGGAAGCGGCAAAAAAAGCTGCGAGTGTTGGATCGCGTTTGCTATTGACTCCAGAACTTTCGTTATGTGGTTACCCTCCTAGAGATTTATTGCTCAATCCCAGTTTTCTATTGGCAATGAATTATCATTTGCAACAATTAGCAAGGGATTTGCCATCAGAACTCGCTGTTTTGGTAGGAACTGTTGATGAGAATCTCAAAGCTCATAGTAATGGTGGCAAAACGTTATTTAATAGCATTGCTTTGTTGGAAAAAGGTCAGGTAAAGCAAATTTTTCACAAGCGTCTTTTGCCGACTTATGATGTTTTTGATGAAAACCGCTATTTTGAGCCCGGTTTGCAAGCCAATTATTTTTCTTTAGATGATATTCATATTGGCGTCACTATTTGCGAAGATTTGTGGAATGATGAAGAATTCTGGGGCAAACGCAGTTACACCACAAATCCAATTGCGGATCTAGCAATTTTAGGCGTAGATTTTATTGTGAATTTGTCTGCTTCTCCCTACAGTGTGGGGAAACAGAGGTTTCGAGAAGAAATGCTCAAACACAGTGTCGTGCGCTATCAACAACCGATTATTTACGCCAATCAGGTTGGGGGAAATGACGATTTAATTTTTGATGGCAGAAGTTTTGCCCTCAACCGTCAAGGTGAAATGGTCTGTCGTGCTTCTGGGTTTGAGAAAGACTTGGTTGTGGTGGAATTTGATGAGGTGCAGAGAGATTTGCAATTGAGTTCTATTGCACCAAGATATGAATCTGAAGATGAGGAAATATGGCATGGTTTGGTTTTGGGAGTCCGCGATTACGTGCGTAAGTGTGGCTTTTCCAAAGTTGTGCTGGGTTTGAGCGGTGGTATAGATTCTTCGTTAGTCGCTGCTGTGGCGACTGCAGCATTGGGACAAGACAGTGTCCTCGGTGTTCTTTTGCCTTCACCTTACAGTTCGGATCATTCCATTAGTGATGCTTTGGCATTGGCAAATAATTTGGGGATGAAAACTCAGATTTTGCCCATAGGGAAGTTGATGGAAGGTTATGACAATACCTTAGCTGAGTTGTTTGCAGGAACGGAGTTTGGCTTGGCAGAGGAGAATCTTCAATCCCGGATTAGGGGGAATTTGTTGATGGCAATTTCTAACAAATTCGGTCATCTTCTCTTATCGACTGGTAATAAATCAGAAATTGCAGTTGGTTACTGCACCCTTTATGGGGATATGAATGGTGGATTGGCTGCGATCGCGGATGTTCCAAAAACTCGCGTTTATTCAATTTGCCAGTGGTTGAACACTCAGGCGCTCTTGAGTGGGAAGGGGGTCTTGGGGAAAATACCTTCCCATTCTCAATCTATAATTCCAGAAAACGTTCTGAGTAAAGCACCTAGTGCGGAACTCAAACCCGGTCAAGTTGACCAAGATTCTCTTCCGCCCTATGATGTGTTGGATGATATCTTGGAACGCTTGATTCACCACCACCAATCCCCCGGACAAATTGTTGCTGGAGGTCACGAGCCGGGAATTGTGGACAGAGTCATCGATCTAGTGGCGCGTGCAGAATTTAAAAGGAGACAAGCACCTCCTGGGTTAAAGATTACCGATCGCGCTTTTGGTACTGGTTGGCGAATGCCTATTGCAAGTAAATGGGTGGGTATAAAATATAATGCCTGAGCCTGATAGGGATGGTTGCTAAGATGGAGCTACAATCGCCTTCTGTCTTGATATTCATCCCTGTCATCTCCATCGCGACTGCTTATCCGGTAGTCATTTCTGTCCTCATCATCTTTGTTGCGATCTCGCTTGCGCTCTTTGTTGTCCTCAAAATTCCAATCTTTTGACTTTTGATACGATTCAGATAAACCCTCTAAACTTTCCACGGCACATTCTAGAGCTTCAAAGTATCCTAAAACAGCTTCTGCGTTATCTGGAGAAGTTCGCCAATCCAAGATTTCATCAGCTCTATCTTGTAATCTTTCTATCAACTCAATTTGCCGATTCAGTAATTTTTCTATCCGATAATCCATCGTAGTTACCTCAGTATTATTAGTTATCAATTAGGAACAATTTCGATAAGACAACCGGGCTGTAGCGAAGGAAGGAATGCTCTTGGATTGTCCAAGCACTTATTATAAGCTGTGGGGAGTGCCAATTTCAAATACTGTAAATCTACCCTAGCAAATTAGAATCCAAAAGCGAATGCTCCCAAACTATGAAGATTGTACAAGAAGTATCCTTAATGAGTCGTGGTAGTTTTGAAAAGTCTCAACAGTGGGTGACTATTCAAAACGAAATTCGCAGTGCTATTCAGTTAATAGTTTGGCCTCCTGGCACCTCAAACTTCACAATCAATCCAACACCCCACGGGAATGGAGTCAAGCCTATCAAAAATGCTTGTATGGCTTTTCTTAAGGAAACTTTTGGTTGGCAACTGGAAACAAAAATAACCTATGCAACTAAATCACCTGGACGAGTTGATGCAACAAAAGCTTTAAACGGACATCTTTTTGCTCTTGAATGGGAAACTGGCAATATTTCATCAAGTCACCGTGCAGTCAATAAACTAGTTCTTGGTCTTTTGCGGGGTGTGTTTTTAGGTTCGGCTTTAGTGCTTCCTAGTAGGAAACTTTACCCTTATCTTACTGATAGAGTAGGAAATTATGAGGAATTAGAACCTTACTTTGATGTATGGCGATCGGTGAACATTAATGAAGGATTCCTTGCTATCTTTGTAGTTGAACATGATGCTCAAGACAGCAACGTAGCAAGAATCACAAAAGGAACAGATGGTCGTGCTTTAATCTAGAGCATCACTGAAAACTTATCGTCTGATTTTTAAGAAAATAAATCTAGTTGTTTTGAATCATTGTGCAAAATTTTCGCTTTTTTCTTGCCCCTAGCTGATTCCCATTCTTCTACTTTCCCAAGCGCTAAATCTTTTAGTCGCTTAACTGCTGGCTCAACATCACCAATTTCTGTACCAAGCCAATACCGATGCAACTTCTCTGCGGCATAAAATGTAGTTCCAGAACCGCCAAAGGGGTCGATAACTATTTGTCCTGGGTTTGATGCCATGGCAATGATACGTTCTAGCATAATCGGAGCTAATTCATTAGCACCTCTTGTTTTATATTGGCGGTGTCGTACTGGTGGAATGTCGCTCCACATTTCCTCAAGCTCTGTCCAAAAAGTTTCTTCAGTGCGATCGCCCGATGCATCTTCCCAGACATCTTCAGGAGTATCCCAAATATCCATCAAATTGATGCCTTGAGGATTTAGCTTTTTACGATGTCCGCCGTAATCGCGAATTTCTCCTCCACAATGTCGGCAAACTTGAATGGGTGTATATACTTTATTGAAAACAGTGGGTTCTCCTTTCGTATAGTAAAGCAATCCATAATGAGCCGGGGACATTCGCTTGCCACGAGGAAAAGCTTTTGGCATCCTGCATGCAATCCAATGGCGAAAAAGCATACCTTTTTGGTTGAGGTATGCACCATACTCGATACACCATTTAGGCAAGTTGAAAATAAATAAACTGCCTCCAGGTTTTAAAACACGAATGCTTTCACTCAGCCACTGTTTTGACCATTCAAGGTATTCCTCGGATTTCATTTGGTCGTTCACACCTTTGCCGTAATCCTTACCTAGGTTGAAAGGCGGATCGGCAAATGCTAGATCGACACACGTATCGGGAAGAGCATTGAGAAACTTGAGACAATCGCCTTGGTAGAGAATGCCATAATCGCTTTGATATGCCTCTATTAAGTTTTGATTAGTAGCAGTCAAAGGAGATATGAGGCAAACAGAAGACATTGATGGTTTTTTCTTTTACTCAGGCTGTCACTCAATTCTAATCAATATCAAGCCACTACAAGAAGTGATTGCTGGAATTTCTCTGCGAGCAACAAAACCGCCTCTTCAATGACAAAACGTCGTGGCTCGCTATTGTGTTCGCTCAGTTGTTCTACGATCGCGCCTGCTTTTTCAGAAATTCTGGGTGGCTGATATTCTCTGCCATGACCGACATATCTCCATGGCGTTGGCTCTTTTTTTGGTTGATTGTCTTTGTGTTTCTTGGTTTCGATTTGAATATCTTGTTTGGAAACCTCTTGGGTACAAGCTTTTTCCAATACTGACTTGATAACCTCTATTGGCGTCCGACCCGTGGCTAATTTGTAAAGTGCTGACGGAGAGAGGTGGCGATTGATTTGCTCGAGTTGTTTTGTGGTGAAGTTCCCAAGTATGGGGGCTAGTTTTAACAACTGGTTGGCAATACCTGATATCCATCCCAAAGAGTTGGCTAGGGCTTGTTCATACTGTTTGGGCTTGAGTTGATCTTTGAGGAAAAGCAACAATTGCCCAATTTTGGCGGCTCCTAGTAATAAGGAAGGATTTGTGTAGGTTATCTCGCTGATGACTTCTTTTATCAAGTCTTTACCCGGCTTAGCGAGTCTGCGAATGAGGTATTGAACTTCCCCTGCAATTGTTTCAGAAAAATTCCCAGCGGGAGCTGTTTCCGGTGCTTTAATCATGCTAAGATCACTCCAGAATAATTTAAATAAATTGATTTTTCTGAGGAAGTGCTCTTGCAGTCAACATGAGCGCTTCCTCTTTCACTCATCATACAATAATCCGGAAATTTTTCTTGTAAAATTTTCTGTAGGATTTTAGAATTTCCAGAGAAAAAAGAATCACTCCGCATACTCAACATGAGCGCGAAAACAAGGGAGATTTTCTCGACATAAAATCATCTATTGTAAAAAGCGATAAGCCGAGTACGGCTTGCGCTGTTGAGCGATCGCAACGCTGCAAGTTAAGCATTCTCAGAGATAGCTCATGCCTCATACATCTTCTCCCTCTTTTACCTATGATAAAAATTGGTCGAAGATGCATTCGTCAATTGCCGCCTTACATCCCCATCGCACCCGTTGAATGAGGTATTACGGCGTTTGGATAAAAGCCCAAGAGCTTGATTCTTGGCAATTCAAAGAAACAGGCTTGAGCGTTGATTCTGCATTTTTGGAACAGAGCTAAGCCACCGCAAAAAGTACTTGCTGGAATTTTTCTGCGAGCAACAAAACCGCCTCTTCGATGACAAAACGTCGTGGCTCGCTATTGTGTTCGCTCAGTTGTTCTACGATCGCGCCTGCTTTTTCAGAAATTCTGGGTGGCTGATATTCTCTGCCATGACCGACATATCTCCATGGCGTTGGCTCTTGTTTCGGTTGATTGTCTTTGTGTTTCTTGGTTTCGATTTGAAGATCTTGTTTGGAAACCTCTTGGGTGCAAGCTTTTTCCAGTACGGATTTGATAACTTCAACTGGTGTCCGACCCGTAGCTAATTTGTAGAGTGCTGACGGCGAGAGGTGGCGATTGATTTGCTCGAGTTGTTTTGTGGTGAAACTTCCAAGTATGGGGGCTAGTTTTAACAACTGGTTGGCAATACCTGATATCCATCCCAAAGAGTTGGCTAGGGCGTGTTCGTATTGTTTGGGCTTGAGTCGATCTTTGAGGAAAAGCAATAATTGCCCAATTTTGGCTGCTCCTAGTAATAAGGAGGGATTTGTGTAGGTAATCTCGCTTATGACTTCTTTTATCAAGTCTTTACCCGGCTTAGCGAGTCTGCGGATGAGATATTGAACTTCCCCAGCAATTGTTTCAGAAAAATTCACAGCAGGAGCTGTTTCCGGTGCTTTAATCATGCTAAGATCACTCCAGAATTATGTTTATTAGTTTATTTTTTCGAGGAAGTGCTCTTGCTGTCAACACGAGCGCTTCCTCTTTCGCTCATCATACAATAATCCGGAAATTTTTCTTGTAAAATTTTCTATAGAATTTTAGAATTTCCAGAGAAAAAAGAATCGCTCCGCATACTCAACATGAGCGCGAAAACAAGGGAGATTTTCTCGACATAAATCATCTATTGTAAAAAGCGATAAGCCGAGTACGGCTTGCGCGTTCGAGCGATCGCAACGCTGCAAATTGTTTTTGCGAGCAGTTTCGCTCTCATTTCTAAGTAACGAATAAAAACCCAAGAGCTTGTTTCTTGGCAATTAAGGGAAACAGGCTTGAGCGCTGATTCTGAATTTTTTGAACAGAGCTAAGCCACTGCAAAAAGTACTTGCTGGAATTTCTCTGCGAGCAACAAAACCGCCTCTTCGATGAGAAAACGTCGTGGCTCGCTATTGTGTTCGCTCAGTTGTTCTACAATCAAGCCTGCTTTTTCAGAAATTCTGGGTGGCTGATATTCTCTGCCATGACCGACATATCTCCATGGCGTTGGCTCTTGTTTCGGTTGATTGTCTTTGTGTTTCTTGGTTTCGATTTGAAGATCTTGTTTGGAAACCTCTTGGGTGCAAGCTTTTTCCAGTACGGATTTGATAACTTCAACTGGTGTCCGACCCGTAGCTAATTTGTAGAGTGCTGACGGCGAGAGGTGGCGATTGATTTGCTCGAGTTGTTTTGTGGTGAAACTTCCAAGTATGGGGGCTAGTTTTAACAACTGGTTGGCAATACCTGATATCCATCCCAAAGAGTTGGCTAGGGCGTGTTCGTATTGTTTGGGCTTGAGTCGATCTTTGAGGAAAAGCAATAATTGCCCAATTTTGGCTGCTCCTAGTAATAAGGAGGGATTTGTGTAGGTAATCTCGCTTATGACTTCTTTTATCAAGTCTTTACCCGGCTTAGCGAGTCTGCGGATGAGATATTGAACTTCCCCAGCAATTGTTTCAGAAAAATTCACAGCAGGAGCTGTTTCCGGTGCTTTAATCATGCTAAGATCACTCCAGAATTAATTATTAAATTTATTTTTTTGAGGAAGTGCTCTTGCAGTCAACATAAGCGCTTCCTCTTTCACTCATCATACAATAATCCGGAAATTTTTCTTGTAAAATTTTCTGTAGGATTTTAGAATTTCCAGAGAAAAAAGAATCACTCCGCATACTCAACATGAGCGCGAAAACAAGGGAGATTTTCTCGACATAAAATCATCTATTGTAAAAAGCGATAAGCCGAGTACGGCTTGCGCGTTCGAGCGATCGCAACGCTACAAATTGTTTTTGTGAGCAGTTTCGCTCTCATTTCTAAGTAAGGAATAAAAGCCCAAAAGCTTGATTCTTGGTAATTAAGGGAAACAGGCTTGAGCGTTGATTCTGAATTTTTTGAACACAGCTAAGCCACTGCAAAAAGTACTTGCTGGAATTTTTCTGCGAGCAACAAAACCGCCTCTTCAATGAGAAAACGTCTTGGCTCGCTATTTTGTTCGCTAAGTTGTTCTACAATCAAGCCTGCTTTTTCAGATATTCTGGGGGGTTGGTATTCTCCAGAGAGTCTGGGGGGCTGAGATTCTCTGCCATAACCGACATATCTCCATGGTATTGGCTCTTTTTTCGGTTGATTCTGTTTGTGTTTCTGCTTTCGAGTCGAATATCTTTCTGGGGAACCTCTTGCATACAATAGAAATTTAAGAAGCCAGCGCTATTCTGCTTGAAACCACTGGTAACAAACAAGCTGAATATCTTCTTCCTCAATAATTTCTGATGGATTTACTTCTCTTTCTTCCTCAATTTCATGATATTGATCTTGATCGACAAACAATTCATCTAGCGCAGAAACTAGTGTATGTAAGTCTTTGTTTTCAAGGTATCTTTCCCAATTTGCTTTTATGTCACGCTCATAGACACGAAGATTAACTGTGGTAATAACCTTTAATACTCGCTGCCTCATCTCTTGATATGTTGGTTCTTCATTGAAAGGTTTCAATTCAGTCAAAGCGTGATAAATTTGCTGTAAACGTTTATTTAGCTTAGGTTTTAATTGGCTACCAGCTTGTTGCTTTTTAAAGTAAGCCATCAAGTTACATATAGCCCCTTCCAAAATATCAAATATAGAGTTGTCAAACTTGACTGGAAGCAGTTTCTCTGGAAGCGGAAAGCCTTCCGCTTTACATTTTAGCCAATTAAAGATTTTACGCTTGTCGCTAATTCGTAGGTCTTGATTAAGGGAAATTACATCATTAATACGGGGATAAAATTGCCAGAAGTGTTTATCTTTGGCACGAAATGCCAGAAATATTCCCCCATCTTTCATTTCAGGGATATGAAAATGGCGCGTGCTGTGAATTCCTAGTGGAATTTCTTCAGCTGCTTGCTCACCTTCTTGTTGGAAAAATTCTAGTAGAGGTAAACGCATTTCTTCTAAAGAAGCCAAATCAGCAACTTGTTCTAGTTCCTCTAAAATTGCCTCTTTATCTGCATCACTCATTGCTTTCTTAAGTCGGTATAATTCTTCCAATGATTTCTCTGAAATGATTTCTCCTAAAACACTAGCATCTAATCCAACTTTCTCATTAATCATAGCAATTCGACTTTGTAATCGCCGCACCAATCCGAGTAAAGCTTCCAAACCTTCTTCGGGAAAGCAGTTATAAATTAATAGTTCTTCATAGTTAGTGCCTAAACGGTCAATCCGACCAGCACGCTGAATCATTCTTACTGGGTTCCAATGCAAGTCATAGTTAATTAAAACACCTGCATCTTGTAAGTTTTGGCCTTCCGATAAAACGTCGGTACAAATAAGAATGTCAATTTCCTGTTTCTGAGAATTTTGCTGTTCTTGCTGACTTTGGTTGTTAGCTTTGGGCGCAAATTGCTTAACTTTTTCTTCTCTTTGCTTACCAGCAGTTTCGCCAGTTATTTTGTCAATAGTTAGTAGACGATCATCTATTGACATCTCCTTTAACCACTCATCATCTGCTATCAACTGTTTGTACAAATAATCGGCAGTATCTTTGAAATAGCTAAATACTAAAACTTTTTTAGCCTTAAGTTCGTTCTTTAGCAATTGTTTAAATTCTACTAGCTTGAGATCGGATTCTTGTCCTATTTTTACATTTTTTTGAATTTGCAATAGTTGATTATGAATACTGGTAAGGATATTAAGATCTGATTGAATACGACTGCTTAACTCATCAATTTGGTAATCATTCAGGTCAATTTCATCCAAAGATTCAATTAACTCATTAACAGAAATATTATCTTCTTCATCTGTCTCTGCTGCTAGAATCTTGCGAAAATTTTTGCTGTCTAGCAGCTTCCCCCGTTGTAACAAAGTAAAAAATCTCTCTTGAAAATCTTTCTGCTTGCAGATACTGCTTTCAAATGCAATTAGAGAACTTTCTAGCCGTTTTAGATACAGTGACTTCATTAAGGCGATAAGGGCATCATTCCGCAGTATGTCATCATTTTCTTGCTTAGTTTTTTGTTGTTTAAAAGCTTTGATGTTATATGGAGCTAAATGTAATTCATCAATTTGATTGGCAATTCTAGCGTAAAGACCCTGGTAACAAGCCTCAAAATTATAAGTGAATTGTTTTAATTGACGCTTAGGAAAGCTAATTTTTTGACCACTAATGTAAATTTCTTCCCCTGCTAACTGTCGCTTGATAACATCTTTGCGAGAGCGTCTTACCATTGTTTGAAACAGCAGTTCAGTAATTTCTGCCTCACCTTTTGCTAACTCTTTAAAATAAGTTTTGAGATTGGGTATTCCCCATCCTTGATAATATTTTTCTGTGTTCCGTGTCAGCAGTAAAATTTGATGATAAAGGTCATAAATGCTAGTGTTTAATGGTGTTGCGGTTAGCAATAATACCCGCTTATTTCGCTTGCCACTACCAATCAATTTCTGTAAATTTATGTATCTATTTGTTGCACTATTACGAAAGTTATGAGACTCATCCACGACGATGATGTCATGCTTGTTGTAACGACGGATGTCGAAGGTTTTACGACTAATTTCTTCCTGAGAAACTACATCTGCCTTAATTCCAAATTCATCTAACTTTTTCAACCACACTAAATCTCGTAATTGGGCAGGGCATACAATCAAGGCACGAGGTACATAACCAGGACGCTTGTCTTTGATCAGATAGTGGTCAAGTACCCGCAAACCAATGTAAGTTTTGCCTAAGCCAACTGCATCTGCTACTATGCAACCTCGGTGGCGCTCCAATAATCTGACAGCACGTTCAAAACCTTCTTGTTGAAAACTAGCTAGTTCTAAACTTGTGCGAATGCTTGTATCTGGCAAGGTGTCTTCTTTAAAAAGTTCGTAAAGTGCTTTTAAAAACACTTGGTAGGGTGTATAAGCTTTACTACCGAATTTAGAGGCATTTAAAGCATTAATTAGTTTGTCTTTGTATTCACGATCAACACTTTTGTCTGCCCAGAATTTTTCAAACCAATTTTGGCGAAGGTCTTGGGCTATTACTAAAGTTTTATTTAATACATTTAATTCTGTATTGCCACTCAAGCCGGCAGGTGTAAAGTTACTGGAGCCAATAATACTATAATTATCAAAAACATAAGCTTTGGCATGTAGAAACTGCGCTCCTTCACCAATGGCTCCGTAAAGTCTGACATGGATATGATCTTGCTGTAGGTATGCAATTAAACGGTCAATTTGCTGTTTATATTTCAGCTTATATTTTTCTACTTCTAACTGTTTTTGTACGTCATGGTGAAAATAGCTGGTTAAGTCAATACGATCGCCCTCTGCTGGTCGAATTGTGGGGTCGCGACCGATCAGTAGACGTAAATTAGTTAAAGCATTAAAAGCTGCTTCTAGCCGTATCCACGCCTCTATTCGGAAAAATCCAGTAGCAATGTCTAGGTTTGTTTGGCTCTCATCTAAAATGAGCGCTCGCAAAACGTCTTCCAGTTTATGTTGTTTATTGTCTATGTAATCGGGGAGAGGCATAAGTTACAAACCTTTTACCACTAAAATAGTCACATATATTGTTTTAGGTTGGACAGTACGGAAGATAGTTGAGTGCCGAGTTTCTGCAACGAAACCAAAGTATCTGCCGCCAAAATAACTTAACCCCCTTCCTTCGTAAAAAATAGGACAGGGGGTTAAGTCTTATTCTCCAATAGCTTCGAGGATATGACCAATAACTGGCTCTACACGCCAATATTCCTGACCGTCTTTCTTACCTACAGGGTTGGCTAGGCTAAGTAGGTCTGCCCATTTTAAAACTTTATTCACAACTTCTGTCTGGAGGTCATGAATAAAATCTACTAAATCATTAAGAGACACTTTGCCATCAGGAGACATTTGACACAATTGAGCTAAAACTCGTAAGACTTTTTGTTGTTCGTAAAGGTCAATCCCTAAATGTTCTGTAGTAAAATAAAGTGCTTCTTGGCTGTCATTGAATGAATCTTTGATTCTTTCTAAATGCAATTCCCAACGGTGTATGTCAGATTTGGAATTTTGGTAGAAACGATGCAGTAATGCTGACCAATTTCCTGTCCCTGTAGTGATTTTTTCTCGACTATTTTTATCACTGGGAAAATTACAATCTTGTAGCCATTGCCGTAGAGCTACATCATGCCAAGGTTTTAAACTCAAAGTGGTTATTCTGTTAACACGATTCAATTCTGTGCTACGATCACAGATTAAGTCCCATGCTATTTGAGGGTCAGCAATAAAAACTATTCGCACAAAAGAATTGTTTGATCTCAACCTTCCAATCTGTGCAATTGCTTCATCAATCCAGTGATGATTCCACTTGGCTAAAGCAGACACAAAAATGATTGTTGTACCTTCTTTTTGGCGATTACGAATTAGACGATTCAAGCTTTGGCTAAATTCATCTAAAGATGAGATGTTATCCAAATATTTATCAAAATATTCCTTTTTCTTACTCACAACTGATTTGGCATAAAGATCCAAGTCATCAAGTCCTGCTGCCTGAGAGCCAAATATAATAGAGACTCCGTTTTCAGCCAGCAGCAGTTTTGATTCTTGCTGGGCTGTTAGGGGACTGCGCCTAGAGTCTTCCTTTATACCAATAGCTGAACGAAAAGTCGCAGGCTCATATTCTAGAGGTATTTCACGAGGCTGCAAGAGTGTTACTTCTATTTCTTCTAGGGTTCCCATAAGGAGTAGTACATTGGGACTTCTAAGGGTAAATCCACCCGTACTAGTGACACGTAAAACCCCTAATCCGACCATTTCTTCTAGTAAAACTAGAATTTCATCTGATGATAAACCTTGGAAACCTTCGTACCACCATGTTAGTATTTCATTACGAATCCAAGACAAATTAAACCCATTTACCATGCCATTTTCGCTCTCTATAGAGCCATAGGCAATTGTGTAGGCAATCACTTCGTAGCGCTGGTCTAATTGCAGTGTCCAGATAAAGCGATCGCGAATAGCTTTACGTAAGTCCTGATTGTTGTAGGCATCATCAACTTGCTGTGAAGTAATAGTATAAGGTGGACCATTGTGGATATCAAAATTAGCAACATCAGGATTAGTAATGTGCCGGAGTAATTGTTGACAATAAAGTTGTATAAGGCTTGGATAATAGTTAGTTTGTGAGAGAATACGCGTGACTAAATCGGGCGAATCAAAGCTATAGCCAATGCTAGCAAATGGTCGTTCAATTAAGGCTCTTGCCTCCCGCATTTCACCATTATTCAACAGTGGACCAATACAAATAGGCTCTCCCAAATGTGCTAAAGGATGGTTCTCCAATTTGGTAGTACGCTGTACGTTGTGCAAGCCAGCAAATACTACTTTGAAACGACGATTTGTTCTGTCCATTAATCCTTTCAAACGAGCAGAACGAATAAAATCTCCTTTTTCGTCATTGTCTGCTGTGCGTTTTTTACCATCAGCTTCCAGAAATTTATCTGCTTCATCTAGTAACAACAGAATCTTGCGGTTTGTATCCTGGTTCAGCCAAGTTTCAATTTCTTTTAGCAGTTCGTCTGCTTTTACACGATTAGATTTATTATCAGAAATTACTCCGATTTTTCTAAATTCTGAGGCCAGTAAATTCCAAATTTCATCAATATCCCTATCGTAACCGATTGCTTCTGATTTAAGGTCGAGCCAAAGTGCAATTTTCCCTTCATTAGGTGAGTGAAACTCACGCTCCACTGAACGCAGTAAAACCGTTTTACCTAACTGTCGTCCCCCGTAAATAAAACAAGAACCCGTAGGAGAAATAATCGAGTCTCGTTCCCGTTCCCGTCCGTAAAACATTTCTGGGGAAACAAACCCTGAAGTAGTCGTATATGGTTCTAAGAAAGTGAAGGGCAAGGTACACTCAAATAATATTGATAGACGTGCGCCCCTTTCTCCACAAAGATAGAAGATGACAGCATCGTCAATAACGATAAAGGTACGACGGCGTTCCCGACACAATCGGGCTAGGTCTCTACGCCTTTTTTCTGACATCCGTCCAAAATGAAACACTAGTACCGCAGAGCCATGAGAAGTGTGTCCAACAGCATTAAGAATTTCTTCTTCTGAAGGTCTGTCCCATACGCAGAGAATACGATAACGACCTTTTGCCTCTGAACCAAAAGCGGGCATGGAACAACGCTTTTTGTCTTGAATCGGCTCAGTGGTGACATCAATCCAGGTATGATTCCCAACTTTTTTGATAATAATATTGTCAGTGTTAAAACCGAAGCTGCTTAGAATTTGACTAGCATCTTTATCTGTGATTGCTTGCTTTCTTCCTTTGACTGCAAACCAAGTATCGAGCATTTTAGATGCTTGCTTTGCCTGGGCACCGGGTACCTGCCGCATCTGTAGAGGTCCAATACTGATGCGCTGAGCAATGTTATTTATTAGTTCGCGTCGCTTGTTTGGATTTCTGTCAGCAGGCTCAAGTACGTCTTCTATAGAAAAATAATTCTCCTTAAAGAAGTCTTTAAAGGCTTCTCTCCTATTTTCTGGTTCGGGTATTTGTCTTCCTTGCTGCACCATATCTATATATTCATTAGCAGTCAGGACATCACCTGTATCCAACACATTGCTAATTCGAGCATATGCAGGATTGTCTTCCCCCATTTCTTCAATTAGTTTAATTAGTTTGCTCCTAGTCTCATTAATGCTTTCCTGCCGTTTAGCATTTATCGCTTGACCAATCTCTGAAAGATATAAGTTTTTTTCATAAAAACGTAGAGTTTTTTTTGTAGAGGCTTCTATTTTTTCTATCTGAGATGCATAGTGTAATCGCTCGGTTTCTCTAAGTAAACCCAAAGCAACATTATCTTCCAGTAATTTTCTAGTATTTTTAACTGTTTTCTCTAATTCATCGCGACAATGTTTAATACTAGCTTTACGTTGCTGCTCTAATTTATCTATATCAATTGATTTCTCTGGATAGACTCGAAGATACTCAATAATTCGTCCAGTTGCCTCATGGTCTTGACAGGTACACCTTGCATGGAAAGCTTGTTCCCAATTGAAATTATTTTCCTTACAAAAATTAATTATTTCCTTCACAAACAAATTTGGGCTTTTGACTTCAGGTTGCCAATTAGAATCCATAGGCACTGAAGGTAATTTGAGCAATTCTGCATTGAGGAGATATTTTAAATCAAATTCTACTGTTGGTAATGTGGCATTTGGTTCAAAAAGATTGCTAATATTTTCGATTGCTTTTTTACAACAGTAAACTCCAGCTTTTATCAGGACTGATGAATTACTCTTATCGAAAGCATTCAGTTGTTGCAAAACAGAAGTGTAAAGGCTTGCCAAATCTTGTTGCAATAGTTGAGCTTGACTGTAGTCATAATTATTACGATTTCTCGTGCAAGGTTCTTGTAAAGAAATCCACTGGCGAGCAAAATCAACGGCTTCCCGAACGTGCTGGCGAATTTGATTGAGAGCTAGACCAGTGATAGTATCACTACTACCACGAATTAAACCTAGTTCGCGCTGTTTGCGTTTGACTTCATCATTAATTTGAGTTTCTGACGACAATTGCCCCACATAATTTTTAACAGCATCTAGCCTGCTCAAATCGTTTTGTTGAATTGGCAATATAAGAGAATAAATAAGTTGATTTGGCTTTATCCACTCATTCCAAACTGCCTTAGCAGGACCATAAATCATATTTAAACGTGGTGCTTGAGTCCACCAAACTTCAACTTGCTTACGTAAAGCAGTAACATCGGCTTCCCACAACGTCTGATTTCTGACTGTTTTAATGGCTGTCGTATCCAAGGCTAAACCTTGGTTTCCGAAGTTACCTATAGTTTGGCAGTACCGATAAAGCTGACTCAGACCTTCTCCCAATCTAAGTGAGAGAAGTATTGCTGGAGCGTGAGTATTTGGGGCAAGTAATGCTGGACGGAGAGCAGCAGTGGCTAAAAGCAAACTAACAGCTTGGTTCCAATCATTATCTCCATCAGTAAAATAGTTATTCGTAAGGTTTGTAAAATCGCTTCTGAGAATGTTAGCAATTTCTCCCAATCCGAAATCATAGCGTATATGGCAACCTAAAATAACTCCTCGAATTATTCCTGATGGTATATTTAATTGAGAATTGGGGTAAATATCTTCTAAACTACGTGCTAAATAATAAGCCAAACAAAGTTGGTTTTCTCTAAGTAGTTTCCAAATTTGTTTGCGAAGGGCTAGTGGTTCTTCTTCGCTGATAGATATAGTATTTTGTTCCTCTATATCTTCTAGGGTTAGCCGATCTTGGGGCTGTACTTCTTCTGTCTTCTTTTCTCCAAAAGCATTCTGGTTTATTACCACTTTGGGCTTATCTGTAATTATAAATTCTCTTTTAGCTAAATTTTCTGGAGTTGTAATTAATGTTTCCTTTGTCTGAAATTCTCCTATAACTTGATTATTATGTGATGCAATTTCTGTGTTCCCCTGTAGTACATTTGATTGCTCTTTAGTTGCTTGTTTCACAGAGAATTTTTCTGTTTGATGAGTTTCGGCATAGAAGCTTTGAACATCAGTTTTAATACTTGAAGGTAATGTTATGCCTTGTATAAAGTCTTCTTTAACAGTTAGTTTTCCTCTTACTGCTGCTATAGACAAAGTTCTACCAAATGTTTCAGACACAGAATCTTGAAGGTCTGCCAAACTATCATCATCTAAATCTTCCCAGTGTGTAATTAATGTCAGTAATTTCGATAATGGATGAGCACCATCAGTTAAATTTTTGATATCGGGATGTTCACACTCTTGGGATTTTATAATGGCTTGGTAGAGTTCGTTGGCTCTTACTTGACACTCTACTAAAGGTTGGAAATCATTTTCTACTCGATGAACAATTGATAAAACACGCTGTAAAATCATCAAAGCTTGATGAACTAGTTGCTCACTATCTAACTTTTTCTTTTCCAACTCGCCTATATTTTGCGCTAAAGATTCGATGTCATGATATGAAAGAAGTTCGATCTTCTTAGGGATAGGAGATACTTCATATTTAACTGCTAATTCTAGGGTTCTGTCACGCAATTTTACAAAATTGACTCGGCATTCGCCTAATTCTGAAATTAATTCTTCGGTTATTGGTATACCAGGATGCTGGAACTCTCTAGCTGCCCTGGTTAATTTTTCACTTAGTTGGTTAAAATCCTGTTTTAAAGAACCAAGTTGTTCAAGTAAATTTTTAGAATTATATTCCATAGTCTGAGCCCTTTGACTTGAATTCATTTTTTTCATAACTTCTTTCATAACAACGATGCCAAGATTGTTCTCTTTTTTAAAGTTATGGATTACGGTTGTTTCTTCTAAATTGAATTTCTTTGTTGAAGCATTTGATAAAACAAAAGTTTCTGGTGTAGAATTAACAATTTGAGGTATCAATTTCGACAATCTGCTTATTCTGGGGATTTCACTATATAATTTACTGATTGTTTTATTGATAATTTGACGAATGCGTTCACGGGTTAAACCAAATTGCTGACCAATTGCCTCCAAAGTTTTCTCGTATCCATCGTCTACACCATATCGCATCTCTAAAATCTGGCGTTCTCGCGGTTGAAGTATTGATAAGATACTTTCTAATTCTTCTCGCAAACAAGTTTTAATTAAACAAGCTTCCGGTGTGTCTCCATCGAATTCAATAACATCTGCTAATACATTATCTTCTCCACTACCAATTGGTGTATCTAAAGAAATTATTGGTAAGGCAGATTTAACAATAGATTGTAAATATTCATCTGTTACATCTAAACTAGCAGCAATTTCTTTTTGTTTGGGAAGACGACCAATTTCTTGAGAAAGTTGCTTAGTTGTTTTTTTAATTAAGGAAATTTTTTCCCACAAGTGAACTGGTAGGCGAATTGTGCGGGATTGATTATTAATCGCTCGTCTTATACCCTGCCTAATCCACCAAGTTGCATAGGTTGATAGTTGGTAACCTTTTGTGTAATCAAATTTCTCAACTGCTTTAATTAATCCCAAATTCCCTTCTTGAATTAAATCTAAAAAATCAACCCCTCGATTTATGTAATTCTTAGTAATGGAAACAACTAACCGTAGATTTGCCTGTATTAGCTTATTTTTAGCAAAGCGCCCATTTGCTATTCGTTCACGCAGCAGTGATACGGATATACCAAATTCTAAGGCTAACTCTTCATCTTGAGGATTACGTTGATGTTGTTTTTGTAATCGTTGTCTAATGTTTTCTAACGCTTCTAACTGTGCAACTTGACGAGCAAGAAAAATTTCTTCTGATGCCTTTAATAATTTAATTCGACCAATTTGTTGTAGATACCAGCGAATTGAATCTTGGGTTTCGTATTGCTTTTGAAGTTCTCTAAATCTAAGTGCTTCATGTTGAATTCGGTGAAGCGTTTGGGGCTCAAGTGAAAAAGCAGCAATTTTTTCTAATCGATTTAGGTCATGATAACTAGGGTCAGCAGTGTTGATGAAATATTTGTTAATATTGAGCCTAAAATTCATTCGAGCATCAAAGCTCATGCGAGGACTTACGAGCATTAACTGGCTGTAGTCCCTTGTGCATAATAATAAAAAATAAGACAATCGCTGACAGAGGCTTTTGGCAATAGCTTGCATTCTATAAGAAACTGCATCAAGCGAAAGCCATTCTGACGGTTTAAGTTGAAACAGAAGAACCTGTAACTCTGCATTTCCTTGGTTTGCAATTAAGTAGACATGATTAACAGCTTGAGTACTACTCTTTGAAAGTTCTAAATCTGTAACATCAAGCAATTCGCAAATGGCTTTGTACCCAAGTTTTTGAAATATTGCTGCTACTTGTTCTGGTTTTCTTATGTTTTTTACATCATCTAGGTGTAGTAATCTGTCAGACATCTAATTATAAGAGAAATCATATCGGTTATTACCAAAATAAAAATCCTTTGCATTCACCCATTACTTTTGCTCTTTGATTGAATTTAACAACTTTCAATAAGTTTTATCAGCCAGTGAAAGACAAAAGTGAACGATTAAGCTAACCAACCTCAAGCTGATTCATTAAAGGTCTGTTGATTGACTTAGGCTGATACAGATTGGGGGTTAGTCATGCCCGGATATCAGCATGACATATTTAGTATATATTATATCGTGTTTTTTGTCCGTATTGTAGATTTAACATCATGGGCTGCGACGCTCATAGAGCTTTTCGGCAGAGCTTATAAATATACTCAGTAGACCGACAAGTTTTGTGAAAGCGATGTTTTTCCTCAATTACTATATTATTTTTTACAATTTTTAATAAAAATTAACAAAGTTGGTCGCTTGGAATACAATGATAAGCTTATCAATTAATTAAGCACAAAGAATCAAACTGGACACAACGAACTCACGCGCAAGCATAATACTGAATCTTCGTCTTGTATCGCCTTTATCATTTAGTCCGCGTAGGCGGACTTCGTTTGTATAGCCGCGATTTCCAATCGCTAGGCTAAAAGGGGTTAGAAAACGGATTTAGTATAAGCCCTTGCGCTTTTAAGAATGCACTTTAAGTACGTTCAAGGACGCCCGTGTCACAAGAGCTAGGTTTCTTGAGGTTGTGCAAGTTAAAGAATTATTAGCTTACTCCATTCAATATTGAGTACAAATGCAAGCTTATTACCCCAAATAAGCTTTTCTAACTCGCTCATCGGTCATTAATTCCGATGCTCGACCTGATAAAGTAATGCAACCCGCTTCCAAAACATAACCGCGATCCGCAATTTGTAAAGCGAGGTTGGCGTTTTGTTCAACCAACAAAATAGTCACACCCGTAGCGCGTAAGTTTTCAATAATGCTAAAAATTTCTCTCACGATCGCAGGTGCTAAACCCAAACTAGGCTCATCTAACAGCAAAAGTTTTGGTCTACTCATCAAAGCACGAGCTATGGCGAGCATTTGTTGTTCCCCTCCACTGAGAGTTCCCGCCAATTGATTGCGCCTTTGTGACAAGCGGGGAAATAACTCAAATTGTTGCTGAATATCTGCTTTAATTTCTGCTCGATCGCCTCGAATATAAGCACCCAATAACAAATTGTCATACACGGTTTGTCGTGCTAATACCCTTCGTCCTTCAGGAGAGTGAGCAATACCGAGTTGCACAACTTCATGAGGCTGACGGCGAGTGATATTGCGTCCGTTATAAAGAATTTCACCACGACGGGGATTCACTATCTTAGATATAGCGCGGAGAGTCGTTGTTTTCCCCGCACCATTAGCACCCACAAGAGTGACGACTTCTCCACTATTAATAAATAAATTAATATTTTCTAAAGCTTGAATACCCCCATAATTTACGTAAAGGTCTTTCAGCTCTAAAATTCTCAAATTATCTGCGTTCATCTGCATTCAGTTAGCGGTTAAAAGATTTATTCATTGCCCAAATATGCTTCAATCACAGCTGGATCGTTTCTGACAACAGATGGCTCACCCAAAGCGATCAATTGACCAAAATCCAAAACAGCTATGCGATCGCACAAACCCATAACTAAGGGAACATGATGCTCGATCAAAACGATAGTTAAGTTAAAGCTTTGGCGTAAGTTGCGGATAAACTCACTCAATTGGTGCTTTTCACTGGGATTCATACCAGCTGCTGGTTCATCTAAAAGTAAGACCTGTGGTTCTAAAGCAAGAGCGCGTGCTATTTCCAAACGCCTTTGGTCACCATAGGCAAAGTTTTTCGCTTTTTCATCCAGGCGATCGCTTAAACCAACCAGCCCTAATAATTCTACCCCTCTTCGTTTGCTGTTTTGTTCTTCTTTAGGAGCAGGAGGCAAGCCCAAAATCCCCTGCATCATACTACTCTTGGTATGCAAATGCCTTGCTATAACAACATTTTCTAACGCTGAGAGTTCGCCAAACAAGCGAATGTTTTGAAATGTTCGCGCAATCCCCAAACCTGCGATTTTGTGAGGACGCAATCGAGAAATGTCTCTATCTTGATAAATTAAATGACCGCTAGAAGGTGTAATTAAGCCCGTAATTAAATTGAATAGTGTAGTTTTCCCAGCACCGTTAGGACCGATCAGTCCAAAAATTTCATATTTATTTACATGAAAAGATACATTATTGACTGCTACTAAACCCCCAAAACGGCGGGTTAAGTTTTTAGCTTCTAGTAAGGATAATTCAGAATTTTTAGTGAAAGTTTCTTGAGTCATCAGTCAGGTGGTCACTCTACCTACGTGCGGCGTTTTCTGCGCTTCTTAAATATATCTGGAGTCACAAGACCTTGGGGAAAAAAGATCGTCCCAATGACAATCAGCAGTCCAAAAATAATTAACCTGCCATCTCGCAATAATTGTGCCAACCAAGGAGGTATACCGCCCGTATCTGCCATTGCTCTTAACACCTCTGGTAAAGCTGTGAACACCATACCTCCTACTACCGAACCTAAAAAAGTTCTGGAACCACCAATTAACACAAAAGTGAGATAGTTAATACTCGTATCAAATGTCCCTTGACGTGAATTCCACGTGTTGAGGACGTGAGCGTTGATTGCACCAACTACTCCCGCAAGAATACATCCTAAAGTGAATGCCAGAACTTTGTAGTAAGTTGGATTTATACCCATTGCGCTCGCAGCTAATTCATCCTCGCGAATCGCCAAGAACGCCCTACCAACTTTTATACGTTCCAAGCGATAAATCAGCACCATACTCACAATCAGTAATGGTAGCGCAATCCATAAATACTCAATTGGTTCGGAGAAAGGTTGAGGAATACCGAAAATACCCACAGCCCCACCCGTAATGTCTAAGTTTAGAGCTAACACTCGCAGAACTTCTACAAGAGCAATGGTCGCGATCGCCAAATAAATCCCCCGCAACCGCAGCGCTGGTACTCCCACTGCTACTCCCAGTAAACCAGAAACAATACCTGCTATCAGCATTTCCAGCAATAGCAGTGGAACGGGAAAAACCCCGGTGGTAGAAAAAATAGTTG
Source organism: Tolypothrix campylonemoides VB511288_2 (assembly GCF_045999855.1). Taxonomy (NCBI): domain Bacteria; kingdom Bacillati; phylum Cyanobacteriota; class Cyanophyceae; order Nostocales; family Tolypothrichaceae; genus Tolypothrix; species Tolypothrix campylonemoides. The sequence goes on from NZ_JBFPMW010000007.1 coordinate 253,813, forward strand.
TCGAGAGAATAGCAGCAATATACCCACCCAAAGCATAGAAGCCGGGACTTGCTAGAGACAATTGCCCAGCCATCAGAGGTAAGTACAGAGATAGCCCCAGAAGCGCCCCCGATACCATAGAGACGATAAGAGCTCCATAAGTCGTAAAAAATTCAGCCATAAAGTATTGTCACTGAGATGTAGTTAAGAGAAAAATCTCTCATAATCTTCATGTTTACCAATCCAAAACCATGTGACTGTATCACCCTCCAAAATACCAATAGCTCGGTAGCCACGGGTTATTCTAACAGACCAAATACTTTCCTCCTGATTAATACATTTAAAGTGTAAAGATGGGTGAAAAGAGTTTTGTTTCCACAAGCGATATGCTTTCCTCGCACTATTTTTAGTATCATCATTTAAAGAACTATAAGTCTCCCAAAAGGAAGGTAAAGTAGCAGACTTCATAACTGGTCATAATTTAGTGGGGAAGCCTTTCCTTCTGCTATTTCCTGTTTAACTTTTCGAGCAGCAGCTATAAGTTGCTGCTGAGTTTTTTGAAACGTAGCATCCCATTGCATCTCATCTGTTAAATCTTCAATATACTCACGAAGGTGTTCAACAATTTGGTTTTGTAAGTCTTCAGGTAATGACTCCATCATTTTTACCATGGTGGTAATAGCTGTAGATGACATATTCCGACCTTCCATAGACTAGACTTTTTGAATAAACCGACGACCAAGTAAACCTTGAGGTCGCACTAACAGCATAATAAACAAAATGCCAAAAGCAACGGCATCTTTGTAACCGGAATACTCCCCAGGGACAAATGCTTCGACTAACCCGATAAGTAAACCGCCCAAGACTGCACCAGGGATGCTACCCAATCCGCCCAAGACAATCACCGATAAACCCCTCAACCCAAAACCAAGCCCGAAGTACGGTCCAGCAATGCTGACGCTAGTGGCGACTAAAGTTCCCGCGACTCCTGCAATAAAACTGCTAATGAAAAATGTCAGTACGATATAGCGATCGCTGTTTATTCCCAGTAAGCTTGAAGTTGTGGGGTCTTCTGCGATCGCCTGCATTGCCTTACCGTATTTTGTGTTACTGATAAAAAAAGTTAGAATTGTCACAACGATCGCAGAGACAGCAAAAATTACCAACTGAGCGCTACGAATACGAATTGGGCTGTTTGGTGCGCCAAAGTTGATAGAAACTGGTAAGTTACCGTAAGTATTTTCTGGAAAAGTATAACTTTCTGCACCAACTAAATACTGTATTAAGTTAACGATAACAAATGCTACACCCAAGCTAGAAACCACCGTTAGTAATGGGTCAGAACCTCGTTGTCGTAAAGGGAGAAAGGCAATGCGTTCAATCGCCACGCCTATCAACCCAGCCAAAACACTTCCCAAAATCATAGCAACAGGGAAGGGTAATCGTATTGGCAGAGTTGCATTAGCCAGAACACCATTAAATCCAAAAGTACCACCCATAAGTGCATATGTGAAATATGCACCCAAGGTAAAGACTGCGCCATGAGCTAAATTAATAATACCTAAAATAGAGTAAACCAAAGTGTACCCCAAGGCAAAAATAGCGTAGGCGCTACCGATAGATAATCCGTTGAAAAATTGTTGTAAAAATAGACTGAAATTCATCTGTTTGGAAAATAGAGCATGAGGTATTGGGTAAAGGGCATTATCAAACATACATTGATGCCCGTTACCCAAATTTATACCTCTTTGTGTGCGGGAGCATCCCAATTAAAAAAAACATCGGGCGATTGAAAATCGCGACTATACAAACAAAGTCCACCTACGTGGACTTAATACAAAGCCCGCCTGCGCGGGCTTGGTTTGTATAGCCCCAGAATTCTATTCTGACGGAATTTGCAAAAACGGAATGCACCCTTGTGTACGGAATTGATTTTGACTACTTTAAAATAGCAAATTTACCTTTCTTGGCACTTTTATCCATCGTAATTCGAGCAACATAAAATTCTTTTTGAATTACCTCGCCTACAGGAGTAAAAGCAATCTCACCAAGAGGAGTATTGTACTTTCCTGATAGTAGCTCTTTATTTAATTCTGTCCGCAGTTGAGGTAAGGGTAATGTACTAATTTTTGATTTTTTATCTAAAGATTTCAGAGCTTCGACATACACCTGCACTGCGGCAAAAGCTTGACCGCTAAACTGGGGCGGTTCTTCATTATATTGCTTTAAATAAGCAGCACGGAATTCTTTGTTAACTTCTCCAGAATATTCAGGGCTGTAAGCTTGAGCAATAATCACACCATCACAAAATGCTTGACACACTGCGAAAACTTTTCCCGTGTTCAGTCCATTTCCAGCAATGATTAAACCTTTATAGCCCAATTCTCTTAATTGTCGGATTAAATTCCCTCCATCAGCAGCCAAACCCGAAACAACGATCAGATCGGGTTTTAAGTTAATAGCATTAGTTGCTTGGGCTTGAAAATCTGTATCCGTGGTTTGAAATTTTTGAACTGTTACAATTTCCAGTCCTTGATCCTTAACTGTTTTCTGAAAAATCTCTGTTTCTGATTTGCTAAATACATCATTTTGTGCAAAAAAGACTGCTACTTTCTTAATCTTAGGATTTTCTTTAAGAGCAGTTTTGACTGAATTAGGAGCAACAATAGAAACAGGTGCTGATACACGTGCAACATAATCACCTATTTCTGGTACTCCTTTTGCAGTATTTGATGCTCCAATCACTGGAACTTTGGCTTTTTCGGCAAAAGGATCGGCTGCAAAAGCTTGCTGTGACAAAGTTGGACCCACAATTCCAACTACTTTATTTTTGTTAATTAAAGTTTGAAAAGCATTAATCGCCCCTGCTTCATCACCACTAGTATCCTGGAATACCAGTTTAATTGGAGTGCCATTAACGCCGCCTTTCTCATTAAAATACTTCTGGGCAATTTTTGCCCCAGCAACACCTTCTTGACCGAGCAAAGCGACATTACTTGTTTGTGCAAAGGCAATACCGATGGGAATTTCACTTGATGTGTTTGCCGTCGCAGCCGTGTTAGTTGTAGAGCTAGTACTCGTGTTACCATTAGTTTCTGTATTGGTACTAGTGGTTGAACCACCCCCGCATGCTGTCAGCAGCATGGCACAAGTTGCGAATAATGCAGTTGTTAAAGTAGTTGTTTTTTTCATGGTCGAATAAAGCAGGTTTCCGTGTATGCTTGATAAACTCAAGAAAGAGACTTGATATATCAGCTAAGGATTAAAATACTAAGCAGTTGTCAGAGTTAATGCAAGGTGCTATTGTAAAAAATCCGTAGCATTTTTACTAAAAAACGTAACTTAAGATACTGCTTTAAGCGGTTACGTATTGAATTTACATATTTGACATGAAAGCTGTTAGTTGTTAGTGGTTATTGGTGAGTGGTGAAATGCAGAGTGGCTACATCCCACAGCCACTAACTACTACCTAATAACAGTTCTCATGAAAAATCTGTAACTTCTACACTCATTAGCTTATACAGTCATTGGCATAGCAAAAGTTTATCGGCAAACCTAAAAATTGTGAATAACTTGAATTCGCCTTTTTTGCCTGATATGGTAAATATCTGGCAGCAAACCATGAATTGGACTCCCACAGTCCAGCAGCAAGATCTTTTCCAAAAGCTTTACGAGTTGATTTTATCCGGGAACAGCCAACAAAATTTGACTCGCATCACCGATCCTCAAGAGTTTTGGGAAAAGCATCTTTGGGATTCTCTACGGGGAATTGCTTTTTTGCTTTCAAGACAAGCACAAGAAAACACACCTGACAAAGAAGAGTCTACTCCCTCACTTCCTTCATCTCCCCAATCTCCGACATTTATTGATATTGGAACTGGTGCGGGTTTTCCTGGTATCCCAGTAGCCATGACTGTTACTGATAGCACTGTAACTCTTCTAGATTCCACTCGGAAAAAAGTTGCTTTTCTCGATCGCGTCAAAGATGACCTTCACCTGACTAACATTAAAACGGCGATCGGGAGAGCAGAAGAGATCGCTCATCAAAGCCAACACCGACAGCGGTATGATGTTGCTCTCATACGTGCTGTCGGAACAGCTTCTGTCTGCGCCGAATATACCTTACCGTTGTTAAAACAGGGCGGATTAGCCGTCATTTATCGGGGTAATTGGACGGAAGAAGAAGCAACGTCTTTAGAAAATGCCGTTCAACAACTTGGTGGGACAATTGAATCAGTCGAAGAATTTACTACTCCCCTCACTCACAGCATTCGTCACTGTCTTTATTTACGGAAAGTAGGAACTACACCATCTCAGTTTCCTCGTGCTGTTGGTGTCCCTACGCAAAAGCCTCTTTAAGTATAATAAGAGACTACTTCAGTGAAAAAACTTCAAAACTTGATTTTCTACTATTCTTCGGCTTCAGCAAAACGGCGAAGGTGTGAAACATTGGTAGTAGCAATCATTTAATTTTCGTAAAGTTTTTGTCCTATACGAAAAAGTCAACTTTAATAACAATTGACCATCTGCAACTGACTTACAACACTATGAATCAAACCCTTCTTCGCTTTCTAGCTACCAAAAATTATAAAAATTTGTCCTTAGATAAAGAGGTCAATCTCACGAACCTCAATATTTTTATCGGTTCAAACGGTTCGGGAAAAAGTAACTTTATCAACTGTTTAAAATTTTTAAAAGATAGCTTAATTAATATTCCTGATGAAATTAGAGGGGTTAGTAGTTTTGAGAATGGAGTTACTCAAATTGGTGGTAATAGAATTTTAGATAGCAGTGTAGCAAGTCCTGCTGTAGTAAGATTGGCATACTGTTTTTTGCCCTTTTCACAAACTAGCTTTTCTAAAAAAGATGGAGAAATTCTCGATCTGAAAATTTATGTTGATAAGAATACACCTAGAGTTAGCGTCGCTGAGGAATTTTTGTATAGTGGGGAAGATTTATATGAATCAGGTATATCGCAACCTTTCTATTATTATCAATTTCACAATCAAGAAGCAGGAAAAGGTGTTGTATCTGTTTATAAGACACCAGGACAAAGTTTAAGTACTCATTTTAAGCCTTTAGACAATATTAGTACTAGTTCTTTAGGTCTTTCTGCCATTCCTCGATTGCTGGAAGATAGTGAATACCCTCCTGAAAGTACGCCTATTTATAGAATTAGAAGGGATTTGGTTGAATTTATTTCTAATTGGCAATTTTATAATGCTAACAATATGGATTTGAATCAAATCAGAACAGCAGAGCCTAAAATCGGAGGTAGCGATATTTATTTATCTCCGTCTGGAGATAATTTAGCATTGGTCTTAGAGAATTTAATTCAGGAAGATATTGATTTTGATGAAGGTATCAACAACGCCATAAAATCCATTTTACCAAAAACACGTCGGCTCAGACCTATACGCTCAGGTCGCTTATCTCTGACTGTAGAATGGTATTTTCAAGATATTAAAGAAGCTTTTTATTTAAATGAACTATCAGATGGAACTGTTAGAATGCTATGTTGGGCTACTATATTAAATTCTCCAATTCTTCCTTCATTACTAGTTATTGATGAACCGGAACTGGGCTTACACATATCTTGGATGCCAATTTTAGCTGAATGGATTAAAAAAGCAGCAACTAAGACTCAAGTAATTATTACTACATATAGCCCCGATCTTTTGGATCATTTTACCGATTGTCTAGAGAATGTTCTTTGTTTTTATTCAAAAGATGAAACCCATTTCTCTATCAAAACACTTTCCAAAGAAATGCTCAATCAAAAACTTGAAGAAGGATGGCAATTAGGTGATTTATATCGCGTTGGCGATCCTAGTATTGGAGGATGGCCGTGGTAATATGGGTTTTTGCTGGCGGTGGAGAAGCAGAAGTTAGAGGATTAATTCCTTTTTTGCAAAAAAACTTTCCTAGATGTAGATTTGAAAGAAAAACACCAGTTCGTCAAAAACCTGGTCCTAAGCCTAATAAAGGAGTTAGTTATGGAAGAACAGGTCAAAGCTTGGTCGCTCAAATCAGCGACCAACTACCTATTACCTTACAATATGAACCCAACAAATGCGATTTAATTTTAGTTTTTGACGATTTAGATTGCCGAAACCCAGAGAATCAAAGAGAAAAAATTTTGACAACGATATCAAAAATACCAGAAAGTGCTAGCATCTCCAAATTTGTTGGATTTGCTGCTCCTGAATTAGAGTCTTGGATTATAGCAGATTGGAATAATTCAATAGCTAAACATCCAGATTTTAAGAACAGACATCAGCATATGCGTTGGTGGCTAAGTACACAAAGAAATATTCCTTTTGATAGTCCAGAATCATTTAGTGAATATGACTATGAAAGGGATTGTTGTCAAGAAAAGTTATCAGAGGCACTTATTGAGTCAAGTGTTTTAGATGAGTTTGATCGAAGCGTAACACGCTTTTCTAAAGGGTTACATACTCCTTTGCTATTACTGCAAATACAGCCAAATGAAGTTCAACAAAGATGCCCTCTATTTCGCGAACTTTACAATTATCTTAGTAATTTTGGTCAAAATCCTTAAATTTTAAAATTATGTTTGAATTTACGTTTTGTGAAATTAAGGATGCACCCGATCGCCTAAATTGACTCGGGGAACTTGAGTTCCCCTTTAAAGATGAGAAGCAATGAAGATGTGTATCCTTTACTACCTTGTACTTGAGGCAACAAAACGCTTGTTAATTTCATCCCAGTTTAGAACATTCCACCATGCCTTTAAATAATCGGCACGACGATTTTGATACTTGAGGTAATATGCATGTTCCCATATGTCATTACCCATAATGGGGTAGTTTCCTTCAACTATAGGACTATCTTGATTGGGTGTCGTCATCACAGCAAGGTTACCATCTTTAGTCCGCACGAGCCAAACCCAACCACTGCCAAAACGACCGACACCCGCTTCATTAAACTGCTTTTTAAAACTTGCAAAACTGCCAAAACTTTCTTTAATGGCGGATGCGATCGCACCTGTAGGTTCTCCACCACCTTTTGGCTTCATAATTCTCCAAAACATTGCATGATTCGCATGACCGCCACCATTATTGCGTACCGTTGTACGAATATCTTCTGGTAGATTGTTAAGGTTGCGAAGAAGAGCTTCAACGCTTTTTCCTTTCAATTCTGGATGCTTGTTTAATGCAGCATTCAAGTTTTTTACATAAGTCGCGTGGTGTTTATCGTGATGAAACTGCATGGTTTTGGCATCTATATGAGGCTCCAACGCATTGTACGAGTAGGGTAGTGGTGGTAGTTGAATAGCACCTGGTGCATTAGAATTAGGCTGCTTTCTACTGGGAGTCTTTTGTGCAAAAGTACCAGCATCTAAAGCCAAAACACCAGCACTAGATCCAAGTAAAAACAAGAAATGACGGCGATTAACAGTCATATTCAATATTCATAATTTATAATTCATAATTTATCAGCTTTGCGACAACCTCTGTCTTGCTTCACCTGCTAACATCTGATGTGCTTCTATTAAAAAGCGAGGAATTTTTTCTGCGTGAGGGCTGCGGCTGAGACATTCCCGCAAGTCTAATTGCCGTATTTTCTCTGCTTGAGTGCCGGGAAACCAATGACTTCCATTGCCAAGCAGGTTGTATCGCATTTTGGCATAGTCCACCATATCGTATGCCAAAGCCAAATTTCTCAACCACAAAATGACTGGAATGTTCACATACCCTGGAGTTTTCTCATAAGTTGGTAAATTAATATGCCAAGTTTTGACCCAATCTTCTCCTAAAACCGCGATTGCTTCTTCTTCCAATCGAGCCAAAATAGGTGGCAAAATTTCCAATGAATTATCTAGCAAATCTAATGTTTTTAAGTGTTCGTCAAAATCTTGTGGTTTAGCAGCACCCACACTTAAGGTATGAACTTGGGAATGGCTCAAACAAAATAAATCGTTAAAAACCATTGGACTGAGAGGCTTACAAAGTTCTACAAGTTTTTGTGGGGGTTCATATAACATCCCTCCTTTATTAGAGGGGCTAATAATAAATACTCCCATATCAAGGCGGGTTGCAGCTTCAATAGCAGACCAGTTGGCTTGATTGATGTAATACCAGTGCAAGTTGATGTAATCAAACTGGTTGGTATTAATTGCTTGAATAATAATATCTGTTGCACCGTGTGTGGAAAAGCCAATAAACTTCACTTTTCCTTGTGCTTGAAGTTTGTGTACGAACTCCAAACAACCACCAGGACGAATGGTATGATTCAATAACTCAGCATTATTAATACCATGTATTGCTAGTAAGTCAACATAGTCCAGGCGAAGATTTTTTAGCGATTTTTCAAAATCTCGTTGAAATTCTTTAACATTAGCGTTAGGGCTGATTTTGGTTTGAACAATCAACTTTTCGCGCTCAAAAGCGGGCAAGATTCTTCCCAACTGCATTTCCGAACTCCCGTAACCACGGGCGGTTTCGATATGATTAATTCCCAATTCTACTGCTCGTCGAATCGTCGCTTCTAAATTTTCTTGATTATCGCGAGGGACTTGCCACTGTGGTATGTCCTGCCATTTATATTGATATCTCATGCCACCGCAGGAAAAAACAGGCATTTTTAATTCTGTGCGCCCAAATCGTCTGTAAAGCATTATTAGACGTTAAATTTTGGATTTTGGATTTTGGATTTTTAGTTGTATGTTATGACATTAGTGTTGCCTTTCAGCCACACATCTTGCCAAAGATTGATTTACATTTAAATTATGGTCGTGTAAAGAATGGATTTCATTTTTTACTTACCATGGGTTGATAAAAAATACAATACACTAGCTCATTTTAAGTATTTATACCATCTTGACGTATCTGTGTAAAAGCAGTAATACCAGGACGGAATAACGGAAAAGAGCTTGAATTAGGCAATGTACCCGGAAACTTATCCGAGTATTGCGTAAAATGAAACGTTCTCTGTGAAGTCTCGGTTAGTTCCACTAAAAAATCTCCGGAGGTATCAATGCCACATCACATCAGCACTCAGCCAACCACAAATGTGAATACTTATTCTAATTCTAAGGGTGCTGCTGATGCCTATACTCTCAATCTTATAGGCTTTTTTATTATTTCTTTACCTATAGTTTTACTACTCGGAATGACAACTTATAAAAGATATCGTACTGTTGTTCTTCGTCGGCGAAGAGTCTTCCTTGAAAAAATGTGGTTAATGGATGCTAAAGATAATACTTATAGACAAGATTAAATTTTAACTAACTTAAAAAAGTGAGTAGGGAGTCAAGAATATACCTTTTTTACAATCCCTCGTTCCCATGCTCTGCATGGAAATGAATTCATAGGAGATTCCTCGTCCTGTAGTTGGTTGGAAAAGCCAGGTTTCGCCTCGCTTTTCCGCATTCCCAGGCGGAGCCAGGAAACGAGAGACACCCCTACTCCCTACTCGCTTTCTTATTACAATTGCCTAACTATCGGTTGATCGTCTTTAACTTCTCCAATTAACACTAAATCGACACAATTGACAAAAATCCCATTCTCCAAAACACCGGGAATGTTGTTTAGCGTTTTTTCTAGATTTACGGGATCGCTGATTGTGTCAAATTTAACATCTATCACCATGTTCCCTTGGTCGGTAATAACGGGACCTGCTTTTTTAACACCCATGCGGAGTTCTGGTTTACCGCCCAATTTCTCAATTGCTCGTGTCACTGGGGTTACTGCCATTGGGATGACTTCTACGGGTACGGCAAATACGGAACCCAATCGGTCTACTAGTTTACCAGCATCGACAACGACAATAAACCTGTTTGCCAGATAATCAACGACTTTTTCGCGAGTGTGGGCTGCACCGCCCCCTTTGATTAAATTTTTTTGAGGATCGACTTCATCTGCACCATCAATGGCAATATCAATGCGATCGATAGCATCTAGAGTGGTTAGCGGGATACCATACTGCTTGGACAGCACCTCTGCTTGAAATGAGGTGGGGACACCAACAATATCTTTGATTTCACCAGACTTAAGGCGATCGCCCAAAAACTGAATTGCATATGCTGTCGTTGACCCTGTACCCAACCCAACAATAGAACCTGATTCTACCAAAGCAGCGGCGGCTTTGCCGACTTCTTGCTTCATTAACTTGGTGGGGTCTGCTGCGCTCATTCCCAAAGCTCCTCAAAAATAAACTATAGTTTAGGGTAAGGGAAAAAGGTAAAGGTACGCAAAACGGTTTTGAGAGAAAGAAGCAAGCAGTTGGCAACAATACTAAGTCAAAATTCGTCACGGAATGGGTTGGTGTAGCAGAAGTCACTTGAAAGTGTTCTAAATTATGCGTCAGCTTCTAAGTACTCTCTCATTAATCGCACTCCTGCAATCTTTTCCCAATGTAGCGATCGCACTTGAGCAAGGCAATACCGAACAACCCTCCGACCCGGTAACACAAGTCGTTGCTGCTAAATTAATGTCTAACGCCCCTGATGGCAATTTTTATCCAGAACGGTTTGTGAGTCGAGCAGAATTGGCATCGATTATGGTCAAAGCATTTCGACTCGATAAACGACAGGCTGCTACCAAAGAAAATTTCAAAGTGGCTGATGTATCCCCTTCCAATCCCGCGTTTAATGATGTTCAAATAGTTTTAAAAACTGATATTATGAAGGGTTATCGGGGAAATTTATTCTTCCCGAATCAAAGAGTTACAAAAGCGGAGGCTTTAGCAATTTTCGCACAAGCTTACGGCGTTTTTCAATTCCCTGATGAAACAGTCAATGAGATTCTTGCCTCATATCCGGATGCTGCTTCTATTCCAGCTTGGGCAAGGAAAGCACTTGCTACAGCTGCTAGTGAGGGATTTGTCAATACAGATCGACAAGGTAATCTCTCCCCATTGCAGCCTATGACTCGTGGGGACATGGCTTATGTCTTGAGCCAGTATTTACACAGACAGCAACCACAGCCGCAAACTCCGGAAGTTACCGGAGGGAGCGATCGAGAATCTTAAGTTAAAGTCAAGACAAGGGGGACAAGAGCGACAAGGGAGAATATAAATGTTCTCTCGTTGTCTTTTGCTGCTTTAGTTCCTTTTTGTAACTGTTTGACAATGACTCAATAAGCTGATAACCCCACGTGGGAAAATCAGAAATACAAAAAGTAGAGAGGAAAACCCTATAGTTATGCACTTGAGTGAAATTACTCATCCCAACCAACTGCATGGTTTGTCGATTCGCCAGTTACAACAAATTGCCCGTCAGATTCGAGATAAACATCTTCAAACTGTAGCAGCAACTGGAGGACACCTCGGACCTGGTTTGGGAGTTGTAGAATTGACCCTAGGGCTTTACCAAACGCTGGATTTAGACCGCGATAAGGTTATCTGGGATGTAGGACACCAAGCTTATCCTCACAAACTCATTACAGGACGTTACCCTAACTTCCATACTTTGCGGCAAAAAGACGGAATTGCCGGTTATCTCAAGCGATGCGAAAGTCAATTTGACCACTTTGGTGCGGGACACGCCTCCACCAGTATCTCGGCTGGATTGGGTATGGCTTTAGCAAGGGATCTCAAAGGAGAAAAGTTTAAAGTAGCCGCTATCATTGGTGACGGTGCGCTGACTGGTGGTATGGCATTAGAAGCTATCAACCACGCCGGACATTTGCCCAAGACCAACCTGCTAGTTGTCCTTAATGACAACGAAATGTCCATCTCTCCCAACGTGGGTGCTATTCCTCGCTACTTAAACAAAATCCGTCTGAGTCCACCAGTACAGTTCCTTAAAGATAATTTTGAGGAACAATTCAAGCACATTCCTTTTGTTGGGGAATCCCTGTCCCCCGAATTAGGACGCATCAAAGAAGGGATGAAGCGCTTGGCTGTTCCCAAGGTAGGAGCTGTCTTTGAAGAACTCGGTTTTACTTACATCGGACCTGTAGACGGACACAATTTAGAGGAATTGATTGCAACTTTCCAACAGGCGCATCAAATTCCCGGACCCGTTTTGGTACACGTTGCAACCGTTAAGGGTAAAGGTTATGAAATTGCCGAACAAGACAAAGTTGGCTATCATGCCCAAGTTCCCTTTAACTTAACTACAGGGAAAGCTATTCCCTCCAATAAGCCCAAACCACCGGGTTACAACAAAGTTTTTGCCCACACTTTGGTTAAACTTGCCGAACAAAACCCCAAAATTATTGGTATTACTGCTGCTATGGCAACAGGAACGGGGTTAGATAAATTGCAAGCAAAGCTACCCAACCAATATATAGATGTAGGCATTGCCGAACAGCATGCTGTTACCTTAGCTGCGGGACTGGCATCTGAAGGTATGCGTCCGGTCGTTGCTATTTACTCTACCTTCTTACAACGTGCCTACGACCAAATTATTCACGATGTCTGCATCCAAAACCTGCCAGTGTTCTTTTGTATGGATAGGGCGGGAATTGTTGGTGCTGACGGTCCAACTCACCAGGGAATGTATGATATTTCTTATCTGCGTTGCATTCCCAACATGGTACTTATGGCACCCAAAGACGAGGCAGAATTGCAAAGGATGGTAGTCACTGGTATCAATCACACATCCGGACCCATCGCTATGCGTTTCCCTCGTGGTAGCGGTTACGGTGTTCCTTTGATGGAAGAAGGTTGGGAACCTTTAGAAATTGGTAAAGGAGAAATTCTCCGTACAGGAGATGATGTGTTGCTCCTTGGCTATGGCACAATGGTACAACCAGCCCTGCAAACTGCCGAAATTCTTAGCGAACACGGTATTGAAGCAACTGTGGTTAATGCAAGGTTTGCCAAGCCTTTAGATACGGAATTAATTTTCCCACTCGCTCAGAAAATTGGGCGAGTTGTGACCTTGGAAGAGGGCTGTATTACAGGGGGCTTCGGCTCGGCAATTGCAGAAGCACTTTTAGATGCCGATATAGTCGTTCCAGTTAAACGCATTGGTATCCCCGATTTGTTGGTAGAGCATGCCGAACCAAACGAATCGAAAGCCGCATTGGGTTTAACGAGTCCGCAAATTGCTGACCGAGTTTTACAGGCTTTCTTCAAGCGAGAACTTTCTACTGTGAGTTAACACCAGTACTCCACCACATTAAAACCTCATATCACCTCGTTCCCAGGCGGAGCCTGGGAATGCTTTACAGGAGGCTCCGCCTCCTGTTTACTTAGACGATAAAATAATTCTTTTTTTAGAATGATAAGAAAAATGATAAAAATCTTTAACTTATACACCGGAGTGTGCGTCCTCGCCTGCTTGCAAAAATTGGCTTTATTAAGCTTGTGTAAAGTTAAATAATTGTTAGCTTACTTACTAACCATTAGCTAATAAAGTATTACTTTTTACTATAAATTTTTTATAACTCATATCAAATACAAATATTTCTTTACGTCTATTACAGTAATTACCACATCTTAGTTCGTAATTAAGTTCGATTAAAACCATAAGCAGCATGAGTGCGGAACCCGCTTCAAAATGAGTTTTGGGGGGCGGCAGTTATCAAGCGCCGAGCGGCGGCCTGTGCGCCATCGCTGCGTACTGCGGTGGCGATGGATTGGGCACGGGCAGCCACGTCGGGTTGGAGTGCGTGCCTGAGAGCGCTCATCAGGGAGTCGGTGGTCGGTGTGCCGGGAGCGTGCGCGGTTCCGATGCCGAGGTGGTGGATTCGTCGGGCCCAGTAGTGCTGGTCGTACAGCTGGGGGATGACGACTTGGGGCGTGCCTGCTTGCGCGGCGGCGGTCGTGGTGCCTGCGCCGCCATGGTGGACGACGGCCGCGACGCGTTTGAACAGCGTCTGCTGGTTGACCTCGCCGATCGCTAGGCAGTCGGGTTCGTCGTCCACGAGTGACAGGTCGGCCCACCCGCGAGACACGATCGCACGGCGTCCGATCGCACGGGCCGATTCGATCGTCACCAGGCTAAGGTCTTCCGACGCGCGGATGCTGCCGAAGCCGAAGTAGACAGGTGGTTCGCCGGCGTCGAGGAACGTCTCCAGCTCGGGGGAGAGCGGACGCTCATCCGGCAAGATCCAGGCTCCGGTCTGGAACACAGTCTGGTCTACGGGATCGGGCCAGGGCCCCAACGTCGGGTCGGCGGCCAGCCAGGGTCGGTCGGTGAAGATGTGGCTGCGGACATCAGTGACTGGGGCCAGACCGAGTGATGCCCGATAGGAGTTGAGCGCGACGCCGAAGGTGGCGTTGAAGCGTTCTGCATCCCGCGCCCATATCTCCGGATAATCTACCGATGCGGGTGTCGGCATATCGCCGCCCAGACCCAATGGGGGTGGCGCATGGTGTGGCGATGGCAGGACTATCGGGCAGTAGGCGGCGAAGACGTAATAGATTCCCATTCTCTCTGCCACCGAGCGAGCGGCGATCTGTAGAGCTGTTGCTCCCACGATCGCGTCGCAGCCTTGGGCTGCCGCCGCGATCGTCTCGAATTGGGTGGCGACCGTGGCTTGGGCCAGCTGACGCCGGCGCTCGGGCGAGGGTGGGGCTGCTGACGGGCTGGCTTTCCCGGTCGAGCGCAACTCGGGTCCGATAGGCGTGACAGGCATTCCCAGGCTTTCGATCCAGTCGCGGAAGTCGGGTGGCACGCACAGGCGGACCTCCTGACCGAGGGCCCTCAATTCCAACGCCAGCGCCACTAGCGGCTGGACATCGCCCCTCGACCCGATCGTCGATAGCAGCACGCGCATCAGATCTCTCCTCTAGTAGGGGTTGTCTTATTAATCTTATAAATTTCCTCCCCTACTTAACTTAAACAAAAGTATTAAAACTATTAGCTAAGGATACGATGGTTTCTTCTTGACCAGTAAGCAGGAGAATAGAGTCATAATGCCAAATGACAAACATCATAGGTAAGGAAAGGGTTGCAGCTAACCAAACACCCTGACTGGCCGCACGACAGATTCGATCTATCTTGACAGCCCCAAAAGCGTTTGCAACACTCGCACCTACTGCTGAAAGCGCAGAACGACAAACAGAAGCTAAGGTGGAAAATGTTACTGCACTCAAGGCACCTGCAACTAAAGTTTGACCGTTCAGTAAGCCCATCACCATCCCATCTAGCAATGGAATGGATGCCTCCAATATTTGCACAATAACAGAGGTATTGCCAATTGCAAGCTCGCTTGAACTTCCATCAGAAGCTCAGGCGTAAACTTTCTTGAAGTTGACTCCATTTAAATAAAAAAACTTAAGTGATGTGGCAAAAAATTACACATAAGTACGTTAAGTTATATTAATACATAAAGTAGAAATAAGGAATAATTTTGGCAAAAAAATTGGCTGAGATAGGCAGATAAAGAAGTTTCAACTAGCCCCGCAAAGTTTTAAGTAACTCCAACTGTTTTTCTTTTTCCTCAAGTCGGACAGACAAGCTTTGATACACGAGTTCACAGAGTTGAAAAATCACGGGATCGGCAATTTCGTAAAAGACATTAGCTCCTTGTGGCGATCGCATTACGACCCCTGCACTTGAAAGTATTTTGAGGTGTTTGGAAGCATTAGCTTGACCGAGCTGAGTTAGCTCAATAATTTCAGTCACATTTTTAGGACCCGATTTGAGACAGCATAAAATCTGAAGGCGACTCACTTCTGAAAGAACTTTAAAATAATCAGCCATCTGTGCTAGGGCTGATGGAAAAGTTTCCACTACCACTATTTGCTATTCCTCATGAAACCACAACCAATCCCGATATTACCATTTGAGAATATAGTGTTGTAAAGGAAACCACAACTGGGATGGGGGACATCTCCAACCGCTAAGTCCCAATTCCTAATTTTGGTTTCGGAAACATCCACTTTAACTAAACGTCCATTCACTAGAGACATCAATCAAGTTACAACTTAGAATTAAGGAGCATTTACAAGTCGAACTCATTTGTCAACGGTCAACTCCCGGAAACATGGGATAACCGCGATCGACACGAGCGCAAACCTATTTTTTATCCCCAATGTCCAATCTCCAATCCTCAATCTCCGAAAAATGAACCAGATTTGGGTAAGATAGTAAAGCTATCTTTTCTGCGTTGCAGATACTGAAAGCCACTCAAGCCCACAGGAGATATCTAAAATGCTGACTTTAAAAATCGTTGTATATATAGTTGTTGCCTTCTTTGTTGGTCTCTTCATCTTTGGCTTTTTGTCAAATGACCCTGCTCGTAACCCCGGTCGTCGGGATTTCGAGTAAAGTCACGACAAATCGTCCGCGATTGATTGCCGGAAGGCTTATACATTATAGCCTGCGGGCGCTTGTGTCAAGTGGGAAATCCACCCAAGCTTGTGTCCCCCTCCGGGCGGCTTGCCTAAATTTGTGTAAAAGGCAAAAGTCGGAAGGCAAAAAGTGTATTGTCCTTCCGGCTATTTATTGGCTGTTTGTTAGCTAGTTTTTACGATTGATATGCTTCATCCAGTGTTGCCGCCCGAACCTCTTCCCATCGTCGAACCCGTACAATCAGCTAATTCCACCACTCCAATGGTCAGCGAGATTGGCTTGAATGCCATGTCGGAAAAGACATTGGAAAATCAGGAAAAGTCTGAGGGAAGACGGGAAAAACTCAATTTTCAAACAACTCGGAACACTTCAACTGAAAACCAGTTACAAGTTGCTCAAACACTGCCTGCACCCAGTCAGCCAGAAACTTTTCCACCTGAATTTTCGCCTGTTACCGTTTCAAAAAGTGCGGCTTTTTTAGGTGAAAATCTTTCTATTGGTTTTCCCCTACAGCAAGTTCAATCTTTACACCCCAATCTCGGTGAGAACCCCGCTACGCAAGCGAAAGTACTACCAAAATCACTGAAACTTAAGAATTTATCCCAACAGCAAACAGCATCGGTAGAAGAATCAACCCAGCCACAAAATCAAAGCCCTACAAACCCCGAACAATCTCCAAATCGCCCACCAGTACAAATAGAATTTAAAGTCCGTGGTGAAGAAGACACTCAACCCGCTCCAAACCAAACTCAATCGGTTCTTGAAAAGCAAAATAACACCACAACACCACAACAAAACCAACCATCCGGTACAACTTCTGCTCCTAGCACCCCGACACCAGGAGAACGCATTGTTGAAGTCATTTCTGACAGACAACAGTATGACGAGCAACGGCGGGTGATTACGGCTGAGGGTAACGTGGTTGTTAGATTTGATGGCGCTGTTGTGGATGCCGATCGCGTGCAAGTTAACATGGATAACTTGATTGCTGTTGGCGACGGCAATGTTGCTCTCACACGGGGAGACCAAGTTCTGCGCGGACAGAAGTTTACATACAATTTTATTCAAGATGATGGGGAATTACTGAACGGCAGTGGTGAGGTTTTTATCCCCAGTGCGGGTCAGGATTTAAGTTTTTTACCTACGGATGTGACGACAGGGGGAGTCCCAGCACGTCCTCTGAGCGATCGCATCAGACAAAATCAACCATTGCAAGCAGGTAGCTCCGGTGGGCTGAATATCAACTTGGGAGGTGGGGGAGGTGCAAGCAACATACCCGTACCAAAACAGGGGGGACAAGTCAGACGAGTCCGTTTTGAAGCAGGAAGAATTGATTTTTACGCCCGAGGTTGGCAAGCGCGAGATGTTCGTCTGACCAATGACCCTTTTTCACCTCCTGAATTGGAAATTAGGGCAGATACGGTTACCTTGACAAGGGAAGCACCTTTACGCGATCGCATCAAAACACAAAGACAGCGTTTGGTATTTGACCGAGGATTCTCCGTACCAATTCCCAAGAACGAGCAGGTGATTGACCGTAGAGAACGTGATGTCACGCCAGGATTGTTCTCAATTGGTTATGATGGCGACCAACGGGGAGGGGTGTATATTGAACGGAGTTTTAAACCTATAGATACAGAAGGAGTCACCTTCAGTCTGACGCCTCAGTTTTACCCCCAAAAAGCAGTACAGGGTGGCACGGAGAATCCCGCATCGCTGTTTGGTATAAAATCAACAGTGAGAGCTATCGTGAGCCCACGGACATCTTTAGAAGGTTCTGGATTGTTAACCAGCTTCGACCTTAACGATCTAGAAGATAACCTCAGAGCGAGCGTGCGACTGCGCCAATTGCTGTTAGACGAGCAAAAACCCCACACTCTCACACTGGAATATAGCTATCGCGATCGACTCTACAACGGGACTCTCGGCTTTCAAACCGTGCAAAGCAGTTTTGGAGGTATTATTACCTCTCCCATCATTCCTTTAGGAAAAAGCGGTCTTAACCTCAGCTATCAAGGGGGTGCTCAATTAATTGAAGCAAATACAGATCGCCAAGACTTGCTAGAAGCAGATCGTAGAAACAATCGTGTCTCCCTGACTCGCCTGCAAGCCAGTGCAGCCCTTAACGGCGGCGTGACACTGTGGCAAGGGAAACCATTACCTGCTACACCCACTCAAGGATTGCGGTATACAGCGAATCCAGTTGTTCCTTACGTACAAGCGTTTGGTGGATTAACTGGAACCACCAGTCATTACAGTAGTGGAGATAATCAAAGTACCTTGTTTGCAACCGTTGGTTTACAGGGTCAATTCGGTCATTTTTCTCGACCTTTCTTTGACTACACCGGCTTTGTAATTAGCTATTCCCAAGGTCTAAACAGTGGTTTATCTCCCTTTTTGTTTGACCGTTCCGTTGATAACAAAGTACTGAGAGCGGGGATTACTCAACAGATTTACGGACCATTTCGTTTTGGATTTGAAACCTCAATCAATTTAGACACTGGAGAACGCGCCAGTACAGACTACGTAGTGGAATACAGCCGCCGTACCTACGGAATTACCTTGCGTTATAACCCCGTACAGCAATTAGGCGGTATCAGTTTCCGAATCAGTGATTTCAACTGGAGTGGTGGAACCGATCCTTTCTCCGATCCCAATGAAGTTAAGCCAGTTGTTGGTGGTGTTAGACAGCAATAGTGTCAGTTGTTCTCTTCTGTACCCGTTGAGGATGGCGACGAAGTTGGTAAAGGTGCTGTGTTATCAGTACTGGTTGTCACAAAATCGCTGCGTACCCAGCCTTTAGTACCATTCTTGTCAACCTGAACTCGATACCAAGTGTTACCATCATCTCCGGTTTTTTCACTCAAAATTGTCACTGAATCACCCGATCTACCCTTGTGACGGACTTTAGCGCTTTTTGAAGCTCTATTGCGTACATTAATGCGAGAACCTGGTTCAATCGATGTTAGTGTTGCTGACTTATTAACACTTTCTGTTGTGTCTTCTTCTTTTGGTGTTGGTGTAGGGGTTACAGGTGGTTCAGTTGTTGTTGGTGTAGGAGTTGCAGGTGATTGAGTTGTTGTTGTTTCAGGTTGGCTCGTAGCTGATGTTGCGGGTGTGATGGTTGGTAAAGCAGAGGTTGTGCTTTCTACTTGAGGTTTCGAGCAAGCTGTTATCGCCAGCAACAAGACAAATAAAAACTGTTTTCTCATAGTCTAACTTTAATTAAACGTCAATTTTATATTACATAGCGTTTTTGAGTTCTCCGTAGATTTTTAAGTGTCTCATGTTATTAGACAGTTCCGGTACTGTGAAAAAGTCGGTGGGGTAGCCTCCGTCCTCCCCAGACTTGCCATAGTAATTGTAGAACTCAAAGGTGCCAATTTGCTTGAGAATAGGAGCCAACTTCGGGTACTTGTCAGAGCGATCGCAGCTATTAGTTGTACAGCTAGCCTTCACTAAAATCAAAAATTCCGGTGGATAATCTACTCGGTTGCTCCAAACCATATAACGCACGTTGCTAGCCGTAATTTGCACTCAAGAAAAGTAGCTTGTATTTTGTATCAATAGGACAATACTATTTACTGTCAAAATCTAGTTACATAAGTATAAACCAAGCTGCTAGCGATAGTACTTAACCAACTAGCAAAGCTACATTATTCTCTTGTGATTGATACTTTCTTAATTTTTTTCTTTCCGTGTAATACACGGAAAAACTCCGCGTTTTTTGTCGTTATACCGATAATATTGCCGCGCCTAGAACCATTATCTTGGCACCTGTTAGGCTGTAATGCTTATTCTTCCGTTAAGCGATGCCTTCGGCACGCGAAGCCTCTCCATAAGGAGATAGGGCTAATAGCTAATGGTCAAAAAGCAATTAGCAATTAGCAATTAGCAATTAGCAATTAGCATCTTCTTACTTCCCGTGTAAAAGCCCTTTAAAAAACAGAAAAATGTTGACAAGAATCCGTTCCAACCAAAGTATGGCACGGTCTAACCATTCGAGTATGAATTCTAGAGGGTGTTTTACATAACCGATTGTTCTGGCACTCGTTTCTATCCAATCTGGCTTTGCCTCAATAGCCTCAGTTTCGCGATAGGATTTGGTGGCTTCCCCTGTCGTCTTTTGACTGTCAAAGTCTGTGATTTGGGAGTCAAAATTCCCAACCATTAACTTTTGAAAGGACGAAGAACTATTTGTCCCGATTCTCAATTTTTGACGACTGTTGTGATTCCTGCGTTTTTTAGCTGATTGTGGTAAGCCAAGATCTGATATTTGGCGGTTTACCGAACCTAACATTTTCTTTAGCTTTGAGGTTTTGCTTTGAAAGTAATGCCAGATATTTTCCCTTTCGGAGAAAGTTTCAGGAAGAGTGAAATTTGTGTTTGAGGAAGATTCACTTATTTGTGGTTCGCGATTGACTTCATAAATTTGTGGTGAATGATTAAACAAGTCATCCATTGTCAGCCAAGGATCTACTGTTTCACCATCTTGGAATTGAGAGGTTTCAGGTAAAGCTTTAGATGAAGGCGACTGTCCTGAGAATTGAAATTGCCTGTGAAGTTTACGCTCTTCGGGTAATGACCGATCGCTACTGATTGATGGATCGGTTTGCTCGAAACTTTTGTTACGTTGTTCCCCAAAAAAGTAATGAATAGCTTCCCAAATTAAGGATAATACATTTGCTGTTTGATTTTCTCCAACTTCCGTTGATAATACTTTTTCTTTGTTGGTAATTGATTGATTTTTACCATAAAGAAATATATTTAACTGAGTTTGAACGATTTGCAGCAATTCCGAACTAGTACGAGATATTGGAACTAAAGTAGTAGCTTCTAATTTGGCAATAGTTTCGTCTAGGATTGCGAGCCCTTGAAGTGAAATTGGCAAGGACTTCGGTGTAGTTGTGTCTTCGGCGATCGCTTCTGGAAGTAAGACAGGTTCATTGTCTTGTTTACCAGAAATTAGCTTATTTAACAAGCGATCTATTTCTGGTAATAATTGTGCCTCATCTAATGTTGTTTCTATAAGATTTACCTGCTGTGATTCATAAGTTCTCAACTCCTCATAAATCCGATTTTGCAATTTTTTCTGCTGCTGAAATGTCAAAACGTCTAAAATTTCATTATTGGCAGCAACCAGCACTAAATTGCGGTTTGCCAAATTTGAAGCGACTCCCTGAATGTATTGGGAGTTGGCAATTTGGAGTTGGGAACTGGGGCTTGGGGATTGGGGAGTCGGGGAATGAAGAACAAAGGGATGGGGATAGTGGAAAATAGGAAAATAGCGAGATGGGAAGAAACGCTTGTCCCTGTCTCCCTGTTCCCGTGTCTCTTTATCTTTAAATTGCAGGGTGGGTACGACTTTTAAAACTCGCGCAACAGCATCGTCAGCAGATTGAGGCGACGGCTGTTGTGAATCAGTTGCATGACCTTGTAAGCGCAAACTACGTTTTTCCTCAGCCGTATTGAGCTGTCTGTTGGATGACTCGACAGCTTTTTGGATGAGCATATATACTGAATGGAGAAGACCTTCTATAGACCAACTGGTAGTGACTTGTATTTGCCGTACAGTGCGCTCGAACTGTTCGCCCCAGCGCCGAGATTGTTGGTGGAAGAAGTTAAATAGTCTGCTTTGATAACGACCAGAAGAAGCAGAAGGCATGGTAGTTAATTTTTGTTGAGAGTTTTATGAGTAGCCCGACTCCCACAAAACAATAGACGAAAGATTGTTGATGTTTGTCAGTTCTCTCATATTAGCGGAAATATGACATCTCCCGTATCTCAAGCCGATACTAAATCAATTTCTGACGCGATCGCAAAACTGCGTTCTTGGAGTCAGGTAAATATTCTGCCTTCGTGGCGATGTTTTGAAGGTGACTTGAGTGCAGTTGAGGTAACTGCATCCGATCTATCTTCTTGGAACTTTGCCAAGCTGAATCCAAAAGGACAAATTACTTGGGCTGGAGGTCAAAAGGTTTTATGGCTTTTACAAAAATTAATCATTCCTGAGGATTTACAGGGTTATCCCTTAGAGGGTTTGTGTTTGCGGCTGGCGCTCGTTTGGTGGGCTGATTCTGCCAAAGTTTATGTGAACGGACAGTTGATAGTTGAGGGGGATTTATTTGATTCATTTCCCAGAGTGCTTTTGAGTAAAGGGGTAACGCCGGGAGAGGAATTGACGGTAGCGTTGCGTTTGGTGAGTCCGGGTCATTGTGATGGTGCGTTGGTGAAGTCGCAATTGGTTTATGAATCTAACAACGATGGTTCTGTGGAACCTGGTTTTGTGGCTGATGAGTTGGCTGTTGTGGAGCGTTGTTTGGAGTGTTTTGAGCCTGAAAGGTTGGATGCTTTGAGGGTTTTTATTGAGGAGTTGGATTGGAAGGGATTGAACCGCAAAGACGCGAAGGGCGCGAAGGAAGAGTTTGAGGAGTTGTTGTCTGTTGTTCGTCAAAAACTTCGAGGATTTAAAATCCAACATCTAAAATCCAAAATTTTTTTGTTGGGTCACGCTCATCTCGATCTAGCATGGTTGTGGCCTGTGAATGAAACTTGGCAAGCTGCACAAAAAACTTTTGAATCAGTTTTGAGTTTACAGGAAGGTTTTCCTGAGTTGATTTTCTGTCATTCTACTCCGGCTCTTTATGCTTGGATTGAGGAACACCGTCCGGATTTGTTTGGTGCTATTCAACAGGCGGTGGCTGATGGGCGTTGGGAAGTGGTGGGTGGTTTTTGGGTTGAACCTGAACTGAATTTGATTGCGGGTGAATCTATTGTTCGTCAACTTCTCTACGGTCAACGCTACGTATTGGAGAAGTTTGGTAAGTTTTCTAGTGTGGTATGGGTTCCTGATAGTTTTGGTTTTTGTGCAACTTTGCCTCAGTTTTTAGTGAATGGAGGTGTTGAGTATTTTGTAACTCAGAAGTTGCGGTGGAATGATACAACTCGATTTGAGCATGGTGCTTTTTGGTGGAAGTCTCCTGATGGAAGTGAAGTCTTCAGCTATATGTCTGCGTTGATTGGTGAAGGTATCGATCCTGTGAAGATGGTATCTTATGCTTGTGAGTGGCGATCGCAAACGGGGTTAGTTGAATCTCTATGGCTTCCCGGTGTGGGGGATCATGGGGGCGGACCGACTCGCGATATGTTGGAAACCGCCCGTCGCTGGCAAAAATCTCCCGTATTTCCCGATGTTGAATTTTGTACTTCTGAAAGTTACTTGCAGCAAATTAAGGGACAAGGAGAAAACAGGGACACGGGGGATAAGGAAGAAGTTTCTACCGTGTCTACCCCCTCTCCCCCCTCTCCCCCTCTCCCCCTCTCCCCCTCTCCACTCCCCACCTGGGAGGACGAATTGTATTTGGAATTCCATCGGGGTTGCTACACAACTCACAGCGACCAAAAACGCTGGAACCGTCATTGTGAGGGGTTGCTCTATCAAGCAGAACTTTTTGCAGCTTGGGCAACTTTAAGTGTTGGCGCAAGTTATCCGAAGTCCGAGCTAGAATTTGCATGGAAAAATGTTTTATTCAATCAATTTCACGATATTTTGCCCGGTTCTTCTATTCATCAAGTTTATGTGGATGCATTACCAACTTGGCAAGAAGTGGAACGAGTTGGTAGTAGTATCGTGCAACAGTCTTTGAATGCGATCGCATCCCAAATCTCTCTACCGACACCTCCACAGCCTGAAGCACAACCAGTTGTTATTTTCAATTCTCTCAATTGGGTGCGATCGCAAATCGTTGAACTTGAGTTTCCAGAAGAGGATGATGAGCGCCGGGATTGGACGATATATAATTTGGACGGTCAAGAGGTTGAGTCTCAGAGCCGTTTTATGGGATTTAGACGCGAACCAAATGGTGATGAAATACCAGTAAAGTCAGTTTCGTTTTTTGTCAGTGAGATTCCTGCTTGTGGTTATCGTGTCTTCTGGTTGTGTCCGTGTAAACCTACTTTGGAGTCTCTCAAACCATTTGAAGAGTTCGTTTTAGAAAATGAGTGTTTGCGAGTGACAATTGACCCAGAAACGGGAGATCTGTCCAACGTTTTTGATAAAACCAATCACCGTGAAGTTCTCAGTGGATTGGGAAATCAACTCCAAGCATTCCAAGATAGCGGTCAGTACTGGGATGCTTGGAATATTGACCCAAATTATGCTCAACATCCTTTACCACCTGCGGAATTGTTAAGCGTTCATCATTTAGAAAGGGGTGCGTTGCGAACCCGCGTGCGAGTGGTGCGAAGAATAGGTCAATCAACGTTTTCGCAAGATTACATTTTAGAAAAAGAGTCTGCTGTTCTCAAGATAGCAAACAAAGTGAATTGGCAAGAAAATCATGTCTTGGTAAAGGTGGCTTTTCCACTAAACTTAGAAGCAGACTTTGCGACTTATGAAATTCCCTGTGGGGCTATTCGTCGGACAACCAAACCGACAACTCCAGCAGAAAAGGCAAAATGGGAAGTTCCCGCATTGCGTTGGGCTGACTTAACGGAAATCCAAAATCACTACGGTGTCAGTTTGCTGAATGATTGTAAATACGGTTACGACAGCCAACCCAACCAACTCCGCTTGACGTTGCTACGCAGTCCCAATTGGCCCAATCCGGAAGCAGATCGAGGTTATCATGAATTTACTTATGCCTTATATCCTCATGCCCAGAGCTGGGAAACAGCCAATACAGTAAAACGGGGATATGAATTAAATATACCCTTGCAAGTGCTGGTACTGAATCCACAACAGCAAAATCGTCAGAGTTCTTTACCACCAAGTGGTAGTTTGTTGAACTTATCAGATGAGAATTTAATCTTGATGGCTTTCAAGCAGTCAGAAGATGACCCAGAACAGTGGATTCTCAGGTGCTATGAATGCCATGGGAAAACAGCAGAGTTAGAATTGCAAAGTGACTTGGGTTTGACTTTGGATGAGCCAGTAGACTTACTGGAACGTTCCTTGAATTCTCACGAGCAGAACAAATGTACTGTAAAACCCTGGAAAATCATCAGCTTTAAGATAGGTAATACCGTTTTCAGATAAGTAAAGTCTGGACTCACTGCCTGCGCGGACTTCTTATACTAATCCTATATGAGGTTGCGCTTAAAATTCCCTCACATTAGAAATGTGGACGGCAGGCGCTACAACGGGGGGGACCTCCCGCAGTCGCCTCAACGGGGGGAACCCCCGCACGGCGCTGCTCTGGGCAACGCGCTGCCTCGGCTATACAAACAAAGCCTGCCTACACAGGCTAATTAGATGCATCTTTATACAGAAATGGTATGATTAAATCGTGATTTCAAAGGTTATGATGACATCACGTCTCATGTTGCAACTATCTTGTCTCCTCGGTGTTTTTTGCTTGTAGCGAATGTAATTTCAATCGGGTTTAAAGAACGTCCTGTTGGCTTTCCATCTTTTAACTCAGCTGGTGTATATTGTAATGAACTTTGTTCGCACAAAGAAGCAATAGCCATTCCTACACTAGCCTGAGCAGTCATTCCTGTAAAATCTGCAACGACATCCTCTATCACCCATTCCTGGGGCAAATAGTTATAAATTTTTCTGACTTCTTGATAGAACTCTAAAGGCTCGTAGATATCGTTAATAATTATTGGTTCTGGAATCTTTAGATTGGGAAAATCTTGTTTTAACTTTTTTGCTAAATCAAGGGTTTGCGAAGAACAAATTAACCAACAACGCTCCAATTGTGGGAGATGATATTCTATAGCTTTTCGACAAGGTTCTTCCCGGCTCACTAACAATATGAGTCCCTTGTGCTTTACAGGAGGTAATTTGTCTAAATCAATTTGGGGCGATCGCCCCAAAGTTAACGATTTAGCTGCAGTTAACCCCACCGATTGGGTCAATTCGGATTAGTTGGAAACCTCTTTCTTAAACTTAACTAAAAAATTGGCTTTGTCTTTTCTACCCCACCGATTGGGTCAATTCGGATTAGTTGGAAACGACTGATTAATCGCTTCATTTTCCAATGTATTGCTATACCCCACCGATTGGGTCAATTTGGATTAGTTGGAAACAATTGAGAAGTTACAGGAATACTACCAGGTCTGACTCCACCCCACCGATTGGGTTAATTCAGATTGGTTGGAAACTCTTTGGTATAGCGATCGCAATTTTAAGTATAAAAATTAACAGAAAATGTCCGTATTGACGGAATTTGGCAAATACGTATAATAATACGTATAGTGCGTGCGTTAGATTTTTGCATTCTAAAACGCACATAACATATGAGTTCTACTATGTTGAGTTGTATTTATTCAGATACACTATTTACAGCGACTGAGCTAAACCGTCAACCAGGAAAAGTACTAGACCATGCTTTAGAGCATCCAGTAACAATTACTCGTAACGATGAGCATTTTGCTTTGCTGCGTCGTGAAAAGGTTTCTTCTCTTGCCAAAGCGGCTCAAAATGGTGAATACCTTATCGAGCTTTTAAGCGCTGCTTTTCGTTTACGTTTAGATGAAAAGCTTGGTAGCGAACATCCACATGGCTGGCTTAAAGTATTTGACAAAGATGAGCTTCAAGACTTTACCAATGAGGTAACAGAAGCTTATCGTTCAGCAATTTTGTCTGAACAAGCTTGGGATGAACTAGAAGCTATTATTCATGAATGGCACGAAAGTGCATTAGCGATCGCCAACCCCGATCTTGCCCATGCATTCAGTGATGAGGATGAGTATGATGAAATACCATTAACCCAACCCTTTACTGAGAAATCACCTGATTTCTAAAATGACGGAAATTTCATCAAACGAATCAGAAACTAATAATGTGGAGCCGCCAGAAGTTAAGCTGACGGCTCCTAATTTGTCAGATAGTGAAAAGACAGAGGAAAGTACAATAGATATTGATTTATCTGAAAAATGGTTAGTGGTAGCAAAAAATCGTAGAGTATATCGTGAATGGGAAGCTTTGACCAACCGTTATCCACAAAACTGTTATCGTTGTTATCAAGATTTGTGTACATCACCCACAACTAGAAAACAAGGGTGCGTCTTCCCTTTAAAAGGCAAAGCTTACAAGGGTGTTTGGGAATACGAAGTAGCAAGCGGAGATAGAGTTTACTACATTCCTAATACAGAAAAATTAAAAGTAATTATTTATTATGCGGGAAAACATATAAGCCCTGCACCTAAACCTTAAAGGACGTGGATATCAAAAACTCGGTCAAGCTCAAGAAAATTTATTTGCTGCCAAAAAACATCAGTTTTAATAAATAACCTTTGATTGTTAATGAACTTTGAACATCAATTTTCCCCCACCCAAGTCGCTTTCCAATATTTAGCTAAAGCTGGTGAGTCTCTTTCATGGCGTTTTGCTTCACCCCAAAATCGTTCTAACCCATAGGCGACTGTTGCACGCATTTTATAGGATTCTTTGAAAGCTTGTTTGCTGGGTTCCCTAATATTCTTATCCCCATTAAGAGCATCTTTAACTAGTTTCCGAGCTTTTTCATCTAGAGCATAAATTCTGCATGAATAAAAAATCTTTGAACACCGTTAATTGGTTGAGACAATGAATTATTGAAAGCAGATAAATCTTCATTAGTAAACTGGGGAGAAGCCATTTCTATCGGGAGCATCCCAATTTGGAAAAAACATGCTTGTGATTGAAATCACGCCTATACGAACGAAGTCCCTTCGGGTTCACCAGTTCCCTACGGCGGGAAACCCGCCTGCAGGACTGGATTCACCACCTACGTGGACTTCTTATTAAGTCCGCGTAGGCGGACTTTGTTTGTGTAGCCCCAGAATTCTATTCTGAGGGCAATTGCTGAACCGTATTGAGTTATAGATTAGCAGCAGGTGGAAAATGCTATTTCCAAGTTGAAAGCTCCGCGTGCGTTTGCAAAGCGTAAAGCATTCTCAAGCTAAGTCTGGAAACGAGTAAAGATTTGTAAAGTTTATGAGAATTAGAAGGTTTGGGAAGAAAAGTCACACCTTTTTAGATGCTTGGTATTGTATCTAGACATCTGGTAAAAAATGTAGAGACGCTGTTTGAAGCGGTTATCGGTCTCAAGACTCCAGAAACTTATTTTGCATGGTATAAAACGATGTAAAGACGCACTATGGCACGTCTTTACATCGTTTTATCGATATATCCAGTACACCTGTCACGTGGCTGGCATTAATCTTCGTGATCTTCAAACGGATCGCTCAACTCCTTGCTGGGAGGACCAAAAGAGGTGTAAATAGACAGCGCTGTTATAACGATGACGATCGCACCGACAGAAATGCTAAGAACTGTTGCGGGTTCCATAAGAAGTATATATTATGAGTAGTCTTCCTATAGAATATTACAGAACATTAAAAAATGGTTTGGCAATTCATCTTAGGTGAACTATGGCACAAAGGACGCGGTTGGGAGACATCCTCAGACCTTTAAATGCTGAGTATGGTAAAGTGGCTCCAGGATGGGGTACTACCCCCCTCATGGCTGTTTTTATAGGACTATTTTTCGTATTTCTGCTGATTATTCTGCAGCTTTACAACAAGTCAATCCTGATCCAAGACGTAAGTGTCGATTGGCGGACGCTAGGCAGATAATTCACAAAATTGACAAAACTTGCATAACAAACTATCCCGTACCCGGTTTTTCCGGGTTTTTTCTTTCTGTGGTTAGTAGAGGTAAGAGCAGCCACTAACCAACTACCAACTCTTGCACTAAACTACAAGATGTGAGATGTTGTGGCAGTTGTTAAGTTAAAAGTTAGATCGGTCACTCGAAAGGAGAAAGGCTGTGAACGTATTTGGTATCGGTTTGCCAGAAATGGCTCTTATCTTTATTGTGGCGCTATTAATTTTTGGTCCCAAGAAGTTACCAGAAATTGGTCGAAGTGTGGGAAAGGCAATTCGCGGTTTTCAAGATGCTTCTAAGGAGTTCCAAAACGAATTTCAAAAAGAAGCCGTACAGATAGAAGAAGCTGTTAAGACAACAGCCGAACTCGAACCCAAGCAAATAGAAGCTGCTAGAAAGGATGAAGGATAAAATTTCTGACTTCATAATTCATCATTCATAATTCATAATTTAGATGGCAGAAGCGGTTGCTAAAAAAACTCTTGTGATTCCCCAGCTTGTTGTGGGGTTGGGGAATCCAGAACCAAAATATGACCAGACACGCCACAATATTGGTTTTGCTGCTATAGATGCTTTGTCTCGTGCTTGGCGAATTCCTTTAACAGAGAATCGTAAGTTTCAGGGAGAGTATGGTGAAGGACTTGCAATCAATGGAGACAAAATCCGCCTGCTCAAACCACTGACTTACATGAACCGTTCGGGACAGTCCATACAAGCCGTTACTAGTTGGTATAAATTACCACCAGAAATGGTAATGGTGATTTATGATGATATGGATTTACCAATGGGTAAAACTCGCTTGCGTTTGTCGGGTTCTGCGGGCGGACACAATGGTATGAAAAGCACCATCGCCCATCTTGGAACTCAAGACTTTCCTCGTTTGCGTATAGGTATAGGTAGACCAAAAGGTTCTGCGAGTGATGATTCCGGTACCGTTTCCCACGTCTTGGGCAAATTTTCTGTTGCGGAAAGTCAACTTATGTCTCTTGTACTGCAGTTTGTTGTTGATTGTACGGAAATGTGTCTCAAGCAGGGAGTAGAAAAGGCAATGAACGTTTGTAATAGCCGTTCTTTTGATTTCCCCGATTCTTAAGAAGGTAGAAGCCCGCTCGTTATTAAGAGTAGGGGATAGGCTTAAGGGTAAAGGATAAAGTACGAAGAATGCAATTTTATCCTTATATCCCTCATACTTCATCCTTTACCGAAAGAGCTAATTGATAAAGTTGACGCCGTGTTAGAGAAGTCATTTTTGCTAATTCGCGACTGGCTTGACTTCGCGAGATTCCCTGACGTATTAACTTCTCCAATTCTGCTTTCAGTTCTGCTTCTGAATACTGTACTTGAATTGGTGGACTCCCAGCCACCACTAAAGTATACTCACCTTGCGGTTCCCTCTGGTTGTACTCATTTATGGCATCTGCGATGGTTCCCCGCCAAAATTCCTCATATAACTTGGTTAACTCTCGTGCAATAACAATTTGACGGGAATCAGAGAAAACCTCTGCTAAATCTTTGAGGGTGTCCCGCAATCGATGGGGAGACTCATAGAAAATGAGTGTGCGAGATTCTGCGTTGAGAGACTCAAGATGCGATCGCCTTTGTTGAGCTTTGGCTGGCAAAAATCCTTCAAACACAAACTTATCCGTTGGCAATCCCGCCGCACTTAACGCTGTAATGGCTGCAGTCACACCGGGAATGGGTACAACTTGTATCCCCGCCTCCACACACACTTTCACCAGTTCATATCCGGGGTCGGAAATTCCAGGCATTCCCGCATCAGTCACAAGAGCAATTGCTTTACCCTGATTCAGTTGTTCTAATAACTGCGGAACACGGCTGTTCCGATTGTGCTCGTGATAGCTGACTTGAGGTGTCTTCACTTGAAAATGTTGAAGTAGCTTTCCAGTATGGCGTGTATCTTCTGCAGCAATCAAATCCACAGTCTGCAAAATCCTCACCGCCCGGAATGTCATATCTTCCAAGTTGCCAATAGGCGTACCGACAATGTAAAGTATTCCTGGTTTTGGATCTGTTGTATGCATGATTGGGAACTGGGGATTGGGAACAGATGAGACAGAAAAGACCGCTAACAACTAACAACTATCCACTAACAAATGCCCATTAACGGACTCTTCGTTGGTTTAGTGACTCTGGATTTAATTTATCTTGCAGAGTCACTACCCAAGAATAACCAGAAAATTGTAGCAGTTGATTATACTGTTGCCGCCGGGGGACCTGCAACAAATGCTGCAGTCACTTTTAGCCATTTGGGTGATAAAGCAAGTGTGTTGGGAATTGTCGGTTCTCACCCAATGACACAACTTATTAAAGAAGATTTGGCAAACTACAAAATAGGAATCATAGATTTAAACTCCACCACCCAAAACCCACCACCCGTTTCTTCCATCATTGTTACCCAATCTACTGGCGAACGAGCGGTTATTTCCATTAATGCTGTCAAAACTCAGGCGTCAGAGCAATCCCTGTCCGCAGATGTTTTACGCAATATCAATATTGTCATGATTGACGGACATCAAATGACACTGGGAATTGCGATCGCCCAAATGGCAAAAGCCAAAAATATCCCGGTTGTTATAGATGGTGGTAGTTGGAAACCTGGATTTGAAAAACTCTTGCCTTTTGTAGATTATGCTATTTGTTCTGCTAATTTTCATCCTCCCCAATGTAAAAACGAGGAAGAGGTTTTTGCCTATCTGAGTCAAGTTGGCATTCCCTACATTGCCATAACTCATGGAGAAAACCCCATTCAATACTCAATTGATGGCAAGAAAGGTATTTTAAATGTACCCGGTGTTCGGGCTGTTGATACACTGGGGGCTGGAGATATTTTTCACGGTGCTTTCTGTCATTATATTTTGCAAGAAAGTTTTACAGATGCACTTGAGCAAGCATCTCACGTGGCTTCTTTGTCATGTCAGTTCTTTGGTACGCGCCGTTGGATGGAGTGAGAAATACATGAAAGACTTAAAAGAAATACTGACTGTAGTTCGTTCTGTGGGCTGGGAAGCAGCAGATATACTGCAGTCTTACTACCACCAAACAGGCGATCGCAATCTAGAAGTACAGTACAAGCAGAATGAACCCGTAACAGTAGCAGATGTAGCTGTCAATCAATACATATTAGAAAAGCTACAAGCCGCTTTAGGTACTGAAGATTTTGCTTACATTAGTGAAGAAACATACACAACCGAGCAAGCAAAACAGGAATGGGCTTGGATTATCGATCCTTTAGACGGGACGAGAGACTTTATTGAAAAAACAGGGGAGTACGCCATTCACATAGCTCTAGTGAAAGAAACGCGCCCTGTTCTGGCTGTGGTTGCCGTACCGGAGTTAAAAAAACTGTATTATGCCATAAAAGGCAGTGGTGCCTTTGCAGAAACACGCGATGGAAAAACTCTTCCCTTACAGGTATCATCACGGGAACGTCTTGAGGATTTAACAGTCGTTGTCAGTCGTTCTCACCGCAATGAAAGACTTGAATACCTGTTGCAAAAACTACCCTGTCAAAACCAAAAAGCAGTAGGAAGTGTGGGATGTAAAATCGCTACAATTGTCGAACAACAAGCAGATGTTTACATTTCACTATCCGGTAAGTCTGCACCAAAAGATTGGGATATAGCCGCCCCAGAACTGATTTTGACAGAAGCGGGTGGAAAATACACTCATTTTGACGGTACACCGTTACAGTACAACACGGGTGATATAAATCAGTGGGGAGGCTTGCTTGCTAGCAACGGTCAATATCATGAGTTGCTCTGTCAGGATGCACAGAGAATTTTAGCTGAGTGGGAAAAAAGTTAATAGGTGGCAAAAATACTCACGATTGGGAAAAAGCAGGAACTAGAGGATATTTACCTCAACGAAACACAATATTTCTATAAATGGCTGTGGAATACTCTCTGATGGCAGAGATAATAAGCTTCGAGTGAAGGAAAAGATGGGTTGATGGTTTACTCTGTTTGGAGGATGCAAAAAGCTTTATATGAAAAGTATATTTTATGAGAAATCGCTTCTGGTTGATAGCAATCCTCGGTACGAGCATATTTTTAGGGGAAATATCTGGCTGTACAACTAGCAACGTCCGTCAATCTAGTACTCATCTACCATCTGGCTCCCAAGCGCGATCGGAGATTAAGATTGGCGTTCGGGGTATTACTTATGTAGCAATGAAGACACTGGCTGATGCTTACAGATCTCAAGTCAAAAACGTCCAAGTCTCTTTTGTACCCATCGCTCAATCTATGGCTGAGCTTAAAGGAGTTAGAGACGGACTGCTCGATCTTAGCGGTGTGAGTGAAGAGTTGAAATTGGAAGACAGCACCTTGGAGTATTTGGACGCTGCTCAAGATGCTCTGTTAGTCGCTACCCATTCAAGTGTTAGCGCGATTACTAACTTGACAACGGAGAATCTCAAAGCAATCTACAGCGGTACTTTGAGAAATTGGCAAGAACTCGGAGGTCCTGATGCCAAGATTGTTGTACTGGATCTTCCTGAAGATGATTCAGTTAAGCGCCTTCTGCGGAAGCATTATTTGGGTGAAGATTTGAAGAATTCCAAGACAGCAATTCTTCTGAGGGAAGAAGAGGATGCGATCGCAGCAGTACAGAATATTCCCTATAGTATTGGCGTTTTCTCATCTGCCCGTGTTACATCCAAACAACTCCGTCTGAACCCCAAAAGTCTTAACGGTGTAGAAGCTACCCCAGAAAACGTACAGACGGGTAGATATCTGCTGGTGCGCCCTATCGGAATTATCTCGAGCAAGAGATCTTCCCAAGCTGTTAAAGGCTTTCTCCAATTTGTTCGCAGCAAACAAGCTGCTGCTGTGCTGCGAAGATCGGGTTTTCTGCCACGCTGATAGATGATGTGTAGCGAAAACGTAGTAAAATTTGCGTACAAACCCAAATCCTCACATTTTCTTCATCTTTTTTTTAAAAAATAGTATCGGGAGTACCATCGCCAAATGCACAAATGATGATACACCATAAGTAGGAAGATCCAATATTGATTTTGGGCCTTGCTAAAACAACCGTATTTAATGTATAATTCGAGTTTGCTCGATTTTCTGTTAGGGTATCTACCGCAAAGGAGTTGAAACTTATGTCCAGACAAAAACAGAACAGTAGTAGCGAGCGCCTCCAGGAGCTTATTTCCAGAGTCGATTCTTCTTGCAACACCAATCGCATCAAACTACTCGAACCACCTCAGCCCATACAACAGTTGCCCAAAAAAAGTAGCTAATGTCATTAAAAAAGGCTGCACTCATAAATCCAAGCAGCAAGGGGGTGAGTCACCCGGTAGCTAGTCTTGCATATTGATTTTGTTGAGCGTAATTATATACGTTTCTACGCTAGAGTTCAAGTACGTTCGGGATCGTTTTTGATGATATTGGCACAAAGTGATATACCCTTGACCCCTTGTCCTGGGTCAAGGGAATTCGTTTTTTGCAGTATAGCTTCAATTTATGGGGACATTGGGCATTAAGACAAAAGGATTATTTTCCAACACTAAGTTTGTGAGTGATTGCCTTTGATTGTGTTAGGTACAAGGTCTGCTCTAAGCGTCTGCTCTAAGCGATCGCTTGCAGGCACGGGGAATACCTTTCTTTGTGAGACGATGAATCTGGGGAATGGTTTCCGGTAACCAGAATCTTTCCATCTCCCATGTCCTTACTATGGCAGAAACTCCCCTACAGTGCTGGGCTCACCAGTAACCAGTAAATAATAATAGTAAATAAGAATAAGATGAAGTTGTTGTGTAACTGATAACTGGTAACTCAAGGATTGTGCGCCGATTAAACTCCTAAATTACGGAGTACGGCTTCGAGTCTGACCACGCTTTCTGACTTACCTTGGCGTTCGTATAGTTCTCGAGCTTGTTTGAAAACTGCGATCGCTTCTTTCGATTTTCCTTGCTTCATCAGTATATTACCTCGCAACTCATAAACTTGAGGATTTTTGGGATCTAGACTGACCGCTTGTTCGTATGCCCATTTAGCATTTACGTACTCTCCCAAACGCAAGAGAACTGTTGATAAACCTATGTACGCATTAGCGTTATTCCGATTGCTTTGTATGGCACGTCTGTAGGCTTCTTTGGCTGTTTTGTTATCTCCCAAATTACCACTTACGTAAGCTAAAGCATATTGGTAATCGCTATTGTTAGGATTGAGTGATACAGCACGTCGATACGCCGTTAAAGCTGCGGGAAAATTGCCTTGCTGGGCGTATAAGTAGCCAATACCGGCATATATGGTGGCATTTTTTGGCTCTAGATTTGTGGCTCTTTGATAAACTGCGATCGCGTTATTATAATCCCCTGTATCTACAAGTCGTCGCCCTTCATCTAGAAGTTCCTTTAACTCCTGAGAACTTTGTTGGGGCAAAATGCTTTGAGCGCGGGCTACTGATGGTATTGTTGCTGCAATACTGCTAATAATGAAAATACTTACTATAAAAGATGTTGGCTTGTACACAGTAATTTTCCTGATATTTTTTGCAACTTTTTCAAAGTTTTCTTGATTGCTTGTCCATTAAAACAAAAATATCTTGTTTTGCAAACACCTTGTATTGACTTTTATACAAGAATTATGAAGATTTTTCAGAACTCTGTAAAAGTACGTTACAAGCATTGTTTGATTTCATACAAGTTCTTTGGACTAACAAAAAAAGATTAACTAGCACTCATGTCATGGTAAAGGGGCTGACGTAACTCAATCAAAGCTTCAGCATTACTACCCGTTGATATTAACCACATGAACGGGCAAAAACTATTTTCCTATAAGTTGTGTACCTCAATTCATTTATTTCACAAGCTTTTTGCCCCCTCAGGAAGTTTTTCTAATGTCAATCATGGATGCATGGCTTTGGATAGACTCAAATATATATGTAGATGCGTTAATGAAAAAGCTACCTTTATCGCTCTCTCTATACCGATTAAATAATTAGGTAGAGGAGAACGTTAGCATATCAAATAGAATAAAAACCCGTGCTATTCCAATTAATGCGATTGAGGTTCGATTTATGATTTTGAGTACAACTGATGTCATTCAGGGATCTATCGTTGATTCATATTTGGGCATTGTGACTGCAGAAGTGGTCTACGGAAGCAATTTCCTGCGCGATTTCTTTGCGAGTATCCGAGACATTATTGGTGGACGCACTGGAAGTTACGAACGCCTATTTGAGCAGGGTCAACAAAAAGCGATCGAAGAATTATCCCTAAGAGCAAGGCGTTTGGGTGCGGATGCTGTTATTGGTATCGAAATTGATACTGGTACTATCAATGTTGACCAATCAGGTGTTCTCATACTTATTACAGCAACGGGGACAGCTGTGAAATTGCGCTAGTGGTGAGTAGTGAGTGGTTGTTAATAGAACTGCTAACTACCACTTGCTCACTAATTTACTATTTATTTTTCATCACAAACTGTTCATTCTTCACCGTTTTTATCCAAAATTTTAGAATTTTCGCTAGTATAACAATCCTATTTGAGTCCGAACAAGGAAGACAAGGAAGAGGTGTTTGTAATTCCGACAGGCTCTGCTATGGGTATTGCATACTATAGCACTCCTATTTGATTTATAAAATTATGAATCACAAAGACGAGCTATTGCATTGTGGGGTTTCCCTGTTGTTCAAAACAGCGTCTCCACAGGAGATAGCTCCGGGCGTCGCAAAGAGCACGTATAGCCCTAGCGGGCATAGCTTACAGCATCGCGTAGCGTCTTTGTCAGGAGAAGAAAAGAGAAATTTTACAAATGATTTAGGATTGCTGTAACAACCAAAAGTTAACAAGAAAGTTATTGAATAACCAAACAAAAAGTTTTAAAAAAAAGTTTTTGAAAATAAACTATAGATAACAAATATGATATATTTGAAAAAAGTTTAGAAATCCTCTAAAAATAGAATTAACTAACAAGTCCTATAGGCGATGCCACATACAGTCTTATATGGAGAAATATAGTTGGGCGGGCTGCTTACCAAAACCCTTATTTGCTTGGGAATACCTGCCTAACAATACTTAAAATTTTTCACAAAAGGGCTGGAAGTGCTATATGCCAAAATTCAAATAGGAGTTCGATGATTCTAAAAATAGAAGCTGTTGGTTAGCTTGGGAAAAGCAGTCATTCTCATTCCAAGTTATTCAAAACTTTTCAGTTAATATTTCTTAAAAAAAAGCTTAAATTTCCAAAAATATTATGACCAAAGATAGACAAGGCAAGTATTTCCAGTGGTAGATATTAAAAATCCAAAAAAGCAATTTAATTCTAGTAACTATTTGACTATTTTGAAGTAAAAACTTTACTGGAGTGGTAAGGGGAAAATAGAGTATGTCATACACAAATCGAGTAGGTGACGAGGTTATTAACGAACCTGCTGTGGTAGGTCGAATTACCGATTACCACGATCGCGTTCGTTGGGGTCCTATCATTTCCGGTCTGTTGATTGCATTAGCAACTCAATTAATATTAAGTTCGATGTTTGCAGCTATTGGAGCAGGAACAATTGAGGGGTCGGGCGCACCGAGATCTCTTGCACCCAATGTTGCAGGTAATGTGGGAATTTGGTCAACTATTGCTTTGTTGATTTCATTATTTACTGGTGGTTGGGTCATGGCTCGTGCTTGCGGTCCCATGAATCGCAATACAGCTCTTCTCAATGGTGCCATTCTGTGGGCAACGACTCTGGCGTTAAGTTCTTGGTTGTTAGCAAGTGGAGTATCGGGTGCTTTTGGTGTTGCTGCTTCTAACGCTGGAGAAGTTGTAAACCAAGTGCAGCAAGGTGGTGTCAATATACCCCAAAATACTCCCAATGTAAGTGCTCAACAAGCTGCTGAAATTGCAAGCAATTTCCGTAAAGGTCTGTGGTGGTTTGTCTTTGGGTCCTTGTTAGGTTTACTCGCCTCAATGGTTGGAGCCGCAGCAGGAACCCGCAGTCCGCGTAATAATAATAATTACGCTTAATGGGTAGTTATATCGTGCCTTTAGACTGGAAGTCTAAGGCTATACGAACAAAGTCCGCGCAGGCGGACTTTTTGTTGTTTTATAAGAGCTAGCGATCGCAGAAAAACTACTAACTACTAACGACTCACCCTTCTTACCACTTCAAATATGCAGCATCCACTCCTTGTTCTCGACGAATCTTGCTATCTTTCTCAAACCAAGCAATGACTTGTTGTGCGGTTAAATCCTCAACAGTCACGTTATACTCTTGAGCTATGTGATTCAATAGCCTGAGGGATGAAATAGTTATTCTAGTTAAGAACTTTTCTGGTGAGGACAGTAAAGCAGCATCAACCTTTGCTGATTCTTCTAATGTTAAAAATTGTGGCGGCGATTGGGGTGGTAAGTTCATAAATAAATCATTCAAAAATTTACAATTATCACAATAACCATACACCAGTTTGAAA
The DNA here is from genome assembly GCF_045999855.1 of Tolypothrix campylonemoides VB511288_2. NCBI lineage: Bacteria > Bacillati > Cyanobacteriota > Cyanophyceae > Nostocales > Tolypothrichaceae > Tolypothrix > Tolypothrix campylonemoides. The sequence continues at coordinate 292,043 of NZ_JBFPMW010000007.1, forward strand.
AAAGAATCTGATAGATAATTGGGTACAATTAAGTCCAAGCGAAACTTTCCCAATCTACCCATCCAAAATCTAAAATCCAAAATGGTATGACTGACTTGACTTGGTAATACCAATTACCAAATACCCATTTTTTATGACCTATGCTTAATAACGAGCTTCTCATTCACAAAGGAAACCGCTCTCATAAAAGCACTTATTTTCTCGCTTGGACTAAATATCCACAACGGTGTTCGCCATTAATAATCCAGTGAGTTCTTTCTACAGTACAATCTGGCAATACAGCAGCAAACATTTCTAATTCATGACCGCAAACACTGGGAAAAGACTCTGCAACGTTGGAAATAGCGCAATTGTGCTCGGTGAGAATGAACTTATTATCATCTAATGAGTTACCTGATGGTACTGGATGACATTCAGCCATGTAACCTTCAGCTTTTCTCAGTTCTACCAAAGTTGCAACTCTTTCAGATAGAGGAGCATTCCCAAGACGCTCTCGATAATCGTGGGCTTTGCGTTCCCATTGTTTTCGTAGAATTGAGGTGACTTCGTCTCGTCCTACCGTTTCCGCTAATGTATCCAGTAGGGAAACGGCAAACTTACCATAGCTATCGCCGAGACCTTCGCTGACTTTTGTGTTTAACCGTTCTTTTCCCTGACGAGTCAGTTGATAGATATGTTGCGGACGTCCCATTCCCCCCTGTACGGATGACACGAGAGATATAAGTTGTTCTGCTTCCAAATCTTTAATATGACGGCGAATTGCTTGCGGGCTAACGTCTAGAGCGTCAGCCAGATCGAAAGCCGTAGCTTGTGAGTGTTTTAAAAGATATTCCAGAATATCTTGCTTGGTTGAGGACTGGTGGATAGTCGCCATCGTCGCCCCAAAAATTTATCGTGACAAAGCTAAATTATGGCTAATCTAGCGTAAAATAAAGATATGTTAAACAACACGAATGTTGTTTTAGTCCTTATACTTATTATGATAGCAGTCGAGTCACACCTCGGCTAGCTTGAAAAGGAAGCCCGGTTAAAGATTCCGTCTTCCATCCTTAAAGAGATTAAGAAAGAGAACACAAGAGTAACAGCCAATGAGCGCCACTGTCAAAACCTTAGTCAACCAGCCATATAAGTACGGCTTTGTTACTGACATTGAAGCCGACACAATTCCGCGTGGACTGAACGAGGATATTGTCCGTTTAATTTCCGCGAAGAAGAACGAGCCGGAGTTTATGTTGGACTTTCGCCTTAAGGCTTTCCGTCAGTGGCAAAAAATGGTTGAACCAGCTTGGCCGAGTGTCAAGTATCCTGCAATAGACTATCAGAACATTATCTACTATTCCGCACCCAAACAAAAGAAACAAAAGCTAAACAGCTTGGAGGAAGTCGATCCAACTTTATTGGAAACCTTTGAGAAGTTAGGCATCCCCCTATCAGAGCAGAAGCGATTGGCAAATGTTGCGGTTGATGCAATTTTCGATAGTGTTTCCGTAGCGACAACATTCAAAGAAAAGCTGGCTAAAGATGGTGTTATATTCTGCTCCATTTCAGAAGCATTGCAAGAACACCCAGAACTCGTACAAAAGTACTTGGGTAGCGTTGTCCCGGTAGCAGATAATTACTTTGCAGCCCTAAATTCAGCCGTATTTAGTGATGGTTCCTTCGTTTACATTCCCAAGGGAGTGAAATGTCCCATGGAACTGTCTACTTACTTCCGGATTAACAACGGTGAAACCGGGCAATTCGAGCGAACTCTGATTGTTGCAGAAGAGGGAAGCTATGTTTCCTACCTTGAAGGTTGTACTGCGCCAATGTACGACAGCAACCAATTGCACGCTGCTGTAGTCGAACTCGTTGCTTTAGACAACGCTGAAATCAAATACTCAACCGTTCAAAACTGGTACGCTGGCGATGCAAATGGCAAGGGTGGTATTTACAATTTTGTCACCAAGCGCGGTTTGTGCCAGGGCGTGAATTCTAAAATTTCTTGGACTCAGGTAGAAACTGGTTCTGCAATTACCTGGAAATATCCCAGTTGCGTGTTGGTGGGTGATAACTCCGTAGGTGAGTTTTATTCAGTAGCGCTGACAAATAATATGCAGCAAGCTGATACTGGTACCAAAATGATTCATGTTGGTAAGAACACCCGCAGCACTATTATTTCTAAAGGAATTTCTGCTGGTAATTCCAGTAACAGCTATCGCGGTCTGGTAAAAATCAATCCCAAAGCGGAAGGAGCGAGAAATTATTCTCAGTGCGACTCCATGTTGATTGGGGATAATGCTCATGCTAATACTTTCCCTTACATCCAAGTGCAGAATAATGCTGCCAAGGTAGAGCATGAAGCTTCTACTTCTAAGATTGGGGAAGATCAACTCTTCTACTTTGCACAACGCGGTATCTCTACAGAAGATGCAATTTCCATGATGGTGAGTGGCTTCTGTAAAGACGTATTCAATCAGCTACCCATGGAATTTGCTGTAGAAGCTGATAAGTTGTTGAGTTTGAAGTTGGAAGGAAGCGTTGGGTAATGTCATGGATTTCTCGTTACCAGGCTCAGCCTGGTAACACGTACTGTGAGGCAGGTTTGGGTAATTCTCGTAACAGGGCTCAGCCTGGTAACACGTACTGTGGGGCTCAGCCTCACGATACATTGGAGGCGGAGCCTCTCGTATGACATTCCCAGGCTGAGCCTGGGAACGAGGTAGAGCGAAATAGAGAGGAAAAAGACACACATCATGATTATTGAGAATAGTGAAGTCGTGCTGTCAGTGAAAGATTTGACAGCAAATGTTGATGGGACACCAATTCTCAAGGGTGTAAACCTTGAAGTTCGGTTGGGTGAAGTGCATGCGATTATGGGACCGAATGGTTCTGGTAAGAGTACTTTTTCTAAAGTTTTAGCTGGACATCCTGCTTATGAGGTAACGGGCGGGGAAATTATTTTCCAGGGACAAAACTTGTTGGAGATGGAGCCAGAAGAACGCGCCCGTTCTGGAATATTTTTAGCATTTCAGTATCCTTTAGAAATTCCTGGCGTGAGTAATTTGGATTTCTTACGGGTGGCTTACAATTCCCGTCAGAAAGCACGGGGTTTGGAGGAATTGGATGCTTTTGACTTTGATGACTTGGTAGAGCAAAAGCTAGAAGTGGTCAAGATGAATTCTGCTTTTCTCAACCGGAGCGTGAATGAAGGGTTTTCTGGTGGTGAGAAGAAGCGTAATGAGATTCTACAAATGGCGCTTTTAGAACCAAAGTTGGCAATTCTGGATGAAACAGATTCGGGTTTGGATATTGATGCGCTGAAAATTGTGGCGAATGGAGTTAATCAATTGACAAGCGCTGAGAACGCGACAATTATGATTACTCACTACCAAAGGTTGCTGAATTACATCGTACCAGACTACGTTCATGTGATGGCACGAGGACAGATTATTACCAGTGGCGGTAAAGAACTGGCGTTGGAATTAGAATCTCGCGGTTATGATTGGGTGTTGGAAGAAAATGGAGTTGAGGTGACTGTATAATGAGTATCCTTGTTTCTCCAAGTCCAGTTCCTAATTCCCATTCCATCGATTTGGCATCTACCGTGTTGGATAGAGATGCTTATTTGATAGATTTGTTGAATCAAATTGTGGGTGGTGTTGAAACACCTCGCGATCGCCTATCCTGGTTGCAGGAATTACGGGAACGCGCCGTTTTATGGGTTCGTCAATCCGTTTTGCCTACAACTCGTGATGAAGAATGGCGCTTCGCCGATTTATCTTTTTTGCGGAAAATTCAATTTCATGTGGGGACGAAGGGTAGCGCGTCTGTTGGCTCATCTTTACGATCGCTACCAGAAGCAGCTACAAGTCGGTTGGTGTTTGTTGATGGTGTTTATTCATCTGAGTTGTCCTCAGTTTCTCTTTTACCAGATGGAGTTGTCGTTAGCAATTTAGCCGATTTATCTGCTACGTACACTCAAGAGGTACAGAAATATTTAGCTCAAACTGAAGGCGCACACGAACTGTTTACTGCTCTCAATACGAGTGGAATGGTTGATGTCGCAGTCGTTTGGGTATCAAAAAATGTGGTGGTCGAGACCCCAATTCATTTGGTATTTCTTGCTACTGGCGAGCAGTCTGGAATTTCTCTTCCGCGTTGCTTGGTTGTGGCGGAGACTGGTAGTAGCGTGACGTTAGTGGAAGAGTATGCGAACCACACAGACGCGGAGAGCACAGAGGAAGAGAGCGTATATTTTACTAATGCGGTTACGGAAATTTGGGTCGGGGAAAATGCTCGGGTGAATCATACTCGGCTTGAGATGGAAAATGCAGAGGCTATTCATATTGGGAAAACTGCTGTTTCTCAAGCTCGTTACAGTTGGTATAGCTGTCACGCCGTAACTTTTGGTGGAAAGCTTTCACGTCACAATCTAGAGATTTTGCAAACTGGGGAGCAGACAGAAACTGTCCTCAATGGATTGACGATAATTGGGGGACAACAGTTAGCGGATACTCACAGTGCAATAGCGCTCAATTATCCTCACGGTACTAGCAAACAATTGCATAAGTGTATTCTGAGCGATCGCGCTCATGGAGTGTTTAACGGTAAAATTTTTGTGCCAAAACCCGCACAATTGACAGATGCGGCCCAGTTAAACCAAAATTTGTTACTATCCTCTAAAGCCAGAATTGATACTAAGCCTCAATTAGAGATTACAGCTGATAACGTCAAATGCGCCCACGGTGCTACCGTTAGCCAGTTAGAGGATGATGAAATCTTCTATCTGCAAAGTCGCGGTATTGATGCGAATGATGCTCGCAACTTATTAGTTAACGCCTTTGCAACTGAAGCCATCAATCAAATACCTGTTCCTTCCGTCAGACAATCCCTTATGCAAAAGGTTAGTGGTTAGTAGCTAGTAGCTAGTCATTTTTAACCAACAACCAACAACCAACCATTCAAAATCCATGACTTATACCCAAGAAAAAACTCTTGCCGATCGAGTCCGTTCTGACTTCCCAATACTCCATCAGGAAGTCAACGGGAAACCTTTAATTTATTTCGATAATGCTGCTACGTCACAAAAACCTTTGCTCGTACTGAATACTTTGCGAGATTATTACGAACAGTACAATTCTAACGTGCATCGTGGCGTCCATACTCTCAGTGCTAAAGCGACTGAAGCTTATGAAGCAGCCAGAGATAAAGTGGCTGCATTTGTAAATGCAGCATCGCGTCAGGAAATTGTTTTTACCCGTAATGCAACTGAGGCTATTAACTTAGTTGCTTACAGTTGGGGAATGAATAATTTGCAACAGGGAGATGAAATTATTCTCTCAGTTATAGAACACCACAGTAATTTGGTTCCTTGGCATTTTGTAGCACAAAAAACGGGTGCTGTGCTGAAGTTTGTGGAACTCTCAGCCGAGGAAAGTTTTGATTTGGAACAGTTTAAAACACTGATTTCTGACAAAACAAAATTGGTATCAGTGGTGCATGTTTCTAATACTTTGGGTTGTATTAATCCTGTAAAAGACATTTGCGCGATCGCCCATGAATATGGAGCCAAAGTTTTAATTGATGCTTGCCAAAGTGTCCCCCACATGCCAATCGATGTCCGGCAATTTGACTGTGATTGGTTGGTCGCTTCCGGTCATAAAATGTGTGCTCCAACTGGAATTGGCTTTTTGTATGGCAAGTTAGAACTGCTGCGGCAAATGCCTCCCTTTTTTGGTGGTGGGGAAATGATTTCTGAAGTGTTTTTAGATCGTTCTACCTACGCCGATTTACCTCATAAATTTGAAGCGGGTACACCTGCGATCGCGGAAACAATCGCTCTAGGTGCAGCAGTGGATTACCTGAGCAATATTGGCATGGATAAAATCTATGCTTATGAATCTGAATTGACTGGTTATCTTTTTGAAAAGCTAGTCCAAATTCCCGGAATTCGTCTGTTTGGTCCATTGCCCAAAGTCGCAGGTTTGGGGAGAGCCGCACTTTCTGCTTTCACGGCAAAAGATGTCCATGCTAATGATATATCTACATTGTTAGATCAAGAAGGTATTGCTATTCGTTCCGGACATCATTGTACTCAACCATTACACCGTCACTTAGGGATTGCAGCAACTGCAAGAGCCAGTTTATCTTTCTACAATACTCGTGAAGAAATTGACATTTTTGTGAAAGCATTAAAGGAAACTTTAGAATTCTTTGGCAGTTTTGAAAGTTAAATTTTAGGGGTTTATAATGCCCCACGCAATAAATTTTAAAATATGCAACCGAAGCCTGCACGCGCAGGCTATGCTGGTTTGTATGCAATTTCCTATGAATGCGATCGCCAATGATTGAGCGAAACTCATATCATCAAAAGAATTTATGACTACTGCGCCAGTCTCACCCAAACCAGTTACTTTTGAAGAATTTACAGCATGGCGTCCTGAAGGTGGACGCTACGAACTGCACAATGGAGCAATTGTCGAGCTGGCTCAACCAACCGGGAAGCATGAAAATGTTGTTGGGTTCTTAGCACGTAAAATAACTGTAGAGTTCGATCGCCTCAACCTTCCCTATCACATTCCCAAAACTGCATTAGTTAAACCACCAAACCAAGAATCAGCCTACTCACCAGATATTTTATTAATAAATCGCGAAAATCTTTCAAACGAACCGTTATGGGAGAACGAATCTACTGTTTCTCAACCTGCATCTATTCCTTTAGTTGTTGAAGTTGTTTCCACTAACTGGCGAGATGACTACTATAAAAAGTTTGCCGATTATGAAGAAATGGGTATTCCTGAGTTTTGGATTGCCGATTATGCTGCATTCGGAGGACGCAATTTTATTGGTAACCCCAAAGAACCTGCTATTTTTGTATGCCGATTGCTGAATGGGGAATATCAAATGAATTTGTTTAGGGGAAACACTGCAATTATATCTCCTAGTTTCCCTCAACTCAATCTAACAGCCCAGCAAATTTTTGATTCTGCTTTGTAGTGAAAGTGTTTTCCTTATCCGCTTGTTCGGATTGCTATAAATGCGATCGCCAAACTCAGCGAAGAGGAAATATATCAATAGAATCAATTTCCGCGAAATTTTCGCCTTTGCTAAAGCGAATTTGGTTAACACCAGTATTTAATTGTACTCTAATAACAGAATTTAACCAGTTGTCCCATCCCGTCCACACATATCTTAATGCTGGAAGCTCCTTACCATTTATGTATAATTTGTGACTTGCTTCCTTGCCACCTTCAGTGCCATTCCCAAATCTAACTGACATATTATATGTTCCCCGTTTGTTTACCCGAACGCGAAACTCTACATTGCTTTGTGGGTTATCAATGTAACCAACCTTTGCTCCGTTTGATGCGTTTGGATTGGATATTATTTTGGCAGCACCAGTAAAAAGAGCATCTTCGGCTTGGTAGCGATCGTGTTGGGGTTCTCCACTTGGTAAACTAATAGGAGCATTAACAGGTGCTGGAGAACCGAAGTTAGGAGTACCATCGCGGTTCCATCCAAATCTTTGAGTTCTGATATGTCGGTTCCATCCAGCGCTTAAAAAATTGGCTGCATGGTAAACAATCCAGTCCTCTTTGTTATTTGGAGATTTTACAAAGCTGGAGTGTCCCGGACTAACCACGCCATTCCCACTTTGAAACACCGGTTCTTTATATTTACGCCAAGCCGATGGAGACAAGAGGTTACTACCAACTTTTGCTGTTAATAAACCCAACGCATAATTATTTGTCCAACCTACACTTGCAGAGTAAATGAGATTAATAGTTTTGTCTTTAATAATAACTTGCGGTCCCTCATTCACCGTGGGCGGGCTACCAAAACTTTCCCATGGATAAGTTGGGCTTGAAATCTTAACTCGAGAACTACCGAGTGTTGTCGGATTGCTCATCGGTGCAATATACAAGTTCTGTTGTACGTTATTATCACCTTCCCATCCAGACCAAATAAAGTATCTTTTCCCACTGACAGTTAAGACAGTACCATCAATTGCCCACTTATCGTTTTTTTTGTCAAATATTTTGCCTCGATCCACAAAATTTCCGCGAAATGGATCGGGGCTAGCATTTTCAAGCACAAACATTCTATGGTTTAGAGTATTACCATCATCTGCCGTGTAATATATGTACCACTTACCATCTAGAAAATGTAATTCTGGTGCCCATATATTTTGACTATTTGAACCTGACTTAGGTGGTGTCCAGACTGTTTTTCTTTCTCCTCCAACAATACCTGAAAGTGTCAAAGACCGAAAAATGGTGATATTTTGATTTGTTAAGTAGGTCATGTAATAATATCCGTCTGTGTGTTTGTACACCCACGGATCGGCTCCACTTGAGGTGAGAACATTATAAAAATTAAAGGTTGGCGATCGGGCAAAACTATTTTTAATTGCAAGGCTGGAATTTGCAGAGAATATTAGATTACCGGGACCGATAACTCCAAAAATTGCAACCGCAAGAAGACTAGCAATAAATAGTACCGAAAATTTCCGAAGATAACGCATTCTATTTTAGATTTAAAGTTTTGGCTTGAGGTCTTATCAAATAAGAGTCTTATAAGTCAACCGACGAGAAAAAACACAAATATATAAAATAACACCAAATCCGTATAAAGATGCGCCGAATTATATAACGAACCGCGAAGGGCGCAAAGGACACAAAGAAAAAACTAAAGAAATTTGGCGCAACCTCATTAAAGAATTGGTATAAGAAAATATAAAATTTCTAGAATTCCGTTCGCAGTTGCGCTAGGAGCGCATACATCATAAATTACGAACTAGTGGTCTGTCCCATTAATTTTGCTAGGCTGTCACAACTCCGCACACCTAGTTCCCAGGCTCCGCCTGGGAATGCCTTACTGGAGGCTCAGCCTCCAGTGGAGCGCGAGGCAGAGCCTCGCCGACTGTGTTCCCAGGCTCCGCCTGGGAACGAGATAAAAACGTTCACCAGTCAAAACTTTTGGGACAGACCACTAGTGATTGTTATTTGCGCTTTATTTAGTTATCAATAGTAGCTATTTATACCAAATTATAAAACTCTCGACCACCAACTACTAACCACTCAACGCATTTTCTTGCGATAATTCTTAAGGGGTGAGACGATGGACCCTGCACTGGTTAGTTATGGGAGGAAAAATGAGTCACGAGCAGTCAAGTTCAAAGTTTGTAAGAACCGCAGGGCGGTTTATTTTAATAGTTCTGACTCTAGTGACAATCTTAACTGCCGGTCAGTCCTTATTATCGAGTTGGCAGCAACCTCAGTTTCAAAGTCGCTTGGAACTTTACCAAACCAATCTTGCACTACAAGCCGTCTCTTTGGAAGCATCGGATAGCGATCCCGCAAGTGTGAAGTCCTTGCAAGATGCCATCCTGGGTGCTAAACCTCTGGATGCAGCAGCACAGCAGTATCAAGAAGCAAGGGAATCGGCTCAAAGTAATTTAGAAAAAATTAAAACTCAACTAGCACAACTCCAATCCCAACCAGCAACGGCTCCTGCAACCTCTCAATCTCAATCGCAACCTCCTGCAACTAACCCCGCTTCCGAACAGCAGCAACTGTTGCAGCAGTCACTGAATCAAGTGCAAAAATTAATTCCTGAATTAGATTTGCGATTGGGAATCTTACAAGCACAGCAAGGAAAAACTGATGCTGCTGTGAAAACGTGGGATGAAATGCAGCAAAGTTTGGGAAGTAATTCTGAATTTGGTAGGGTTGCAGCAGTGATGTCGGGGCTGTGGAGCGATCCCCCCCGTCTTTTGCCTGATTCTGAAGCTCTGATTCAAGCTAATTTAGATGGCTGGTTTAAATATATTGCGTTGGAAAAACTCTATCAACTCCAGCAACGGCAAGATGCTCTCACAAGTTTAAAAGCCTCTCAACAGGAAGTTGCTGAAACAGCGATGTTGAGATTATCACTGATAGGTACTGTCCCGGTCATTGCTGCTCTTATTGGAGTAGGTTTACTGCTCTTTTTGCTCGCAGAACGTTTCTTCAAGGGAAAAACTGCAATACTTGCTCAAAATGCAGATGTTACTTGGTCAACGCCTTGGGATGCAGAAACGATTTTGGTAGTCTTTGTTGTTGGTTTTTTCTTCACGGGACAATTCCTCGTACCTGTAGCAATCAAAGCATTCCTAGTACCTTTAGTAAAATCGGTTCTCCCTATCAAAACCCTCGTCTCTAGCGTGCGAATTCAAGCACTATCTGTTTTTGTAAGTTACTTGTTCGTCGCCTTAGGGGCTTTGTCTGTACTGTATTTAGCTATCAACCGATTTTTGCCTCTACCTGATGGCTGGTTTCGCTTCCGGTTTAAGGATAAATGGTTTTTTTGGGGATTGGGTGGTTACTGCGTAGCATTGCCTGTAGTAGTTATTGTATCTTTGGTGAACCAACAATTGTGGAAAGGACAAGGCGGGAGCAATCCCCTGTTGCAACTGGTGCTTGAAAGTCAAGATTCTGTCGCACTGAGTATATTTTTCTCGACGGCGGCGATCGCGGCTCCCTTCTTTGAAGAAATTCTCTTTCGCGGTTTCTTGTTACCCTCTCTTACCCGTTACCTCCCCGTGTGGGGATCGATCCTCATCAGTAGTTTTTTATTTGCGGCTGCTCACCTTAGCTTGGCAGAAGTTCTCCCCCTGTTCTCTTTGGGCATTGTACTCGGTGTTGTTTATACGCGATCGCGCAACCTCCTCGCTCCCATGCTTCTCCACAGCCTCTGGAATAGCGGAACCCTCCTCAGCCTTTTTATCTTAGGTAGTCCGAGTCAATGATTTTTCTAGCAGCCAACTTTACCAATTCTTTGCTTAAACTTTTACAAAAATTTACTCGTAAACCTTGGTGTTTAATGTTGATAAATGCTACTTTGAAGCAAAGACGCTAAAGTTAAAGATAACTTAGCAACTATGTGAAATCAATAGTGAAAGAGTCACGCTAGTGGTAGCACGATCGATTCTGTCTATTCATAGGTGTAGGTTCGTTTGATGGCATGAATAGCTAAAACCGCTCCCCTGTCTGTTTACTGTTCTGTATGGAAATGGTTAGCAGACAGCGAGTCATACAGTTAGTGCTATTTTTATCGACTTGGTATCCTAACTTCTAGGAAATCACTTCAGAACTTAGAGATCTACACCAGTATTTTTATCACTGTAGAAATATCAAAAGAATCCGGAGAGAGCACAGCTTGACTAGTAAAAAATACTAGAGTCTTTGTATTTTTACGAATCTTGTAGCTAATTCTCCATCGAAGAATTTTACAGCCTAACGTGCTGTAAAATCCCTTTGCCGGATTTTCTAGCTAAAGTAAAGATAGCAGAGTCACGAGGGAGCGCAGCTTCAGCTATGTCTGAAAGCTGTGAGTTGTTCGTGTCGGTAGCGATTCGCCATGCATTGGTGAATCGCAACTTCTGCATATCTATTGTTATCAGTGCTTCTACCGAGATCGCTTGTTAAGTCAACTAAAAGCCTTAATTAGCTACAACTTATAGGTCTTACATATAAATCACTCATAAAGCAAAGGAAATAAACCCATGGCTAAACTCAGCCCCAGTCATGCTACCAAACAACTTTTAGCGGGATACTGCGGTATTATCTTTGGAGGTTTTGGTATCCATAAGTTCGTTCTTGGTTATGCTCCGGAAGGATTTGTCATGCTAATCATTTCTTTAGTTGGCAGTTATTTTACCTATGGTTTGACATTACTCATTATGCAGCTTGTTGGTTTAATTGAAGGAATGATTTATCTAAACAAATCACACGATGAGTTTGTCAGTACCTATTTCTTGAACAGACAAGGTTGGTTTTAGTTACTAACAAGTCACCAGCGATCGATGACTCTCAGGGTATTTCCTGAAGGAGACGCTACGGGTTGCCTTGCAAAGCCGTGGCGTCAGCCGCAGGCTTTGCCTGTAGGGCTATACGCTATTAGCACCCATTTCACTGCCTGTAGGACTGGGTTCACAAGCAACGAATTACTAGCAATTTGTGTTGCCGCATAACATAATACATTATTTCTCGACTCCCTTATCCCTTTCAGGATATTTGTAAAAAATTAAGTGCTTCTACGGTTTGTAGGTAAAAAACTCAACGCTAGCATTGTGACGTCATGATGAGAAATACGGGAGTTGCACTCAAATGTCAAATGGAACCTCAAGCGATGCTAGCAAGAAAACGACTGCTGGTATTTGTGGCATCCTAATTGGAGCATTAGGTATTCATAAGTTTATTCTTGGTTATAATACCGAAGGTATTATCATGCTGCTTGTTTCGTTACTGACATGTGGTATCGGAGCACCATTCATGGGTATTCTTGGTTTGGTTGAGGGTATTATGTATTTAACCAAAAGCGATGAAGAATTTGTCAGTACTTATGTAGTAAATAAAAAGAAATGGCTTTAACCATTTTAAAAGTCTACTGAAGGACGAAGGATGAAATATGAAGTATGTAGAAATATAATTTAAAACCCCATCAATAAATTGAGGGGCTTATATTCATTTATCAACCTATTTTTTATCCTTTATCCTTTTTTGTCTCAGCCTAAAGAAACAGGTGTTGAAATTATCTCGCTCTCCTTTATCTTACAGGGGTCAGTTTGTTCGTTGGGGTATACTTGGATTTTGTAGTACTCCTTTACTGGGAACGCTATTCTACAACCAAGGTTATAGAATAGCTTTCCTAGTTTGTCCGGTGCGACACTTCACTGGAATTCCTTGTCCGACATGCGGTATGACTCGTTCTTTTATGGCGATCGCACGTGGGAATTTAGAACAAGCAGCATCAGAAAATGTGTTTGGGATTATCTTATTTACTAGCTTTTTCATTGCAGTCATTCATGTTGCTGTAGAATTACTGTTGAAACGTCAAATGACTGCTTTCTATTGTCAATTGATAAAAATCAAAAAAATACACTCAATTACTTTTTTTATAGCTTTATTGTATTATATTTTGCGTTTATTTCATTTATTTAAAACGGGAGAACTTTATATTTCTTTTATACATTCTCCTCTCGGGCAATTTCTTCTTTCTATACAAGTCCATTAAGGAGTCATAAATGAGAAGACTGTTAATAGCTAATAGCTAATGGCTAATGGCTAATGGCTAATGGCTAATGGCTTTCTGACTATTAGCAATTAGCAATTAGCCATCCAAATTTTTTACAAATAATTTAGGATTGCTATAGTTGTGTTAGTGTTTATGAGAAACTAAATAGTATTTAAGAATATGTTGGCTCTCAAAGGGAAAAATATAACTTTAATCGCTCTTGCTCTCATGGCAATGGCTTATTTCAGTACTATGTCTCATTTGGAAATACACCCATTTTTAAAAGGGGAATTTGTTCTCATACCATTACAGGGACTCGCGTTAATTTACGTGATGTATTGGCGTTGGTATCATCGTCCCATAAAATAATGAAGAGAAAGGATCGGGGATAACATCCAACGACCTGCGCTTAACAAAACTTAATATGTTTGACAATCTGTCAATGCTTCAGATTTCGCCTACGCTCAAATAAGAGGCGCTTAAATAAGCGCGTTTATATTTCTTTCGTAGCAAATCTAAACATTTCCATGCAATTTGTCTCGAAGACTAACCTTCCCTCAGAACCAGCCCTAACAACAGAGAAAATTACTTTGGATGTTAGGGGTATGAAGTGTGCTGGCTGTGTAAAGGCAGTAGAACGCCAGCTAACTCAACATCCGGGAGTTAAAAGCGCTTGTGTGAACCTAGCGACAGAAGTCGCAGTCGTAGAATTAGAAACTGGTGCAGTACCGCCAGAAGCACTAGCAGAGAAATTAACATCGGCTGGATTCCCGACTCAACCTCGGAAATTACGCGGGCAAGGAGCAAGCGAGACACAAGGAATACCCAGCCTAGAAGAACGCCAGCGCCAAGAAATCAAGTCAGCGCGGCGGCAGTTGGCGATCGCAGCAATACTTCTGGTACTGTCAATTACCGGGCATATTGGCAGCCTTGGCGGACCGATACCGCCAGTTTTGCAAAACATTTGGTTCCATTGTGGCTTGGCAACTGTCGCCATACTTATCCCCGGTCGTCCAATTTTGGTGGATGGGTGGCTTGGGGTGCGGCACAATGCACCTAATATGAATACCCTTGTAGGATTGGGAACGCTAACAGCCTACATTGCCAGCTTAGTCGCCTTAGTGTTTCCCCAACTGGGTTGGGAATGTTTCTTCGATGAGCCAGTGATGATGCTGGGCTTTATTTTGTTAGGGCGTACATTGGAAAAACGAGCCAGAAATCGTGCGGCTGTCGCCTTTAAAGGATTGCTCGCCCTCCAACCGCAAGTAGCCCGGTTGATAGCGAAACCAAAAACAGAGGAAGATACGACTCTTACAGTTTCTGCCAATAGGGAAGTTGTAGAAATTCCTGCTGAAGTCGTGCGTGTTGGTGAATGGTTGCAAGTTCTTCCCGGAGATAAAATTCCCGTTGATGGTGAGATTGTAGACGGACAAACAACTCTAGATGAGTCGATGCTGACTGGAGAAGCAATGCCAGTTATCAAGCAACCGGGAGATTTCGTAGTAGCAGGGACAATAAATCTGTCAGGAGCGATCGCAATTCGAGCCACTCGAACAGGAAGCGATACAACCTTAGCTCAGATTGTTGCCTTAGTAGAAACAGCCCAAACTCGGAAAGCACCCGTACAAAAATTAGCAGACACAGTAGCAGGATACTTTACCTACGGGGTATTGACAGCCGCGCTGTTAACATTTGTTTTCTGGTACTTTTTCGGCACCCACCTTTGGCACGATTTAAGTGTGTCCGTTGGAATGAACACCGCTCATCATTCCCTCACCCCCTTACCCCCTCACCCCCTCACCCCCTCACCGCTTCTTATCAGCCTTAAACTAGCGATCGCAGTTATGGTAGTTGCTTGTCCGTGTGCTTTAGGGCTGGCAACACCCACAGCTATACTTGTTGGGACAACTATTGGTGCGGAGAGAGGTCTTTTAATCAAAGGTGGCGACGTTTTGGAGAAAGTACACCTTCTAGGCACTGTTGTTTTTGATAAAACCGGGACTCTGACAACAGGTCATCCTGTCATAACAGACTGTATCCCCGTTTGGGGAGACAAGGGAGAAAATTCCACCTTGTCTCTCAATCGCCAATTTCTGCTCAAAATAGCAGCCGCTGTGGAAAGTGGAACAATTCACCCGCTGGCAAAAGCGATCGTACAAGAATCACAAAAACAAGGTTTGCCAATCCCCAATGCTACGGATTTTCGTACAGAACCTGGATTTGGTGTATCTGCTCTTGTGGAAGGGAGTTTGGTGCTTTTGGGTAATAGCGACTGGTTGCACTGGCATGGAATTGAGATCGGCGAAACCATTGCACAACAAGCTCAAACACTAGCGGCGGATGGGAAAACAGTTGTTTTTATAGCATTTGAAGGCACTGTAGCCGGACTGATTGCTGTTCAAGACACGATAAGACCAGATGCCAAAGCAACAGTAGACAAGTTGCGCCAAATGGGTCTGCGGGTCATGATGTTAAGCGGTGACTCACTAGAAGCAGCAAAGACTGTAGCCAATCAACTGGGACTTTCAAGCACTGATGTTGTAGCTGGCGTTCCCCCTACAAAGAAAGCCTCTGTCATTCAAGAGTTACAGGGGGGAATAGAAAGTAGCGAATGGGGAGTGGGAATTAATTTGCCCAAGCCGAAGTCCCTCATTGCCATGGTAGGCGATGGTATTAACGATGCCCCTGCTTTGTCTCAGGCAGATGTAGGTATTACGTTACACTCAGGAACAGATGTTGCCACGGAAACATCTGAAATCGTATTAATGCGCGATCGCTTAACAGACGTGGTTGAATCCATCCAACTCAGCCGCGCCACTTTCAGTAAAATCCGTCAGAACTTATTTTGGGCTTTCGCGTACAACACACTTGGAATTCCCTTAGCAGCTGGTGTTCTGTTGCCCGGTTTCGGTTTTGTCTTAAGCCCCTCTGGTGCGGCTGCATTAATGGCTTTTAGTTCAGTCAGCGTAGTCACAAATTCTTTATTGTTAAGACGTTTTGCTCGCCCTGACTGAACTCTCACTGTAGAGGTATGATTTGACAAGGTTTCCCTATTAGCAGACTCACAAAAACAATCACGAGTAGAACGAAATGTTCTACTCTTTTAGGTGAGCATACAATATAACAGTATAAGTACTATTTAATTATCACTATAGTTTAGGGGCATGAGTGCGAGAGACGGGTACAGCTACAGTTTTATTCCGATTAATACCGATTAACGACGATTTAACGCTACCTAGTAACATGACAGAAAAAAATTCTCAACAAATTTTTATTGATAACAGTCCATCTGATTTAAAAAACGTGTCAATGGCAGCAGAAACTAATGAAAGTCATTTACTGATTATAGAAGACGACCAAGGACGTAAAGAGTTCACGTTAGATCGTCCTACTTATTCTATCGGTAGAGATCGGGAGTGCGATATTCGCCTTGTGTCACAATTTGTCTCGCGCCGTCATGCAACTCTCGTTAGGCTACCGCGTGATGATAAAAAACGGGGCTATTATTACCGAATCGTCGATGGTGATGCCAAAGGCAAAACGAGTTCCAACGGTTTAATGATTAACGGTCGCAAAATTCCAGCCCACGATCTTAAAAATGAGGATGAAGTTGTTTTTGGTCCGCAGGTTCGTGCCATTTATTACTTACTGCGGGACAGCATGCGGTCTACAGGACAGACAGATGCTAGTGAGTATGATATTACACTCATTAATCCTGGAATGACAGAGGATCTAGAAGACTGATAACTGAACTGTTGGCAGAAAATTTCTGCTGCTAGCTTGTATGCTCGCTCAAGCATTTTGCTACAAGCTAGCTAATTGAATTGCTAGCTCGAGCACAAGCGTTACCAGCGCTAATAACCTCAGCCAGCAAGACTTTCTATAAGATGCCAATGACGGCAATGTTCAATCTCCTGTTTGATAAACTCAAACATTTGTCGGCAGTGATTATCCAGTTGGAGAGGTAGTTCCTCGTTTTTAATCACAATGCTCATCCGCGTCTCTGTTTCAGTAGCCGAACTTTTATCAATCAACGCTTCCACCGTTACTAATTTAGAAAAGGGTACAGTCCCAGGAATCTCACGTGCCATTATGTAATCAGAAGTATAATATTGTACTTCTAGATTGCAGTCTTGTAGAAGTTCTACCATTAATGGCTGAAGATGGTTGAGAGCAACCGAAAGAATAAACGAACAGGTATAGCGAGCCATAATAGCCCCACGCCGTGCAACACTCCGTCCATCCTATAATATCCAACTACCCAATAGGCAAGTTATTACAGTTTAATTAAAAAGCGAACTGCTATTTAGAGGAAACAGAGAATAGGGAACAGTAGGGTGGGTGCTACCCTTTTAGGTAATATAGCGGAGAGTTCGGGAGTCATTGCTAATTGCTAGTAAAATAGGGGTCTGGTGAAGACTCGCAGTTAATAATGATGAAAGTAGCGATCGCTGGAGCAACAGGATTTGTGGGTAGTCGTTTGGTAGAACGGCTCCAGAAAGAGGGCATGGAAGTGGTTATTTTAACCCGTAGCGCTTCCTTTGCCCAAAAAGTTTTTCCATCTACAGCTTTTCCAAATGTTAAGGTTGTGACCTACACACCCACCGCATCTGGTTCTTGGCAAAGCGCCATTGCGAGTTGTGACGGAGTTGTTAATCTTGCAGGAGAACCTATTGGTGAGGGGCGTTGGACTTCAGAACGCAAGCAGGAAATTTTAAACAGTCGCAAGCTTGGAACGCAAAAAATCGTAGAAGCTATAGCTAGCAGCAATCCTAAACCAAATGTGCTGGTTAACGCCTCAGCGATTGGTTATTATGGCACAAGTGAAACAGCTACTTTTGATGAAACTAGCCCACCAGGTAATGATTTTCTTGCCCAAGTCTGTCAAGCTTGGGAAGCAGAAGCTCAAAAAGTCACCGAAGCTGGCGTGCGATTGGTTGTTTTACGCTTGGGCATTGTTTTGGGTACTGGTGGTGCCTTAGGTAAAATGATTACTCCATTTAAACTCTATGCGGGCGGTCCTATTGGCAACGGTCAGCAGTGGTTTTCGTGGATTCATGTAGATGATGTTGTTAACTTGATTTTACAGGCTTTAACCAGAACTGATATGCAAGGAGTCTATAATGCAACAGCTCCTTCTCCAGTCCGCATGACAGAACTCAGCAAAACTATGGGACAAGTTATGAATCGTCCCTCTTGGTTACCCGTACCTTCCTTTGCAATAGAAGCCCTTTTAGGAGAAGGAGCGATAGTTGTTCTGGAAGGTCAGCAAGTGCTTCCCAAACGCACTCAAAGCATTGGCTTTCAGTACAAATACCCCTCGGTTGAACCGGCACTAGCGCAAATTTTGAAATAGGGCTAATGGCTAATTGCTAATGGCTAATTGCTAATTGCCCTCCCTTGTATCTCAGGAGCACAGACGCTTCGCGATGCGAAGCTATGCCCGCAGGGCTATACGCCCTATCTCAGGAGCACAGACGCTACGCGTTGCGAAGCTATGCCCGCAGGGCTATACGGGTTCGCCAGTCCCCAGGGCGCGGGAGACCCGCCTATGGCGCATTCGCGCCACGCTTCGCTATCAGGGCTGGACTCACCAGTTGCCAGGGCGCGGGAAACCCGCCTACAGCACTGGACTCACCGCCTACAGGACAGAACTCACCATTAGCCATTAGCTATTAGCTATTAGCCATTAGCCAGTCTTCCATTAGCTCTTCTGAAATTTCCTAGACACCCAACTGGTAATTCCACTGACAAGAGCGCCTGCCATTAGGATGCCAATAGCTGGATTAAATACGGGTTGCCACAGCTTGTACCATAAATCTAAGCCAAGTGCGACTCCGCTTGCTTGGCCGATTGCTGCTACTGCTAACCATGCAAAGCCAAACAAGACCAGAAATACGTCCGCAACTAGGATAAAGTTGAGCCAGTTTATGAATTTATCTTTCATAAGAAATTGGGAAATGATAGTTAGCGGTTAGTTGTTATTTGTTAGTAGTTTACAATTACCAACAACCAACCACTAACCACTAACCACTACTCAGGAAACAACCAACCTTTAACTTTTTTCAAACTTTGCCAATCTGGTTTTCTGTTTAAGCCATCTTCTATGCTGCTTTTGATTTCTTCTTGCCAGTCAGGATTTACAAAGATCAGCTGGTGTGCAAAGTCAACGTGCTCGCGCAAACCTTTTTGACCTGTTTCTAACATTGCAACAGCAAGATTGACCCTTGCTTGAGGGTCTTGGGGATTCAACTTGACAGCTTTTTGAGCGGCTTTGAATGCTGCGTTTGCTTTGTCGTTTAACAGATACAGCCATGCCAAGCACGTCCAAGCAGCGCTGTTTTTAGGGGCGCGATCGCAAATTTCTTTAAATACAGGAATTAAAGTCTCTGCTGATTCTCCAGCTTTATAACGTTCTAATCCTGTATCAAAGAGGGTTTCAACTGTTTGAGTCATTTGTCTGAGTCACGGGTCATAGGTCAGGTGGTTACACACCAAACGATTTACCACAACCACAGGTTTGGTTAGCATTGGGGTTGGAAAACTGAAAGCCACCACCAATCATGGCATCGCTATAATCTAGTATTAAACCATAGAGATATAATAAGCTCTTGCGATCGCATACAATTTTGAAGCCGTCATAATCATAAACTTCATCGTGGGGGGTAATTTTGCTGGGGTCTTCAAAATCCATTAAGTAAGACATTCCAGAACAACCACCTTGACGAACTCCGACCCGCAAGCAGAGGTCTGTACCTTGCCTATCTCGCAAGAATTTTACCTGTTGCAGTGCGGCATCGCTAATTTGAATTCCCTTTTGTTGAGGTTGAATGGCTTGTGTCATATGTTTGTTTATACTCCTTACCTCGTTTAAGCTTAACCATACCGCAGCAGAGTGAGAGAATTAAACCTACATCCTGCCGCCAATGTGAGTTTCTCACGCCTTTTTTGCTTCTATTGTAGCGACATTAGTGCCCCGAGTTGGCAAATTATAAATACTCCGTTAAAAGCAGGCCAAGATTTTTATTCTAGAATTGAGAGATTCGGTATGTAAAAATTCAATATTTTTGAAATTTATGCTTTGTAACGGTTGTTATCCGCGCTCGCAAAGCGCAAGCTGTACCCAGTTTATCGCTCTTCACAAATAGCCAGGGCTTTTGGCTCTGGGTATTTGTATAACCCAAAAATTGATTTCTTTATTATTTTTTTGATGAAATGACTCTATGACAAGTTTTAATCGCTCTACCAGTCGTCGGCTGAAGAAATTAACTCAAATTCCTTCTGTATGGGAGGGCGATCGCCGTCCGTTGTTATCACCGCCAAGCCAAAGCCTGGAAACCGAGGTCAAGGGTGAGTGCATTTTGTGGGTGGACGGCACGCAGGGTATTGTCCGGGGTATGGATGTAGTAGCACCAGAAACCGGTCCGGAAGCAGTTGTTCGTACCTTGATGCGAGCAATGGAGCATCCTCACAGTCCGGCGAAACCTGCTCGTCCCCAAAGAATTGTGGTTAGAGACAGAGAAATTCAATTCTACCTGCGCGGAGTCCTCCAAGATTTAGACATAGCAATAGAATATTCACCAGAATTGCCGTTAATTGACGAATTATTTCGTGGGTTTGCTGAAATTTTGGATAGCCAAGTTCCTGACTTACCCCCACAGTACGTACAAGTGCTGCGAGAAAAAGCATTTGCCATTTGGCAAGCAGCCCCTTGGGAATTTTTAGAAGAACAGCAAATTTTATCAATTGAGATCGATCGGTGGGATGTCGGAACTCTTTATGCCAGCGTTATGGGTATGCTGGGTATGGAATACGGAATTTTACTATATCGCTCTGAAGAATCGTTAAAACAGTTTCGAGCCACAGTTTTAAGAGATGATGAATTACAGGGGCGTTTAGAAGAAGCTTTTCTCAAGCAGGATTGTCTGTTTCTCACTTTTGAGAGTACCGATGAAATAGATGATGAAGATGATGAGTTTTTCGATTTAGCAGATTTGTCACTTTCAGACATAGAACCCACCTTCGGTAATATTCATCCATTAGAAGGGTTGAGATCGGTTTTATATGATGAAGAAGCACTCGTGGTCTTCGTAGCGTTAGAAAGCTTATACCGTTTTATTCGGGACTACCGTCGCCAACTAAGTGATGACACTTTCCCCACCCTCAGTCGTCGCTACCGCATTACTCTTCCTGAGTCATCAAATAATGACCCAGGAAAGTCAATTCCTGTTGTTGTCTCTACCATGCCACAGTTAGCAGAAGAGTTAGAGGAAATAGCGGGTTTCAGTTTTGATGATGACGATGATTATGATAGTTATGAAGACGATGAAGACGATGAAGACGATGAAGAAATGTCTCTGTTTCAGTCATTACGAGATGATGTGATACCAGAAGATTCATTCATCAGTTTAAGTGTTGTGTCTTGGGAAACTTTGGATGACTTGCGGAAGGGATCGAACTACCATAAGATTGGTGAAATGACACAAGTAGGTGATGGATTACCTGTCATATTAATTCAAACATCCCGTCCTAAGGCAAAGACCCTAATTGAGAACATAGAACAAGCAGGTGGTTTAAAGGGGATCGGTTTTAATCCTGGTGCAGATCCTTTTGACGAGCAAGATTACGATTTGGGTTTGTTACAAACTGAAAATGACGAATTGATTTTGTTTGGTGAGTTTGAGGATGATGACCCCGTACATATAGAAGACCGACAAAAGTGGAATCAGCGATGTAAAAATACTAAGGGATACTGCGGTTTGGTGATTGCTAAAGGATTAACCGGCTCTTCTCGTGGTAATCCTCAGCCACGGGATATGATGGCTTTGTTTGAAGCGAGATTCCTTTCACCTAAAGATATAGGCATTGGAACTTTACAACTCATGCCTCAACTGCAATTTGAGTAACTGAAGGAAGAATAAAAGATGAAAAATGAAATTTGTTATCCTTCCTGATGCGACATTTCGTCCATTCCACAAGACAATTATTTGTGTTGCAGTCAGCGAAACCCTTTATATTTGAACGAACACAAACCCGGTTTCTTTTAGAAGCTGGGTGAGTTTCTATAAGACTGATTCTCTCAATATCGTAAGTTCGATGAAGTCATAACAGACTTCACTGTATTACACCCCAAACCTCTCTCCTTATGGGAGAAGGGCTTCAAGCCCCGATTGTTTTGGAGTTGCTCCTTCGTTACTTTAGACTTACCCAAAGTTAAACTGTCGCGCCATAATTTGCATATTCTAAGTTTTTGGAAAAACTCAGTCAAACCCTCCCCTTCAACCAACGTGAGAACATGAAATGCTTCACAGCTGACCCAAGAAGGCCAAACATTTCTCGTTACTGGTCTAGCTGAACTCTAAAGCTGAATTCCTGCTTCACCCTGATGATTTTGGCATCATCCCGTGTTCTGAGAGATTGCGGTACGTACAAGTTAGATTTACCCCTTGAATCCTCCCAATACATTGGAGAGAGGTTTGGGGAGAGGTTTGATATTCAGTTCCCTCCCCTTTCACGCTTGAGGTCTAAGGTGGGGTAAAACTGACACTCAAACCTTTATCTGACAAATCTTTCTGACTGGTAGGTACACTGTCAATACTTATCGGGTTTTGCCGTTTTTTCCTCCCCCGCACAAAGTTGCTTGTCTCTCGCGACAATTTTCGAGAGATCTTGCAGTATTGGGCACACTGTAGCTTTTTCAGAGAAGCTTGCTGCACCATTGTAGTTTTTTCGACTTGTAGTAAGTAGCGTTGATTTAGAGGTCTCTCAATGTGTTCCTTTCATCAAGGGAATTTGTTCACTAATTGCAATGAAATGCATTGCTGAGTTCGCTGGTGTAGCTGCAATTTCGTTCTTACTAGAGCTAAAAAACTAGGTTTCTTAATGTTAAGTCAAGTTTGGTTCTAGCAACAGGAGAAATTCTAATTGAATAACATGTAACTTAGATTCATAAAGATAAGTAAAAAAGTTTTTTAATCCTTGTTTCGAGTCTATCAAAAATTCATAAACTACCGTAAATTAAAGAAGGTTTAATTTTTTTAACAAAAATTGTAAAGAGTAAGTAAAGACTTAAAATCTTTAATAAAAGGATATACAATGTGGTAATTAGACACTTTAATTCGTACCTAATTATGGAAGTCTGTGATATCTATTATGGATAAGTAAGAAACCTTCTAACAGAAGAAGCTACGCTGAAATTTTTCATGAATATCTGTATTTTTCAATACAATGTGCCGATCGAATATTGACTAAGAGTGGTTATGAATATCTGACCGTGCAACAAAGAAAGTAATTGTCTGGTGTGTTGCTATCGATTTTCAATGAACGGGAGATGCAGTAAGAATCTCACGAGCCACAAACGTTCTTGTTGGCTCCACCATAAACCAGCCTGTAAATGCCATGCTCCGGGTTGATGGCATATCTTTTTTTTTACAAGGTGCTCGGCTGATTGCTGTTAGCTAATTCTAACAACGTACTAAGCCTCACAATACTAAAATTTGTCTCTTGCTTGATAGAAGATTTTGTCATCAAATTTATACAATTTCTTTATGAAGCAAAGACAGCCTGTTGCTAACTTGATTCAATTGGCAGCAGGTGTACTTTATTTTCACACTTTGTTAGTACATTCGGTTGTTGTACTCTCTATACTCTATCGAAAAATGAAAGATACATTCACAAAACCAAACAAAGTTTTTAGTCTTTACCAAATTACTTGTTTCCTGACAAAAACTCTGATAAGTTATCCTTTTCATCTCTAGTTTGTTCCCTTAGATGATGTTAATAACCAGCAAATACAACAATAAAATGACAAATAAAAAATGGGCTGTAAAACGTATCACTGTCAATTTAGCAACTCAGGAGGCAGAAAAACTGGAAAAGTATTGCCGTCAGACTGGTAGACCAGCCACTGACGTGATCCGCGAACTTATCCGAGCCTTACCAGTTAACGATGATTCCAAGGACGTCACTAACAACTAAGACAAAGCTTGTTAACAGTTAATGCTCAAAGCTTAACAATCAACTGTTAACACCCGTTGGTACGAGGCGCAAATTCCGACACCAACCCAGTTACAATTTGTAAAGAAACTGAGAAGGAAAAACGGAATGCGTGTTGCAATCATAGGTGCGGGACTTGCTGGACTAGCAACCGCTGTAGATCTAGCTGATGCTGGCTGTGAAATCCAGATTTTTGAGTCCCGTCCGTTTGTTGGAGGAAAGGTTAGTAGTTGGGTGGATGGCAATGGCAATCATATTGAAATGGGATTGCACGTCTTTTTTGGCAACTACTACCAACTGTTGGAATTGATGAAAAAAGTGGGAGCGCAAAATAACTTGCGTCCAAAAGTTCACACCCATACTTTCATCAATAAGGGGGGAAAGACAGGAGAGCTAGATTTTCGCTTTTTTATGGGTGCGCCTGTTAACGGATTAAAGGCGTTTTTTACAACTTCCCAACTTTCAATCTTGGATAAGTTGCAAAATGCTGTGGCTTTGGGAACTAGCCCGATCGTCAGGGGTTTGGTTGACTTTAACGGTGCAATGCAAAACATTCGCGACTTGGATAAAGTCAGCTTTGCCGATTGGTTCCGACGTCACGGCGGTAGCGAGGGTAGTATCAAGCGGATGTGGAATCCAATTGCCTACGCCCTTGGCTTTATTGACTGCGAAAATATTTCTGCTCGTTGTATGCTGACTATTTTTCAGTTGTTTGCTGTCAGGACAGAAGCGTCGAAACTACAGATGCTGGAAGGTTCTCCCTATGAGTACTTACACAAACCGATTGTGGAATACATTGAAGCTAGGGGGACGAAGATTTATACACGCCGTCAAGTGCGAGAAATTAAATTTTCTGGGGAAGGAGAACAGACTCGTGTCACTGGTTTAGTCGTAGCAAATGGTGATACAGAAGAATTAATAACTGCTGATGCTTACGTTGCTGCTTGTGATGTTCCAGGAATTCAGCGAGTGTTGCCTGAAGCGTGGCGCAAGTGGTCTGAATTCGATAATATATACAAATTGGATGCCGTGCCAGTAGCAACCGTTCAACTGCGGTTTGATGGCTGGGTTACAGAATTAAATGATGCAGATAAACGCAAACAGTTAAAGCAAGCAGCAGGAATTGACAATCTACTCTATACTGCAGATGCTGATTTTTCTTGTTTTGCCGATTTGGCTTTGACTAGTCCGGCTGATTATTATCGGGAAGGACAAGGATCTTTGTTACAGCTTGTGCTAACACCAGGAGATCCTTTTATTAAACAAAGTAATGAAGCGATCGCAGCCCACGTTCTCAAGCAAGTACACGAGTTGTTTCCCTCCTCGCGAGAGTTAAACATGACCTGGTATAACGTGGTCAAACTCGCACAGTCTCTCTACCGGGAAGCACCGGGAATGGATATTTATCGTCCGGGACAAAAGACACCAATTCCCAACTTCTTTCTTGCAGGGAGTTATACGCAGCAAGATTATATCGATAGTATGGAAGGTGCTACACTTTCAGGCAAGCGTGCAGCAAAAGCGATCTTGGAGACTGTGAAGAAATAAACCGCAAAGAGAAGGGCGCAAACAAATAATGGCAGATTGGTTAGAACACAGCGTACAAGTAGAAGTAGAGGCTCCTATTGATTTAGTATGGGGTCTCTGGGCCGATTTGGAACAGATGCCTCGCTGGATGAAGTGGATTGAATCTGTTAAGGTTCCGCCGGAGAATCCAGATATATCTTTGTGGACATTGAATACTGGTGGTTTGGAGTTTACTTGGAAATCTCGAATTCTCAAAGTTGTTCCAAACCAAATCATTCAATGGGAATCTGTGGATGGGTTACCAAATCGGGGAGCAGTGCGTTTTTACGATCGCCGCGGGAGCAGTATTGTTAAACTTTCTGTTGCCTATGCTATCCCCGGTATTCTTGGGAAAATCATGGACAATTTATTTTTAGGGCGAGCTGTAGAATCAACTCTTCAAGCGAATATGGAACGCTTTAGAGAGTATGCAATTAAGGAGAAATCTTCTTGATGGCTAATGGAAGACTGGCTAATGGCTAATAGTTTATGAAGCGTTAGCAGATGGCTATTAGCTTTTACTCTCTTGGATTGCCAAACAAATTATTGTCAACCATTTACACTATTGCGGAACTCGATTGAATACGAACGCAGATGATATTTCTATAATTTTATGTTTGGGATAACGCGAACATAAAAGTATTTTCTAAAGTCCACACAGGTGGACTTTGTTTGTAGCTAGTTACAATGACTCATCAACCATTAGCTATTAGCCAGTCTTCCATTAGCTATTAGCCAGTCTTCTATTAGCTATTAGCTATTAGCCATTAGCCATTAGCTAATAGCTATTAGCCATTAGCTATTAGCCATTAGCTATTAGCAATTACCAAGTCGGATCGCTAAATAAATTAATGGTCAACTGTTCGCGATCCGGAGGAACTGAACTAATACAAGCGCGGATAGTATCTCCATCTTCTATATCGATCGCGCAAGCAAAACATGAACCCATCAGACAACCTGTAGGAATAAATACACCTGCTCGATCTGCAACATCAAGCAGAGGTTCTCCGACTTCAGCATCAATGGCGACATTATCAGGTAAAAAATGGACGCGAACAGTCATAGCAACTACCCTAAGATAAAAATGCTGTTAGGTCTAAATGGCGTTCAACTTCTATAGCAAGGGAATCTAAAATGCCTTCTCTTTGTTCCCGATAATTGGCAACACCAGTCGGTAAAGATTTTAACCCCCTTTGTTGGCGCAGGCGATTTAACCAAGCGCGTCGCCAAGGACCGTTATCAAATATACCGTGGAGATAAGTTCCCCAAACCGACAGACAACTATCTACTAACCCTAAATTAGCATCATCAAACAGGGGATGGTATGCTTGAGGGTCTACTCCTTGAGTTTCTGTACGCGATCGCCCTTGATGAATTTCAAATCCGACAACGGGTAAGCCCATTTGCGGATAGTTTGATGTCACTTGTCGCTGGCGGGCGATTTTTTGTCCTGTAATGACAGTTTTGATGGGTAGTAAATTCAATCCTTGGTATCTACCGGCTTGTCCTTCTATCCCTTCTGGATCTGCTATCATTTGACCCAGGATTTGATACCCCCCACAGATACCCAAAACTGTACCCCCGGCGGCGGCGTAGTGCTGAATTGCTTCTGCCATTCCGCTTTTTTGCAGTATTAACAAGTCGGGAATTGTGGTTTTTGTACCAGGGATAATGACTGCATCGGGATGTCCCAAATCTTGCTTGGGACTTAAGTATTTGACTGTAACTGTAGGTTCTGATTCTAGAGGATCGAAATCTGTAAAGTTAGAAATTCTTGGCAAGCGGATGACACTGACATTGAGTTCTGTGTTCGATTTTACTACTCTCCTGTCTAGCAAATCGAGGGAATCTTCGGCAGGATATATATGTTCTAAATAAGGAATCACTCCCACAACAGGAATACCAGTCCGTTCTTCCAACCACTTTATCCCTGGTTCGAGAAGCGATCGCTGCCCTCGGAACTTGTTAATGACTATACCCTTAATTAATTGGCGTTCATCTGGTTCCAATAATTCCAGAGTTCCCACAATATGGGCAAAAGCGCCCCCTCTGTCAATGTCTACAACTAATAAAGCAGATGCGTTTAAGTGTTTTGCCACCCGCATATTAGTTAAATCTCGATGTTTGAGATTGATTTCTGCTGGGCTTCCCGCACCTTCGCATACAAGTAAATCAAATTCCGTACTTAAGTGCTGTAAAGATTCTTCAATAGCCCGCCAACCGACATCAAAATATTGTTCGTAGTAATCTGAAGCATTCACTCTACCCACATACTTACCCTTGATGATGACTTGAGAAGTCATATCTCCTTGGGGCTTTAATAAGATGGGGTTCATTTCTACCCAAGGTACAACTCCTGCAGCCCATGCTTGCACTGCCTGAGCATAACCAATTTCGCCACCGTTGGGGGTCACATATGCATTTAGCGCCATGTTTTGACCTTTAAAGGGAGCCACTCGCCAACCACGGCGTGACAACATACGACAAATAGCTGCAGTTAACAACGATTTTCCTGCGTGGGATGTCGTTCCCAATACCATAATAGCTTTCATAAGTCAACGTTCCATCATAAATGGTTAGTAGTCAATGGTCAATAGTCAATGGTCAATAGTCAACTGACTCTGACTATTGACTAAACACCAACATAATCGGGTAGCAATGGTAAAGACTTCATGAAAGAAGTTACAGCTTCCGTATTTATTGTTCCCCTTTACTCCCAACAATTAACAATAACCAGTTAACTGCATACTGTATTACAAGGGTAATTTCAACCAACGAATTGCAGTATCATAAAGGCGATCGCTCCATGAGGGAGCTCTCCAAGGTGTCTGATGGCATTGTTTTACTAACTGACGACCCAAAGGAGTCAGGCGGAAGCTATCTGTAATTCCCTGACCATCTACTTCTCGGCGCAATACACCCACTTGAATCAGCCAGACCAGATCGTTATCTGCGGACAATTCTGACGCCAACCGTTTTGTAAAGCCCTTTTGGACACCTGTACTACCAGTTATCTCACTGAGTGCTACACTGCGAGAGAGCATTGTTTCAAACAAATTAAGCTGAAATGGAGAACACACTAGCGCTCTCTCTGCTCGTTCTATGGTTTTACGAGGGTAGGTAAAGATTTTAGGGCTTGGGGAATTGGTAACAGACATTCTTGCTCTCTCGATCTATTTTCTTTACTGAGAGATATCTAATGGCCGCAACACAAGCAGCACTAGAGGACTAGTTTAGGAGATACTCATATTTTATTTTACTACAAAGGCTCTGTTGGGGAGTTCTGCAAGGTCATTTCCTACCAACAGTTCAAACTATTACCTTAAAAGAAGTACATAAAATTTGTTACAATGACCCCTGCTAAGAAAAATAACCTCTGTATTTAGGAGCAACACTCACACTATGCCTTTAGCAGTTGGTAGCGATGCACCGAACTTTTCCGTTAAAGACACAAACGGTAACACCGTTTCATTGTCTGATTTCAAGGGCAAAACAGTGGTTTTATATTTCTATCCCAAAGATGACACCCCAGGTTGCACCAAGCAAGCTTGTAGTTTTAGGGATGCCAGCACCGAGTATCAGGGCAAAGACGTAGTAGTTTTGGGAGTTAGTGTGGATGATGAGGCTTCCCATCAGGCATTTACCCAAAAATACAATCTGAATTTCCCACTACTTGCTGATACCCAAAAAACTCTCGTGAATGCTTATGATGTCGATGGTGGTGGTTATGCCAAACGCGTTACCTACGTGATTGATGGTAACGGTAAAATCATTCACGTTGATTCTAGTGTAAATACATCCACCCATGCCAGCGATGTTTTGACTGCATTGGGTTTGTAACTGTTTCCAGAAAAATATAAAGTAAAGACGCGCTACGGCGCGTCTCTACAGGTTCTGTTGGCAATATTTTGGTTTTTTGGACTTGGCTGGCGATCGCCAATCACTGCTGGTTGGTCACTGGAAGGACTGGTTTGTTTTGTTGTTGTGCTCCTTGTTGCTGCAGCAGGTATTGCTGCTTTTTCCTGAATTCCGCAGTAGCATCATTGAGTTGTTGGTCTTGTTGTTTTGAATCCCAAACAGTACTGCCTTGATTAAATCGATGAATGAGATCGAAAAGACCCAAATTATCAACTTCATCGGAACGAGGTCCCAACGGATCGTTACCTCGTTGTGGATCGAGATCTTGCAAAATACTTCTTCCCGTATCCGCTAGGGTAAACTGTTGCCCTAGGATGGTAGTAAAGCTCATGCCTGCAACAGCTATAGCAATCAGCCCTTTTATTGGTAAAGACAGAGTTTTCATAAAAAGTGTCGAGTATGAAGGATGAAGTATGAAAGATAAAGAATCAAGTACGGATGAGTTATTTATCCTTTATCCTTTACCCTTCATACTTTTTATCTTATGCCAGAGTTTGTCGCAATCGAGGTTGAATACTCAATAGTGCGACAATAGCAAAGCCAAACAATACAAGTAATGCACTTCCAAAGGTAACATCACCCCAGAAAGCATGCATGACTACACTGTTTAAGCCCCAATCTTGATGGACGTATAGATAGCGAATTGGTTCAATCGCATAGCTGAGGGGATTGAGAGCAGCGACAACTTGTAACCAACCCGGCATAAATGATAAAGGAGCCAAGGCGGTACTGGCAAACAACAACGGTAAGTTGCTAACAAAAATAACTGCAATCAGTTCAATGTGTCCGGGTAAGGCAAAAGCCAAGCCCAAGCTGATAGCAGTGACACCGAGTGCAAGCAAGAAGACAATTAAGGTGATAATTCCCAACCCTGCAAGATCGGGGACGCCCGCACCAAGAAAAGCCGCAGCTGTGACAATTACAGCTGCTTGTATCAAGCTTTGGCTGATGATAAAAATTGCTGAAGCTAAAACGATGGAAAACCGAGAGGCTAGAGGTGCAACTAACAACCGATTCAAAAAACCAAATTCTCGGTCGAACATCACGGGTAAACCGGCATTGAGAGCTCCAGCAAATGCTGTAAAAACAATAACCCCAGCACTTAAAAATTGACCGTAATTTGTTGTATTGCCAAAAATCCCTTTTGGTGCATTTTGAAATAACGCGCCAAACAATACCAACCACATCACTGGCTGAATAATTCCTGCAATTAAGGTTGAGGGACGCCGAGTCAGTTGAATAAACAGGCGACGAGTTAAAGCTAAAGTTTCTTGAACAAATTCATTGAACACATTGGGAGACGCATCGGCATAACTTTGAGGTGATACGACTTGTTGCCAGTTGATATCCGATTTTGGAGGTAAGACAGTGCCACTCATAATAATTGCTTGCTAATTGCTAATTGCTAATTGCTAATAGAAAATTAACTATTAGCCATTAGCTATTTTCTATCTCATATTTTGTTTTTTCTCAGCTTTTGGATCGCGAGTTGCAACGGCTGCAAGTTCTGCATCCATTAGGGTTCTTCCCGTCGCTGCTAGGTAGACATCGTCTAAGCTTGGACGAGATTGGGCTATACCAAAAATTGGTAACCCTGACGAATTTAGGGATTGCTGGATGGTAATTAAAGCATCTTGTTGCGGTGTGACTACTAAGTTAAGGGAGTTCCCTTGAGCGCTGTTGACAATCACTTCTTGAACAAAAGGCAGCGATTGCAGTAGTTCTTTAGCAATATTTGCTTCTTCGATGGGTGAGAATTCGCGGATGCGTAAAGTAATGCGATCGCCTCCCACTCTATCTTTTAATTCGGATGGTGTTCCAGTCGCAATGACCACACCTCGGTCAATAATCGCCACGCGATCGGCTAAAGCATCAACTTCTTCGAGATAATGGCTGGTAATGACTACTGTTGTTCCCGCTTGGCGTAACTTTTGCAAGAAATCCCAAACGACAAAACGGCTTTCAATATCCAGTCCTACTGTTGGTTCATCCAAAACTAAGACGTCTGGTGCATGGAGCAATCCTGCTGCTAAATCCAAACGCTTGCGTAAACCGCCTGAGTAAGTGCCGGTCTTTTTATCGGCGTATTCCTGCAAGCCAAGTAATTCCAGCACTGTGTTTATGCGCTGCTTGGCAACTGTACTTGGTAGGTGATAGAGTGCTGCTTGTAGTTGTAAAAGTTCTTTTCCTGTCAGAACTTTATCTAATGCAACTTCCTGAGCAACATAACCCAAGCGTTTCCTCGCCGCTCTGGGATTGTCTAATACAGAGATACCAGAAACCTCAATTTTTCCAGCATCGGGAGTGGTGAGAGTACACAAAGAACGCAAAGTTGTTGTTTTCCCTGCACCATTGGGACCAAGCAAACCAAAAATCTCGCCCGGTTCTACCTTAAAGGAAACGTCCTTTACGGCGACCACCGTGCCGTAGCTTTTTTTTAAATTTTCAATGAAAACGGCAGGAGCCATGACAGCTTGTCCTAACTATACAATTCTCAACAAACACTATCTTCATTGTAGTTGAGTACAGTGGGGCTATGCGAAGACGAGGTTTTTCTTAAGGAAATATGACCGATGAGCAGTAACCACCGACCGCTGAGTGCTGGTCTCGTTCTGGTGGCTCCCCGTGGGAATGTATAGCTAGGGGCTCCGCCTCTAGTTTGCGATCGCGTGCGGAGGTAACCATGAAAAAACCTTAACCCTTAACCCCTTTTCCTATCCTATACATAGAAAAAAGTTTTGCATTGCTGTATTTTGAAAGAAATTGCAAATGATGCAAATTATAAAATCGGGAGAATCTGACCATGGGTTCCAAAAAAGCGATCGCCTTATTTCTTTCTTTGGGTTTAGCAGCTACCGTCAGTGCATGTAGCGGTGCAACTGAAAATGGTGGTGAAGGCGGTGAAGGTGGCGAAGGTGGTCAAACAACAGCGCCAACGACTCAACCAACTGCAACACCTACAGAAGGTGGTGAAGGTGGTGAAGGTGGTGAAGGTGGTGAAGGTGGTGAAAGTGGTAAAGGTAAATAATTAGGTCAACGGGCGACTTCGTAATTCATAATTACAAATTACGAATTACGAATTGCAGCGAAAGCTGATTGGCCCTTATTTTCAATTCAACATATGATTCTTTGCATTGATAATGTTCTCACTTCTGATGAATTAGATTTTCTTGTTTCAAAGCTTAAGAATGCTGAATTTATTGATGGTAAAAACACGGCAGGATGGCACGCTAAGTTAG
Organism: Tolypothrix campylonemoides VB511288_2; assembly: GCF_045999855.1. Lineage (NCBI taxonomy): Bacteria > Bacillati > Cyanobacteriota > Cyanophyceae > Nostocales > Tolypothrichaceae > Tolypothrix > Tolypothrix campylonemoides. Next base: position 324,799 of record NZ_JBFPMW010000007.1, read on the forward strand.
TCAAGAATAATATGCAGTTGCCAAACAATGATCTCACACAAGAGATGAGAGGAATTGTTACGCAGGCACTAAAACGCAATCCTTTGTTTCAAGCAACAGTCAGACCTAAAATTATTCAACCCATCATATTTAGTTGTTATGAACCGGGAATGTACTACGGTTCCCATACTGATAACGCACTGATGGGGGATGGAACTTTCACTCGTTCTGATGTGTCATTTACTCTGTTTCTTAGTCCTGCGTCAAGTTATGGGGGTGGAGAATTAGTCATTGATACATCTTTGGGAGAACAAACTTTTAAACTGGATGCAGGTTCGATGATTGTTTATCCATCTTCAACGTTACATCGAGTCGAAACAGTAACTGATGGTATAAGACTTGCAGCTATATCTTGGGTACAAAGTCTGATTCGCGACTCCGCAGAACGAGAAATTTTATTTGATTTAGAGACTGTTCGGCAAGTGATATTTCAGAAATATGGTAAAACCCCAGAGTTTGATTTAATTAGCAAAACCCATGCCAATCTACTTCGGAAATGGGTTGATGTATAAGCAATCAATGTCCGAGATTCTATTTGACATATTACCAGAAGAAAGGCAGAGGGCAGATGGCAGATGGCAGAAGGAAAGATTTTTATTCTTTAGACAAAGGTAAGTCATCTGTGCTTCCGTTCGCGAAGCGTGTCCGTAAGGACATAGTTTGCCCGGAGGGAAACCAACGCCAGTCCACTCAACGGGGGAAACCCCCGCACGTGGCTGGCTCCTCCTTGCAACTTCTCTCTGCCAGATGGTTTAAAGCCCCTTAATTTATTTGTGGGGATTACATGAATGCCCTCTGCCCTCGAAATAGCTGACTTCTTAATTTTGCTGACAATTGTCCATCCCACCGAAAATTTTTTAGAAAGAATTTAAGGTTTCTATATTTATTAGAGAATGTTTTAAAAGTGCTTGCTGAGGTATCCAAAATTTTAGAACCTCATAAAGTCTCCTGAAAAAAGTTATTTTCTCCCTCGTTTTCAAGAGATTTAGGGAGAGATTTTGAGACAACGATAGACTTTACAAACATCCTCTTAAAGATTTTTGGAGAAAATCAATGAAATTCAATTTTCGGAAAATTCATCGAAAACTTGCTCCCATTCTTTTCCTACCACTATTAGCAAGTGCCTTAACTGGAATTGCCTATCGTGTAGGAAGATATTGGTTTAATATCCCGAATCAAGTAGCCGATTTTTTAATGGTGATTCATCAAGGTGAGTATCTCGGTCAACCATTAGTACCTATTTACGTGCTCTTAGTTGGTTTGGGGCTGATAGGTATGATTGTGACTGGTTTGAGCATGACCGGATTATTTGGAAAAAATCTCCCTTCGCCAAAAGCATCAAAGCTTGATTTTCGCAAAATTCACGGCATTCTTGCTCCCATTACGTTTTTGCCCTTGGCTGTCAGTGCATTAACGGGAATTTTGTACAGATTGGGTAGAAATTGGTTCGGTATGCCTGGGGAACAAACCGCACTTCTTTTGAGAATTCACCAGGGGACGTATTTGGGTCCGCATCTTCGAGTATTGTACGTGATTTTAGTTGGTTTGGGGTTAGCCGCAATGCTGATTACCGGAATTAATATGACTGGAGTATTTCGCAAGCGTCCAACAGCGACCAATGACCGATGACCTTTGCACGGGTCATTGGCGGGCTACCTTTCCATTTAGCGATTGGGTTGGCGCAGAGCCTCCAAGTACTTACGCAACAATATATAGATATTTTTGCAAGCCATTGAAATCGCTGTACTCCAGTACTGTTGCCCGTTTCCTGTTCGGAGTTCCCTCTCTTAATTAAATAATCTATTGTACATGACCACTTAGATCTGCATTCTCCACTGGAGCCACCGGAACGAGAGGGGTCTTGGTCATTGGCGGCTAATAAGTCTTCTTTGTTATATGAATTCTTCTATCTTTAGATATAAATTTCATCTATACTAAGCTGCGGTAAAGTTTTATGAGGAATTTTTACAGAGTTTAATACAATAGTAATATTCCCCAATAAGTATTTTTGCTCAACGCCATGATGATGGATGGATTTCCTTGGCTGACCGCGATTGTCCTGTTGCCACTCGTTGCTTCTACGCTTATTCCATTGCTACCTGATAAAGACGGCAAACGAGTGCGATGGTATGCCCTCGGTGTGGGTATCGCGGATTTTGTTCTGATGTGCTACACCTTTTGGAAGCATTACGATGCAAGCAGTGCGACTTTTCAACTCGTGGAGAAATATGCCTGGTTGCCTCAGATAGGTTTGAGTTGGGCTGTTTCAGTCGATGGAATATCTGTTCCCCTCGTACTGCTAGCAGGGTTGGTAACGACGCTCTCAATGTTTGCCGCATGGCAAGTTAATTTGAAGCCTCGCTTGTTTTATTTTCTGATGCTGGTGCTGTATGCCGCTCAGATTGGGGTGTTTGTTGCCCAAGATTTACTGCTGTTCTTCATCATGTGGGAACTGGAACTGGTTCCCGTCTACCTGCTTGTCTCTATTTGGGGCGGTCAAAAACGTCGCTATGCCGCTACTAAATTCTTGCTTTATACCGCAGCTGCTTCAATTTTTATTTTAGTAGCTGGTCTGGCAATGGCTCTTTATGGAGATAATTTGACCTTCGACATAGTCGAACTTGGTGCAAAAAATTATCCTCTTGCTTTAGAACTTTTGCTTTACGCGGGATTGCTGATTGCTTTTGGTGTCAAGCTGGCAATTTTCCCCTTGCACACCTGGTTACCAGATGCTCACGGTGAAGCTTCTGCTCCTGTATCGATGATTTTGGCTGGTGTCTTGCTCAAAATGGGCGGATACGGTTTGATTCGTCTCAATTTAGAGTTGCTGACAGATGCTCACATTTACTTTGCTCCCGTGCTGGCAACATTGGGTGTTATCAATATTATTTATGGCGCTTTGAACTCTTTTGCCCAAAATAATATGAAGCGTCGCCTCGCTTATTCGTCAGTTTCTCACATGGGATTTGTGCTGTTGGGTATTGCTTCCTTCACCGATGTGGGAGTGAGTGGTGCAATGCTCCAAATGCTTTCTCACGGTTTGATTGCTGCAGTGTTATTCTTCCTGGCTGGCATTACCTACGATCGCACTCACACGATGGCGATGGAAAGTATGGGTGGAATTGCTCAAGCCATGCCCAAAGTTTTTGCTCTATTTACAGCCGGTGCGATGGCTTCCCTAGCTTTACCGGGAATGAGCGGTTTTGTGAGCGAACTTCAAGTCTTTGTGGGTGTCACCACTAGCGATATTTACAGTCCGACTTTCTGCACTGTGATGGTATTCTTAGCCGCAGTGGGAGTTATATTGACGCCAATCTATTTGCTTTCCATGTTGAAGCAGGTATTTTATGGAACTGGTGCAAAACTCACCTGTGATGTTAACAATGCAGGGTTCGAGAATCAGGAGGATGAAGGAACTGCTTGCTTTGGAACAGACTGTCTGTTACCTGCTGAGTCAGCATACAGCGATGCCAAACCTCGTGAAATGTTTATCGCCGCTTGCTTTCTGGTGTTGATTATTGGCATTGGGGTTTATCCCAAGTTGGCTACGCAATTGTACGATATGAAAACTGTTGCGGTAAACACTCAGGTACGCCAATCTTATGTCCAAATCGCTCAAGAGAATCCCCGGATATACGCAAAGGATTTTATTTCTCCACATTTTGGGGAGCCTGAAATAGCAACTGTTTCAAGCATTGTTAAGTAAGACTTTGGTGCGGTTTACTAGATATGTAATAAACCGCAGATGGTGTGTACTTGATTAGCATTAAAATTACTATAAATTTGAAAAACCTGGTTGTTTAAGCACAATCAGGTTTTTCTCGTCTTGTAAATTACAACAAATATATTCGGATTACATTAATTAATTTCTGCAACTTGACTTAAGCGTTGCTGCTGTAATTCAATATCGTCACAATATCTAAGAATATGTTTTAGAGTCCGAAATGCCCCTGATTTTGTTCTTTCAACCCAATATTCAGGAAAGAAAATTTTTGAGCACAAAGGAATAATTAAATCAACCAAATTCTTAGCAGTCAGTGTTTGTGTTTATTGTATTTCAGTTTAGAGGGAGGCGATCGCGTTGTATACTTGCCTGTATTCCCCTTCGGTTACAACAACCCCAGTTTAAGAGCAATCTTCTTTCAAGCTGGGTTCAGATAAACTCGACAGAATCACAACTCCAGTTGCGGTTATTGCCAATGCCGATAAGATAGCATTGCCTAAATAACCAACTTGTGCGTAGACGACTCCTGCGATCGCACCCCCAAGCCCACCGCCTACTTGTCCGATCGCCACCACCAAACTCATGAGAGAACCGCGACGAGCATCGGGAACAAGGGTTGTCAGAAGTGCTTGCAGTGGGCTTAATCTTAATGCCAGTAGCATCATTATCAAGAAAAAGACAACGTAAGCCGAGAGTATATCAAACACAACGAAAGGGGTCACTGCAAATAAGACAGCAGAAACCAAACAGAACAAAAGGGTGGCTTGATGCTTGTACTTCCTACCAAACAAATCAAACCATCACAACGTTGTCCTAATTGTGGGAAAATCCATAAACACTGGGCAGAATTGTCAAATCGTCACCATGTATGCTCAGATTGTGGATTTGAAATACCACGTGATAGAGGTTCTGTGATGGTCATGTACAACGTTGCGACGAATCGGCAACCGGGGTTAGGGACTAGCCTCGTAGACTGTGGATGTCTAAGCTCTACTGATTCGACCAAAAAGCGTAAGCATACTGGCTCGATGAAGCAACTTGGACAGTTGAAGCGTCAAAAACTCAACCATGAGCCAGACGGGGAATTAGAAACCCCGTCCGTCTATACGGCGGGGTAGTTCATTGATGCAATCTCTGAGGCAATGTGATACGCAGAGCTATTGAAATATGGAGCAATGTTTGGAACGCGAGCAAACGACAACTTCATATGCTGAATTATGAATGGTGGACAGTTATGACTCTTGTTTCAATAAGATCGGGACACGAGATGGGCAAAAGATGGGATACGATCGCAAAACCATGTGTTGCAATCAGTTCCGCAACACTTAGATGGCGTTCTTGAGGTTTACCTTTGGGGCTGATGCAGGCAAAAGCAGCAAGACCAGACGCATTTTGTCTCCTTCCTTCGCGAATCAGTGTCGATTCCAGACGGGATAAAGTTTGAGCGAGGGCGACTACGTTTCGTGTGGGAGGAGGGTTGCTGCGGCTCCCGGAACGTTGTAAATCCGAGCAAACAGTTGCTATAAGAGGAGGAAGCTCTACTTTTGCACGTGTAAAAGCCTCTAAAGGACGTTTTGCTCCCCAGGATTTCAGAATGGGCTCAGTTGTGGATAGCCATTGCTCGATAGAATGTTTGAGGGCGATCGCTTCTTGAGCGATCGATTGACCCACTACAGCTGCTGTTCGTAATGCAAAACACTGCTGTTGCAAAGTCTCTAACTTGTCAAAAGCAATCCGAAGTTCTTCGGGAAGACCGACTCTTCCCAAACGGTTGCTAGGGTCATCACTGGACAACAATAAATTTGTTCCTCCTGCATCAACGAGTTGTTTGGAAATGGTGCTATCTAAAACCGTAAATGAAGGACGGGTTACAATTTGAGGCATGGGGATGTTTGCCCAGGTATAAACTTCCCTAAGTTGAGCAAAATATTGCTGTTCGGTGGGACCTGCAACGCAAGCAATGGTGGGTAAGACTGTATCTTGACAAATGGGACGTAATAAGGCGCTTGGTGTAAATCGTTCGGGTTGTTGCTCTAACAAAGTTCTGACTGCATCATCAGTGAGATGAATCTTGCTGTTTTGCAATGCAAAGCCTTCCTTGGCTGGAAGCATGCGTCTGCGAGTTCCATCTGCATCTACAAAAAAGACTTGCAGCACATCGCGATCTGTGGGAATAGTTTCGGAAAGCCCCCGCTCGGCTAATGCTTGGCGGGCGCGAGTCAGAGGTATTTGAGAACGTTCATCACCAAAGAGTTCTTTTGCGATCGCATTACGAGCAAGTTCGGCAAATTCACGAGTTGATGGATCGAGGACAATCAGCCCAAATTCCTTTGTCAGCAAGCTCAACCAACGAGCAAAGGCTTCTGCAAAGGTGGTTCCTGGTTGATAAATGGTTTGTAGGGCTGCAACGACTTCTTGACTGTGAGGGCGTTGAGCGAGTGTTTGTTCTATCTGTTTTAATAGAGCATGAATGCCTTCTCCTAAAGGGGTAGAACCAACTAAACGTTGGGTAACGGGTAATTCCAGGCTGAGTATTTTTGGTTCGGTTTGATGAGCTAATAGCTGAACGTGCTGCACCTCATCAAGGTCACTATCGTAACTTGCCATCCAAAAGATGGGAACTGCAGGAATTCCTTGCACTGTCAAGTGCTGGGCTAGTTGAATGGCTCCGAGTGCTTTATAAAGGGTGTAAGCAGGTCCGCCAAAAACACCCACTTGCTGTCCTGTCACGACTGCAACTGTATGGGGATGAGAGAGTTTTTTGATGTTGGCAAAGGCTGCTTCTGATGACCCCCAGCATTCGGCTTGTTGTTGTAATAGTTTGGTTAATGCTTCTCTTGGATAAAGACGCTGACGCAGATTTTTGTATGCAGACACCCAGTCTCGGTTAATTGCCAGTTTGTGAAGCTTTGGATGCGATCGCAACACAGTGGCTGCAATTAAAGTTCCATGACATCGCGCTTGTAAGAGTTGGAGAGTCTCGAAGCTTGCACTAGGAGTGTCTGTTTTCAAGTCTGTTATCAAGCGTTGGGTTGAGTAGTGCTGTGACTCGTAAGCAAATAATGCTTTCAGTTTCTGTTGGCGATCGATTTCAACTCGCAAGATATTAGAACCCTGATGATGGGTGGGAACCATTGTATAGTGCTGTTCGATCGCCCAGGGAAGCAAGTGAGTCGCTTCTGGAACGATAAAGCCCGGATCGGCTGCTAGGTGGAATGCTATTAGAGCAGCAACTCCCAAACCAAGATGGTGTCCGTGCAGCGAATAGTTTGGATCGACCTCTGGATGCAGTGTTAAGAGTATTTGCGGGCGGTGCTTGCGGATTGTACGCACGAGAAGCGCTAGCGTTGGATCGAGTTCCCATCTTTGCAGTGCATCGGCGGCTGTTGTCGGTTGCATCCGAGAAACATCTCGATATTTGCCAAAATCAACCAATCCCAGGGATTCTACTTGCTCGATATTGAGACATTCAGCTGCACGGCGCAGTTCTAATGCTCTTTGCTCAACTCTTCTTGAGTGTTCGCCTCCACGTCCTGCTGCACCATCTGTTGCGACAACCAATCTCACTCGCTTTCCTGCTTCTGTTAGGGCTGCGATTGTCCCACCAGCATAGATTGATTCATCATCAGGATGTGGCATAAGTACCAATACATCACATTCTGGCTTTCCCTGACGCGCTGACTCCCCTGTGGTCTTCGGTAATGGTAGATGTCTTGGCTTGACTTGTCCCGTTTTAAGTTGAGATCGCAATGTCTCAACTAAATTTTGATTTTCATTACGGACTTTGGTATATTCATATGTCCAATCTGTGGCGAGCGTTCCTGTCATTAAAGGTTGACTGACAAGGTCTAACAAACGAGAGCGATCGACACAGGCGGTTCGGTCTATATCCCGAAGAATGGCTGGAAGCGATATTCCTTGTTGAGAACAACGTGCTACAACTCGCTGATAGACCACGGGGTCTTGGAAATCGCCGCCCTCATAGTAAGCTACAAATGATTGATGGTCTAGAACGGTTAGATCGAGCTGCTGCAGTAGGTGCTCGACAGTGTTTGGATCGTAGAGACATGCGGCTGTGCTAAATTTTCGCCCTTGGGGAGGAATGTAGGTAAATGCTAGCACTCCACCAGCTGCAAGCACCCATCTTAACTCTGCGAGGGTTCGACTTAAATCCTTTGCAAAGTGAAGTGCTCCGCAGCTTAGGACGACATCAAAACTCTGAGCTTGCAAACCGGCTTCAACGAGTGGGTGATTGAAGTCGTGTTCGATCAGGGCGTGAAACTGGGGGTATTTGGATTGAGCTTGTTGCAGCATTTGCGGTGATACGTCTAATCCAGTGACACAAGCCCCTATTTCAAGATAAGGAAGACTTGCTTGTCCAGTTCCAACACCGACATCAAGCACTTGCAAAAATCCCGCAGGGGGTGCATGATGTATTGTGGCTTCGAGCAGAAATTGCGGTGCTGTCCACCCAAAACTGGCGGTGCTTTTGTCGTAAGATTCCGCCCAAAAATCATAGCGATCGCGTGGGTTTAGATTGACGTTGGATACAGTGTTTTGGGTCATCTTAATGACTTCTTTCATAGAAAGTACGCTCTTTGAGAATTCGTAAAGTTCTTAAATCCAGAAACTGAACTCTTAACTCTAAATTGGCGTCACAAATCGTGCTAATTTTGCCTTTATCCCCGTTCTTCTCCCCCAGAGAGAAGGGGTCTCTACTTTGAGAGAGGGTGAGGATAAAGGAAATTAGCTTTGGAAATCCCCAAGCAAGAATTGGGGCGAGATTTTTATGGACTTCTCAGTCCTTGTTATTTTTAGTCTGGTTAATGAATGTGACAAAAAAATGTCAAATCCCTGAATTGTTGAAGTAAAATATCTTCAGATCTCTGACTTCTGTAAGAAATTGGGAAGCTAAGCTTCTTGGAAAATCAAAAATCCAGTAAATCTATAGATATATAGTATTTTATTTTTACATAAAATAAGCTGCAGCAAATGTCTCACAAAATCAATCGTCTCATCAAGTTCAGCCAAGATTTATTTGTTGCTTGGGTATTAATTGGTGCTACTTGGGGTTATTTTTTTCCAAAAATTGCTGCAAGTGGTAGTGGTAACATTTCAATAGCGCTGGGAGTGGTGATGTTAGGAATGGGTTTAACAATCACTACACAGCAATTACAAAGCTTGCGAAAAGCTGGTAGGGCATTAATCTTGGGGGTCTTGCTACAGTTTACTATCATGCCAATTGTAGGATGGTTAGCTGCAACAGTTTTGAAATTACCACCTATGTTGGCATTGGGAGTGATTCTTGTGGGTGCAAGTCCTGGAGGAACAGCTTCTAATGTAGTTACTTTTTTAGCTCGTGTTGACGCACCCACCCCTAGAAGGGGTGGGATTCACGCGAATATGCCATTTCCGCGTTATCCCACAGACTCAGTAGTACTGAGGTTGGCGGGTTCCCAGGCACACCGCGCTTGCCATTGCTGGCACGGTGTCTCCTTTTAATCGCTGTTAATTCAGGGTTGGGCGTTTCAAACAATATTAATTGTTTGGGTTCCGCAGAGTCCCTGCGTACCTTTTTAAGTTTCTTGATTGTTAACCCGTTTTGTTGTACAGCACGGGTTTTAATGTTAACTGCCGCTTGTTTGTCTGCGTGCGCTTCATGTCCGCACGATGTGCAAACAAACTTTTCTCCAAAGCGAGACAAGGCATCAACGACACCACACTTGGAACAAGTACGGCTCGTGTTTTTTGGGTCAACCTTGAAAAAACTTTTTCCCGACTTCGCAGCCGCGTACTGAATTTTTTCTATCAAAGTTCCCCATGAAGCATCTGAAATAGAACGATTCAAACCGCGTTTAGCGGATTGACCATTCTTGAGAAATCGACCTTGTTTAACATCATCAGGCTTAGGCTTACACCTTGCTTTCATCCCTTTGATGTTGAGATCTTCCACGCTAATAGCGTCAGCTTTTCTAACTATCTTGCTGGCAACTAGCCATTGGTAGGCACTACGTTTATCAGCGCGTTTTTTGTGGAGTCGAGCCAGTTTTTGCGCCTCTTTCTTGCGGTTTGCGCTACCTTTCTTTTTCCTAGATAAACGTCGCTGCCTGATTTTTAGAGTGCGTTTACCTTTCTTGGACGTACTAGGACGAGGATTGTCAAACTCAGAACCATCTGAGCAATGAACAAGCTTAGTCAATCCCATATCCACTCCCACAATAGTATTAACTTCTTTTGGGGTTGGATAATCAGGAACTGAATCATCTCTAATTAATATACTCGTGTACCAACCATCTGCTTTTTTACGCAGTGTTACGGTACGGATCTGGAATCCTTGTGGGATAGGACGAGAATTATAAAAACGCATCCACCCTATTAATGGCAGATATATTTTATTCCCGTCGAGCTTAACGTCACCTGGCTTGTACTGGAAAGAGCGAAAGTTAGACCTGTTCTTAAATGAAGGAAACCCACGACCATGTTTAAAGAAGCCTTCCATAGAACACTCAAGACGCTTTACCAGCATTTGCAACACGTTTGAGTGGATTGTCTTATACCAAGGTCTAGCTTGCTTCATTTCTGCCAAATAAGCATCTTGCATTAAACTTGCAGAACGCTTTTTGACTACTCCGTTTTTGTCTGGGTTTTTCCAAGGATTGTGCAAATTTGAGTTCTTGCTCAACGAACAAGTTAATGGGCATTGCTCAGTTCTTGTTCTAATATCGCAATACTCACCCATAACAAAGGTTTGATAATAGCCGTCAATACGGTCAGCCAGAAACCAGTTAAACAAACTACGCTGCATATCCAACCACGAATCCATAACTTTTGATTGATTTTCCCTAGGGCGCAATTTGTACTGGTAACTAACTTGCATCTTGACTCATCCTCTTTATCGACCTACGATTAGCTTAATGCATGGAGCTAGTCTATGTCAAATTCTAGACCAAAGAGAAAAGCTAAGAGAAATGAGCCGCTATTGTACGAAGAAACCAAAATACAAAAAGGAATATGGATCACCCCTAGTACCTGGGACAAAATGAAACAAGTGGCTGAGTCTGAAGGTGTCAGTATTAGCGAATTAGTTGAAAGGTGGGGACGGCAGCTAAAGGAGCCAGCCGCGTGCAAAGAGAAGTTGCGGCTTGGGGGAAACCCCCAAGCCGCAAACTATGTCCTAACGGACACGCTACGCGAACGGAGGGTTCCCCCCGTTGAGCGGACTGGCGTCTGCCTACGGCTTCCTCCCACCCCTGAAGGACGTTAAAGGGAGAAAACTTTTCGGTTTTCTCCCTTTAACTGGTGGGCTTCCGCCTTAAATTACTGTGAAGCAGAACCAACCATGACTGAAGCCAAGTCTATTCGTACAGTGCGCCGGGGGAGAGTATTTCCCCAAATCCAGTGGTCAGAAGAGAAGAAAGCTCAATGGCTTGCTGAAAAAGCAGAATTTAAGCAGCGTTGCGAACAGATCTTTAAAAAATTGCAGCCAGAATTAATTGAAACTCACTACAACTGGTATGTGGCAGTTGAACCAGAAAGTGGGGAATATTTTATTAATGAGGATGCCTTAGCAGTTGCCCAGATGGTACATGAAAAATACCCGAATGTGAGGCTGCACGTTTTCCGCATCAATGAAACTGGGGTCTGCGGCAGGATATGATTTCAATGAACTACAAAGGCTCTAAGAACTTGAGGAAAGAAAGAAGGTATTTCCTATCATACATAAATTGTTCCGGTAATTGCAATGTCAGTTCTTACCAAAGCTTTAGACAGAATCTTTCATTCTCTGCAACAACACAGACCGGAGGTAGCATCACTTCTTAAACCAGGATTAACGCTTGAAGAAATTGAATCTCAAGTGAAAAACCTTCCCTTTCGTTTACCACAAGAAGTTTTTGAACTTTACCAGTGGCATAATGGCATAGATTTTTTGAGTATTTCAAGAAGTAATAATTTAATCTTGGATACTAGATTTATTCCTTATTTTGATTTTCTATCTTTAGAGCAAGCAATAGAAGAGTCTCAAGAAATTGAAGAATTTAGATATAAATACACATCACCTAATGCTGAGAATTGTCATAAACCTTGGTTTCCGATTTTTGCGTATGATGATTTGGAATACTTAATTGTTTTTGGAGATTCCACAGATAATAAAATCTCACCTGTCATTCATTGCCATTTAGGAGGTGGAAGCCTACCTCAAATTAAATACCCAAGTCTAACAACTCTCATGTTAATTGTAGCGGAATGCTATGAAACGGGTGCTTACTATATGGACGAAAACTCCGAGTATGCTTCTTATTACATAGCATGTCTTGAACAAGATAAAAAACAAGTAACCCAGAGTGAAAGTAAGTATTGCTTTGAGTTACTAGAAGAAGCCTTAGAAGCATTACGTCACCCCATTTCCTTGCTGAACAGCAAGGTCTTTAATACTTTAATGCGGTTGCCAGATCCAAGAACTCTAGAACCAATGCTTTATGCTCTCCATATTCCTTTATCTGAGGTGGAGGATGAAGAAAAAAACATTGTGATTCGCTTGCGAGCAGCTATGATTCTTGGAGAACTCGGAGATTTGAGAGCGGTGGAACCTCTCATGAGAGCATTAGAGCATCGGCTTTCGGGAGACAGTCGATATGCTGTTGCCAATCAAGCAGCAGAAGCGCTTGGTAAGCTAGGAGATACTAGAGCCATTGGAGCGTTAAAACAATTTTTGCAAAACAATCGATCGATTCTTCCGGTGTTTGTACCATCACTTTCATGGTGCCATCGCATTGCTCTTTCAGAAGCCCGAGAGAAAGCTAATTGGGCACTCAAACAACTTGAACGGAAAAACCTTTAAAACTTGTTTGGGGTCATGCATGAGCCTGTAAGAACGTAATGTACCGATGCTCAGCTATATTTAACAGTTAAGAAGTAAATTAGTTAAAATTTAAATTAATTTTTTTTAAGAATTATTAATTATTTATTTTTCATGATGAATTCTGTAAAGAAATTATGGCATTCAAGTTGAGATTTTTAATTCTCAATTACCTTGAAAACTACAATAAGTGTTTGATTCGATAGAAATCTAATGAGTACTTGACATTTAGTCTGCTTTTTTCAGAAGAAGTTTGATAAATTATTATATAAATGTGACAGTCTTTAGCTATTCGTAATTGTAGAATTGTGCAAATTCAAATTCATTCTCAGTCAGAGGTTGGCCCTAGCGCCAACACTCACATTGAACAGGGCTTGCAAAGAGTTCTAGACAGACTTGTCAGAACAATGCATCGGGATGAATTCATTCGACATACAACCAATCAACTTAGAGAAACACTTGCGTCCGATCGCGTGGTTTTGTATTACTTTTACTGGCAGTGGCACGGGCAGGTAACTTTTGAGTCTTTAAGCCATAATAAATTTTCAATATTAGGTTCAACAGGGGCAGATGATTGTTTTAGTGACAAGTACGCAGGTCTGTATTTAGCAGGACGGGTGAGAGCGATCGCGGATATTGAATTAGAACCCATCCTCACGTGTCACCGAGATTTTCTTCGCAGCATACAAGTGCGTGCTAACCTAGTCGTACCAATTGTGATCCCCAGAGGACTGTGGGGATTGTTAGCCGCCCATCACTGTCAACAGCCCCGTTCTTGGTCACCATCGGATATTGAACTGATGCAAACAGCAGCACAAACTCTGGCAACAGATTCTAACATTTTAGAGAGTTAGAATAGGACCTGAAGAATGTCAAAAGCTTATCTTTTTTATCTTTCTAAGTATAGTGAATCTACTTAACAAAGGCAAAAATATTATTTAACCAAATTGCGATCGCTATTCCTAACAGCAGCCAAATAACCACAATGAATATTGCTGCTATCCAGTTAGTTGGTTTACCCTGCAACTTTTCTATCTCAGCCCGCTCTCGGCATTCGGATAATACAGATGGAGGAATTAACTTCAGAACCAACCAAATACCTAGTGGAATGATAATGAGATCGTCTAAATAACCAAGTAAGGGAATCGGATCTGGAATTAAATCAAGAGGGCTAAAAGCATAAGCAACAATAATAACTGCTAAAACTTTAGCATACCAAGGAGTTCTGGGGTCTTTACTAGCGAGATAAACAGCATAAACTTCTTGTTTAAGTTTCTTGGCAAACTTTTTTAATGACTGCATAAGAAGGCGAACACATTTGAGGGATCGATCTCATTCTGTATGAAAACGAGCCTTACAAGACCCCCCAGGGTGAAGCAGCCAAGAACGTGCCAAAACGGGAAAATAGTACGCGTTCGGAATTCCTCTAAGTTTTGAAACCGTTGCTAGGTAATTGTTTCAGCCTACTATGAATTGTAATTTTTTCCTGGTAGTGGTCTGTCGCAAAAGTTTTGATAGGCTGTCAAAACTTCGCACACCTGGTTCCCAGGCTCCGCCTGGGAATGCCTTACTGGAGGCGGAGCCTCCAGTGGAGCGCGAGGCTCTGCCTAGCCGACTGTGTTCCCAGGTAGAACCAGGGAACGAGAGTCGGTAGTGCGTTCGCTTACCCAGCAAAATTAATGCGATGAACCAGTAGTACTTGACTACATTGATTTTAACAGGTTGCCAATCGTCAGATTGCTTTTCAAGCAAGCTTTCCAGGAAAATTTATCTGTCAAAGTTTGTGTGGTGGACTAGTAGGGTGTCAATACTTGTCGGTTAAGCCGTTTTTTCCTCCCCTGCACCCCCTGCAACCCCTGCACAAAGGTGCTTGTCTGTAGCGACAATTTTCTCAGCCCTTGCAGTATTGAGTAGGGTGTAAATTATCAAGTATTTAATTGCCACAATGAATCAATTTAAACCCTTTTATACTTCTGGATGATTTAGCTCCTGAACTACTTGCTTATTCCGGAAAGTGACAGAAGAGGGTTATGAATTAACTACCTATGAACCGAATGGCACTAAGTTAAGCGTAAACCCTTGATATAACTAACTTTGGGGTGTGGGGTGTAGGGTGTGGTGAATTAAGAAGATGTTGAACGCTTTGAGCAACTAAAATTTAATTGTTTTAAACACTACCCCCTACACCCTGCCCAGACGAGCTTTCAGCTTTTCTTAGTGCCATTCGGTTTAGTATTCTCCAACGTAAACGTCTAAAAATCGCTGACTTTGCTAATAAAAAGGCTTTGAGCGAACGTTTGAAAGCTTTTATCGATGAATGGAATACCGTCGCGCACCCTTTTCATTGGAGTGAAAAGTCAACTTTAAAAATTCTTACAAAATGCCTGAAACAAGACTCCAAGAATATGACTCCAAGTGACCTCGTGATTGCCGCATAATTTCCGACCCGTTTTTCCGGTGACGTGTACTAAGGAATATGTAAATGCCAGATAGGTTTTATACAAGATTTTACTGAACGGTGGTTAAACCTTCTTTCACTTTGCTGAAAAACAGATCGGGTTGTTCAAACCAGGAAAAATGACCCGCATTTTCAATCAAAATGAGCTTAGAGCCTATAATTCCCATATGGAGTCGATGAGCATGGAGTGGTGAGCAAATAAAGTCATGGCTGCCAACTACAACCAAGGTTGGAACACGTATCTCTCCAAGGCGCGGCATCAGATTGGTTTTGTGCCACTGGCATTGAGTAGAACCCTTAAACGCATCCACAGACATTGAGGTTGCAGCATGGTAGACTGCATTCATCTCGATATTAGCGACATCGTAGTAATAGAATGGCAAGATGCTTTGAACCAACGTCGCCAAGGCTGCATCTGACTCTGGCATCCTCTGACTTGTGAAGGCTTGGTAAGCGAGGTCAAACCAGGGTTCGTGCTGGCGTTTCTGGATACGTGCTTCCATATCCATACGCGACTGCTCATCTTGGAAGCTTACTGCGTCAAGAAGGATGAGACCAGCACAATGGTCAGGGTACTGTAAGGCATAATAGAGCGCGTGACGCCCAGCTTCAGAGTGTCCCATTAACCAGACGCGATCTTGTCCTAATTGATATCGGAGCGCATCAACATCGGCAGCGAATTGATCGTATGTATACGCATTTGCTTGTGTCGGTCGCTCTGAGTGACCAGTGCCGCGTGTATCGAGATAGACAAGGGTGAACATCGTTTCGAGCGGGGTCAATGTCTGAAAGTACATATCTGAACTCGGCCCCCAGCCTGGAGTAGGCATGATACAGATAGGACCCGTACCGGAGACTTTATACCAGAGCTTGAGACCTTGAGTCCTGACGATCGCTTCTTCTGAATGCAACACAGTACTTTGCTCCTTGTTGTAAGGTGACAATTAATTCCAGCACATTGAAATCGAATCAAACTTTGTTAGCTGCATTGCATGGCTAAGTGCTTCCTCATATGATTCCGTTGTTGTATCAAACACGATTTGATTGGCATGAGTCTAATTGATGGCAGTAAAAGCGCAGTTTCTTCTTCACTAGTTAACTCTAAACTTGGTAAAATTGAGTTTGAAAAAGTTATCCACGCTATTGGGCAAATCCGGACAAAACCAATTTGCCAATCGTTCGCCCAGATTCCAGTTGAGTATGGGCTTTGGCGAGATTCTCTGGGTTTAAAGCTCCCAAATGCTCGGTCATTGTACTTTGAATTACTTGTTGATCTATTAATGTAGAAACTTTATTCAATATTTCATGTTGAGCTTGTATGTCATCAGTTTCATACATAGAGCGCGTAAACATAAACTCCCATGCAAACGTTACACTTTTGTTCTTGAGTAAATTCATGTCGAGGGGATGTTCTGTTTCCACGATCGAGCAGATTTTCCCTTGCGGTTTAATCGTCTCTGCCATATTTACCAAATGTTGCTCTGTGTCATTCAAACAGAGAATATAATCTACTTCCTGAATACCAATCTTCTTAAGTTCTGTCTTGAATGGTTGATGGTGGTTGATGGTGTAATCCGCTCCCATGTTGAGACACCACTCAAATGTTTCAGGTCGGGATGCTGTTGCAATGACCGTTAGTCCAGCAACCTGTTTTGCCAATTGGATGGCGATTGATCCGACACCACCTGCACCACCAATAATCAGAATGTGTTTATCACGTTTACTGGCTGACGTTTGTGGGGCGATCGCCATTCGCTCAAACAACGCTTCCCAAGCTGTAATGGTAGTCAATGGTAGTGCCGCCGCTTGTTCAAACGAAAGGTAAGCAGGTTTTCTACCGACAATTCGTTCATCGACAGCATGAAGCTCACTGTTACTTCCAGGACGGGTAATACTGCCTGCGTAATATACCTCGTCTCCCGGCTTGAACAAGCTGACTTGTAACCCGACCTGTTCTACCACTCCAGCCGCATCCCATCCTAAAATTCGGGGTGTAGATTGTTTGTCTTGAATAGATGAACGAACTTTGTAATCGACTGGGTTGACTGATATTGCCTGTACGCGCACTAGCAAATCTTTTGCCCCAATGGTGGGTTGTTCAATCGTAATTTCAGCAAAGCATTCTGGTGTATGGTTAGGACGAGTGTAATCAACTGCAATTGCTTTCATGGTTTTTGTCAGATATCTGTGAAAATCAATTTTCTCTGCCCCCTTAACGGCTGTAGACCGCCGTCTCATCTCTGTACCTTTGCTAAATTATTGTCCATACCATGCTTTTCTCCACTGCTGCATGTGAGAAATTTCTTGCTGCTGGCTATTGATAATATCTTGAGCCAGCTTTTTGGTTTCAGGGCGATCGCTCTTCTCCAAAGCTTCTTTCGCCATCGTCAGTGCGCTTTGATGATGAGGCAGCATGGCGTTGAGGAAGCGCAAATCAAACCGATCATCTGCGGCTCCCAAATTGCCATTCATCATCATGCTAGAACGCATAGAATCCGTCATAGGCATGTCCATTTTCATCTGAGCGTCATACATCACAGGTTTTGCACTAGCAGTCGGATACCAAGCTGTCCGCCATGCTTTCATCTGAGCAATTTCTTTTTCCTGAGCATTGATGATAGCTTGAGCTAGCTGCTTGATTTCTGGTCGCTGTGACTTCTGTAAAGCCTCTTGCGCCATTGTCACCGCTCCTTGATGATGGGGAGTCATGCCATCAATGAACCGCAAATCGAAATTTGCATCTTTGGGCCCCAGGTTCATATTCATAGAACCCCGATCCATATTGCCTATTGGGCTTTGTACCACATCTTGCGAGGGTGAGGCAGATTGATAGCCGACAGATGAGGTCCTAAGGGCATTTGAACAAGCGGCGAGAATTAAGTTGCCAGTAAAAGCGAGCGCAAGCAAAGGAGTTGCTAATTTCATAAAATTCAGTTACATCCTGTTCAGAAGGCAGAAGTACGAGGGCAGAGGGCAGAAGGACCCCTGCCTCAAGACAGGGGATTGAAACAAGGACGCCGTTTTTCCTCGTGCTACGCATCTTGGAAAAACATCTTTTTTTTAGTGGGCGCTACTCCCACAACGCGCATTTTTATTTCAGAGGACAGGAGACAGAATCCCTTCAGCATAGCTGCCTCCAGCAAGGCTGCCTTTCTTTGTAAGAAGAGTTTGTTAGATGCGACTGGCTTTAATTAAAGCAGCTGCTTTCTCACCAATCATGATGGTAGGCGCATTCGTATTTCCTGTCGCGATCGTTGGCACGATCGATGCATCAACAACCCTTAACCCCTCAACTCCATGCACTCGTAATTCCGGGTCTACTACCGCCATTGAGTCTGTACCCATTTTGCAAGTGCCGACCGGATGATACACTGTACTGCAATTATCCCGGATGTAAGCTTCAATCTGGATTCCCCAATGAATGCCAATGGTCATAGTCGTGATGATTCCCTCGGACATACATCATGAAATTAATTGAACTGCTACCCCCTAGAACTTTGCCACGGGGACAAAACATTTTGCGATTGTTGAGATAGGGTTCTGGTTCAGAAAAGTATGCCCAGTCCACCTCGGAGCCAAGTAAACTCATGACTTCTGACGGAATGAAAATCTCCGGCTTTGTATCGGGGTTGCCCGCTTCGAGAAGTAATACGGTTGTGTTACTGTTTTCTGTTAGACGATTAGCAACGACGCAGCCAGCCGAACCTGCACCAATCACAATCTAGTCATAATGAGCCATGCTAATTCTCCTTTACGTTGTCTGCAATGAATTAGCTATGCTTCTTTAACAGCGAAGGGTAAGGCTCCGGGGGAACCCAGAATTTCGTCACCAAGCTCGGCGGAAATTTTCAAAAGTAACTCCATATCTGGGGTTTCCGTTTCATTTTGCGTACCTACTGCTTCAATCAACCGAGCAGGACCGCTTGGTGCATTGATCACTAAATTGCGAGCTGGTTTAGTGCCGAAGACAGCAACCATATGAGGTGTGCCAATTGGAATTAGGAGATTTTCACCCGCACTCAGCACGACCTTTTTATCACCCGCCCAGACCGTGACTTCTCCTTCTAACACGTACATTTGTTGAGAATAGCGCGTGTGGAGATGGGGAGGTGTTTGTGAGCCAGGAAGGATATATTCTTCAACCAGGTCGTACT
The DNA here is from genome assembly GCF_045999855.1 of Tolypothrix campylonemoides VB511288_2. Lineage (NCBI taxonomy): Bacteria > Bacillati > Cyanobacteriota > Cyanophyceae > Nostocales > Tolypothrichaceae > Tolypothrix > Tolypothrix campylonemoides. The sequence continues at coordinate 344,031 of NZ_JBFPMW010000007.1, forward strand.
GACCTGCGGTAGTTGCAGCATCTGCAAGAATACGCATGCAAGAACCGAATAACCAGAAAGATTGTGTCATTAGATTGTTCCTTTTTTAATAAGTTTTAGAATCAACAACGAGTCGCTGGCACCAGCGCGGGGTCTCTACTTCCCTTCGTAGAAATAGTCCGGCTCGATCTTGTCTTTAAAATCGCGCCGATCGGGTCTAAAAACAGATTAACAGTCTCCATAATTTGTTAAATGTATAGAGGTGAAGTTCAAATCTGTGCCATCTCGCTATCGACAAATAGCGAGATATCGTTTACAAAGTTACCGCCATCTGATGCAAGAAAGATAACAGCTTTGGCAATGTTATCAGGCGTTACCACGGGAACAAAACATTTGGCGATCGTTATTTACTTAATTTGTGGCTTTGAAAAATAGCTGCGATAATCTGCTCCTGGTTCCAGCGATTGATATAACGTATTCCATTCACAAACAAACCTGGTGCCGCTTCTACTCCCCTTTGATTACTAACTGAGCTAAAAACTAGTTTTTGGAAAGGTCTAAGTCATTCAGAAGAAAATTAGAAGGCGACTAGAAAGGCAGTAATGTGGTTTTGGAATCTCAATCTAAACATATTACATACAGCACTTTTGAGGTATGTGAGGTACAACAATTGCAGAGTCGCTTTTAAACGTCGGAATTTGAATTAGGTACTGTACCTCATTAACTCCGAATCTGCTGTAATTAGTGGTTGTATATAGCTAATATATGCAATTGACTCTGATTTGTCGTCCGCTAAAAGTTCAAACTTTTGCTCAATTGAGCGATTGATAAATAAGTCGATTTCAAGATGGATGGTTGGCTCTAACTAAAGTTGGAATTTGGAGTCCAACTTTAGTAAAACTTACTTACAAATTGATAATCCCTTGTTTAACAGCAATAATCACAGCTTGAGTGCGATCGTTTACTCCCTATTTACTTAAAATTCGATTTACGTTGCGTTTGTAACCAGTGCATTCTTGATATTTTCACTCTCGATTTACAATGACAACAATTTCTGTTCCTTGTCCAGGTTGGCTCACAATCCTCAGTTGCGCTCCAATATTTTCTGCACGCTCGCTCATTCCCAGCAATCCAAATCCGCCAACTCTTGGAATACTACCAACCCCGAAGCCCCGTCCATTGTCTTTAACGCGCAAGATACATTGTGTATTTTCATATACTAACTCAACCCGAACTTCGCAAGCATGAGCGTATTTTACGGCATTGGTTAATGCTTCCTGTCCAATCCGTAGTAAATTATTCTCAACCTCGGCAGGCATTGGATAGGCTGTGCCTTTAATTTCGTAAATAAGAGATGTATCGGCAACAGCTCTCATCTGAGCCACCAGACGATATAAGGCGCTATGCAAGTTGCCATATTCCAAGAGATGGGGGCGGAGTGCTGCTACAGAACGACGTGCTTCGGCAAGCCCAGTTTGTGCCAGATCCTCCACCATTTCAAGATGTGCCTGTGTCGCTTCCAAATCATCTGTTAGCACTTGTGTCGCTGCTCCAACATTCAGTAGAATGCCAGTAAAAGCTTGTGCTAGAGTGTCGTGGATTTCTCGCGCCATACGGTTGCGTTCTTCCAGAATTGACGTGGCTTCGGCAAGTTTGCGTTCACGCAGTGCTGCGTTGTGCAGTTCGCTAATATCAAGAATCACACCCAACATTCGCACAGGTTGTCCGGCTGAGTTATAAATGCCTCGGCCTCTGCTAATCAACCAGTGAATACTACCATCTGGGTGGATGACTCGATATTCTACTTCACAATCGGTATGGGTTGCTAGAGATGCTTCAACAACTTGCTCAACCCGATGAATGTCTTCTGGATGAACGCGATCGCGCCATGCTTGAGTTCTACTCTCAACTTCACCTGGTACTAACCCCAGCAATCGAGCGTGGTTATCGTTCCAATCTGTTGTATTTTCAATGATATTCCAGCTCCAACTGCCAATGTGGGTGAAGTCCATTGTCAGCCTGTATTGCTCTTCACTATGTCGCAAAGCAATTTCCACTCGTTGGCGCTCTTCAATCTCCTGAGAAAGAAGCAAAGTTCGTTCAATTACTTGTTGCTCTAAGGTGCGGTTGTAATCAGCTACCAATTGCTCTGTTTGTTTGCGCTCTGTGATATCTTGAAAGGCTACGATCGCATAAATCACATTGCCCTGTTCGTCAAAAACTGGTGTTCCCCACACTTCAATTGGAATCGTTTTGCCGTTTTGCTGAATCTCCATATCGTCAATTCTGCTGCGTTCGCCATGCAAACCTAAGACTGCTGGCAGTTTTTCAGTGGGATAAGGTCGATCGGTTCCCGCCAGATAAATTTGATACGTTTGGGCGAGTTGATCGGCTGTCACAGAACACACAACCCCTTTGCCTGTTAGCTGAGTTGCCCGTTGGTTGACGAAGTAAGGGCGACCTGCTGTATCCACGACGGCAACACCCACTGGAATTGCTTCTAGAAATTGAGCCATCTGGCTTTGGCTAGTGCGTAGCTGTGAGTAGAGTTTGGCATTTTCGATCGCAATGGCTGCCTGTGTGGAGAGTAGATGCAAAATTTGCGATCGCTCTGGTGTAAATGCTCCAACCGCTAATTTATTTTCTAGATACAACACGCCCACTAGCTTACCTTGATTCAGCAGAGGCAAACATAAGATTGATGGAATTTGATTGTCTTGAATATATGATTCATGAATAAAATTACCTTCACGGGTAGCATCATTTAAAATGACACATTCATGAGTGCGAATAACATAATTAATAATTGATTCAGGTAGATGATTTGCAGTTGGGATAGATTGCAGTAATTGTGTAGCATAAACATTCTCACCCTCTATGAGTTCACCAGAGGCTTCAATCACCCATTTTCCTGAGTTTTCTAAAATTAGAAAACCTGTTTGTGCGCCAGCATTTTCGATTAATATCTTCATTAAGCAACAAAGCAATCGATCGAGTTCAATTTCACTTGAAATTGCTTGAGATGCTTTGATCGCCGTTACTAAATCGAAAGCGACAGGTGAGGTGTTAGAAGTGCTTCTAGAAGTTGTGTCGATTGGCGTGTAAGCCCCACCAGACAATTGAGGAAATAGTTGCGGATAACGATTTTCTAAATCTTCCACCTTCGCCGTCGCTCCCCAGCGTTGGTAGCAGTAATGAGCTTCTTTCATGTAGGTTTGTCCAAACTTTTCCCGACCACGAGACAGGTAAAATTTCGCAGCTAACTCGTATGCTAATGCTTCTTCTTGCAGATACTCGTTGTCTCTTGCACCAACAATTGCTTGTTCGTAGAACTCTTCTGCCTCAAGTAACTGGCCCAAAACTCGTGCCATCTCCGCTTGCACCAATTGATATTTATGCAAATAATTCATTGGTGCATAATATGCCAATTGCTGCATTTTCTTCTGGCTAATTACAACTATTTCCAGGATTTCCTCCTGCACTTGAGCGCTGCTATCGAGATAAGTTGCAAGTCTTGCCAGAGAATCATAGAGATAGTACAAAGGCTCAAGGGTTGTGCCTGTTAATCGGATCAAGTAACTTCCCGCTAGGACTGCGTTTTCAACGGCTTGAGCATATTCATAAAATAGGTAGCATAGAAAAAGTTTGTTGAAATATACAGCAAATATACTGCTTCCATCATTTGCTGCTTCATATTGTGACAGTTCATTTTCCTCGTTGTAGGATGTGCCAATGAGACGAGTTAGATTGACTGAGTATCCCATCAAGTTGATGATAGCTTGTCGAAAGATTCGATTCCAGGTGTGTGCTGTTTCTTGCTTGATTTGATGGATTGCTTTACCATAGATTGCCATATCACGTTCAACCTCTACAAGTTCTTTTCCATTGGCATAGGATTGAAAACAGTAAGTATAAGCGCAATAAGCGGCAAACTCTAAATCTCCAGTTTCCAGCCCACTTTGATAGCCTTCTAGTAATGGCTTCAATAGGACTCTTGCATGTTCTTTCCAGTGGATAATGAAGTTATTTACAATGTTTAAAGTCCTAGATTTAAGCCCATGAGAATTTGACTGTGACAACATCCCTAAAGCAAGCTTTCCAAACTGGTAGCCAGACTCTATGTCTTTGACTATTGCACAAAGAATTAATCCAAAGTTGGCATACGCAAAAGGAGATACCAACGCATTACCGTACTGGACGGACAATTTGACCTGTTGAGACACCAGTAAAGGCATCAAATTAGGGGCAGCAATATAGGCAGAAATCGCTATCTTTGATAGAATTCGCATCGCTGCTAACTGGCTCGGCTCTGTCATCTGGGGCAAATGGATCAAGTCCTCGATCGGTTTCTCACTCAAAATAGATGCAATCGCGTCTAGTTCAAGCTGAATATCTCCCTGACTGGGTGTTTCGGGAAAATCGATCCCCAGTTGCTGCAAAACTGACAGTGCAGTATTGATTGCTTTTAATAGCTGGCTCTGTGCAATGTCGGTCTGAATTTTGACTTCGTAAACTTTCACGCTGTCAAGAATAGTTTTTGCTTCTTTTATAACGATCGCTACCCAGTCTTCTACTCGCTCAAATTCGCCACATAAGTACGCGACTTCTGTTGTTTCTAGATATAACTCTAAAGTTAGGTCATAGTTGGTTTGCCAACTAGAAGCTGCCAGCCATAATCTTCCTGAGTCCAGATATTTTGCAGCTACATCGTAGGCGATCGCCCCCTTTGCTTTGTAAGCTGCCATTAAATTTAACTTGGCAATTTCATCTCGTTCTACTCGATCGGTGACAAGCTCAATTCCATAATTCAGATGATCGACAATTTCAAACAATTTGTCTGTTAGCCGCTCTGGTAAGGTTTTTTCTAGGAGATTATGACCGATTTGTAAGCGCACAAGCTGTTGTTGCGAGCCATCAATTAAGGCATAGGCGGCTTGCTGCACGCGATCGTGCAAAAACTTATAATCTTGAACTAGCAAGTTCTCGTCTAATTCTAAGAGGGGCTGAATTAGTCCTACTTGTATGGCTGCTAGTAAATCTTGGAAAACCACTTTAGGACTTTTTTCACAAACAATCGATAACGTCTCCAAATCAAATTCAGCCCCAACACAAGCGGCTAACCGGAGAATTTGCTGTGTCACCTCTGGAAGTTTCTTCAGCTTGAGGAGCATCAACTCCACAACATTATCAGTGATATTTTGAGCTTGAATCTGAGCAATATCCCATTGCCAACTTAAGTGTTGTGTATCAAAAGTCAATAAATTTTCGCTATACAGCATTCTCAAAAATTCATTGATAAAGAAAGGATTACCCTCAGTTTTACGTAGTACCAACTCAGCTAAGGAACGAACAGTTTCAGCATCCTGATATAATGTTTCAGCAATCAACTGGCTTAATGCCTCTAGCGTTAAGGGTGCTAAGATAATTTCTTTAAGCACTGCTCCTTGTTTTCGCAGTCTCTCTAACATTAATACTAGTGGATGCGTTGCATTGACTTCATTATCTCGATAGGCTCCAATCAAAAATAAATATTGGGTTTGCTCATCAAGCAGCATCAACTCAATTAACTTCAGGGTTGCTGAGTCTATCCACTGCAAATCATCTAAGAAGATCGCAAGTGGATGTTCCTTGGTACAAAACACCCGCACAAACTGCCCAAAGACTCGGTTAAAGCGGTTTCGAGCTTCAGTTGCTCCAACGGACGGTACAGGTGGTTGTTTACCAATAATTAGCTCAACTTCTGGGATCGCATCTATGATGATTTGTCCGTTACTTCCCAATGCTGTCAACAGGTACGATCGCCATTGTTGCACTTGTTTCTCTGGTTCACCCAGTATTTGCTGCACCAATTTTCGCAGAGCATCGGCGATCGCGCTGTAAGGTATATTGCGCTGGAATTGATCGAATTTCCCAGAGATAAAATAGCCACGTTTTTGGGTAATCGGTTTATAAATTTCCTGCACTAATGCTGATTTACCAATTCCGGCGTAGCCAGAGACAAGCATCATTTCAACTGAGAATTTTGAATTGCCCGTTGCTTCCCTTTCTGAAATCGTTTCTAAATTGTTTGGTAAAGAAGAAATGCGATTGTTTTCTGGACACGCTACACGATTGTCCTCCGGACATGCTACGCGAACAAAAGCCGCCAGTAATATTGCAACTTCCTTGTTCCGCCCATACAGTTTTTGGGGAATTTGAAACTGACCCGAAACATTTTGACGCGCCAGATGAAGGCTAAAAATTTGACCGATTTCTTCTAATTGTTGAACACAGATATCTAAATCTGCTTTTATTCCCCAGGCACTCTGATAGCGATCTTCTGCATTTTTCGCCATCAGTTTCAAAATAATATCTGACACTGGTTTGGGAATATTTGTATTTATTTCATGAGGTGAAGGGGGTCGTTTGGCAATATGACAATGGACTAGTTCTAGCATATCCATTGTTTGAAACGGCAGATGTCCGGTTAGCAGTTCGTAGAACGTCACACCAAGGGAGTATAAATCGGTGCGGTAATCGAGCAAACGGTTCATTCGCCCTGTTTGCTCTGGAGAAAGGTAGGCGAGTGTCCCTTCTATAACATAGTGGCTATTGAAAGTCGGATTCGTGCAGTTAAATTGGGTGGCAATCCCAAAATCAATAATTTTGACAACGCCAGTATCCAGATTTAGGACTATGTTTCCAGGGTTGATATCTTTATGAATGACATTGGCAGCATGGATTTTGCCTAAAATATCGGTGAGGGCGATCGCCAGACCAAGAAAAGTTGATAAAGGCATCGGGCAGAAAATATCTGGGCGCTTGTGCATCCATTGCTCTAATGACTCTCCCCCAAAATCTTCTAAAATCATCACCAGAGTGCGTTGATAGTTTTGCTGGCTGTATGCCTTGATAACTCCTTCCAAGTTGAGGGAACTGGTAATTCTATATTCCTGTCTGTAGCGGATTAGTTCTTGAGGTGAGGGATAATCCTGCTTGAGCATTTTTACGACGATCGCTACTCCATCGTCTTTCATGCCTCGATACACTAGAGAATTAGAGCTTTCGTATATCTTGTCTTGGATGGCGATACCAGGTAGAGCAATCATAAAGCTTCTCTGGTGAATATGATCTGGCTTACCTCAAACTATACACTAATTTTCATAACAATACCTTAGCCAAAATCAGAGGGTGCCAAGACGAGCAACGGCTTCAACAGCCCAGTTAACAGTTAAGGACTCTTGCAAAAGTGTTTTGTAGTATAGTTAAGGGCTTTGCAATTTGTAATTGGGACTTTGAGGAGCCGTGAAAATAGAGAAAGCCAAGCAGCTTACTGCAAAAAAATTTAAGCGCATGACTGGTGTAAGCCGTAAAACCTTTGATTCTATGGTTGATGTAGTTAAAGCTGATGAAAAAAAGAAAAAGAAATCTGGTCGTCGTCCTAAATTAATTATTGAAGACCAAGTTTTAATGGTAATTCAATATTGGAGAGAATACCGTACTTATTATCATATTGGATTAGATTGGGGACTTTCAGAATCCGCAGTATGTCGAACAGTATATAAAATTGAAAACATTTTAATTAGTTCAAAAAAGTTTAGCTTACCAGGTCTGGTTAAGTTTATATCGCCTCTAATTGCAGCAAAATGTGGACTTTTTTTGGCTCCAATTGCTGTTAAAATTTCAATCATTTCTTCATTGTTATATATTGCAGCTTCAATCAATGGATTCCATCCGCTTTCCTCATATAATCCTTCGTTGATATCTGCCCCATTCTCAATCAGTATGAGAGCGATATCTCTGTATCCATACTTTGCAGCAACGCAAAGTGGAGCCATACTTTTATGTTTTTTGACATCAGCACTAATGCCCCATTTAAGTAAGATTTTCACTATATTCAATTGACCAAATGATACTACATGATGCAAGAGGGTATAGGGGTCGTTCCAAATTCTTGAAACTAAGCAGACAAAGCCAAAACCTAAAGATAAAAGGATAAACGGGTTTTTCAAGTCATCACTGATATCAGACAATATAGTCATATGTAAAAATTCCTAATAAAATTATTTTTAAATGAATATTATTTACACTTAGGCTAGACTATTTACTATCAAGGAGCAACTGTTAGCTTAAAAAACAGCTATCTCTCAAAGACTATTACTGGAGGGCAGAATGCAACCTTTAAAAGGTAAGATAGCAGTTGTGACGGGAGCAACTCGTGGAGCGGGACGTGGAATAGCTTGCATGCTGGGTGAAGCGGGAGCAACAGTCTACTGCACGGGACGCAGCGTTCGGGGCAAACCCGCAACTGGCAATCGTCCTGAAACAATTGAAGAAACAGCAGAGATGGTTAACGCTTGGGGTGGTGTGGGTATCCCCGTACAAGTCGATCATACCGTTGAGGAGCAAGTAAAATCTTTATTCGAGCAGATTAAGAGCGAGCAAGGACAACTCGATATTCTCGTAAATGACATTTGGGGTGGAGACACTTTGATGGAGTGGGGTAAACCTTTTTGGGAGCAGTCGCTATCAAACGGGCTACTCATGCAACAACGGGGCATCCACACGCATATCATCACCAGCCATTATGCTATCCCGTTGATGGTTGAGCGAAAACAAGGATTGATTGTTGAAGTCACTGATGGCGATAGTTTGGGGTATCGCGGTAACTTCTTCTACGACTTGGCAAAGGTTTCCATTATTCGCCTTGCTTACGCAATGTCAAAAGAACTGCTCCCTTACAACATTACATCTGTTGCTGTGACTCCGGGCTTTCTGCGTTCGGAAGCCATGCTAGAGCATTTTGGTGTCACCGAAGCAAATTGGCAAGAAGGAGCGAAAAAAGATCCTCATTTCATTGCGTCTGAAACTCCGTTTTTCATTGGTCGTGCGATCGCAGCACTTGCAGCCGATCCGGAGGTTAAGCAGTACTCAGGAAAGGTTCTGAGTTCGTGGAACCTGTCAACAAAGTATGGCTTTACAGATATTGATGGTAGAAAGCCTCATTGGGGAAATTACTTCGACCGGAACGTTGAAAATAGTGCATCCTATCTGGATAGTTTTCCGTTCGGGGTAAATTTTTAAGTTATTCCCCAGCTAATTTAAGAGCTTCTGCGTACAATTGTTCTCGAATCCAGAAGCCATTAGCAATCAAATCGTCTAATAATGGCTGCATCAACGAAATTAATCCTTGTTGTTTTGCTGCTAGCAATATCCCCAATATTCCAGTTACTTGAAGACCCAACCTAATTGCTTCATTTCTACCTCTTCGTTCATCTATAATTAATCTATCAGCATTTAATTCAACAGCAAGGGTAATAGCTTCAGCTTCGCCGATATCTAAATTATTTTGCAAAGTTTGAAGCAAAGTAATATTAGCGACAGAACGAATCTCAATCCAGTTGACAGTTTGAATCGCCAAAACAGCGGGATCTGTCTCTCCTGAATTGAGAAATTCCTGATAAACGGCTGTAGGAACAATTACACTACCATAAAGTTGTTGCAGTAATTCTAATTGACCGATAGCAGCCAAATTACTAATAGGTGATGTATCGCTAACTACAATCATTTCCAATTATTTGCTTCCAGACTTTTTGCATCCTCCTTGAGTTCGGCAACATCGTAATGGAGAGGAATTTGACGACTTGCAAGTAAGTGTTGAAACTGGAGTTGATTCATTTTTGCAAAACGACTTGCTTGACCTAAAGTAAATTTTTCCTTTTGAAAAAGCATGACTGCAATTTCAGTCAATAACTCAGGCTCAGACATTTGGGTTGCTTGCAATACTTCATCTGGAATGATGATACTCATGGCTTTTAGGATTAATTAAGAATTCTAAATACTAGGATAGGCGATTGGGATAGGGCTTTGATTTAATAAGTGCATAAAAGAGCACACTGTAAAACGTGCGACGATCGCGCAAACTCATCAAGATGACCGGAAAAGTACTCGTCCTGGAAGCAGCTCGTCATCAATCTTGGCGTAAACTCGCAAACACGCAGAGACTTCCCCCGGTACACCGCCGATATCTAGTTGCAAATCGTCTTTTGACCAATTGAAAACATCAGCGTAAATTCCCCATAACGGGCGAATTTGTACCTGGTGTCCGGCTTGGCGTGCTTTTGCGACTACTAAGTCAAGAGTGCGCCGTGTTTCTTGTTGCAGTTTCCCCCACCAAGAAAAGCGATCGCTACAGGGTAAGTAAACTAACGAGTGGATTGCTTCATCTAAATCCAGTCTCGCACGCAATGCCACAGCCGAGTCGCTATTGTCTGCGGTTGCTTGGACGCGGCGAAAACGATCGATCAACGCAGTGACGTACTTAGATTTTTCTGATTCCAAGCTCAAAGACCGAATCCCAAATCTATCTACACTTTTCAGCGCGTGATGTACAAGCGGATCGCTTTCAATAAATTGGAGACAAATAGAAACAACTCCTGCAAGAAAATCTAGTTCTCCTCCACTCCTTTCCACCATCAGTCTTGAGTCAAAATCAACTCGATCTGAAAACCACAATCCAGAAGCTTTAACTTTTCCACCCAAACCGGGATAAATACATTCATGGCGAGTAAAGGGTAAAGATAAGTAGAGTTCCTTGTCCTCCACAGCCCCTACTTGAGCTAGTGCTTTTACGAGATACTCTCGCCAAGTATGAGCTAATTTTTCAGGAACTCGCAGTAGCAGACGTTGTATCTCGTTCCATAAATCGGCATCACTTGTGCTGTAAAATTCATACTGACCGATATAATTGCTTAATTCTCGGTCAACCAACAAAGCTTCACAAATTTGTCTGAGTTTCAACTCACCTGCAACTGGTTCCAACACATCTTCCCAAGAAGCATCATCTTGTTCGGATGCGATCGTTTTTTCGTGAGTTGATTGCGGTGTATTGACAGATTGCAAAAGAACATCCAATTCCCTCAGCAATTCCTCACACGCCATGTTTCCCGGATCGGTCTGCACCATTTTTAATGCTTCCTGTAATTGAGTTCGCAGTCCGTGCAATCCCAACCGCAGTACCCAAGCTAAATTTGAGTTTTCAATTTCCAATAACTTGCTGAGGTGCTGCATAATTCCTCCGATGTGTCCTCATTGGTTCGTAGTAGCGCTGTCTTCCCATGCATAACTGCTACGAGCGGAGGACTATGCCTCCATTAAGTTTACCAGAGGCTCTGCCTCTGAGAAGGTAGTCCCAGGTAGAACCTGGGCTCGAGCCAATCTAAAATCAATTATGAATTATGAATTATGAATTATGAATCTACAATCAATCAATCCAAAATCAATCAATCTAGAATTCAAAATCTAAAATCAATCAATCCAGAATTCAAAATGTTTAGTGTTCTCCAGAAAAGGGATCGCGTTCTGCTTTCACATCATTGGGTTGGGGTTGGAGGGTGTCTCGAAAAACATATCCTTCTTGTTTAAGACAATTCGGATCTGATGAAGTTAGGTAAGGAACTTCAAATGCATGCACTCTCAGAATTCCTTTCTCATTTAAAGAAACGTAATATCGACAGGGATATTCTGTTTTCACTTCTGGTTCCGGTAACTGACCGATGAGTTCCCATTTATTTGATTGTGGGTTGTGAAATTGAAAGTAAAAAGTGTGTTTTCCACTAGCAGGAAATGCAGGTAATTCTGTAATTAATCCTTTTCCTTGGGGCTGTACATCTCCGTCATCATAGCGAAAAACTCTTAAATCGTTGCTGTAGTCTTTCTGAGCCTGAAAGATAACGGTGTGAGCATCTGTTTTTAAAGCATTTGCCGATTCTGCAACGTTAACGGCGATATCACAGATAACTTGACCATCATCAGAAATGACTGTTGGTGTTGAAATCGCTTTTGCTGCATCCAAGCAAGGAAGATTAATCGGAATTAAGTAGTGTGGATTACTCTGACAAAGTAGTAAATCGATATCAAGCTTTTGATTGATTTCAAACTGAATTTTGATGAGGTTTTTAAAATCTTCCTCACTCATGTCTAGTTTTCTTCTCAACGCCTCACCGTTGTAGCTTCCCCAAAGTTGAGGCTTGATATTCTCAAAATCTTGACGAATGATATTATTTGTTAATTGCATCCCTTGCCAGGTACTGCGAAATCTTGCAAGCGAGTCATTCACTTGGAGTTGATAAAGTTCTTGACCTGCTTGGAAAATAGGATCTAAATTTCCTCCAATGACTTCTCGTTTAAAGGAGCAAGGGAGGAAATAAAATAAATTTTTAACATCTATATAAAGCTGGTTTGCGCCTCTACGCAGCAATTCTTTTGAATCTTTAGGAGAGAAACCCAGTTGTCTAATTTTTTCAGCAAAACAAGCCCCTGCAGAAGTCGCCAATTTTGTATATTCTGGTTCAAAGGTAACTCGCTCGTCATTCCAAACAAAATAATCTGACTTGCTAAAAACTTGATAGAGTTCTCGACTGACCAATTCAAGATTGCAGGTTTTTCCTGATAAAATAAACCAATCAACTTGCTCTTTGTTGTTTTGGGAATTTTGAGACTCAGGTACCTTGCTTCCAAACGCATTCTCAATTAAACCTTGAGCAATACCGATCGCTTCTCGAATGACAGGAGAGACGGCTCTTTCAAATTGCTTGACTGTCAGGGTTACACTGAGGGTATCGATCGCCTCACTTGGTAATTGAATATCATTTTGCTGCAGCATCTCAAAGATTTTTTGCCCGTTGACAACAAACACTGGTTCGGGAGCATCTTTCTGTCGCTTTTGACCGAGTATAATTTTTGCATTCTCTGCTTGTTCCCAGAGAGTGTAAAAAGTTTGAGCGCGGGATGACGCATATTTCCAACGAGTTGGAATTACTTTTTCTGCTGCATTTAATGCATCTTTATAAGCATCACCTTCTCGAATTTCTTTATCCACATAAGCTAACAAACTACCGGGTAAGTATTTACCATTATCGAGGAAGTAATCGCTTAACTCTTCTGGTTGTACTTTTAAAACATCCTTGTCTAGCCGTTCTCGGACAACAGCCGTTAGCAAACAGTCTGCGATCGCTGCTTTCAACAACAAAAACAATCGCAAAGTAATCAACTCACCACCCAATTGCAAATGACCGGAAGAACCCAGTAATTTAGGAGTCAGTTTGTAATATCTCCCACCATCACCCCGATCTTCTCCTGGCTCAAAGGGATTAATTTCTTCCAACGTCAGGCGAATCAATGCCAGATCCGTCGTTCCGCCACCAATATCTAAAACCAGGACATTTTGCCACCATTTATCCCCATTGTAACGGCAACGGGTTTTAAATGACTCAATCCCCACATTCAGATCGCCACCAAATTCCCGCCAGAGAAAAAAGAGGGCGACCGATATAGCTTCATCGTAAGCCATTTGCACATCTTCAATATCCAATTGTCTCACCAAATTTTCAATTTCACGACGAACAAACGGTGAGGCAATCGTTGGATAAGTTACGACAGCGCGATAGAATTTTCCTTCAGAACATCTACCGGGATAGCGTTGGCGGTACTTCTCAGTTAACTCTATCAGTTGAGCATAAGCAGCTTGAAGGAGTTTGTTGACTTCAATGCTTTCAGAGTTGCCATTCAGTGTAATTTGAAAAGAACGTTCTTGTCCAAAGTAACGTTTGGGAGAATGCAAAAACCTACCTTCAATATCCTCTCCATTCCTAATCGCATCGAGTCGGTGCTGCTTGGCTTGTTCGCCCAAAACCACTTTAACTTTTGCCCGATCGTTTTTTGGTAGAGATGGTTCCAAATGAGAAACTTCCAACTCACTAGAAATTTCATTCAGACGGCGATCTTTATCTAATTCTACTGGTATTAAACTTTGCCATTCTAACGGAGGTACGCGGAAAACTTCATGATAGATTTGATTCAACCGTTTGCTTGCTGCACGGCGAAACCAACCCAGACGTTTGCTCAAACAAATTTCAATTTGTCTGATAGTTTCCAACAAATCAATATTGTTTACACCCCGAAAAAGTCGATCTCCCAAATTGTGACGAGTCACAGAATTGATTTCTTTCAAATCTTTACTCAGTTCGGTCAAAAACTTTTGCCATTCTTGTTCCCATGCATCCCGACTAATACCCGGTATATTATCTACAGGGCGGTGGTTCAGCCATGACGCCATGCGTTCCCGCAACCTTGCTTCTTGCTCGCTGGGAAAGCTATCTGGAGTCACAATCACCTTAGGATCGTACAGCGTAATTGTAGAATTAGACGTACCAAAATCTATGGCAAACCAACCTGGATAGGAAATTTCTGGCTTTTGCATTTCTGGTATTGGTTCTGATTTAAAAAAAGGTCCTGGAGGTGGTGGTGTGATGAGTGCAGATGAAACTTTAGTTTCTGTTTCTTCAACTGGTGCGCTAGTCCATATATTACATTCAGACACGGCAATTTGTGTGGCAAACAGTTTTGGGTTACCAACTTCATCAGAATCGAAATATTCCACAGTGACCAAGAGAATGCAGTTGACACGCATTGATAAAGGTCTATCCCACCTGCAATCTATTTGCTTTAATCGTTGTGGAGTTGTCAGTTTTAAAAGTTTACTTGTACTGAAATTGACACTTTTATAAGCTGATTGTATCTGTAGTGCTAAATCTTCTGGTGTTCCAGTGACAGAGATATCAATTCTGGAAATGTGGGGTAAGTTGAAGTTATCAGTTGGTTTAATTTCAATAACGGGTAGCAGTAAAAGATCGTCGTCTTTTAAGCGTAGTTGGTAACGATTTAATAGTTCGATTTTGACTGGCATTTTGTGATTTTAGATTTTAGAATTTTGGATGAGAATTGAGTGAGTATTACACCGCCGTATCTAATTTTTAATGAGTCGCGATCGCCCTCTCTCTAAGCTCTGAATCTCCTATGCGGTTGAAATTCATTTATTGAACCGCTAAGACACAGAGTACGCAGCGGTAAGAGGAGAGAGCTATTGATTTCCTGAAGTTTTTTTGTACCATACCAAGCTTTTAGTTGGCATTGTACCCTACAACGGCTGACCAACTCGCCGTTGCAATTCAGCTTCGGCTTCTTCTACTGACATGGGTTTTGGATCGGGTTGAGCAGCACGTTTGCTATCAATATACGTGTAAAAAGCTTCATTATCTTCGGAATGTTGTTTAACGTAGTTTAGCAAGTCGTTATCAGATATAGCATTGTAATTCAGTTTAGTCATTGAACAGTTACCTTTGCGTTGGGATAAATTTCTATTTGTATTGTGTCCGCAACAAGTATAACAATGCGATTGTTCCTTCCATCCAGTCTAACCAAGTTAATCCACTGAATTGGACTTTGGACAAAAAAGATGTGTTCGCGAAAATTTTTTACGAACAACGTGATTAATCTTGCTTATATTTTTTAGCTTCGTCTATCAAATCAGCTGACCCTTGAAGTAAAGTATTTATAGCTCGTTGCAGTCCTTCAATCTTGGCTCTCATAGCGACTTGCTCAACTGCCATCAGGTAAGCTTGACTACCCAATTCCCAAGATGTTTATATTTAGTTAACTTCTATAAGGTTTTTGTGGGGAAGATGGCGGCGGTTGCTTGTAACTTATATTACCAGTAAGCTCCGCTTTTCCCTTTAGCTAAGTAGCGGCACCTTGGTCAATTCCCTTATCAGGAGAAAGGGTGTTAGTTCATCATGAGGCACTAAAAAATTGTGTAATCTGCATAATTTTTTTGAGTCAAGCCTAACTTGATAACAGGAGTTAACTCGGAAAAATTATGCAAATTCATATTTATGCACGGGAAGGAGATATCGCCAAAGTCGCGTATGAGATAGCTAATGGCGTTGATATTGATTGTTTAGAAGAGTTTTCCCAGCAAACACCATTAATGTACGCCCTTAGCAGTTCTAGCGCTCTTAGCGATATGATTCGCTTTCTGTTGCAACATGGCGCGAATGTGAATGCTGTTGAACCAGAATATCAACATACTGTCCTTGGGTTGGCTGTGCAGTCAGGGAATGTAGAGAAAATCCAATTGGTTCTGGATGCTGGAGCAGATATTAACTATCGCAGGCCAGGAGAATATGATGTCTTAATTGATGCTATGTATGGTCGAGATATTTTACAGGATGAAAATTTCATAGAGATTTTAAATTTACTTATCTCTAGAGGTGCGGCTGTGAATGGGATGAGTAGCTATGGTGAGACTGCAATTAAAGTAGCGGCTCATATTGGGAGATTTGATGCTGTCCAATTACTATTGAATGCGGGTGCTAACCCAGAGCAACTGGGATGGACTCAATTAATGCACGCTATAGTTTTTGGGAGTTTAGAGCAAATCCAGTTATTACTGGAACAAGGCGCAGACCAAAATACGCGTGATTGTTGGAATAGAACGCCTTGGTTATTGAGTATTCAGGTGGGTGAACTAGACATCTCCAAAATAGTTATATTCTGTGATATAAGAACATTAGAGAGCTTTTCTGACACAGAAATATGAGCAATATACTGAACCATATTGAAGAGAATCCTAAAGAAACAAAGCGGTTAATTGGTCTAGAGTACGAACAGTTACAACAATTAATTCAAAATGCCGAAAGATTACACCACGAAAAACAAGAGTTATTAGAATCTACAAAAGTGAGAATTATTGCTAGTGGTGGAGGTCGTAAACCCAAACTATCCATGAAAGAAGAAATAATTTTAACCTTGGTCTATCTCAGGCATCTGACAACCTTTCAACTTTTGGGCATCCAGTTTGGAGTGAGTGAGTCTACAGCAAATGATACATTTAATTATTGGTTGCCAATACTTAGGGAATTGTTGCCATCCAGTTTAATTGAACAAGTAAAAAAAAACGAATCTGATTTGATGGTAGTTCAAGAAATTCTCACAGATTACGAATTAATTGTAGACAGCTATGAACAAGTGAGGGAAAGACCTAAAGACAATAAGGAGCAAGAAAAATATTACTCTGGCAAGGCAAGTAAACATACATTTAAAAGTCAGATGATTATTTTGCCAGATGCAAGGGATATCGTTGATGTTGTAGCTGGCGAACCTGGACCGAAAAGTGATATAACTTTGTTTCGAGAAAATCGTGATAACTTTGACCAAAAACAAAAATTTAAGGGAGATTTAGGATATCAAGGAGAAGATTTAATTGACACACCTATTAAAACACCGAGAAATGGAAAGTTAACTATTTCTCAGAAAAAAGAAAACCAGGAGTTTTCCTCCAAAAGAATATTTGTTGAACACAGAATTCGTTCGGTAAAAATATTCCGAGTTGTCCAAGAAAGATTTCGGTTAAATCCTAAAAAGTATGAGCAAGTAATTTTGACAATTTGTGGACTAGTAAGATTCCGAATTGGGGCCCTCGTATTACCAACAGAAATATATGCGATCGCCTGATTTAAAAATGAATGCACCTAACTACGTTTTTTGGTTTGATTATTAACAACAAATATCTCAAAACCTTATTCTATCGTATAAACTAGCTGGCTTGCGAAACTGGAGATCGCACCCTATAAGTTAGTCATAGAGATACTTGGGCAGTTTTTGGAGATGTCTACTAGCTAAAGTTAAATTACTCCTAGCGGCGGGAGCAAATTACAACGATCGCGGAAACTGCGGACAAACGCCATTAATGTATGCGATAGGAAATAATAGGGTTGAAGTCCTACAATGGCTAATTGCAGGGGGATGTGATGTTGAAGCTACTGATGATTTTGGCAACACTGCGTTAATGTTGGCCGCAGAGCGTGGTGCAATTGATTGCGTCAGAATTTTATTAGAGGCTGGTGCAAATGCTGGCAGATCTGATAATTACGATAACAAAGCCATTAAGATGGCGACTAATCTGGAAATTGTGAGAATGCTCGTTGCAGCTGGTGAAGATTTGAGTGATATTAACGATGATATGCGGCGATTGCTTACTGGAATTAACCGCAGCACATTCTCACTCTCAAAATTATCACCAGAGCAGTATTTTGCTGACAAACATCCGCGTTTTGGCCGAACTAATCCAGAGTTGATGGAAATCCCTTTTTGGCAAGCGATGATTAAAGAAGGTTGTTCTGCTTATACAGCCAAACAGCTTTTTGACGATACAGAAAATTGGCAAGACTTAGCATGGTGCTATCAGCGATTTGGCAGAACCATTACACAATTACCAGACGGTAGAATTATCGAAATTGCCGGTGAACATGAAGACTACTATGACCCAGATTTTTGTATCTACAACGATGTTGTAGTTTACCAAGGTGATGGTAATTTCCAGATTTTTGGTTATCCAGAAGATGTGTTCCCGCCAACTGATTTTCATTCGGCAACATTAGTTGGAGAATACATCTATATTATTGGTAATTTAGGATATGTAGATGCAAGAATATATTATGAAACTCCGGTTTATCGGTTACATTGCCACACATTGAAAATCGAAAAAATCGAGACTACTGGAGATAAAGCAGGATGGATCAGCCGTCATCAAGCTTACTATAAAGAACCAAACCAAATTTATATTACTGGTGGGAAATTATGGCTTATGAATGATGAAACATCAGAATATATAGATAACTCTGTTGATTACGTCTTAGATTTAATCAAATTAACTTGGAGTCGTGCCACAGTTTAAATATAATTTTGTAGTTATCCTCAACTATGTATGAGGAATCAGAACCCTTACTTCTTTAATAAGTAGCAGGAAATAATTTCAAATTTCATCCAGCACTTTAAGCATTTTTGCAGTGCAAACTAACCTTAACCTGTCACGAATGGTATCATAGAAACGCTGATTCTATTGGGAGCATCCCAATTTGGAAAAAAGACCTGGCAATTGGAAATCGCGGCTATACAAGCTAAATCCACCTGCGCGGACTAATACGAAGTCCACGTAGGCGGGTTTCCCGCCGTAGGCGACTGGCGAACCCGGAGGGCGAACCCGAAGGGAGTTTGTTTGTATAGCCCCAGAATTCCATTCTGAGGGCAAATTGCCAAAACGGGATGCTCCCGATCGCGTGGAGTTTTTAGCCCTATGGTGAACAATCGGTTAATTTCATCAGGTGTTAAGATTTTGGTCTGGTCATGTCGGTCGATTTTCATAAGGTAATCTTACACCGACAAACTAAACGATATGCGCCAGTTGTTTTTTACTGTTCCACTGTTGGTTCCATTTAAATTTCCTCTGGATATGAAATTGCTGGAATTTGGGATAGAGTATCCAACCAAGGTGGAATGGAGGCTGAAGTTTGTGCTTCTGCAGAGGCGATATGTCTTAGCAGGGGTTCGTGCTTGGATTTTAAAAGTTCTTGCAGATTGTCTACAATTTCTTTTAAGGCTTTGGAGAAAGACACTTTGACTTGCTTGGTCAGTTGACTGACATACTGTACTAAGTGCAATCCCGCACTCGCTGTTATTTCATCTCGCAATCTTAAAACGGCAACTTGATGGTTAAATGGTCTTGGAGAAACGGTAAATTTTTTATCCGGGCTCCAATCAAAAATTTGACCGTTTTGATGTCTATCGTCTTTACGTGCTAGGGGAAATAAAGCCTCTGCATGAACGGGAACGGCATCTCCTGCTAGCCCGCTGTGTTGGATAATGAGGTTTTGCCATCTTTGAGCGGGTTCGATCGCACGCAGCAGGTTTCTGAATAAACGAACTTGGCTTCTGCCAAACTTTTTCTCAATGGAAGATTCTTTGTCTTGTAACAGAATCGGGCTGAGTTTCTCTCTTTCTTGCTGTACATCCGTGGATAATTTGCCGAATAAGTCTGTCACTGCTTCTGTGGTGCGATCGTGAGCAAAGGCTTGCATATCTTGGATGGTTTGTACAAATGCTGAGTAGAAATCATCGCTTTTTGTAGGAATGGAATCATCTACTTCATCTTCTTCAAAAAAGCTTTCACTTTCTGTCAAAACAATAGTTCCATTTTTTGTTCGATCGAAAAGTAATGTCCACTCGCTCCATTCAAAAAAGATTTTATTGGTTAGTTCATCTTTGACAACATCGCTAACGGCTACATTATTGCGATTAATTAAAATGGGTTGTTTGTCTAAATCTTCTTGGAATTGTCTGTATGCGGTTACTAAGTTTTCTATAGCTTCTCGTAAGGTAAGAAAAACAGGGCTTTCAACGACTGGTATATAAGCGGGAATATCTTCTAATAGATTTTTCAGATTGTTTTGTTCTTTTCTCAAAGCCTCAGATGCTTTTTTTGTATCTTCTACAAGTTGCTTCAGTCCGTGCAAAGCCACGTGTTCCTTAAGTAGAGAACGCAACCTGTTAATACCACCATCTTCAGCATAATTGCCCAGTTGTTTGTGCAAGTAACTTGATGGCGGTAGCATTTCGCTAAGTTGTCGCCATTTTTCTCGTAGTTGAAGCTCATCTGGTTTGTTTGGTTTATCCAGTTCGGATAAAAACTCTCTCGAAGAAACTTGCAGTAGAGAGGACTGTTCTGCTAGTTTTGTTAATCCATACAGTTGTGATAGCAAAACAATATTCTTTTTCTCTGTTGTCAAATTACTGGCGCTAGCCACGGTCAGTTTGAGAATGTTGAGCTGTTCGAGGACGGTTTCTTCTGAGAGGAGAGGTTCATCTAAAAGCTCGTCGAGCGATCGCTCATCACTCCCACTTAGAGGAATTTGATTGAAGCGTCCCACACCGACAATAATCCGATCTCTGAGGTCTTGTCCCTTATCCCGTTCCAACATACTGCGGATTTTTGTAGCAGTGACACCGCCAGGGTATCGACCGTTGAGAAGCAGCAGAATAGTTTGTACATCTCTCAATTCCCTCAGAGACAGAAAAGCGTCTCTGACACCAGAATCAGCCGCCCCCAACCCAGGAAAGTCCAACAGAATAAATTCATTTGTTCCCTGAAGGGAAGATAAATCCCAAATTTGTTTTGACACTTCAACCGTCACGTCAACGCGACGGATCAGGGAAAAGCTACTCCGTAAATCTTTGGCTGATGGCTGCGCTAAGGTTTCCCAGGGTTTTGGAGCAGGAGGTAATTGCTCAAAGCTGAGTTCTAAAATATTCATGGGCGGCTCAGCTAACCTTAACCCTTTGTGAGCCGTAGTACTATCAATCTGGTAGGTTTTACCGCAAATATCACTTCCATGTATGCTATAAGTACGAGCAAAAAGCACGAGTTCTCGCAATAAAGCCCTTAACTCCAAGCTTTGAATTTTCCATGCTTGCTCGCACCATCTTAAAATCCCGTGACTGTCAACCTGAGTTGTTGGGTACAAACTTTTCAAAACAGCAAGCTCTGATGCTGGTAGATTGACAGCTTTTGCCCGTTGTTCCGCCTCTTCTAGCATATAACACAGGCATTCTTTGACTCCTTCATGCGAAAGATATTCAACTGCAAACTGACTGATCTTCGTAGTTTGTAAGTCTGGTTGTTGAACGAGGTGAATTGCAGTGACATTTCCCGTTGTTGGAGTTTCACTGACGGGCAGAGCATCAGCATAGCCAATAAGACTGCCCAAAAGCAAGGTTTTTCCACTGCTGAATTCTCCCATAATGCCGATTTTGACAGGAGAAGAAGCAAGTTCTACGACCCTTTTAGCTGATTGCTGAAGGCGCTGGATGCTCTCGTGAATGGTTGTTGGAACCCAGTTATCTCTGGGAGGCGGGTTTTGCGATACTAAATCCAAATTCTGAAGAACGGATTCCCCATATTCTTTGTAGCGGCGTAATTGCTCTATTACCATGTCGCTTCTCATAACCCATTCCTAATTTAGATACAAGTGTAAAGGATGAAATATAAAGTATGAAGGATGAAATATTAAGTATAAAGTTTTTATCTTTTCAAGGGGCAGTCAAAATATCTAGTTGCGAATTTCTCTCAAAATAGCAAGCAGAGGCTGGGGTTGCCAATAACATGAGGGTATAGCTATTTTGTTAAGAATTATAAAAATCAATACTGGTACAAGCAAAGCTACTAGTAGTGGTTTTGCCACTTTAAATTTAAGGGGTTAAAGAAAAACCGCAGAGACGCTCTATCTCGGAACGAGATGATACAAAATCCCTTTTCTTTTTGCTAATTTCACCTTGTTTTATAAGCCCAGATTTCAAATTTAGCATCAGAAGAGAGAACGGTTTCCAGAGAGCCATAATGTTCAACACAAAACTCTTCAACAATATTACGCACAAACAAATCATAAATTTTAGATATTCTTTCAATAAAGAAACTGTAAAGAACTAGTATAAACTATAGCAGTCATGGTTCAATAAATATTAATGTCAGGTGTTGACAAATACTGTAATTTCAGTAATTTCACAACTTTTCCAATGAGAATTATCAATAAATTAGCAAAAACTTTTTCAGCCGCTACCGTACTTGCAATGACAGTTTACTTAGCTCCAGAATCTTCTATAGCTGGTATAGCCCAAGGTTCTGGTAGGGCAGTAAACACGACAGATACACTTTATTTTGAAATTGATACCTCTATCGCAGACACTAATACAGACCCCAAGTTAGGAAGCTTTCTTGGAGCTATTAAAAACGCTACTTACAATCAACTTGAAACTGGACCTTTTGGCGACGAGACGAAGTTTAACACGTTTAAGTTTAATCCGGCAGAATTAAAAACTTCTTTAATAGAAGATCCATCTGAATTGCAAGCAATTAATGATACAGACGGAGATTTTCAAGGAAAATTTACCAATAAAGCCGTGAAGTATGAAGCTAGATTACAAGATTCAAAATCAAATTTCATCAATTTTGAATTTTATGCTCCCTTCACCGATGCGAATTCTTTATCTGTTTTTAATGCATCAAATTTGAATCAATTTTTGAATAACGATGGGACAGTAGGATTCCCAAGACGACTTGGAGTTTTGAATGTGGATTCTGTTCTCAGCGAAACTAATGCATTTTTCTTGATTCCTGCTCCTGATGAGGTGACTAAAGTTCCAGAACCTATGGCTATAACTGGTTTACTAGGTTTTAGCATTTTGAGTACAGCATTACTACGGAAAAGTAATAGACGTCTGGAGAGATGAGAAGAGAATGTTTCTGGCATTGATTAGATAGGCCGTATTGACGACCGTCGTAAGCATTCTGTTTTAGCAAAAATTAATTTTTAGACTTAACGTAACCCATATTCTTCAAGATGTCTTTCTTGAAGAAATTTTATACTAAGTAGGTGGGTGGAATAAACAGAACTATATTACAAAATGTGAATACACTGAGATCCTTACCAATGACAAATGACAAATGACAAATGACTAAGGACGACCATTCCCAGTTACGTTTTTTCATACCGACCTACTTATAATTACGGATAATCTTCCTAAATCTCAGCCATATAGCAATCCTATCTGATTTCTGAAAAAATCTAAGTGCCTGTAAGGTGGGCATTGCTTACTAAAAGCTTTATACGGTGGGCAATGCACACCCTACAGGTATTTCAAAAATCAAATAGGATTCCTATTTGTTGAGATAAGTGAGAAAATTTAGGAAATTTTATTTTTTAAGAAAAGATGAAACCTCAGCTTAGTAAAACTTGTGAAATTAGTCTGTGCTGTTTGGGTGGTGTATTTTTTTCGCTATTATTCTCCAATGCAGCAATATCAGAAATTATTCCTGACACAACGCTCCCTGAGAACAGTATCGTTACAACTGAAGGCAATACTAGAGTTATTGAAGGTGGAACTCTTAGAGATGGGAATCTTTTTCATAGTTTTCAAGAATTTTCCTTTTCTGCGTCAACAATTGATACTACTGGAGATACGGCTTTTTTCAGAAATGATGCAGTAGTGAGAAATATCATCACAAGAGTAACAGGTGGTTTGCCTTCAAATATAGATGGCACGATCAAAGCTAATGGTAGTGCTAATGTATTTTTCATCAATCCTGCTGGTATTATTTTTGGACCTAATGCCAGTCTCAGTATTGGAGGTTCTTTTATTGCCAGCACAGCAAATAGCTTAAAATTTAAAGATGGCACAGAATTTAGTGCAAACATCTCTGGCACTACACCGTTATTAACAATCAGTGTACCGATAGGTTTACAATTTGGAGCTAATCCTGGAGAGATTATTAATCAATCTCAAGCCAGTCTAGATGGCGCAGTTAATACACTTGGCGTTCCTACTGGATTGCAGGTTCCAAGTAGTAAAACTTTAGCTTTAGTAGGCGGTACTATTTCCTTATCAGACGGGAATTTAACGGCATTAAACGGAAGAATTGAGTTAGGTAGTGTTGACTCTAATAGTTACGTTAGTCTCAATGAAGTTAATACACACTATGTTCTAGAATATTCAGGTGTTCAGACATTTAGAGATATTCAAATATCTGGCGTTACATCAGGTTCCTTGATAGATATTAGTGGTGATGGTGGTATTCAAGTACAGGGTAAAAATATCACTCTCACAGATAATTCTTTAATTTTTTCTATTGCTACAGGTTCACAAGCAAGTGGAAATTTAATAATTAATGCATCTGAGTCGGTAAAATTGAACGGAGGTTCCAATATCGGAACTTTTGCAGAGGGTGAAGGGAAAGCAGGAGATGTATTTGTGAAAGCCTTTGAGTCTGTAGAGTTAGAAGGAACTGCATCAGGTGCACCTACTTTCCTTGGCTCTCAAGTCTGTGTACTGTCTGCAGAATGTGGCAGCGTTACGGGTAATGGTGGTAATTTAACGATTGATACAAAAAGATTACTGGTTCGAGATGGAGCTAGTGTTGATACTTCAACTTTCGGTGTTGGAAACGCGGGAAACATACTGATAAAAGCATCTAGTTCTGTAGACGTCAGAGGCACTAGTTTAGATGGTAGTACCATCAGTGCTATCTCTACTCAAGTTGCCCAAAATAACAGCACAGATAATCCAGGAAATGCAGGGAGTTTGAATATAGAAACTCAACAATTAATCGTTCAAGATGGAGCGCAGATATTGACTGTTGCTCGTAAAAGTGGTGATGGCGGGAATTTGACTATTAATGCAACCAATTCCATTCTCTTGAGTGGAGCTTTACAATTTGCAACAGCATCCCTTTTGGACAACAATCGTAGTGGTCTTTTTGTATCAGCAGAAGAAGGAGCTACAGGAAGTGTGGGTAGCTTAAATTTGACGACTGGAGTGCTAACTGTTGAAAATGGAGCTAGAATTTCAGCAGATAACCTTGGTTCGGGTTTGCCTGGTAGTTCAACTTTAAATGTCAGGCAGTTGAGGATTCAGAATGGTGGGGAAATAAAATCAGGTTCTTTCTTTGATGGGGATGCGGGAACTTTGACAGTCAATGCGACTGAGTCCGTGTCTATCGTCGGTACTGGAATCATTGGAAATGAAACTATACCCAGCACTTTGTTCTCTCAATCTCTAGCTAGTGGTAGGGCGGGGAATTTGACAATTAACACTCCAATTTTAAGTCTCAGCGATCGCGCAGAACTAACTGTAGGTGCAAAGGGAACTGGTCCCGCCGGTAATTTAACAGTCAATGCTCGCTCTATTCTGTTAGACAACAACTCTATTATAACTGCTGACACTCGTAGTAACGACGCAGACCCAAATCAAGAACAAGCAACTATTAACCTACGAGCTAGAGATTTAATATTATTGCGTCGTAATAGCAAGATTACCAGCAGCGCCAGTGGCACTGCTACTGGTGGCAATATCAATATTGACACTAACAATCTTGTTGCTGTTCCACGGGAAAATAGTGATATTAGAGCCAATGCACAAGAAAGCTTTGGTGGTCGAGTAAGAATTAAGACTTCAGGTATCTTTGGCATTCAGTTTCGGCAGCAAGATACACCATTCAGTGATATTACCGTCAGTTCTGCTCAAGGTCCAGAATTCAGTGGCTCTGTAGAAATCAATACCCCCGATGTAGACCCCAATCGTGGATTAGTACAATTGCCGACAGTTGTGTTAAACACCCCAAACCTAGTTGCCTCTAGATGTGCCGCTTTTGACTTAGAAGGTAGTAGTTTTACCATCTCTGGACGCGGCGGTTTACCACCCAGCCCAGATGACCCCCTTAGCAATGATGTCGTTTGGACTGATACTCGTTTGCCAGCCACGACAGCACAGCAGACTAGAGAAAAACCATTTGCAAAGCCGTTTTCTAAACCAGAATCGGAACCCATAGCAATTATACCTGCTACTGCTTGGGTATTCAATGGTAAAGGGGAAGTGACGCTGATTTCCAAAACGTCTAGTACCAATAATTTAGAATCTACTCCCAGTACTTGTACAAGAAATTTCTACTGATTCTGTTAACCAACGTGTTTCGTCGTAGATTTGTGCAATGTGCTCTTTTCGAGCACGCCTTACCGAAATGATTCCTATTCGTTCTTTAGGATAGGTAATCACCTTGACTCGAGCCAGAAGTACACAAAGCACTTCGCCGCTAACGAGAACTTAGTATACTTGAATAATGCAAAAGAAGTCGTGAAACAATTTTTTCATCAAATTCATTATTTTTATTTATGTTACTCATTATTTATGATAAAAAAAAGCTGTGCATTGGAGTGGAGTCAACCAAATTATGAAGAAAACAATCCTTGCTACAGGACTACTGCTGAATGTATCAGGGCTAACAGCTACAAGTGCTCTCCAATCTCCACAATCCACTCGAGTTGTCGAAAATTCTCTCGGTAAAGATGCAAATTACTTTCGACACCCTGATAAAAGTGTTGGGCTGGATCTCGCAGGAATACTTGTTGCTGCTGGAGTTATCTTTGCCCTTAGCTCAACTGTTTGTGTAGTTTGTAAAGCTCTCAACCCAGGCAAACCTTCTTCAAACACTACAGATTCTCAGTATAGAAAAGAAGATTTGCCTAAGGCTACGGAAGATTCCACCATATCAGATAATACACAGATTGGTTCTGCTGCATACCTTGAAATTAAACAAAAAGATGACCAAACGCTGGTTCAATTGAATAATGCTATTCGCATTCATCCCCAAGATGCTTACCTTTACACTAAACGGGCTAACTTTCGTCACAGCAATTTAGGAGATAAACGGGGAGCTCTTGAGGATTATACCCAAGCGATTAATCTCCTTCCCGAGAACGCCCTTTTCTACCTTTGGCGCAGTCAACTTTACTACGAAGTCGGGGATCGGTTAAAAGCAATGGCAGATTATAACACAGCTATTCGTCTTGCTCCAGAAGATACGATGTATCACTCTTTTCAATCACACGCAACATCGGGAAAACACTGAATCTCCTGTTTCACTATTTGGAGCACTTAGCAGGTATAGACTAGCCTACTCAACTTGCCCTTTGGGTTAACGCCTTTATGCCAACCACGAGTGCGGCTCCGCCCTACAATACATAAAGACTTTCCTGATTTCTTGTCTTTCCAGACAACTCCCAGCACTTTCAGCCGTGGATTGAGGACAAATCTTTTTGTAACTGTTTGCAGTGTTTAAACCCAGTTTTTGCTGTCTTAACAAGTATTATATCAGAATTATCAGAAACTACAGCAACTTGCAAGGTGACAGAATAGTCGTTTCAAAAGTAGGATTTGGTGCTACTTCTACCAATCAATTTACCTAAAACAGCAACACAGGTGCTTTGTTGTTTCAGGGAACTCAATTCGCCATCCTTGAGAACAAACCTGCTGATTTGTCTACTGGTTTAAATATTGAACTTGTTTAAAAATCAATACGGTTCAGTTAACGATAATTGTAGGTTGGGTAGAGCGATAGCGTTACCCAACCTACTCCCCACACTATCCTAACAATTTAGGATACTGGAAAAATTTTTGCCATTTTTGCCAAGCCATAAAGCCAAGCCATAAGAATGGTGCCCATGTTTGTAAAAATAACCGATGCACAAGCTTTAGTTTGTGAGGTGACAAAATTTGGAAATCGTAATGATAATAAAGGCTATTTACAGCTATTTTTAAAGTAAAGTTCTTATTTGTTTACAAAAATATAATTCTATTAAGAGTATACTTCAGGTATTATTTTTCTTAGTTCTTGATAGGAATTGGTCTGGCATTCAAGCAACAGGTAAAACGACTTCCACAGTCTAGAGAGATTTAATCTTTATCTCCGCTGCAAGATTCCCGGTTTCTTTAAGGATACAGTTGGTCAATGGAGGTGACACCCCTCCCAAAAGTACTCTCTCGTTCCCAGCCAGAGGCTGGGAATGCAAACTGAGGTTCTCTTTCGCCTTATCCCCAATTCTGCTAAAACTGTCTATCCTTCTTAACTTTGCTGCGTTTAGTGGTCATGCTTAATAAAAGGTTCTTGAGTTTTTATTACCAAAGAGGTCTACTCAGTCTGCTTGCGCCAACCCTGACACTATTTAGTAGCTTGCACCAAAAACCGTTGTCTGCACAGACACTAAATACAGCTCAAGCCCTCCAGCTAAAGAGTGAAATCGGTCAAACCCAACCTCCTCCAGATATATTCCGCCGACCGGAAGAAGAAAATCCGCCGCTCGCACCCGAAACACCCCCTATTATTCCACCCCCAGAAAAGTTATTTCCATCTCCTCCCCCAACTCCTCAAACGGAGGAAGCAGTTCCCAACGACTTTGCCGGAACCATTACAGTAGAACGCTTTGACGTGATTGGCAGTTCTGTATTTAACCGCAAACAATTAACTGCTGTAGTTAAAGAATTTATCAACAAACCCATTACCTTTGCTGAACTGCTACAAGCTTCCGAAGCAATTAGCCAACTCTACCGTAATGAAGGTTACATTACCTCCGGAGCTTTCATTCCAGCTAACCAAACCTTCAAAGTGAAAGGAAGTGTGGTCACAATTCAGGTAATAGAAGGTAGATTAGAAAATATACAGGTTAGAGGTCTGAAGCGGTTAAACCCCAACTACATCCGCAGCCGTTTGGAAATCGCCACTGACAAACCTCTGAATGTGAATCGATTGCTAAGAGCATTGCAACTGCTCCAGCTGAATCCGCTCATTGGAAATATATCCGCAGAGCTTGCTACGGGGTCAACCCCTGGTGCTAACGTGCTAGATGTTAGGGTGACAGAAGCAAAGACACTCTCTGCTCAAATTGCCTTCGACAACAATCGTTCTCCCAGTGTTGGTAGCTTTCAACGGCGAATCCAACTAAACCAGGCTAACTTGCTGGGACTTGGAGATGGTTTAAACATCGCCTACACCAACACCACAGGTAGCAACGATGTCGAAGCCCGCTATACCTTACCCATCAATCCTCATAACGGGACATTGGAATTTAGTTATAATTACACAACCAGTGATGTTATTGAAAAACCCTTCGATATATTGGATATTGAAGGAACCTCACAAGACTTTTCTCTGACACTGCGTCAACCAATAGTGGAAACCCCCAACGAAGAATTTGCCCTCGGACTGACCGCATCTCGCCGAGAAAGTGAAGTTGACTTTTTGGGAGACATCACTGGGAAACGGGTGGGTTTTCCCGTACCGGGATCTGATGAAGGAAATACTCGCCTATCAGTACTGCGGTTTTTCCAAGATTGGACCAAGCGCAGTAGCCGACAAGTGCTAGCCGCGCGATCGCAGTTTAGTTTTGGTCTAGATGTCTTCAATGCTACCACTAACGATAATGCACCGGATGCTCGCTTTTTTTCCTGGCGAGGACAGGCGCAGTGGGTACGACTTCTAGCTCCGGATACCATAGTCTTAATTCGTGCAGAGGCTCAATTAGCTGATAGGGCGTTAGTACCATTAGAGCAGTTTGGTTTGGGAGGACAACGTACAGTACGAGGCTACCGCCAAGACTTGCTGTTAACTGATAATGCCTTTTCTGCTTCTGCTGAGCTTAGGTATCCAATTTTACAAGCACCTCAATTAGGGGGTGTGTTACAAATTACTCCGTTTGTTGATTATGGAACTGTCTGGAATAGTTCTGGGAACAGCGACTCTGACCCCAATAACCTTGTTTCTGTAGGACTAGGGTTGTTGTGGCAGAGCAACAGATTAAATGCCCGATTTGACTGGGGTATTCCTCTAGTTTCTGTAGATTCACGTGATGAAGACAGTTTACAAGAGAAGGGTCTGTATTTTTCTATCGTTTATACCCAACCATTTTAAGAACTGCGGCCATTGGGCATTGGATATCATTCTTTCCCTCCCTCCCTCACTCCCTCCCTCACTCCCCAATTATGTCCAAACTTATTCTTTTCGCTGTCGCCCAAATTACCGCCGCCGTCAGCCCACTCGCTTTAGTGGCGGATGCAGCAAATTACCCACAGACTAAACAAAGTCAACTGACCCAGGTTGTTCAGTCACCGAATGCAGAACAATTGCAGCAAGGTTTGAAACTCTACCAACAAGAACGGTTCTCCCAAGTCGTGCAGGTTTTACAAAAAGCTGCCCTTCAATTCCAATCTCAAGGAGATGTTTTGAATCAAGCCTTAGCTCTAAACTATGTAGCATTGGCATATCAACAGCTCGGACAGTTACCCCAAGCAAGCAAAACGATCGCAGATAGCTTGGATTTGTTACAAAAAAATCCGATAAATTCTAAAGAGTACCTGTCAATTCGCGCTCAGGCACTTAACACTCAAGGTCAAATACAAATAGCCCAAGGGAAAACTGAAGAAGCTCTTACCAGTTGGGAGAAAGCGAGTGGTTTGTACGGAAAAATACGTGATAAGGAAGGAGAATTAGGTAGCAAGATTAACCAATCTCAGGCACTACAAGCGTTAGGGCTTTACCGTCGCGCTCTCATAACCTTAACAGAGGTGAATCAATTGTTGCAACAGCAACCTAACTCTCTGCTGAAGGCAAATGGACTGTTAAGCTTGGGTAATGCTCTTCGAGTGGTAGGAATTTTAGACCAGAAAAACCCAAAAACCAAATCCATAGAGAACCTTGGTTCCCTGCAGGCGCTACAGCAAAGTTTGGCAGTGGCTTCTCAACTAAACTCTCCAGAACTGGTGGCTGAAATTTACTTGAGTTTGGGGAACACAGCCCAAGCGCTGCAAAAAACGGGTGAAGCAATGCAGTATTACAAACAAGCTGCTGCATCTTCTGTCTCACCCATGACTCGGCTGATGGCGCAAATGAATCAACTGCGTTTATCTGTGGAAGAGGCAAAACAGCCAGAAGATGGAGAGCAAAAGTTTTCTGACCAGACTTGGCAGCAAATTTTACCTCAAATTCAATCTCAGCTTGATACATTGCCACCCAGTCGCAAGACGGTATACGCTAGGATTAATCTTGCCCAAAGTCTGGCTTGTCTCAAACAAGGAACTGAGGCAAAAAAAACGACCCTCAATTTGATTTGTCCCCAACAGCAAACAAAGGCACAAGCGACAACAACCAACGAAACTCCGGAATGGTCTGGGATCGCTCAGATATTGGTAACGGCAGTTGAGCAAGCCAAGAGTTTGAAAGACAGCCGTGCTGAAGCTTATGCCTTAGGTACATTGGGGGGGCTGTACGAGCAGACTCAGCAGTGGTCGGATGCACAAACGCTGACCCAGCAAGCGCTGATGCTAGCTGAAAGTATTTCAGCATCGGATATTAGCTATCGTTGGCAATGGCAGTTGGGACGTATACTGAAAGCTAGAAAAGATGAGACAGGAGCGATCGCAGCATATACCAAATCTGTTGCTAACCTCAAGTCTTTACGCAGCGATTTAGTTGCCATTAATCGCGATGTGCAATTTTCATTTCAAGAGCAAGTCGAGCCAGTCTATCGCGAACTGGTGAGTTTGTTATTGCAGTCACAAAACAACAACCCCAGTCAAGATACTCTTGGCACAGCCAGAAATGTGATAGAGTCACTACAACTAGCAGAACTAGATAACTTTTTCCGCAGAGCCTGTGTAGATGCACAACCCGTTCAGATTGACCAAATCGATCGGACAGCCGCAGTGATTTATCCTGTGATTTTGAGCGATCGCTTAGAAGTCATCCTTTCTCTTCCTTCCACCTCAACCAACCAAAAATCTCCGCAAATTCTACGCCGTCACACAGTTCCTCTACGCCAAGCACAAATTGAAGACACGCTCGATCAACTGCGGCAAAAATTAGAAACCCGCACGACTGAAGAGTTTTTTCCTTTATCCCAACAAGTGTATGAATGGATAATTCAACCGATCGCTCCAGAATTGGAAAAACGCCAAGTCAAAAACTTAGTCTTTGTCTTAGATGGGGTACTGCGAAGTATCCCAATGGCGGTGCTGCACGACAAACAAAAGTATCTTATTGAGAAATATAACGTTGCTATCACACCGGGTTTACAATTATTAAACCCCCAACCTTTAGCACGCACCCAACTACGAACTATTGCTGGTGGACTGTCTGAAGCTCGTGGGGACTTTCCGCCATTACCTGCTGTAAAACAGGAACTAGACGAAATCAAGTCAACAGTTCGCCAAAGTCAAGTGCTGCTGAATCAGGAATTTACCACCGATGCTATTGAAAACGCTGTTAAGTCCTTGAATGCACCTGTGGTTCATCTAGCAACTCACGGTCAGTTTAGTTCTAGGGCAGAAGATACCTTCTTTTTGACTTATGATGGTGACGTCAATGTCAACGAGTTGAGTAACTTACTCAAAACCAGAGAAACCACCCAACGGGGTGCCATCGAGCTACTTGTCCTAAGTGCTTGCTCAACAGCTGCGGGAGACAAACGAGCGGCGTTAGGAATTGCTGGAGTCGCTGTCCAAGCTGGAGCACGCAGTACATTGGCATCGCTTTGGGTTGTAGAAGATGACGCGACTGCTCTCATTATGGGTGAGTTTTACAAGCAGCTAAACCAACCGAATATCTCTAAAGCAGAAGCCTTTAAGGGTGCTCAACTGAAGCTGTTAAAGAATCCTTTATACGAGCATCCCTACTATTGGGCACCTTTTATTTTAGTAGGTAATTGGCTCTAGAAGGAGTTCTGTAGGTTGGGTTTCGTTCCTCAATCCAACGTAAGCTAAGAATTTATGTTGGACTTGAACTTGATATGACTGGCTGAAGATGCTCACAACTTTTGCAGGCTGTATAAAACTTCCTCAGCAGACTGTTGTCGCTTGTGGAAATCAAAGGACACCATTTTGTCTAAGATTGCAGCCAATTCTTCTGTGGTTTGTGCAAGATGTCGCCAAACCAATGCTGTTGTTGAGTCTCTTTCGAGGTGTTTGGCTGGTGTCCCAGTTAAGGCTTGGATAGCAATCATTCCCAAAGCATAAATATCGCTGTTTAGCCTTGGCTGTCCCATGAACTGTTCTGGAGGTGCATAACCCACAGTCCCTACAGCTACTGTAAAGTTCTCCTGTGGCTCCTGCGGTTGAATTTGTTTAACAGCGCCAAAGTCAATTAAAATGATTCGCTCATCTTTTCGGCGTCGCATCAAGTTGCTGGGTTTTATATCTCGATGAATGACACCGTGAGCGTGAACAAATATCAGGACCTGCAAAGTCTCTTTGAGAAAATTGATCGCTTGAGCACTATCAAAGCATTTACCTGAGGTCAGTTCTTCTTGTAGAGAATGCCCTTCAATATACTCTTGCACTAAGTAAAATTGCTGGTTTTCTTCAAAATAAGCCATCAATTGCGGAATGCGATCGTGCTTGCCTAAAACCTCTAAAATTTCTGCTTCAGTTTTAAATAGACGCCTGGAAATCTCTAAAAAGACATCATCGTTTCGAGCAGGTTTCAAGTGCTTAACTACACACGTAGGATTTCCAGGTCGATGAGTATCTTCAGCCAGATAGGTATATCCAAATCCTCCAGCACCAAGCACTTGAGCGATTTTGTAGCGGTTGTTGAGTAGTTTATTTTGTAGGGATTCATAGTAAATTACCGTAGGTGCTTGTGTTGTACGACTTCCACTTTCTCTTAAAAGCGCTTGTAATAGCGAGATGGTTTCTTTTTGCTCTTGAATCTGAAGTGCTATTTTTTCTTTATGCTGCTTGTTATGGAATGCTGTGTAGGTGACAATACCCGCTTCTGCTATAAGAAACCCTAAAGCTGGAGGTGCTAGCGGTACCCATCCAGCATGGATAAAGATAACAAAACAGCTTAGAAGCAGTATTCCTAAGGCAGTGCAGGTTAAAAGCCCCAAACGAAGTGGATGCTGAATGCGCCACGCCAAAACTCCACCTACCAAAGTCCAGATCCATGTCCACAGAATTTCTTCCGACTCGGACCAAAACCAAAACAAAGGTCGTTTGTTGGAAACGGCATCCAGAATCTGACTGACCTTGTTAGCGTGAATCACAATTCCAGGCATTTTGCCAGAATTGTCCTGCTTTCCGTCGCTATAGGGTGTGTCGCGAACATCCTGGGAACTGAGTGCTGTTGAGCCAATCAAGACAATACGGTTTTTCACCCAACTGGGGTTGAAGCGATCGCTCAGTATATCTGTAAAACTGACTTGTTGAGCAACGTTACTTTCAGAACGGTAGTTCAGCAGTATTTGAAAACCTTGAGCATCAATATTTTGATAACCACCCGAATCAGCTTGTATAGGTTGAAAAACGGTCTTCCCCAGTTCCATTCCTTTTGGCGTAAATTGCGGTTCAATGTTTAGATATTGGAGTGCCACTACCAATCCTAAGGAAGCTGGGGTTGCACAAGTTGACTTGGGGTCAGGGGTGACCACTAATAAATTTCGCCGAATAGCCCCATCTCTGTCTTCTATGATATCCGCAAATCCTGCGGCTTCCGATTCTATACCTGATGGAGGTGGTACTGCCGGCTCCCGAACACTACCAAGTTTGCAGATCGTAACAATACGCGAACTCTGTTTTAGGCGTGTCAGGAGCTTTTGATGACCGGGTTCCACTGGTACGTCACGAAAGAAATCTAAACCAATAACTTTTGCTTGATAGCGCTCTAGTTTGCTCAAGACTGTGTCTAAAACATTACCATTGGGTGAAGACTGTTTTAATTTTTGAATGTCATTTTCGGTAAATGCCACAATCAAGAGGCGGGGATCTGGATTGAGCGCACTACGCCTTTGGACCATGTGGTCGAAAGCCTTCAGTTCTATTGGCTCTAGCACTCCCAACCGTTGAAAACCAACCACCAATATACCTGCAATGACACTAGCAACAACTACAGGATTTGTTAGTATATTTTGCAACCTGTTAAGCATAAAACCCTGACTAATTAATATATATATATCTAATAAGTATGGTATATTCAGTTTATGCATCCATAAAAACTAGCCCAATAGGATAAGAGATGCAAGTTAGAATGTAGCCATCCTGACGCTCGCTCTCTTGCAAACCTTCTGAGTCACCTTCAATCCAAACTTCTCCTTGTAACTTCCGCTTCTTGCATTGACCGCAAATTCCCGAACGGCAACTACTGACAATTTTTACCCCTTCCCGTTCAGCCAGATTGAGAATCGGTTGTTCGCCATCGCTGTTGACTTCTTTCCCCGACCTCAAAAAAACGACAGCATTTTGGCTGGAGCCGATTGACTGTGGTAAGGTGGAAGTCTGTATGACAGTTGGTGTACTCGTACCAGCATCGTTACTCCCATTTGACTCCCAAACAGTTTCTGCGGGGAAAGTCACAAACATCTGTTTCACACTTTGCCCAACAGGAGCGGTGACAGTCAAGTTTGGGCTGCTATCAATAGGTTGTTGTTTGGGCAATACAGAACACTTTTTCCATGGGGTTTCAAAGCTTTCTTCATAGTAGTTTTGCATGGGGAAGTTAAGGCTTTGTAGTATCTGTTTGACGCATTCTATAAAGCCGTGGGGTCCAGAAACATACACAGTGCGATCGCAAAAATCAGGTACAACAACTTGTAGCATAGCTGCATCAAGCCTGCCTGTTAGACTAAACCAACTCTGTCCGGGTTCTTTGCGAGTTGTAGAAATTGCCAGATGAAAATTCGGATACCGCGCTGACATCATCTCTAGTTCCTGTCGAAAAATGATGTCACCAGGGCTGCAAACGGAGTAGAAAAGAAATATATCACAATTAGCGCCAGTATCACACAGCCAGCGGGACACAGACATCATAGGCGTGATGCCATTACCCGCCGATATCAGCAACAGTTTTTGGGAAGGGTTGGTGAAGCAAGTAAAATTGTCCAATGGCCCATTCAGCTTAATTGTACTTCCGGCTGTGACATTTTCGTGTAACCAGTTAGAAACCAGTGCCTGTGGTTCCTCAGTTTCAGAATCACAGACACGGGGAAAACGTTTGACAGTGATTTCTAAGGTATGGGGACGTGAGGGGCTTGATGAAATAGAGTAGGAATGGCAAATGTGTTCTTTATTAATTTCCAGTTCGAGAACAACAGACTGACCTGGTTTGTAAGCGAACAACACTGGAGGATCTGCTACAAAGCGAAAGGTTTTCACATCATGTGTTTCATCAATAACACCTATACAGCGAACTGTTAACTCTCCCTTCACCCAACGTTCCCACTGGGACGGTTCTACCATTGCCACTGGCATATATTCAAGAGGAGAGACAGGGGGGACTGTTGGTATTACGCGATCGCTGGACTGAGTAACAACAATTTCTTGTAGGTTTTTTTGTGATTCTATAAGCGTTTTGTCTTCCTCTGACCCAATTTGTGAAATCATCAGAATAAACCTACCAATTTGAATCATGTCACCAACATGAAGAAGATAATTCTGATTGATTAGGGTATTTTCGCCATTAATCCGTGAACCACCCCTGCTACCCAAGTCAGCAAAATAATAGTTTCCATTTTTTTTGAAAACTTTACCATGCATCCTGCTGACTTCAGAACTGTCTAGAAATAAATCGCAGTTCAAAAAGCGACCAATAAAGCACTCCTGATTGGGCTTGGTTTCTGGTTTCAAGTCTAGGAATTGCGGCTGGTCTGGCTTCTTTGGATCGACTACTTTGATTTTAATCATGCCCCTGTCATTTGAGAGTGTATTTTAAATTTGAGTCATAGCTGCTACCTGTCCTAAACTTTCCTGGAGGCGAGCGCTTACCATTGCTAAAACATTCATTGCCAATAGTGGATTATTTGAAAGCGCAGCCTCAAAATCTTTTGCCTTGACAGCTAAAGCCCGAGACTGTACTTGTGCTGTCACTACAGTTGCCGTGTAATAGCTGTGAGTCAACACTTCTAGTTCACCAATAGTTTGCCCTGGCAAGATAGTGAGATTGCTGTGAGTATCGTTTCGAAGTACCATTGCTTCGCCATCAATCAGGACTATAAGTTCAACAGCAGGTGCTCCTATTTTGCAGATTTCTTGTTGCGGATGATAAACCCGCAGGTATGCATTCCTAGCTAGTTCAATCAAAGTATTTGCCTTCAGTCCTTGGAAGAAACTGCTGTCATAAAGCCATAACAGTTTTTCTAGGGTTCCTTTTGATTGAGTGATGGGATCTTCTTGGAGAGGTCGCATTTCCCATTGTACAAGGACGACTAACTCATCTCCATTGCTAAAGCGAACAAAATCTCCCTGTTGCAGTTGCTTTTGCTGATTGTAAATATGCTCCTTTCCAACCCGTAAACCATTGCCACTTCCCAAATCTTTAACCGTAACTCCTTTGTCACTTAGATAAAATATAGCGTGTTGTCGGGAAACACGTTTATCTAAAATAACGATATCGTTCTCGTGTCCCCGTCCGACTCGAATTGTCGGCTGCTGGAAAATTCGCTTTTCTGTGCTTCCCATTGCTCTAACCTGAACAATGAGAGTCGGTACACGAGCAGGTTCATTCTGGGACTGAGCTTGAGTGAGAATGCTTTGAGCCGTTTCC
Organism: Tolypothrix campylonemoides VB511288_2; assembly: GCF_045999855.1. NCBI lineage: Bacteria > Bacillati > Cyanobacteriota > Cyanophyceae > Nostocales > Tolypothrichaceae > Tolypothrix > Tolypothrix campylonemoides. The sequence goes on from NZ_JBFPMW010000007.1 coordinate 381,574, forward strand.
TGTAGAAGCCAATCTTTATTGTGCTTTGCATTAAGTATTTGATGAACTTGCTGGATACCAACAGCAGGATTAATCTGATGCAGGGCATAAAGACTGGCTGCTTGTACCAGGGGATCTAAATCTTGTAAGAGTTCGAGCAAGACATTATGAATTGCTTCTGGACGAAATATGTGCCGCTCGGGGAATAATGGAGTGGTAACATCCAAAAAATACGGTTTTGTTTGTAGTTTTTGAGTAGTGGTGGCAGCAATGCCAAGTTGTGTTGATAATGGGAGAAGTTGACTGAGCTGGTCTTGTTGACTGAAGGAATTCATCACCCTTGCGCTCAAACGCTTTTGCCAGCTTAACTCCTCGTTGTTAGACTTCAGTATTTCTGCTATGACATTTGCTGCCAATATGCCTGTTGAACGAGCAATGTTGAAAGCTTCAGGAGAGTCTCCTAGCAATTCTAAAATGCCGAGTAACTGAGTGGTCATCAGTTTTTTCCTCTCCTGCAGAGCTTTTCGCAGCAAAACATAAATAGACGCTTGCGGGTTTGGTACTGAGTTAGACAGTATTTGATCGCGTACAGCCAGTTCTTGCAGCCCAGCCAACAGGGTTTCGGCTGTCCGCAGTAATAGACCGTCTTGATTAAACATCTCAGCTAAGACTTGTTCTTGTTCATCTGCCGTAATAGCGTACTCTTGTCTCAATGCCAGAATTCGCTTTTGCTGGCGCTCGATCGCCTCATGCATTGGTGTACCCCCAGCCACTAAATCCTGAATCAGCAAATCTAATGCACGCCTATAGCTTTCAATCCGCAATTTGTTTTCACGACTGAGTGGCTTTTGAGGAGCAAGTAAGCTTGGATTTTCTACCCCAAGTTCTGCTATGACAGCATAGTGCTCGTCGTCAGTTACACTCAATTGCTTGCGTAGCTCTTTAAAATCTGCCAAACTTTCCGTCGAACTTACGTTTCCATCTTCTAAAGCTTCACGCAAAACTTCTTTATAAACTCGCCCTCGATCTGCACGGTTAAAACTAGGCACTAGCTTTGCAAGAACATACACTTCTTCTGGAATCAAGTCTTGCCATGAACGTCCTTCAAGCAACTTTGACCAGTCCACTGCTAGCTTGTCCAACTGCCACCGCAATCTACTGGCTAGACTTTCGCGTGAATAACGCTCTTTGCTACGCGCTAAGTTGCGCTCCAGCCATATGCTGCTAACTAGCACGATAAAAGTGTTGAATGAGAGGACTGTCCAATGTGGTAGTAAGTTTAAATTGGGGCTACCGCCAAATATAAAGAAGACGTTAAAAGAAACAAAGGTACACAAGACAAAACAGACGTGCAGTACTCGTTCCTCATCATGGTATTTGTTTTTCCGTTTCAAATAAGCTCTATAGGCTTTTTCTAAAGATACACAGGTAAAATAGCTAGCCGCGCAAAAAACAGCGAGAGTGACCGGAGCTGCAATTAGCTTTGGGATGGCAATTGGGCGATCGAAGATGTAAAATCCCGGACCCAAGAGTGTGCGTAACTGCCCTGCTTCATGAGCCCACACCCCAGAATAATAGTAGTCCCAGTTGCCGGAGTATAAGAAGTAGAAGACATAAAACCCTACCATCAAACCAAAATAACCATAGAAGACTAGCTTTTGGTCGGGTCTGGTAATTCCCTCCCAGTAAGAACGTTCCATGTCAATGTCAATACAAGGAGATTGACAACTCACACAAGCACTTTTTTCTTGACCGGAACTATCAACCGTTCTACAGGTAGACTGGGTGATACTTTGTGGTGGCTTAAGGTGAGCATCACTCCCTAGCAAGCCCCGTGGACCCGTGTAAAACATTTGTACGGGTGCCATAGGGCAAAAATACTGACACCAACTTCTTCCCTTGAAAAGAAAACCTACAGTAATAGCTGAGGCGATAGTCAATAGCAAGAACAACCCCAATGTCATGCGATTAACAACCAAAATGCGGATATTCAAGCCCAAGAAAAATAAACCAAATTGCAGGAATAGGTAATTGCGACCCAGCCAAGACTCTTTCTCTACACCTGTCAATTCGTAACGAATGCTATTTGTTTCTGGGTTAACGATTTTGCGTTTGCGTTGGATTCCCAGCGCCCGAGGGATTTGGGAGAAGAAATACAACGGACAAATTCGCCGCCAAAATTCATGACCGAACACTAGCAAAATTACGATCGCGATGGGGATAACCATTGCCCAAAAGATGCTAGACCCCAGACTATATGTCTGTTCCGTGAGACACACTCCCTGAAACTTAACGCAACTGATTGAGTCGAGAGACTCCCAACGATTGAGACGAAAAGGGCTGATGGAATGACTGGGAGCTGTTAACCAAGGTGAAATTGGATCGTAAAATAAAGAGAAGATTAACGTCAGCCAGCCGACTGCCAGTAGCCACCTGACCAAGTGCATTTTTTTTTCTGAAACTTGACCAATCATTGTTTTGGCAAAACACTACAAATTTATCAAAGGGAAAAGGTATAAAAAGTTTATATTCCTAATAAAAATTGAAATTGATGTTAAGTATCTAGTTGTGATTCACGATAAAGTATAGATTTCCTCATAGTTACTGGAAATTATCGTTAATTTTTGTTGCATTCTGTAATATATAGATAAAGAAGCTAATGGTAGTGTAAGCTCAAGTTGTATAAAATTACAAATTTTGCAAGTGCATTCTGAGGTCTTTCCTATATAATACACAGTGAAATAGTTAAAAAATACACAGGGTAAGTTTTCTTTCAACCACTATTGAAACAGGTTTTTGCGTATGGGTGTTATTATGAATATCTTTCTAAAACGCAGACTTCTAACAAAATCCTTTGCTGCTGTCTTGGGGTTGTCATTCCTGATTCCTTTTGCACCTGCAGAAGCTCGGATAAGGTTCAAAGCACCTTCTAATATAGGAGTACCTGGCAGACGCGTAGCAGCCGGAGCGCGAGTGAATAACAGTTGTTTATCAGTAAACAAGCAATTGACTGCTATAGTTCCCCAATCAAACATAGGCTTGACAACAGTAGCGAACCCTGTATTCTTTTTCTATATTCCTTCTCAAACTTCCAATGCTACATTAGAGCTACTCGTGCAGGATGAAAATAAAAGATTCTTCAAGCAAACTTACAAACCAAGTGGTAAAGCTGGATTTGTCGAGCTTCCCCTGACGGTAACCTCTCTCGATGTAGGCAAGGAATATCGTTGGTTCTTATCAGTCATTTGTAATCCAACAGAACGTTCCTCTGATAAGGTTGTCAGAGGTTCTATTAAGCGCATTCAACCTGAACCACAATTGATGGCAAAGATAAAGAATGCAACTACGCAAGAGCGTGTAGCTCTTTATGCACAAGCTGGAATTTGGCAAGATAGCCTTGCTACTTTAGCTCAGTTGCTTTTCTCCCATCCCGATGATGCACAATTAAAAGCAGATTGGGAAACATTGTTAACAGCAGAGGGTGTAGGTTTAGATTCAGAGTTAGCGAATGAGCCGTTGCTTAAAGGTCAGGAAGCACCACAACCCATTAAAAAGCATAAAAATTGATTTACCACAAATAATTATTGGCTCAATCTTGATAACAGTGTTTGCTATTTAACAAAAAATTCTTTACAACCGTTGTATTTAGTAGGTTGGGTTTTGTTCCTCAACCCAACCCACACGGTTTAAAATTTATAACTTATCCAAGTCGTAAATTAGGAAGAAGACTGAAGATAAAACTTAAGTAACAACCGGGTTTTTAGGATAAAGTTTTGTTTCCATATTTAGAACAAATTTGATGCGGGTTGGGTTGAGGCACTAAACCTAACAAAGTCTTGAAAAAGTTTTGTTCCTCAACCGAACCTACGATCTATCTTCTGTACTTTTGGGTACAATGTTGGGTTTCATCTACCTACCAAAACTGTAAATCTTCTGAGTTCCCAACTGTTCGCAACAAACAGATGAAGGCATTGTCCCGATGGGAAATGTTTGCCGATCCAATTGCACTTGCAAATTACTCATGGGGTCAATGCCAGGAGAAATCAGAAATTCTAGCTTTTGGACATAAGGCAAATTTACCAAATTGTCTAAAATCTGAGAAATTGCTTGTGCGTAAGGATGCCCTTTCTGCTTGTACCAATCGCAGGTTGCAATGTTGGCTTGATCGAAGCCTAAATGTACAATGAGGGATGGTTCGTCAAACAGTGCTAGGGCTACGGGACGTGCTTCTTCTTGTAACAATAAGTCGTAATTTTTTGCCAGATGCCGCAATTTTTCTAAGCGTTCGTAACGTTCTGTGACTGCTTTTGGATCGTCTTGCCAGTGAATCGCTACTGTTACTAGGTAAGTTTGTAACAGCATATGACCCAGCTTTTTCGCTTTTGTTGTGAGGTAGTAGGTATTGTAGTCGTTTGCTTCAATTAATAGGGGTACGCGATCGACGACTTCTAAGCCATAGCCTTTTAACCCTGCTATTTTTCGGGGATTGTTTGTAATCAGGCGAATTTTATGCACGCCCAAATCCATCAGCATTTGTGCTCCCATACCGTAGTCTCGCAAATCGGCTGCGAATCCCAACCTTTGATTTGCTTCTACGGTATCGAGTCCCATGTCCTGTAGGGAGTATGCTTTTAATTTGTTAACCAACCCTATTCCCCGACCTTCTTGTCGCAAATAAACGACAACGCCCTGACCCGCGTTTTCCAGCATTTTTAGGGCTGCTTGCAATTGCATCCGACAGTCACAGCGTAAGGAACCCAAAGCATCTCCGGTGAGACATTCTGAGTGCATCCGCACCATGACTGGATTGTCATCAAATTCCGCAGGATTTCCCTTGACAATAGCGACGTGTTCTGTATTGTCTAAAGTGTGTCGGTAGGCATAAATTTTGAAATGACCGAATTGGGTTGGTAAATCGGCAACAGTTTCCCGTTTGATCAAGCGATCGTGCTGTAGGCGGTAACTGATTAAATCGGCGATGCTAATGATTTTGAGATTGTGCTGGGTGGCATAGTCAAACAATTGCGGTAACCGTGCCATGGAACCATCGGAGTTTTGAATTTCGCAAATAACTCCTGCAGGGTACAATCCAGCTAATCGGGATAAGTCAACGGCAGCTTCCGTATGACCTGCCCGTTTGAGTACGCCTCCTTCTCTAGCACGAATGGGAAAAATATGACCGGGACGGCGCAAATCTAGGGGTTTTGTGGCTGGGTTGATAGCCACCTGGATGGTACGAGCACGGTCTTCTGCTGAAATACCAGTGGAAACTCCTAACTCCGGTCCCGCATCAATACTGACAGTGAAGGCAGTTTGGTTGGTATCTGTAATATTAGTTACCATCAATGGTAGGTCGAGTTCGTCCAAGCGATCGCCCATCATTGCCAAACAAATAAGACCCCGTGCTTCCACTGCCATAAAATTAATGATGTCCGGGGTGGCAAATTGGGCAGCACAAATCAAGTCGCCCTCATTTTCTCTGTTCTCGTCATCTACTACGACGATTGGGCGACCTGCTTTTAAATCTGCCAGGGCGGTATCAATCGAATCAAATTTAAAACTTTGAGTTGAAGAGGTGATATGCTGCGACACAGGCGATCCCCAGCTAGCAAACGTAAATTTTTTTAACAAATGCTTGTTTTTGATTGTAGCTCTTTTGGATTACTTCGGAAGTCCTGCCAGTAAGATTAGTTAACATATCAAAGACTGACCTAAAATTGGTTTTTAATGGTGCTTCAAAAGCAGCAACACGCAGAGTAGCGATAAACCGTTAGCAGTTAGCTATCAGACTAGTTCCTTATCGCCAGTTATATTACCTAAAGGCGTAGTAGGGTGGGCATTGCCAACCATTCGCTGTTGGTGGGCAATGCTCACCTAACAAAAATTTGGTAACTTTAGAGCGAGAAAGGAGTAATAGCTGATAGTTGAGTGGCAAATTCACTAAGAGCAGATAAGGATTTAATCTCTATGGGCAATTTTGGGCGCGTTCCGGTTGGAGTTGTTGGCGCGTCAGACTACGGTGGAGTGCAGTTAGTGCGGCTGTTAATGGATCATCCAGAAGTCGAACTCGTTTATTTAGGCAATGAGAGCAGTATAGGCAAACCATTTGCAGATCTTTATCCTCAATTGGCTCACGCTGTTAACCAAAAAATCGAGGCTGTCGATCCTGAAGTTATTGCTCAGCGATGTGAAGCAGTATTTCTGTGTTTGCCAAACGGTCAAGCTTGCGAAATTGCACCACAACTTTTAGAGAAAGGGTGTAAAGTACTCGATTTAAGTGCAGATTATCGATTTAGCCATCTAGCAACTTACACCGCTTGGTACAGTAAGGAGCGAAAAGATCGCTCAACAGCGGCTCTTGCTGTATACGGCTTACCGGAGCTTTATCGCGATCGCTTGACCGAAGCGCAACTAGTTGGTTGTCCCGGTTGCTATCCCACAGCCAGTTTGCTCGCACTTTCCCCACTCCTCAAGCAAGGGTTAATCGTCCCTGAAACTGCGATTATCGATGCCAAATCAGGCACATCTGGTAGCGGTCGTCAAGCAAAAATCAATATGTTGCTGGCAGAGGCAGACAATTCTTTAGCCGCATACAGTGTTTCCCGTCACCACCACACCCCAGAAATCGAGCAGATTTGTAGCGATTTAGCAGGGCATGAGGTAACAATTCAATTTACACCACACTTAATTCCCATGGTACGCGGCATCTTAGCAACAGTGTATTCCACACTCCGCGACCCCGGTTTGGTGAGAGATGATTTAATTACAATTTATCGAGCTTTCTACCGTAACTCCCCTTGGGTAAAAATTTGCGATCCGGGCATTTATCCTCAAACGAAGTGGGCTTACGGTAGCAACCTTTGTTATATCGGTATAGAAGTCGATCCCCGTACTGGTCGTGCGATCGTTATATCAGTCATTGATAATTTAATCAAAGGACAAGCAGGGCAAGCAATCCAGTGTCTTAATATCATGATGGACTGGGATGAAACATTAGGATTACCGAAGTTGGGGTTTTATCCTTAAAGTGCTAATGGCTAATTGCTAATGGCTAATAGTACAGATAGCAATTAGCCATTAGCCATTAGCCATTTTTTATTTCGGACCTAATCCCACAGCACCTGCGTATACGGCGCGATCGCTCAATTCATCTTCAATTCGCAGCAAGCGGTTGTATTTTGCCACTCGTTCGCTACGACACAGAGAACCAGTTTTAATTTGACCGGCACGGGTTGCAACGGCTAAATCGGCAATGGTTGTATCTTCAGTTTCTCCAGAACGATGGCTGATCACTGACCGGAAACCATTGCGGGTTGCCAAGTCAATTGTTTCCAAAGTTTCTGTAAGCGAACCAATTTGATTGAGTTTAATCAAAATGGCATTACCTGCTTTGAGTTCAATACCTTTTTGCAAGCGCTGGGTGTTTGTTACAAACAAATCATCTCCCACCAACTGCACGCGAGAACCTAACTTTTGAGTCAGTAACTGCCAATTTTGCCAATCTTCCTCGTGCAAGCCATCTTCAATTGACACAATCGGATATTGGTCAACGAGTTTGCCGAGGTAATCGATAAACTCAGCACCAGAATGAGGTTTGCCATCATAGACGTACTGCCCGTTTTTGTAAAACTCACTAGCAGCAACATCCAGTGCTAACGCCACTTGTTCTCCTGGTTTGTAACCAGCTTTCTCAATAGCTGCAACAAGCAATTCCAATGCCACTTGGTTTGACTCCAGGTTGGGGGCAAAACCACCTTCATCACCCACACCAGTGAGCAAACCTTTTTCATCTAAGACTTTGCTGAGAGTCGCAAATACTTCTGCACCCCAACGCAGCGCTTCCCGGAAAGAAGGTGCGCCAACGGGAACAATCATAAACTCCTGAAAATCCACGTTGTTAGATGCATGAGCACCACCATTAATGACATTCATTAAGGGTACGGGTAACAGATTTGCTAAAGGACCGCCTAAATAGCGGTAGAGGGGCATTCCTGAAGATTCAGCTCCCGCTTTAGCTGCTGCCAGGGAAACCGCTAGAATCGCATTAGCACCGAGATGGGATTTATTAGGGGAACCATCCAGGTCAAGCATGGTGCGGTCAATAAGTTCCTGGTTAAGGACATTCATTTCTACTAGCTTGGGAGCTAGCACTTCATTCACATTTTGCACCGCCTTGAGTACACCTTTACCCCCGTAACGGCTTTTGTCGTTATCCCGCAGTTCGTGTGCTTCAAAAGTGCCAGTAGACGCACCACTCGGAACCTGCGCCAATCCCGTAGCACCGTTTACCAAAAACACTTGTGCTTCAACTGTTGGTCTGCCGCGAGAATCCAGAATTTCGCGAGCAAATATAGCATCAATGGCAGTGTCAAACATTTGTTCTCGATCCTTTGTCATTTGTGATGACTCCCTTTGTGCTCTAAAATTACCAATTCTTGTAGGGTGGGGTTGTACCGCACATCCAATGCGGGTGGGCATTGCCCACCCAACATCTATAGGTAATCATCTGGCTGGAAGGGAGCAGTCATTAGTCATTGGTCATGGGTTAATGACTAACGGCTAACAGTCCAGTGACTCTCCGACCATTAGCATAAAGGTTTCAAGGGCGATCTGCGCCTACATTAACGAAGATTTCCAAGAGTTGTTAGTTGTTAGTGGCAAAACCGATCGCCAATCACCAACTACCAACCACTCACATAAGTTCCTCACATTTTGGCTATATGTTGCAAATAAATCTATATCCCGAGAGAGATTAAGAACATGACCCAACACAAAACAAATCCTTATCTTTCTTTGATTGAGATTCCCGCTGGATATCTCAACATTATGGGCTACGTGGATGAATCAGAGGTTAATGGTCCCGGATGCCGTGCTGTTGTTTGGGTGCAGGGTTGTTTGCGGGAGTGTCCGGGTTGTTTTAATTTGGAATCTTGGTCGTTTGAAATTAACCAATTGGTATCGGTTGATAGCTTAGTTGAGAAAATTCTCAGCAAGCCTCGCAATCAAGGGGTGACATTTTCTGGGGGAGAACCTTTTTGGCAAGCCCCCGCACTGGCTTCTGTTGCTCGTAAAGTGAAAGCAGCTGGGCTGAATGTTATGTCTTTTTCCGGTTTTACTATAGAGCAATTGCGATCGCCTTACGCACCTGCTGGTGCTCAAGATTTATTAGAACAGTTGGATATTCTGATTGATGGTCCTTATGTTGAGTCACTCGCAATCAATTCACCAGTTTCTCCTGTATCTTCTAGCAATCAGAGGATTCACGTTCTCAACCCTGCTTTTCAAGACCAAATTTCTTGGGCTAGCGACCAGATAGAAGTTCATATTTTTAAAGATGGTAGTCGTCTGATTACGGGTTATCGCGGAGGGTTGAGTAGGGACTAAGGTAGGGAGCTGGGGACAAGGGAGATGGAGGTAGGTTCTTGATCTAAAATCCAAAATCCAAAATCTCCAATGCCCAATCCCTTACAATTAATGCGGAACTATCAAAGGGGAAAAATTATGCGGCTCCTGCATACAATGCTACGGGTGGGTAATCTTGAAGAATCTTTAAAGTTTTACTGTGAAATTCTGGGAATGAAACTACTGCGGCGAAAGGATTATCCTGGAGGTGAGTTTACTCTGGCGTTTGTTGGCTATGGTGACGAAAGCGACCATACGGTACTGGAACTGACTTACAACTGGGGCGTAGATAAGTACGATTTGGGTAATGCATACGGTCACATTGCTCTTGGAGTTGATGATATCTACGCAACTTGTGAGGAAATTAAAAAACGTGGTGCTAGAGTGGTACGGGAACCGGGTCCCATGAAACATGGTTCTACGACGATCGCATTTGTGGAAGATCCAGATGGATATAAGGTAGAACTGATTCAACTGGGTACTCAAGGCTCTGCTGCTAAACAAGAAACTGCACAGCAAGTAACTGCCTAGCAACTTTAAATAAAAAAATGATGGAGTTGAGCGTTAAGCAATGCAAGTGGCAGAGAATTCGTTCTCATAAACTGTTGGCGGGCAGTTCGATTGGCTGTATCATTTTTAGCCAACTGTGCTTTCCTTCCATGGCGAATTCTTTGCCTTCTCTACAGCGCCAAGAGGCAATTACCTCAACGGCGATGGATTTGGCAACGGATGGGGAAACAGATGCAAAGGATGAATTATCTGAAGATTTTACCGATAATTCAGCATCATCAGACACTGTAGCTCAAGAGTTTGCTCCACCAACTTCGGTTACAGAATTGTCTGATGTTCAACCAACTGACTGGGCTTATCAAGCATTGCGATCGCTCATGGAACGCTACGGCATTCTCTCTGGGTATTCTGATGGTAAGTTTCGCGGTAACCGCCCTGTGTCTCGTTATGAATTTGCTGCTGCTCTAGCGACTACTTTAGATAAAGTGGATGGTTTAATTGTCAATGCCATTGGCGAGCAGTACATTCAAGAGGATTTGGTGACTCTAAGGCGACTGCAAAAAGATTACCGCTCTGCCTTGGATCAATTGCAGCAAAGGATAGCGTCTACCGAAGAGCGGGCGACTCAACTTGAGGCGAATGAATTTTCTACTACGACCAAACTCAAAGGACAGGTGATTCTTGCCTTCACTAATGGTAGCAACTCGAGTACTACTATAATTGCTCGCGAACGGTTAAATTTCTTAACAAGTTTTAACGGTAATGATTTACTTCTAACTCAGTTGGAAGCAGGTAATAACGGTCTCGATAGTATTGGACAGGCGCAAGAGAAAAATGTCAACCTGTTAGGAACAAGCGGTTTGATTGCCAATGGCGGCGGACTTGATTACATAGAAGCCGATTCGGGTCTCAGTCTCAGGCGTTTGTATTACACTTTTCGCCCGGTTTCCGATTTAGCGGTGACTGTTGGGGCAAAAATTTCGCCACGGGATTTTATTGACCGTAATACTTATGCCAACAACGAAGCTGTTGATTTTAGTTCTAGCTTTTTTCTGAATAACCCCCTGATTGTCCAAAACCAAATCGATCGCAACGGCGGTGCAGGAGCTGTTCTTTCATGGAATCCAGGTAGCGGACCTTTTACTTTCCGTTCTCTCTATGTTGCTGCTGACGCCAATAATCCCAACTCCAGCAATGATGGGGGTTTGTTTGGGGATAGGTACCAAACCAGTGTGGAACTGGAATACGCTGCCCGCGATCGCTTTGCATTAAGAGTACAATATACTAATGCCGCAATTAATAATACTGATATTAATGCCTTTGGTGTGAATGCAGAGTACGCCCTTAACCGTTATGTAGGGGTATTTAGTCGGTTGGGATTTGGGAATTATCAGGGATTTAATACCGCTATCAACCAGGACTTGGATTTGCACTCCTTCAGTTGGTCGGTGGGATTGGGTCTTCGCAACCTCTTCATTCCTGGAACGACTGCGGGGATCGCTGTTGGTCAACCTTTCGTCACTAACGCATTGGGAAATGCAAATCAGGTTAACTTTGAAACATTTTACAATTTAGAGCTTAACGATAATCTCAGTATTACTCCTATACTGTCAATAGTCACAAATGCTGATAACAGCACTTCCAACAGTACAATTTGGCAAGGGACTCTCAGAACTGTAATTGTGTTTTAGGGTGAGTGGTTGATTGTTGACAGGGGCGCAAGGTTTTGTGCCTTACACTGTAGGGGCGAAGATTGCTCCCCAAGATCCAACAGTTATCACTGAGGATTACACGTAGCCACTAACCTCGGACTCTGGGCATTACCTACCCAACTAACTACTAACGACTAACCATTAACTAACCAATAGGTATAAGCAAAAATATGCCCCTCGTGCTTGTATATTAGTTTAGAGTTAGCACAAAAATTTATATCTTGTATGCCCACGACCCAATCTCGTTTCCAGGCAGAGCTTGAGAATACCTGCGCGAGGCTCAACTTCAAGTAGTAAAGTAGAAAGTACTGAGGCATCTCCAAGGAAAAAAGTTCACTGCAAAGCATGACAACAGTATTTTTTCTTCTGCCCTCAGCATAGTTGCCTTTTTCAATTTAGCGGTTACCGGATGGATAGGGAAAAATCCCTATTCTCTAGCCCCTAGCCTCTATACTTAGTTTAAAAACCAAAATCTAAAATATAAAATATAAAATCCAAAATCGTAAAGATGCAGCCTACAGATCCGAATAAATTTACTGATAAAGCTTGGGAAGCAATTGTCAAATCGCAAGATATTGTCCGCGCCTATCAACAACAACAGCTTGATGTCGAACACCTAGTGCTTGCTCTATTGGAAGAACCGACGGGACTCGCAACACGTATTTTTAGTCGGTGTGAAATTGACCCTTTGCGCTTGCAACAACAACTTGAATCTTTTACTCAGCGTCAGGCAAAAGTGGGGAAAAATGACCAACTTTACCTGGGTCGGAGCTTAGACCATATGCTGGATAAGGCTGAGGAAGCTAGAACAAAAATGAAGGATGGTTTTATCTCGGTTGAGCACTTACTGTTGGCTTTTACTGAGGACGATCGCATTGGACGGCGGGTTCTAAAAAGTTTTAATGTAGATGCGGCTAAGCTAGAGGCGACTATTAAATCCGTGCGTGGTAGTCAGAAGGTGACCGACCAAAATCCGGAGTCTCGTTATGAAGCTTTACAAAAGTTTGGTAGGGACTTAACCGAACAGGCAAAAGCTGGTAAGCTAGACCCGGTTATTGGACGAGATGACGAAATTCGTCGTGTCATACAGGTATTGTCTCGCCGTAGCAAAAATAATCCAGTATTGATTGGTGAACCTGGGGTAGGTAAGACCGCGATCGCAGAAGCGTTAGCGCTGCGTATTGTCAATGGTGATGTTCCTGAATCTTTGAAAAACCGTCAGTTGATTGCTCTGGATATTGGCAGTTTGATTGCTGGAGCAAAATATCGAGGTGAATTTGAAGACCGTTTGAAATCGGTGCTGCGAGAGGTGACAGAATCCAACGGGCAAATTGTTCTGTTTATTGACGAATTGCATACGGTTGTCGGTACGGGTTCCAACCAACAGGGCTCGATGGATGCAGGGAATTTGCTCAAACCAATGCTCGCACGGGGTGAACTGCGCTGTATTGGAGCAACAACTTTGGATGAGTACCGTAAATTTATTGAAAAAGATGCTGCTTTAGAACGGCGTTTTCAACAAGTTTTTGTAGATCAACCGAGTGTGGAGGATACTATTTCCATTCTGCGGGGATTGAAAGAGCGTTATGAAGTTCATCACAACGTAAAAATCTCTGACTCAGCATTGGTCGCTGCAGCAACACTGTCAGCTAGATATATTTCCGACCGCTTCTTACCCGATAAAGCAATTGACTTGGTGGATGAAGCAGCAGCACAGTTAAAAATGGAGATTACTTCTAAGCCAACAGAATTAGAAATCATTGACCGACGGTTGATGCAGTTGGAAATGGAAAAGTTATCTCTGGCTGGGGAAGAAAAAGCAACGGTTCAAACCAAAGAGCGTTTTGAAAGAATTGAGCAAGAAATTACTAGTTTAACGGAGAAACAGCAGAATTTAAACAATCAATGGCAGGGTGAAAAGCAACTGCTGGAAGCAATTAGCGCCCTGAAGCAGGAAGAAGAAAAGCTGCGGGTGCAAATTGAACAAGCAGAACGAGCGTATGATTTGAATAAAGCCGCTCAGTTGAAGTACGGGAAGTTGGAAGGAGTGCAGCGCGATCGCGAAGCTAAAGAAACCCAACTGCTAGAAATTCAAAGTACGGGAGCGACATTACTGCGAGAACAGGTTACCGAAGCTGATATTGCCGAAATAGTCGCTAAATGGACGGGTATTCCTGTAAATCGCCTGTTGGCATCGGAACGGCAAAAGTTGTTGCAATTAGAAAATCACCTGCACGAACGAGTGGTTGGTCAACAAAAAGCTGTATCGGCTGTTGCTGCAGCAATTCGTCGCGCCCGTGCGGGGATGAAAGACCCCGGTCGTCCTATTGGTTCGTTTTTGTTTATGGGACCGACGGGTGTGGGGAAAACAGAATTGGCTCGTGCTTTGGCACAGTTTCTCTTTGATTCGGCTGACTCTATGGTGCGTTTGGATATGTCAGAGTATATGGAGAAACACTCCGTGTCTCGTTTGGTAGGTGCGCCTCCAGGGTATGTGGGTTATGAGGAAGGAGGTCAGCTTTCCGAAGCAGTTCGCCGCCGTCCTTACTCAGTGGTGTTACTGGATGAGGTGGAAAAAGCTCACCCCGATGTGTTTAATATTTTGTTGCAAGTGCTTGAAGACGGTAGAATTACTGATTCTCAGGGACGAACAGTTGATTTTCGCAATGCTGTGATTGTGATGACCAGTAATATCGGTAGCGAACACATACTGGATATATCTGGGGATGACGCCAATTATGAAAGAATGCAGAATCGGGTAATGGATGCTTTGCGTTCTCACTTCCGTCCCGAGTTTCTCAACCGAGTTGATGAAACTATTTTGTTCCACACACTCAACCGCAGTGAAATGCGACAAATTGTACGCATTCAACTCAAACGGGTGGAAAGCCTCCTCAACGAACAGAAAATTTCCTTGGAAATATCTGCTGCAGCTTGCGATCGCTTGGTGGAAGTAGGATACGATCCCACTTACGGAGCAAGACCGATCAAACGGGCAATTCAACGGGAAGTGGAAAACCCATTAGCAACTAAGCTGTTGGAGAATACGTTTGTTCCCGGTGATACGGTAGTGATTGATGCTGGGGATAACGAACTGGTGTTTAGTAAGAAAATGGCGGTGAAGGTACCGACGACACAGGGGAAGACCTTGTTGATTGAAGCGTCACGCGAAGCTTAAATTTCACCCCCAACTCGCCTCTCTCCTACTAGGAGAGGGTGCATCCTGTTTTTGAAAATTCCCCTAAGAATAGAATTCTGGACGGCAGGCGCTTCAACGGGGGGAACCCCCGCAACGCGCTGCCTCGGCTACACAAACGCTCGTCCCTCCCTTGTATCTCAGGAGCGGAGACACTACGTGATGCGAAGCTATGCCCACAGGGCTATACGCCAGTTGCCATAGGCGGTTTTCCCGCCTATGGCACGAAAGTGCCACGCTGCGCTATCAGCACTGGTCTCACCGCCTGTAGCGCTGGACTCACTAGCATGAAGAGAAAGAACAAAATATTGGCAGAGCGGCTAACAGTTTAGTTGCTGCTCAAACAGTGCTCAAAAAACCGGGTATGTAGAGACATGGAGTGGAACAGGTTGGACACTTTCTACTCGCACCCGGTTGTGAATACAACGACACAATCGGTATGACTGATGGCTCTTGTGGTGGTTAGCGATCGCCCGAGTGCTAATTATTGCTAAAGCGAGCAATTAAGTCTTGCCGCGATGACTGCACCAGTAATGGCGTAAACTCTTCTGGTGGCAAAGCCAATATTGCTTCAATAATTGCCGACAATTGTGCATCAACAGAACCAAAACGAACTCTTAACAAGTTTTCTACAACTTGCCTTTGTCCTTCAAGTCGTCCTTCAAGTTTTCCTTCAAGTTTTCCTTCGAGTTTGGCAAGTTCGCGCTCTTGCTGATAAAGTGGTGCTAATCTCATAATCAACTCCCGATCTTCTAGTTCTGAACTTGTGGTGGTCAGTTATCAGGCGAGCGCTAATTATTGCCAAAGCGAGCAATTAAATCTTGCCGCGATAACTGCACGAGTAATGGCGTAAATTCTTCTGGTGGCAAAGCCAATATTGCTTCAATAATTGCCGACAATTGTGCATCAACAGAACCAAAACGAACTCTTAACAAGTTTTCTACAACTTGCCTTTGTCCTTCAAGTTTGGCAAGTTCGCGCTCTTGCTGATAAAGTGGTGCTAATCTCATAATCAACTCCCGATCTTCTGGTTCTGAAATTGTTTGTGCTGCTAAATTTTGCCTGAGTGTGTACAACAATTCTAACGTGGCTTGACGAAACGGATGGCTGACGGGTAATGCTTCTAATTCATCAATGGCTTGGCTTTGTACTTTTCCTCTGCCCAACATTCTCAACCATAGTGTTTCTGGGGTAAGTGGTAGTTGATGAATCGCCACGATCGCGGTTCTGAAACTATCAGCGATGAAGTACACTCCACTCACCCAATCATCGGCTCTAGTTGCTCCAAATCCTGAAAGTAATTGACGTGAAGCGGTCGGTGTGAGTATCCAAAGTTTGGGAATAGCTGAGTCTGCTAAAGAGACGTTGTTGCGCTTGGCTTCTCGCCGCAATTCGCCCTTAATTTGTAACAGTTTGAGCA
>NZ_JBFPMW010000008.1:0-92917 GCF_045999855.1 Tolypothrix campylonemoides VB511288_2
AGGGTGTGACTAGCAGCTTGAAATCCGCTTTTTTCCCTAGATTGAAACGACTGTCTTAGCAGTGTAGGAAGAGATTCGTCAGATTTTATCTGATTTTGAAGATATTATTTCTTACGGAATTTATGAGAATTTTAAATATTTGAATTGGAAGAAAAATTTTCTAGTTATAAATGGGATATTTGTCTCATTAGGAAATTTATTCACGCTCTCTTTGCCAGAAACTTTAGGTAAAGATGGAGAGTGAGATAAGCACAACTGAACGGCTAATGCTGGAGCATAATACTACCGGAATGTAAAAAATATTTACTATGGTTACTAATAGCTAACTTGCGGATTAAATGCTTCTTTAAACCTGGGTATGTGGAGAAATAGAGAGGAATAAGTTGTACGCTTTTCACTCTCACCCAGTTTTGAATACAACTACAGAATCTAGTATGACTGATGAGCGATCGCCAGTCAGGTGGTCACTGATAATTGCCAAAGCAAGCAATTGAGTTTTCCCATGATAACTGCACGAGTCATTGAGTAAACTCTATTCAGTATGACTGATGAGCGATCGCCAGTCAGGGGATTATTTTTTTGCCATTGACCGTATTAACATTTGTGGTAGCCAAGAAAGATAATACTGTATTTGCTGTGCCTGACTGTACAGCGACAATAGCTTTGCCTCTTTTTGGAAATGATATGGTAGAAGCGATTTGAGAATTTTTTCAAATTTATTTCCCGCTACATTCGGAATTAAACCGCTCACAGAATAATGTTGTAAATGTGGAGGTAATTCCCAGTTAATTTTAGGGTCTGGCTCATGTATGACAGGTTCGACATTTCCCCGCCATGCAACTCCCATGATTTGCATGGTTTGATACACCATTGTGTTCCAGCCTTTTTCTTTCAAGTAGTTCAATCCTTGACCGACATCGGGAGAAGCTAAATCGTGAAATAAAATTAAGGCATCTTCTTCTGCAACTTGTTCGCAAATGATGGTATCCTCAAGCGGTGCTGGTGCTTCGTGATGACCGTCTATAAATATCAATGACCATTTTCGTTGCAATTTATTTGCTAACTCTTCTACTTTTTGAGGGCTACGTCCTGGTATTAAATTTACAGCTTCCTTCACCCCTGCTCGCTTCAACGAATCTGTGACGCTTTCATGAAATAATTGCTGGGATAGCATGGGGTCGATAACATCTAGCTCCACGCCTCCTAGAGCTAAATGACAAGCAGACCAACCCATCCAACAGCCTATTTCTAAAGCTTTTTTTCCTTGAAATTTTAAGGCTGTGTTGTAAAGAATATGAGCTTCATCTCTGCTGACAAATCCTACCCCCTTCTGTCGCTTATCAACGTACCAGTTATGAGCAATATTCCGGCGTAAGTAAAGCCAAAAGGAATCATATGTATTTCCTAAAATCATATTGGGAAAACATGAATCTGGTTGAATAATGGAAAATCCTGGTGAAACATAATCTCCCTCTGGCAATATACCGCCTTCTATCACTTTTACTGTTTTTTCAATCATTGAGATTCCTTGTACTACTCAAACTGGTTAGAGTCCTTGTTAATGGTGCTTAACAAGTCCACGGGTATCCATCTAGTATCGAAGGTTGCTATTACAAACAAAACGGGCAATATGCAGTATCTCGTCTCATATACTGTTATGCCCGCTCGTTGCTTCTAGTTTGATTTTCAGTACCAGCATGGAAATTTTACTTTTGTGCGTTTGATTATACTATGAGTCAAGTCAAAAACTGCGTTATAAGCTGCTGAGTAAATTGTCAGATTGGTTTTGAACGGTCTTGTGTTGCAGGTAGGCGCATTCCATGCGGGAGTAGTGCAGGCTTTTTTCTTTAGGTTGAGGATATTCGCGCCTCCCTGCTAGCAGTGTGCGATCGCTTTGGTAGCAAGTATAAAGCTTATCTATCTAGCATCTGTTACTTCCAGTCATTTTTAGGGCAATCTGTAATGGTATACCAGTACATTAAGTAGTTTATTGAATTAGGAAGGATATTTTATGCAACTCATTAGTTCGTTAAACATTAAAAATTCTGAGTATTTATCTAAAGACAGGCTCATCAGCTATCACCACCAGATGCGTCTAATATTTTCTCTTGGTCACCAAGTTAAAAACGTTCTGGAAATAGGAATTTTTAATTCTTTAATGACTCACTTACTAAAATCAAGCGGCTATAACGTTACGACTGCTGATATTGACCCGAGCTTAAGACCAGACTTGATTGTGGATTTGGCCAGCGATTTTTCACTACCAAAAGATACCTTCGATGCCATCGTACTTTTTCAAGTTTTGGAACACTTGCCCTACGAGCACTCAGAACAAGCCCTACAAAAACTTGCAGAAGCAACAAAGAGATTTGTGGTAATTTCTATTCCCTCATGCTCTCGATTTTTAGCTATCCAAGTGAGATTTGCCTATTTCCAACGACCAAGGCACTTGTTTCTCAACATACCAAAGTTTTGGAGCACAAAGCCCATATGTAACCAGCACTGCTGGGAGATGGGTTTAAAAGGATACCCTAAAAAGCGGATTTTAAATTCTGTCGCTAAGGCTGGTTTAACCGTCAAACAAGAATTTGTCGATCCTACCTACCCGTATCACTACTTTCTGGTAATGGAAAAACATAGTAAGTAATACTTAGACTGAACCCATCAAAACTCATAAGGAGTAGGGATATCCGAATAAGCGCTTGGGGGCAAACAATGCATAAAAAACGCACTACTCCTTTTGGTGGAGCATTAAAATTCTAATTGGTATAATGCTACATTCCCTGGTTTACCCCCTAGATGCGGAGGACTAGGGTATGATGCCAAGTGCGATCGTTTAAATTAATTGCATTGAAGATTACCAGTCATGCTAGAACAAGGCACTATCAGTATTCATACTGAGAATATTTTCCCAATTATCAAGAAGTCCCTTTACTCCGATCACGAAATCTTCTTACGGGAGTTGGTTTCCAATGCTGTAGACGCTATCCAAAAACTGAAGATGGTGTCCCGCGCAGGGGAGTATTCGGGGGAAATTGGCGAACCGGAAATTCAAATTGCCATAGACAAGGATAAAAAAACCTTATCTATCACCGATAACGGTATCGGGATGACGGCGGAGGAAGTTAAGAAGTACATCAACCAAGTTGCCTTCTCAAGTGCTGAGGAATTTATCCAGAAGTATGAAGGCAAATCCGACCAGCCAATTATCGGTCACTTTGGTCTTGGTTTCTACTCGTCCTTTATGGTGGCGCAGAAGGTCGAAATCGATACTCTGTCCTATAAAGAAGGGGCTCAAGCAGTTCACTGGAGTTGTGACGGTTCTCCACAGTTCACTTTGGAAGAGTCATCCCGTACAACCTTGGGTACAACAATAACTCTAACCTTGCAAGAGGAAGAACTGGAGTACTTAGAAACCGCCCGCATCAAACAACTTGTTAAAACTTACTGTGACTTTATGCCCGTACCCATCAAACTTGATGGTGAGGCAATCAACAAGCAAAGGGCAGTGTGGCGGGAGACTCCCAGTAGTTTGAGTAAAGAAGATTATTTAGAGTTTTACCGCTATCTGTATCCTTTCCAAGAAGAACCGTTGCTCTGGGTGCATCTAAACACAGATTATCCTTTCATTATCAACGGTATTTTGTACTTCCCCAGGTTAAAGCCGGATGTTGATGTGACGAAAGGGCAGATTAAGCTATTCTGCAATCAAGTTTTTGTCAGCGACCACTGTGAAGAAATTATTCCACAGTTCCTGCTGCCAATGCGGGGTGTGATTGACAGTACTGATATTCCTTTGAACGTATCGCGGAGTGCTTTGCAAACCGATCGCACCGTGCGGAAAATTGGCGATTATATTGCTAAAAAAGTGGGCGATCGCCTGAAGGAACTCTACCGCGACAATCGCGAACAGTACGTCAGTGCTTGGAAAGACTTGGGTACTTTCGTCAAATTTGGCGTTCTCAATGACGAGAAATTTAAGAAACAAGTGGAAGACATTATTGTTTTCCGCAGTACCTATCAACCAACCAGCAGCCCGCAACCAGCAGCTAACCCAACAGTTGAAGTTGAGGTACAATCTCAAGAAGGTGATGTGTGGCAAGACGTAACTCCCAGTTCTGAGTCTTCAGCCCCAACTTCCCAGTTACCCTACACTACCTTGAAAGAGTATCTGGAGCGCAACAAAGAACGTCACGAAAACCGTGTCTTCTACGCTACCGATGAAGCGTCGCAAGCGACTTACATAGAGCTGCATAAAAACCAAGGTTTGGAAGTCCTGTTTATGGACTCCTTCATCGACACCCACTTTATTAACTTCTTAGAGCGGGAATATAATGATGTCAAATTTACACGGGTAGATTCTGACTTAGACAACACCTTGCTGGATAAAGACCAAGATAAGGAGATTGTCGATCCAAAGACAAACAAAACTCGGAGTGAAACTGTTAAAGAGCTCTTTGAGAAAGCTCTTAACAAACCCAAGGTGAATATCCGCACCGAAGCATTGAAAGCAGACGATCCTCAAGGGACACCACCAGCCATGGTGCTTTTGCCAGAAATCTTACGCCGCTTGCGGGAAATGAATGCTTTAATGCAGCAACAGCAAGCAGAGTTTCCTGAAGACCATATTTTGCTGGTCAACACATCTCACCCACTGATTCAAAATTTGGCAAGTCTCAGTCAAAGCAGTATTATTCAAGGGGAAGGCGAGTCACCTACCGGACAGCTTGTGAAAATGATTTGCCAACACATCTACGATCTGGCACTTATGTCTCAAAAAGGTTTTGATGCTGAAGGAATGAAATCTTTTGTTGAGCGTTCTAACGAAGTGCTTACCAAGCTGACTCAAGAAGCAACAAAGTAGGGGTTGCAAAGCCTGTGATGTCCTGTAGTTCATACCAAATCGGTTGCGATCGCCTAGCGATAGAAATCGCGGCTACACTAATGAAGTCCGCACAAGCAGACTAAATTATGAAGGATGTAAATCCTTATTTGGTATGGAAAGAGGATAATTCCTAGTTCCCAGGCTCAGCCTAGGAACATCTATTATGAGGCTCTGCCTCATATTTTTACACCAAGGTAACGTATTAGCCCAAAAATCCGGACAAACTGCCACCCACTGAGCGAACAATTCTATACAATAAGAGATCGTGCCCAAAAAAATCGGAGTACTTTGATATGTCTCGTCGCTGCGAATTAACTGGTAAGAAGGCAAACAACGCCTTCGCAATTTCCCACTCTCACCGTCGTACCAAACGCCTTCAGCAAGTCAACCTGCAAACTAAGCGTATTTGGTGGGAAGGAGGAAATCGTTGGGTGAAAATGCGTTTATCGACCACAGCCATCAAAACCCTTGATAAGAAAGGGTTGGAAGCCATGGCGAAAGAAGCTGGAATTGACCTCAGCAAATACTAAGACAACCGATCTTTCCCACTCAAGCTCTAAAGTATCTTCTACAGCCTCCCCCCGTCGGGGAGGTTTTTAATATCTTAATATTCCTTTTTGACTCAACTGATATCTTTTGTTACTAGGTGGGTAACATAGACTTACTATCTAACATTATCTTCATGAAGTTCTTTGCTTTGAAACACATCTTTGCAAAGTTCATGTAAACCTATGGTGTTATTATTCTTTTTCAGCTATAAATTAGGTAATTCTAATAACATTAGTGTTTTCTAAGAAGCTGAAAAAAAATACCCATGCTTGAAGAAAATTGTTTGGTACTGCTATAAACCGTCCATCTTAGTGATGCAGGGTAAATAAGTAGTATCAAGAACTTTATATTTGCCAGCATCTTTTGTTAGGCGCAGTTCAACAATAGTAAACATTTTAAAGAAACCAGCATTAAATCTCTTGACAGGGAAGTGGCTATGAAGCGAAATAGCAAGTTAGTCAAGGCTACGAGAAATTTCTACCAAAAGCTTTGCAGTTCCTCTCCATTAACAATTAAAGAGCAAAGTTTGTGGCTGCTGCGAGCTTTCTTAGTTACCAGAAAACAGCCCGAGTGGGTGAATGCTGGTTTTGTGCTGCCAACAGTCGCAATGGTAGCTTTGGTTGTTGTACTGCTGACAACAGCAATTTTATTCCGGTCTTTTGAAAGATCCAAAAATGCTAGTAATGTTAGAGTTAATGAAGCAACTCTTAATGCTGCTGCACCTGCTATAGATAGAGTAAGAGCTAAGTTAGACGCTTTATTTAACGATCCAACATTACCAAGGGGAACACCTTCTGATAACGCTTTATACGATGCTCTTAAGAAAGACAAGTACAGACTTGGTGATGAAACGCGTCTAAAGTTGGCTTATAACTTTAACGGAACAGCAGGTATCCAAACACCTAGTACTCTAGAAGATGATGAAACTTTAAAAACTGTTTGGAGATTCCCCGTTGATACAGATAACAACGGAAAATACGATAGCTATACATTATATGGACTATACTTCCGCACACCAAGTAGAGATTCCTCCACGGGTAATTTTAATCGTAAACGAAATCCTCTAGAAGCTAGAACTCCACCAATGGACAATAGCGCAACCAACTCCCAATGTGCTAAAGCCGCAGGTTTTTCTAGCTTAGTGGGTAATTCTAATTGGTACAAACTGCAATCTGGCAATTTAGGTAAAAGCTTTTTTGTTTACACCGTTAATGTACCAATTACTCCCTCAGAATATAGTAGCTTGCCTTCAACATCAACACTTCAATATGAACCTTCCCAATCCAATAGTGAAGCTTACAAAGGTAATAAAGGTTTTGTCGCATTAGAGTTTCAACAAGATCGGGCTCGTATTCCCCTTGTGTACAACGCAGTTTGGTATGAGAACGATCTAGAAATCATAACTGGTGCTACAGCGCTAACCTTAAATGGAAGAATACATACGAATGGCAATTTACTAGTTGGTGTTACTGAAAATGCAGGTAATATGACCTTGCGGCAAGTCAGCAGTAAAACTTCCTGTTTTTATAACCAAGAAAATGGACAGATTACTGTAGGAGGAAACGTAGGAAATGGAAGCCTCGGACAAACTTCTGTTAAAGGAGTAACCGTTGATCTTTATAGAGGTTATGGTGAAGCTATCAGTAGTGCTGAAATTAGCAGCACTAATAGATCAACAGATAGTAATGGTGGCGCTTTAATCGGATTCAATGATGCAGCGTTTAACCAACGCATTGCTGCAATGAAGATTTCTGCACTCGCGCTATGTACAACTTGTAATAGTGCCACAACCACTACTAACTTCAAAACAGCTGTTGCAGCAGCTACATATTACCCAGCAGACGTGAGGAGTAATGTTGCTCAGAAAGTTCAAGATACTGATACTCTAGATGATGCCAAAAAAACCCTTTCTACTGAAATAGAACTTTACTTAAAACAGCGTACCCGAAGAGTACCCTTTGCCGAGGTTTCAGACGTTACTGGTTCCACGACTTTTGCTGGCTTCAATACCACAGATGGCTTAGAAGTTCCGCAATCCTGGAGAGAGCCAATCAACTCTAGTAACCAATTAACTGGTATAACTCCAGCAATCACGCTAGCAACACAACAACTTAATGCAGTTTTTCCAACTTTTCAAAAGAAAAGAGGTATTCAGTTTTATTTGGGCGATCGCGTTTTCATTGGTAACAACCTACCTGCTAAATGGAAACAGGCTGACGGCAAATATGTTGGTTTAGAGGCTAACCAATACATAAAAAATAGTAGTGGTACTGCAATCAAATGGACAGAACCACCAACTCCAGAACCTCAGCAGGATGAATCAAGATGGCGCAACACTCAAATACAATCCATTGCAGACCTCGGTATATCAGAACGGGGTAAATTCTGGGAACAGAAAGCAGCAGAAAACCCTGCTAATCCCTTAGACAGTGTAGGCGGAGTGAGGATTGTGACTGGTGCGGGCATCTATGTTGATGGTTCTGGTGCTTCTAATTTAACAACTGGTCCATTTTACGGTCGTCAAGATTATTCATTTTTACCCATTCCAAATGCTGCTGATAACACGGTTGTTTGGCCCGATACTATGCCAATGAGTAGTCCTACTTCTACATTTAAAGGCGATTTACTGATGCGGGCAACAGCAGTCTACCACTTCAAAATAGAATCCGGCATTGCCCAAACACCAGTTGCTTGTGTTAGTAGCTACTTTGATCCTACTGATGCCACAACTGCTAAAAACAGAGTCAATATTGATGGTGGATATGGGATAGATACAGCCAATGGTCGGTCAAATAACGGTGTTGTTTATGATTACCCATCAAATGGAAGAAGTACATTCTTTAACACTTACAAAACTCGTCTTGTAAGACAAGGAAACTTAAAGTATCCAAATGGGCGTTGGGTTAATAAGCCCTTGAAAGATGCCCTTGACAAAATTGGCTCTGGTTCTTCAGTTCCCAATACAGGTTTAGAATTTGCTCACTACTCAGCAATTGACACAGCGCTTTGTGCTATTTCCATTCTTGCTGGTGCTTCCCCAGCAACCACTCTAACAAACAAGCCTCCTCATGGTGCAATCAAGGAAGCATCATTTGTAGACGGTAGAGAAGTTAAACAAATTAGTCCGTTGGATACCTCAACGAGCACTTCTACCACTGACACAACAACAACATATGACCTAGATTTAGAGCAGCGCCAACCTTTGGAAGTCAGAGTCACAGACATTGATTTGGGTCTACTAGCTAGAACACCAATTATACAAAGTGGCAGTACAACCGATTACTTTTTGCCATATAGCGGTATTATTTATGCCACTCGAGATGATGGCTTGCGGGATGAAAGTACTCCAGGTTCAGAATCACAGTTACTAAGCCCAACAGATTTTAGGCTTGACCCCACTCGTCGTCCCAATGGTATTCGCCTCATCAATGGTGCGACATTGGCAAGAGACCCTAGTACTAATCAAAATAAGTACGAGCCCAAAGAAAAAGGTCTGATTTTAGCAACGGATTTGCCTGCATATATTAAAGGTGCCTTCAATATACATCGTACAAGTACTACGAGCACTACAGAAATTGAAGAATTTACACAAACAGAAACGGGTACGCCCTCTACTCCTTTCTACGATCGCAGTACTCCTGAGACAAAATTTGCTTGTCGTATTAATAGGACTGGCTGTTCAAATGTTGTGGGTGAAGGTGATTACTGGCGACCAGCGACTATCATCGCTGATGCTATGACGCTTTTATCAAATACTTTTCAAGAAGGTTTTCGCTCTCAAGGAGACTATGACCTCAATAACAACACTGGTATTCCCC
This sequence comes from Tolypothrix campylonemoides VB511288_2, assembly GCF_045999855.1. Classification (NCBI taxonomy): domain Bacteria; kingdom Bacillati; phylum Cyanobacteriota; class Cyanophyceae; order Nostocales; family Tolypothrichaceae; genus Tolypothrix; species Tolypothrix campylonemoides. Next base: position 9,253 of record NZ_JBFPMW010000008.1, read on the forward strand.
TCGAGAGCAATTTAGTGCCCTCTAATTTAAATAACTTATCCTCAACTAACTTAACTACTGTCTTACCAGCTGGGTTAGATACTAGAAGAAGATCCCGTCTCAAAAATGGCTTTTGGGAAAACAACTATGTTACTAGTGCAAATTGGTGGCAAACAACTGGTAATAAAAATTTCCCCTTGGCAAATTCAGGCTCCTATCTGATGAATGGAGTTACGCCAATTCAACGACGGATAGATAGTAACCCTATGTACGTCATGGAGATGTGTCGTCAGGAAGTGATTGAGCAATGTACACCTGATAATTGGGTTGTAGGATTTGATATCAATGGGAATGGCAATTTAAATGACACTGTTAGCGGAATTATTGAGAAAGATGTGAAGGCGAATCAGTTAGGAAAAGCGATTGCTATTGCCAAAGCTAACTCAAGTCTTGGTGGTGCTGACAATATCGTTAATAATACCGAATCTGGAGGCTGGGATACTCAATTCACTAGCAGTAATAGCTCCGGTAACAAGAGCATTAGACAAAGACTTGGCGCAGGTGATACAGGTAGCACAGCTTTGGTTGCAACAGATCGACGCTATCCCCGTCGAGTTGCCTTTGCCCGTAATGCAACTAATCAGCTAGTTGAAACTAGTTCTGGTGTATACAAACCTATTGGAGTAGGTTGTCCTTTAGACACAACGGGCACGGCTTTCAACAACAATGGATGTACTTATACAACTGGTACTCGCAATCCGGGTGAGCACTATGGAATTACAGGTGATAGTGCTCTGTTGTTTAGAACAACAAGTTCTGGTACCAATCCAAGTACTAACCCAACTATTAACAACAACCAATCCCTATTTTACTACCCTCCTATTGATGCTGATGGTAATGGTAGCTCCGATCTAGATGGTCAACCGCTCTTAGTGCCAGTTTTACAGATTCACGATGCAAACGCTACATTTTCATCTGGGCAGGTATCTCTAAGACAGGATCAAACAACTGCTCTTCAAGAGGACTTTAGAACTAAATGGACACAAGTAGCTACGACTAACACAACATTTAACGCAACATTTGTAGTAGGAAATAGTCCCAGCAGACCCTCTGAAGTTTCATCTGGTTTGCAAAACTTTGTAAGGTTTTTAGAAAACTGGAGGAACATAGATGTCAAAATCAGCGGTAGCTTTATTCAGTTGACGCGAAGCGCCTTTGCTACAGCACCTCTAGCACCAATTTTTACAGCTAGACAATCAACAAATAACAATGCTACTGCAACTGATAATCTCAGCATTTTTGACTTCTTAGTAGATTCTTACCCGACTCCAAACGTAAATGGTATTTCTCCTTTCTACACACCGCCAAATAGAAGGTGGGGTTTTGATGTTGGGCTGTTGTCTGAACAACCAGACTTATTCGCTCAAAGATTTACTACACCTCCAACAAGTCGTCCAAATGAATTTTTTAGGGAAGTAGGTCGAGATGACCCTTGGGTTCAAGCATTACTTTGTGCAGGTAAGGCTAGTAACGTAACTGGAATTGTAGGTGGAACAACGCCCACAGTCTCTTACAGTCGTGCAGTGTCTCCCGAATACTACTCCAATAGTTGCGAGAGCGTACCAAATAATTGACAAACAGGTTCAGATACTAGGTAAATTGCCATGATGATAGGGAAATACACTAGCCGCAAAAGACTACAGGTAATTTTAGTCAACAAAATAGCAGCGCCTTTCCTACAAGCTAACCAAGCAGGGTTCACAATTATTGAATCTTTAATAGCACTTATGGTAGTAAGCATTTTGCTAGCAGCGATCGCACCAGTTATTACCCTGTCAGTGGCAACGCGTGTTCAATCTCGACGAGTGGAGCTAGCAACCCGAGCTGCCAAAACTTACATTGATGGGGTAAGAACAAAACAAATTCTAGCCCCAGCTCCCCCAGGCAGTACTACTACACTATCGAATTTCAGCGCACCGACAGCATCAGGAAGCTTTAGCTGTACTGCAAACTCCTACTGTACAAACACAGCGACAGCATCAACTCCACCAACTAATTTATATTGTGTTGATTTTGATGGCTCTGGTACTTGTGAAGGAACTAGTACCACAGATATGGTTGTGCAAGCTTTTCGTCCAGACAGCAACGATCCTGCTATGGGCTACTCTTTAGGGGTGCGAGTTTATAGAGCAGATGCATTTAGGCTAAACACAACTTTGCTTAAAAATACTTCCACAACCAAAGTAACACAAAATCCTTTTACTGGAGGTGCAGGTAAACGCTCTGCACCTTTGGTGGAAATGACAACAGAGATTAACGATGCTGTACCTAAGTATGGTGACCTTTGTACCCGTCTTGGTGGTTGCAATTAAATGTTGAATTGGAGAGGAACTTTATCAAAAAAAGGAACTGCAGTATGAAGACTTTATTGAGATTCATCTTGAGCACTCAATTCAAATGCGCCAAAGTAAACAAAAAAATAAGCGGTTTTACTCTGATTGAACTTTTAGTCGCTATGATTCTTGCAGCGCTCGTCATCACACCTTTAATGGCGTTTATGATTAATGTTATGGACAGCGAGCGTAAAGAACAAGCAAAAGTAACCACTGAGCAAGAAATACAAGCAGCCCTTGATTACATAGCTCGTGACTTACAGCAAGCAGTATACATTTATGATGCAGATGGAGTGACAAGGAACAACAATAGTTCAAATACTTCCTTGTCAGGAATTCAAGATCAAATACCACCAGTCAAGTCTACTACTGGTTGTAGCCCTACTAGTACTAACAATACAAGTGTTTGTACACCCGTACTTGTTTTTTGGAAGCGAGAGTTTTTAGCCAATAGTGTTGGAGTCACAGCCGCCACTCAAACGGCACAAGCAACAACAGATGATGGCTTTGCTTACTCATTAGTAGCATACTACTTGATTACTAACCCCAGTTCAACCTCTCCTTGGTCTCCTGCTGCAAGGATTGCAAGATTCAGAATTCGAGGAGCAGTGAACGCAGCATTTGCTAACTCAACAGGAAATGATAGTAGCAAAAGCGCAGGCTTTAAGCCACCACCATTAGATCTTAACATTAGTGGTGCGGAGCTAAAAGACAAGATGAACCAGTGGAAAACTGGATTAGGTGCTGGTGCTAGTTACGATCAACCTGCATTGACTTTAGTAGATTACGTAAGTACCACTGGGCCTGCGGTTACTTGTCCTACTGGTACACAAGGTATAGGAAGTAGCGGTTTTTACGCTTGTGTAAATGCGAGAGAGCTATTGGCAAGAGTGTACATAAGAGGTACTGCTATGGCTCGTCTCAATAATAACAATGGTGCTTCTTATACAAATAAAAATTCTACTTATTTTCCTAGTGCAAGTATCCAGGTGCAAGGACGTGGATTTTTATCTCCTCAATAACCTTTACAAATGCAGTTAATAGATAAAAAAGTTGTATGTACAAAGTAGCTTTACTGTTGGTACTAGAGAAAATTACTAAAGAGCAGCAATATTTGAGAAATCAATCTTGCCATATAACTAAACACCGCCACAGTGACTATGGTTTCTCATTACTAGAAATCTTAGTAGCTGTGCTAATGATAGGAATTTTAGCTGCGATTGCAGCACCAGGTTGGCTTGCCTTTGTTAATCGGCAAAGGGTTAATAAAGCTAATGATGCTATCTTAACAGCTCTACAACAAGCTCAAAGAGAAGCTAAAAAGAATAAACGTACTTACAGCGTTAGTTTTAGAAATGACAATGGTATCCCTAAAGTAGCGATTCATTTTAATACTAGTCCACCTGCAACTACCAATCCAATCTGGAAACCTTTAGGTGAGGATATGACATTTAAATCAGGACAAGTTTTACTATATTCCAATCTTGATTCCAGCACTTACAATAAACTAGTTTCCACTGGTAATGTGAACTACACTCCTTCATCAGGAACTGGTTCTCTTGGTACAATTACGTTTGATTACATGGGAGCTTTACTAGATGCGAGTGCGTTATCACAACAGCTTGGTTTAAAAATTGCTGTAGCTACACCCAATTCCGGAAATTACTCCGCAACTGATAGACTAAAGCGATGTGTCGTTGTAGAAACTCTACTTGGGGGAATGCGAACAGGAAAGAATAGTAACAACTGTAATTAAAGAACTGCTTTAGAAAAAAAAAATAAAATTTTCAATAGAAATACGGAACCTGAAACTGCACCTTAAGCGCAAACTTAAAATATGAGATGCAGTTTCTAGGTTCTATATATGTATATAACATCTTAGTAACAATTAAGTTTCAAAACCTGTATGACTGTTCGTTTTACTTATATGTAAGTAAATTAACCTATTTGCCAACATGGTACTTACCCGATTGATATAGAAATACTTTAAGGTTTCAACTATGACTGGGTGCCTTGACTTTACTGTAGCTATCCCAACTTATAACGGTGAAAGTCGTTTGCCTGAGCTATTAGAACGATTGAGAAATCAACTAAATACCGAAGATATATCTTGGGAAATTATAGTTGTAGATAATAACAGCACGGATAATACTGCTATTGTTGTTAAAAATTATCAAGCTTCTTGGCAATGTCCCTATCGTCTCAAGTACTGCTTTGAAGCACAACAAGGAGCCGCTTATGCCAGACAACGGGCAGTTGAAGAAGCTCAAGGTACTTTAATAGGTTTTCTTGATGACGACAATTACCCAGCATTAGATTGGGTAGCAGCTGCTTACGCTTTTGGTCAAAACAACCCAAAAGCAGGAGCTTATGGTAGCCAGGTTCATGGTGAATTTGAAGTTGAACCTCCAGAAAATTTTGAGAAAATAGCTTGTTTTTTAGCCGTTATTGAGAGGGGTATAAAACCTCATCGTTATGAGCCTTATATGAAAGTTTTACCTCCTGGTGCTGGCTTAGTAGTCCGAAAAGAAGCTTGGTGTAAAACAGTCCCTAAACGTCTTGTGTTAAATAATAAGGGTAAAGAAGCTGGTTTAGCTAGTGAAGATTTAGAAGCCGTATTATATATTCAGTTGGGTGGTTGGGAAATTTGGTATAACCCAGAAATGCATATTGATCATCAAATTCCAGCATGGCGATTGCAAAAAGAATATTTAATTTGTTTGTTCCGCTGTGTTGGTTTGAGTAAGCATCACCTGCGTATGTTAAGAACGCAACCTTGGAAAAGACCTTTAGCAAGTGTGGGATACTTAGTTAATGATTTACGCAAAATCATTACTCACTTGGTTAAATACCGAGGCGCAATTCAAAATAACTTAATTGCTGCCTGTGAAATGGAACTGTTAATCAGCAGTTTGATCAGCCCTTTCTTTCTGTTAAAAATTAAACATTTTAATAATTATTTTTAGTTCACAATAGGAGTGTTAAAAATATATGGAAAATGTTTCTTTAGACTTTACCGTAGCTATTCCTACATACAATGGAGAAAGCCGCTTACCAAAAGTTCTGGAACATTTGCGAGGGCAAACCGAAGTAGAAAACATTAAGTGGGAAGTTATTGTCATTGACAATAATAGTAATGATAAGACGGCGGAAGTGATTCGAGAGTACCAAAAAAGCTGGAATCATGATTTTCCATTGAAGTACTTTCTGGAAAAAAACCAAGGTATTACTTATGCAAGAGTGCGTGCTATCTGCGAAGCTAAAGGAAAACTGATTGGATTTATAGATGATGATATTCACCCCGCCTCACATTGGGTGAAAGAAGCATTTATATTTGGTAAAGAGCACCCCCAGGCAGGTGCATGGGGAGGTCAAATTCATGGTAATTTTGAAGTTGAACCTCCAGAAAATTTTACAAGAATAAAAAGTTTTTTTGCTATTAGAGAACGGGGTTCAGAACCACATTTATATGATCCAGTCAATTTAAGCCTCCCTCCTGGTGCAGCACTAGTTTTTCGTCAAGAGGCTTGGCAGAAAAGTATTCCCAAACAGCTAATTTTTAAGGGAAGGTTAGGTAAGTTAAAGTTAGCGGGTGATGATTTTGAATTATTACTTCACCTACATAAATCAGGATGGGAAATTTGGTACAATCCAGCCATGCATACTTATCATCAAATACCGCAATGGCGGCTTGAAAGAAATTATTTAGTAACTTTAGCTCGTGGTTGTGGTCTTTGTGTATGTCAATTACGTTTTATTAATACAAATAATTGGCTGAAACCTATAATTTTTATCAAGATTTTTTTAGGTGGCTTACGAAGAATGCTGCGTCACATTATCAAGTATAAAGTGAAATTTAAAAATGATGTTATTGAAAATTTTGAATTTGAATTTTATCTAAGTAGTACGATAAGCCCTTTCTATACTTTAATAAGTTGTATCACTGAGTATTTAATTAATATTTTAAAATTTAACTATGAATAGTATTCAAACTCTTCAAAAAATATCTGTTATTATACCTGCTTATAATAGTGCAAAAACAATTCTAGAAACTATTGAATCTGTTTTAAAACAAACTTTTAATAATTTTGAAATTCTTGTCATCAATGATGGCTCGCAAGATTCTACTTTAGCTCTTGTTTCAGAGGTTAAAGACGACCGAATAAAAGTATTTTCTTATTCTAATGCTGGTGCAAATGTTAGCCGTAACAGGGGACTATACCATGCAGTTGGAGATTATGTTAGTTTTTTAGATGCAGATGATCTCTGGACACCAGACAAGCTAGAATTGCAATTGCAAGCTTTGCAAGAAAATGAAAATGCAATGGTTGCTTATAGTTGGACAGATTATATTGATGAAAAGAGTAACTTTTTACTTTCAGGAACTCATATTGCTGAGAACGGTAATGTCTATGAAAAACTATTAGTAATTAATTTTTTAGAAAGTGGTTCCAATCCCTTAATACGAAGAGAATCTTTAATCAAATTAGGTGGATTTGATGAATCTCTAACTGCTGCTCAAGATTGGGATATGTGGTTGCGATTAGCTTTTGATTATCAATTTGTGGCTGTACCGAAAGTACAAATTTTATACCGTAAAAGTGGTAATTCTCTATCATCTAATCTTGCCAGACAAGAAAAAGCCTGCTTGTTAGTGCTTAATAAAGCTTATAGCAATAGCCCTGCTTCAACACAATCTCTTCGGCATCAAAGCTTAGCAAATCTATATAAATATCTTAGTTGTAAAGCCTTAGAACAACCTTTTAATCGACATAAAGGTAAAGCTGCAGGTATATTTTTAATGAAATATGTTATCCATAACTCTTCTAGACTTAAGTATGCCAAAATGACATTAATAATGTTGCTGAAAATTATTCTAATTATTTCGTTACCTGAAATTTTATCAACAGCGGTACTGAAAGGTATAAATAAAAAATTTACTAACAAAACAAAAAATAATCAATAAGAATTGAGTCAGGATGAGAAGTTAAATAATAAATATGCTTTTCAAGATTTAAAATAAATTTTTAAAGTATACAACTTATCTAATTCCAAAACTTTTGTGCCATTGCTTCAATTGTTGTTTACAAATGGGGTAAATAGTTTTCAATAACATTCCAAACAATTTTGAGATCTATATTTAAGTATTCATGGGTTAATATATTACGGAAACCCGCAATACGATTCCAGTCTACTTCTGGATATGCATTTTTCCAATCATTCGGTAATTTTTGTATAGACTCACACATTGTCTGAATATTTCTTAAAACTGCATCTTGAATTTTAATATCATTAAAAAACAATTCTTTGCCTTCAGAAGTATATTGTTTAATTCTTGCAAGACAATCGCGAATGTGAATAAGATAAACACGACCGTCTTTCATAAAGGAATCGCCTCATTAAAGACTTTATCTTGAATAAAAGAATGTAAAGAACTAGTAGTTATTACATCAACTTTACGATTTAATAAATTTTCTAAATCCTGAATTAAACCAACTGGAAACCAAGCTGTGATTTTCTGTATATCATAATCAATTAAAAAATCAATATCACTTAAATCTGTTTCTTCTCCTCTAGCTACGCTTCCAAAAATCCGTACATTACAAGCTCCGTGCTTAGCCGCGATACTGAGAATTTCTTCGCGGTGTTCTTGAAGAACTTCTTTTAGCTTCATATCGAATTTTTCTTGAGGTTCTACAATTCCCTATTTTAGACCAATCTTGATGTTTTTGGAGCGAATAGGTTTTACCTTCACTCACAAGAAATCTTTCTACCGAGCATCCGGATAGTAAAAAATATACCAGTAAATACGAATAGATACTTCTGGTCATTTTTCCATATCCAAATTAATGCAGTTACAGTGTTTTAAAAACTGCTCTAACAGTGGTTTCACAGTGTTAGAGATTTTGGTCATTGTTTTAGTAGTTGGGTTATTAGCTGCGATCTCAGTTCCTAGTTGGCTAGCCTTTGTTGACCTTCAAAGACTGAAAACTGCTCAAGGCGAAGTTTACCAAGCTATGCGTCAAGCCCAAAGTTTGGCTGTAAAAAACAAGTTAACCTGGCAAGTCAGTTTTCGTGAAAATAATGGTATTGTGCAATGGGCAGTTCATCAAGCACAAGCTGACAATTTTCTCCCATATACTATTAGTGTCAACAATAATCTATGGCATAACTTGGATACAAATATTCGGATTGATACAGTAAAAAATAATAAAGGGAAATCCGAGACAACGTTGCCAAAAGACACTTCAACCCAAACATGGCGAGTCATATTTAATTACCAAGGCTGTCCTGTCTATCAAGTTGGAGATGAATGCACTCAAACATCACTGAGAACATTAGGACAAATAACCTTTTCTAGTAAAAATGGTGGTAAAGCCAAGCGCTGCGTCTATATCTCTACAATACTAGGTGCCATGCGAATGGGAAAAGAGCACGACAAGGCTAATGAAAACAGCAAATATTGCTATTAATCTCTTTTTTCAAATGATGTTCCCAAATATTTAGAATCATTCAGCGATCTCTAGTTGTGTAGAGAGGTAGCATACTACCTCTCTGCGCTTGTGCAACGGTCGCGAGCAACCCTTTGCTATAGAATATTTTCACTGAATTCTTCACTTTTTGGGTGTTTGCAAACCCCGACGCTCAAGGATTCGCCGAACCTCTGGGCTCGGAGTGTAGTCATAGCCATATGAAGATCGCTCTGAATCATCCATCACTTGAGGCGTGAGCAACACGATCACCTCACTACGTTGGTTATTTTTGTTTGTTTTTCTAAATAATGAACCAAGGAGGGGAATGTCACCCAAAACAGGAACTTTAGACACAGTGACTCTATCTGTATCTTGAATAATACCAGACAAAATGAGTGTCTGACCATCTCGCAAACGGACAAGGCCCGATCTAAGGCTTCTTTGTGATAGCAGCGTAATTACACCATCAGGGCTTGATGTTGTTCCGTTTGGTGCAGATACGGTAGGTGCAACAGAGAGTGCAACAAAACCGTTATCATCTATCTTGTCAACTTTCACTGAAAGGGTTAAACCTGCATCTTTAATGATTGGTTCCCTAGTATTGGTTGTTGTTCTAATCCCTCCATAGACTTGTGCTGTCAAACTCACGACAGCTTCTTCCCCTTCTTGTACGGTCAGAGTTGGGTCAGTCAGAATCTTAGCATTACCACTTGTAACTTGAGCCTGCAAACTAGTAAGCAAGCGTTTGGGGAACTGATACCAAGAGGGAAGAGCTGATGTGACTGAACCCGTCTCACCTGGTGTTACACTGATCGTACCGTCAGTGGCTATAGTAATGATATCATTTGTACTGCGTTCAATTTCTGTGATACCGGCTTTTGTAGGATCTGATGAAATTGGTGCAACTGGTTGATAAGTTGTTGCATTCCCACCACCTATTGTTCTAGCGCTACCTGGTGGAACTGTCACGCCACCAATTGTCACCGAACTTTGAGATTGGTTAACTATTGTCGTACCCGAACCCGCTCCAGGAATATTTATTTGGCTGTTTGGATTGAGGAAAGGCGTTCCTTGAATTGGATTTTCAATCACAGGAGTACTAGTGACACTATTTGCAGCCTCACTACTAGTTGCAGGTCTGGAACCACCAAAATTTAGAGATGCTGCACCACCATCATTGACGAAAAAGTTATTGCCTATTCCAAAGGAAAAACTACTGTTAAAATCGTGAGTTCCTAAAAGATTAACATCAATAACCTTGACATTAACTGCAACCTGACGGCGACGAACATCGAGCTGAGTTAATTGAGCTAGTGCTACATCGATGAGCTTGGGAGGTCCAATTAAGGTAACTGAATTGGTACGTTGATCTCCTGATGCCTGCAAACCTCGCAGTAAAGGTGTTGAGTCTTGAAACTCAGTCCGCAAAGTCTCTACTCTCAGTTCTGTTGTTGTCTGGCTTTGAGTGACTGCAGAATTAGCGGCACCACCTACAGGGACAGCATTAACGCTAGTAACCAATCGTTCGCGGGTAATTGCACTTTCGGCTCCTAAAGCAACCAAAAAACTCAAAGCAGTATCTACTTTAACTTGATTGAGGCGAACATTTCGCATGACAACATCACGGGTGGCATTAGGCAATTTAGGACCAACAAAAACTGTCCGTCCGCTGCGATTCGCTTCCAAACCGCTCAAGCGCAAGACATAGTTAAACACATCTTGTACTGGCTCATTTTCTATATCTAAGGAGATTGTAGGTCCTTCATTTCCCCCAGCTTGACCTCCTTGTTGTCCTTGTCCTGCGGCTGCATTTCCTGCATAAGCTAAGTTAAGACCGGCAGCACGGGCAAGTAAAGACAACACTTCTCGTACAGGAGCATCTCGCAATACCAAACGAGGGACTCGTTCTTGCGTTCCTAAATCAATGACGCTTGGAGAAGCATCCAGATTTGAGATAGCAATATCTCCAACTGGTGGCGCAACAGCTCTAGGCAAGAAAGGTGGAGCCTGATTCATACGGGGATCGACTCCAGATGCAGGTGCGGGTGCGCCATTCACAGTCACTTTTGGATTGGGAACAAGAACTTCAGGCTGCTGATTTTGACTGGGTGGAACTGGAATGGGAGTTGCAGCTTGTTCATTTGGCTTTTTACTTGCTCTTTGTGGTGGTGCAGATTGAGGAGCCTGCGCTTGTATTCCATCAGATGGTGCAAAGCTGAGTGTAAGTTTGTCTTGCTTTCTCACCACTGGCTGGCTGGTAGGAGTGCCTTTTGTTCCCGTGACAATGACCCGAATGCTATTGGCATCAAGCTGATTGATAACAACTGAAGCAATTCCCGGTGCGGGATTGTCTTGACGAAAGCTATTACCTTTAGATAAACGGAGTTGAGTATTTATAATATCTGCAACTAGGGTATTGCCCCTTTGTGTTGTAAAAACCTGTGGGCGAGAGCCTGAGGAAGTTGTTAAGACAACGTTTACTCCTCCGTCAGCAGGAGTTAGTTTGACTCCAGTAATTTGACTAACCTGTGCCATAACTGGCTGAGCCGCCATCATCACAATTGCGGCAACACCAAATGCTAAACCATTACCGTGAAGCTGTTTCACAGTTCATTCCTCACATTTAAAACTAATAAGAAAACTTTTGAGTAGCCGTAATTTGTAACATATTACCTTTATATATTTCCCGCAAAATTCAGAAAATTAACAGTTTTGTTGCTTGCGGGATTGTTACATTTAGTTTCTCATGAAGCTATGTGAAATTGTGCCGTAGAATTACTGAAGAATTAGAATAGTCTTGCTCTACGCTCAGTTCCCAAGATAGTCTACTCTCAGAATTTCTACGAGCATTAAAGAATAGGAATAGAAGTTAGGGTATGTTTTCAAAGTGTTGGATTTCTCCTAACCCCCCTTAAAAAGCTACGGTGGTGTACACAAGTCTCCTAAGATGCCTTCTGGCAGTTTCGATCCCCCCTAGCCCCCCTTAAAAAAGGGGGGAAGTTGATTCTAATTCTTCCTTTTTTAGGATGTTTCATGTCTTTTCTAGAGATCTGTACACCACCGTAGCTTAAAAAGGGGGGAAATTTCTTCAAGTCCCCCTTTTTAAGGGAGATTTAGGGGGATCTGGAAAATTAGGGGCTAAACGAGTCTTGTGAAAACACGCCCTAAGGGGTAGGGAGGGGTACAACTAATGTTAAAACTCCCGTCCGTGAACCTTATTCCCATATAAAAGGCGATTGGAGAGTCTTGACAGGAGGCGGAGCCTCCAAAGAAGGCATTCCCAGGCTGAGCCTGGGAACGAGGAAAGCGGAGCTTGGGAAAGAGAGAGTCTCTGAAGGAGGGAGAGGTCACTCGCAACTGGTTATACCAATTTTCTATGAAGATGCATACAATTAGCCTGCGTATAGCCCTTACGGGCATAGCCTGCGGCATCGCGTAGCGTGCGCTTTGCGCTTAGGCAGGCTTTGTTTGTATAGCCGAGGCAGCGCGTTGCGGAGAGAAGTTGCGGCTTGGGGGTTTCCACGTCAGATGCTTCACTTGGGCAAAGCCCAAGACCGCACTGACTCCCCAATAGCAAACTTCGGAGGGTTCCCCCGGTTGTAGCGCCTGCCGTCCACATTTCTAATATGAGGGCAATAATGTGCAACTTCATATAGAATTGGTATTACGGTTTCTTAGTTGCCGCTTCTGCCATATCTTGTGGAGTCATTGGCATCAATGCCTGTAACTGAAAAGTTGTATTAATGGCTCTAGGACCAATCCTAATTAACTTTTTACCAGGCTCAGCAGCAGTCTCTGGTGCTAATGTTGATTGATAGTCTTTCACCAGTAGCAAAGGCTGTAACCGTTCTATATTACGGAGAATAGATTGTGTTTGTTCGTAGGTTCCAATAATTTCAATATTGATACTGCGGCGTTTTAGCTTTCCATCCACAAGGGGTCCAAAGGTTCCATCAGTGATTGGTTCTGCCTTATCACCACTGGGTGCGTATCTCTTCAGTTTTGCTCTCACGCCACTGAAAGGAACTTGACTGTTACCAGACTCAACCAATCGATTTAAATCTAGCAGCAATGTATCCAAGGTTTTCTCATTGGCAAACAAACCCAATACTTGAACTTGTTGCACTTTTGCCTGTGCCTGCTCTTCTTGAATCTTACCAAGTTGTTTAATAGCAAGTTTCTTTTGATCGATATCTGTTTGCAGTTCCGTCTGTTTGGCTTGCTGCTGTTGAAATGTATCCCAAGAGGGCATCAGCATATTCATAGCCATAAATGCAGCACCGGCAACGCCCAAACACCCTACAATAATCCCACTAATTTTTGGTGTTAGGGAAATTCCAAAAATAACGGGGTAGCTGGGTGCAGAGGCTGCACCAAAATCCCCACCCTGTTCAAAACTTAGATCTTCACTCACCGTCATTTTTGAAGCACTCCTGTTTTTTGCAGATTGCGAATTCGAGAAACTAGTCCTACTGTGCCTTTTTGCTCCAATTCCCGCATTAACTCGGAAGCTGGAACGTCACTCATACTAGATTGAATAGTGTATCTAGCTATTTGAGGTGGTTTAAAATTTTGTGGAAGCGTTATTCCGGGTGGTATCGGTGGATCTACTAACTCTGCTGTCGTAATTCTTGTATCAGTTGCCTTTAAAAACCGAGACTGCTGTAAAGTCAGCATAAAATCATTAACATTGTTGAAAGAACGAGCAACCCCAATAATTTCTATGCCTCCTGCAGGATTTGGTGCTGGCTGTCCTGCTACTGGAGCTAGTGGTGCAATTTGCTTAATGTTTTCAATTTGTACGGTTCTGGGAATGCGATCGCGCAAATCTTGTAGCATTGCAGACCAAGGGCGGATTTGGTCAAAAACCGTCACCAAAGCCTGAGTTTCCTGTTTAATTCTGTTAGTTTCTTCCTTGATTTTATTAATACTACCTATTTGACCCTCAAGAGATTGTTTCTCTTGTTCGAGTTGTGCAATTGTTTGTCCTAATTCAACATTTTTAGCATCCAAAATCCACAAACTTGCTCCTACAAGAATCGGTAAACCCAAACCGATTCCCACTCCTATATATAGAGGAGTTAAATCTCCTACGGGGAGAGAAATCTTGCCTCGTTGCTTCTTTTCAGAAGTTTTATTAAATGCTGGGCGATCTTTCAGAAAATTAATATCTAGACTATACATGACCTAAATTATGAATTATGAATTATGAATGATGAATGGGTAATGAGAGAATTATGAATTATGAATGATGAATGAGAGAATTATGAATTATGAATGATGAATGATGAATGGAGAATGAGAAGTTAGGAATTGCTTGCTTCCCAATTCTTTCATACTTCATAATTCATACTTCATAATTCATACTTCATAATTCATACTTCATACTTCTCTCATTCCCAAACCAAGCACTATACCCAAACCGGGACGTTCTGAGGCTGGGTATTTTTCCGCATCAACTTGTAATGACAATGCGCCTACCGGATCGATCTGAGAGGTAGGTAAACTCAATCTTTGTGTAAAGAACTCATCTAGCTGACCTAGCCCGCCTCCCGGTCCTGCTAGCATAATCTGTGCCACTTCCAGATTTTCACTTTGATTGAGATAAAAATCGATAGAACGGCGCAGTTCATCTGTCAGTTCTCCCAGAACTCTAATAACAGCTGCCATACCGGGATTGATTTCAGTCACACCAGTCTTCCCACCATCTACAGGAGTTGAAGGAATAGATATGCCTTGCAATAATTCCATATCTCGCGAGACAGGTAAATTCATTGCTTTTGATAAAGCAAGTTGCATTTGATAAGTGCCAATTGGTACGGTACGCGAAAATTGCGGCACACCGTTAACAACGATCGCAATTTCCGTGCTATCAAATTCTATATCCACAAGCACTGCGGCTTCTTGCGGTCCATATTGTCGGAGTTGATCGCGGATTGTCCGAATCAGAGCAAAACTGTTAATCTCTAAAACATCGATTTGCAATCCTGCTTGTTCAAACGTACTGATATAGGTATCGGTAATTTCCTTGCGAGTTGCCACTAAAAGTACCTGAACCTTCTCAATACCGTCCTCATCTACAAAATACCCAAGTTTCTGATAATCTACATCAGCTTCCTCACGCGGATAAGGTAAATACAAACCAGCCTCATGGTTGAGAACCATCTCCCGCAGCTCTTTATCATCCAACTCTGCAGGGACGGGTATGAGACGAACGATAGAATCGCGTCCCGGTACAGAAGTCGCAACACGAGAAGCCTTAATCTTACTACTTGCCAATACCTGCTGAATCAATTGCGCCATTGTTGGCGGGTCAGTAATTTGACCATCCACCACCACACCTTCAGGAACGGGAACCGATATTAAATTTTCTAGCTTTACACCTTGACCTTGCTTGCGGATTTGAGCTAAATTGACCCGTTGCGGTGCAATTTCTATGCCTACTCCACCCTTAGATTTACTAAATAGATTATTAAGTTGTTTAACCACAGGTTTACCACCGGAGCGCTAAGTAAAAAAATGAATAATATAAAAGATTAATATGAAGACCCCTGTTTCTCCCCCCGTTATATTACCTAAAAGTGTAGAAATTAACGTAAGTTGGATTGAGAAACAAAATCCAAGTCTAAAGGTTTGACTTTTCGTGACCTATGTAATTCTTCAAATGTACCTATGGTGGCTTTAGCCCTATCTATCCAATTTTCATAAGCATCTCACCCCGATAAGTTAAAAAAGTACAACTCAAATGATTCAAATTCCACAATTCAAAAAATTTACTATTTGGTTACTATTCGGTTTATTAACTAGCTGGATTGTGAGTTGCAGCACAGCAAATATCAGCACAAATCCAAAACAGGCATCATCAGCAGCAAATGTTGAGTTTTGGACAATGCAACTCCAACCTCAATTCACCGACTACTTCAAAAGCCTCATAGCAACCTTTGAGTCACAAAATCCCGGTATAAAAGTTACCTGGGTTGATGTTCCTTGGACTGCAATGGAAAACAAGATTTTAACAGCTGTCTCTGCAAAAACGCCACCTGATGTTGTTAACCTAAATCCAGACTTTGCTTCTCAACTAGCAGGACGGAATGCCTGGTTAGATTTAGAAGCAAAAGTTCCTTCTTCAGTTCGCGCCGCCTACTTACCAAACATTTGGAAAGCCAGTACCCTTAATGGCAAGAGTTTTGGTATTCCCTGGTACCTCACCACGCGGTTAACCATTTATAACACTGATTTATTAAAACAGGCAGGTATTACTAAAACACCTGTTACGTACACTGAATTAGCACAAGTAGCACAACAAGTTAAAGAAAAAACTGGTAAATACGCCTTTTTCACAACATTCGTGCCTCAAGACTCCGGGGAAGTCTTAGAATC
The DNA here is from genome assembly GCF_045999855.1 of Tolypothrix campylonemoides VB511288_2. NCBI lineage: Bacteria > Bacillati > Cyanobacteriota > Cyanophyceae > Nostocales > Tolypothrichaceae > Tolypothrix > Tolypothrix campylonemoides. The sequence continues at coordinate 25,478 of NZ_JBFPMW010000008.1, forward strand.
CTTCGTACAAATGGGAGTCACCTTAGTAGATGCTGAAGGCAAAGCAGCTTTTAACACCCCACAAGGAAAAGCAGCGTTCCAATACTGGGTAGATTTATACAAAAAAGGTCTACTACCCAGAGAAGTGCTAACACAAGGACACCGCCACGCCATAGATTTATATCAAGCAGGAGAAACCGCATTACTCTTTTCTGGTGGGGAGTTTTTAGAAACAGTGGGGAAAAACGCACCTACCATAGCCAAAGTTTCTGCAACCGCACCCCAAGTCACGGGTGAAAACGGCAAGAAAAATGTTGCCGTTATGAACGTAGTCATACCCCGAGACAGCAAACAACCCGACGCCGCCGTTAAATTTGCCCTATATCTCACCAACGACAACAACCAACTTGCCTTTGCCAAAGCAGCAGGAGTTCTTCCTTCTACAGTTCAATCTCTCTCTGACAGTTACTTCAAAGATTTACCAGCCAATGCCTCAACTTTAGATAAAGCAAGAGTCATTAGCGCCCAAGAGTTGCAACAAGCAGAAGTTTTAACGCCAAGATTAAAAGATATAAAACGCTTGCAAAAGACTATCTACGAAAACTTACAAGCAGCAATGCTAGGCGAGAAAACAGTCGATAAAGCTGTTGAGGATGCAGCAAGTGAGTGGAATGGCTAATGGCTAATGGCTAATGGCTAATGGCTAATAGCCATTAGCAAATTTTAAAAAATACCCAATAAGATACAGCGAACCACACAAAATCACCAAATTACCTTTTGATGACGCAAAAGTTTCCTCTAAGGCTAAAGATAAATCTGGATAAGTATTGCAATCGCTCAACTCGGGGCAAACTTCCCAAGCAATCTTAGCTAATTCATGAGGACGGGCTGTAATCGCTTCTGGTACTGGAACGAGAAACAAGCGATCGCCGGGTCGCAATAAAATTTTGAAAATGTCCCTATGGTCTTTTTTTGCTAGCATTCCCACAATCCAATCAACTTGAATTTTGGATTTGGGAATTCCCAAATCCTCAGTTGTCTCTCGTGCTCCTAATTCCCACTCGGTAGGGAGCTTGAGTTCCCCTGTTTCCAATTTGTCAATATAATCGCGCAAAGCTTGAGCACCACCAACGTTATGAGCACCGTCTAACAATAATTGATGGTTTTTCCACGTCGTCCATTGCAGCCTTCCCAACCAATGAGTTTTTGCCATTCCGTTGATAATGGCTTCCTCTGAAATTTTCCAACCTTGTTTTTGCAAAATTTCTATAGCGGCTAATGCTACAGCAGAATTTTGTAACTGAATTTGCCCTTGCAAAACTAACGGGTATTTAATTAATTTTCCCATCTCCCACTCAGCCCATCCGGGGGTAACTTGACGCGCAGGCTGAGGTATAACGATAGGACATTCTAATTCTAAAGCACGCGATCGCACTACTTCTTCTGCATCTGGTGGTAAAATCCCGATAACGGCAGGGCATCCAGGTTTAAAAATACCAGCTTTTTCGCGAGCAATATCGGTGAGATTGGGGCCGAGTTTTTGCCAGTGGTCGCGACTGATGGAAGTAATAATAGTTACAAGAGGATGCGAGCAGACGTTAGTTGCATCCAAACGACCTCCGAGTCCTACCTCTATCACGGCTAAATCCACCTTTTGCCGTGCGAAATACAACCAAGCTGCTGCAGTGATGACTTCAAACTGAGTTGGAGATTGCTCTTCTGGGTCGATCGCTCTTATCACTTCAACTAACAACTGGCAAAATTCTTCTGAAGAAATTGGTTGTTCGTTTAAGCAAATACGTTCCGTCCAATCTACCAAATGGGGTGAGATGAAACGCCCCGTGCGATAACCTGCTTCAGTCAGAATAGAAGAAAGGTAAGCACAAACAGAACCTTTCCCATTCGTACCGGTTACGTGAACAATTGGCACTTGATGGTGGGGATTGCCCAAATTTGCCAGCAGTTTAAAAACGGAATCCAATCCGAGACGGACTCCAAAGTGATGAAAGGGTTTTAAGAGAGAGTCAATATCCACAAGAGTTGGTTTCGTTTGGAGTGGTTGCTTGCACCATTTTCACACGCACTTGTTCCTATAGTCTTTTTTCTTTCTCTCCTGCCCCCTTGCTGTCTCAACCCAACATTTTAAGGTGGATGTAGTAGTAGGCGTGGTTGGGTGAGCATTGCTAACCATATCAGGGTGAATAAAAACTTCAGGAAATCAATAGCTCTCTCACCTCTTACCTCTGCGTACTCTGCGTCTCGGCGGTTAAATAAATTTCTTTTGAACCGCAGAGGCGCTGAGAGCGCAGAGGAGGAAAAATGAGGAATACCCCGCCTGAATCAAAATTTTATGAGTCACCTTAACAGGGCTAGGTAAGCATTGCCCACCCAAAGTACTTTACCAAACGCAGAAAGCTCAGCCTCTTGTAAAGGCATTTCCAGGAGTAGCCACCGGATCGAGCAACCGAGCAACGCTGTCTAAATAACGCAAGTTCAACAGCCCCCACACTTACCCCCGCTTCTAACAGGGAAGAGCAACGTTTTAATCGGGGTTTGAAACCTCTCTCCTACGAGGTACAGCTGTTCTAGGGGGATTGTACCCACCATTCGCCAACAGTATCTTACGAGGAAAGGGGTTTGGGGCGAGGTCTATTTTGACTTCATCAAACTCACGGTAAATTAATAAACCTATCTACCTTAAGCTTCCTTGTTTAAAAAGTTTTGCAATTGTCTCAAAGCAGCCGCACCAATGTTGAACACAGCCCAGCTCGCTGCAACTACGATCGGAGCTAAAACGATGACCACACGTAAATCAAGATCCATATCTAATCCTCTTTTAAGTAGAAATTAAAGTTTTATCAACTGCTCTCATTTTTATTTTTATCTGAAGTGGTCAACTTTTCTCAAATATTGTGTAAAAAATATTTACAATTTTCATTAAGGTCATGTACCGGGCAGTAGTTAGTCTCCCCCATGACGTCCGTTTCTCCCTTGTCCCCCTCGTCCTTCTAATCTCCCCAGCCCCCTGTCGCCTTCCCCGCATGAACTAAAGCTAACTTTTTGTAACGCTCAGCGTGTTCGATAAGGTTTGCTGCTTCGGCTTCGGAAATTTGACGTATAACTTTACCAGGAACACCTAAAACAAGAGACAAAGGAGGTACATCCTTTGTAACGACAGCACCTGCTCCAATAATGCTACCTGTACCTACACGCACTCCATCTAAAACGATCGCGCCAATGCCAATCAAACTGCCACGTTCAATGTAGGCGGAGTGTACCACAGCCCGATGCCCTACGGTGACACGATCTTCTAAAATAGTTGGCTGACCGGGATCGCCATGCAACACCGCCCCATCCTGAATGTTGGTACATTCGCCAATTTCTATGCGTTCTACATCTCCTCTAATAACTGCTCCATACCAAATGCTCGCATCCACTCCTACTGTGACCGAACCTATAACCACTGCATTGGCAGCGACAAAAGCTGCTTGAGAAAGATCGGGGTTAGACCAGTAGGATGCGATAGACACGATAGAATATTAAGTAGGGTACTCAGGTAATCTGAAGGAACTCCAACCTTAAAGTAGGTTGCAAAATTTTAGAATATCACGGTGTAGAACCTAATATAAAAGGTAGCACTCAATCAATACCCAAATGAGGTGGAGCGGAAGTGTAAAAAAAAACAACTCTATAGGTAAAGACAAATATATGTTTTTGAGCACTTCATGATGAACCCAGGCTTGCAGTACCCTATATTTGGTCCCGAAATTCAGTGTCCCCACTGCCGTCAAACAATCCCGGCTTTGACACTAACAGATACATATTTATGCCCCCGGCATGGCGCTTTTGAAGCAAATCCTAAAAATGGAGAGTTAATCCATTTACAATCAGGGCGTCATTGGCGCAGGTGGAATGGTGAATGGTATCGCCAACATACACATCCCGATGGCATTCGGTTTGAAATTCATGAAGCACTAGACAAGCTGTATACCCAAGGCTACCGAGCAACAAGGGTCATCATTGCTAGACGCTATCAAGAATTGATGAGTGGCTACTTAGAACGTAGCACCCCTTGGCGTTCCGGACAATCGGAAACAACATCAGCTCGACTTTACGGTTTACCTGTAGAGTTTAGCCCCGAAGCGTCTGAAGAACCCTGTTGGGAAGTCATTAATTTTGACTTGGAAAAAGAACCCGGTGTCCCAGTCCGCTATCCTTATTTCCGATTGTTTGAATAATGGTTGGTGGTTAGTTGTGAGTCGATAGTGGTTTTTACTGCTAACAACTAACAACTAACCACCGATCGCTACCAATAACTCATAATGCACCACGCCTCTATTCGTACCGCAAATATTTATAGAGCGATCGCCTTCTACGAACAACTCGGCTTTACAGTTTGCGAACGCTTCACCACGGGTTATACCCTAGCTTGCTGGATGGAAGGGCTAGGAGGGAGAATCGAACTGATCCAAATACCCCAACCCAAACCAGCTCCCGATGCTTTTGAAGATGAGCATTATGTCGGGTATTATCACCTATCTTTTGACGTAACAGATATTACACCAGATTTGCCAAGTTGGCTAACAGATTTAAAAGAACGTTTTACTAACGGGGCGCAAAGTAACTCCGAAATGTTACAACCACTGAAAGTTTTGTTAGAACCAACACAACAACAAATTGGAAATCATATTTATGAAGTAACTTTTATTGCGGATACAGATGGTTTACCTTTAGAATTTATTCGTGTTTTAACCACACTCACCTAGTTGTACTTCCTATTTTTTGCAAGTAGAATATTTAACTCTCTACCATTTTGTTAAAGCAATAACATTGAGAGAGAGATTAGAATATAGTCTACAAATCTGTAACCCAAGTTACAGATATATTAATAGAATATATGAGTGTGTTGCCGAAATTCTATCGATATCGTTTTCACGTTTTACTATTGAGTGTTTTAATTACAGTGCTTTTCCTTGGTAATGATACAGCTTTCAGCCAACTGACACAAGAAAATACATTGGTAAGTACACCCCAAAGCATTTCTAGAGAAACATTATCTTCGTCAGTGACAGAAAATGTCCAAAAGACGTTGCTGCAAAATGGACTGACTGTTTTAACAAAAGAAGTCCACTCTAACCCAGTTGTGACCGTACAAGTTTGGTACAAAGTGGGCTCGCGGAACGAAGAATCCGGCTTGAATGGCATTGCTCACCAGTTGGAGCACATGCTCTTTAGGGGGACAAAAAATCGTCCCATTCAATTTGGCAGATTATTTAGCGCTTTAGGTAGTGACTCCAATGCTTTCACAAGCCACGACCAAACGGCGTATTACAACACAGCAGAACGCGATAAACTCAAAGCTTTATTAGTACTAGAAGCAGACAGAATGCAAAATTCTGTTATTGATAACCCGCAACTAGCTAGCGAAAAGCGGGTTGTTATTTCCGAACTTCAAGGGTACGAAAACGAACCAGAATACAGATTGAGCCGTGCTGTTATGCAGGCTTTGTTTCCCAACCATCCCTATGGTTTACCTGTAGGTGGTACTAAAGATGACGTGCAAAAGTTTCAAACAAAACAGGTGAAGAAATACTATCAAAACTTTTACAGCCCCGATAATGCTGTATTAGTCATTGTTGGTGATTTCCAAACCGAACCAACTTTAAATTTAGTTAAAGAAATATTTGGGAAAATACCTAGCAGTTCCCAATCCAAAATCGGTCTTGGAAAGTTGGCTGCAGAGGGAAACCCTCCTAGCAACTTTCCCCAAACTTCACAACCCAAACGCCCCCAATCCCCCAATCCCATCATTCTTCAAGAACCGGGAGCAGCCGCACTACTACACGCAGTCTATCCCTTACCGGATGTCAATCATCCTGATGTTCCTGCTCTCGATGTGATGGACTATATTTTGACTGATGGACGAAATGCACGCCTCTATCAAACACTGGTGGAATCGGGTTGGGCGAATGATGTTTCAGCATCGGTTGTGAGTTTGCTAGCAGGAGGCTGGTATGAATTATCAGTGACAGCTTCTCCAAATCAAGACCTGAAAAAAATTGATTCTTTGCTAAAAGGTGCGATCGCCGAACTGATGAACAAAGGAGTTACATCAGAAGAAGTCAATCGAGCCAAAGCACAGTTAGAAGCATCTCTGATTCTGGGTAACCGAGATATTACCAGTCAAGGAATGCAACTCGGTAATGATGAGACAACGGCTGGTGATTATAAATACACGGAGCGCTATTTAGCAGCCGTGCGCCAGGTGACAACAGCAGATGTACGGCGTGTTGCAACAAAATACCTCCAACCAAAAGTCTGTGTAGTGGGATTTTTTGAACCAACTCAAGCCAAAGGAAAAAGAAAAGACAAAAGCAGCTCGCAAAACTCCAATCTTGTAGCGGAAAATTTCTCATCAGAATCATCAGCAACGAAGGAAGAAGTCACAAAATATTTACCACCTGTTGATTCCCCCGAAGAAATCGCCCAGACAGCCGTCTCTGAGGTATTGCCAGAACAATTCACATTACCAAATGGTCTGCGAGTATTACTTTTTGCCGACCCCAGTTCACCTACAGTCACTCTCAGTGGTTACATTAAAGCAGGTAAAGAATTCGATCCTCACAATAAAGCAGGGCTTGCATCTCTCGTAGCAGAAAACTTAATGAATGGAACCAAAACAAAAGATGCTTTAACCCTCGCTAAAGTTTTAGACGATAGAGGAGCGAGTTTGGATTTTGAAACATTCCGTGAAGGTGTGCGGGTTGAGGGGAGCGCTCTAGCATCAGATTTGCCAGTTTTAGTACAAACATTAGCAGATACTGTTAAAAATGCAACATTTCCAGTCAAAGAGTTAGAACTCAGCCGCAAACAAGCACTCATTGCCTTAAAGCAAGAGTTAGATGACCCTTCTGAGGTTGCAGAAAGAACATTTGTTCAATCTCTTTATCCGGAAAAACACCCATTACACAAATTTCCTACAGAAAAAAGTCTGCGGCTCCTGAAACGTCAAGATGTTGTTGAATTTAAGGAAAAACACTACCGCCCGGATACAACAGTTCTCGCACTCTTAGGGAATTTTTCAGTCACTGAAGTAGAAGCGCTGATTGCACAAGAATTGGGGAATTGGAATACCATCGGTCAACCACCAGAATTAACATATCCAAAGGTATCTCTACCGGAAAAAGTGGTGAGCATTAACCCCATTCTTCCCGGTAAAGCTCAAGCCATTACTTATATGGGTAATCAAGGGATTAACCGTAAAGATCCCCGATTCTACGCAGCGTTGGTGTTAAATCAAATTTTAGGAGGCGATACCTTATCGAGCCGATTGGGGTCAGAAGTGCGCGATCGCCAAGGTTTAACCTACGGAATTTACAGCAACTTTTTAGCAGGGAAAAATTCTGGAACATTTTTAATTGAAATGCAAACTAGCCCGGAAGATACCCGTCAAGCCATTGCTAGAACCCGCGAACTGTTGCAACAAATCCACCAACAAGGTGTTACGGCTGAGGAAATAGAGACAGCTAAACGAAATTTGATCGGCAATTACACGGTTTCTTTAGCAAATCCAGAGGAATTAGTCAATAGAATTTTGATGAACGAGGTCTACGGGTTAGATAAAGAAGAATTGCGCTCTTTCACGGCAAAAATTCAAGCAGTGTCCATCGAAGAAGTGAATCAAGCCGCTCGTGAGTTACTCTACCCAGATAAAATTATTGTAGTCACAGCAGGACCCCACAGTAATTAGTGAGAGCCACCGATGCTCGCGAGCTCGGTTTTTGGTCCCTCGTTCTCAGGCTCAGCCTGGAAATGAGGGACTAATCACTCATAATATCTATAAAAAAAATTACAAAATTATGAGAGTTATTCTAGCGATCGCACTTCTATGCCTTCTTATAGCAACGACTGCTTCAGTAGAGGCAGCAGATTTTCAAAATATACTAAAGCAACCAGTCATAGAAACTACAATTAGCCTGGGTACTTCTACTAATGAATTGCAATTTGAACCAAACCACCTAGAATTTGAAGCGGGAAAACGTTACAAACTTCGACTGATAAATCCCAGTACCCAAAAACACTATTTTACAGCTAAGGATTTCGCCGATAGTATATGGACGCAAAAAGTGGAAGCAGGTAACGTAGAAATAAAAGGAGCTATTCACGAACTCGAACTGAAACCAAAAGCAGAAGCAGAATGGTTTTTTGTACCGCTAAAGCTCGGAACATATAGTTTGCGCTGTCCGATAACGGGACATACGGAAGCAGGAATGACAGGCGAAATTATCATATCTGCTGAACGGTAACATCTACAATAAGCTAACCTAGAAATATAAGTAATGTTTCTCAATAGATAGAAGAATCATTGACACGTTGGCACTAGGCGCAAAAAACAATTCTCATGAACATTCTCAGTCACCTGCTCTCTCAACCAGCTCAAAGCAACCGTCAAACAGAAAAAAGACAGCGTCGCGGAATTGAACTCAAATCCCCGCGTGAAATAGAAATTATGCGGCAATCCGCAAAAATAGTGGCAACCGTGCTGAAAGAAATTTCCGAGTTGGTCCAACCAGGGATGACCACAGCCGACTTAGATGCTCATGCTGAAAAGCGCATCCGGGAAATGGGTGCAACGCCTAGTTTCAAAGGTTACCACGGTTTTAAAGGTTCCATTTGTTCCAGTATTAATAATGAAGTTGTACACGGTATACCCAGTGCAAAAAAAGTTATTCGTGCTGGAGATGTCTTAAAAGTCGATACCGGTGCTTATTATCAAGGTTTTCATGGCGATTCTTGCATTACAATTGCTGTTGGTGAAGTCACTCCAGAAGCTGCACGCTTGATTCGTGTTGCTGAAGAAGCTCTTTATAAAGGCATTGAACAAGTCAAAGCAGGAAACTACCTCATGGATATTGCGGGCGCGATAGAAGATCACGTCAAAGCTAATAACTTTTGTGTAGTAGAAGATTTTACCGGACACGGTGTTGGTCGTAATTTACACGAAGAACCTTCCGTATTTAATTTCCGCACTCGCGATATGCCAAACGTCAAACTACGTGCTGGAATGACACTGGCAATTGAGCCAATTTTGAATGCTGGGTCTAAGTTTACGCGCATCTTATCAGACCGTTGGACCGCTGTCACAGTTGATAATTCTCTATCGGCTCAATTCGAGCACACCGTATTGGTAACGGAGACGGGCTACGAAATTTTGACAGACCGTACAAAGCTTTAACTGGAAGAAAGGCAGAGAGCAGAAGGTAACGTCTTTGCTGTCTTCTCGTTCCGGTGGTGGAGCCACCGGAACAAGGTTTAAAACTAATGAGATGCAGAGGACGCAGAGGTACGAGGTGAGAAAGCTCTTATTTCCTGAAGTTTCGCTCCACCTTAACAGGGCTGGGTAGTATACTGCCTATCCTACTTCTGCTTTCATCACACCTTTTGAGGTAGGGCTACCGGACAAAAATTGGCTTCTTCATTAACTTCAAGCAATCGTGAAGTCTTGAGCCGATCGAGCCACTGTTGCAAATACACGCGATTGGTTTGCTGCTCATCTGGATCTGTAGTATCCACAGGATAAGGCATAAGCCCTAAAATGGCTGCGGTCGTTACGCAGAACATGGACTTCTGGAAACTCATACATATTTGTACCCGCAAATCATCTTCCCCCCTGCGACTGCCACGATAAACTTCGTGCAAATACTCTGGGAGATAGTGACGCATATCCTGCATTAGCAAGGTAGGAGGAATACCTGCACCTCCGATTGGCAAAGGATCTGCATATAACGCGCCATACTGAAAGCGAGCTTGATCGGGTGAAATTTGATAAGCTTGGGCATTATATGAAACTGTACCGAGGAAGGGTGTACCTCGGAAAAAGACAGCTTCTACATAAGGTATGGCTGTATCTGCTAGGAATGTCAAACCAATAGAAGCAGGTATAACATCGTAAATCTTATCTCGAATTTTGACTGAGTAAGTAATTGGTCTTTTAGCATCTGCCACCAACCCCGCTTTGATATGGTCTACAACTTCAGGAATAGATTTGATTTTTCCTTCGTCATAAAGGTCAGATAAAGAGAGGAAGATATCAGCCATGACACGCCAGAATTGACCCAATGCGCTGTAGTAAGAAAAAACACGCATTTGTTCAATTAGGAAATCGGGAAATAATTCGTTTATCCCCAACATTAAGGGATTGTTTTTAAATTTTGCTCTAATAACAGCTCGCGCTCTGTCTTGAAATTCTTCTGTATCTAAATATTCATCTAGCCCACCACCACCATGCCAAAGCATTGCTTTCATGCAATATTCAGCATATTCAAAATTAATGCGATCGTGCCACCAATGTTTTAGTAATTTATTAACAGAGAATTCATTATTAAAGTATTTAAAAAACGGAAAAAATACCAAAAATTGATTTTCGGCAATGTAAATAAGATTCTTAGAGTAGGCATCTAAAACGACACCGTAACTTTTCAGAATACCAACAACTTCCAGTAAATTTTCAGGATTATCTGGAAGCAATGCACCTCCTGCTTCCAACCGTTCAATATACTCAAATAATGGGTAATTCTTACTAGGTTTGTTTTTCATGCTTACCATGTTTGATTAACTCCTAGAAATGGAGGGATTTGGATAGGGGGTAGAGAAGGATAGGGGGGTAGCGCAAGAGTAAAAGTCTCTCTTGTCTCCCTTGTCCCCTATCCCGAGTCTCTAGTCCTTAGCAGATACTGTGGCAACAGGACTCGGTGCAGCTATCATTGCTGCGATTGTCGGTTCACTCCAACGTGCTAACCAATTGGGTTGGATACCATAAATCACAATCAGTACTGCTAATACAACTGCAGGCGCTCGTTCTGCCCAAGAAACCCGAGGTAAATTTGAAACCTGTGGGGATAAGCGTCCAAAAAAAGCACGGTTTGTAAGCAGCAAGAAGTAAACAGCTGTTAAGCCAGTACCAATCATGGATATAAGGGTTTGGATTGGGAAAACAGCAAAACTACTGCGGAAGATGATGAATTCTGAAATAAACCCAACCATACCAGGTATACCAGAACTTGCCATGACTCCTAAAACCATCAAACTCCCAATCACTGGCATTCCTCGTTCGGGATTGAGCAGCCCTCGGAGAGTATCTAAGTCACGGCTACCAGCTTTTTTATAGACAATTCCCACAAGTAAGAACAAAAGCGCAGAAATCAGCCCGTGGCTGATCATTTGCAACATAGTTCCTAAAATACTGAGCGGTGTTGCTGCTGCTGCTGCTAGAAGCACGTAGCCCATGTGCCCTATGGAACTATATGCCACCATCTTCTTCATATCTTTTTGGGCGATCGCACAAGATGATCCGTAAAGTACGCTCAAGACCGCCCAAGTTGCCAATGCGGGGGCTAAATAATGCCAAGCCTCTGGCAATAAGTTCATTCCAAATCTCAGCAAACCATAAGTTCCCAGTTTCAGCAGTACCCCTGCTAATAGGACTGAAACAGGTGTGGAAGCTTCAACGTGAGCATCGGGTAACCAAGTGTGTAAGGGAACTAAGGGAATTTTGATGCCAAAACCAATTAAGATTCCTAACAGCAAAAGAACTTGAGTTTCCAACGTTAAAGATTGGGTATTTATGGCATCTAATGCAAAGCTAGAAGAACCGCTCAGCCAAACGATACCGAGAAAACTCGCTAAAATGACGATTCCAGAAACAGCCGTGTATATAAGAAATTTAGTAGCTGCGTAGCCTCGTTTTTCTCCACCCCAAATAGCTATAAGTAGGTATAGGGGAATGAGTTCTATTTCATAAAACAGGAAAAACAGCAGTAAATCCTGTGCAATAAAAGCGCCACTCACTCCTGTATTTAAAAGTAGGAGTAAGGAGTAGTAAAAGCGAGGACGACTAATTTCTGGATCGCTACTGTAGATGGCAATACCTGTTAGCAACCCGTTGAGAAGCAGCAATGGTAATGACAAACCATCTATTCCCAGACGATAGTTTAAACCGAGACTCTCTATCCAAGGCAAAAACTCGGTGAATTGTTGATTAACCTCGGAGAGGTTAAACAAACTAGCCAGTACCAACGTCCAAATGAAACTTACACTGGCAATAACCAAAGCCAACCTCTTACTGGCTTTTGGAGTCATCCCAAAAGGTAAAAAACTGATTAATGCCGCACCTAGCAATGGCAACAAAATGAGAGTACTGAGCATAATGTTAGTGGTTGGTGGTTAGTGGTTGGTGGTTTTTAATTAGTCGTTAAGAATCATTAACTAACAACTAACAACTAACCAATTTTTAACAAACCTAATGACCAGCTAATGAGAAAACCAAAAATACTGACACCAATGACAATGGTCAACAAATAACCTTGCGAACGACCCGATACACTATACTTTAAAGATTGCCCGCTAAATATCGTCGCAAATCCTACTAAGTTGATGAAACCATCAACTAAATAGCGATCGCTCCAAGCAGAAAATCTAGACAGCAACGCGACTGCACTTACGACTGTGACTCGATAAATTCTGTCAATGTAAAAGTCATAACCCAGTAAGTCTTGTACAAATCTCCATCCCAAAACTCTAGATCTTGACCAAGCTTTGTGCAGGTAAATACTCGACCCGATAGTCACTCCTACTAAGCTAGAAGACAATAAGATAGCTACTATGTACCAATTTATGCTTTGCCAATCTGGTAGTAAGTACCATTGCTGTAGCATGAGAGGAACTAACAAAGTGACTGTGGTTAGTGCCACCATTGGAAATGCCATTGGCCAACCAACTTCTGGAGCACGACGGGTTTTTGGTTGCGCTTCCCCCCAAAAGACTAACCGAAAGACTCTTGTTAAATTTAATGCTGTTAAACCATTAACCAGTACTAAAATTCCAATCACCCAGGGGCTAACCAAAGCTAAACCATCAGCCCAACCTAACATTGCCCAAAAGCTTCCCAACGGTAGCAGCGTTACCATACCTGCTGAACCAACAACAAAGGCAGTGGTGGTTGCTGGCATCCTCGACCACAAGCCACCCATTTCTGTCAGGTCTTGCGTACTGGTAGTAAATATAACTGACCCTGAACTCATAAATAGCAGTGCTTTGGCAATGGCATGAGTAAATAGCAACATCAGGGCGACACCCCCTTGTTCCATCCCGACTGCTAAAAATGCCAACCCCATGTATGCACTTGTGGAATGGGATAGCGCTCGCTTAATGTCAATTTGGGCAATAGATACCAACGATGCACCCACCGCTGTCACCGTACCCATAATAATTAAAGCGTTTAGAGCAACTGGAGATAGTGCCAGCAGAGGCTGTAGTTTGTACAGTATGTAAGCTCCACCAGCGACCACCATTGAGTTCCGCATCACCGAAGCTGGGTTGGGACCTTCCATGGCTTCATCCAACCACAGATGTAGGGGGAACTGAGCGCATTTACCAGCAGGTCCGGCTATTAATGCCAAACCCAATAAAGTTGATGCGAGGGGGCTTAACTCAGCCGTTTGCGCCCATTCATACAAATCTGAGAAATTTAAGCTTCCTGCTATGGTGGAAAGTGTTACAACTCCCATCAGTAGCAGTAAGTCTCCCACTCTCTTAGTAAAAAATGCATCTCGCGCAGCTGTGACTACCAAAGGTTGTGCGTACCAGAAACCAACCAACAAGTAGGTGGAAAGAGTCAGCATTTCTAAGAGGGCATAACTGAGAAATAAGGAATCGCTGATAGCTAACCCATTCAGTGCTGCTTCAAAAAATCCCATTAAGGCAAAGAAACGCGCTAATGCCCAGTCTTTCTCCATATAACCTAGGGCATAAATTTGAGCCAGCAAGCTCAAGCCACCGATCATAACTGTTGCGCCAACGCTAACAGGAGAAATCTCCAAAGCAAAGGACAAGTCAAAATCTACAGCCTTAAACCAGGTAATGACAAAATTTTCTGGTTCCCTATTCCAAATATCTATAAAGACCAGCAGGCTGTGAACAAAAGCTACAACAGTTGTCAACAGGTTAAAATAAGCGGCAGGTCTGGGTCCTGTACGTTTAACAAGCCCCATTGCCCACGGTAAGGTTAAAAGCGCACCTATTAACCCATAAAAAGGTATCCACCAACTGGTTGAAAACAGAGACTGGTTCATCTAAAGATTCCTGAGAAAACAATGTTTTTATGCTTTGATAAAATTGCTTTAATCCCCGACCATCTCGGACAATTCTAAATGGATTCTTCTAATACAACTTTCTCATTTTCTACCTCTAAGATACAAAAAAAGAGTAAAGCCCCTAAAAAAACATAAGTTTTCTACCCGTTCTCACCTTCGTTAGCAAAATTGGAATTGCTAATGACAAAAACCCGGTTTATAAGGTAGATAAGTAAAACTTATATATTTTCTTCATACGTTTTTACATGGCTAGCAAAAAGCGAGGAAGGACAGTAGAAGAACTCGTTGAGTTTTTTGTCATTCCTCTTGGGATGGAATTTCCGCTTGTATGAACTTGTTTTAGCCAATGTCATAAAAAAATTATAAAGCAGAAGTGGCTGCTCTAGGAATCTGTGAAGTTCAGTTGAGCAAAATCCACCCCTTAATTTATGTTAAGTTTTTTAAAACTTTTTTATTACAAACTATTATGGTAATTTATATTGCCAGGGGTGCAAAGCTTTTCTATGCTTGATTTGGATATGCTTTTCAGTGTCAAGATCAGCATCCCCGTCTAAATTTTCGGTTCTTCAGTACATATTGCACTAACTTATTCAGGAGTTCTGCGATGCCAATTGCAGTTGGGATGATTGAAACAAAGGGGTTTCCAGCAGTAGTGGAAGCCGCAGATGCGATGGTGAAAGCCGCTCGCGTCACTTTAGTAGGGTATGAAAAAATCGGCAGTGCTCGGGTTACTGTAATCGTTCGCGGAGATGTATCTGAAGTACAAGCTTCAGTTGCTGCGGGAGTTGAAGCAGCCAGAAGAGTCAATGGCGGTGAGGTTGTATCCACTCACATTATTGCCCGTCCCCATGAAAACCTAGAATACGTCTTGCCCATCCGCTACACCGAAGCAGTGGAGCAATTCCGAACTTAGGAATTTTGGATGAGTAAATTTTGGATTGGGGGATTTGAGATTTTGGAGTTACTGCGTTGTCTAGAGCAGTGCGGTCTTGGGGTAATCCAAAGACTGATATCTTGTAGACTAAACTCAAAGAAGCTGGGTTGGTGAAATGCGGGGCTAAGCTCAGGAGCAAGTTGGTCAACAGCATAGACGTTAGGTCTGAAATTTAGAACCTTCAATCCAAAATCTAAAATTTTATCGGCGATGATTTCTTGTCGATAAGTTTTGTGTTCATTTTTTAAGCATAGAGGAACAAAATTCATGTCAATTGCAGTAGGAATGGTTGAAACGCTGGGCTTTCCGGCGGTTGTAGAAGCAGCAGACGCAATGGTCAAAGCAGCTCGTGTAACCTTGGTAGGCTATGAGAAAATTGGAAGTGGTCGTGTAACAGTTATTGTTCGGGGGGATGTTTCGGAAGTACAAGCTTCTGTTTCTGCTGGAGTGGAATCCGTAAAGCGAGTCAATGGCGGACAAGTTTTGTCTACACACATCATTGCTCGTCCTCACGAAAACTTGGAGTATGTTCTACCTATTCGATACACCGAAGATGTAGAGCAATTCCGCGAAAATGTTAATGCGATTCGTCCCTTTGGTGGTAGAAGACCATAACGCGTAATGCAAATTGCAAAAGTTCGCGGCACAGTAGTGAGCACGCAAAAAGATCCAAGTCTGAGGGGTGTCAAACTACTGCTGTTGCAATTAGTAGATGAAGAAGGGCGTATTCAGCAAGAATACGAGGTAGCAGCTGATAGTGTGGGTGCTGGAGTAGATGAGTGGGTACTGGTTTGTCGTGGCAGTGCTGCCCGTCAAATTCTAGGAAATGAGCAACGTCCTGTAGATGCAGCCGTCGTGGCAATCATTGATACAGTCCACGTAGAAGAGCGGCTGATTTACAGCAAAAAAGATCAGTATAGGTAGTTGCTAATGGCTAATAGTGAGTCCAGCGCTGCAGGCGGGTTTCCCGCGCCCTGGCGACTGGCGAACAAGGAAGGGCTAATGGCTAATGGCTAATGGCTGATGGAACAATTAGCGCTTAACAATTAGCGATTATCAATTAGCAACTAACAATTAGCAATTAGCGATTAACACAATTAGAGGAGGAATAAGCGCAATGGCAGTTACCAGCACGGCGGCACCCCCTACCCCGTGGTCGAGAAGTTTATCTGAACCAAAAATCCATGAAAGTGCCTTTGTACACCCATTTTCTAACATTATTGGAGATGTACGTGTCGGTGCTAATGTGATTGTTGCACCAAGCACTTCTGTTCGGGCAGATGAGGGTACACCTTTTTATATAGGTGAGAATACTAACCTGCAGGATGGTGTTGTTGTTCATGGATTGGAACAAGGACGGGTCATTGGTGACGACCAGAATGAGTATTCAGTATGGATTGGTAGCAATGCGTCTATTACTCATATGGCTCTCATTCACGGACCCGCCTATGTTGGAGACAGCTGCTTTATCGGCTTTCGCTCAACAGTCTTTAACGCTCGGGTAGGGGCTGGTTGCATTGTCATGATGCACGCTTTGATCCAAGATGTGGAAATTCCTCCTGGCAAATACGTACCTTCTGGAGCAATTATTACTACTCAGCAACAAGCAGACCGCTTGCCTGATGTGCAAGACCAAGATAAGCATTTTGCCCATCATGTTGTAGGTATTAATCAGGCTTTACGGTCTGGCTATCTTTGTGCCGCAGATAGTAAGTGTATTAGAAGAGTTAGAGACGAGTTAGATAAATCTTATACAAGCAACGGTGTTAACGGTTTAGAAAGGAGTAATGACGTGGCGAGCAGTAGCTTGGGTGCTGAAACAGTAGAACAGGTACGCTACCTGTTGGAGCAAGGGTACAAAATTGGCACGGAGCATGTGGATCAAAGACGTTTCCGTACAGGCTCTTGGCAAAGTTGTCAACCTATAGAAGCGAGATCGGTGAGGGATGCGATCGCACTTTTGGAAGGTTGTCTGAGCGATCACTCGGGAGAATATGTACGCCTGTTTGGGATTGACCCCAATGGCAGACGGCGCGTGTTAGAAACGATAATACAGCGTCCCGATGGAGTAGCAAGCACATCTTCTACTTTTAAAGCCCCTACATCAACAAGCAATAGCAGCTACAACGGTAACGGTAACAGCAACGGTACGAGCACTAGTAGTAGCAACAAAATCAACGGTGACATTACACAGCAAATCAGCCAGTTATTAAACCAAGGTTATAAAATTGGCATGGAACACGTAGATGAGCGGCGCTTCCGCACGGGTTCTTGGCAAAGCTGTACCCCCGTAAGTGCAACAAGTACAACAGAGGTAGTTGCTGCGTTAGAAGAATGCATGAGCAGTCACCAAGGTGAATACGTGCGGCTGATTGGGATTGACCCCAAAGCCAAGCGTCGGGTGCTAGAAACCATCATTCAAAGACCGGGCGATCCAGTTTCTTCAATTAGCTCCTCGAGTTCAGGCTCTAGTGCATCTTCCTCAAGCTACTCCTCCTCCTCAAGTTACTCCACACCAACCTCATCAGCAACCAGTACTCGTTTAAGTTCTGAAGCTCTCGACCAGCTGCGACATCTCATTGCTAGTGGGTACAAAATTAGTGCCGAACACGTAGATCAACGTCGATTCCGCATTGGTTCTTGGTCTAGCTGCGGACAAATTGAGGCTAACTCCGCATCACAAGCAGCAGCAGCATTGGAAGCTTTCCTTGCAGAGTATCCAGGAGAATACGTGCGCTTGGTTGGTATTGACCCCAAAGGCAAGCGTCGTGTGGCAGAGGTGATTATTCAACGTCCGTAGTTTGGGGGACGAGGAGATAGCGGGACAAGGGGGACAAGGTAGATAAGGGAGGAAATTCTACTTCATCTTCCCCCAATCTCTCACTCTTCTCCACTCCCCCTCGAAGCAAAATTTTAGAGGTTACAGTTACCATGTCAGTGCCACCACTGCGCCTGAGGGATAGCTTTGATTCTTATATTGGTGGCGAGGTGATTATTCATCCAAGTGCTGTTATTGCACCTGGTGTGATACTTCAAGCGGCTCCAAACAGCAAAATTATTATTGGTTCGGGGGTCTGTATTGGCATGGGGTCTATTCTCCAAGTTCATGAAGGAATCCTGGAGGTGGGAGCAGGCGCAAACCTTGGGGCTGGTTTCCTAATGGTTGGACAAGGGAAAATAGGAGCAAATGCCTGTATAGGAGCAGCAACAACTGTTTTCAATTGTTCTGTTGACTCCGGACAAGTTGTTGCGCCTGGGTCAGTTATTGGAGATAGCAGCCGCCGCATGACTTTAGGAGCCGAACTGATTGGTGATACAGAAGAGCCACAACTGTCTGCAAGTCCTTCAAGTTCTAGTAGTACGGAGTTAGAGCAACCGCCAGCCAATCCTGATTCCCCTGCCCCTACCACTACAGAAGAAACTTCTACCAATTCATCAACGGGTACTGGTACTTTTATTTACGGGCAACAAAATATACAACAGCTGATGATTACATTGTTCCCCCACAAAAAAAATCCTTGAGCTACCCTAGTAGTACATGACGGTCACGCTGAAGAAGTTCTAGTTGTTGTGTGCAAGCAATGAAAGCACAACTCACAATAGACTATTCACAAAGACCCATATAATCAAAGATTGACAAAGAAAATGCAGGCATCATACCGTCAAAATGACTTCAAAGATACTGCCTTAGGACTAGTTTCTACTGAAAGTTTTCCGGCAATAGTGGGCATAGCAGATAATATGCTGAAATCTGCTGGGGTTCACCTAGTAGGATATGAAAAAATAGGCGGCGGTTATTGTACTGCTATTGTTAGAGGTGCGATCGCTGATGTACGTTTGGCGGTAGAGACTGGGGTTCAAGTTGGCGAACAAATGCACCAGCAAGTTTCTAGCCTGGTGATTCCTCGACCCTTCCCTAATTTGGAAGTGATACTACCTATTTCCAAACGCTTTAGCGTACTTTCACAAGGAGATAGCTACAGTCGCTTGAGCAACCTAGCCATAGGTTTGGTAGAAACGCGGGGTTTTCCAGCAATGGTGGGGGCTGCGGATGCAATGCTCAAAGCGGCTGATGTACAATTAGCAGCCTATGAAAAAATTGGTGCGGGTTTGTGTACCGCTATTATTCGAGGGTCTGTTGCGAATGTAGCCGTAGCAGTAGAAGTTGGGATGTATGAAGCAGAACGTATTGGGGAATTAAATGCAGTCATGGTTATTCCCAGACCACTAGATGAGTTGGAGGAAACCCTACCAGTGGCGAGTTGTTGGGTAGAGGAACGTCAGCCTTTGAATTTGCCAATCAGTTTCAAGGAACAAGTAGGAGAAGCAGAACTTTTGGAATTACCAAATTTAGAACAAGTAGGAGAAGCAGAACTTTTGGAGTTACCAGATTTAGAACAAGTAGGAGAAGCAGAACTTTTGGAGTTACCCGTGAAAGTTATAGAGGAGTAATTGGAAACAAAAAAGTTAAGAGTTTGTCATGAATCCTTTGATTTTACGAATGACAAATGATAAATGACAAAACTCATAACTGAGTTGACTACCATCAAGGTGTGCTGCCTTGGTTGGAAGGGGTCTTAATGTTTGTGACTAACTTTGATAATAGCTGTTCTTATCTATAAGAAAATACCGATCTTCTAATAACAGGGATAAATTTTTATCTATACATATCACTCATAACTTTTACTATAAGAATGCTGTATTAATCATAAGTATTCAGTGATACTAGATTTATATCTATTGTTGTTATTAGAGGAGAATACCCCTTGAACCAAGCAACGCTGCACCAGTTGAAGGTGTTCGAGGCTGCAGCTCGTCATGGGAGCTTCACTCGTGCTGCTGAAGAACTATTTCTTACCCAGCCCACCGTCTCCATGCAGATCAAACAACTTACAAAATCGGTGGGATTGCCATTATTTGAGCAAGTAGGAAAGCGTTTATATTTGACGGAAGCAGGACGGGAACTCTTCGCCACCTGTCGGCAAATTTTTGAGACAATCTCTCAATTTGAAATGAAAGTGGCGGATTTAAAAGGGCTGAAGCGAGGACAATTGCGTCTGGCTGTCATCACTACAGCAAAATATTTTATTCCAAGGTTATTGGGTCCGTTTTGTCAACTCTATCCTGGGATTGATATTTCTCTGCAAGTGACAAATCATGAAGGCATTCTAGAACGCATGGTCGGGAATCAAGATGACTTGTACATCATGAGCCAAGTACCCGAACATTTGGATGTCAGTTATCAACCTTTTTTAAGTAATCCTCTCGTTGTTCTAGCACCAATCAATCATCCTTTAGCAGGTGAAACGAATATTCCCATTCAACGTCTGGCTGAGGAACCTTTTATTATGCGCGAACCGGGTTCGGGTACGCGGCGAGCCGTACAGAAGTTATTTGATGAGCATGGTGTGACAGTAAAAGTCAAACTAGAATTGGGAAGTAATGAGGCGATAAAACACGCGATCGCAGGTGGTTTGGGAATTTCCGTTCTCTCCCGACATACCCTGATTGAGAACAAAGATTTAACTGTTTTGGATGTGGAAAATTTTCCCATTCTACGGAATTGGTACATGGTTTACCCTACAGGAAAACAGTTATCCATCGTCGCTCGTACTTATTTTGAGTATTTGCTAGAATCTGCAAAGCAATTTTCAGATCGAACTCTTGACTTTAGTTACGCTGTGGTCAATGAAGGCGAACTGAAAGCAGAGGTTTAAAATCTCGTAACCTAGTTCGACGGGTTTTTCGATCCTCTCCTTCACCGTGCAAAGGGAGCGATAGATAACCGTCGTTCACAATCTTTCTTAAATTTCAAATTTCTATTTGAAATGGAATGTAATACCAAATCCGGTTTTCTAACCTCTTTTAGCCTAACGATGTTCGTAATCGTGGCTATACAAACGCTCGTCCCTTCGGGTATCTCCTTACGGAGACGTCGCATCGGAGTCAATCAAAAACACTTAAAGCTTATTCATCGCTCTGATGGTTATGAATACAGTTTTACTCCGATTGACCCTGATTTACTTCGTTTTAGCGCGATTTAATAATATGACAGCAGTAGAAACTGAAATTGTTGCAGTGACAGTTTACACTGACCGAGCTCTAGTAACACGAAGGGGTGTTGTAACGCTTACAGGGCTTGAACGGGAATTAATCGTTAACAAATTACCCGATACTTTAGATGCAGAATCGGTCAGGGTAAGCGGTAGGGGTAAGGTGGCGGTACGCCTATCACAAGTGAGCGTAGAAAGAGTCTTTTCATCCGAACCAGCAACGACTCGGCTTGTACAATTGAAGGGGCAAATCCAACAGATGGAAGCAGAATACCGCTTTTTAGAAGCTCAAATTCATGCTTTAGATTTGCAATCTAAATTTTTAGAAGGTTTGCGAGAGAAAACAGAGGAACCTTTCGCACAGAGCTTGTCACGAAAAAACCTCAGTTCTAGCGAAACTTTGGATTTCTTGAACTTTTTAGGCAGTCAATATGCTGAGTATGCCATTGCAACAGGAGATTATAAGGTTCAACAGCAAGAACTAGACAAGCAGTTAGAAATTCTCCGCCAACAGGTACAACAAATTCAAACTTCTCACGCTCAAGAAAATTTTTGCTTGACCGTAGCGGTAGAACCGGAAGGTGCGGGTGATTTTGAATTAGAAGTGTCCTACATCGTTCGTCGTGCAACCTGGGTTCCACTTTACGATTTAACGGTCAATACCAACAGCCGTTTCCTCAACCTCAATTACTTAGCAGAAGTCAGCCAAAGTACTGGAGAAGATTGGAATTGTGTGGATTTAACCCTCTCTACAGCAAAACCAGGGCTGGGAACGCTTCCACCCAAACCAGAACCTTGGTTTATAGATGTATCTAGTCCCCCTGAAAATCTCTTGCGTCCAAGAGCCATGCACCGACTGACACCGGGAGCCGCTATGGCATCACCTACTCCAGAAAATAATCATAACGACACCGAGCGATCGCAAGAAAACTTTGTTGACGCCGAAAGCGCGGTAGCAGAAATTTCCAGACAAGGAAGTGCAGTTAATTTTAAATTAAATAATAGCGGTCACATTCCCAGTGACGGCGCACCTCATAAAACGACAATTTTCAACGATGATTATCCCTGTCAATTTGAGTATGTAGCCACACCCCGTTTGGTAAGTTTTGCCTATTTACAAGCAAACGCAAGCAACAGCACAAATGGAGCAACTTTACTAGCAGGCAAAGCAAATATTTTTCGTGACAATACTTTTGTAGGAACAACTCGATTAAAAAATACTGCACCCGATCAAGAGTTCAAACTGAACTTAGGTATTGATGAAAGTTTAAACATCGAACGTGAGTTAGTTGAGCGTCAGGTCGATAAAAAGTTAATAGGTAACAATCGCAGGATTACTTACGGTTATCGGATTATAATTACTAACTTATTGCATCAAGAAATATTGTTAAAACTTACCGAACAACTACCGGTGAGCCGTAACGAGCAAATCAAACCCCGCCTTACTCGCAGCAATCCGCAAATTCAATTAGGTGAGATGGGAATATTGGAATGGGTTTTGACTCTAGCACCTGAAGCAAAGCAAGAGATATATTACCAATTTACTGTAGAACATCCACCTGAATTATCAGTCCAAGGTTTAGATATTTGATATTTCGCTAACAGCTCCTTAGCTAGAGCTAATTGAGAACAGAGAGCCTTAACGTAAGCGATCGCTAGATCGCGCCCATCAGCCCTACAAATCCAGAAATTTTGCAGTCAAAAAAAAGGCAGGTTTTTGTCCCTGCCTTAAACATCAAATTGATGGAAAATCGAACATTTAATTTCCAATCGCAGGCGCATTAAACGATACCGCAGGCGCTTTTTCGTCTGCCAAAGCGGGTATGGAATCTCTCAAGCGTGCTGTTAGCTGTACGGTGCTTGCATCGTAGACCTGAGTTAGCAACTTCGGATACAATCCAATACCGATAATTGGTACTAACAAGCAGGCAATGATAAAGATTTCGCGGGGTTCGGCATCGATCAGTTTTTGATGAGCCACTAATTCTTCGTTCTCTTTGCCGTAGAAAATTTCCCGCAGCATGGACAGCAGATAAATCGGAGTCAAAATAACTCCTACTGCCATCAAGAACACCACAATAACCTTAAAGGTGGGGTTATAGGCGTCACTGGTGGAAAACCCAACAAAAATCATCAACTCAGCGACAAAACCACTCATTCCAGGTAATGCTAGGGATGCCAAAGAACAAGTTGTCCACATGGCGAACATCTTACCCATTTTCTTCCCAACACCACCCATTTCATCCAGCATGAGGGTGTGGGTGCGATCGTAAGTGGCTCCCACTAAGAAGAACAAACTCGCTCCAATCAAACCGTGAGAAACCATTTGCAGCATGGCTCCATTCAAACCCAAGTCGGTGAAGGAAGCAATACCAATGGCCACAAAGCCCATGTGAGAAATTGAGGAGTAGGCAATCTTCCGTTTCAGATTGCGTTGGGCAAATGATGTGAGGGCAGCGTAAATAATATTTACAATACCCAAAATCACCAACACCGGAGCAAATATGACATGGGCATCTGGTAGCATTTGGGCATTCATGCGAATCAAAGCATAACCGCCCATTTTCAACAGAACACCAGCCAACAACATATGTACTGGGGCTGTTGCTTCACCGTGAGCATCTGGTAACCACGTATGCAAAGGGAAAATTGGCAGTTTGACTGCATAAGCAATCAAAAACGCAGCGTAAAGCCACAGTTGCAGGTTGATTGCATAATCTTTGGCAGCCAGCGCTTGCATGTCAAAAGTGACAGTACCGCCGTGAAATGCCATTGTTAAACCAGCAATCAAGATAAACAGCGAACCACCTGCAGTGTACAAAATAAACTTGGTTGCCGCATATTGCCGTTTTTTACCGCCCCAAATGGAAAGCAGTATATAAACTGGCACCAATTCCAATTCCCAAACCAAGAAAAACAGGAGTATATCCTGTACTGCGAATACGGCAATCTGTCCGCCGTACATCGCTAGCATCAAGAAGTAAAACAACCTTGGCTTAAGCGTCACGGGCCATGCTGCTAGCATCGCCAGTGTGGTAATGAATCCAGTCAAAATAATAAGGGGCATAGACAAACCATCTGCCCCTACCGACCAATTCAAACCGAGTTGCGGAATCCAGCTGTAACTCTCAAATAACTGTAAGTCTGGATTGGAGAAGTCGTATCCGTTGTAAAAAGCGTAAACAATCAATGCAAAATCTATCAACCCTACGATTAGGGCATACCAGCGCACTGTTTTGCCTTCTTTATCAGGAATCAAGGGAACTAGCAGTGACGCCGCTATCGGGAAAAGAATAATCGTCGTCAGCCATGGAAAATTTGCTGTATTCATCACAAGTCGTCAGTCAGCAACAATAAGGTTCGGCTATCAACTACTAGCTATTTACTAACAGTTTTTGCGGGTTTTGCGCTTCATTCTTAGGTTGATTTAATAAAATCAGTACGTGAGAATGTTATTTGCTATTGCTAAGGGCTTTACATAAATTTACATTTCCTCGTTTTCTCGTTCCCAGATAGAACCTGTGAATGCAGATCGGGAAGCTTCGCCTCGTGCCACGAAATCGAGGCTGAGCCTACAAAATACACATTCCCAGGCGGAGCCTGGGAACGAGGATGAGGGGGTGTGGTTATGCCACGAACACCCAAAAGACTTCTGGGAAATCCCTAAACTTACTGAAAGATTTTTAAGTGACACCAAAAACAATCACTAAGCCCAACACAGCCCCAAAAACGATTAAGGCGTAAAATTGAGCGCGACCATTTTCTAAGTACTTTAGACCTTCACCACTCACGAGGGTGAAAAATCCAGTGAGGTTTACCGCACCGTCAACTACACGGAAGTCAACTTCCATAACTTGTCTCGCCAGACGGCGCAAACCAAGGACAAATACGCGGTGGTAGATGTCGTCAAAGTACCACTTGTTGAGGGATAGCTCGTAAAGTGGTTTTACTTTTGCTGCTATCTCTACGGGGTTGATTTTAGCCCAGGAATATGTTAGGAGAGCCAGAGTAATTCCAATCAAGGAAATTCCTACTGAACTTCCTGCCATAATGTAGAACTCCGTTGGGTTGAACGAAGCTGCTTTTTCTACTACTTCCTCTAATGTTTCATTGGGAGAGTAGATGAACTCCTCAAAGTAATTGGCAAAAGGAGTCCCTAGCAAACCAATGAGCATGGAAGGAAATGCCAAAACAACTAATGGCAGGGTCATTGTCCACGGTGATTCATGGGGATATTCGCTGTGTCCGTGACCGTGTGCGTCGTGTCCGTGGTTATCGTGCTGGTGTTTGGAAGAATCTTCGAGTTCTCCTGTTGTCATTGCACCGGGACCAAAAGCACGTTTTGTATCGAACCCAGCCACGAGTGCCATCCCGATTGGGGACTTGAGTTTTTCCCACTTATCAGTTTGATTGCCCCGGAATTTTCCTTCAAAAGTGGTTAGGTACATCCGGAACATATAAAAAGCGGTGATTCCCGCAGTCAGCCATCCCACAAACCACAGAAGCGGATTCGCGTTAAAGGCTGCCCCAAGGATTTCGTCTTTTGACCAGAAACCAGCAAAGGGCGGAACACCGGCAATTGCCAAGCAACCAATTAAAAAGGTGATTGCCGTAACTGGCATATACTTCCGCAGCCCACCCATCAACCGGACATCTTGTGCTAAAGCCGGATCGTGTCCGACGACTCCTTCCATACCGTGAATGACGGAACCGGAACCAAGGAACAGCATCGCCTTGAAGTAGGCGTGGGTCATGAGGTGAAACAGCCCTGCGGTGTATGCACCTACTCCCATTGCCATTACCATGTAACCTAATTGGGAGATTGTGGAATATGCCAGACCTTTTTTGATGTCGTTTTGAGTAATCGCAATTGTCGCACCCAAAAATGCTGTGAATGCTCCGGTGTAGGCAATGACATTCATTGCCGCAGGAACGTGTTCAAAAACTGGGTACATCCGGGCAACTAGGAAAACGCCTGCTGCCACCATTGTTGCTGCATGGATCAGGGCTGAGATGGGAGTTGGACCTTCCATCGCATCTGGTAACCACACGTGAAGCGGGAATTGGGCAGATTTAGCAACCGGGCCTAGGAAAACTAAAATCGCAAACAATATGGCAAGCAAATTGCTTAAAGAACCGTTCTGAACGAGTTCTCCAAGACGAATGCCCATCACATCAAAATCAAAGCTTCCCGTTGCCCAGAACAGCCCTAGAATGCCTAGCAGCAATCCAAAGTCTCCTACGCGGTTGGTCACAAACGCTTTCTGACACGCATCTGCTGCTGCTTTGCGATCGTACCAAAAACCGACCAATAGGTAGGAACACATCCCAACGAGTTCCCAGAAGATATAAACCTGTACTAAGTTGGGGCTGACTACCAAACCCAACATTGAGGAACCAAACAAGCTGAGATAGGCGTAAAACCGGACATATCCAGGATCGTGGGCCATGTAACCATCTGTATAAACCATAACCAAGAAGGCTACAGTGGTCACAATAACTAGCATCAGGGCTGCCAGATGGTCAATAGTATAACCCATGGTCAGGTGAAAATTACCTGCTGCAGCCCATTCTAAGGTACGGGTGTAAGAGGGGTGTCCTTGAATTTGACTCCATAACAAAGCAAACGAAAGACCCATCGCGGCTCCCATTAAGGATATGATGAGTGACGCATTTAACTTTCGCAAGCTGTTAGTTACCTGATTCAACGAGAGTAACCCCAGACCGACCAGCATTGCCCCAAGAAGTGGCAATACTGGAATCAGCCATGCATACTGATAGATTACTTCCATCACTGACGCCTACTTTTAGAATTCTTGACTTAAAGAAGTGTGAAGTGTAAAGGATAAAGTATCAACGATTGAGGCTGAGCTCGCTATGTCTATTCTTCACCCTTCATCCTTCATACTTCATACTTCGTCCTTTTGTTGATTAATTTGTCGGAACTGTTAATAATTGTGACACACACCCTCTTTGATAAAATACCCCACCCGACAGTAATTGGGTGGGGTAATTAAGCTTGGTTTTATATTTTGGTTAGCGGTTAGTGGTTGGTGGTTAGTGGTTAGTATGTTTTTTTACTCATGAATTAGTTGTTAGTAGTTAGTAGCTTTTTTAACAACTAACAACTAACAACTAACGACCAACCAACCAACTAGCTACGCTGACCTATAATTTAAATCAGCTACTTTTGATTTTTGGTAGCTTTTGGGTCGATTGACGTAGCAGATTTTGATTTCTTCTAAGGCTTGAAGCAAATCTTCTCGCCCGCGAAAACCTTCTAAACGCTGCCTGACTGTACCGTTTTCTATTAAAAGTAGAGTTGGTAGTGATTTGAGTCGATAAGTAGTCGCTAGTTTGAAGTTATCATCAGCATTGATGCCAACCAATTTAATTTGGTCTCCGCATTGCGATTTAAACTGCAACAGTAACGGCTGAATAATTTTACACAAACCACACCAAGGTGCTTCAAAATTGACTAAAACAGGAATTGGAGATTCTAAAACTTCTTGAGTAAATGTCCGCTCACTTACCGACAACACCATGATGCCTCTAGAAGTAAACACTTTTGTTATCAACTAAGCTGTCAGCAGGAGGAGCAGTAGTGTCACGACCATGCAATAAATTCAGCACAGATACAATTTGTGTCACTAGAGAACAACCAGTAAAATGCCAGAAAATTTTAACCGGCTCACACTGCCCGCTGCCATCTAAAATATTTACTTAGCCGTTTGCTTGCCAAGTTTTTTTGTACTCAAATTAGCAAGTATCTTTGGACAGGGACTCTAATTCTATGACTTAACGTACCATAACAACGAAGAAAAAATCCTTGATGTGGTAGTCCGATCGAGTTTTTCGGAGCTTGAACTAGCCAAGTCTAGAACACGATATTCTCTAGAAACAGATAGCTTGAGAACGAGCTAAACTTTTGGAGTTCCTGACACTTAATTGAGATCTCTCAAGTACTTGTCTACTTTGGTTTATTTTTTTGGCTTATTTTTTTCCATTTTAACCAGTATCTACTGATTATAGAAGAGAAAATGGCTGTTTATCAAGTCTTTTCCCCATTTAGTAATTGTTTAACAACTGCTAAATTTAAAATTTCAAAACTAAGCGCCCCCTACTGACAGCTAATTCGCCCATCGGGCTTGCCAGTTTCCTACAGAGGAAAACCCTCACAAAGGTACTGGTCTCATTTCATCCTACATTGATTTGGTAGCAGTTGAATATGATTTTGTGGAAGAAGTGTCAAATTAACTGCTGTAGAAATTTAAGTTTGTGTTAGAATCATAACCTTATTTTGCCTGTTGCTTCAATTAACAAGGGATGCGACCACCAAAGTAGCAGCACGAAAATAATGATTCCCACATACGACGGACGCAAAAATTCCTGCCATACGAGAGATTGACGTTTGTCAATAACAGCTGCTAAGGGAAAGATTGATGTACGCTGTTTAACTTTTTCAAAAGCTTCACCATAACGATCGCTCAAACGGCGATCGCCATGCCAAACCCCAAATAAATGGTGTAACACTAACCCTAACGAAGTGACAAGAGTAAAACTAGTACCGAGCCAAAGAGTATGAGCGATACACCAAATAACTTGTCCCACCATTTGCGGATGGCGAGTGATGCGGATGATACCAGTCTCGTAGAGATGAACTTGGGGCTTTTGGATAGCAGCGATTTCTAGTAGATTGAATGTAGCAGGATATAAAAAGAAAAACGAAATTGCCGACAGCACCCATACCAATTGCGCTATGCCCGATACGCCTTGGAAGTTCCAAAGCTCTATACCATCATAGCGGTGGTTAAAAAAGTAAACGATGAGGATCGCAGCTAATGGCAGGCTAGCTAGCGCAAAAAGAATGCGATAAAGCCTACATCCGATGTATTTTTCTGCCCAAGGACGCAAGGCAGCTCCTCCACTGTGGACAATCGCAAAACCCAAGAGTAGCCCAAGCATGACAAAATGACTAAGGGTTAACCAACCCGGCAACATCATATACACAAATGAAGTAAGTTAAAGAAAACCAAATTTAGTACAACGAATACCACAAACTATGTAAAAAATCTCCCCCAGCGGATTTTACCCCAAGGTCGCGTGTTTGCTGAATTTATACCAGCCCCCTATCTTCAGTAGCACTGCACGAGCGTATCACCATCCATTTCAAAGCATTTGGAGAGTAGAAAAGGAGACTTTAGTCAAGATGATATGCTACTGTCTTTATCGAAACAGCCTCTACGTATTAAGATGCATTCTTAATCTTACCCAACTGTGAAGGCTCATTACGCTGGTTTGTAAAAGATTGCTGCTCCTTTCTTGTTCGTGGGTTTAGCCTTATGTCTGACCTTCCTTTCACATTAGACCAACTACGTATTCTGAAAGCGATCGCTGCAGAAGGGAGCTTCAAGCGCGCCGCTGACAGCCTTTACGTTTCTCAACCCGCCGTGAGTTTGCAAGTGCAAAACTTAGAACGGCAGCTGGATGTTCCGTTATTTGACCGTGGAGGACGTCGTGCTCAATTAACCGAAGCCGGACATTTACTTCTAAGCTACGGGGAAAAAATTCTCAGCTTGTGTCAGGAAACTTGTCGCGCTATAGAAGATTTACAAAATCTGCAAGGCGGTACTCTCATTGTGGGAGCCTCTCAAACTACGGGTACTTATCTTTTACCCCGGATGATTGGGATGTTCCGACAAAAATATCCGGATGTAGCGGTACAATTGCACGTCCATTCCACCCGCAGAACTGCCTGGAGTGTAGCAAACGGACAAGTTGATTTAGCCATTATTGGTGGTGAAATTCCTGCCGAACTTGTAGAATCTTTGGAAATCGTTCCATATGCTGAAGACGAGCTGGCGCTGATTGTACCTGTCTCCCATCCTTTTTCCAAAGTAGAAACAATCCATAGAGAAGACCTATATAAACTGCAATTCATAGCTTTGGATTCTCAATCTACCATTCGCAAGGTCATTGACCAAGTCCTAGCACGCTCCGATATTGATACGCGCCGTTTTAAAGTTGAAATGGAACTTAATTCCATAGAAGCTATTAAAAATGCCGTCCAATCTGGTTTGGGAGCAGCTTTTGTCTCAACTTCAGCAATTGCTAAAGAGTTACAAATGGGGCTGCTGCACTGTGCGCCTATCGAAGGGGTCATCGTCAAACGGATGCTGAGGCTAATTTTTAATCCCAATCGCTACAGATCCAAAGCAGCAGAAGCCTTTAGTCGGGAAATTCTGCCTCAGTTTGCTACCCCAGGTTGGAATCTAGAGTTGTTAAAATCTGTACCGAAAGCCATGGCAGTCAGTGTATTAGATGGAGGAAATAATGGTCTTGAAGATGATTGAGATGTAGTTACATAATTCGTAATTCGTAATTCGTAATTCGTAATTAATGATTAATTACGAACGAATTACTATTTAGAAAAAACACCATAACTCAGTTATGAAAAAGCCAAAAAATGCGGTTCTTGTTTATTTAATCCAACCGAGATATCGGTGGGGTAATAATTACGAATTACCTTTGCGAAGCGCATATTACGAATTACGAATTTTTGAGAAGCGATTAAACAAATCATGGAAATTTACTGTACCCGTCCGCACTGCCCTCGTCCGCAGAACTATTTTCCAGATTTAGATGATAGCGCAATCCTCAGAACAGCGCAGCAAAAATATTGCATCACCTGCGGAATGCCTCTAATTTTGGTGGGACGTTATTTGCCAGTAAAACTGTTAGGTCGAGGGGGATTCGGAGCAGCATTCTTAGCACGCGATCGCTATACCCCAGGAATGCGACAATGTGTAGTTAAGCAATTTCAACCAGCAGGAAATCTCTCCCCAACCCAACTGCAATTAGCACAAGATTTATTTGAAAGAGAAGCAGAAGTTTTAGAGCAGATAGGCAATCAACACGAGCAAATACCCGACTTATTTGCATTTTTCCCCCTCCTAGCTTCCAGTTTGCAAGCCGGACAGCAAGAACAATTTTTTTACTTAGTACAAGAGTATATAGACGGACACAATTTAGAGGAAGAATTAATTCAAAAAGGTCGATTTTCAGAACAAGAGGTCTTAGAAATCCTGCGAGAAATTCTTAAAGTTCTGAAGTTCGTCCATGACGCAAACATTATCCACAGAGACATTAAACCCTCCAACATCATGCGCCATCGCAACGGAAAACTCTACTTGCTAGATTTTGGCGCAGTCAAACAAATTGCCAACTCTCCTATTGGTACCAATACCCCTTCAACTGGCATTTATTCTATGGGATTTGCACCACCAGAGCAAATGTCAGGCGGTCAAATCTTTCCATCTACAGATTTATACGCATTAGCTGTCACCTGTGTGATACTGTTAACAGGCGAACAAGACGTGACTCGGTTATTTGATGCCTATAGCAACCAGTGGAAATGGCGCGAACGCGTAACTGTGAGTCCTCACCTGGCGAAGATTCTTGATAAAATGCTCCAGGCTGCAGCCAGTCAGCGCTATCAGTCCGCACAGGAAGTTTTACAAGCTCTGGATAGACCTACTAAAGGTATACCCCCCACAAGCATCAGTCCCCGTCAAGGATCGCCAGGTTCTTTACAAACGCCAAACACAAAAGCAATACAACCATTTTCCGTAATAGAGGTATTAGGCAGTGCAGCATTTAGTGGGTTTGAAAGTGGATTAATTGCTATAGCTTTATTCAGTTTATTAAAATCTCCTTTGGTTACCCTAGGAGGTTCAGCGCTCATTCTAACAATACTTATATTTGCTCAAACCAGAAGATGGATTGAAAGATGGGATTTATTAATTATTCCAGCTATCAGTTTTGCAATTATATATTTTGTCCCCATTTTACACGTTGGGTTAAGTCTTCAACAGTTAATCGTTATACCCATTGCAGGTAGTTTGGTAGCGATCGCCACCACTGCACTATTCCGCTTAATTTACAAACTGTTATCGCTGTTACTTTAAAATTGTTATGAGTGGTTGGTGGTTAGTCGTTAAGAGTTGAAAGAAAAAAACTTAATATCCGAAATCTCAATCTTTTATTTGTAGTTTAAATAACAACTAACCACTAACTCCCAACTACTAACAACTAACCACTAACCAATAGCATTTATGGCTGCTAAGAATGAAACCGCAGTTTTAGCTCTAACTCTAATAATTACACTGGGATTATTAGGTATAGTTTATTGGTGGCTGAGTACTTCTGGTATCATTGCGAGTTCTTTCAGTAATAAGGGGACATGGCAAGTCAAACAATCGAATTATCAAAATTTTTCCCAAGTCCCAAAAGTGCCATCGGGATTATTTAGTTATGGCGGTAGCACAACTTGGGCACCCATCAGAAAAGATGTCGATCCAGCAATTCAAACTGTCTTTCCCGAATTTCAATTGCGGTACACTAACCCTACCACAGGGGCACCGGGTTCAGGAAGCGGTATAAAAATGCTTCTTGATAACCAACTAGCTTTTTCTCATTCCTCACGCCCCATCAAAAACCAAGAGTACCAACAAGCAAGCCAACGGGGCTTTACACTGCGAGAAGTTCCAGTCGCACTCGATGGGATTGCGATCGCAGTGCATCCAGAACTGAATGTACCAGGTTTAACTGTCGCCCAAATCAAAGATATTTACACGGGCAAAATAACCAACTGGAAGTCCTTAGGAGGTCCCGATTTACCCATTTTGCCTTACTCCCGACGTTTAGAAGAAGGGGGAACCGTTGAATTTTTCAGTGAAAACGTTTTAGGCGGCGAACAGTTTGGGACTAACATAAACTATATTCCTACAACAACACAAGCTTTGCGAGAAGTCGCGAGAAACCGAGGAAGTATTTACTATGCTTCCGCACCGGAAGTTGTCGGACAATGTACAGTTAAGCCCCTACCGCTAGGAAAATCTTCAGATACATTTGTACCACCCTATCAGGAACCATTCATTCCGCTATCTGAGTGTCCAAAACAACGGAACCAATTGAATGCAGTTGCGTTCCAGAAAGACCAATACCCCATTACCCGAAGATTATTTGTAATTATCAAACAAGAAGGTAATAGCGACCAACAAGCAGGAGAAGCTTATACCAATCTCATGCTGACAAATCAAGGTCAAGAATTAATTGCTAAAGCTGGATTTGTGAGAATTCGTTAATGGCTAATAGCTAATAGCTAATAGCTAATGGCTAATGGCTAATGGTGAGCCCAGTACGTTCCCTTGTGTGTGGCACTTTCGTGCCATAGGCGGGTTTCCCGCGCCCTGGCGACTGGTGAGTCCAGCCCTGTAGGCGGGTTTCCCGCGCCCTGGGGACTGGCGAACCCGCAGGGCGTATAGCCCTTACGGGCATAGCCTACGGCATCGCGGAGCGTGTGCCTTGCACATAGTGTCTTTGCTCCTAAGATACAAGGCGGGGCTAATGGCTAGTGCCCAATAGAAAATTGACAATTAGCTATTAGCTATTAGCCATCAGCAATTAACAAAACATTTTGGGCGGTCAATCTTTGGACAAGATCGGTACGACCACCCAATCGCTGCAAAATTTGACTGAGAATCCCGGCGTTATATACTGCGCTTCTTCTCCCGAAGTGGTTCCTCAATGTTCAATCAAGCCTTTACCTCTAGGGAGAACACTGGGGCAATTTGTTGCTCCCTATCCAGAATCGTTTGTTCTCCCCGATGCGTGTCCTGGTAAATGGAATCAGTTGAACACTGAGGCTTTCCGATCCGGAAGGTATCCCATAACGCGCAATCTGTTTGTTGTTATCAAACAGACCGGGCAATTCTAACAGCAAGCTAGTATGGCTTACGCTAACTTACTGCTCACTCAGCAGGGACAGGGACTTGTGACTCAAGCAGGATTTGTCAAAATTCGCTGACACCTACATTCTAATTACGGAGCTAACTAGCTCTATTAATCGACTCTGCTGGCAAGCAGATGAGATTATCGCCTTGAGTGAGAATTAAGCCCCGCTGACGCAATTTGCCCATCAAGCGGGTGACGGTGACACGTGTTGAACCAATGGCACTGCCAATTTGGGCATGGGTGAGGGGGAAAGGCAGGCAATAGCCGCGAATCACATCGGGATCTGTTTCACTCATTGCGGGCTCTCCGTATTCCTCAATAAGCAGTGTGAGGAATCCTAAGAGACGGTCAATTGTGCGGCGTTGTCCTAGAGCACTCAGCCACAGCAGTTTGCGTTGGTGCTGGTATCTAAAAGCGTCCATAACTTCCCGGCGGAAGTGAGGCCAGTTGTCTAGATCGTGCCAGTACATCCAGAGCACTGCTGTTTGGTCTACGTGGGCGTAAGACTGGAGTGTAAATGGTGACTGAGCAACAATTTCAAAGGGCTGACCGGCACCCACAAAACCCAGAAAAGCTTCTTCTGGTGTTCTGTTGATGCGTCGAGAGGTGAGCTGACTTGCAGTAGCGCTAACTTGGGCAGTTCCCACCATACGGATCGCACCTCTTTGCACTAGATACAGCAAACCAGGACGGGCTGGAATGCGTTCATCTTTGCTAAAGGTGCGGCAGCGATAGTGTTCTTGAGCCCAGTCAAGAATCCGTTGCCAAGTCAAAAAAGGACGAGATGCCTCAGAAAAGGAGGATGGAGATTGCATAGGTAACAAAGAGCGTTCGGCTGAAGACAAAGACGTTAAAAATGGGTGCAAGGAGTGTCTTCTTGTTGGCACTTCAAGCATTAATCCTAACAGTGCCAGCCATGAAAAAGGTAGACAATTTAGCATCTACTCTTTTTGTTATACATCTTACTGTACAATGAAGGTAGTAAAATTTACCCCTAATTAATTAAATTTTGCATAATTCTAATTTTCTCTCCATAGAATAAACTTATGTCTCTGGAAAGATGACATGGAATGACAGTCCAAAATGGCAGATTTTTTTTCTTGAGGTCTTCTTGCATCAAAAGATACATATCAGCAAATACACGGCTATAAAACAGCTAATATATAGTAAATTAGCATCTTCCTTAAGTATTTATGCTGCTTCAAGTAAGAGACTCTATACATCCGAGCAATTTATTCCTCTATCTCAAGGTAGAGATGATAAGAAAATTTTTTATATCTCAGGTATAGCCTTAAAATTAGCGAAATCTGAGAAATTACCACCTTTGGAGATAGCTAGCGGGTTGATTTCTCATATATCAAAAAATTATGACAATGATTTAATAATTAAAATTGTCCCTCCCGGTTGGATTCATTTAGAAGTGAGCCCTCCGGTGTTAGCAGCTTGGTTGCAAAGTGTTATTGAGGGACTGAGCAACAAGGGAGAAGGGGTAGACGAGGAAGAAAGTTCTCCCGTGTCTCCCGTGTCCCCTGCATCCCTTAATTCCCAATCCTCAATCTCAGATGCCTTATTTACTACTCAGTATGCTCATGCACGATGTTGTTCCCTTTTGCGCTTAGCAACACAAGAGGGGTTAATTAAACGTCAAGAAGATGAAATCGTTTCGTCAAATATTTTTATCCCCAATGTTATTCCTTGGCTTGACAGCGACGAAAAACTACAATTTGACCAAATAGCGTCCTACCGTCTCATAAATCAACTGGTAAAAGTGACTGACCAATTGTTTGATTGCGTTCGCCCTGTAAGTGACTCTCTTTGGAAACATCGTCCTGAATCAGCCAACTGGGAAAAAGCGGCGTTAGACCTCAGTCAAGCTTTTGGAACTTTTTGGGGTCAGTGTCGTATCTTCGGCGAGGTCAAAACAACTTCTCCCGAACTTGCAAAAGCGCGACTTGGATTAGTAATGGTGACTCAGACTGTGTTGAAATTTTTACTAGAAGAAAAGTTTCGTATTTTTGCCCCGCAAGAATTATAAAAGCAGCCCTTCGATTGAGGAGCGCAGAAAAAGTTCGCAATCCCTTTTCCCGAGGCTCTTTCCAACAATCTTGTAAAAAATCTAAAACTTCTCAAAACAATATTGACACTCAAAAAAAAATGGTGTACATTCTTTCTTGTGTGAGGAGCGAACCAGCAAGAGCACCGAGACGAAACACGGCCAGTCGTCGGTGCTCTTTCTGATTTTTAGTTGTTTGGTTAGTGGTTGGTAGTAAACAACAACCAAGAACTAACAACTATCAACTCAAGACGAAGGACGAACGATTTTTACGAAAGTAAAAATTTCTCAATGGCAACAGCTACACCATCTTCCTCTACATCAGGAGCTACCCATTGAGCTAAACGTTGTACTCCTTCTGGCGCATTGCCCATAGCGATACCGATGCTAGCATACTGTAACATTTCAGCATCGTTAAAATTGTCACCCACGGTCATAACGTTCGCGCTTTGCAGCCCTAACACTTCTTCAGCTAAATAACGCACTCCAAGTCCCTTATTGGCAAGAGGATGAGTTGCTTCAAAGAATGTAGCAACAGAAGTTGT
Organism: Tolypothrix campylonemoides VB511288_2; assembly: GCF_045999855.1. NCBI lineage: Bacteria > Bacillati > Cyanobacteriota > Cyanophyceae > Nostocales > Tolypothrichaceae > Tolypothrix > Tolypothrix campylonemoides. The sequence continues at coordinate 61,987 of NZ_JBFPMW010000008.1, forward strand.
GAGATACAGTTCTGCTGGCGTGTACTGGCGGCGTAAATTCCCCAGTAACTGCTCGATGACACTTTTGTCATCGCACAAAGCTAAGATTTTTGTGGGTTTACGGTGACAAAAGGGGCGCAAATCACCCACGGGAATAGGATTTATACCCGAACGTTGAGCGTAAAGTGCTGTTTCCTCTGTTATTTCTCTAACATAAAGTTGGTCATCAATATAGAAATGTACGGATAAAAGTTGGCGCAGTTCGGGTTGTTCAAAATAATCTAGAAGCTTAAGTGCAGCGTGTTCGGAAACAGGCAAATGACTGAGAATCTTTTGGGTAACGGGATCTTGAATCCACGCTCCTTGATAAGCTATTAAAGGTAGGTTAGAACGAATTTCTTGATGAAATCGCAAAGCCGAACGATACATACGCCCTGTTGCGATCGCTACTTGAATTCCCCGTGCTTGAACTGCAAAAATTGCCTGCTTGACTTTTGCACTGATTGTATTAGATTTTCCTGCGATCGTGCCATCAACATCTAAGACAAGCAGTTGAATATTAGAAGTAGCAGAAAAGTCCATGTTAAGTAAGGATAAAGTATGCAGTATAACGGATAAAGTATGAAGTAAACTCCACTTAGATGTATTTAAGGAGCCAATTTCAGATTTTCATGACACATTTTATCCTTTATCCTTCATACTTGATACTTTCTATAGATACTGAAATCAAAGTGATTAATTAACGTAGGATACTGGAGTGAGAGTTAGCGCTCCGTTTAAGTGAACAATTTTGTAGCCTTGTTACAAAACATAAAAGGGTTTCCATGAAAAACAATCGCTTAACAGAGGTTTTTTCTGCTATAGCTACTGTAGGTACTATCTTTTCGTCTGTAGTAGCACCTGTCAATGCAGCTTCATTAACCAATACTTCGGAATGGAATAATTTGGTTGCAAATCCAGTTCAATCAAGAACAACTGACGTATCGGGCTTTCAAACGCTAATTCCGCAACTTCAGCAATTTGTGCAACCAGAAGGAATCGCGATTCCTGAAAATCAAGTCAGAAGGCTAGACCCTTCCAGGTTACAACTCAAATCGGACAGTGGTGTTCGTGTTTGGTTCCTGAACGAAGGGGGTTTTTATCGCAACCAATTGGCTTACGAAACTATTCAAGGTTCAAATTATCAAGCAAATTTGATTTTTCAAGATGTTTCATGTATTAGTGGAAACAACAACAACTGCGAAAAGCCTGAGAGTAATGGAACTTTAAATGTTGGTGATTATGTTGATTTGGGAACAATCAGTGGCGGTTCGCAACTGAATTTTTGGTTAAGAGCAAATGGAGCTAATCCTCAAGACACAGGTGGTACAAATCCAGCCACAAACGTCAAAAATATTTACGGTGAGGATGCTACCCAAAATCCAGACGGTCTGGATCATATAGTTGCTTATCAGTATAACGATTACCTTTTAGTGGGATTTGAGGATCTGTTTGGACCCGAGGGTTCTCTAGAGGGAGGAAATGGGACTATTGCAAGCGATCGCGATTTTAACGACGTGGTGTTTGTCGTTGATATAGGCAAAAATAATTTAGATGGTAAAGCTTACATACCAGAACCTACCAGTGCTCTTGCTATTTTGGGCGTGGGAGTCGTGGGATTGCTCAAAATTAGTCGTCGCCGCATTAACAGTAACCAGTAACCATTAAAAAATTTTATTTAAATAGGGGTGCGTCTAATCACATACACCACCAAGCAGAAAAAACCTTATCTTGGGTGGTCATATGTTGAAGTCAGACTTAAATAAACCTAAGCCACAGCGAGAATCATCTGCTGAAATTCCTCTAATAATAATAAAACCGCCTCTTCGATAACAAAACATTAGGGCTCGTTATTTTGTTCGCTAAGTTGTTCCATAATTAAGCCCGCTTTCTCAGAGATTCTGGGAGGTGAATCTTTTGTACCACGATCTGCGTATTCCCAGAGTGTTAGCTCTTTTTGGATTGCTTATCCTGATATTTTTGAGTTTCGATTTGAAGATCTTTTTTAGAAACTGCTTGGGCGCAAGCTTTTTCCATGGTGGAGTGAATGACCTCTACTGGCGTCCGACCTGTGGCTAATTTGTAGGGTGCGAATAGGGAAAGATTGCGTCAGAAATATATTTATTTAGAGGAAAAACCTGTAATTCTCTTAGTGCCATTTTGGCAGTTAACAAGGAATATATATGAACGAATACAAGTAGGGCTCAAGCCCGATCGCATATTTCTAAGACTTGAGTGCATTTGTTCTCATAGGCGCAAAGAGCAAGAACCCCAACTTCTCAAAGAAGTTGGGGTTTTGAATTGTAAGAAGGGATATGGAGCAACAAATCATATCTTAACTATACCTCATACCTGTTGCCCGATTATCTACTTCGAGCGAAATTTCCCATGACTTCACTTGAGACAGTTTTGATTTCGGAAAACTACACTAATTTTACATAATTTTTTCAGTAAAAACCCTAGGGATAAAGAGTTAGCGAAGATGAAATTTAAGTGTAGACGTAGAAAATCACGGGCGTAATAATAATGAGTAACGCTTAAACATTACGTAGAAATCAGTAGCTCAAAAGCTTAGATTTACAATTATTTAACTTAATTGAAAAGAAATTATAAAGGAGTTTTATGATAAATAAAAATCAGCTAAAGAAACTTATAGCCGCCGCCGCTACAGTCGCTGGTGTATTTTCTACTGTCGCTCCTGCAAGTGCTAGTACGTTTACCTGGGGTGACTGGACAAAAACTTATGAGGTACAAGATAAGTCAACTGATACTTCAGGATTTCAAACTCTGATTTCTGAGTATCAAAAGTACGTACAGCCAGAATCTCTTGCGATTCCAGAAGATAAATTAACCAAACTAGACCCTACAAAACTTCGCTTGAAAAACGAAAGTAATGTTCGTATTTGGTTTCTCAATGAAGGTGCTACCTATAAAAACCAGCTAGCTTATGAAGCTGTAAAAGGCAATAATTCTCAGAAAGGTTTGCTTTTTAATGATGTATCCTGTGACATTTCTCAAGCAGCGAATTCAGCGTGTCAGCTTGGCGAAAACCCAGGGACTTTAGATATTGGAGATTATGTTGAGCTTGGTAAAGTAGCAGGTGGATCGCAACTCAACTTCTTTATGAAAACAGATGGGTTTAACAATCCTGATGGACCTGTTTACGGTGCAGACCCAACAAAAAATCCAGATTTATTAGAGCATTTAGTTGCTTATGAAATCGATGATTACTTATTAATAGGCTTTGAAGATTTACCCGGACCAGAAGGCATTTCTTCCGATCGCGATTTCAATGACGTTGTGTTCGTTGTTGATGTTGGTAAAGATAACATCGAATCCGTACCCGAACCTGCAACTGCAATGGCATTGTTAGCAGCGTCGGCGGCGGGTGTGATGACATTGCGCCGTCGGGAATCAACGACCAATGACCAGTGACAAATGACGATCCTTGTAGAAGCAACTGGTTAGAATATATGTATCACTCAAACATCAGTTAGCTTCCAAATTTTTAATGAAAACACACCCCACATTCATTCTTGTAGATGGGCATTCCCTAGCCTTTCGTTCGTACTTTGCCTTTGCGAAAGGAAAAGATGGTGGATTGAGGACGAAGACAGGGATACCCACAAGTGTGTGTTTCGGCTTTCTGAAATCTCTATTAGAGGTTATGGCAACAGAACAGCCCCAAGCAATGGCAATAGCCTTTGACTTGGGTTTGCCAACTTTTCGTCATGAAGCTGACGACACGTATAAAGCAGATCGTCCGGGGACACCAGAAGATTTTATTCCTGACCTAAAAAACCTGCAAGAATTACTGGACGCGTTGAATCTAAAAATTGTCACTGCTGCTGGGTATGAAGCAGATGACGTGTTGGGAACTTTAGCACAAAAGGCAGCAGCATCGGGGTATAGAGTCAAAATTCTGACGGGCGATCGCGATTTATACCAACTTATTGACCCCAGCAAAGACATTAGCGTTTTGTATTTCAGCCCAGATGCTCTCAAACGCAATACCAATGCTGGTATCAGCGAGTTTAGTGTAGAACAAGTTAAAGAGAAGTTGGGTATTGAACCATCCCAAGTCGTAGATTACAAAGCCCTTTGCGGTGATAAATCAGACAATATTCCCGGAGTCAGAGGAATTGGGGAAAAAACAGCAGTCCAGTTGCTTAAGGAGTATGGTTCTCTAGAAAAAATTTATGCTTCATTGGGACAAATAAAAGGTGCAACTCAGAAAAAATTAGAAACAGGTAAAGAAGACGCGGAAAAATCTCGCTATTTAGCAGCAATCGTTCTAAATGTACCCTTGGAAATTAATTTAGAGGAATGCACTCTCAAAGGGTTTGATACTAATAACATCATTCCAATTTTAGAAAAGCTAGAATTTAAAACTTTTTTAGGCAAAATTAACGAACTCCAACAAAAGTTTGGCGGAACGGTTGAAGAAGCATCAGAAAGCACAGAGGAACCAGACGCAACCTCATTTCCACTCCCCACCTATGAAGGTGAAGATGTGTGGTTTTTTAGTCCTGAAGATACAGAAGCATCCCAACAAAATCCGACAGATTCTGCAATTCATCCCCGGATCGTAGATACTCCAGCAAAACTAACAGAATTAGTCAACCTGCTACAAAAGTTTACAGACCCAAAATACCCTGTTGCTTGGGATACGGAAACCAGCGATTTAGAACCAAGAGATGCATTTTTAGTAGGAATTGGTTGCTGTTGGGGAACGGAACCAGATGAAGTCGCTTACATTCCCCTCGGTCATAAAACTGGAGAAAATTTAGAGCTAGAAATAGCTTTAGAAGCACTCCGCCCAATTCTTGAAAGTGCAAATTACCCTAAAACTTTGCAAAATGCTAAGTTTGACCGTTTAATTCTTCGCTGTCAGGGAATAAAACTTGCAGGAGTTGTCTTTGACCCCATGCTAGCCAGTTATGTTTTAAACCCAGATGGAAACCACAATCTTAGTAGCTTATCCCAACGTTATTTGGGTTTAATAGCAATGAGTTACTCTGAGTTAGTTCCTAAGGGAAAAACTATTGCCGATTTAGATATCCCTTCCGTAGCTAATTACTGTGGTATGGATGTTTACACCACATTTCAACTAGTCCCAAAATTGCGTGAAGAACTCGAAAAAATTGATGTTACTAACAGTCTTTTAGATACAGAAAGTAATAGGTCTTTAGAAAATTTATTACTAAAAGTAGAACAACCACTAGAACCAGTTTTAGCAGAGATGGAGTACAGGGGAATTCGTATAGATACTGCTTATCTGCAAGAACTATCCCGTGGATTAGAAACAGATTTAGCCAAGTTTGAACAACAGGCTTACAATTTGGCAGGAGAGACATTTAATTTAGGTTCTCCAAAACAATTGAGTCAAATACTATTTGACAAATTGAAGTTAAGCACTAAACATTCCCGGAAAATCCAAACAGGTTATTCTACTGACGCTGCAACACTAGAAAAATTGAGAGAAGTTGATACAACGGGAATTGTAGATGCCATTGTTGAGTATCGTACCCTATCTAAATTGAAATCTACTTATGTAGACGCATTACCCGAACTCGTCCGTGAGGATACTAAACGAGTACACACTAGCTTCAACCAGACAGCAACATCTACAGGTCGTTTGTCTTCTTCCAATCCAAATTTACAGAATATACCCATTCGTACCGCTTTTAGCCGTCAGATTCGCAAAGCCTTCATACCTGAATCTGGTTACTTAATGGTAGCTGCTGATTATTCACAAATTGAGTTGCGAATTTTAGCCCATTTGAGTCAAGAACCTGTCTTAGTTGCAGCTTATCAGAATAATGAGGATATTCATAAAGTGACAGCAAAGCTGATTTTTGAAAAAGAAGATGTCACATCAGATGAGCGAAGGTTAGCTAAAACTATCAACTTTGGTGTAATTTATGGCATGGGTTCTCAGAGATTTTCCCGTTCTACAGGGGTAGAAAAAACTGATGCTAACGAGTTTATTAAACGGTTTAACAACCGCTATCCTAAAATCTTTGAGTATTTGGAGTTTGTGAAAAAGCAAGCTGTTACCCAAGGATACGTAGAAACTATTTTTGGGCGTCGGAGATACTTTGACTTTACAAGCAATAGTTTGCGCGATCTTAAAGGTAGCAATCCTGTAGATATAAACCTCAGCAAATATAAGAATCTGGGTCCATACGATGCAGGATTGCTACGTGCTGCAGCCAACGCGCCAATTCAAGGCTCTAGCGCTGACATTATTAAAGTCGCAATGGTAAAACTGCACGATATTTTGCAGAATTATAAGGCCCGGTTGTTGCTACAAGTTCATGATGAACTTGTTTTTGAAGTTCCACCAGAGGAATGGGAAGAACTGCAAAGCGTTATTAAATCTACAATGGAAAATGCAGTCTCTCTATCTGTACCATTGCTTGTAGAGGCGCGTGCAGGTGAAAATTGGATGGAGACAAAATAGACTTGATAAGGGTTGGTTGTTAGTTATTAGTTGTTAACAGGACTTACGCAACTTCAACGGTATTTTAGGTATTTTACGCGTTGCCGATCCCCCATCTCTCCTTAAAAAGCTAGGGTGGTGTACACAAGTCTTCTAAAGTGTATTCTTGCGGTTTCGATCCCCCCTAACCCCCCTTAAAAAAGGGGGAAACTTAATTTCAATTCTGCCTTTTCACGATGTTTCATCTCTTTTATAGAGATCTGTACACCACCGTAGCTTAAAAAGGGGGGCTTTGCGTAAGTCCTAGTTAATCTTAACCACTAACCCTTAACATAAAAACTATATCTATGCTTGTCTGATTCATCAGTCAAGTTGACATAAAATGCAGTAGAAAGAGGGGGAAACTCATAAGGTTGAAACTGATTTAAGCTTTCACAAGTTTCTAGAGGAAATGGTTTTCTCTCTGGGACGTCATTCCAACCAATAATTAAAATCCCTCCTTTTCGTAAAGAGTGATAACAACCTGCAAATGCTTTCTCTACTTCTTCTCGCTCGTTCAATCCCCACCCAAAAACGCCATTGCAGAAGATAACATCTAAATCGTTTTCAGGAAAACGATCGCTCAGTTCGCTCATGGAACCAACAATGTGATTTTTGGCTCCATAGATTGTCTTTACTGGATTAATATCAATTGTCCAATATTCTTTTTCTCTAAACCATTTCTCATAGTGTTTTGTGTAGGGAGCGCATCCTACGAATAAAATTTTGGCAAACTCTTCTCGTTCGAGAAAATAAGGAATTATTTTCTGTTCTAAAATGTAGCGATCGTGAGTCTCTAAAGGCATTTCTTTACCAAGAACTGTGTTGGTAACAACCTGCAAGCGTTTCAAAATCGTTTGGGGGTTTGTCAACATGGTGGAATACACTATTGATATTTGCAAGACTATGTAATCTCTGTAACTACTTACGCAGTAAGTATACGTATATTAGACAAGAGTACCTTAAAGCTCTTATTAAGATAATATTAATATTTATTTAAAAAAATACGTAAATTTTTAATTTACGTATTTTTTCTTAAAGCATTTAAAATTTATACAATTTATGCTACGTATTGAGTATCTTACTCTTAGTTTTTATTAAAATCGTGCCTGTATACGGATCTAACCTAATTACTTTTGATGGTATTAACGGCGATCGTTATTGGTTTGACGAACCAATTAACTTAACTGGAGTGAAGGACATTGACGAACAGTTAAGCGGCTTTCCAGTTGCAATTTTTTTACCACATAACAGATCGCCAGACCAAACGCCATTGGTTATAGGTTTGCAAGGAATGTCCGCTCCATATGGCTGGAATGCTTTTATAGTGCCAACCCTAACGCAAATGGGTATAGCTGTTGCTTTGGTTGAGACTCCTTTTGCAGGCGAACGCAGTCTGGTACGCACATTCACCGCTTTGGTGGAAAATGAGATTGAGCCGTTACTTGAGAGAAATATTGCGTTTGATACAGAACTTTTGTTGCGGATTTTTCAATGTGTAGCCCGTGACATTATCGCGGTACGTAATTTTTGCTGTCAGTGTTACGGTTTGACAGATAGCCGACTAGCACTATTTGGCGTCAGCATGGGAGTTTTACAAACGGGGTATGCTTTTACGTCTCTGGGGATTGGAGATCGATTGTTGGGAACAATTGGTCATACCAACCTACAGTCTTTCGGCAAAAGCTGGGGTTACAATATATTGCCCGATTTGGCGGCTTCGCCCTTGGGTGGTCTCCTCAGACAAGTCCGACCGGATTTAAAGCCCAGGCTCGAGGTTTTGCAAGTCGCGAAAAAGCTAAAAGATGGCGATCGCTACAGCCGAGAGTGCAACCCCATGACTTACGTTGAACGAGTTAACCCTTCGCGTCGCGCTCGATTTTTGGTAGGGGATTGCGATCGCATGGTTCGCGTTCAAGATGCGCGTGCTTGCGCTCAACGTTTTCCCGATGGTGCTTGTTATGTTGTTCCAGGATTGGGACATGGCTATACAAATGATGGGCGAACATTTGTTGACCACGTGCGTTATTTTTTAATGACACAACTAGAAGATTGGCAGGGATAATCTTAATAATCTTCATCAGTAAAAAATTCAGCATCATCTTCTTCTGGAGAATTTCTTTGCCCCGAAACCGCAAGACCCCATAGGGGTTGCAGCAGCGCCGTACCAATTATTCCCACAACAGCGCAGAAAGCCAGAACTAGACCAACGGGAATTTGAACGGACCTAAAATTCAGAAATTTTAATGATACGGGTTCGGCATTTTGTACTGAAAGGATTGCTATCCCCATCACCCAGCTCGCTACAACTATCGATGTCAGTAAATTTGCTACAGTTTTCATAGTCCTGTTTGTTGATGAATGTGAAGTTAGTAGTGGGCATTCACTCTATTTAACAAATTCTTCATTTATCGTAATAACTTTTAATACATTGCGCTCTATTGGGCAAGAAGCACGTAAGTGACACAGACTCTGAGTTGAGAGAGAACGTAGAAATTGAGTTGGAAAGGTTACTAGATCGTGACAGAGCATCTGATACATCTCTAATAATTTGCCACAATAGTATCAGTAATTTCTGAACTCACAGAATCCGCATGGTTGGGGAGAGATCTTTTCTTGCCTTACCGTGTTGGATTTTGGCTTACAGCCCAAGCCAAAGCGTCAAAGCAATGTTAATTTCAGAGCAGCCTTTTGCCAGCTATCACCTTTGGTCTTTAATTGCCCCAGCCGTGGGGCAACGTTCGCATTGCCAAATGAGACGCGGTTTTATTAAAGCACGGCAGCACGAACCTCAGGTTAAAGTTCTGATGGCAAAAGCGACGGCTTCCCAACGCATTGGCTTGCTAGCACAGAAAGGTGTTTATGAATTTCATCACCAGATACATTTATTAAAGCAATCAGATGGCGTACAAAAAGTTGCACAACTGCTGAAATTAAGTCACTTTACAGATGAAGTTAAGCAACGAGTTCTGCAAATTTTAAACCAATATCACAGTACTCCTTTGCTTTCGGGCAAACGTATTCTTTTGCTAACCCGTGGTGATGAAGGTTTTCCCAAACCAATTTTTGTGAAACAGCAGCATTACTGCTTTCGCTTGTATGCTGCAATGGATTGCATCTTTATTGAGTCCGATCGCACTTTACATATTGTAGACTTTAAAACTGGTAAATCTGCCTTCGATCGCAGACAGGCACTAGTCTATCTAGTAGCAGCTCGCTATCTCTATCCTCAGTATGAGGCGATCGCCTCATTTTACAATTTAGAACTTTGTAAAACTTCGGAAATCATAAGTGTTTCTAAGAAAGAATTAGACGTTATTGAACGTGAATTATCGGAGATTGCTAAAAAACACCAAAAAGATTTGCAAAAATATCAAGAAAAACACAGTAAATTTAGCGATATTTTTCCACCAACACCCGGCTATCACTGTCGGTTTTGCCCGTTTAACTCAATCTGCGAGTTTTCCGCAGTGAAACCTTCCGAAAATAGGAGTTAGAGGTTGGGTAAGAAACCAATTTCCCACACCCAATTCCTTTTTCATTCATGAAACCGATAAAAACTAAAGCAATCTACCTTCATCAAGGAGTTTATACCCTACAGATAATGCTGAGAAAGCAACAAAGAAATTCCATAAACTTGTAGTTTGGAAGATAACTCCTCCGCTTAACAAAGCTAGTACCATGCTTATTCCCAATAAAATCCATCCGAGATTGTCTGTATTTTTGGGAAAGAAAATTAATGTAAAAATACCCAAAATTAATGCTAACATTGAGCCAGTAGCAGGGAAGCTTTGATAAAAAAAGCTATGATATCTACTAGCAAATATAAGATTTTGAACGAGATAGTAAACGCAAATCAGTAGTAGAACCAAGCCTGTAACTTTGATCGACAATTTACTCATACATTTCATAGCAAAGTAAGCTAATTTTGATATTATTTAGCTTCTGCCTGTATATGCCTGCGAAATTTTACGTATCTTTTCTTTAAGTTTTATTATTTGTTAAATATTACGAGAAAATACGTATTTATAAGAATAAAAATGACTCATTTAGAAAATACACTCCTTGTAACCAATTTTTTAACTCTAGTTTAGCGCCAAAACTCTCTAACAAATTATCGGAAGCCGAAGTCGCTAAAATCCACAAACGGGGTAAATCTTCCTCTGGGAAAGAAGTTCTTTCTCTCTTTGCTCTCCGTTGCAATTCTCCAAAGTACGAAAATAGCTTTAGTATGCAATTTCGCACCTCTGTTCTGCTTGGTTGATTGCGAAATGGTTCTAACAAACAACTGCTTGCTGTCATTTTCCCTAAATGAAGAAGCTTTACACGCCTATCTCGACAAGCTTCATGCTGAGAATCCGCGCTCGCACGTGTATAGTCCGGAAGACAGTGTGTCTGAAGCCGTTGCAGAGTAACTAAAGCTCATTCCACAAGTGTCAGGAGGCGGAGCCTCTAAAAAGGCATTCCCAGGCGGAGCCTGGGAACGAGATGAAAAGCCACCGAATCGAGATGAAGGGTCGAACTCAGGTTAAAAACGAGGGCTATGCGTAAGTCTTGCTGGTTACTGGTTACTGCTCACTGCTCGCTGAAAGGAGGTAATTCTCCGAGAATTGTAAAACGAATGTGATTGATAGCCAACTCCCCAATAGAAACATCTTCTTTTGTCAGCTTTGCACCTTTACTCGTCAAAGTTTCAAAAGAAATACCTTTGCCAATTTCAACGTGATACCAACCCAAACCCATGAAAAATCTGGTGGGATAGGGTCCGCCATAACCCATATCATCAGGATTGGATTCCATGGGTAACCAACCAAAACCAGGTACGTAGAATTCCAGCCAAACATGATTGTATTGGGGCTGCATGGGAACTTGCTGGTACTCAGCATAGCTGGGGCATTTGTATCGACCTACAGTCCGACAGGGAATCCCATTTAATCGACATAAAGCCAGCAAAACACCCACATATTCTCCACAGGAACCCACACCCCTTTCTAAAACAATATCTGGTGTATCTATGTGAGGTTTAATACCGTAGGACAACTCATCATAAACGTAGTTGCGAATGCTATACATTTTTCGCAGCAAGTTGGTTTCCGTTCCAATGGCTTCACGGGCGGCGCGACGGACAATGTTAGTATCCATTGCCAAATCGTCATTATCTACTAAATAACGCTCTTGCTGTTCTGGTGTAGGTTCGTCAAGATCTTCTACATCTGACGGAGTGAGACGATACTTAATTCCTCGGACTTCTAAGATTGCCTTCCAACCAAATAAATGTCGTTCGCCTGGAGTCAAAGCATCAAATTTAAAGACAGCAACTCGTTGTCCATCGACTATGTCTTCTGTAAAAGGCAAACCAATATATTCTACGTGTTTCACCTTTTGGCGGTCGGTTTCTGATGGCAAAGCGATGCGCCATTCTACCTCTGGGATATAAACTTCATCTAAAGGCGCAATTTCCTCTACGTAAGACATTTCTAAGAGATAGCCGTTAGAGAGGGCATAGCGTTTTTCTCGATTGTAATGGTAATGTAGGGGATGAATAAAAGTGCGATCGCGATATGATAGCTCGTGACTGGGGTCGGCATTTGGGTTATCTCGGACATAGGGTTCCTCAGAAGCATAGGCGATGTAGAGAGTTTTCTCCCCAGTCTCGGTATTTTTGTAAATTGCTATACCTGAAGGCTCGTCAAACGGGGTTAGTACGCTAAATTGAACTCCCCCAGTTGCTCGATCGATGCAGTAGACACTTTGCTCCGTGCGATCGCAAACCCACAGCGTTTCTTCATCCACTGCCAAATTTTCTATTCCTACTCCAGGTGCGTAAAACTTAGTAATTTGTTTCCGTGTATTGCGATCGAAAACCAGTATATCCCCCAGCTTTTGAGAACTGACATAGACAGTAGATTCCCAAACAGCAATACCATCCGCAGGATATGGCAAGGTGACAAAGTGCTCCAATCCCAACGATGCTAACTTACACAAATAGACACTATTGTCCCGAGTCAGCCAAAGAGTATCATCCCATACAGCAATCCCGGTAACACCCGTAAATTCACGGTTTTGATGGGGATTGAGAACTTTTGTATTATCAGAATGGGGGTCAATTGAGAGCAAATGACCTTTAGCAGTATCAATAGCAATGAGTGTATCCTGGATAAAGGTAATGCCACAGAGGGCGGCAGCGCTATGGGGTCGAATTGTCCTTTGCCCAATCATTTGGTTAATAGGAAAACTGGGGAGTGCAAAAGTCATATTAAACTAATTTATTCAAATGTTTAACATTTTAGGAATTAAAAGGGATTGGAAACTAGGGACACTGGGATTGTAAAAGTCATTTCACATTCCAATTGCCACATATCGGTACCCAGTTCCCACACACCAGTACCCAATCGCATTATTATCGATATTTTGTATTATGAAATTCTTCTTAAGTCGTAAAAATGTGTATATTTCCTGTAGAAAACATGGAAAACTATCAGGAGTACTGATAGGCTTGGCTTCAAACCTAATGTAACTTTATATTGATGGTTTTCCAGCCCTTGCTCATCTATGATCGAAGTTTGTAACCATTTCCTGTGACCGAGACGATGTCCGCTCATTCTCTACCCGAACAACCCGCCGCTTGGCATAGTTTAGAAGTTGATAAATCACTAGAACTGCTGAAAACAAACGCAGAGACTGGTTTATCTCCCCAAGAAGTACAACAGCGACTGGAAAAATATGGTCCAAATGAACTAGAGGAAACTGCAGGACGCAGTGCGTGGCGGATTCTGATAGATCAGTTCACAAACATCATGTTGTTGATGCTGATTGCCGTAGCCATAATTTCTGGGGTTCTGGACCTGATATCTTGGCGGCAAGGCACATTGAAACCTGGGGAATTACCATTTAAAGATACGATCGCCATTCTAGCGATTGTCGTACTGAACGGTATACTTGGTTACGTACAAGAAAGTCGTGCAGAAAAAGCCCTAGCAGCGTTGAAAAAACTGGCATCACCTAACGTGCGAGTCCTGCGTGACAGCAGACCAGTAGAGGTGCCAGCTCAACAGTTAGTGCCAGGAGATGTGATGTTAGTAGAAGCTGGCGTACACGTAGCTGCAGATGGGCGTTTGATCGAAGAATCCAACCTGCAAATACGGGAATCGGCGCTAACAGGTGAAGCGGAAGCAGTAAACAAACAGGCAAAAGTTACATTGCCAGAAGAAACCTCCTTGGGCGATCGCGTTAATTTAGTCTTTCAAGGGACTGAAATTGTCCAAGGACGAGCCAAAATTCTCGTAACCAATACCGGGATGCAAACCGAATTGGGTAAAATTGCTTCCATGTTGCAAGCGGTAGAAAGCGAACCAACTCCCCTACAACAGAGGATGACCCAACTTGGTAATGTCCTGGTTACAGGTTCTTTAATTCTAGTAGTCGTTGTCATTGGAATTGGTCTTCTCCGGGGAGGTAACTTACAAGAATTATTGGAAGTTTCTCTCAGTATGGCAGTTGCTGTAGTCCCAGAAAGCTTACCCGCAGTTATCACCGTTACCCTGGCACTGGGAACACAGAGAATGGTACGCCGCAACGCCTTAATTCGGAAACTACCTGCGGTAGAAACTTTAGGTTCCGTCACAACCATCTGTTCCGACAAAACCGGGACTCTCACGCAAAATAAGATGGTAGTACAGTCAGTTTACACAAATGTTTCTAATTCCAGTTCAAGCCCCAGTAGGGATTTGATTTCTGAAGATGGAAACCACTCACCGCAATCGCTACAAAATACAAATAACCAATTTTTGAGCGTTACAGGTTCTGGTTACGACCCAGTGGGAGAGTTTCAACTTCAAGATCGAAAAACTGAGCCACAGGAGTATCCAGCGCTCCAAGCGCTGCTTGTTGCCTGTACCATGTGTAATGATTCCTTTTTGCAACAAGATAAAGGACAGTGGAGGATTTTAGGCGATCCAACAGAAGGTGCTTTGGTAACACTTGCTGCAAAAGGAGGAATTGAAAAGGATCAATGGGATAGCAAATTGCCTCGTGTTGCAGAGTTCCCCTTCTCCTCAGAACGCAAGCGCATGAGTGTAATTTGTAAAGCAGAGCAAGTAGAAACAGGAGTCTCGCCTATCGCAGAAGTTGACCCCATCGTCAGTCACTTACTGCAACCGTCAGAACGCTACTTAATGTTTACCAAAGGTTCGCCAGAGTTAATACTTGCACGGTGTACTCGTATTTATATAGGGAATAGCGCCATCCCGATTGAGGAGGGACAACGCAGTCAAATTCTGACAGAAAATGACACAATGGCAAGTAAAGGTCTGCGGGTTTTGGGTTTTGCTTACAAACCTCTTACCGAAATACCACCGGAAGGTTCAGATGAAGAATCCGAGAAAGAATTGGTATGGCTGGGGTTAATAGGAATGCTTGATGCACCCCGTCCGGAAGTAAGGGATGCCGTGCAAGAATGTCGAGATGCAGGAATCCGCCCGGTCATGATTACTGGAGACCACCAACTCACCGCACGCGCCATTGCTGTGGATTTGGGTATAGCTCAAGAAAGCGATCGCGCCTTAACAGGTCAAGAATTGCAGCGAATGAGCGATAAAGAACTAGAAGAACAAGTTGATTTGGTGAGCATCTACGCTCGAGTCGCCCCCGAACACAAACTTCGCATCGTTCAAGCACTGCAACGCCGGGGTCGATTTGTCGCCATGACAGGCGATGGTGTCAACGATGCACCAGCCCTCAAACAAGCTGACATTGGTATTGCCATGGGTATCACCGGTACCGATGTGAGTAAAGAAGCCAGTGACATGGTACTCCTTGATGACAACTTTGCCACAATTGTCGCCGCTACAAAGGAAGGTAGAGTTGTATACACAAACATCCGCCGTTTTATTAAATACATCCTTGGTAGTAACATAGGCGAGGTGATCACAATTGCTGCAGCACCCATTATGGGACTCGGAGGTGTACCTCTAACACCACTGCAAATTCTGTGGATGAACCTTGTAACAGATGGATTACCAGCTCTGGCGTTAGCTGTAGAACCTGCAGAACCTGATGTGATGAAACGCCCGCCCTTCAGTCCTCGTGAAAGCATTTTTGCCCGAGGCTTGGGTTCTTACATGATTCGGATTGGTATTGTCTTTGCCATCATTTCTATTATTCTCATGGCATGGGCTTACAATCACGTTAAGGTCGTGACGGGTCCGGATCTCAATCCTGACCGTTGGAAGACGATGGTGTTTACTGCGCTGTGTATTGCCCAAATGGGTCACGCATTAGCAATTCGCTCTAACTCCCAACTGACCATTGAGATGAACCCCTTCTCCAATCCATACGTGCTAGCTGCTGTTGTTGTGACATCTATTCTGCAACTGTTGCTTGTTTACGTACCTCCTCTACAAGCTTTCTTTGGAACTCACTACTTAAGTTTGCCAGAGTTGGCAATTTGTCTTGGCTTTAGTGCCTTAATGTTTGTATGGATTGAAGCGGAAAAACTTTTCTTCCGATTGACGGGTAAGAAAGTTGTTTAGAGACTGGGGGTTAGGGGAGACGAGAGACACGGGAAACAAGGGAGACAAGAAGGACAAGGGAGACAAGAAGGACAAGGTAGAATTTTCTCCCTTATCTACCCCCTCATTTTGTGCGCCCTTGTCTGCTCCTTCTCTGTTGTCTACCCCCTCTTCCTTGTCACGCAATTCTCAATCTTATGTACTTGAAAACTCTTCTCCTCCGACAATTTCGCAATTACAAAGAACAGCAGGTTGAATTTACTGCTCCTAAAACAATTTTGGTAGGTAATAATGCTCAAGGAAAATCAAATTTGTTGGAGGCGGTAGAATTACTGGCAACATTACGATCGCACCGCATGGCACGCGATCGTGATTTAATTCGAGATGGGGAAGAAACATCTGCACTCATAGCGTCTTTAGAGCGACAAGCTGGGGTAAGTGATTTGAGTATCATCCTGCGTCGGAACGGTCGTCGTACTGTTTCCCTCAATGGTGAAAATCTCAGGCGTCATATGGACTTTCTTGGTGTTCTCAATGCTGTACAGTTTTCCAGTTTGGATTTGGATTTAGTTCGTGGAGGTCCTGAAGGTCGCCGTCATTGGCTCGATACACTTTTAATTCAACTCGAACCTGTCTACGCTCACATATTACAGCAGTACAATCAGGTGTTGCGACAGCGCAATGCTTTTTTAAAAAGCGTTCAGCAACAAGGGCTGAGCCACCAACCAAAAGAGTTAGCTCTTTGGGACGCACAGTTAGCAACTACGGGTACGCGGGTCATCAGGCGACGCGATCGCGCCTTAACGCGACTTGCTCCCATAGCGATCGCATGGCATGCTAGCATTAGTGGTAGCACGGAAATTTTACAACTCAAATACTCTCCTAATGTTCCTTTAGAGCAAAATAATTTAGAAGAAGTCCAGCAAGCTTTTTTAAACAAAATTCAACAGAGAACTGTCGCTGAGTTACATCAAGGGACTAGTCTTGTCGGTCCCCATCGGGATGAAGTCGAGTTAACCATCAATCACACACCAGCCCGTCAATACGGTTCTCAAGGACAGCAGAGAACGTTAGTTTTAGCACTCAAACTAGCAGAATTGCAACTCATAGAGGAAGTTGTTGGAGAACCACCTTTACTTTTGCTTGATGATGTTTTAGCAGAGTTAGATTTATCTCGGCAAAACCAGCTTCTAGATGCCATTCAAGATCGTTTTCAAACGCTAATTACCACCACGCATTTAGGTTCCTTCGATTCACAATGGTTAAATTCTTCCCAAATTCTTTCTGTCAATGCCGGTCAGATATCGAAAGTTGTTAATGGTTAATTGCTAATTGTCAGTCATCCATTAACCATTAACCATTAGCCATTAGCCATTAGCCATTAGCCCTTCGGGTTCGCCCTTCGGGTTCGCCAGTCCCCTACGGCGGGAAACCCGCCTGCAGGGCTGGTCTCACCATTAGCCATTAGCCATTAGCCATTAGCCATTAGCCATTAGCCTAATGTCTTTCAAATCGTTTAAAAACACTTAAAACTAACAAACATAAGAATGCTCCTATTAATCCAAGCTGCCACAAACCAGAACCAGCAGCAATTCCGAGAGCGGCGGAAACCCAAATAGCCGCTGCTGAAGTTAGCCCTTGGATTTCCATTCGGTTTGATTCGTGAGAAGATTGACGTAAGATTTCTCCGGCACCAATAAATCCTACACCAGTTGCAATGCCCTGAATGACTCGTGATAGAGCTTCAGATCCAGTCACCGATTGAGATACATTCGATTGTAGGACTATTAAACTGAACAGAGCAGCACCAAAACTCACCAACATATGAGTTCTCAAACCCGCAGGTTTATGGGTCAATTGACGTTCGATCCCAACAATTGCCCCAATCAGCAAAGCAAAGCACAGTCTGAAGGTTATGTTTAACCAATCATTTGATGCAATGTAGTAAATAGGGGGCAATTGTATAATCCTTTTCCATTTTTGCTCAGAATTTTAGTATACTACGATCGCCACCACGCCTGGTGGTAATATCCTGATAGATACTTTTCTGCTTGAAAGTACTTTCATCACTACTGTTCGTATTTTTTTATATAGCTACATCAATAATTACGTAATTGAGTGGACAAACTCTACTGGCTCGATCGAATTAAACTACAAGACCGCACCAAGGTTGGTGATAAAGCATTTCAGTTGAGCAAATTAATACAGCGAGGATATCCAGTACTTCCTGGTTT
Source organism: Tolypothrix campylonemoides VB511288_2 (assembly GCF_045999855.1). NCBI lineage: Bacteria > Bacillati > Cyanobacteriota > Cyanophyceae > Nostocales > Tolypothrichaceae > Tolypothrix > Tolypothrix campylonemoides. The sequence goes on from NZ_JBFPMW010000008.1 coordinate 80,232, forward strand.
TGTGGTGTCAGCAGGAGTTCTGCGGGAATTTTTAGAAACTCTCAATAGTTCAGAAGCACTCGTTGCAGATCTACCTCACTCTTCCTTTCATCTAGATGTAGCAAACTGGCGTCAACTTCAACAAGTGGCTAGGCGCTTTCGTCAAGAAATTACTCAAGCCAATTTACCTCCGCGTTTGCTTGGCGCTATCTTGGAAGCGGTGAGAGAACAAGAAAGTAAAGACCTCAATCTCCTCATTTTCAGACCCTCTGTTGTCGCGCCAACTGCAAAACAGGGATTGGGTAATGTATCTGGACTGCTCGAAGCTCAAGTTTGTTCGTATAACGAACAAGCTATTGCATTTGCTTTGAAGCAAGCTTGGAGCCAAATGTTTCGCGCTAAGAGTTTACTTTACTGGCAATGGGCGGGAGTCGAACTCAGACAAATCAATTTAGGAGTTTTGGTACAACCTTTCAGAAATGCGATCGCGAGTGGTGTACTAAATGCCACTTCTTCAGAATGGGAAATTTTGGCGACTTGGGGATTGGGAATGTCAATTTCTCAAGGAGAAGTTTTACCAGATGTTTTTTACATCCAACCAGATACTGGCAATGTACGAGAACGGGAAATAGGTAATAAAACTATAGCTTACCGAACCTCTAATGCATCATCAATTATGATGTCTGAAGCTTCCTATATTGTAACTGACCTGCTTGCAGAAGAGAAACAAAAACAATATGCACTGACAGAGGAATATTTACAGCAACTCGTTCATCTAGCAGGTCAGCTAGTTAAAGAAATAGGTGCAAACTTCACAATAGAATGGACGATTTCTAATGAAAGCACAACAGGAGTTCTGTACATAACACACATCAGTACTCCTCAATCTGCTATTCCTAATGTCTCCCCAATCAAAGGGTTGGCTGCAGCAACAGGACGGGTGTCAGCAAATGCTTATGTTATTAATAATTCACAATTAAAGCCAGAAAAAATACCCAATGGAGCGATTTTGGTTTTACCAAACATAACTCCTGATTGGTTATCGCTTCTACAATATGTGACGGGGATTGTGACAGAGCAAGGAGGGTTAACCAGTCATGCGGCTATTCTTGCCAGAGAATTAAGTATCCCTGCGGTAGTTAGTGTAAAAGATGCCACAAAAATCATTCAAACAGGGGAACGATTGCAAATAGATGGTGATAAGGGAGAAATTTATCATATTGCACGAGGAGAAGAAGAAATAAAACAAGAGGACGCACCAGTTGAAAATGAAAAATTCAAAGTCCAAAGTTTGGAAGGGCTTCCTCAGTCTCTAACTTTCTCTCATTCTTTACAGCTACCCATTATTGCGACTCAACTGCTTGTAAATCTGAGTCAACCCAGCGCGATCGCAAAGGTACATACTTTACCTGTGGATGGTGTAGGGTTATTAAGATCGGAGCTGATGGTTCTCAATATATTGGAAGGAAAACACCCCAGTGTTTGGATTGGGGAAGGAGAACGAGCACAATTATTGGAAAGGTGGTACGATGCGATCGCCCAATTTGCCCGTGCTTTTGAACCAAAACCCGTGTTTTATCGATCTTTAGATTGGCGATCGCACGAACTGCAATCGCTAGAAAACAGTTCACCGACTGCCATACAATCGGTATTGGGAGAGCGCGGTACCTATAGTTACCTGATAAATCCTACAGTTTTTGAGTTAGAGCTAGCAGCTTTAGCAAAGGTACAGAGAGCAGGTTATAGCAATATTCATCTTTTGTTACCTTTCGTTCGCACAGTCGAAGAGTTCTCATTTTGTCGCCAAAAAGTTGAGCAGGCGAAGTTAACTCAGGTAAGACAGTTCCAATTGTGGATTATGGCGGAAGTTCCCAGCGTTCTTTTCTTAATGCCAGAATATGTTAGAGCTGGGGTACAAGGAATTTCTATTGGTACAAACGATCTAACACAACTTTTACTGGGAGTCGATAGAGAACAAGGACACTTGGCAAAAGCATTTAATGAAAGCCATCCCGTTGTGATGGATGCGATCGCCCAGCTGATCCAAATGGCACAAAAGGCAAATATTCCCTGTTCGATCTGCGGACAAGCACCCGTCTTATATCCTGAAATTATTGAGCAACTGGTGCGATGGGGTATTACTTCTATCTCTGTAGAACCAGATGCAGTAGAACAGACATATAGAGCGATCGCGCGTGCTGAGCAAAGGGTGATTTTGGAAGCAGCGCGACGACAACTGAAGGATGAAGGATGAGGTAAAGACACTTTGCAAAGCAAGTGTCCCTTCTGTGAACAGCTTGTTGTCAAGCGGGTTTTACTATTGAGCGTTTTTTCGGACAGTTTCCACGTCTAGCTTTAAGCGTTCCGCAATCTGCTCAATCGTTAACCCTAGCTCTAATAAGATTGGTATCATTTCTAGCTTAGTCGTCTGTATACCTTCTTGTTTCGCTTCTTGATAAACTCTCGTATTTTTTAAAGAATCTAAACCTAGCATAGTTGCTATTTCCTCCCGACTTAAGTTAGCAAACTTATCAATGACCACTGCTTGAATAAATTCTAAAACCTTTTCCTTCAAGATGGCATTGCTTAGCTCCTGTTGGGCTTGACTCATAAGTTTTCTGGCGAGTTCTCCGGTTTTTGAAGGCGTTTTCTTTTCGACTATTAAACGCATAACTCCCACTGCTAACGACTGATTGGGCGTTTTTGCCAACTCATCAAGGTAGAAGCAACGTAAATGTGCTTTAAAAAAACTTAAATATTCTGGAAAATTGCCTTCATTACTTTTTGTATTATAAATGATGACAGCGTACCAAGTTTTATTGGGAGGTTGATATTGGGTTAAATAAAGAATGACTTTTGCCACAAATTGGTTGTAGAAATTATCATCTTTATAAGACTGCGCTTCTATAAAGTAGATTGGCTCATCTGGATAAGTCTCTGGGGTTGAAAGCAGCCCATCTAAACGAAACCCTCTCTGTTTAATTTCTTGAGCGCTAAATTTGTAAATACTGGGGTCTGTTTCTGAGTGACCAATGAATTCAAAGAATAACTCTGGAATTTCTTTGAAGATTTCATAAAATAATGGATCTGCTGTCATTGATTGTGTACATCTAAGCTCGAATTTTTATAAGTATAAAATATACGTGTAACCATTCTCAATTGTTTTGGAAACATTAAAACCCCGACAAATTGTATGGTGTCGGGGTTGCGGATAATAAAGCTTTAGTGAGAGTAAATTGGAGTTTAAATTAGCGAGAGAAAGACGGTAAGGAAGTCCTAATCACATAAAGCATAATTGTGATTTTATAGGTAAGAAACCCCAAAAATATTGGCAGGATTTCCAATTGCTCCAATCGACTTGCCAATATACTTAACACTATCAACAAAGCGAAGCGAGCTTTGCTAAGTTGTTTTTTTTCTGAGCCCAATCGCTCTACATCTTTAACCAACATCCTCAAGTACAATAGCCCCGCACAAGCCCCAATTAAATAGTTTAAGGCAATGTTGGCAGAATAAAAAAACCACACGCAGCCAAAAGAAATTCCTATCAAGGCAAGAGTTATGAACAGCAACTCTTGCGCGAGTTGGTAAAACTCTTCCATTGAGGAACCCGTGTCTGTTATCTCATTAGAAACAGATTGAGTTTCCGCGTCGATTTTTTGTGTTGGTTTAATGTCTTCAGATAAGATGCGATCGCTTTTCGCAGTCTCATCTGTATTAATTGTATTAATTCTAGAAAAGCCCTCTAAGTGTAATTGCTCTAACTCGATTAATGAAGAGCGTTCTAGCATAGCGCTGTGGAGTCTTAACATAATTTCCTCAAATGTTGGAAAGTAGGGAGTAGAGAATCAGGAGTCAGGGAAAGAACGCCCTTGTCCCGTTAGGAGAAAGATTGGGGATGAGGGTATATTAAAGTATATCTTTTAGAGCGCGAGTCCACATCTCGGCAACAAACTTATTCCCCTCATCATTAAAGTGAACGCCATCACTATTAAAAACATCAACCCGATTCATGCGAGTAATTATTGCAGCATGCATATCAAGAAAGATGATTCGCTTTCCTTGTTGGGAAAGTTCTTTGACACGATTCTTAAGAAATGCGTTAGCTGCAGTTCTCGTTTTATTGGCATCAACGCCCTTTTGAACATCCCATTTAAAGGGGGGAATTGAGGCGACTACAATTCTGGCATTAGGACGTATCAAGAAGATTTCATCAATAATCCCTTGAAGAGATTTTGTCAGAACGCTAGAGGTATTATCCCCTCTAACATCAGTGCCAAAGAAATCATTGGTACCGAGCATCATCAGCACGACATCAGGCTTAGTGTCTTGAACCCAGTTCCGAACGCTTCCCGGCTTTCCCTCCCAAGAGGGAAGACGAACTTTTGCACCCGGTTGTTGCAAAACTTGCGCCGCCGACCACCCACCATGGCATTCGTGATCTGGGTCCTTCTTATATGCACCGTCTTTTTTGGTTCCTACCCAATCTATAGTAGAGCCAAATTTGGTACTGGCTACCTTACTACGCAAAACAGCAATATTGCCCTCACAGAGAGAGTCGCCCAAGGACATCACTTTCGTAGCCGCAGTAGCAGCGTTAATTGGGAGAAAACATAATATTATGGCGGCTATACCTAAATAACCCCACAGACCTCTAAATGTTTTTTTACTTGTGCATTTGCGACTCTTATTCGTGTCTAACAAATAACGGGCTTGATTTTGGATAATCATTACGGATTTTATAGATTACTCTCCAATAAATACATTATCCAAGTCAGTAGATAGTTGTGAAACAACCTTACTTTGTAAAGAAGTTGTTCGTGGTTGAGTAGTTAGGAGTTTAGAGAACAGATTAATATTCCTTTAGTTAAACCGAAAAGTTTTCCCCTTGAAGGCTTTTACCCAATTGATATCAAATCCGTCGGTATCGGAATTATTCCTCTGTCCTCTCCCTCTGCGTCCTCTGCGTTCTCTGCGGTTTTTTAATCATTCAGATGCTACCGGATTTGATATCAATTGCACAACTGACTCAAAGCGCGACAGTTCCAAAGCCCTTCTCCAATGGGAGCTACGGTGGTGTACAGATCTTTAGAAAAGAGATGAAACATCGTAAAAAGGGAGAATTAGAATGAAGTTCCCCCCTTTTTTAAGGGGGGTTAGGGGGGATCGAAACAGCTTTTAATGCACTTCAAAAGACTTGTCCGATAGAATTAGATGAGATATTTTACTGATGTTGTGAAAGATGAACTCAAAGGCTCGTTTCCTTTGGAAGATTGCAAGTAACGATAAAGACGATTGACTGCATTGATATAAGCGTAAGCTGATGCAACAACAATGTCCGTGTCGGAGGACTGTCCGGAGAAAATGCGGTTTTGATGGCGCAGGCGAACGGTAACGGTTCCCAAAGCATCAATTCCTTCTGTCACAGATTGGACGGAATACTCAACTAATTGGCTCGATACCCGCACCATCCGAGCGATCGCTTTATACACTGCATCCACCGGACCTGTACCTACCGCAGCATCAGTCACAATTTCTCCATTTGGAGTCACAATTGTGATAGTTGCTGTCGGACAAGTACAATCTCCACAGGTGACTTGTACGTGTTCTAACTGAAAACCGCTTTCTACTTGAATTTGGGTTTCGTCTCGCACAATAGCCTCAATATCCCAATCGGTCATTTCTTTTTTCTTATCAGCAACTTCTTTAAACCTGATGAAGGCTTTGTTAAAGTCTGCTTCGTTCAGGTCAAACCCCAATTCTTGCAGCTTGCTCCGGAAGGCGTTGCGCCCTGAGTGCTTACCCAACACGATCCGATTTTCTGGCAACCCGATGTCCGCAGCATTCATGATTTCGTAAGTTTCTCGGTGCTTAATCACACCATCTTGGTGAACTCCTGATTCATGAGCAAAGGCGTTAGCTCCAACGATCGCCTTATTTGGTTGTACTGCGATCCCTGTCAATTGAGAAACCAAGCAGGAAGTTTTATAAATTTCTTGAGTTTTGATATTGACCAAAGGGGCTTCACTTTCTACAGGACGACCCAAGTAGGGATTGTAATAGGGTTTGCGAACCTGCAAAGCCATAACAATCTCTTCTAATGCAGCATTGCCAGCACGTTCTCCAATACCATTGATGGTGCATTCTACCTGGCGCACTCCGTTTTCAATTGCTGCTAGTGCATTGGCTGTGGCTAAACCCAAATCGTTTTGAGTGTGAACCGAAAGAATCACCTGTTCTATATTGGCTACGTTTTTCCTAATCCCTTGAATCAACTTTTCCATTTCTTTTGGCGTGCAGATTCCAACGGTATCGGGAATATTGATTGTGGTAGCACCAGCTGCAATTGCAGTGGATAAGACTTGGTAAAGAAACTCTGGTTCGGTGCGGCTTGCATCCATCGGTGAAAATTCTACATCTTGTACGAAGGACTTGGCATAGGCGATCGCTTCTTCAGCTATTGCCAGTACTTGGTCGCGGGTCTTTTTTAACTGGTATTTGAGATGAATATCTGATGTGGACAGAAAAACGTGAATTCTGGGATGAGCCGCCGGTTGCAGTGCTTCTGCAGCAGCTTTAATATCCTCGCGAATGGCTCTTGCCAAACTGCAAATGATGGGTCCACCCGGTACCCCACCAACTTGTTCGGCTATGGTTCTGACGGCTTCAAAGTCTCCCGGACTTGCGATCGCAAATCCGGCTTCTATCGCATCCACTCCGAGAAGAGCTAGTTGGTGAGCGATCGCTAACTTCTCTTCTACGTTAAGTGTTGCGCCAGGTGATTGTTCGCCATCCCTAAGTGTGGTGTCGAAGATAACGATTCGGTCTGTGGAGGAAATGCTCATAACTAGCTCCAAGAGTGTTAACTTTGTATATTGTATACAAAAAATCGTATACAATATACATTATGCATGAAAAAAGTTATGAATTTAAACGACCTAGCCGCCAACGTGCTGCAACAGCAACGCAGCACCCCAGATGTCATTGCCGATACCTTACGAGAAGCAATTCTGCGAGGAATTCTTCAAGAAGGTCAATCTCTCAGACAAGATGAAATCGCCACAAAATTTGGAGTCAGCCGCATTCCTGTGAGAGAAGCTCTGCGACAACTAGAAGCAGAAGGATTGGTCACGTTTCATCTGAATCGAGGGGCGATGGTATCGGTACTGTCACCAAATGAAGTGCAGGAAATTTGTGAAATTCGTTCCGCTTTAGAGGTGATGGCCATTCAACTCGCAATTCCCAACCTAGCTGAATCCAATTTAGAAAAAGCAGCGATGATTCTGGATGAAATCAATCGAGTCACAGATGCAACTTCCTGGGCGAAGCAAAATTGGGAATTTCATGCAGCGCTCTACACCTTGGCAAATCGACCTCGATTGCTGAAAATGATTCAAAACTTACATACGAATATGTTTCGCTATGCTCACCGACAGATGGAACAAGTAGATTATTTGGAAAGCAGCCAAAAGGAACACTATCAACTTTTAGATGCTTGTCGTCAAAAAGATACAAAAGCTGCTGTTAAAATATTGAAACGACACATTGATGCAGCTGCAAATCAACTACAACCATAAGTGTAAGCCCCTCACTGCTCTTAACTCTTTCTTCTCAAAGCCGTTGCCAGACACAGACAGATTGAAAATGTAGCGATCGCAAAACCGGGTGACAGATTCCTAGAAAGGATTGCTACGCAACAGATAACAACCCAGCTGACACCTGTCTCAACCCAAACGACATATGGTGGTTCGTAGTAAACGTTTTGATAGAGAGGTGTATACTTTTTAAGTAATGACACGTAGATGCAGGCAAGTGTAGGAATAACGATATTCATTACTGTGTCAACAAATACAGTTGTGACCTGAACGGGTATGTTTGTGAAGATTTTAACAACATTTCCAACAAAGAGAATTGCAGATAATTGCAGCCAAAGCTTTGTATCGAACATTACCTTCTCCTAAAACTTTCCAGCACATCTGTAAGGCATACTTGAACCATCGTTAGTATTCCCCAGATGAGGTGAAGGATAACATTCTACATTTAAAGGATATAGCCAGTTTCTCGTAAAAACTTACGTAAATCGGCAAAATAGCTATTGCGATCGCGTCCTTTATAAGCTTGTCTCACTTGCACCCAACCGTCTTCACCTTGACCCAACATATACTTGTCTGCCAGGTAAGCTGCTAAAATACCTTTCCCATCTTCGTATTGTTTCCCTTCCTTGAGGTAAAACTGCCAAAGTTCGGACGCGTGATTTTTAATGATTTTGGGATAGCGACGAGTCACATCCACCATTTTCCCGTTGCGATACTGGTAAATTTGTACCGGGTAACTCGAAGCCGCATAGCTTGTGAAAGCATAGGCAAAGCGATCGTCGCGACTTTCAAACTCTGGCAATCCATCCTTATCTAAATCCTTAAGTCCATAACCGCCATTCCCCCAAGCATGATTAATCTTTGTATACTGCTGGCGAGATTTGTCAAAGCGGTAAATTAAAGAATAAGTACAACAGTGTGCGCCACCTGTGAAGAAATCAGCAATTACTTCTGGTTCTTTATCGCCATCTAAATCTACTATTGGCAGTTGATTTTCTTTGGCGATCGCACCCAAAGGTCTATCGTAGTCGTTATCTTGAGCGAGGGGTTTGCGATCGAAAACCGTTTTGCCTGCACGAATAATTTTTAAACGAAGATTTTTATACTGATAATCTTGTGCTTTTTCGTAAGATATTTCTGCCCGGACGTTACCCGATTGTCCGGTTATGGTTTCTGCCGTGGCAGGTTGAGAAAAGCTTGCCACGGTCAAAAGCCCTAAAGTGATAAAAGAACTCCAAATTGGAGAACAAGTAGCCTTCATGGACAGTGTTGTATAGATATTGTTCTAGTTTATACAACACCCCAAAGATTAATATCGGAAAATTGCTGCTACAGGTGTGCTAAATGGGATTTGTTCTGAGCCAATGGTGTAAACTGTTCCACCGTTGAGCAAAGTGTAAGCAGCAGCAAAATCTAATAAATCGTCATCACCCGTTTCTTCTTCTTGATGCAAGAAAACTGTATCTGAAGACGGGTCAAACAGTCCCCATTGCTCTCGGTTGGCTGCAACTATTAAGGAATCAATTCTTTGGTAATATGCTGCAGGGATGATTTCTTTGAGATCGTTGGATGCTTTGCCAGTATTGGAACCATAAAGCATATTAAATCTTTCCACAACCTCTTGCTGCGACTGGTAAAACAGAGGCTCGACAATCGGCCAAGCCCGTTCGTGCAGCTCCTCTGCAGTTAGAATTTCTTGATTCCCAGAGATACCGTCTTCTATCAAATGCTGGTAAGTGTTTGCATCTCTGTACAAGGGCATTAGGTATTCTACTCCAGCCAGCATCAAAGGCGCTGTTTGGTTTCGCAATTTTTCTTCTAATGCATTATTCACTGCGTGGAAGAACTGTAAGATGCTTTCCTGATGCTTATCCCTGTCAGGGCTACCCTGTCCGTGAAACGATCCGGGCTGTTGAAAAGAATTGGCAGTTCCCCCTTTTGAGGTCGCAATGCGAAACTGACCGTCTTGGGCAGTCTCATCGTAGTTGAGGGCTTCATCTAAGCTCTTAGGCATATTTTCTACCTCAACCTCTTGGAGACCGTAGCGATCGCCTTCAAAGAACCGAACATCTTTTTGACTCAAAGCCAAGAGATAAAAACGCCCGTCGCCATTTAAAATCGGGAGCAGAGGCTTAATATGAAATCGGTCTGTTACCACAACCATTTCATCAAATTCTAGAGGCAAAGTATAGTAGCGAAAAACGTCATTAGAAATAAAAACTGCCAGTCCTTGGTCTCCTGTTTGCTCCCAAAAATCTGTCCGATCCAGCGAATGGGATTGTGCTAGCAATGCAACAGCATCATTATGCTCAATACCCGCATCAATTAAGCGAGCTTCCGCATCTTTCACCAAGTTTTTAAACCGAATAGAATTTTGCCTGACTTCTGGTCCGGCTGTTTGGATTGGCATATAAATTGAAACACAATTTTGTCTTGGCAGTTCTAGTAATGTTTTTATTTCCTCTCTAGAAATTAATGTCATGCTATATACCTCCTAAGAACGAGAACAAACATCCCAAATTAGACCGCTACTCTTTCAACGGTCTAACGATCTGTTTTTCCCAGATTGCTCAATCTGGCTTTATTTCACGTCAAATAAGGTGAAGTTTCATCTTTCTTATGGCAGGCAATAGAGATAAAACGTTTGAGCATTTGCAATACTACCAGATGATCTCTGGTTTTGTGGAGTAGCGATCGCTGTAATGACAAGCGTTTACACGAATGGCATGAATGAGTAGACGGCATGGAAGGCATTTAATGGTGGATCGAATGGTTCAGCATATTTATACCATTGAGAATGATTTAATTCGGCGCATGGATATCCAAGAATCTGAGAAGGTTATCAACCATCGCTTAACTTCGATCGCAGTTAAAGAGACTGGTTGACAAACAAAGAGCAAAAACTGCGTGTATGAGACTTATTGCAAATTCTTAAGGCAGCGGTGATATGCTGCCTTCACAAGTTCCTCAAATTGTTTTCTTATAAACATAAGTGAAAGCGATCGGCAAGAACGCAAAGTCACAAATCGTTAAAAGCTCGAGCCAAACAGTTTGGAGGTAAACTCATATGTTACACAAAATACTGGTTGCATTAGACACATCTAGTAGCAGTAGGAGCGTCTTTGAGGAAGCACTTACCTTGGCGAAGGCTTTACAAGCTAACCTGACGTTGTTGCACGTACTATCGCAAGTAGAAGAGGGAAGCCCAGATACTTCTTTACTGTCGAGCCCTGAATACTATGTAGGACTGGGGTTGAGCACCGAAATTTTGCAAATACAGCGCCAACAGTGGGAGGAGTTCATTAATCGGGGAATGGAAATGTTGCGATCGCTTACAGATGAAGCAACTGCCATTGGTATAAGTTGTGAATGGACTCAACAGCCTGGTAGTCCCGGTCATACCATCTGCGAGTTTGCCACACAAAATGGATTTGACTTAATTGTAATCGGACGTAGGGGTCGCTCCGGTCTGTCTGAGTTGTTTTTAGGTAGCGTCAGCAATTACGTTCTGCACCATGCCTCTTGTTCTGTCTTGACTGTACAGCATCCTGTGACTGCAAGTAAAATTAAAACTGCACGGTCAGAACCAGCACCATCCATCTAATGCCACATCATGTAGCGCGTGCTTTACATATAGCGTGTCCCCAAGCACATACCCGGAGGGAGTTCTCCCCTTGTAGCACTCACAAAAAATCCTAAAACCCACGTAGGTGGGTTTTATAAGTATAGCTGCAAATTCCATGTTCTAGAAAAGACAAGCCATACAATTTCTCATTAAATATTGGGTGTATCGGAGTGAACGTGTTTTGGGTTGACAATCATCTCACTTTTGCCTTGCCTGGTAAACCCCAAAGTCACCCGTTTCATAATCCAATGCAAAACTGCTAGTACTGCAAAAGTAATAGCAATAATGACTAAAGGTTGTTTCCCCAAAATTTCTTCTATGCCTTTGGTCAGCACGGTGTCCAATTGAGTGACAAAATCCCAACTATTGAAGCGCAAGAATCTCCCCCAATACACCCCAATAGCACAGAGAGCATGAGTCATCATCTCAACGCCTAAAATCCATTGGCTCTTGCCTATCCTATGCAGGTAATAACCTAAGTTAATTAAAGAAACAACGTAAGCTTCAAATCCTGCTAGGATAACTAGTAGATACAACGGGATCAGTACAAGGGTAATCATCCATATTGATTGGATTGTACGGATATCATCTATCAAGTGAATGACATCGGTTAACAGGTAAGGTGCATTAGGTAGAAAAGCAAAGAACACCAGGAATCCGAGCCACCAAACCCAAGACCGTCCTCGCTTCATGCGAAATAGCCAAACACTCAAAGCCAATGGTATAAATGCCAGAAATAGATTCCAAGTCATCCAACGCATGTTAATTTGCAGGACTTGTATGACTCTAGCTATCAATTCAATCAGTTCCTCTTTCATAACTGCTTCCCTAAAAAGCGTATAAATGGTTTACGAACCCCGTTTATTTTTAAGCTAGCTGATAAACTGAGAAAACGTCATCAGGTAATTGGGAAGGTGGGGCTCCCTCTGGCAATGGAGACAACGGGTACTGGGTATGAGAACACCTTCTTACTAAACTATAAGGACAACTTTGCCAAATTAGAAGTTTCATCTTTGGAATGTTGTCCTTATACTAGCTGTTATATATACTTCATGACTACTGAATTTGGTTCCTGAAATGGCGTCAACGGATCATGACTCGACTGCGGGGACCAATTGTTTGTTTGGGTGTCGATATTTCTTTACCGCATTGGGCTGAATTTTTCGTGTTGTTTCTTGAACATACACCGGAAGCAAGGGTAGAGGAGTCAGTCCGATTCGTGTTTATGGAATTTCCATTGCTGAACTCTACTTGAGGCAAAGTAGAGGGTGATGAATAATTAGATTCGTTGACATCTATAGTGGGTGTGGATGAAAGTATTACATTGCTGTTGTCAACAATGGATGTAGTAGGTGCTGGTGTGGGATTGCTTACCACTGGCGATGGGGATGGTGATGTGGGATTGCTCACCACTGGCGATGGGGATGGTGATGTGGGATTGCTCACCACCGGCGATGGGGATGGAGTGGGATTGCTCACCACTGGCG
>NZ_JBFPMW010000008.1:93017-359068 GCF_045999855.1 Tolypothrix campylonemoides VB511288_2
ACCACCGGCGATGGGGATGGAGTGGGATTGCTCACCACTGGCGATGGGGATGGAGGAGTGGGATTGCTCACCACTGGCGATGGGGATGGAGTGGGATTGTTAACAACCGGTGTGGGATTGCTAACAATTGGTTTAGCGTCTGCAGGTACTTTAATTGTCAATCTCACTAAAGGGCTGTTTGTCATTTTTAAAGACGTAACAGTTGGTTTACCGGGAAGATCCGATTTGAAATCAAAGACTGTGGGACTTTCACCACCGTTGCGATCGCTATATCGCGGTCCTTGTCCGTTCACTTCAAATGTTCCCTGGTACTGCTGTCCTGTTTTTGGATCGGTCACAACACCAGTGTAAAAAGCTTTTGTCAGTCCAAACTCATCTTGAACCACACCTTGAAATTTGGTGTCTGGTATTATGCCTTGGTATTTATATGGTTCTAACTGACCGCCTGAGAGAGCAGGTGAAGAGAGAACGCCATCAAGTGATATGACGGGAATTCCTCTAAAGTCAACGTAGTACCCCAGGCTTCCATCAGCTCGTGTTTGAACTTTTACATAATTAGAAGTGTATACAGGAACAAAATTAGGATTCTGTTTGGTACCTATATTTCGCATATAAGTACCGTTGGAGTCAGTATCTACACGGGTAATTCTATTGTTGAAGTTAGGGTTAAAACTGGGAAGTTGAATAGTACCCGAGAGCGTACCGGTGCTTTGAATTGTTAATTGTGCGGCGGCTTTAGAATTTCCAAGACCAATGATAGCTGAAGCTAGACTGCAACTGCTAATGAGGAGCAATCCTAACTTGGAGATTTTGTTTTTTGAACCGCAAATGGACGCAGGTAGACGAGGATAGTTAGAATTTGCGTGTATTTGCGGATATAAGGAGTTGTCGTTTTGAATTGAGTTTTGACCAGACGCTTGGAAGTGCATTGAGAATGTGTTCCTGGATTATAAAGTCATAAAAAACACGTCTGATTCTACGAGAGGTATTGGACTTCCCCTTGTTAGCTGTTGATTTGCTGCTGATTGTCTAAGTATGCTTTTGAGCATTTGATTACATTTACACAAGTATGAAATTAAAACCGGAACGTTGCTCTCACTGTTCCAATCACTAAAGTATCGTTAGCTGAGTTGTGATCTGGGTTGAAAAGAACTAGCAAGCCTGGAGTGATTGATAAATAGTCGTTCAATTGGGCGCGATAAAAAAGCTCTAAGTGTAATGTACTGTCGCTGCGCCCTCCTGGTGTTCCTCCTTCGGAAAAGTTGGGAAGATTGTATCCCTCTGGCAGGGTACTGGAGGTAATTTTAGGTGGTTGACCGACAAGAATTCCCCCGAGATTGCCTTGGCGGAGTAAGTTAGGAAATGCAGCAAATGCCATCCAGTTAGTTGTTTTTACGCTTCCAGAAAGTTCTTCTGGATTTGAAAAAGTCCAACCTCCCCAACCACCTAATTGAAAGTTGGGATTGACACGCCACGCCACAGTTGCGCCTACAGCATGAGTGTTGAAGGCAACAGATGGTGCAAAAGGAGAGATTAATTGAGCATCACCGATACCACTTCCTAACAAGCCATCAGGAGAGTGGGAGTAAAGATAGTGAACTCCTAAATCGATGTTGTTAGTTGGTGCAAGGCTTAACTGAACACCAGCTGTGTATCTACCACCAAAGAGTCCTGCTGCTTGACCGTTACTGGGAAAGCTGGGAATTTCCGAACTGTAGACTCCTTGCAAACTGATGCGATCGCTGATTTGCCAGTCAAAACCTATGCCACCCGTTCCATTACCGATTGCCAAAATAGGATTGCGCTGACCAAATAAAGAGATAGCTCCTTCTCCAGAACCTTCTAAAGGGTTAATACCCCGGAAGGTATTGCTTGGGTTAACACCAGCTGTCCCAACAACAATGCCAAAGTTATCAGAGACAGGAAATCGGTAAGACAACTCGTTCAGCACTAAATCTTTTTCTGTATCCAGTTCATAACCCAAGCGTCCCATATTGGTGAATACAAATGGTGCATTAGAGCCTGAATTTCCTGCAGATAGACCAGTTAATAATAAATCTTTTCCCGTAAATGAAGTCGCCAGTGTTAACTGTACGTTACTTGCAAATGTGACATTTGTTTGTGCGTCGCGTTCTGGAACACCATCTCTAGGAAACAAATCAATATTAGCCTTGTTAGAGCCTTGCAAGCCAAAAATAACTTGTCCGACAAGTTTCGTTGTTGTGGAAAACTGATTTTTTGCTACTTGCGATGTTCTACCTTCTAAAGAAGTCACACGCTCCTGAATTGCGTTTAGCTCCGCCTGAAATTCCGATTGTAATTTTTCTAGTAAAATTAAATCCTCATTAGTCAGAGCCCCTTCTGTGCTCTTGCCAATCAATTCATTGATTGTTTCCAAGCAAGCCGCCAATCCCGCAGCAAATTCATAACGATTGATAGCTCGATCGCCTCGATAGGTGCGATCGGGATATCCAGCAATACAACCATAGCGTTCTACTAAAGATTGCAAAGCACTAAAAGCCCAATCAGAAGGTTGGACATCACCCAGTTGCGACACAGATGTGACTTGGGACATGGGATCGTCTTCTGGAGAGGGGGTAGACAAGGGAGAAAATTCTACCTTGTCCCCCTTGTCCTCCTTATCCTCCCTGTCCCTCAGTGTTTCTACTGCTTGTACTAGACTGTAAGGGGTTTGAGGATAAATTTTCTCAGTAATTTCACTAGTTATTTTTTTACTTTTTATTTTTATAGCTAACGGGGTAGTTGAAGAACTACCATCCAGTGGCATAAATTCGGGTAATGCCA
Source organism: Tolypothrix campylonemoides VB511288_2 (assembly GCF_045999855.1). Lineage (NCBI taxonomy): Bacteria > Bacillati > Cyanobacteriota > Cyanophyceae > Nostocales > Tolypothrichaceae > Tolypothrix > Tolypothrix campylonemoides. Next base: position 95,823 of record NZ_JBFPMW010000008.1, read on the forward strand.
TTTCAGCAGGTGGAATAACTTGAGTTACCTCAGATATTGCTGCTCTGTTCGCCTCTTCTTTTGCCTTTACTGGTGGCTGCTCTGGCACTTTCGGGGCAGATGGTAGCCCTGCTGCCAACACGCCCGCCATTAGCAGACCAATGTCGTTCATCGTACTTAAACATAAATTTAGACTGACATTTCTTTTGACAGGAACAATCTCTGTCAATCCGGAACATTGCTTATTAATAAGTAATATTAAATACTGATTCAAGATAAGAACGAGTGTTGGCAGCTAAGAGGGAGCAGAAAAGGTTACTCCCTTTTCGCCAGAAGACGATCGCTACGGTGTAGGGCGGGTAGTTACCCACCTTACAAAAATCGCTAATTTTTAGAGCAAGCAGAAAGAGAGGTTCGATGCTGAGCTTACTCTGGTTGATTGCAGTACTTATTCAAGTCTGATGCGACAGCATCTAACTGCTTGGCTGCATTTGCTGCTGCTGTTAGGGATGCATCGATATCTCCTCTCGCCTTTTGAATTTTGATTCGACCTTCTGATGAGTTTTTTGCTATCTTGGCAGAGCCTAAAGCTTGACCTGCTTTCGCAATCGATGTGCTCACAGTCTCAAATACCTTGACAATACGGTTCTGAAATTCCTGTAGCTTCGGATCTTTGAAGTTCTGTTCTCCAATCTCTTTACTGACGGCTTGCAAATCTTTTGATAGTTGTATGCTAGTTGTAACCTGTTGCCCTTTATTCTTATCAATAAGCTCAGTTCCTTTGTTAACGACTTCCATCAATCGTTGGCACTGGTTAACTTTGCTTTCATTGCAGGCAGTTATGAGAAAAGTCAGACTCACGCTAACAGAAAAAGTAACAGTATTTTTACGTAAAACAACCATCTTTAATCTCGTTATATATATAACCCAAATAATAATACCCAAAGATTTAACGGTTCTCACTATTGTTCCTGCTTCACGCTTCATCCTTCACCTTCTATCTTGATTAAATGCCCCCCCATCCCATTGAAATCTAAAGAAACTCTAAGCTTAACTAGAAGTTTACAGATATCGCATAATCTGACAAAAGAAAATCGTTAAATTACGGATACACATCGTGTTTGCTTTTATTTCATACTTAGGGTGGATGCATGGGATATTTCAACCCCATTTAGCATTGCATATTCCGGATGGCTTTTTGAATTTACCCGTTATCCTTGTCACTTGGATTATTGCACTCGCATTAATTGCAGCTTCGCTGTCAAAATCGCAAGCAGAATACCAAGAACGAGCTGTACCTCTGATGGGTGTATGTGCGGCTTTTATCTTTGCTGCTCAAATGATTAATTTCCCTATCCCTGGAGGGACTTCCGGGCATCTTTTGGGCGGTACTTTAGCAGGAGCTTTATTAGGTCCTTGGGCTGGTTCTTTAGTGATGGTAGTTGTCTTTATTGTCCAAAGCGTCTTTTTCCAAGATGGCGGTTTGACAGTTTTGGGAGCTAACATCCTGAATATGGGCTTAATTGGGACATTTGCAGGTTATTACCTATACAAAGCTATCCGAATCGCCATAGGTCGTAATAAACTGTTAGGGATGGTTGTGGGCGCAGGGGTTGCAGCCTGGACAAGTGTAGTTGTAGCCGCATTTGTATGTGCAGTACAACTGGCTATATCTGGAACAGTTCCATTGTCGGTAGCATTGACGGCAATGATAACTTGGCACGTGCTGATTGGGATCGGTGAAGCCGCAATCACTGTCATCGCACTTTCGTTTATTTGGCGGACTCGACCGGATATGTTCTACGATCCCCCACGCAAATCTGTTGTCTCTCGACCTTTGTCTCCATATCAATAACGATTAGGGAGTAATTAGAGAAATCTTATGAGCCATAATATGACACGCGATCGCAACCGTGCTTTCGTTATTGCAGGTTTGGGTATTGCCCTACTGATTGCAATTTTCCTCTCTCCTTTTGCCAGCAAAGATCCCGATGGTTTGGATAGAGTCTCCCAAGATCTCAAATTTGAAGATAAAGCAGTTGAAGATACACCAGCTAAAAAGCTTCCCTTCCACTCTTTATTTGACGAATACTCTCTTAAAGGTGTCCCGGAAGGTATAGCTACCCCCATCGCTGGGTTAGTGGGAACTCTAGCAACTTTTGGTTTAGCTTGGGGGATCGGCAAACTTGTGGTGCGTGGTTCGAGTTCATCTCACCCCGAGTATGATGATTCTAACGAAGTATAAAGTATAAAGTGTGAAGGATGAAGGAAGTAAAAATCGTTAGATGCTGCTGCATATTGGAGCAATAGCTCTTGATATCGATAGTAAGAAAGCCACACCCTGGCACCAACTGGCTCCCCGTACTCGCATTCTCTGTACGTTGATGCTTGTTTTTGCCACTGTCATTACCCCCAACGGACATTGGTGGACTTGGTCAATTTATGGTTTGGCTGTGATAAGCCTCATATTACTCAGTCAAGTAACGCTCAGCGTTCTATTGAAACGATTAGCTGTTGAGTTCGGGTTTATCGGTGTCGTACTTCTAGGAACTTTATTCCGAAGAGGTGGTACAGTACTTTGGACTTGGGGTCCTTTACAAATCACTACCCTGGGGCTGATTGTTTTGGGTAGTGTAACATTTAAGGCATTACTGTCGCTGTTGGTGTTAAATTTGCTGACTTTAACAACTTCAGTACCAATGCTTCTCAACGCTCTGATTCAACTGCGAACCCCTCCACTGTTAGTAGCAATTTTGGCATCAATGTATCGCTACATTAACGTTTTGATTAACGAGTTTAACACCATGAGGCGAGCCGCAGCATCTCGCAACTTAATGAACAGCAACCGTACTATCAGGTTAGTCATTGGCAACACAATTGGATCTCTGTTTATCCGCACATACGAGCGAGGTAATCGCATTCATCAAGCAATGCTGTCACGCGGTTATCAAGGAGTCCCACCCATAGAACAAGTACCCCAAGGGGGAAGGCGTGATGCGATCGCTCTCACCATAGCGCTAATTGTGTCACTTTTGGGACAAGCTATTTATTTGATTGGTTAATAGTGAGTGGTTGGTGGTTAGTAGTAAGTAGCTACCAACCAACCACTGACTACTAACAACTAACAACTAACACTTCAACAATGCATCACAATCCAGTCACTATTACAAATCTGAGCTATACGTACCCTGATGGGACTCAAGCCCTTATGGGAATTAATCTATTTATTAAACCAGGAGAAAGAGTTGCATTAATTGGAGCAAATGGTTCGGGTAAATCTACTTTGCAGTATCACCTCAATGGCATTATTTTGCCTCAGGAAGGAGAAGTGATAATTGGCGAATGGGTTGTCAAACCTGAAAATTTACGAGAAATTCGGAATTTTGTGGGACTGGTCTTTCAAAATCCAGATAACCAGTTATTTATGCCAACGGTATGGGAGGATGTTGCTTTTGGTCCGATGAATCTGGGCTTGCGAGATAGGGAACTCAAAGAGCAAGTTCTTCAAGCAATGGTAGCAGTTGATATCGATCCCGAATGGTACGGACAGCGCAATACCGATAACTTGTCTGGAGGTGAAAAAAAACGTGTTGCGATCGCAGGGGTTTTAGCCATGAAGCCTCAGGTTTTGGTATTTGATGAACCTTCTGCTCAGTTAGATCCGCGATCGCGCCGCCAGTTAATTGATTTACTACAAACTCTACCTCTGACTCAACTGATAGCCACTCATGATTTAGATTTAGCCTTAGAGCTTTGTTCGCGTACTGTTGTATTAAGTAGGGGACAAATCGTATTTGACGGTCAGACTGAGAAGGTGATGAACGATTCGGAGTTTTTGCGGGCTCATGCTCTAGAACCCCCTTTAAGTTACAGCCGTCCTTATTGTTGCATTGAACACGCACCTAGTTATCAATCTAGAGCATCCATACAGCAACCAGTTGTTAAAAACTTGTAATTAGACAAATTATTAAGACAATTTGTTCATTGGTACTATGTTCGCTTTTGGCATATATTTTGTCATACCTTCCAAGTTTCAGCACTTTTCACTCTTATACTACGCCGAAATTTTCTCAAAAGAAACTTGCTGCATAATTTGCGCTTTTAACGAATCTGCTGCAACTGCGGCAATAGTTTCCCAATCTTCTTGTGTCAGCAAAACTCCTACTAGTTCTCGTAGTATCTGTCTATCGCAAATAAACTCTTGGCAATAAAGTTCATCCATAGCCAAAACAGCGAGTATGCGTTCTCTGACATCTGATGTAGGTAATCTTAATCTTTGAAGCAGTTTCTCTTTTGCAGTTTTTACTGCAATAGTGGTAGCTGTTCCTAAATTCCAATTATTCAGTAGTAAACGTACTTCCCGGTTTAAAGAAATACGTAACGTTTTTAAACGTCCCAAAAGTTCAAAGTTAAGCATCAGTTCGCCAAATGCAGAACCCCAATCTAATCCCGCGCCTATGTTACCACCTACTTTGTCCTCAGCCTCGATCGCTTTTCTAAACCATTCTTCATCCAACAACAAATCCATTGGATTTACCGCGTTGTTTTGGTTAGAGGTGGATTGATTGTTTGGTGGTTCTTGTTGATTCATCACTTACATCTATTATTTGTATTAAATATTACGATAAAGACAAGTAGATTAATACTAATAACGAAATGATTTCAAAATTCGTTGTCGCAACTGTTCTAAAGCGGGTTCTTCTTCAACAATCTCCTTAGAAAACAATAGCTCATATACTAGTGGTACTCCTAACTGTAACTCTTCTAAAATATCCTGTTTGGCAAATACATCCTGTGGCTTTCCTTCTAAGACAAGTTGCCCTTTATCCATGACAAAAACCCAGTCTGCCCAGCGATAAACTAAATCTAAGTCATGAGTTGCCATCAGGGTTGTTGTTCCAGAGTCATGAATTTTTTTGAGAGTTGCCATTAAGTTTTTAGTATGTAATGTATCTAGATAAGCTGTAGGCTCATCTAGTAACAGTAACTCGGGTTGTAATACCATAACATCTGCTATAGAAACTCGCTTTTTTTGTCCCAAACTCAGGTGATGAACTGGTCTTTCTGCAAGTTCTCTTAACCCAAATTCTAGTAAAGCTTGTTCGACTTTGTATTGAATTTCTGCTTCTGGTAAACCTAAGTTACACAACCCATAAGAAATATCTTCTTCAACAGTAGAAGCAACTAACTGTTGTTCTGGATCTTGAAAAATCAATCCAACTTTTTGTCTTAATTGTATTAAAGAATTGCGATCGTACTTCAGCGGATTCCCTTTCCAAACTAGGCTGCCTTTTTGAGGTTTGTACAAACCATTAGCTAGCAAAAATAGTGTGGTTTTGCCACAACCATTCAAACCAATTAATGCACATTTTTTATTTGCAGGAATCTTAAGTGTTAGCCCATTCAAGGCTGGTTGTTTTACGCCTGGGTAGGTATAGTAAACTTGCTCAAATTCGAGTAACCATTCCTGCATAGTGTCCCCATTCCAAACTGATTAATAATGCACAACCAAAAATTGCTTCTGTAAAAAGGCGCTTGGATTGATGATAGCGATGGGGATGCCAAACCCGCAATTCTTCACTAAACCCCCTCGCAGCAAGACTTAACGAAACCTGACGATAATTTTCTATCGTTCGATTGAGCAGCTGTCCTATCAACAGTGCCAAGCTTTTCATCCCAACGGAGAAGGTCCGATAGCCGCCACGTGCGTGTTGGGCAATCCATAACTCAGTAGCGGTATTTAAGAGCACAAAAATAAAGCGGTACATAAGTAATAGAAGCTCGGTTACAAGCACTGGAACTCCGATACGACGGAGGATGTGTAGCAGTTCGGTGAAGGGAACAGTCAGCATGATAAAGTACAAGCAGGAAAGAGAAGCAAGCGATCGCGACAAAATGGTCAATCCTTGCTCAATACCCTGATGACTGATGTATAAATAATAAGAACCAAAAGTCAAACCAAAAATTGAGTCGCTTTGCGGGATTATATGTATGTGAGAAACCTCAACTCCACTGATGGCTAAAGCTGGAAAACTGGTCAGCCAAAATAAAGCAGCAATATAAACCAGTTTCAAATAAGTTTTAATAGGAATTCCTGCATAAAGCACTATCCAAACACTTATCCAAGCCGCAATCAATAGTTGAACAAGTGGATGAGCAAGCGTAGAGATAATTAACAGAGTAGTTGCAAACAGTACTTTTTGCCCTGGTGGTAACCAGCGCAAGCGATTTGTATAAGCTAATGTATCAATTTGAATTTTCATTCTTATTCTTACTGAATTCCGAACGCCCCTTATACAATCCAATAACATAGCCAATTGTGCCTGCACCTGCTGCTGCTTGTACGGCAAACAATAGACTTTCTACTTCTTTCCCAGGTAACACGATCAAAGAATTGAACCAGGGTTCATAATGGGGCTGTATTTCTTTGATTGCTTCTTCCGCATGACCATCTGCACCTCCAAATTCCGAACCTTTTTTTGCAATCAACGGTGTGACTGTTAATACAACTACTGCTAGTAGCAATAGCCAGTTATTCCATTTGAGGTTTTTTGTCATATGTTTAGTTGCTAATTGCTAATGGCTAATGGCTAATGGCTATTAGCCATTAGCCATTAGCTTTCTGGCTTAATTAGGTTTAACATTTTTAGTTCCTCACGACCATAGTTGGCAAGCCAATTCCAAACCAACACTGTTAGGAATCCTTCACTAATAGCTAAGGGTACCTGAGTGACAGCAAAGATTCCGGCAAATTTGGCAAATGAAGCGATAAAACCACCTGTCGTCGCGGGAAATGCTAATGCCAATTGTATGGAGGTAATCAGATATGTTATTAAATCTGCTAGAGATGCTGCTAGAAATATCGCTAACCTTTGCTTACCAGTTTGCATGACCAAGCGGTACACCCAAAAGGCAACAAATGGTCCCGCGATCGCCATGGAAAAGGCATTGGCTCCCAATGTCGTCAAGCCGCCATGGGCGAGTAATAGTGCTTGAAATAACAGCACTAAACTACCCAACACTGACATGGCTAATGGTCCGAAGAGGATGGCACCCAACCCCGTACCTGTCGGATGGGAACTACTTCCCGTTACTGAAGGCATTTTTAATGCTGACAGTACAAAGGTAAAAGCACCAGCTAATGCTAGGAGTAACTTTAGTTCTGGTGTAGCTTTGGTAATGTGAGTTAGCGATCGCAACCCCAGAATAAAGAACGGTAGTGCTACAATCCACCAGAAAATTGCCCACTTTAGTGGTAAAAAACCTTCCATAATATGCATTGCGTAAGCTGGTTTGGGTAGGCAAACAATTAAGTAGAAGCTTACGGCTGCTATTAAGATAAGATTTACAAATTTTGATGAGCTTTTTAATTTAAGAAGAATTTTTGACACAATATGTACCTGCACATACATCTAAAGCTTTCAGTTTAAATCGGTACGGGTCTTGACTCAAGAAGAACGATCGGGGGCAAAAGTTCCCCGTCTCTGTTCTTAAGCACTAGCAAGGACAAATGGCTCAAATATAATAAAAATTTATCGTTTTATAGAAAAACTATAAATGAATTAATTTTTCGACTATAGATTTTTTTCCTAAAAGTATGTATTCTCAGATAAGTGTATAAAGCGTCTGTGAAGTGCATTCGCTCTAAATGAAGTTTCTCTTAAGTATCAGGGAACCCATTTACCTAATGGGAGAGGACTTCTTTTAACAGTTACCAGTGTTCAGTTCACAGTTATTTGCTTTTCATATCTGTTCTTTGTTCACTGTTTGCTGATTGAAGGTTTTCCTCCATCATCAATAGCTGTTTCTTGAACACCAGATGGAGATTTATTATGGTGCGAGATTCGCGTGTTGATTCGGGTTTTGGGGAGTTTCCAAAACAGTTACATATTTCCAAAGTTTTAGTCTACCGCAGTACAGCAACGCTATTTTTAGTAGGGTGGTTTATCAGTTGGATAGTTCTCTCGTTCATGTGGAGAAGCCAACCAACCAGAGGCAAAACGATATTTGTTTGGATGTTGCTTTTAGTTATTGCTGCCACTGCTATAAGTTGGCATCCTCTATTCCCGTCTCTACAAATAGTTCAATAAAAATGCACGGAGGATTTGAGGAATGCAGAGACAAACAAAACAAAGCTTGCGTGACATGATACAGAAAAACAAGTGGGTCTTGATAGGAATTTGTACCTTAATACCTGTTATGTATCACATTGGCACAATTCCATTGCATCAGCAAGATTTTTTCAAACCCCATGTCAACTATTTGATTAAACAGGAGGTCATTAAACAACCTTCTCTCAAATAACGTTCTTTTAGCACAACATATGGCATTTTATTTCTCCCAGTTTTGAATGCACCCCTTAATAACCGAATGTGGTTATTAAGGGTGTTTTTTCAGCGAGCCGTACTTCTATAGGAGTTAGGTGGGCAACATACACTAACATTGAATGGTGTACAATGTCTATCCTACAGAATGCGTGGGATTTTAGAACCAAAAAGAGTAATTCATCTTCATACTTAAAAGTAGGTGCCTTTAATTCTGAATTAATTTCTTTTTTCGATGAATATTAGTTCCGCCTTGCCTACTTTTGTCATTACACTTCGAGAAGGAGTAGAAGCAGCCCTTGTTGTTGGGATTGTACTAGCTTTGCTAGACAAAGCAAAGCAATCTCGTCTGAATCCATGGGTTTATGCCGGTATCGTTACTGGTATTGCTATCAGCGCACTGATAGGTTTTCTCTTCACTTGGCTTATCCAAGCCTTAACTACAATCAATCCTCAATATACGCCTGTCGTTAAACCATTAATGGAAGGTATATTTAGTATCTTGGCGATTGTGATGCTTAGCTGGATGCTGATTTGGATGACCAAACAAGCGAAATTCATGAAAGCTCAAGTTGAGGGATCGCTCTCCAGTACATTACAACAAGACTTAAACGCCGGTTGGGGTGTTTTTACTCTTATCTTGGTTGCTGTTGTACGTGAAGGCTTTGAAACTGTACTGTTTGTTACTGCTAACTTTCAACAGGGTCTCATTCCTGCTATTGGTGCTATTGCTGGTATTATAGTGGCAGCCATCATAGGTGTATTGCTGTTTAAGTTAGGTGTTAAAATCAACATCCGGCAGTTTTTCCAAGTCATGGGTGTTTTACTGGTACTGATTGTAGCTGGGCTAGTCGCAACGGCGTTGCTTAAGTTCGATCGCGCAACGGCGGCTCTTTCCATCAGCAATCCTGCTTCTGAAAGTCTTTGTTTCTATTACGATCGCTTTGCCGAAATCCACTCTTGCATCCTCGGTCCTATGGTGTGGAATACTTCTCATATTCTTCCCGATCGCGAGTTTCCCGGTGTTGTGCTGAAATCTTTGTTTGGCTACAGAGAACATCTCTATCTCATGCAAGCCATTGGATATGTTGTGTTTATACTAACAGTTGGAGGTTTATATTTCCGCAGCCTCCTAAGCACAGAGAGTGTAAGCACTAAAAATTAGCTACTCGTACAGAAATAGGGATAGATAAGTAGTTAGGGATTTGCAAAAAATAAATTGTCCATAGAATAAGAGACGGGTAAGGATACCCGTCTCTTATTTATAGTGGGCTTTCCCAAGCCTTAGCACAAGCCATTTTGGGACATTTTTTATAAAAGCGGACGAGTGTTTTTGTAACCACAACTTCCAGTCGCCTCAATAATTCTCAAAGTCAGTCAATTCTACTTTTAGGACTTTTCCTACTTTTATAACTTTTTCTTGTTTAAGCCCTTTTTTAAAAAAAATCCTGCAATAAAATATTAGTTAAAATTTTTAGAAATAAAAATTGTTTAAAACTTTAAACTTTCAGGGGTTAACAATACATGTTCTTTTTAAACGAATCTCTGACATATGGATTAATATAAAACATACAAGCTTCTACCTAATGAAAGACAGAAATTCTATCCGGAGAGGGATGTAAAATTCTATCTGAAATTACATTTCTCACAGAGGATAAAACAGACAATTATTCTGTCAATGTTTTTACAAGAGTATCAAATTTGGAAAGACAAAAAAGTGCTGGGAGGTTTTAGTTAAGATTAGTTAAGATACAATTAAATACTCATAAGAGAATATCTGAAAAATAAGAAAGTACACATTGTGAGGTTCTCTCGTCTCAATACTGATACACCCGTGCAAGCTTTTGGTTTAGCAGGTATTGAACATTAAGTAAGAATTCTCAAATTTACCTGAAACGACTGAAGCGTTTATACTTCTATGATTCGTTTCATGCTCAAGCAACTTGCGTAACGTAACTAACATCACTTGTTTTAAACCTTTCAGATATCCTATAAGATGTAAGCACGAGAGCTAGCGAGACAAATATTGACATTTAAACAGTACTATGCTAGCTTCAAGATAAATAATATTACTTAGAATAATAGTTGTTCTGGTGCCTCCCGTTGCTATAGTTTCTCAGAAGTTACTTTACGGGAATTACTCTACCTTAGGCTCGCTCCGTGTGTTCTCAATTAAGCGCCTGCATTTCTTGTATTACCTGATGGTAAATCTGTTGTATTTACAACTACTTACTAGGGCTATTTACGTTTTCCAGGATATCCATCTGAGTAGCGAATACAGGTAATAACCGATAGATATCGTTTCAACAATTCACCTCCAAACCATTCACTCCATATACCTCATTATTTATCTTAAAAAAAAATTAAGATAAAACTGTTTGGGCTTGTCACAGATTGCTTTAACTAAATAGAGAATTTATTGATATGTGGAGTTGGGCTTTGATGGTCTTTACGATCTCGGTCTCTCCAAACGAACCTTCTTTTTTGTTGTAAGTCGGTAAGCACAATTAAACAGAACTATATGAAATTATGTAAAGCGCTGGGAAGGCTTTAAAAATAAGCTTTTTAGTAATTTACATTTCTTAATCTAGTTATGTTTTTTAGCACCCACCTACTTACGTCCACCGATAAGAAGGTCGAATTGCGGAGATAGTGTGACTGAAATTAGAAATATTTAAGGGTGATGGAATTGCATAAAAGGTGTGACCGAAATCGTAAACGTTCAAAACGACGAGTGATTTATTGTCCAATTCATGGATGCTATCTTGATAGCATGAGTCAAAAGCATCCATTGTTTGCCGATCGCGCAAGTCAACTTCAGCAACGGGGAGCTAGCCGACAAAAAGCCTTAATCTTGGTGGCGAAAAAGACTGCAGTTTCCCTAGAAGGCGAATGGTTGGAAGCATTCTGGTGCGATCTGTGTCAGAAAACAGAATGGTACCACGTCAAAAAGCAGGATTGTATTTATGAGGTATCAATAGCATCCCCAGCACTGTGGCGACAAGCAGTGAACGTCATTCATATCGAAGGAAATCCTTCCGTAAGTGAGTTTACCCGCCGACACGCACGGAACCTAAGATATAACAGCAAGGATTTCTAATTCAGAGGTTGAGCCAGTTGCGATCGCAATTGAATGTATCAGTAGGATTCATATTGACCAATATGGAGCACACATCACAATTTGAAGAAATTGATTTTCAAAAATATTTGCAGGTTCTTCTTAAGTTCGGATAAGAAACCAAAAGCGATTGTGGTTACGAGTTCTGTCCCTAAAGAAAGAAAATCTGAAGTTGCTGTAAGTATTTGAACGCTATCAATTTTTTAGACAATTTATAAGGTAAGATAAATGCATGTTATTCGACTAACAACTCCCGTCGCTTTTATCATCTTTAAACGACCACATACGACTGAGAAAGTATTTGAAGCTATTCGCCAAGTGAAGCCATATAAACTTTTTATCATTGCAGATGGTCCGCGTCAAGACCGTCCTAGTGAAGCAGAAAAGTGCGAAGCTACTCGTGCAATTATCGATCGTGTTGATTGGGACTGCGAAGTTTTGAAGAACTACTCTGAGATTAATTTAGGGTGCGGTAAGCGTGTATCTAGTGGTCTAGATTGGGTTTTCGAACACGTTGAAGAAGCAATTATTTTAGAAGATGACTGCTTACCTCACCCTACGTTTTTTCGTTTCTGTGAAGAATTACTTGAGCGATATAGGTACGATGAACGAATAGGAACAATCTCTGGTCAAAATATCCAATTTGGTAGAAAAAGAGACGAATACAGTTACTACTTCTCACACTATAACCATGTTTGGGGTTGGGCAACATGGAAACGAGCTTGGAAAGATTTTGACTTAGACATGAAAAAATGGTCAGAGATTAAAGAAAAGGGATACCTAAACAACATACTTACAAACACCCGAACAACATATAAATGGACTAAGGAATTGCAATCTACCTATGATGCTATGGTGGATGGTTTGTTTAACGTTTGGGCATATCAATGGCAATTGACATGCTGGATGCATAACTATTTAGGTATTATCTCAAATGTGAACCTAATTTCTAATATCGGTTTTGGTAGTGAATCAACTCATACCTCTGGTACAAGAAGTAGACACGCTAATATGCCCACAGAAGCGGTCGAATTTCCTCTGAAGCATCCACCGTATATGATTCGCCATCTGCAAGCAGATAACTTTACGCAAAAAACTTTATTCTCATATCTCCATGCGAGCTTACTACAGAGATTTATTTGGAAGATGCAAAAAGTACTAGAGGATCGGTACAGTAAGTCCCTCCAACGTAACCTTCTTTTTTGTTGTACGTCCACTGATAAGAAGGTCGAATTGCGGAGATAGTGTGACTGAAATTAGAAACATTTAAGGGTGATGGAATTGCATAAAAGGTGTGACCGAAATCGTAAGCGTTCCAAGCGACGAGCGATTTATTGTCCAATCCAAGAATGCTATCTTGATAGCATGAGTCAAAAGCATCCATTGTTTGCCGATCGCGCAAGTCAACTTCAGCAACGGGGAGCTAGCCGACAAAAAGCCTTAATCTTGGTGGCGAAAAAGACTGCAGTTTCCCTAGAAGGCGAATGGTTGGAAGCATTCTGGTGCGATCTGTGTCAGAAAACAGAATGGTACCACGTCAAAAAGCAGGATTGTATTTATGAGGTATCAATAGCATCCCCAGCACTGTGGCGACAAGCAGTGAACGTCATTCATATCGAAGGAAATCCTTCCGTAAGTGAGTTTACCCGCCGACACGCACGGAACCTAAGATATAACAGCAAGGATTTCTAATTCAGAGGTTGAGCCAGTTGCGATCGCAATTGAATGTATCAGTAGGATTCATATTGACCAATATGGAGCACACATCACAATTTGAAGAAATTGATTTTCAAAAATATTTGCAGGTTTTGCAACGGCGTTGGGTACCCGGAGTAGGAGTTTTTGGAGCAGTTGCTACCCTTGCATCCTTATATGCATTCTTATTGAAACCTACATATAAGGCAGAAGCAAGTCTGTTGATTAAAACGAATCAAGCCTCTTCACTAACGGGTTTGGGGGAAGCTATTGGAGCCATAGGACGGCTTGATTCTTTAGCTTCGAATAATCCGTTAGATACCCAAGCAAAAATAGTGGCATCTGTTCCAGTTATTGAGGAAACAATTGATTCACTTGACCTCAAAGATGATCGGGGCAAACCTTTGACAATCCGAGATATGACTGAAAAGCTTAAGGTAGAAGCTGCTAAAGGAACCGATATACTGCAAATTTCTTATAAAGATAAAAATCCCAAGCTTGCGGCAAAAGTCGTCAACAAAGTTATTGAAATTTATATCAGCAATAACAGACAAGCGAATCGGGCTGAAGCAGTCTCAGCTCGCAACTTTATCCAGCAGCAGCTACCTGAAACTGAGAACGCTGTAAGAAGAGCAGAAACAGCCTTGCGTAGATTCAAAGAGAGAAATAAAGTCATTGCTCTGCAAGAAGAAGCAACTGCATCAGTCAGCGCGATTTCCAAGTTAGAAGAACAAATTTCTCAAGCTCGAGCTCAATTGGTTGATGTGACTGCTCAATCACGAAAGTTACAAACTCAAGCGAAGATCGATCCACAACAAGCTGTAACTGTTGCACAGTTAAGTCAAATACCAGGAACACAAAAACTACTGGAGCAACTTCAGGAGGCTCAAAGCCAGCTTGCAGTTGAGCGAAATCGTTTTCAGCCAGAACACCCTTCTATTCTTCATTTGGAGGAAAAAATTACTGCCCTCAACAGCTTGTTACAACAGCGGACAGAGCAGATCCAAGGCAGCGATCGGCAAGTCAATATAGAGAATCTTCAAGTTGGAGAACTGCGACAACAACTGATTGAAGATTTTGCTCGCTCTGAGGCAAGACGTGTCGGTTTAGAAGGTCAAATTATGACCCTGTCTAATGAAAGGTCTGCCTACAAAGAACGAGCAAACATTTTGCCCAGTCTAGAACAGACTCAGCGGCAGCTTGAGCGGAAGTTGAAAGCAGCTCAAACGACTTACGAAACACTTTTGAGGAGACTGCAAGAGATCCAAGTCGCGGAAAACCAAAACATTGGAAATGCTCGTGTCATATCTCCTGCGTTAATACCCGATCGACCATCTGGTTCTAAAAAGAAACTAGTTATCGGCGGTGGAGCAGTTGCAGGTGTTTTGCTTGGTGTCATTGCTGCTTTCACTTTAGATTTGCTCGACCAATCGGTTAAGACGGTTAAAGAAGCCAGAGAACTATTTCAATACACCCTGCTGGGGGTTATTCCTTCAACCACTGGCAATGGCAAAAAGAGCTCTTCTTTTCTCAAAGTGGTTGGTAGGGATATTCCTCACTTTCCCGTGGGTGACGCATATCAAATGTTGCAAGCCAACTTAAAGTTTCTTAGTTCAGATAAAAAGCCAAAAGCGATCGTGGTTACAAGTTCTGCTTCCAAAGAAGGAAAGTCTGAGGTGGCGGCAAATCTAGCTGTGGCAATGGCTCAGGTAGGACGTCGGGTTTTGTTGGTGGATGCCGATATGCGTCATCCAGTCCAGCATCACGTTTGGGGTATGGGGAATGCAGTAGGACTATCAAATCTTATTGTTGACGAACTTCCAATGTATACACTTGTGCAGGAAGTTATGCCCAATCTTTACGTTCTTCCGTCTGGAGTTTTACCTCCTAACCCAGTGGCGCTGTTAGATTCAAAGCGAATGGTTGCATTAATTGCCTCCTTTGTAGAAGAATACGATTTCGTCATTTTTGACACCCCAACCCTAGCAGGAACAGCAGATGCTGCGGTTTTAAGCAAACTATCTGACGGGATCTTATTGGTAGCTCGTCCTGGAGTGAGTGATTATGTTAGTGCAAATGCAGCCAAGCAGTTTTTAACTCAGTCTGGTCTAAATGTTTTAGGCATGGTGATTAATGGTGTGAATGTGAAACGCGAGCCTGACAGCTATTTTTATTACACGAGAAATTCAGTTGAAGTAGGCTTTGCACCTAGAAACTCTGTACTTACAGAAATAAATACATCAAGGTTTACAGGTAAAAGCGATGTCTCTTAATATCCACTTGATGTGCTTTATGAGTTTACAGTCAGACGAACGCTACGTTTTTAGTCTAGATTTCAAGGACAAGCTCACCTATATCTAAGAAAATTGATGTTTTTTCACACATAGTACTAACCATAAAACCCTTATTTCATAGATAAAAGCCAAGAAAGTTACTGTAACTTTATTAAGCTGCTTTTAACTCAACCTAGGTTTCTACGGATAGATGAAATATCTGAGATATGGCATTTGTGTGAGTTATGCTTAGTGTGAGTTTCTCAGCGTTCGCTTCATTTTTTATTAAAAATCTTACTCTCTTAAGTTGCATGGACTCATTTACTAATTAATGTTCAACAAACTCACTACAATAACTCAGAAACTCAGTCCCGACCTACGTAAAATTATCACTAATGTATCTTGGTTGCTAGCTGACAAGTTTCTACAGATGGGCTTAGGATTATTTGTGGGAATCTGGGTAGCACGATATTTAGGACCTGAGAAGTTTGGTATCTATAACTATGCAATTTCTTTTGTAGGAATGTTCAGCCCTATAGTCAATATGTCACTGAACTCAATCGTAGTTCGTGACATTGCTAATAACCCATCACGGAGAGATGAAATTCTTGGAACTACCTTCGTGCTAAGCCTTCTCGGTGGATTATTAACGCTGTTGCTCTCGGTTACATCAATTTCACTGCTAGATGCCGATAATCATTTGACTCATTGGCTAGTAGGAATCTTTGCGGCAGGAACAATGTTCCAAGCCTTTGATACTATTGACTTTTGGTTTCAATCACAAGTTCAGTCTAGGTTTGTTGTATTGTCTAGGCAATCAGCATATGTATTGATGTGCGCTGTGAGAGTTGGATTAATTCAGATTCATGCTCCACTCCTTGCATTTGCTTGGGCAAGGCTAGTTGAACTAGCTTTGAGTGGAATAGGAATGGTAATTATTTATAGATTACGAGGTAATTACCTAACCTCATGGAAAGTCAACCTTCAACAAGCAAAAGATTTACTGCGAGAAAGTTTCCCTTTGATTATATCAGGATTTGCAATTTATACTTACTCTAAAATCGATCAAATTATGCTTGGTTTTTTACTGGAAAATCAATCTCAGTTGGGGTTTTATTCGGTGGCGGTAAAGCTAGCAGAAATCTTTGACTTCTTGCCAATGATAGTTGCTTCCTCTATTCTTCCTCAGCTTTCACAGTTGAAAGAACAAGGCAAGGATTATATGAGAAAGATGCAGCTATATTTTGATGTGATGCTGTTTCTATGGTTAATAGTTGCCTTACCAGTTTCTCTACTCTCTTCTTTTATAGTCACACAATTATATGGAGAATTGTACGCTCCTGCGGGTACTATATTATCAATATATATATGGGGACAATTTTCTTCTAATTTTGGTCTAGCAAGAAGTTCTTTCTTAATAGTAGAGAATAAATTGCATTACTCTGTATACATTAGTGTGGGAGGTGCATTTTTAAACATAGTCTTGAATATATTTCTTATCCCTTCCTATGAAGCATATGGGGCAACAATAGCAACTATTATCAGTTATTTTGCGGTTACTATAATACCTAATTTTTTGATTAGGGATTTAAGACCGATTGGGACTTTAATAGTACGTTCTCTTAATCTATATCGTGTTACATCAAGAGTTTTTAAGTTATTCCTATGATTGAAGTTAAACCAAATATTCAGCATCACTCAAACTGCCCGCACTGTCAAGCAGATTTAAAGCAGTTCAATTTAATATGGCAAGGTATGTATATCTGTGTTGAATCTAGGTGCATTCAATGCCATGCCAGAATTATTGAGGATTTGAAGGTGGGTCATGGTAGATTCTCAAACTATCAAGTTGATTTAGAAAAAAATTTGTTGTTTGGTCCTGAAGGAAATTCAAGAATATGGTTAGGTGAGCCATTAATTAAATCTTTTTGTAATCCACAATATCAGCAATTAAATATCAAGAAACAAATATTGAAGCAATGTCAGAAAATTATTATATTAAATTGCATTGATTTTCTTTACGGACACTCTTTATTAAAATTATTAAATACTGAATATTATATGAAAAAATTTGAAACTTATGGACTAATTACGATCGTGCCAGAATTTTTGGCATGGATGGTTCCAGATGGAGTAGCAGAGGTTTGGACAGTCAATATACCTCTAAAAGAGGGACAGTCTTATTACTTAAAATTTAATGAATTCGTTTCTAGAGAATTACATCGTTTTGATGAAGTCTATATTAGTAAAGCTTACTCACATCCTGGGTCTTTTGATATTTCCAAATTCACTAGAGTATCCAAGCATGATTTTGATTCAGAAACATTGAGAATTACCTTTATTTGGCGAGAAGATAGGCTCTGGTTTAACTCTTTTCTCTTTAAAATATTAAAGAAGCTTGGGATGTGGCAAGTAGCCTTGTTATTACAAAACTGGAAGATAAGTAGACTGTTCAAAATCATGCAGTTTATACTACCATCAGCTAAATTTACAGTTGCAGGACTAGGTAAAAAAACAAAATTTCCTAATTGGATTGAAGATGCAAGAGTAGATCGATTTGATGAGCAGACAGAGAGACAAGCTTGCAAACTCTACAGTGAGAGCCGTCTAGTTATTGGAGTACATGGTTCAAATATGTTACTACCATCTGGTCATGCTGGTATGACAATTGACATCATGCCAAAAGACAGACTAGGCAACTTTGCTCAAGATATCCTGTATCAGGAGAAAGATTCAAGACTTGCTGCATTCAAATATCGGTATTTACCCATTGAAATTGGTGTTAAACTATTGGCTGATATAGCCTCATCTATGATTCTCAAATATCCAGAATTTGTTATGCTCATGACTGCTGAGGAGAAACAGCTATGAAAACTCCTGTCGTATTAATAATCTTTAAAAGACCACATACAACCCAAAAGGTATTTGAAGCAATTCGCCAAGCGAAGCCATATAAACTCTTTATCATTGCAGATGGTCCACGTCAGGACCGTTTTGGTGAAGCAGAAAAGTGCGAAGCTACTCGTGCAATTATTGATCGTGTTGATTGGGACTGCGAAGTTTTGAAGAATTACTCTGATACTAACTTGGGCTGTGCAAAACGTGTCTCTAGTGGTCTAGATTGGGTCTTTACCAACGTTGAGGAGGCAATTATTTTAGAGGATGATTGCGTACCTCATCCAACATTTTTTCGCTTTTGTGAAGAATTACTTGAGAAATATAGAGACGATACCCGAGTAGCCTCGATTTCCGGAGAAAATGTTCAGTTTGGACGCAGACGAACAAATTATAGTTATTACTTTTCTATCTTTAACCACTGCTGGGGCTGGGCAAGTTGGAGAAGAGCTTGGCAGAACTATGATTTTAGCATCAAGCTTTGGAGAGAGATTCAAGCGGGAGATTTTCTGAAAGACATTTTAAAAGACCGTAAAGCCGAAAGATATTGGAGTAAGATTTTTCAGTCTGTTTATCATAATCCTTCAGGTATCACTTGGGACTACCAATGGACGTTTGCTTGTTGGGTGCAGGGTAGCTTAGGTATTATCTCGAATGTAAATTTAATTTCCAATATCGGCTTTGGCCCAGACTCAACTCATTTCACTTCTAGTCCTAAAAAAAATCCATATGACAATATGCTCACGCAAGCAATAGAATTTCCTCTCAAGCATCCACCTTTTATAATTCGCGATGTAAAAGCAGATAATTTTACACAAAAAACTATATTTAGGGAAAGGAAACTACAACTACTTAAGCAGAGAATCCAAAAGATACTGAAAGCTTGAGTATATGTTATGAGTGAGTTGAAACGCACGGGATATCTGAATGACTATTTCACCTACAGGTGTATCCAGCAAGATTAATCTAAAACTCAATTCTCTATGCAAAAAGCTAGAAATAATCACTCTTTTCCTAATGTTCCTTGGCTTCTTTGACGTTAATCTGTTCGCTTTAGACGCACCTTTTAAAAATGCAAGCTACGGAATGGTATCTTTTTTGATACTTTTACGGTGGAAGCGATGCATTTATGTTGCAACGAAAGATATACCTCTACTTCTCCTTTTTGGGACTGTAATGTTCTCATACTTTTGGTCTGCTTTTCCGGAAGATACTTTGAAAGTTTCTAAAAGCTTTGTGCGAGAAACTTTGTTTGGAGTGTACTTAGCTGCAAACTATAACCATAAAGATTTGGTACGACTATTTCTCTGGATGTTTGGCTTAGCAACAATTTTGAATTGGTTATTTTGTGGCTTTGCGATCGCTATAGGTCAATCATCTCTTGCTATTAGTCAAACGAACAGTGAGGATTCATGGACAGGCTTTTTGCTTCATAAGCAATACCTGGGTCGTATGATGATGCACGCAGCTATATTGTTTCTATTAAGTGTTTTGAATGATAAGAAGTTTCATTGGTTTAAGTGGACTGGGTTGAGCCTTTCCGTATCCCTGTTGTTACTTTCCAAAAGTAAGTCATCCTGGATAGGTTTTCTACTGTCATTAACTCTGTTGCCTATTCTCAGTTTTTCCGGGTGGCACTACAAACTTCGGACAATCATGTATGTTATTGCAGTATTAATAGTTGGCAGTATCGCTGTACTAGTCTTTGGGAATTTTGAAACTATAGTAGTTGACATTCTACGTAAACCTCCTGATTTTAATGGACGTTTTATCATATGGCAGCTAGCAATTGAAAGTGGTTTAAAGCAACTTTGGCTTGGCTATGGTTATGGAGCATTTTGGCGAACTAGCGAGGGTGAATCGATTGTTAACAGTACATGGGCTGCGCTTGAACACGATAATGCCAAAGAGTTTCATGCTCACAATGGATTTATAGACCTTTTCTTGCAGTTAGGAGTTGTAGGGTTGTTACTATTTATGCTCAGTTTTGTATCTACTCTTATAAGAGTCATTAATCTAATACATTTAACAAGAACAATAGAAAGCTTTTGGATGCTTGAATTTATGGTTTTGGCATTTGTATTACAAATAAGCGAAACTTTAACATTAATCTCACATAGTACACATTGCGCTATATATGTAGCAATAGTATATTCAAGTATTCTTTGGAAAAATCAAATAAGAAAAGAGGGTGTAACAATTTGAAAAAAATATTTTCCTGTTGATTTATTTTTTTAAAACTAAATTCAAATAGATTATTTTATGAGTGAATCAACTTCAACTATCATCAATTCAATAGATATCCAAAATATAGCATCATTCTATGATTTTTCTTTGAATCAAGAAGAGGAGAAATATTTAGAATTTCATGCAAAAAGGTTGGCTTATTTCGTTAATATCACCAAAAAATACACTAAACTTGTCTCTACTAAAAAAGATAAAGCCATCAAAATTTTGGATATTGGGCCTCATTTTCTTACTTTTGCTTTACATAAATATATAGAGAATAATATGACTTTAAATACTCTCGGTTGGGAAAACCGTTTGGCACCTTCAAACATAATTAATCATCATCTAAAATTTGATTTGAATTATGCTCAGCATCAAGAAAAATGGTTATCGGCAGAAGCCCATGATATAGTAATCATGTGCGAAGTCATAGAACATTTATACACAGCACCCGAAATAGTGTTATCATTTTTAAAAACGTTTATTTCCCCTGGCGGATTTCTTATAATAGGTACACCTAATGCTGCTTATTTACCTAATCGAATTCTACTGGCTTTAGGAAAAAATCCTTATGAGAGGATTCGCAAAACTTATGATAATCCCGGTCATTTTAGGGAGTACACAGCCAGTGAATTTAAAGAGATTTGCCAAGAAGTAGGTCTGACCTGTAAGAGTATTGAATACCACGATTTTTCAGAAAAAAAAGGAATAGCTCACAAAATAGTTGGATTAATGGGGAATATTCATCAGCCTTTTAAAAAGTACCTCAGCGTAGTATGTCAAAATTAAGCTGATAAACATACATGAAAGTTTTGCATCTAAACGTTTCTGATTTGATAGGTGGAGCATCTCGTGCTGCTTACCGCCTACACCAAGGACTAATGGGTATTGGCGTGCAGTCTCAGATGTTGGTGCAAACTCAGGATAGCAATGACCAAACGGTGATTGGTCCAAATACCAAGTTAGGTAAAGAGTTTTCTAAGCTAAGACCAGCTCTTACTGGGCTTCCCTTGAAACTCTACCCTGGTGGAGAATTAACTGAATACTCTTCTTCTTGGCTTCCAGATAGTATTGCAACCAGAGTTCCGCAACTTGCTCCTGATGTCATTAATTTGCATTGGATATCAAAAGGTTATATTCAAATTAAAACTCTCGCTAAACTCAATAAGCCTCTCATTTGGACGCTCCATGATATGTGGGCTTTTACTGGTGGCTGTCACTACAGCCATAATTGCGATCGCTACATGAACTCCTGCGGAGCCTGTCCTCAATTGGGAAGCGATCGCAACTGGGATTTATCCCGTTGGCAGTGGCAGAGTAAAACAAAGCACTGGAGACCTCTACATTTGACTCTTGTTTCTCCCAGTTCATGGTTAGCTAAGTGTACTCAAGCCAGTTCTCTTTTCAAAAATAGGCGCGTGGAAGTCATACCTAATGGTCTTGATATACAGAGGTACAAGCCAGTTAATCGGCAAATAGCGCGAGGGCTACTGAATCTACCTCAAGATAAACAGCTTGTGCTTTTTGGAGCAATAAATGCAACAAGTAATCAGAGGAAAGGATTTCACTTGCTGTATCCAGCGCTCCAGAGCTTAAGTCAATCAAGATGGTGCGAGCGACTAGAGTTAGTAATTTTTGGTTCCTCACAACCCCAGAACCCACCCAAGTTTGGTTTTCAATCTTATTACCTAGGTACTTTAAATGATGATATTTCCCTAGCGTTGTTATATGCAGCCGTAGATGTTTTCATTGCACCATCAACTGATGACAACTTACCAAATACCGTGATGGAAGCACTTGCATGTGGCACTCCATGTGTAACTTTCAACATTGGTGGTATGCCAGACATGATTGAGCATCAAAAAAATGGTTACCTAGCTCAACCTGACAATACTGAAGATTTAGCTCAGGGAGTTGCTTGGATTTTAGAGAACAAAGAACGGCATGAAAAGCTATGTTATTTTGCTCGCTTTAAAGTGGAACAAGAATTTACAGTGGAAAAACAAGCATATCGTTATTTAGCTCTTTATGATGAGCTAGTAAATCATTAAGGCTCTTCGGTAGTTGTTATGCTAAACCATTAATTAATCAGGTAACAGGGAACAGGGGAAATGCATGAAAATTCTGTAAGCTTTGCCTAGGAAAGATTTTAAGACGCAATTTATCACGCTTCAATAGGATTTCAAACCCTTGTAAGCGCAACCATTATAAAAAAACTCTCCTAATCGAGGCTCAAATCATGCTCTCTTCCCTTCTTCCCTTCTCCCTATTTGTACTGTTCCTTGTTCCTGTACAAGATGTGAAATTTTAAAAATTGCTAAGTTCTGTTTCTTACAAAAGATTTTAGAAAAGGAGACGACGCAGTGAAAATTCTCCAAGTACACAACGCCTACCGTCATATGGGTGGAGAAGAAGTTGTGGTTGCTGCTGAGCATGAAATGCTCAAGCAGTATGGACATGAAATTCACCAATGGATTTTAGAAAACTCAAGTATTGAGAATGCTAACACTCTTACAAAAGCCAAGATTGCCTTGCAATCAATTTGGTCTACTGAGTCTTACTCGCAAACCCGTAAAAAATTGCAAGAGTTTCAACCAGATATTGTTCATGTCCACAACACAATTCCTTTAATATCACCTTCAGTTTTTGCGGCTTGTCAAGATGCAAGCGTCCCTGTAGTTCACACCTTGCATAACTACAAGCTTATTTGCCCTGGAGCATACCTTTATCGTAATGCAGGTGTTTGCGAAGATTGTGTTGGAAAAACAGTCCCTTATCAGGGTGTAATTCATGGTTGCTACCGTGGGAGTAATTCTCAAACTGCTGTTGCAGTTGCAGGTTTAACAACCCACCGACTGCGAGGAACTTACAAAAACGAAGTGGATATTTACATTGCTTTGACTAGATTTGCTCGTCAAAAGTTTATTGAAGCAGGTTTACCTGCGGAAAAAATTGCGGTAAAGCCTAATTTTGTTACCTCAAATATTGCAATAGGTGAGCATACTGGAGGATATGCATTATTTGTTGGCAAGCTGGTACAATACAAGGGGATAGAAACGCTTCTAAACGCTTGGCATCTTCTAAATGAAGCTATTCCTTTGAAAATTGTGGGTCAGGGACCGCTGGAAATTTTACTAAAGAGTAATTTACCTAATAATGTTGAATATTTGGGACGATTACCAAGAGAAAAGGTTGTAAACCTCATGCAAAATGCTAGCTTTTTGATATTTCCTTCCGAGTGGTATGAACCTTTCGGCATGGTAATTGCTGAAGCTTTTGCAACAGGGTTACCTGTTATAGCTAGTCGCATAGGCGGTATCACAGAGATTGTAAAAGAAGGGTACTCTGGTTGGAATTTCACTCCTGAGGACGCCCAAGATTTAGCTCGTACAGTACAACTAGCTTGGTCGAATCCCGCCGAATTACAACGTCGGAGCGTTCTGGCTCGCGAGCAATACGAAGACCATTACTCCCTGGAACAAAACTATCAAATGATAATGAGCATTTACCAAACTGCTATTGCTTGGCACAAAGATCGTCAATCTTTGACTGTGTTCTAGCCACATTGACACAACATTATAAGTACAGAATTCTCAAGCAGGAACAATGAAAATATCTATCGTTACACCTGTTTATAATGCCGGAAAAACCTTTGAAAGAACTATTTTGAGTGTTATCAATCAATCAATGGATTCAGAACTAGAATACATTGTTATAGATGGTGGTTCAAAGGATAAAACTCTAGAAATACTTAATCGGTATTCCAAGCACATAAACATACTAATCTCAGAAAAAGATAAAGGTGTCTATGATGCCATGAATAAAGGTATATCTCTGGCTACAGGTGACATAATTGGTATTATAAATGCTGATGACTGGTATAACGACGGAGCTTTAAAAAGTGTAGAACAAGCGTTTTTAAAATTTCCAGAAATTTCCGTCGTTCATTCACCTGTGAAAAATTACTTAGAAGGTAAGTATCTAAGTACATTCACCCCAGGAGAATTAGAAAATATGCCATTTAAGCTACCCGTCGCTCATCCTAGCTGTTTTGTAAAAAAGGAAGTCTATGAACGAGTAGGTTTATTTGACTTAAGTTACTCTATGGCTGCTGATTATGACTTTATATTTCGAGCCTATACCTCCGGAGCTAAGTTTCACTGTGTTGATACTCCACTTGCTTCTTTTTCGCTAAACGGTATGACTGGTAAGGTAACAAACAGGCTGAAATTGATTCAAGAGAGTAGGCGAGTCGCTTCTAAATTTGTTTGCGGAACCTCAAACTATCTAGAAGCTAAGCATCGCACATTCTATAACAAATGGTTTATGACGGAGCTAGCGACTCTTCCTATTAAATACTTCGATCCGTTTATCGTTATTAAAGTAAAAGGCTTTTTGAGGCGAAAGATTGGTAAATTGTCATCCGATCGCTATGGAGCTTGGTAAGACGCACGTTCATTCTGTAGTAGATATTACAAATTTTTGACTTCAATTCGTATTTTATGAGACATTCAACGAGAGTAAATATTTGTGGGGTCGAGATTGATCAATACTCATTTGATGAGGTTGTTGAGGCGACCGCAGATCGTGCCGTGTCGGGAAGCACTCCTAAATATGTCGTGACACCCAATGCTCAACATATTGTGACACTGCAACGCGATCCTCATTTCCGTGAGATATATCGCAAGGCTTTTCTAGCAGTACCAGATGGTGTTCCTCTATTATGGGCAGCTAAGTTTTTTAAGACACCGCTCTCAGGTCGGGTTAATGGAACAGATTTGTTCGAGCAGTTATGCAAAATCAGTGCTGAGAGAGGACTTAAAGTTTTTTTGCTAGGTGGTCGTCCTGGAGCATCTCAGAAGGCTGCACAGGTTCTTCAAGCAAGATATCCAAGCCTCAAAATTGCTGGTACTTATTGTCCACCCTACGGGTTCGAGTCAGATCCAGTCGAGTTAAAACGAATTAACTTAGCTATAACTACAGCAGCACCCGATCTTTTGTTTGTTGGATTAGGTGCTCCGAAACAGGAGTATTGGATATACAACAATTACCAGAAGCTTGGTGTTCCAGTATCAATTGGCATAGGGGTTAGCTTTGAATTGGTTTCTGGGATGGTAAAAAGAGCACCAAAGTTGTTACAGAAGACTGGTCTAGAGTGGTTTTTTCGCTTGATAGCAGAACCTCAACGTTTGTGGCGACGCTATTTAGTTGGAAACACCATCTTTATTTTTCTAGTGCTTAAGCAGAAATTCAGGTTGTCCTGATTTTAGTGGGCTTTAACCGTATGTTCAATAACTCGCCACTGAGGCGACGCCATTTTTTATACCTAGGTTTATCAGGTTTGGCAGGGGGTGTTGCTGTCGGAGCAAGAAAACAAATGTATCGAGTTCAGCAGACACAGCAGACACGAGCACTCGATCACCCAAAAAGAGAGTTTACAGTAGTTGGGCAAGCTCCCTTGAAAAAGCGTGCTGTAGCTAAGGGATTAATTTACGGGGCAGCTGCTACACAGTACGATCTAGCGTCAGACGCAAAGTTTACAGCTAGCTTTGTTCAACAGTGTGGCATTTTGGTGCCAGACCTAGATCTTAAGTGGGATGCTTTGCGCCCTGCTCCAGATAAATTTGACTTTACCAAAGCAGATTGGTTAACTGAGTTTGCACAGCGTAACAGTATGCTTTTTCGAGGACACACTTTAGTTTGGGAGCAAGCTCTGCCTAAGTGGTTTAAGGAAACAGTTAGCCCTCAGAATGCTGAGCGATTTTTGATAGAACATATTAATACTGTTGTGAAGCGCTATGCTGGTAAGATGCATTCTTGGGATGTGGTAAATGAAGCAGTTGCCAAGTCCCTTAGCGATCGCTCTGATGGTTTAAGCGTCAATCCGTGGCTCTCGTTTTTGGATAAAAATTACATCGATCTTTCCTTTCGGGTTGCAGCACAAGCAGATCCAACGGCGTTGCTAGTATACAACGATCGGTGGCTAGATTACGATACACCCCGAGACTCTGGGCAGAGATTGGCTGTCTTAAAATTGCTGGAACACTTAAAGTCTATTGGAACGCCCGTGCATGCTCTAGGGATTCAAGCTCATTTGAATGGTGCCGAAACTCGATTTAATGCTACTAAGCTCAGGAATTTTCTTAAGGACGTTGCCAGTCTTGGTCTCAAAATTCTGATTACCGAATTAGATGTGTCAGATCGAGAGTTACCTTCGGCTCCTGCTGTTCGCGATCGCATTGTTGCTGCTGCGTATGAAGACTATTTATCAGTGGTGTTAGATGAACGAGTAGTGATTGCGGTACTAACTTGGCAATTGAGCGATCGTTATACGTGGCTTTCCATGTATCCCCGTTCAGATGCTGCGCTTGTGCGTCCCTTGCCACTTAGCTCAAATCTCGAACCTAAGTTGGCATGGAATGCTATAGCAAGAGCGTTTGATAATGCTCCAAAACGTTGATTTTTTCTCTCCAGCAGAAAATGATTTTATGTTCCTTTCTTGGTGCAAAAGGGACATTCTCCTGCTTTTATTCAGCTTTGACGCTATCTCGCATTGATTCTATAGCAATCCTATTTGATTCATGAAATACATATAGGTAAGGCTAGGCCGCACAAAAGCTTTATGTGTGTGGCATAGCGCTACCTACAGTACTTAAAATTTTTCACGAATGATTTAGAATTGTTATATCTTTGTAACTCTATATCTCTTAATTATGCTTAATTGCTCGGATATCACGCCAGAACTCAAGCAAAGGCTATCTCATGACTTATATTTTGTTCGGGAATTTGCAATATTTTTGCTTCGTTTATTATAACTGTATAGGTGAAAATTGGTATCACTAATATAATTTTACAACTCATCATAGGTTTGTTAGTATCGCTTCTAGATCGAGAATAATCCATTTTTATCTACATAACATAATTCAACTATTTCTTGACTCCATTGGTGAGGCTCGGCACTAATATTTTCTTAGAAATATATCCTTACTTAAATTCAGTTATAAAATACTGTTCGATCTTCAAAAGAGGAGCAAAAAATGTTTGTTGCTCTTTTTTTAAAATTTGCTTCTTAGCAAACATCTATCGGATGTTTGGAATTAGTAAGTTGCTGTTCCTGTAACTGCTATAGGTCATTTCTTTATTTCGAGATTAAACCCTTAGCAGATTTATCAATGAATCATGTCAGATGATTTACTTAAATTTCAATGCACTTCTCCCTATATTCCAAAGGCAATACAAATCATGTCCTTAAAAAATCTATCATCAGGAGTAAATTTTCAGCAAGACCTAAGGTCAGCCAAAGGCACAAGAATACAGAGAGGAATAGCGATTCGATTACTGCGGGTCGTAACACTTATTTGCTTAGATATTATTGCGCTGACCTTAGCATGGAAATTAGCAGTATTTTATGGAACTCCATTAGAGTCTCCTTGGACACAAAAAACATCTTTTCTATTGCTTATTCTAACAGTTGAAATAGGCATAATTGGAGCACAAGGTTTATATCAAGCAGGCACTCATCGTCGTAACTATTTCCGTTTGCTGAAAGCCGTTTCACTATCAGACGTTTTCTTCGTGGTGATTGCTTTTCTTTATGAACCAAATCATTATGTCTCGCGATCAATTTTGCTATTGTTTTGGTTGTGGTCTATAGTCTTTATCTGTACCGGACGTATTCTTTTTGATCTCATTACTAAATTTCTTCGTAAGAAAGGAGCAATTCGCTATCCCGTTTTTTTGATTGCCGATCGAGAAGAGCAAGAGGGGCATATTAGCTTACTAGAACAAGAAAATTGCTACACGGTACAGGGAGTTTCTGAATCTATATGCCTCGATAGAGCTAATAGAGAGGCAACACTAGAATCTCTTCGCAAACAGGGTGTAGTAGAAGCTTTTGTTTCTTGGAATGCAATCAAGAATCGTCTGTATGTTTGCTGGCATTTCCAAACAGCTGGCATTCTCTTGCGAATATTACCAACCGCAGGTGTAGTTCGTTATCCTAAAACAATGCTGTGGATGACTGGAATTGGTGAAGTTCCCTGCCTGACAATTTCATCTCCAATTGTTGCCGGTAGTGCTTTTTGGATAAAGCGGTGTTTTGACCTTTGTTCTTCCATTATTTTGTTAATTATACTCTCACCTGTCTATCTAGCACTCGCCCTGCTGATTAAACTAGATTCTCCCGGAGCTGTCTTTTTCAAGCAAGAGCGTATTGGTTTGCATTGCAAGAAATTTAAAATTTGGAAGTTCCGTACAATGGTTACCAATGCGGAAAATATGCAAAAAGACTTAGAAGCCAAGAACGAAATCAAGGATGGGGTTCTCTTTAAAATGAAAGACGACCCTCGCATCACAAGAATAGGCAAGTTCCTGCGCCGTTACAGTTTGGATGAATTGCCACAACTGTTTAATGTTGTGCTCGGGCAAATGAGTCTTGTTGGTCCCCGCCCTCTTCCCATGAGGGACGTAGAAAAATTCCAGACAACTCACTTTATCCGACAAGAAGTTCTCCCCGGTATTACAGGATTGTGGCAAGTTTCCGGTCGCTCCAATATTGATAACTTTGAAGATGCGGTAAAGTTAGATATCGCTTACATTGAAAGTTGGTCTCTTTGGCTAGATTTAACAATCTTACTCAAAACTGTTAAAGTGGTTTTTGACAAGACAGGAGCATATTAACCCCTACCCCCTACCCCCTACTCTCTAACCCCTCAAATGATTCGCGTCAAACAATTGTTTATCCACCCATTTAAAGGATTAACTCCCCAAAAGTGCGATCGCGTTGAGTTGCGTTCCCAACACGGTATACCCGGAGATAGAGCTTTTGCCTTAATGTTTGATGATGGGGACAAATACCCCGAACTCACAGCAGTCCCTTGGATGAAGAAGCAACACTTTGCCATGCAAAATGATTGGTCGGGGCTAGCCGCACTCGATTGTTCTTATGAGCCAGAGACAGGGATTTTGACAGTCAGGCGTAAAGAAGAAGAATTGTTAGTTGCTGATACACATAGCTTAACTGGACGCGATCGCATTGGTAGTTTTTTCACTGGGTACTTAGCAGGAATTTACCCAAGTCAAACCGCCAGACATCCAAATCGCACATCCATAAAAGTTGTGGGAGATTTTGGCAAAACTCGCTATCCAGATAGAGAAGCGGTGCATATTTCCCTAGTCAGTCAAACGACGATCGAGCATTTGAGTGAGTTAGCAGGACGTTCAATAGATGTGCGTCGCTTCCGTCCCAATATTGTTTTAGATGGCGTTCCTGCTTGGGGAGAATTTGACTGGGTGGGAAAAGAAATGGAACTGGGTACAGCCCGAATCGTTGTTACAGACCGGATCAATCGATGCTTAAATATAGAGGTGAATCCCGAAACGGGAGAGAGGGATACTGCCTTACTTCCTCTGTTAAAAAAGAATTTTCAACATACACAAACTGGTGTATTGGCAAGGGTTGTTACCAGTGGTAGCGTGGCAGTAGGAGAGATATTGAAGTAATGGTTAGCACCTGGGTATGTTGCTAGCGGAGAGATTCAACAACAACTGTTGTTGCTATTAAACAAAACAAGAGAAGCCCCAAACGCCAAACACTGGCGATCGCAGAACTCAGTAGAAATATAGCAATATTTGCGGCTCCGAAACTCAGCGATAAAACGTAGGCAACTGCAAACCCAAATAGAAACAGGAAAAAGTATTTGAGGAACCTAGAAGCCAAGTTAAATAAACGGCTTTGTCGATCTTGATTCATGATGATAACCTCAGTGTAAAAGTTGTTTAAACCTTATGTCTTCCCTTCCGACATCTGGCTCCTGCTTTTTACCTTGTCCGAAGGACCGTTAGAGGATGTTTGAAAAATCCTTTCATCAGTAGCAAAACATTCAAGATCCCCCTAAATCCCCTGATAAATTGAGGGACTTTAAGAGTATTTTCCCCCCTTTTTAAGGAGGGCTAGGGGGGATCGCTAAGTGCCTAAAATCACAGCTAACTACTTTTCAAATAACCTCTTAAACAAAAAAGTCGGTGAGTGCTTGAATCACTCCACCGGCTTGTAAACTTCTCGTTTCTTGAAAGCCATATGTTTCAATAACCTACAAATATTTGGTTGTGTTCTCAGTTCCGCTCAAGCTGTCAGTTTTCTTAACTGTTAAGTAGCTGTGCTGGATATCTTCAAGAGCGATTTTTACGGCTAAGCCTCCATCCCACCCAATTTTCAAGAACTTTTTCGTAGGTTTGTTGGATTTTTTCTAATTCTTCCTTACTCAGATGATAGCGTTGGCTAACATGCCCGCCCAGTTCAACAATAGTCTCGTAGTTGCCTTTTTTGCTGCGGATAACAAACTCGCCGTGTTGTGTCACTGACAAGGTCTCAAGCAGCAAAAAATTAAGGTGAGAAAACACTGGGTGTAATTCAATAGAGGAAGCTTGCTTTGGAATAATGTCAATATTTCCTTCATCTTGCAGTCTAATCGGCAACGCGTCCAGAGGCTTGTCTTCGATCTTTAAGTGCATTCTAATGCCATGAGAATCACTGAAGAATTCAGGAAATCTTGAGCGTGAGAAGGTCATATCAGTTCCTCCGTAACGTTGAGTGCCGATCGCTTCAGCGCAAGCCGCATCCGGCTTAGCGCAACTACAGTTATTTAGTCTGTGGGTGGAAAGCTGCAAATATCTATGTTTTAAGGAAACACTCCCAATGTTGTTACCTCACATATATATAACTTGTATGTAATATACTATATAACTTTTTTTTCTGGCAAGTCCCTACAGTTGAACCTACCTTAAGGTATACATACTGTAAATTAATTTATAGTTTCTCTACGGTTTTTTCTCACGTTGCTATAATGAGCCTGCTTGCAGTCACTGTTAAAAATACTCTTTTCTCAATTATTCAACCATGTTATAAAAAGTTATCTCACATACTATTATGTTGTGTGGAGTCAAGATCGCATGGAAAACGCTACCAATATGTCTCAACTTCCAGAAACTTTTATCGTAGAGGTAGCAACCAGATCTGGTGTTACTAAAACAGAGTTAGATGCTTTATTGTTGGCATTAGGTAATCTTTCAGGTACCGAAATAGCTTCTAAGTTGGAAATTTCTCAAGCAGCTGTGAGAAAAAGATTGGGAGAAAGTTACCGTAAATTTGGTATCGAGGGGAGTGGTAACAAAAAACTTAACAACCTCAGACAACAGCTAATAGCTCAATACCAAAATCAAGCAAATATAAATGTAGAGGTTGGGAAAATACCTCAAGAGGATTGGGGCGAGGCTGTTGATGTAGATGGTTTTTGGGGTCGCGAAGAGGAAATTGCCAAGTTAGAACAGTGGATCGTGGGGGATAATTCTCAACGCTGTCGGATGGTAGCCGTGTTGGGAATAGGAGGTATAGGTAAGACCGTTTTAGCAGCACAGTTTGCTAAAAAAGTACGGGAAAATTTTGATTATCTTATTTGGCGATCGCTCAGCAATGCTCCACCTATAGGTGATATTCTCACACAGCTACTCCGCTTTCTACCTAAAGATCCAGAACACGACTTGCCGGACAATGACAACAGCAAAATACTGCGGTTAATCAACGTTTTGAGAGAGCACCGTTGCTTGATCGTTTTAGATAAAGTGGAAACCGTGCTTCGCAGTGGTGAAGGTAGGGCTTATGAAAGGGCGGGCGAGTATGAAGAAGGATATGAAAAGTACGGCTATTTCTTTAAGAAAATAGCTGAAGCAGGACATGAAAGTTGTCTGTTGCTTATTGGTAGAGAAAAGCCCAAGCAAGTGGCAATATTGGAAGGGAAAAATTTACCAGTGAAGGTGTTGCACCTTTTGGGACTGAATTTAGCAGAAGCAAGGGCTATGCTCAAAGATAAGGGGTTTTCTTGTTCTGATATCCAGTTGAAGGAATTAGTAGAGAGATACTCCGGTAACCCACTGGCTTTAAAGATAGTTGCTACCACCGTTTATGACTTATTTAGCAATAATGTTGGTGAATTTTTAAACCAAATTCACCAAGAAACGGCAGTTTATGGTGATATTCGGTCTCTTTTAG
Source organism: Tolypothrix campylonemoides VB511288_2 (assembly GCF_045999855.1). Taxonomy (NCBI): domain Bacteria; kingdom Bacillati; phylum Cyanobacteriota; class Cyanophyceae; order Nostocales; family Tolypothrichaceae; genus Tolypothrix; species Tolypothrix campylonemoides. Next base: position 128,382 of record NZ_JBFPMW010000008.1, read on the forward strand.
ACCAGCAATTCAATCGCCTGTCAGAATTAGAGAAACAACTGATGTACTGGCTGGCTATCCATCGGGAATATGTTTCCTTTAGAGAATTAAAAGCAAATTTAATTACTTCAGAACCCGCACCTAGAGTGTTAGAAGCAGTCGAGTCTTTATTGCGGCGATCGCTAATCGAAAAAGAAGCAGGTTCGGGTAGGTTTCGTCACCAGTCTGTAGTCATGGAATACGTGACAGAAAGAATCATAGAGCAAGCTTTTGAAGAAATCAGCCAAGCAAGAACTCACGAATTTCTGAATGCTTACCCGTTGATGAAAGCGCGTTCTCTCGAATTTATCCACAAAACTCAGGAAAAACTGATTTTAGAGCCTTTAAAAAATAAACTATTAAACGTTTTTGATGACCAATTAGAGTCTCATCTCCGTAGAATGTTAGCGAGTTTACAGAAATACCATCACCTAAAAAAGGGATATGCCGCTGGGAACTTAATCAATTTATTGCGCCAAATTCAGATTGACAGCACTCAAGTTGATTTAAGCGGGCGTGATTTTTCAGACTTAACTATTTGGCAAGCCTATCTTAAGGATGTGAAATTACAGGATACAAGCTTTACAAATGCTGACTTAACGGGTTCGGTATTTACGGAAACAATGTCGAGTCTGGTTTCAGTCAGATTTAGCCCCAATGGGGAGTACTTTGCTATCGGTACAATTAGCGGGGAAGTTCGTTTGTGGCGGACTGTAGATATTAAACAAATTCGTATTTTTAGAGGACACACTGCTTGGGTTTGGGCATTTGCTTTTAGCGCAGATAACCAACTTTTGATAAGCGGTAGCGCAGACTACACTATCAAAGTGTGGGATGTACATACGGGTATGTGTCTGAGAACCCTAAGCGAACACACCAATAAAGTTTATACAGTTGCTTTCCAACCCAAAAGTTGGATTTTGGCAAGTGGTAGTGAAGACGAAAGCATTAAACTTTGGGATGTGCGTACAGGAGAATGTATAAAAACCCTAAACGGTCACAAAGATTGGGTTTGGTCAGTCACTTTTAGCCCCACAGACTCCAGTCTTTTAGCAAGTGCTAGTGCTGACGGTAAGATTAAAATTTGGGATATCAACACTGGTGAATGCTTAAAAACAATAGAAGGGCATAGCGGTGAGGTTTACTCTGTTGCTTTCAGTCCGAACGGTCAACTTTTGGCTAGTAGCGGTGAAGACCGAAAGGTTAAACTTTGGGATGTCGAGCAAGAAAAATGCCTGAGAACGTTCATCGGTCACCAGAAAATAGTTTACTCAGTACGCTTTAGTCCAAATGGAAAAACTCTTGCAAGTTGCGGAGAAGATCGCACTATCAAAATCTGGAACGTTCCTTCAGGTGAATGTTTGCGGACTTTAGAAGGGCATAACAGTCAAGTCTGGGCGATCGCATTTACATCCAGTCCCGATGGACGTACCTTAATTAGCAGCAGTGACGATCAAACAGCAAGACTGTGGGATGTAGAAACAGGAAACTGCTTGTATGTTTTGCAAGCATATACCCGTGGAGTTTACTCGGTCGTATTTAGTCCCAATAACGAAATTTTAGCAAGTGGCGGTGATGAGCCAACAATAAAGCTATGGAAATTAAGTACAGGTGAGTGTTATCCCATAGAAGGACATCAAGGACGTTTGCGTTCTGTTGCTTTTAGCCCTGATGGACAACTTCTCGCAAGTGCAGGTTGCGACAATACCATTAAATTTTGGGATATTACAGACATTAGCAACACTACATGCACCCGAATACTCAAAGGACATACTAACTGGGTGTGGACAGTTGTTTTCAGTTCAGACGGGCGAATTCTAGCCAGCAGTAGCGAAGACAAAACAGTACGAATTTGGGATTCTCACACAGGTGAGTGTCTGAAAGTTTTAGAAGGGCATACTCATTGGGTTTGGACGGTAGCGATCGCTCCCGATGGTAGTACACTTGCAAGTGGAAGTGCTGACAGCACGGTCAAACTTTGGGATCTTCATACAGGTCAATGTATTGGCACTTTAGACAAGCATAGAGATTTAATTTGGTCCGTCGCGATCGGTCCCAACGGGCAATTTTTAGCAAGTGGTAGCGAAGACCAAACAGTTAGGCTGTGGGACATGAAAACAGGTCAATGTCTCCATAAGTTGGAAGGACACAGCAAACAAGTTTATTCAGTAGCCTTCAGCCCGGATGGGCAAATCCTTGCAAGCGGTAGTGGTGACGGAACCGTTAAATTGTGGCAAGTCAACACGGGTTTGTGTCTGGATACCCTGACACGAGGACACACAGCAGCAATCCGTTCCGTCGCCTTTAGTTCTGACGGTCGTCTACTTGCTAGTGGTAGTGAAGATGAAAACATTCAACTTTGGGATGTACAAAAGTGTAGCCGATTGCGTCTTCTTAAATCGGATCGGCTTTACGAACGCATGGAAATTACAAATATTACTGGTTTGACAGACGCAGAGAAAGCTTCTTTAAAGGCTTTGGGTGCAATAGAACAAGGAGAGAGAACGATCTAACCCTCACCCTCCACCCTTGAAAAGGGAAGGAACTGGAAATTTTAGGATTTCTTTATTTAACAGTGTGTTAATCGGATAATAAAATTGCCGCTTCTTGATTTTTGCTACCGCAATCAACCCCATGAAAACAACCCGTCGAAAAGCCTCAGTTAGCAGCCGCATGGTAAATCGGCATGGAAGGTTCAACGTCTTGCGAAAAGGAATGTCTCACAAACACTGGCACGATCCGTACCATTTGCTACTAACACTTCCTTGGTATTACACCTTATTACTGATCGGTTTGGGGTATATTACAGCTAATGCCCTATTTGCCTTGGCGTATATTCTAGGAGGCGATGGTATAGAAAATGCACGTCCGGGTAACTTCTTTGATGCATTCTTCTTTAGCGTTCAGACAATGGCATCTATTGGCTATGGGGCATTGTATCCCAAAACAGCGTATGCGAACTTTTTAGTCACAGTTGAATCTCTACTGGGGTTGATAGGATTGGCAATGGGAAGTGGGTTAATGTTTGCTCGATTTTCTCTCCCTAAAGCACGAGTCCTGTTTAGCAATATTGCAGTTATTACACCGTACAATGATGCTCCAACTCTGATGTTTCGAGTTGCTAACGAACGGGACAATTTGATTTTAGAAGCACAAGTTCGGGTGACTCTAGCACGGACTGAAATTACCAAAGAAGGTGATGTAATGCGTCGGTTTTACGATATGTCTCTTGTTCGCAGTCAATCGCCTCTTTTTGCTTTGACTTGGACAGTCATGCATATCATTGATGAGAATAGCCCTCTTTATGGAGTCTCATCTGAGGACATGGTAAAAGATGAGATGGAAGTGGTAGTTACTTTAACAGGGCTTGATGAAACAGTTTCTCAAACAATCCACTCCCGTCACTCCTATATATCTGAGGATATTATTTGGAATATGAGGTTTGTCGATATTTTAGGGAAAACAAAGGACGGCAGACGCTGTGTCAACTATGCGCGGTTTCATGACGTTGTTTCTTTGGATGAACAGAGGAATACACTGGGGGGGTGTTAACGATCTGTTAGGCAATTAATAGTACTTCTCGATAAATCATACCGCAAGCATAAACTCCTATAAGTGCAAATCACTTTACAGGTAGAGGATGCTTTCTAATCAACCTTTTATCTTTAAATAACTAGCAATAACAACTTGGAGAAAAAGTATATGGGTTGGTTAAAAAGACTTTTTGGAATGGAAAAGCCACACAATGCACAAGTAAATCCTACTCCACAGCCAGCACAACAAGCTACCCGTGCTGCTACTCCTTCAGCCACTGAAACAGTTCCCCCCGAGCGTGTGGGATTAAACGGAGAGTACGATCAAAGCGGTTTGGCTAAGCGAGTTGCTCTTGCGTTTGACCAAGACAATCAACTTGATGATATCGATACTCTTTGGGTTGCTCAAACAGGTAGCACTGTAGTCCTCAAGGGCAAAGTTCCCAGCCAAGACATTCTGCAAAAAATGGTTTCCGTAGCGCGTTCGGTTAATGGTGCAACAGCAGTCGATACGAGCCAAGTGAGCGTTGGCTAGTTAACAGTGACAGCGCTCGGTTAAATTCTAATGTGTTCTCTGCGCCTGGTACGGTTCAAGATTAAAAGTCATTTATTTAACCGTAGAGGCACAGAGAATCGGAGGAACAAGAACTTTAAATCAAACAGTTGCTTTCACCAAAATTCTTATTCAACCAATCTAAAATGACCTGGTTGATTAATTCTGGCTGTTCATCGTGAGGACAATGCCCCACATTCTCAACATCTAGCACCTCTAACCTCTCATTATACCGAGCAAATTGACGGGCAAGTGCAGGGGGAACAAGTCTATCTTTTTGTCCCCAAATCAGCAACATTGGAATTTGTAATGTTGGCAAAACGGTTTTGACGCTTGGACCAAAATTAGCATCTATCGTCGCTCTAAATAAGGCAGTAAAAGCACGAGCAGAACCTCTATCCTGAGGTGGACCCGTTAAAATCTCTATCAGTTCATCGGTAATAGCCTCTGGGTTAGCATAGGCGAGACTTGCCCAACGACGCACTACACCAGGTCGGCGGATGACATTAAATAAGGGTTGAAGCAACAGTGGGGAAGCAACAAAACTTTTGATACCTGCGACAACGGGTCTTAAGACAGGAGGTAAAGCTTCTCTTTCCAATGATGGATCGGGTAAGTTCATCATGACCAAGCCACGCACCATATCGGGATAGGTGGCTGATGCGGAGAAGGAAACTAGCGAACCAAGAGAATTACCTATTAAGATGGCTGGTTGGTTGATGAAGGTTTTCCAAAAATCGTAAACTTGGTCTACCCAAAGCTGTACGCTGTATTTAACTGGGGCTTTTTCAGAAGCACCCCATCCCAACATATCGAGAGCATATATTGTATGGTGTTCGCCCAGTACTTCTATATTATGTCGCCAGTGACCGATAGAAGCACCGAACCCATGTAGTAGAATGACCGGGGTTGTTTTGCGATCGCTCTGTCTTTGACGGATATAGGTATAACGCGTTTGCCAACCCCGCCAAACCCAGTCTCTTTGATGTCCGACTCGTTCCTGCCAGTGTACTACATTCACACGCCTCTCCAGTTCATCTTCCATAATCTCTGCCAAGCGATCGCCAAACGGTGCTGACAAAAGGTAGTTTCTGTATATATTCTAGATTAGAGAAAAAATTCAATTTGCCCTGCTACCCGTGCTTACACCCCTTTTTTCAAAAAAACAAGTTTTTTTTAATAAATAGCAAAAATCAACTACTTGTATAATGTGAAATTTGTATTTCCGTCAATATACGGGTAGAGAAAATGTCAATGACTTGACAAAAGGCTTGACAATCGTTAAATAATACTACTGTGGTGTAATTTAAATTAACGATAAGACAGAAATCGTCTTAGAGTGGGTAGAATGAGGACAGATAAAAGAATGACAGAGAAAACCTGCTATGGATATAGTTACTCTAGAGCTATAGCTTTCTTTGTGAGTTCTCAGTTATTTTAGTATTTTCTCTCTGACGCGTACTACTAACAACCTTACCAAATTCTTAACAACAGCTCCCACAAAATCCATGTCTGTGATTGAAAAGAAAAGAAATCGCGATCTGCCCCAAATTAACGAACGTATTCGCTTTCCGAAGATTCGGGTGATTGACACTGATGGTGCTCAGCTGGGTATTTTAACACCCCAGGAAGCACTGCAAATGGCAGAGGAAAAAGAGCTTGACCTCGTGCTGTTAAGCGACAAAGCAGACCCACCTGTTTGTCGGATTATGGACTACGGGAAATACAAGTTTGAGCAAGAGAAGAAGGCGCGAGAAGCTCGAAAGAAGCAGCACACGGCTGACGTCAAAGAAGTTAAGATGCGTTACAAGATAGAAGAACACGACTACAACGTGCGAGTCAAACAAGCAGAGCGTTTTCTCAAAGATGGTGATAAAGTCAAAGCGACTGTGATGTTCCGAGGTAGAGAAATTCAGCACAGTGATATGGCAGAAGAACTGCTCAAGCGAATGGCAACAGACTTGGAATCAGTGGGTGAAGTGCAGCAAGCACCCAAGAAAGAAGGGCGAAACATGATGATGCTGATTTCTCCCAAGAAATAATTTTTAAATGCGACGGGTAAAATCCATCGTGTTACCTCTCTCGAGCCGATAAAGATACCTTTTGCATACTTGGCAGTGAAATTTTTTTCATCAGAACTGCCTTGAAAATAAAAGGCATGGGGCGGTTATTGTCAACCATTGTGTATGGGTGGGCGATGTCCGCCCTCCTTTTTTTAGGGAGAAGAATAATAAATCATGCATATGCTGATAGTCCTGAGCTCTGAGTGGGCAAACTATACTCAGTTGCTCAGGGCTTTTGCTATGGTGACTAACTATTCCAACAAGTAAAATGCATGGAACTAAAAAATCACCTATGGACTCCAAATAAAGGTGTTCTACCACGACTCCTACAATGGGTGAATCTTCGACCGGAGGAGAGCGATCGCACTTGGCTTATGTTCGCCTTTTATACAACTACTTCAGTAGGATTGCGATGGTCTGAAGATAGTACGGTAGCTTTATTTCTTGATAAATATGGAGCGCAGTACCTACCTTGGATTTATATAGCCAGTGCAGTCAATGGAACTTTGTTGGTATATTTATACTCTTGGTTGCAACAAATTTTTCCCCTGCGTCAGATTATAGTGGCGATCGCACCTTGTATGTTTTTGCCACTTATAATCTTCAACTGGGGAATGCAATTTCCCTACTTAGGAGCGATCGGCATATTTCTCCTCAGACTCTGGGTAGACGCTTTTTACGTCGTTAACGAACTCAACACCTCCATAGCAGCCAATCAGTTATTTAATATTAGAGAAATTAAACGTGCTTACCCACTCGTTAGCAGCGGTATTTTAGTTGCTGATGTCATTAGTGGCTTTAGCTTACCTTTTTTATTAATCTTCGTCGGGCTGGAAAACGTGATTATGCCCTTCGCTGGTGTGTTTATCACATTAGGGGCGCTGATTCTCTGGCATTTAAGTAGAAACTACCAACAAGTTTTCCCTGATACCCCATTACGAGAAGTTCCAGAAATCCGCCACTCTCAAGGACGCCACCTTTCCGGTCCTCTCAAGCAATATGCTTTCCTGTTATTTGGTTTTTTTGCCCTGCTACACCTTATTGGTCTGTTAGTAGATTTTCAGTATCTTACTCAGTTGGAGTCAAACTTTGCAGGTAAAGACATCGCTAGTTTCCTTGGTGTTTTAGGTGGTGTTACGGGTATCTGCGAACTGATGATGCAGTTATTTGTTTCCAGCAGGGTTCTCGAACGTTTTGGAGTCTTTTTTAGTGCGGCTACTTTACCATTAAGTGTAGGCATTCTCATGCCAGTGGCGATCGCACTCCTGTGTTTTCTTCCAGGAAGCCAGTCACAAAAATTTTTATGGGGTTTGGTCGTTCTTAAATTCTCAGATGAACTTCTGCGCTACACCTTAGTAACAAGTAGCGGACCCTTATTATTCCAACCTATTCCAGACAAAATACGCAGCTACGTACAGGCGCTCTCAAGTGGTATAGCAGAAGCCTTTGCAACAGGAATAGGGGGAGTTTTTATTTTAGTCTCCTTCTGGTTTGCCAAATTATTTATACTGTCCCAACACAACTTCATTTTGCTGGGAGAAACAATAGCAGTTGCTTTAGTTTGTGTGGGCGTTATTTTAGTCATGCGATCGCGCTACGTAAACTTACTAGTCTTAAGTGCAGGACGGGGAAATCTCAGTGGAACGGATGTAGATTTACGTGCATTCAAGCAAGCCGTCATCAAAGCTTTAGGCGAACAAGGTACAGAAGCAGATAAACACTCCTGTATTGAACTTTTATCTCAAATTGACTCTAAAGGAGCAGGGGAAATTCTAGCCCCCCTGCTTGTAAAATTACCACCTTCATTACAAATTCACAGTTTAGAAGTCATGCTTGCGGGAGGTGCAAATCCTGCATACTTACCAGAAATTCGAGCTTTATTAGATGCATCCAACGAAAGAGTTGCGGCTCAAGTTTTTGCTCTTGCGTTGCGCTACCTATGGCTTGCGGAATCAAATCCAAATCTTACCGAACTAGAAGAGTATCTAAAACACCAACAACACTCTGTAATTCAAGCAACTGCTGCTGTACTTTTGTTGCGTTATGGGAAACCAATGCAAAGAGTGGAAGCAATACATATTTTGCGGCGGATGCTAACTCATAAAGATGAACGCGTGCGAGTCAATGCAGTCAAAGCACTATCAGAAGCCGTTTATTTACAAGAATTGCGAATTTATATTCCCAATTTATTACAGGATGAATCTTTGCGCGTGCGGTGTGCTGCCTTGGAAATGATTGCAAGAACCCATTTAGAAGAATATTACTCGGCATTAGTCAATGGGCTTCATTACAAATCAACTAGAAATACAGCCATGCAATCTCTCGTGCATCTAGAGAATGAAACCCTATCTTTATTGGTTGGCTTAGCTACTAACATTTACAAACCAGAAGTTGTACGGATGTACGCTTGGCGGACTATCGGTCAAATCTCTACCTTGGAAGCCATGGATGCTTTATGGCAACATTTGGAAACTTCTAAAGGTACAACCAGATATCATATCCTTCGCACCTTACTGAAAAGATATCAACAAGAGGGAATTGTCAATTTATTAGATAAGACGCTTGAAAGTAAGATCAAAAGATTAATTGATAAAGAGTTAAAATTTTTAGGTTATATTTACGCTGCTTATATCGAGCTTGATACACGTGACAAGCTGGAAAAAACTCAATACAGTGACAAATTGAATATTGTATGCGATTTACTCCAAAGGTCACTTTTAGAATTAGAAATTGATGTGAAAGACCGATTGTTACTGCTATTAGAGTTTCTTTATTCTTCCGAAAAAATTAAAGCAGTAGCCTTTAATCTCAGATCCGAATCTGCCAAAAATTCTGCAAGAGGCTTGGAGATTTTAGACCATACTATCAAGTTACCTAATAAATCTGTATTGTTAACTATTTTAGATAAGCGATCGCCCAAGGAAAAACTGCAAAAAATTGTAGAAAAGGGCATAGTCCCATATCAAAAAATGGAATTAGGCGAGCGAATCCGAAGTTTAATAATAGATAAAGAGTCGCTTTCCGATTGGTGTTTGGCGTGCTGTTTCCATTATGCACAAGTTGCTCGCATACGATTAACCAGCGAACAAGTTTTAGAGAGTTTGCGCCATCCCACAGGTTATGTTAGAGAAGCAGCGATCGCATACTTATACGTAGTTTCCCGCCGCGTTCTTCTAGAACTTATACCCCAATTAAAAAACGATCCACACCCCCTCGTTGCCACTCAAATCAAGCGTCTTATTGCAAAATATGGAGTTAATTGTTAGTGGTTAGTTCTGTCAGAAATGAAACATGGAGAAATCAAATTTTGAGGATTTACAAGTTTTTAAACTTTCTGAAAAGCTGGCAGATATAATACTGAAATTACACTAACAACTCACAACTAACAACAAACCAATATGTTAACCAGCGTCGATCGTTTATTATTTGTCCGAAGAGTACCAATTTTCAAAGAATTACGAGATGATTTTCTTGTTCGTTTAGCATCAGTCATGGATGAATTGTCTTTTCCCAGCAATTACACCATTTTTCGGCAAGGGGAACAAGGGCGATCGCTGTATATAGTTGTTTCAGGGGTTGTGAAAGTTCATATAGGAAACCAACAATTAGCTATTTTTCCTAAAGGAGAATCTTTTGGTGAAATGGCAGTGTTTGATGCTCAAACCCGTTCTGCTTCTGCGACAACTTTAGAACCTTGTGATTGTTTGGAACTCACTCAAGAACAACTGTACGATGCTATAGAAGAAACTCCTGAAATTGCAGTGAATATTATTGGCGTACTATCACGGCGCATTCGGGAGTTAAATGAAAAAATTAATGCTATGGGTACGAGAAATTACTGATGACTGATGTCAAAAATTTCTTAATTTATCGGGGACTTAGCGGGATTTAACGTTTTGAAAACACACTCCAAGGGGGGGTTAATTCAAGTTGTTTGTACGGCATAGCTTTTTTCGGGTAAATTTCTAAGAAACACTTGGATCGTCTCCTGCTTTGAGTTCCTTTAAAATCTGTTCTATTTGCCTGATTTTTTCGGGTCTGTCTTGAGACTTAAAAATATTTAAAGCTTTTTCTAAAGATGCGATCGCTTCATTGCGTTTTCCTTGTTCCCAAAGTGCTTGGGCTATATTAGTCAGGGCATCACCGTAATCGGGATTAATAGCCAGTGCTTTCTGATATGCTGTTATAGCTTCATCCCAACGTTGTTGGCTTGCAAAAACAGATCCAAGGGCATTATGGGCAAGAGCATATTTAGAATTTTTTTGAATAGCTTTTTCATATTCTTTAATAGCATCTTCTTTTTTTCCCTGACGAAATAGGACATTACCTAACTGATAATATCCAAAGGAATAATCGGGATACTTTTTAACTAACTTACGTAAATTTTCTTCTGCACCCTTTAAATCACCTTGGTTAAATAAAGTATTTGCCACTTGAACAAGTTGCGATCGCTCTTGCTGTGTGGTATCTGAGAATTGCGCCAGTCTTTGTTCCCGTGTATGTTGTTTATCAATGGTGAAATGACTGACTTTGGCAACAACCATTTGTGATGAATTTGTAACAGTTAAGATACCCAGCATCAAGTAACTAGAAACGTGAAAAGAAACTAATTTGTTAAGATTCTTTGACTTCATGCTGAAAATTTTTCTACTACTAGGGGTCATATAATAATCTTTACCACAAAAGACGAAGAAGCTTCTAGAAGCAACATTTGGGATGTAGATCTCACATAAGCGATCGATGATTATAATCGGGATAGACCTTCCGTAAATTACCGTAATGCCCATATGTGAGGACAAAATTTTTTAAGTAATTTTTCGTTTCACTTAAAAGTATAGTTAATTTTATTCTCAGTAAAACCATGCACGGCAAGCGTAAAAATCTCGATATTTTAAACTTAGCTGGACTTGCGATCGCGGGGTTCAGTCTAGTCTTTGTAACTTTAGCAACCACCATCTTCATTTCTCCCAAGTTAGTTGCGGCTAAAGAAGATAACCGACTTGCAAAAGCATCTACAGAACTACCAATTGTAAAATCAGCAGCTTTGGGTATAGATATGAACGTACCTTGGTCAAAAACCGTTCTAATTAAAGACCCCTTTGAAGGGAATTACGTTGGTATATTTGACCGCCACTCCTTCTATAAAACTTTTCTAAATGTTAACTCTAAGTTTGAAGTCATTAGCCTCTGGAGAAAAAATTCTGTTCGCATTCTTTTATCTTATCGCGAACGCGATTGCTTTTCTGGATACGGTTTATACCCTTACACTAAGATATCAGGAACGGGATGTTTGGGAGCTAAAAATACCATTAAGATAACTAACCTTTATATCAAACTTGGAGAGAAGGTATTTCGCCTTGAGGGAAACAACAGTACTTTTGACGTTAGCTCTGAGTTAGCAACAGCCCTCAAAAACTCCCCGGCTGAAAATGTCGATATTAGGCTTGTAGCTGAAAGTGGAGAAGCAGTAGATAGTGAAATTGGCAAAAGAACTGTAGAAGGTTGGAAAAATATTTTTTAAATGCTGGAGTAATTTTTGCTTCTTTTCTATCCTGGCTCTCTAAGTAACGGTACAATAGTCACTAATTTTCAAAGCCTAAAAACCAAACTATGACGATGCATCCTTTATTGCAACGTGCATTTACTGACCGCAATGTCCTCAAAGTTATCGCCGGCTTGAATAACTTCGATTCCCAGCGTGTAGCTGAGATTGTTAAAGCAGCCCATCACGGCGGTGCTACTTTTATTGATATTGCAGCGAGTCCAGAATTGGTCAAAACAGCAAAATCTTTGACAAATTTGCCAATTTGTGTATCAGCCGTAGAGCCAGAAAAATTCGTACAAGCTGTAGAAGCTGGTGCTGACTTAATTGAAATTGGTAACTTTGATTCTTTCTACGCTCAAGGGCTGAGATTTGAAGCCGAGGAAGTTTTAGCACTGACTTACCAAACTCGTGCTTTGCTTCCTGAAATTACCCTCTCTGTCACCGTTCCTCACATCTTGACACTAGACCAACAAGTACAACTGGCAGAGGAATTAATTAAAGCTGGTGCTGATATTATTCAAACAGAAGGTGGAACCAGTAGCAATCCTACTCACCCTGGAGTGCTGGGACTGATTGAAAAAGCAGCCCCCACATTAGCAGCAGCTTATGAAATTTCTCGTGCCGTTTCAGTTCCCGTACTCTGCGCTTCCGGTATTTCCAACGTAACAGCACCCCTAGCAATTGCAGCTGGTGCTGCTGGTGTTGGCGTCGGTTCTGCCATCAACCAACTCAATAGCGAAGTCGCAATGATTGCGGCTGTACGCGGTTTGGTAGAAGCGTTAGGAACAGCGACTGTCGTTAAGAGTTAATAGATAGTGGTTAGCGGTTAGTTATTCTACTAACCACTAACCACTAACCCCTACCCCTAACCACTAACCTCCCTCAAAGCAAATATCACTTGATTTTGCTGTTCTTCTGACAATTCGGGGAACATGGGTAAGGATAAAACCTCCTTACAGGCTTGTTCTGCAACTGGCAATTGTCCTATTTGATATCCCAAACTTTCATAGACGGGCTGTAGGTGTAATGGATGGGGATAATACACCATTGTATTAACACCTCGTTCTTGCAATCGATCGCGAAGCCAGTCTCTGTTGTTATCTAAGACGCGAATGGTATATTGATTCCACACTCCCATACCCCCTGCTAATTCTTGGGGCATGATAATATTGGTCAGATGACTCAAAGACTGGTGATAACGAGAAGCAACTTGTCGCCGTTGGTTATTCCAAATATCTAAATAGCCTAGCTTAATCTGTAAAATAGCAGCTTGGATGGCATCTAATCGACTGTTAACACCAATTTCCTCGTAGTGATAGCGGTTTTTTTGACCGTGCTCTTTTATAATTCGTAGCTTGGCTGCAATTTGCGGATCGTTGGTTGTTATCGCCCCTCCATCACCACAAGCTCCTAAATTTTTGGTTGGGTAAAAACTAAAGCAGCCTATATGCCCAATGCTTCCTACTTTCTGCCCCGCCCAACTTGCACCGGTAGACTGAGCGCAGTCTTCTATTATGACTAAATTGTGAGTTTGTGCAACATCCATTAAGCTCGTCATATCAACAGGTTGACCAAAGAGATGAACTGGAATAATCGCTTTGGTTTTTGGTGTAATTGCTGCCACAACTTGTTCCACATTTAAATTAAATGTGGTTGCATCAATATCAACAAATACGGGTTTTGCACCTACAGCACTCACAACTTCTGCAGTGGCAATAAAAGTAAAAGGTGTAGTAATAACTTCGTCACCCGAGCCAATATTAAAAGCTCTCAGAGCCAAATATAATGCATCTGTTCCAGAATTACAGGCTACACATTCACTTACACCAGTATACGCAGCAAACTTTTGCTCAAAACCTTCTACAACAGAACCACCGATGTAGCGACCGGAAGCTAAAACTTGTAAAACGGCTGTACTTACCTCTGCTTCAATATTAGTGTATTGTTGCTTAATATCAAAGGCAGGAACGGAATTAATGCTTTGAATCATGAGTTTTTTTAATGAGAAATATCATCAAGGGATTTTTGCTTATTGAATTCTGAGTCAAAAAGCTGCGGCTAAACTGTTGTCTCAAATACGTAAAGCAAGCGTTTTTACTTAGTTTTCTCTACTAAGAACCAACACGGGGAATTAAAGTTCCTGAACCATTTGGGTGTTTTAGAGTAGTTAGTAGTTAGAGTTAGTAAAACAACTAACAACTAACTACTAACCACTACCCAAGGGAGTATAAAACTCATGCAGGATTTAATAAAGCTAGATTTTGTTGATTTGGCTTTGGCTGTTGCATTCATGGGAGTAGCTATAGGTTTGTCTGCATGGGAAAAAATTGGACTAGAGCTGAGTTTAGCCCTCGCTACTGGAAGAACCATCCTACAACTTGCAGTCTTAGGGTATGTTATGGAGTTCATTTTTTCTCTTGACACTCCTTGGGCTGTTTTGGGGATTTTAGCAGTAATCCTGACGATTTCGGCACTTGTGGCACGAAATCGCATTGATAAAAAAATACCTCAAATGTTGCCGCTTGTGTGGGGGTCAATTTTTATCAGTACAAGTCTGACTCTGATTTATACCACTCTATTGATACTTCAACCGGATAAATGGTACGAGCCACAGTATTTTATTCCATTAGCCGGTATAGTTTTAGGCAATGCTATGAATGCAGCTGCGATCGCAGGAGAACGTTTCGTCAGCGCTATTGATGCCAATCAATTGGAAATTGAAACTCATTTAAGCTTGGGTGCGACTCCCTGGCGAGCAGTTGCACAATACCGCCAGGAAGCTGTCCGTGCTGCATTTATTCCCACACTCAACCAGATGCTGGCGATTGGTTTGGTGACGCTACCAACAATCATGTCCGGACAGTTATTAAGTGGTGTAAATGCTCGTGAAGCCGCCTCCTACCAAATTCTCATTACGTTTACCATCGCTTTTACCAATCTGCTGACAACACTATTGTTGACGCGAGGACTGAGCCGACAATTTTTTAACTCTGCGGCTCAGCTTGTTAGATAGAACTGGGGGATCGCATCTCCCCCTTTTTCTTCATTCTCCCGGATTGTGAACGTAAATCGCCTTACCTTGAGCATCGTAAATAATTAGGGGTAAGCTAACGTTGTCACTGATAATATCTAAAGTTTGCTGCAACTTTTCTAAATACTCGGATGCGTTTGTAGCAGTGTTAGTCGAGCTTTGATTGCTTGCAGCAGCATCAGTAGTAGTTCGATCGCTTGTATTTGTGACGGTACTTTGTAGGATTTGCTGGTATTCTGGCGTCAACTGAACGGTAATTCCTTGTTTATCCACCTTATAATCGCAGATGCGAATTGTACTGTAACAGGTTCGATTTAAGTCAGTACGAGTTCTTTGCATCAAACTAATAGTTTGTAACTTATCTTGCGCTTGCTTAAGGGCTGCTGAGTAAGGTTGTACTAAAGCTTGAGCTTGAGTGTAATACATACTCTCATCAGTCACTTGTTTGGCGGAGTTTACAGCTTGATTCCAATAAGTAACAGCTGCTTGCCATTGATTTTGTTGTTCGTATCGTTTCGCAAGGTTGGCTGAAGTGACAGATTGATTGTAAGTTTTAGCGGCTAATAATTCTCTGGTCGCATGAATCCTTGCTGTCGCTAAGTAGGGTTTATATTCCCCTAAAAGCTTTTGCGCTTCTTTATATACAGAACTACTACGTGGAATCACCGCTAAAGCATTCACCGCTACTTGCCAAGTTGCCTGAACTTTTTGTAATTCTTGTAACGTTTTGGCAGTCGCATCTCGTTTAGCAGCTTCCACAGCTACAGCCTTTGCTGCCTTTAGCTTTTCAATCCATTTTTCTTCTGCAAGCAATTGCTGCTTTACAACTTTTAAATGAGAGCGATAAATGAGTAATTTTGGAAATACCAGTTTATAGAGTTCGCTATTGGAATTAATCATTTCTAGTGGTGCGATCGCCTGCCGCCACAACTGTTGTCTGGCTTGCAAATCCTGTAGGCTAGTTACTGGGATTTTACTTTTTTGCACAGCTATTGACCCCATCTCAAATGCTTTAATCACCTGGTTAACTTTTTCCGATTCTCCAGAAAAACTTGTTGAAAGTTTTTCTGCTTCTTGATGATAGGGGGACCAAAAAGGAATTGCTTTTAAAGATACACTTGTTTCTTCTAGTTGCTGTTGCAGTTTTGGTAATTCTTTTTCCGACCGAGCATTAAGCTTGAGTTGATCCAATGACTCTTGTAACTGTCTTGCTGTTTGTATTTCTTTACACTCCAATATAGAGCAAGGACGAGTCAGTAAGTAAGTAGCACCAACCAATACAGCAATGACAGCTATGGCTGCGCCTACTACAACTGTTTTAATTTTCCGTACTGGCTTTGATGACGAGTAAGCAGACAAATCTGGAGCATCTGCCATTGGGTCAAACGGTTCATCCTCATGAGAGGCGTCTGGAAGTGAGGCGTGGAGAAAAGACGAAGAAAAACTACCCTCATCTCCGCTGTTTGCAGAAAGTTCGCCAGATCTTGAGGAGAAAGATTGCACTTGATAGTCTTCCTCAATGTCCATGTCCTGAAAACTGCGGGGTTTCAGTGTTCTGAGGTCCTCAAATTCGACATCTTCGGGTTCTTCAATATCCTCAATTTCAAATGAATCATATGTTGCGGGTGTTCTCAGTAGGAGAGAACGCTTGGCATAAGGCAGTTTTTGTCCAACAACTCTTAGGAAAAGTTCGACCGGCTGTTCTTGGCGACCGGGTAGCGATTGTAGTGCTTCTTCCAACACTGCAAATACTGTTTCCGTAGCAGCTATCACACCCGCAGAATGTTGAGCTAAAACCATTAATTGGTCATCTTTGACAGCACATTTCACTTGGAATAAGTCACCTGATGGAACTTCTGCTCGTAACTGTTCCTGCAAAATTTGTGCTAAGAATTGTAAATCTTCTTGTTGGGCTGCTACTTTCATAGACCCATCCTGTTCTTTTATATTTTTTTTGTCGAGAGTGCTAGATGCACGCGTTCCGTTTTTTGAATAGGGATACACAGCTTAACCAACCATCGTTATAAATAGAAGTGGACAATTTTCTAACATAAATTAGTAATTCTTACGTAAAATAAAAATAGTTTTTAAGCATCGCTCTCAACCTCAGCAAAACACCCTAAGTGTAGTATTCCAATCTTTTGGTCTAAACTAACAACAGTTAAAAAAAGAATCGCGAAAGAACGCTAACGCTGTGATATGCCACATCTCCGATTTCTCAAAGGGGATGCGAGCGGACTGACCCACCTTATCAATTGATTTAATTTCTCTCGAAAAATTTATCTATATAATTAAAAACACTGATATGCTTGTTTTCTATTGAAACCAAGCGTTTGTGCCATAATTGGGGGTCAACCAATACAACTGTTGCCATTTTAACCTTAAGGACAGATTGGCTCGTGGGATCGCGTTTTTAAAATAGGAGGAAATACTCAGTTAGATAATTTTATCAATGTTTTGTGACATTATGCCTGCTGTCTTGGGCTGTAGGTGGGCAAGGGAATCTTGCAGACTCACTACCTACAGGTATGTAACAAATCTGTAGTGTATCCTAAAGAACGTTTACTGAACTCAATAAAATTGATAGTGTCAATAAGTATTTATAGCTAAAGAGAACTTTTTAATCGGGGTGGAGCGCCGTATGTTTTAGACTTCCCCGCAGCAACCCCAATAATGTGGCAAAAAAGGTGTAAGTCAATGGATTTGTTAGAGTATCAGGTTAAAGAATGGTTTTCGGAAATCGGCATTCCTGTATTGCCATCTCAACGAATCGATCATCCTACAGACCTAAAACGGTTAAAAATTAGCTATCCTGTCGTGTTGAAATCCCAAGTGCATGTGGGGGGACGAGCAAAAGCCGGTGGGGTCAGATTTGTAGAAACAACAATTGATGCGATCGCCGCCGCCCAACACATCTTTAATCTGCCAATTTTTGGTGAGTTACCAGAAGTGTTGCTAGCAGAAGCAAAGTATGATGCCGAACAGGAGTTGTATTTAGCCGTTGTTGTGGATACTGCTGTTTGCAGACCCATCTTATTAGGTTGTACGGAAGCTGAAGTTGATTGGGATTGGGAATCAGCAGGAGAAAAGATGCAACACGTCGTTGTTGATGGGGAATTTTCTCCATTTTATGCACGACGATTGGCACTAAAAATGGGGTTGCAAGGCTCGTTAATGCAGTCAGTTAGCACTGTTGTAGAGAAAATGTACCAATTGTTTGCAGACAAAGACCTAGATTTGATTGAAATTAGTCCCTTGGGAGTGAGTTCTTCCGGTCAAATTATGGCTCTTAACGGTACTGTAAGTGTCAACGAACGAGCCATTGGGCGTCATCCAGATATTGCCGAAATTGCAACTAAAATTGCCAACCGCCGTACCAAGAGAGAGATAGCAAGGAACTTGGGCGATTGGGATGTTGTAGAAATGCACGGTAAGATAGCAATTCTAGGTAATGGTGCGGGTTCGGTAATGGCAACTTTAGATTTAGTTGTAAATGCTGGTGGGAAACCAGGTGTTTGTCTCAACCTGCGCCATGCTTCGGTGACCGAAACCTCACCGACAACTTTTACCGATCGCTTGGAAAAAGCATTACACAGTTTGGGTGCTGATAAAAGTATTCACGTGATACTCATTAACTTCTTGGGTAGCATTCCTCTGAGTGAAGAAGTTGTAGAAATCATCGGAAACTTTGTAGAAAGTAGCTCCAGCACATTTAAGCCACAATTGGTTAGGGCTAACGGTAGTAAAAATCGTCGGGACAGTCATTTTCCCCGCTTGGTTGTACGTCTTGCTGGTTCTGAGTTTAAGACAGCTAGAGAATATCTAGCAAATTTAAAAACTCCGGGTGACGCACCTGTGGTGGTAGAAAGTCTGGATGAAGCAGTAGCAGAAGCAGTCCGTTTTGCTAAGGCAACAACTACACATAGAAGATTTTGAAAAAGTATGAAGTATAAAGGAGCAAAAAATTTTCCTTTATACTTCTATTTGACTTGCGATTGTATTGGTAGAAGACATATTTTATCCTTCATACTTGATACTTTTTATGAACTTAACACCAGATAGCAAAGTATTAATCCAAGGATTTTGTGAGTATATTACAGTCACTCACGTGACACAAATGAAAGCATATGGCACAAATGTTGTAGCAGGTGTCAATCCTGGTTGTGGCGGACAGGAAATATACGGTTTGCCAGTTTATGACTTGGTTGAAGAGGTTGTGGAACAATATGGAGTTATCGATACAACGATTATTTGCGTGCATCCATACCAAGTTTTAGATGCAGCGTTAGAAGCGATCGCATCTGGGATCGGTCAGCTGATTATTATATCTCCTGGGGTACCACCACTCGATATGGTACAACTTCTGCGGAAAGCTGAGGCAACAGAAACTATCGTGGTAGGACCCAATAGCCCTGGTATTATCGTACCGGGCAAAATTCTCTTGGGGACTCAACCAAGCGAATTTTATATCCCAGGCTCTGTGGGAATTCTCAGTCGCAGCACGACTTTGACTTATGAAGTTGCAAGGGAATTAACTCATGCTGGGTTGGGACAGTCGCTCAGCGTCAGCATCGGTAGTGATGCGATCGTCGGTTCGTCTTTTTTGCAATGGCTGGAAATATTGGATGAAGATGAAGCAACCAAGGCGATCGTCTTAGTTGGACAACCGGGTGGAGGTCGTGAAGAAGCTGCAGCCCATTATATTGCTGAAGCCATAGACAAACCAGTTATTGCTTACATTGCAGGAACACAAGCACCACCTGTCAAACAGTGGCGTCAAACCGGGACTTTAGCAGCTGTGATAGGACGCGATCCCGATTTTGGTACGGCAAAAAGCAAAGTATCGGCTTTTTCTCACACAAGGGTTCCAGTCGCCGAACGTCCTTCTCAAATCCCAGAATTGGTGAAGAAGGTTCTGGGATAGATATCATAGTATTCTGGATACTTATGCAAGTGGCTGATTGACTACTCTCTCTCCGCCCAAAGATTACCTATTTAAATAAACCGCAAAGACGCAAAGAGCAAGGGAGTAAGAGGAAAAGAAGATCGGTAACCTTATAGTACCGAAGGGAGTAGCTTTGGTTACCCTTGGACGTAACCAGAAGCAAGTACTGGTGACTCGATCTGCTCGTTACGGTTTTCTTATGCTTGGTAAGCGTTAGCTAAACTACGAGTGCCGCTTTTTTATTACTTTCTAGTAACATTTTTCCTACCTAGTTGGGCAAGATTAAAAGCTCGCACATCAAATTACTAATGCTGGAGTTAGATGAGTAATTAACACTGTTTCTATTCTAAATCAAAAAGCTAGTGATTTTGAGCACTTGTCGTGCGGGTTTTGCATGGACAGCAGCAAATTTTATTCCCTGGCAAAAGCAAATAATTTGACTTTTTGGACATCCTTTTAGCGCTAATTGTAAAATTTACTTAATTTAAGTACTTATACGGTTGTAATGAGAAGGAGGATACTGACAGTATAATTGAGAACTATAGAGAATGGTAATAAATGCAAGCCTCCGAAACTAAATTGCAACAAATTATTGAAGGGACGAAACAATACGTTGTCCCTTTGTTTCAGCGAGCTTACAGTTGGAAAAAACCGGAGTGGCAGCTGTTGTGGAATGACATAGTTGAACTTTGTGCAACGGATAATCCCCGTCCTCACTTTATGGGTTCTATTGTCACTATGCCAACGACATCTGTACCTGAAGGAGTAACTAAGTATCTTTTAATTGACGGACAACAGCGTTTAACAACAGTTTTTATTCTTTTATGTGCTTTACGAGATCGAGCAAAAGAATCTGACGAGGAGCTAGCAGCCGAAATTGATAATACTATTTTAGTTAACCCTTACAAAAAAGGCTTGGATTACTACAAGTTACAACCTACACAGTTAGACCGTGCTCCATTTCATCACATCATTAAATCTCCACCTCAAACAAATGATAGTGGTATTTCAGAAAGCTATCTTTTTTTTGAGAAGAAAATTCGGCAGAGTCAATTGGAAATTCAAAAAATTAAAAAGGTTGTTTGCAATAATCTATCTCTTGTAAGCGTAGTACTTGGTACTGATGACGATCCCTACTTAGTTTTTGAGAGCTTAAACGCCAAGGGAAGACCTCTGACACAAGCAGACTTGATCCGTAACTATTTCTTTATGAAAATTCATGCGGATAATCAAGAATCTGTTTATACTGAATATTGGCAGCCCATGCAAATTCTTTTGGGAGAGAGCCTGACCGAGTTTATTCGTCATTACCTGACAAAAAGTGGTGTTGAAGTCAAGCAGAGTGAAGTTTATTTTGAAATCAAAGAAAGAATTAACAAAGTTGAACCTTTGTCGTATCTAAAAGATTTATATAAATTTTCTGAATACTATGCAAAACTTTTGAACCCAGAGAGAGAAAAACATGAAAAGATTCGGAAATATCTCCATCGTCTCAATCGTTTAGATATCAATACTGTCTACCCATTTTTATTAAACTGCTACAATGATTGGATGCAATCTAAAATAACAGAGAAAGACTTGGTTGCAGTTCTGCAAATTATTGAGAATTTTATCCTTCGTCGTTTCGTATGTAATGTTCAAACAAGGGGATTAAATAGAATTTTTGCCTTGCTTTACTCACAAGTTAGTAAAGATACAAATCTAGCTACTGATACTTTTGTGGAGCGATTAAAGTTAGCTCTTCAGAACCGCGATTATCCAAAAAATCCAGAGTTTAAAGAACGATTAATGGATGTCAAGCTATACGGTAGTAATCGTTCTGAGAAAGCAAAGCTTATTCTTGAATCTATTGAAGAATTCTTTAAGCATAAGGAGCAAGTATCTTTTGATGGACTTTCTATAGAACACGTTATGCCACAAACTTTAAATAACTGGTGGAAAGAACATTTGGGAGAAGATTGGGAAGTAACCCATGAATTACTCGTTCATTCTTTAGGCAATCTAACGCTTACAGCGTATAATTCTGAACTTTCTAATGCTGAGTTTCGGATGAAGCAAACTCATTTTCAAAATAGTCATCTGGAATTGAATAAGTATTTTCACAATAAAGAGACTTGGCGCAGAGAGGATATTGAAGCACGAGCAGCATATCTTGCAGATCTTGTTTTGCAGATTTGGAGCTACTTTGGTAACGAGCAAGTACAACCTTCTCAACCTAGTAGCTTAACGGGTAGCATTCCGAATCGACTTCGTATATTTGGACAAGAACATTCCGTGAAAAGCTGGCGAGATGTTTTAGAAGTTACATTAAACACGATTGCCGATCTCGAACCTGAGCGATTTCAAGAAATTTTGCAGCAGTTTCCTCGTTTTGTAGGATGGGATGAAAAAGACTTTCGTAGTACTCGACAACTCCAAAATGGAACTTTTGTTGAAGTTAATTTGTCAGCAAAACACATTCATGCATTCTGCTTAAAGGCGATAGAAACGGCAGAGTTATCAATTGAAGACTGGTGTATTGAGACAGTGCATTCATTTTAGATACATGGATTAAGAAAGGCTTTTGTAGGCTTAACTAGTAGTCTGTCGCATTAAAAACTGCTGAGTTGAGCAATCTTTAAATTCTTCTTTTTCTCTTCCTTTGTACTCTATAGTTATAATCTTATGTTAACTCCTCAGTTTTGTCTAACTGCTGCTTTAACTTAAAAACTAACAACCACACAGTAACTAACTGACAGAAAATAGCGAATAAAAATTGTATTGGAGAGATCGGGTAGCTATCAGCAAACAAGGTAATAAGCGGTGCAGCTACTGAGAAAAACCATGGAAAATAGTTGTCTGATGTATTCGCTGTCAACAGAAGCGCAATGATTATTGGTAATACAATTAAAGCCGTTAGTGTAGCTATTGTCCAAAAAATTCGATAGCGATTTTTTAAGAACAACATAAATTGTGCTAAAGCTGCATATACCATAGCTAGACTACCAGCTAAAGCAAGAGCAAAAAGAGGGTTATTTCTGTTAATACCTCTTTCAAAATTTAGGACAAGTAACAGAAGTAAAGGAGTTATCAGGATTATTGCATTTAATGCGATCGCAACCAATGCCGGACTTTTTTCACCCCAAATCAAATCGCGAACTAAAGAACGTTTCCAAGAATTGTTATCAATAAAACTTTTTTTGTAGCGTACCCAATCTTGTAATAATTGGCGGTGAGGTATGAGTGCAGCTATCAGAAATAAAAATAGCCACAAATCTAAGAACAAAATAAACGCAATACTATCACGCAATACTGACCAATGATAATAGGGACTGGCAACAAAGTCTTTCCAATTGACACATCCTAAAGTGCAAACGGCAAAATATGCTGTTAGCCAATAACTTTGCTGCTTACTTAACATAGTAGATTTTGGATCGCGGAAACAGCGCCATAAAGCTTGCCAAATAAAATAAGCTAGCGTACCGTAATTGAATGTAATAAAGATAACGACAGTGAAAAAACTAGCCCCTAATGGCAGTTTAAACCAAGAAAAATTTTCCCATAAATTAATGCTTGTAAAAAAAGAGCTTTTATCCAGATGAGGAATTAGATAAAATGGGTTGAGACCTTTTATATAAGCTATAGGAGAATCAGTTGTAGCATTGGCAAACCACAGTCTACTCAGGATGAGAAAGCCAAGAACTACGCCACTTGCCAACCAAGCTTGAAAGCCGCTTAACCAAGACCCAACTAAACCAAAGAGTAATGCTCCACTGTAATAAAACATACAGGCAGCTAATACAAGAGCGTAAAAAGTTAGAATTGACAAAAAGGGGATTTTTGCTCCCAATCCCGACCATAAGTGTAAAGGAACTGTTAGGGCTACTGCGATGTACAGCAAAATAGGAACACCCAACAGTTTGCCCCAAAATATGTTTTTTGGGGATTGAGGGCTGAGGCGAATGAAGTTGAGAGTTCCTCGCCGTTGTTCTGTCGCTAAATCGCTTGTCAGCAAATAGGTTCCTGCAACCAAAAGGGCAGCAATGATAATAATACTCAGCCACGTGAAGATATCCTGCCAGAAAAGCTGCCAATTAATCAGATAATAATGCCTCAACCCATCGTGCAGACACCTGTAATCATTAATATCATTTGGGCTTCCCGTACAGTATAAGGAATAGTTTGAAGAGACTGTGACGCGATTAGGTGGTAGCTTGACTGCAAAAAATCCATACAGAACAAGCTGGCTGAGTAGAGAGGTTGAAACTGCAAGTACAACATTTTGTGTTTTCAACCGTCCTCGAATTTCTCGTAAAAGTTGGGGGTTCCAATCCCCCAATTGTTCAATAAAATTTTGGATCATAAAAAGCCCAATCTTATTTTGATGCGTGGAGTTGAGATTTTAGGAAGTCGGCGCTCTAGCAGCCCTCTGGTCACATTTCTTTCAAATCCCTTCACTCTTTTACTAGCAATGCTTTGGTAGCAGATTCTCCTAAAACCTTTACCTGCTTGACTAACTGCCAAATTAACAATCCCAAAACTGCTAACTCTCCCAACCAAACTATAAAAACTATAGGTGTTGAACTGTATTTCAAACCAGGCCAAGGCCAAGTAGACAGTAACCAAAATGTAGGGTAGGTAGAAGGTTGGAGACGCAGGATTGAGAGAGCGAATTGAGGTACGAATAATAGGACAAACACGATACCAACTGCCCAGAAAAAACGTTTTTTCGTTTTCATCAATAACGCTCTTTGTACGCTCGTCGCACAAACCATCATGATAGTAATAAACATAGCTACCCCTAAAATTGCGTTTAATCTATTAACCTGATTAATCCACAAATTTAGACTTGCGGTTTGGTCAATGTGTAAAATGGGTACTAGTAAAATCCAAACGACCACTGGAGCCGTTGCGATCGCAAGATAAATGAATGCTGAGACTAGTATCGGGCTTTTTTCACCCCAAATAAGATCGGCTAGCCAGAAGTTATTTTTAACACTGCGATCGCTAGAAATATTTTGGTGTCGGTATCTTGCCCAATCCTGTACGGTTTGGCGGTGAGGTGAGAGGGTTGCAAGTAACCCAAAAAATAGAACTACGTTAAAGATTAGAATCCATCCAAAATTTTGAGTAATTTGATAATTCACATCGTGAAAGCTAACGCAATCACGACCCGGACAATACTGGGAATAGTTTTTCCCATACTGTAAGGTAAATCCCCAAAGAAGAACTTGAATCCAAGCGACCAGAAAATAACTGTGCCTCTTACTTAAGAGACTGGTATTTGAGTTACGGAAGCAGCGGATTATTCCTTGCCACAAAAAGTAAATCCACACCCCGTAATTTAATAAATGCACGCTCACTAATCCCAAAAGACTGTTTCCTACTGGCAGATAGAAAAACTGTAAGTTTTCCAGCAGTTTCCATTGGTACCGATGGAGAAACAAATTGGGAAAAAGGTATGCCGTGATATCAAGTGGACTGAACAATTGAAACCAGATAGTTGAAGACCTGACGTATGGGCTAGCCCATATTGACTGCATCGTAATTATCAGAAATAGTAAAACCGCACCACTACCCAACCAAGGTTGAAAGCCACTAAACCAACGGCAATATAAGCCAAAGAGTAATGCAGCATTGTAGAAGAAAATACAGCAAGCGGTGGTGACTATCCAGAAACTGAAAATATGACTGGTGGCGATATTGGCACCCCGCCCTGCAAACAGATGAAAGGGTAATGCGGCTATGATAAAGAGATACACCAGTATTGGTACACCTAACATTTTGCCAATCAAAACACTTGTTGCAGGTTGAGGGCTCAGACGAATAAAATTGAGAGTTCCTCGCCGTTCTTCTTTCGCTAAGTTATCGATCAGCAAATAAGTGCCTGCGACTAACAAGGTGAAGATAAAAACGATTGTGAGTGTAGAGAAAATGTATTGCCAGTGGTCGCGCCACCACATTTGCATATTTAATTGGTCGATGGGGCAATACTGGCTTGATAGCTCGGTAACTTGCTGCTGCAATCGATCGATTTGCAATTGCAATTCAGCAATTTTGCTTTTTCCAGAAGGGTTATTACTGCTATATTTACTTATTTGTCGGTAAAGGTTTTCTATTTGCTGACCGAGAATCCGTCGTTTTTCTAGGACTTCCGGACGGAGAAAACAGTATTGTCCTTCTTGTGAATACAAGTCATTGGGAAGTTCCCGCAATTGATAGAGAAACAGAACTATTTGACCGAGAAGCGATATCCCAACTGCGATCGCAATATTAAAACCTTTTAAGCGTCCTTTGATCTCCCTAAAAAACTGTGGATTCCAATCGCCCAGCTTACTTATCAAATCATTCATATTTTGGATTATGGATTGTGGATTTTAGATTGAAAAAGTCTTTCTTAGGCTTGACTCTTATTTAAGAATCTTCAGGTTAGTCTCGATTTCCAACTGCTTAAACAAGTCGGGGATATAGCAACCATCAAAATCGTCACATTCTTTTTTCAAATTCATCTAATCTTTTACTAGCAAGACTTTGGTAGTAGATTCTCCTAAAATCTTCACGTGCTTGACTAACTGCCAAACTAACAACCCTAAAACTGCTAACTCTGCCAACCAAGCTATAAAAACTGTAGGTGTTGAACTGTATTCTAAACTAACCCAAGGCCAAGTAGAAAATAACCACAATGTGGGATAGGTAGAAGGTTTGAGATACAAGATTTCCAGAGCAATTGGCAGTAAGAAAAACAAGGCAACCAAGATAACAAATGCCCAGAGAAAGCGGTATTTTGTTTTCATCAAGAACGCTCTTTGTACGATCGCCGCACAAATCATCATGATAGTAATCAACATAACTACCCCTAAAAGTGCATTGAATCGATCGATCTGATTCATCCATATACTGCTCGAGCGATTTTTGTTATTAAAAATAGGTAGGAGTAAAATCCAAATGGTGACTGGAGTTGTTGCGATCGCAAGATAAATGAATGCTGAAACTGGTATCGGGCTTTTTTCACCCCAAATCAGATCGTTTAGCCAGAAGTTATTTTTAACGCTGCGATCGCCAGAAATATTTTGGTGTCGGTATCTCGCCCAATCTTGTACGGTTTGGCGGTGAGGAGTGAGGGTTGCAAGTAACCCAAAAAATAGAACTACGTTAAAGACTAGAATCCATGGAAAATTGTCAGAAATTTGATCATTCACATCGTAAGACATCTCGCAAGAATTACCGGGTATACCGGGCATACAAGATTCCGAATAATTTTTCCCATACTGTAAGGTAAATCCCCAAAGAAGAACTTGAGTGCAAGCGACCAGAAAATAACTGTGACTCTTACTTAAGAGACTTGTGTTTGAGTTACGGAAGCAGCGTATTATTCCTTGCCATAAAAAGTAAATCCAAAACCCGTAATTTAATAAATGCACGCTTACTAAGCCGAGAAGACTGTTTCCTACTGGTAGATAGAAAAACTGTAGGTTTTCCAGCAGTTCCCATTTGTAACGCTGGAGAAACAAATTGGGAAAAAGGTATGCTGTTATATCAATAGGGCTGAACAGTTGAAACCAGATGGCTGAATAACTGACGTATGGATTACCCCATATGGACTGCATTGTAATTATCAGAAACAGTAAAACCGCACCACTACCCAACCAAGGTTGAAAACTAAACCAACGGCAATATAAGCCAAAGAGTAGTGCAGCACTGTAGAAGAAAATACAGCAAGCGATGGTGACTATCCAGAAACTGAAAATATGACTGGTGGCGATGTTGGCACTCCGCCCTGCAAACAGATGAAAGGGTAATGCGGCTATGATAAAGAGATACACCAGGATTGGTACACCTAACATTTTGCCAATCAAAACACTTGTTGCTGGCTGCGGGCTCAGACGAATAAAATTGAGAGTTCCTCGCCGTTCTTCTTTCGCTAAGTTGTCGATCAGCAAATAACTACCCGCGACTAACAAGGTGAAGATAAAAACGATTGTGAGTGTAGAGAAAATGTATTGCCAGTGGTCGCGCCACCACATTTGCATATTTAATTGGTCGATGGGACAATACTGGCTTGATATATCGGTAATTTTCTGCTGCAATCGATCGATTTGCGATTGCAATTCAGCAATTTTGCTTTTTCCAGAAGGGTTATTACTGCTATATTTATTGATTTCTTGGTAAAGAATATCTAATTGCCGATTCAGAGGTCGCCGTTTTTCTATGACTTCCGGACGGAGAAAACAGTATTTTCCTTCTTGTGAATACAATTCATTAGGAAGCTCCCGCAATTGATAGAGAAACAGAACTATTTGACCGAGAAGCGATATCCCAATTGCGATCGCAACATGAAAACCTTTTAAGCGTCCTTTGATTTCCCTAAAAAACTGTGGATTCCAATCGCCCAGCTTACTTATCAAATCATTCATATTTTGGATTGTGGCTTTTAGATTGAGAAAACTTTACCTAGTGCTAATAGATGGAAATAATACTGGATTGCGTTCATACATCTCCCTTGTCCCTATTTAAGATGCTTGCTTGTGACCTAATTTAAGGAAAATTGTTTCTAAATCTTCTTGTGTGGTGTGAAAATCAGTGAGGGGGATATTGGCTGTTATCAGCGAGCGCAGCAAATCCGCACAATCTTCTTGTTTTCCTGAAAAATTGACAAGCACGCAATTCTTAGCAGGTAAAACTTCCCATTCTTGCACGAGGGGATTATTTTTTAATTCGCCTAAAAGTTCCGGTATTTTTCCTAAAGTAGAGATGGCAATTTGTTGGCGAGCAAGGCGCTGGTAAAGTTGTTGGAGAGAAGCACTTTCTACCAGAAAACCAAGTTCCATGATTCCCACAGATGTACACAGTTCTGCTAAATCGCTAAGAACGTGGGAGGAAATGAGTATTGTCATTCCCGCTTCTTGCAAAACTTTAATGATTTCACGAAACTGCATCCTGGCAATTGGATCGAGCCCGGAAACTGGTTCATCTAATAGCAAGACAATAGGTTCGTGGATAATAGTTCTGGCAAGACACAAGCGTTGTTTCATCCCTCGTGACAGGGTAGAAATCAGACTGTTGCGCTTGTTACCTAATTGAATCAGTTCTAAAACTTCATGCAGGCGTTGAGTGCGGCGCGGATCGCGCAAACGGTACAGCCGAGCAAAATAATCTAGGTAGTCCCAGACAGTCAGTTCTTCGTAAAGAGGATAGTCATCCGGTAAGTAACCCAAGCGTCGTTTGAGAGTGGGGTTGCTTTTGTCCCGCAGTAAGCGATCGCCATTTATATAAATCTCACCCGTTGTTGGCTCTTCAGCAGCTGCTAACATCCGGATGAGAGTTGTTTTCCCCGCACCATTAGGACCAATTAATCCATAAACTTCACCTGACAGTATTTCCAAATCGATATTATTGACAGCAACGTGTCTGTCAAATTGCTTAGTCAGTCCACGGGTATGAATAGCCAGTTCTTGTGTCATAACTAATAGGCTGGAGTTTGCAATTATACTGATTGGCTTTCAGCCATCATACTGACTGTTATTGTGAAACGAAAGACGCTATCACACGGAAAATAACCGTATTCATGCGCTTGGCAAGTTTGCTTGAGGTAGTCAACCGAATACTTCAGTACAGCAAGCTTAGCCTTTAATTTCAGAACTTGCCAGAATGGTTTCGGAAAATGCAACCAGCTTTAAAGAAAGTATTTTTTTGTACTAGAAAAATTTATCAAATTTTTATACATAGTAACCAATATTACATTTTGTAAAGGACTAATAGCATGGCATTCAAAATTCGTATATTGTTTTTACTTAATTTTCTAACTTAAAAAAAGTAATAAAAATTACTTGTTTGGAGCAATCCTAACTAAATAGTTCAATTGTGCTAAGGTGTGAGAAAGTGATTCCAGAGTTTGATGGGAACGGTAATTTACCACCAGGAGTACACTGGGTAGAATGGGAAGAATTTAAGGAAAGATTTGGGACTAACTTGACGAGGCAACGCATGATAACTGGTCTAGAACTAGCAATGACACAGTTGAAAGCAGCTGGTTGTAGAACTATTTATATAGATGGTAGTTTCGTTACCAGTAAACAAAAACCAAAGGATTTTGATGCTTGTTATGATAACGATACAGTAGACACTAATTATCTAAGAATGTACGCTCCTAAGTTGCTTAATCATTACGATCGTGATGAACAGAAAGCTAAATATAAAGGTGAAATTTTTCCTGCAAACCAACCTGTTGGTAATTATGGTTTAAATTCTTTTGAATTCTTTCAGCGCGACCGTCAAAAAAATCGTAAAGGTATTATTGCTATAGATTTACTAAGGTGGGAAATATGATTAAAAATAATGATGAGTATCAAAATACTAGATATCTGGTAGGAGAATTTAAAAAATCAATAGCAGCAATGGAGAGAGATCGACAAAGTAAAAACGATGACTTTCAGAAATGGGAAATTAACAGAGGTGCATTACAATCTCATCTAGAGAAATTGCAAGAAGAAATTGTTGAATATGAAAGAATTCTGAATTGCAATATTAATCACAAGTTACAAATTAAAGTTGATTCTTTAAACAAATTACCAGATGCGTTAATCAAAGCTCGGATAGCAGCAAAAATGACTCAACAAGAACTCGCTGACATACTAGGCATTGATGAACAGCAGGTCAAGCAGTACGAAAAGACAGATTATCAGTGCGCTAGCTTTGTCGATATTCTTGAAGTCAGTACGGCTTTGGGTGTAGAATTTGAAACTGCTGTTGTACAAGTAGATTTTGAGGAAATAAAAGAAGTTAAAAAAACCGTGGAAAAATGGCGTAAGGAGAAAACCAATATTCAAACCAAAACCTCATAGATTTCCCACGCTTACTTGTAGCCAATCTCTCCTAAATAATATTGCTTAAAGTTTGCGATCGCTCTGAAGTGTCGGCATCTTTACTTTTGTCATATTGTCCCACACTCGGTGCTGCCCTTATGTCAATTTGCCGTAGTCAAGTTTAATTAAACGGTCGGCAAGGTGAAAATAACGATCGTCGTGACTAATGACAAATACTGCCTTCCCTTGATGCTTCGTATCTGGTAAAAGTTGGTGGTAAAAGATGTCTCGGAAAAATTTTTAAGCTTGTGACTCGATAATTGCGGGCAGATTTAGCAGTATATGTGAGTTCTTCCTGAAAAAAAGCTTCTTCGCGATCGCTATATAACTTTAGTTCTTTTATACCTGCTGTAATTGTACGAAAATGCTGAAAGAGTCGTTCGCGGAAGCCACCCATAACTGGATCTGCTTTTTTCTCTCATCATCAGAAACGCCTTTCAACTTGATATCTATAGCTTCACTTCCAAGTAACTGCCATTCACCTCTTTGACATCGGGTTAAAATTGCCGCTACTGCTTCAGATTCCAAGCGAACTCTTTCTTGCGCCTGGTCATCAAAGGGACGATTGAAGCACCATACATCTAAATAAATTGAAAATGTCATCGGTACACTCACTAAGTATTATATTTAATCTGCATGATTTTCTGCACAGTTAAACATCTATCTAGTAAATACGAACTATGGCACAAAAATACCGCATTACCTTACTTCCCGGCGATGGCATTGGACCCGAAATTATTGCAGTGGCGGTAGACGTACTGAAAGTGGTGGGTCAAAAATTCGATATCCAGTTTGAATTTCAAGAAGCACTAATTGGTGGTGCTGCTATTGATGTCACGGGCGAACCCCTACCCAAAGATTCTCTGGAGATTTGCCGTAACAGCGATGCTGTCTTATTAGCAGCGATTGGCGGCTACAAATGGGATTCTCTGCCATCTCATTTACGTCCGGAAGCGGGTTTGTTGGGGCTGCGATCGGGATTGGGTTTATTTGCGAATTTGCGCCCTGCAACAATACTACCTCAGTTGATTGATGCTTCGTCCTTAAAAAAGGAGGTGGTTGAAGGGGTTGATATTTTGGTAGTGCGAGAACTGACTGGTGGAATCTACTTTGGTCAACCAAAAGGAATTTTTACCACCGAAACGGGTGAAAAGCGGGGTGTAAATACAATGGCTTACACCGAATCCGAAATCGATCGCATCGGACGTGTCGCTTTTGAAGCAGCAAGAAAACGCAATCGTAAACTTTGTTCTGTTGATAAGGCAAATGTTTTGGAAGTTTCTCAACTTTGGAGAAGTCACATAACCCAACTGGCTCAAGAATATCCGGATGTAGAGCTAACTCATATGTATGTAGATAATGCAGCCATGCAGTTGTTACGAGCCCCCAAACAGTTCGATACTATTGTTACGGGAAATCTATTTGGCGATATTCTTTCGGATGCAGCTGCTATGCTAACTGGCAGTATTGGGATGTTACCCTCTGCGAGTTTAGGTGCTTCTAGTCCAGGAGTATTTGAACCCGTTCACGGTTCCGCCCCAGATATTGCAGGACAAGATAAAGCAAATCCTTTAGCGCAGGTTTTGAGCGCCGCAATGATGCTCCGTTATGGTTTAAACCAGTCAGCAGCAGCAGATTATGTTGAAAAGGGAGTGTTACAAGTTTTACAGAGAGGTGCTCGCACGGGAGATATAATGTCTCCGGGTATGAATTTATTAGGCTGCCGCGCTATGGGTGATGCTCTGATTCAAGTTCTTGAAGAGGAGTAATCTCGCTTATCAACAACAAGAAAATTTTGGCATACATACCTTTGCCAAAACTTTCGGATAAACTATAAGACAAACCTACAACAAGATTCAGTGAGTGGTGTACGCTTTAAAACAAGGACAAGCTAACTACAGCAATCAAAAAAACCAGCCTGCTTTGATCGATCCAACCGTCATCAGAGCCGCCGGACAAATCTATCACGTTTACTGTGAGGTACATCCCGAAATGAGCGGACAACCTTCAGGAGTAGCAATTAATCGGTACAATCACCGAGGGAAAGTGATTTTTACACACCAACCAGTTCTTCTGCCAGATGAGTGTTTTATTCCTTTGACGCAAATAGAATCATATATGTATTAAATTGGTCATCAGTCATTGGTCATTAACCGCAAGTCAAGAGTATAACTTTTGAACAGAGGACATATGACAAAGGACAAATGACACAATGGACATCTTAATTATTGTCCAGGCGAGTTTCATCGTATTCGCTCTGGGTGCTTCTGTTGGCAGCTTTATCAACGTTGTAGTTTACAGGCTACCTGCCAAGCTGTCTGTACTTTGGCCTCCCTCTCGCTGTCCCCACTGCCTCAACCAGCTCAAGCCCTACGATAATGTTCCAGTACTGGGATGGCTGTGGTTAAAAGGACGCTGTCGTTACTGCAAAAATAAAATTTCTCTCCGTTACCCTCTAGTAGAAGGTGTAACGGGTATTATTTTTTTATTAGTTTTTTGGGTATTTAAATTTTCACCGCTTACCATTGGTTATTGGGGATTTTGCAGTTGGCTGTTAGCGCTATCACTGATTGATTTGGACACTATGACTTTACCCAATCCACTGACAAAATCGGGTTTGGTGTTGGGAATTGCTTTTCAAATGACGCTCGGTTACCTCCCTAGAGCAAGTTGGCAGGAATTGGCAAATCACTTGACGCTCGCAGTTATTGGAGCTGTTCTGGGCTTATGGCTGTTTGATGCGATCGCCCTTGTTGGTTCAATTGCCTTTGGAAAGACTGCTATGGGTGGAGGGGACGCCAAATTAGCAGCCATGATGGGTGCGTGGTTGGGTTGGAAGTATTTACTTGTAGCTAGCTTTCTGGCGTGTGTAGTGGGAGTGTTGGTAGGTGGAGGCGGAATCGTGCTTTCCCAACGCCGATGGGGACAGAGGATGCCTTTTGGACCCTATCTTGCCTTAGGAGCATTCATTACACTATTTGGTGGTGAAATAATTTTGTCTAGTTACTTGCGGTTGTTCTTAGTGAGTGGTTGAAAGGAAATAGGAAGTAATTTATTGTTCTTCCTTGTCCCCCTTGTCTTCCTTGTCCCCTTATCCTCTTCTCTCAACTGTAAATCTCGTCACCCCATCAAGCTTTGAGCTTCTGATAAGATTATATTGTGACTTGGATTACGCTGTTAACAACAAGTTTCCATTGGCAAGCAGAACTTGTGCAAGTGCTGCAAGCAGCTCGTAACATACCAACAAAAATTCTTGATTTGGGGGTGAAGTCTTATTTGGGGGCTGGTACTCCAGCAGCTTTACAGGTAAGTTGACAAGATACGTGGGCTGCCTTGTTGCTGTTAAGTTCCCAAGAAGACGAGCAAAAGACTTGAATTGGATTACGTATTTTCGTTAAGCTGGCAACCAAAGATGCATGCGAAAGGTCTGATTTGCTTACAAGACGAATTTGAAAAAATAGTCATTTGTCATTTGTCAGCGGTTATTTGTCATATTTTTTAACAAAAGCCAAGGGACAAAAGACAAGGGATAATACAAGCTGCTTGACCTATTTTCGACATATTTACTCTCTCATAACATACAAATGGCAAACAACGAAGAATCACGCGGTTTAAAGTCTCTATTGGATTGGTTTGCAAATCGACGGAAGTCAGGGTCTACTACCCCAGAACGTCAAGAACGTGAGATTGCTGATGGTTTGTGGCACAAATGTCCCAGCTGTGGCGTATTAAGTTATACGAAAGATCTCAGGGCGAACCAAATGGTTTGTGTGGAGTGCGGATATCACAATAGAGTGGATTGTGACGAGCGGATTCGTCAGTTAATAGATGCAAACACTTGGGGCTCGATAGACGATCGCTTGCGCCCTACCGATCCTTTGCAATTTCGCGATCGCAAAGCATACGGCGATCGCTTGCGAGAGACTCAAGAAAAACTCGGTTTAGTAGACGCTGTTAAAACAGGATTGGGTCAAATAGACGGTTTACCCATCGCTTTAGGTGTGATGGACTTCCGATTTATGGGTGGAAGCATGGGATCAGTTGTGGGAGAAAAACTGACTCGTTTGATCGAGCAAGCGACACAGCGACGTTATCCCGTAGTCATTATTTGTACCTCTGGTGGGGCTAGGATGCAGGAAGGAATGCTTTCCCTCATGCAAATGGCGAAAATATCCGCCGCCTTACAACGCCATCGGGATGAAAAGCTATTGTATATTCCCGTGTTAACCAATCCCACTACGGGTGGTGTCACAGCGAGTTTTGCCATGTTAGGAGATATTATATTGGCAGAGCCAAAAGCAACAATTGGTTTTGCCGGTCGGCGAGTGATTGAGCAAACTTTACGGGAAAAACTTCCAGAAGAGTTTCAAACAGCAGAAGACTTACTCAAGCACGGTTTTGTAGACGATATCGTACCGCGAACACAGTTAAAGAAGACGTTAGCACAGTTGATTGCCCTGCACCAACCCATCTCGCTGACAACAGCAGTTCAAACACACAATGTTGTAGTTTGGGAAACAAGACCTTTTAGTTCTACAGTGGCTGAATGAGCGAAGGGCTAATGGCTAATGGCTGATGGCTAATGGCTAATGGCTGATGGCTAATAGCTAATGGCTGAATAACCTTGTCTTGTGGGGTGGGCTTCCTCGCCTGCCCTCTCCGATACATTATCATTTGCTGGAATCTTTAACCGACTCACGTTATATCTACACCAAGAAGTCCGTTACTCCTCGCTCTGCCCATGTAAGCCCCTGTCTTCGTCCGTCTATGTTCTTCTCCAATATTTCTAAGGCTTTTAAATCACCTTTTATTTGTTAAAAAGCTTATTCTAAAAGTTTAAAGTGTAGGGAAGTCGATAGAAGTCTGTTTTTACGGGGACTCAATGAACTCCAGAGTAAAAATTCCCTCTGGTTTGTTGACCACTAGTTTCATGATGTCGAGCCACGCTGACCCCATTGCAGTTTCGGGGACATCGCGCCCGACATGGACAGGGATAGTCACCTCAATGCCATCGATGATGACCTTGCCTTTGTAGATGTAGAACCTCCCTTCCCCACGTGCCGTTCGCATCTTTACCTGTCCTAGCACTTCTGACCATTCCAGTGCTTGCAGGTCCTGGGTATTGATGACAAGCCATCCATCGGTGAAACCAGTATCAAACAGGGCTGGAATAACAAACGACGCACCGTTGGCAGGGACAAGCTGAAGCTCGAAGAACAGTTCGCCGTCAGCACCGAATGTCCCTAAACCCATAACCTACCACAGGTTCCGGTATCGTTGATCCGGAAAATCATCCTGATGCTATTTCCGGTGTGAACCTGGCTGATTTTTTGAGTAAGACCACGTAGCGTCGGGTCGAGGAGATAGTCCTCAGTGTCAGGGTCGATAGCAATAAACCAGTTCGGATGGGTTTCTCTTAGCGTGGAGCGAAGACGCTCGAACAGGGGACGACACCGCTCTTCTAAGGCTTGTTGCACCTCACGCTCACGCCGGACTTCCTCCGGATCGACGGGAGACGGCGGTAGGATGCGCGTGCGATTTGGTTCCGATAATTGAGTCATAAGGTTTTTTACATGAATCACATTTGAATTGTTTTCTATTTATCTCTAAAAAACTGGAATACTCCAAACGATAAGTCTTTCACTATTTACCGATGATTTTGATTTGACATACTCCGCGCACTTTTAGGGCGCGGAGTATGTCAAAAGTGCAATTGTAAATGTTGAAGCTTCTAATAAACATCATCACAAATGCGCCGCCTGTAGTCATCTTGAACCATACCATTGTTGGGATTCTTTAAGTAAGAACGCGTCCAGTTACAACCGCGTTTTAATAAATCATCAAGATTTAAATTCCATAAAATTACAGTTTTATCATCACTAGCAGATGCAATTGTTTGCCCATCTGGGCTAAAGCTTACTCCAGTTACCGAAGCTGTATGCCCGGTTAAAGCAGTAATTAAAATACCATCTCGTCTCCATATTTTTACTGTCTTGTCTACACCGACAGAGGCAAGTGTTTGCCCGTCAGGACTGAAACTAACACTATAAACTGCCGCACTATGTCCTCTGAGAGTTGTTACCAAACTGCCATCGCTGGCTCTCCAAAGTTTGATAGTGTTATCATCACTGGCGGTTGCAATTGTTTCTCCATCTGGGCTAAAAGTTACGGTGTATACTTTAGCGTTATGACCTTCAAGAGTAGCGATTAAACTGCCATTTCGCCGCCAAAGTTTTACGGTTCCATCCCAACTTGCAGAAGCAATTATCTGACCATCAGGGCTAAAAGCAACTGCTCGCACTGCTTTGGTATGTCCGGTGATGGTTTTGTAAGATTGGGTTTCAAACTTACCCTGACGGTTTCGCCGCCATAGCTTCACGGTTCCATCGCTACTTCCAGAAGCGATGATTTGTCCGTCTCGGCTGAAGACAACTCCCCGAACCTCATCTTGATGTCCGGTAAGAGTGTCAATTAAGCTACCATCTTTCGCTCTCCAAAGTTTGATGGTTTTGTCAGCACTCGTAGAAGCGATAATTTCTCCATCAGGGCTGAAGGTGACGCCCCGAACTGCATCCTGATGTCCTGTCAAAGTGTGTACTAAGGTGCGATCGCTCGTTTTCCAAACTTTGATAGTTTTGTCATTACTTCCAGAGGCTATGGTTTGTCCGTCCGGGCTGAAGGCAATAGCCCGCACTGCTTGATTGTGACCGGAGAGGGTGTTAATAAAGTTACTACGGGTGCTCCAAAGTTGAACTACGCCATCAGCACTAGCAGTTGCGATCGCCCCATAGGGATGGAAACTGATATCGGTCACTCCCGCAGTGTGACCATTTAAAGTCGCGATCGAGCTACCATCTCGTCTCCAGAGTTTAACACTTCCATCCCAACAGGTAGAAGCAATGATTTGACCGTCCCGGCTGAAGCGCACACTCGTAACTTTCTCTATACATCCTGTAA
The DNA here is from genome assembly GCF_045999855.1 of Tolypothrix campylonemoides VB511288_2. Classification (NCBI taxonomy): domain Bacteria; kingdom Bacillati; phylum Cyanobacteriota; class Cyanophyceae; order Nostocales; family Tolypothrichaceae; genus Tolypothrix; species Tolypothrix campylonemoides. The sequence goes on from NZ_JBFPMW010000008.1 coordinate 165,868, forward strand.
AGATAGTGTTTGATAGAGTCCCATCCGAATTCCAAAGTTTTAAAGTTTTATCATCTCCCACAGAAGCAAGAGTCCTTCCATCTGGGCTAAATGCAACAGAACGAACTTCGGCATTATGCCCGCTTAAACTGGTAACTAAACTACCATCTATTGCTTTCCAAATTTTGATAGTTTTGTCTTTACTAGCAGAAGCAATTGTTTGTCCATCGGGACTAAAGCTAACGCTTAAAACTTCATCTTGATGCCCTATTAAGGTTTTGTAAGGGCGAGATTGAAACTTCCCTTCACTTGATTTTTTCCAAAGTTTAATAGTTTTGTCAAAGCTTGCAGAGGCAATTGTTTGACCGTCGGGACTAAAACTTACACTTCTCACACCCTTGGTATGTCCGCTCAAAGTTGTGATTAAACTGCCATCACTGACTTGCCAAAGTTTGACAGTTTTATCATCACTAGCAGAGGCAATTGTTTGACCATCCGGGCTGAAACTCACGCTATAAACATCTTCGCCGTGTTCGTCGAGAGTTGCGATCGAGCTACCATCACGCTGCCAAAGATTGATGGTTTTGTCAGCACTTGCAGAAGCCAGTATTTGACCATCCGGGCTGAAACTTACACCCCAAACAGCAGCACTGTGTTTGGTTAAGTGGTTGAGTTCTTTGGTACCGTATAAAATTTGTTGTAATGCTGTTACCACCTCTATCTTGGTATCGGGTTCTGCATTGTCAGATTTTTCCAAAAGTCGCAGTTGCTTAGCAGCTTCTAAACTAGAAGTCAATCCCTCTAATTGTAGGTTAGAGGCAAAAATGGCTCTAGCACTAGCACTCGTGGCTTTGATTTTGGCGTTTGTTTCACTAATATTTGTTCGCCACCAAGCTACCCCAGCTGCACCAGCAAACATTAAAGCAACAACCAAACTACCAGCTAAGCCCAACACAATGCCCCTACGCAAGCGATCGCGTTGTTTGCGTTCTCTGTGCCGCAATCCCAAACTTGCTTCTATAAATGCCCTTTCCGATACCAGCTCGCTCGCACGCTTTTGCATCCATTCTTCCGCGTCTGCGAGCGGCTTTCCCCGCAACAAAGAATCATCATCCCTCCCATTGATATGCCACTGGTACATGGCTGACCGCAATCCCTGTAGCCATGTCTGAAAGTCGCGATCTAACTCAATCCACTGACGCAACCGTTCCCATTCTCGGATTAAAGCTTCGTGAACAATTTCTACAGTTTCTTTACCCGTCGCATCATCTCGTCCTGTAACAACCAAACGGTCTGAGGCAAGACGAATGACTAAATTCCAATTCCCATTTCCCACTTCCTCACGGGTAGCCAAACGTCTGGTTTCCTCCGTACCTTCCCCCAGGCGCACCAACTGCAGAAAAATCCGTCTTGCTTGTTCTTTTTCCGATTCATTCAATCTGGCATATACTTGTTCGGCATAACTAGCAACAGCTGTCTTGACACCACCTATGTCATTATAGGTAGCATGACGAAGCTGAGCGTTACTCTGTTTTGCCCAAAGTTCTTGCAAGGCAAACTCTAATAAAGGTAAATCTCCTACAGAAACACTCACTGCTTCTATGATCCGTTCAGTTAACCCAGACTCCAGTGTCACGCCAAAAAGCCCTGCGGGTTTTTCTACAGTTGCTTGCAGTTCTTCACGGTTCATGGGTCCAAGTTTTAAATCGCGATACTGCAACGCATCAGCAAAAGGGCGATAAGAAAGAGACTGTGCTAAAAAGTCAGCCCGCAGTGTTAGCATTACAGTAAAATTGCTTAGATGTGTTGCTTCTATTAATCTATCTAAAAAAACTTGGCGCTTTTGTGTATCTTGACACAGGGTGTACAATTCCTCAAATTGGTCAGCAACCAACAATAAACGCGTTCCAGAATTTTTCCTCAGTATGGTTTGTAAAACAAAATGTAAAGAATTTTCTTCATGGCGCAAGTAATCAGCGAGTTGAGTGATTTCCTCTAGTTGGTCGGATTGTATTTGAAGTTCTTGTTGAGAGATAAGTGCAGCCGCTAAAGCGTGAAATGGTTTCGCTCCAGGTCTAAAAGAAACAATCCGCCAATGACCTTCTTGCCGCAAATGGGGAATAAGACCGGCAAACACAACAGAAGATTTTCCACTCCCTGAAGATCCTATGACAGCTACTAGGGGTTTCGAGTGTACTGCTTCTACCAAAATCCGGGAAAAACTTTCTCTACCAAAGAAAAATGGTGCATCCTCTTCTCGAAAAGCAAACAAACCACGATAGGGGCATTTATCAGTAGGACGCCGCCCTAAATCTTTCCACCGAGGAGGTACGGTGGCTGGATTTTGAAAAATTGCTGGTAGCCAACTCGCACAAGGAAATTGATATTCCAATCCGTGCAGTCTTAATCGCGCTTCTCTTTCTGCTAAGTATAAAGGTTTTCCACTGGCAAACGCCGGAAGAAAATATGTCACAAATGCTTGAGCAACAACATCTGGCACTGGTTCCCGCATCACAATAATTTGGGGAATGTGTAATTGTTGCAGTTCAAATGCTAGTTCCATACCCTCGCAGGAGTTAAAAATGGCTAGTTGCAAGCCATTATTAACAGCATTTCTTAAGGCGTATCTCAGTTCATCAATAGTTAAACTTTCGGTCTGATTAATACAAATACGACCGCTTTCTCCCTCTACACCACTATGACCGGCAAAAAATAGAATATCCCAGGATTTTTCCCACAGATAATCGTTAATTTCTTGGCGTTTTGGTTCCACAAGGAAGGTTGTTTCTGCATTCAATAAATTTTCCAGTACTTGTCGGTCTTGTTGAATATCAATACCAGTACTGTTACCTAAAATAGCTAGGATTTTAACTTTACCGGGTAATGTAGGCGTTTTTACTGTCGGGCGAAATTCTGCATTAGGTGTGCTAAGCGCAACTTCGGAAAAAGAGTTACCGTCTATTAAATCCCACAAATGCCAAGGTAGTTTCAATAATGACTGACTGGAAGTGCGTATGAGGACGCGCACTTCATTATCGGGTATCAGATATTGCAAGCACTTATCCCGTATGGGACGAAAAGATTCAGACAACAGCCATTGGTTCAAAGATTGCCGCAACTCATTCGCCGATTTGTTGCAATCGTAACGCCATTGCCTTGCTGCTCCCACTGCTTGAACTCGGGAAGACTTACCTGCACTTAAGTAATTTTCTCTCCAATTGTCGATCGCAAGCGCTAGGTTTGGGTTTGCGGGCAAATAGCCGATAACTTCCATCCCCAAGCGATTATTTTCTTCCTCTATAGCGAGCGTTACCCGCACAACTTTTTCTAGATCTCCATCTAGCTTTAGGACAAGTAACTTCCGCATTGCCTGCACCTAACATTCCTTGGGAGTGGTTAGTGGTTAATTGCTACTAACTACTAATCACTAACTCCTAATTACTAACCCTTATTGAGTCTGAACTGCTTTTTTGCGGAATATCCACAGAGTTTGAATCATTTGAGCTAAAGATAGCCCTCTTTGTTCCTGCACAAAAAGTAGCGGGACAAGTGCTACCAGTCTAAATAAGGCAGAGACGGCAAATAAGCCGGGAATACCGCCGAAAAAGCTACTTTCTGCAATAAAGCCACCTATAGTGGTACCCAACGCACCACTAGCACCCCCAATAGCAGCTGCGATCGCAAAGTAGACAGATTGTTGTTTGACTGGTGCAACACTTAACTGCATATTATTGTTACACAAGTCAACGGCTGCAGAAGTTCCTCCAAGTAAGATATGGATGAGTGGTAACCACACCCAGATATTCAAAAAATTAGCTTCCACTCCCAGCCATAGCAGTGGAGCGATCGCAACTAAAATCCCTACCGATATTAATATGATGCGATTGCCAACCTTATCGGATAGCTTTCCCCATAAAATTAGCATTAGCAAATTGGCTCCAGCCTGAATGCTGCTGTAAAGCGTTACCAAGCTAACATCTAATTTTAAAGTGCTCAACATATAGAGGTTAAAATAGGGAGCACTCAGGTTAAAAGCTAACATCCAGAAACTAAAATAGAAAAGAAACATTAAAAAGTTATTATTATTAATAATGCTTTGTGCCAAGTTCTCACTAGGCAATTTTTCAACACTTTCTAACTGAGTTTCAATAACATTTTTGTAATGAGTTGATTTGACAGAGGTTGCATTTTGCAGCACTGGATTCATATCTACTTGAAAATGCTGACATCCAATACTGACAACTCCGGCAAAAATTCCTAGAAAGACGAGCATTCCATAACCTTGCAGCGTTCCTCCAGGCCATTTTGATACGACTAAACCCGCTAAAGGAAGGCAAAGCAAATTAGTGAGACTCGCGGCGCTAGTTCGCAATCCAAAATACCTTCCCCGCAATTGTCGGGGAACGATGGTTGCTATCCAACTCAACCAAGACGCACTTCCGAGTCCTCCTAAAAGATTGGTTAACAAGACGATGACCATCGTCATAACAACCAACTGCTGAGAATTAATCCATCCCAAGGTATAAAAGATAATACCAATGATGAGAAACATCCAAAGGAGCCGAGCAATACCATGAGTCAATAAAGAATACCGAAAGCGGCTCGTTGTGCGTTCTGAAAGGTAAGCACCTACGGGTTGGATGAGATTCACCACCATTGGAATGGAACATATCATTCCAAAAATAATTGGGCTTGCTCCTAGTTCCACCAAAAAGTTACTTAATAAAATACCTGTGGTGGTTATGGCGAACACCGCCGCAAATACAGAATCCATAGTAGAGGCTTTGAGGCTGGTGCGAATAGCATCCTTTTTTATCGCTGTAGGATTCGGTGCTGGGGTTGCAGCTAGTTCTGAAATCGCAATTTGAGGAATTTTTGGAGCTAAAGAAGCAGCCGTCTCTGATGACATGGATTCCATACCTATCTCCACAGATGGATCGGTTGATGGTTGTAAAAGGAAATTGTAACTTTTCGTTATTTTAGCTTGCATTTTTTAACAACAGATATTGGAGATTGGGAACTGAAGATTAAGTAGGATGGGAATACACCCAATCGGGATTGGACAAGGGAGAGGCACTAGATAAGGGAGAAAATTCTACCTTGTCCTCCTTGTCCCCTCTGTCCCTCTATTCCCTCTAACCCCCAATCCCAAAATAAAGATGAAAATAAGTATTTGGAAATTTTTAGGGGTTTTGATGGCGATCGCCCTTTCGATAATTGGGTGCGATCGCTTACCGAGTCTTTCTCCGAATCCTACCCCAGTTACTATCAAACTCAGCGGTTGGATAGCGAGTCCAGCCGAACAAAAACTTTTGAAACAAGTCCTGCATGAATTCGAGGTAAAGCATCCAAATATCAAAGTAAAACATGAGGTTATTAATGACCAATATATGGATGTGATAAAAACTCGTTTGGTTGGGGAAGCAGCGCCCGATGTCTTTTATTTAGATGCTTTTGAAGCGCCTTTCTTAATGAGTCAGAACGTTTTGGAACCGCTAGATGCATATATTACCTCCGAATTTGACTTGGCGGATTTTGAGGAACCGCTCTTAAAAAGTTTTCAGTATGAAAATTACATATACGGTCTTCCTAAAGATTATTCAACACTTGCTCTGTTTTATAACAAAAAAGCTTTTGCTACAGCAGGCTTAGATCGCCCCCCAAATACTTGGGATGAGCTCCGCACCTATTCTCAAAAGCTCTCTTTTGACCCTAACCAGGATAGCAGAATTGACCAATATGGCTTCGGTGAAATTCCTGAATTAGCACGTCAAGCTTACAAAATTAAAGCTTTTGGAGGACAAGTTGTAGACCGTAATGGCTATGCAACCTTTGCCACTCAGGAAGCTTTGCAAGGGTTGCAGTTAGCAGTAGACCAATATCAAAAAGACCGTTCTTCCGCACAGAAGTCTGATGTGGGAACGAACTCTGGTGGTGAAATGTTCGGACAGGGCAAGGTTGCAATGATTGTTGAAGGAAGTTGGACAATTCCATATTTGATAGAAACTTTTCCCAATTTAGAGTTTGCTACCGCAGAAGTACCGAGTATTAACAATCAAAAGAGCACAATGATTTTCACTGTTGCTTATGTTATGAACAAGCAGTCAGAGCATAAAGCTGAAGCTTGGGCATTAATTTCTTATCTTACAGGTAAAGAAGGAATGGCAAAGTGGACGCAAACAGGTTTTGCCCTACCATCGCGTAAATCTATTACTCGGGAACAGGGATATGACAAAGACCCGTTCCGGTCTGCACTGTTAGCAGGTGTAGACTACGGGATGCCATGGCAATTGGGTAAATACCCGGCACCAGTTATGAACAATTTTGACAATCAGTTTGTCAGTGCTTTACTCGGACAGCAACCCCTCAAGCAAGCTATGAAGAGAGGACAGGAAGCAGCAAATCAATTAGTTAAGGCGATTGCAATGGATTGAAGAAGGCAGAGGGCAGATGGCAGAGGGCAGAAGGTATACAATATGGTGGGGGACTTAAACACAAGTGCTCCCTTTCGCCCTTGAGAAGTATGAGGGCATATACATAGCTGCCATCTGCTTTGTTATGACGCCAATTTTAACATTGACCTACTTATTTTGAACTGCGTACATGAGAAAGCTTGAAGAAGGCAGCCTTGCAGGAGGCAGAGGTCAGACGAAACAGAGAGTATTACTTGTTACCTTTAATACTTATTCCTTCCTTCTGCCCTCTGCCTTTCCCAGATGAAATGGGGATTGGGAATTGAGTTTTTCCCAACCCCTAAGGCGTGTTTTGAAAGACTCCTTTCCTCCCTTTACACTCTAAAATTTCATTTATCTTGTAGGGTGGGCATTGTCTGGCAAAAGCTTAATAATGATTTAAATTTTCTCTGCCAAACTGAACTTTTAAAACTATCAAAACAGAATGGGAGAGCGAGAACCTTTCTCAAGATTATTTGAATGTTCATTGATATTTCATAAGATGTAGGTCGTTTATCCTCAAGACAGACTTTGTTTCATTCACAAGATTTACTTCACAAACGTCTACGTTATTCAAATTCATTCACTAGGCATATATACTTGTATGCATTTCCTTAACTTATAATTTTGAAATAAAATTATTGTAGTTCTGTAAACCTAGAACTGCTTGCGAGCCGAACACACTTTATATGTAAAAATCAGCAAAAAATAAAAATTGTATGATGCAGGAGCAACTTGAAGATATAGAAATTCAATTGCTATTGGAAGGTATATATCGTTACTATGGATTTGATTTTAGAAACTATGCTTTAGCTTCAATCAAGCGTCGAATTTGGGGAACAATACAATCAGAAGGATTAACTAGTATCTCTGGATTGCAAGAAAAAGTTCTTCACAATCCCGAATGCATGGAAAAATTATTATTTAATCTTTCCGTTAACGTGACGAGTATGTTTCGCGATACTAGCTTTTTTCTTTCATTAAGGAGAAAGGTCATACCCTTATTACGAACATATCCTTTTATTCGTATTTGGCACGCTGGATGTTCAACTGGTGAAGAAGTCTATTCTATGGCAATTTTGCTTGAGGAAGAAGGGCTTTATCACCGTTGTCGGTTGTATGCAACTGATATTAACGAAATCGTTTTAAAACAAGCAATATCTGGCATATTTCCACTTGAACTTATGCAAAACTACACTCAAAACTATTTACAGGCAGGAGGAAAAAAATCATTTTCAGAATATTACACTGCCGCATACGAGCGTGCTATATTTTCATCTTATCTCAAAGAAAATATAATTTTTTCACAACATAACTTAGTCACAGATAATTCTTTTAATGAATTTCATATGATTTTATGTAGAAATGTATTAATATATTTCAATCAAACTTTACAGAATAGAGTTCACCATCTTTTTTACGAAAGCCTTCATAGATACGGTATTCTGGGTTTGGGACGCCAAGAAACGCTGAAGTTTACTCCACATGACAAAGACTATGAAGTGTTAGATGGGGATGACAAAATTTATCGGAGAATTAGTTAGTTGTTAGTAGGAGTGCGAGACACTGCACTCTTACACTCATGAGTGGTTAGGATAATGGAATATACCCAAGTTACTTTGTATTGGCAGGCTTTGCGATCGCTTATAGGTGTTGAGTCATGATTTTCTCAAAAATTTGTAATAAATTACCAGTAATTAATCACCAACAAATCACAAATAATGACTTTTAAACTTATTGTTATTGGAGCATCTTTAGGGGGAGTCAATGCCTTGGAAGTTTTACTAGCTCGATTCCCGAAAAATTTTTCTGTTCCGATCGCTATTGTTCAACATCGTCACAAAGATTATCATGATGATAAATTAAGAGTTGCGTTACAGCAGTACAGTCCCTTAGCGATCGTAGAACCTCAAGATAAAGAAGAGATCTTACCGGGCTGCGTGTATTTAGCTCCTGCTGATTATCATCTACAGGTAGAAGGTAGAGATAAGGCAATATCTAACCCCTATTTTTCATTGTCTGTTGATGCTCCCGTGACCTATGCAAGACCATCGATTGATGTCCTCTTTGAAACGGCAGCAGATGCTTACGCCGATAAAGTCATTGGCGTACTCTTGACAGGAGCCAATCATGATGGTAAACAAGGACTGGCAAGAATTAGAGCGCGAGGTGGCAAAACAGTAGTGGAAGAACCATCTACTGCCGCTTGTGCAACAATGCCCAAAGCTGCTATAGAGGCTGGAGTTGTAGATAAAATTCTGTGTTTAGCAGATATTGCCCCTTTCTTAATCAAAATTTGTCATATTTAACATAATTATTATTTTATTCTTTGTATAGATAAAGTTATAAACAAAAGTCATTCATAAGAATTGCTCAATTTATAACTTAAGATAGTGTGAATAAACGAACGACAGGCGTCACAGTCAATAGAAAGACTTTGAAAAGCCTTATTTTATTTCTTAAAGCGTACTGATTGCGATGTCATTAGAACCAAAAGTTAATGTTCTGCTGGTGGATGACCATCCAGAAAATTTGCTAGCCCTGGAAGCAATTTTAGATAGCTTAGGGCAAAATCTGATCAGAGCTACATCAGGTGCAGAAGCACTGCGACACCTTCTCAATCAGGATTTTGCCGTCATCTTATTGGATGTGCAAATGCCAGATATGGACGGGTTCGAGGCAGCAGCGCTTATTCGACAGAGAGAACGTTCCCGATATACCCCAATTATCTTTCTCACAGCGTATAGCACCAGCGACACCATGGTGTACAGGGGTTACTCTGTTGGTGCGGTGGACTATTTGTTTAAACCTATAGAGCCAGATATTTTAAAGTACAAGGTATCGGCTTTTGTGGACTTGTTTCAGAAAAGCAATGAGGTGAAGCGACAAGCGGCACAACTGGCACTTATGAATGCTGAACTGAGAAAGCGTGAAGAAATGTTCCGTTCATTAAGTGTTTGTTCACCTGTAGGTATTTTCCTAACGGATACACTCGGTAAATGCACTTATACCAATCCGCGCTATCAAGCTATTTACGGTATGACATCTGAGGAGAGTTTGGGCGAGGGTTGGACGCTAGCAATTCATCCTGAGGACAGACAACAAGTTATTGCTGATTGGTATGCTGTATCAAGTAAAGGACAGGAATACAAAGGAGAATTTCGCATTCTCGTCTCAGGGGTCGAGCGTTGGGTAGTTATGTCTTCATCTCCAATGCTTTCGGACGAAAAACAGGTCATCGGCTATGTCGGTACGGTAGAAGATATTACAGAGCGAAAAAAAGCAGCAGAAGAACACATAAAGCTCATTCGCGAACAAACAGCAAGACAAGAGGCGGAAACAGCAAATCGCCTGAAAGATGAATTTTTGGCAACCCTTTCCCACGAGCTTCGCACGCCACTGACTTCAATACTTGGTTGGGCGAGATTATTGCGCCAGAGAAAATTAGATGAAAAAGCTATAGTTCGAGCTTTGGAAACAATTGAACGCAATGCAGGTTTGCAAGCGCAACTCATTGATGACATTTTAGACGTTTCGCGAATTATACGCGGGAAGTTGCAATTAAATCTTGCACGAGTAAACGTAGCATCTGTAGTATCAGCAGTTATAGATAGTGTTCATTTAGAAGCCGAAGCTAAAAAGATTCAACTAGAGTATATGGTTGAATCTACTCATTCAGAAGCAGGAGAAACATGGGGCAAAGACGACAAGAGGAAAGATCCGGTACAACTTGCTGTATCATTGCGTCTCGCCCTCGCCACGTCTTATTACGTCTTGGGCGATCCCAATCGCTTGCAGCAAATTGTTTGGAATTTAATGAATAATGCACTGAAATTTACACCAGAAGGTGGAAAAATTCAGGTTCGCTTGTCTATGGAAGAAGAGTCGGGGGACAGGGAAGTGGAGATTGGCAATCGTTCACGATCCTTAGTTCCCAACACCCAATCGCCAACTTATATTCAAATTACAATTAGTGACACCGGAAATGGTATCAGCCCGGAGTTTTTACCCTACGTTTTCGATCGCTTCCGCCAAGCAGATGGCAGTATCACCAGAAATCAAGGCGGATTGGGGCTGGGGCTGGCAATTGTACGTTATTTAGTGGAAATGCACGGAGGAAGCGTTCGTGCAGAAAGTCCGGGAGTAGGACAGGGAGCGACTTTTACTGTAAGGTTACCCCTTTTACAAGGAAAAGACACCTTAAAAAAGGAAATGGGGGGAGACAGACAACAAAACCAGTCTTCCCATGCTCCCTCTGTTTCCAAGGTAGAATCTAAAATCCCCTCTAGCGATCTTACTTTCCACACCTTCACTGGCTTACAGGTGCTTGTTGTTGATAATGATACTGATACACGAGAGTATATTACTAAAGTCTTGCAACAGCATGGTGCTAACGTTACAGCTGTTGCATCGGTTCGTCAAGCGCTCTCAACGATTGAGAAATCACCACCGGATGTATTAGTGAGTGATATTGGAATGCCAGAGGAAGATGGTTACACTCTGATTCGCAAGTTAAGAAACTTGGAACCAGAGATAGGAGGACAAATACCAGCTATTGCACTCACAGCATATGTTAGAGAACAAGACTGCGATCGCGCGTTGGAATTTGGTTTTCAAGAGTACGTCACCAAACCAGTAGAAGCAACTCACTTGATTAATTCAGTCACAAAGCTCATCCAACATAGTAAGAGCTGATTGGGCATTAGGTATCTACTAACCACTCACAAGATCTGGAAAAACTTCTTGCACTGCAGGATGAACTAAGCGATGGTTCTGCACGTTCAAACCTTTTGCTAATGCAGGGTTTTTTGCTAGTGCTTCTATTCCTAAATTAGCTAGCTGCAATACATAAGGTAGAGTGCTGTTATTTAGGGCTTGTGTTGATGTCCAAGGTACAGCCCCTGGCATATTAGGAACGCCATAGTGTACCACTCCTTCTTCGAGATACACTGGGTTACTATGGGATGTGGCATGTAGTGTCTCAATGCAACCGCCTTGGTCAACAGCAACGTCTACAATGACCGAACCAGGACGCATCTGTTGGACTAAAGTCCGTGGTACGAGTATGGGTGCTCTACGTCCCGGTACTAAAACTGCACCAATGAGTAAGTCAGCATCTTTAACTGCACTTTCAATATGCGCGGAGTTACTGTATAACAGTTCGATTCTAGAACCAAACAATGTTTCTAAATAAGAAAGACGTTCGACATTAACATCAATAATCTGAACAGCAGCCCCCATACCTACAGCTATCTTAGCGGCTTCTGTTCCTACCACTCCGCCACCTAAAATCACAACTTTGCCCGGTTTAACTCCAGGTACACCTCCTAGCAAAACTCCTCGACCACCTTGTTGGCGCTCTAAGAATCTCGCTCCAAATTGTACGGCTAATCGACCGGCAATAACGCTCATGGGTGTGAGCAGGGGTAGCTTGTTGCTGCCTGACTGTTCTACTGTTTCATAGGCGATCGCACTCACGCCACAATCTATCAAATGTTCGGTTAACTTTCTATCTGCAGCTAGGTGCAGATAAGTGAATAAAATTTGTTCTTTATGTAAGAATTTATACTCACCTACAAGTGGCTCTTTGACTTTAACAACTAACTCCCGATTCCAGGCTGCATCTGGCGTGGAGACAATTGCTGCGCCTGCGTTCTGGTAATCCTCATCTGTAAAGCCTGCACCGACACCTGCGCCTTGCTCTACAAAAATGTTATGACCGTTTTCCTTCAAGACTCGAACACTAGAAGGACTTAACCCGACTCGAAACTCTTGGTCTTTCGTTTCTCTAGGAATGCCAATTTCCATTGACTGCCTCTTATGACTTTTTTAGATTGTGTCAGTCTCATTCTTGGTCTTTTGAATCAATAACTACAATTTGACCCGAACTTACCCTGATATCACCTAATGTACTTCAAACTTTTGTTATTGACGATCCCCAAGCAAGTTCTACAATAAGATAAGAATCGTAAAGAAATATGAATGCGGACAAGGGTTTGGGAAATTTGATAGCTTTTAACAATCCCCAATCCCTAACACCTAATTCTTGTATAATATATCACTTGCCAAAAAGAGGGTTTGAAATGATGACACAACCACAACCAAGCGTTACCCCCAAACTAGAAGAACCTAAGTTTGGATTTAATGAATATGCCGAGCGTTTGAATGGTCGAGCAGCGATGATTGGCTTTGTCCTGATGGTAGTGATTGAGTATGTGACCAATCAAGGGGTATTATCCTGGCTTGGTTTGAGGTGATCGCTTACCAGTTAATGTTAACCGAATTCTGAAAAGTTAAGGATTTGTACGGTATGCATAACTGGGAATAAGGTTTTAATAGAAGTGAGTAACCAGCTGAGCGATCGGCTGGTTTTGGCTTAATCAAGGTCAACACCTCTCAATACCCCATTTCTTTATACCGCTCTCAATCTTTATGGATGCTTTCGTCTGCTTTACGAAACTATAATGAAGAAGAGGCTCTCAATAAGAGCGCCTTTCTTAATTGAGATATTCTTAGTATATTTACAGAAAAAATTAACCCCGAATAAACTAAGCTGTGATGAATGTTATATTTCCCCGATTTGTGAAATCAGCCTACCGTAGAGAACCAATTATCAGTGTCTTGATTACGATGGGAATCTTAGATGCTGTGATTGGGGGATTTAATGATAGTTGGTCGTTGTTTGTTATTGGCTTGGGAACAGCAGGCGCAACGCTTGCTTATAGATTGTGGCGCGTTCAGCAACGTCCCCCCTTACCTGAAGAACCTGTCGTACAGCACTACTTACCCGATCGCTCCTCAAGTTCTGCCCTACCCATGCTAACAGTGTCTAAGAAAAAACCGCCGTATTAATCAATTTGTATGTGAATTTGGGGAGTTTTTGCTGGTTCTAAGCACTATGCTCCTCTGCTTTAACCTAACAAGGTATACTTAAAAACACAGTAAAAATTATATTGTGTAAAGTATATGCTTGTATCGAGAAAAAATAAATTCGCCAAAAAAAACCTTGGCTCGAAGCTCTCGGATGAATGCACTCCCTTGTTGAGAGAGAAAGCTTCTCAATACAAATGGTTAACCAATCTAAAATCAAAAATTTTCTCTAAAAACAATTTTATAACGCTGCTGGGTGTGGCAAGTGCGACTGCTACTGCTTTGCTATGTCCAATTTCTTCTACCGTTCTTGCCGAAACTCAAAGCATATCTCAAACTCAAGCAATACCAGTTCCGGAACCATCAACTAACTTTACCAATGCACGACTGCTATACAGCTTTAGAGACAATTTAGGAACAATTAAATCTCTTGCCTTTACTCCCAACAGTCAAATTTTGATTAGTGGAGGAGCGGAAAATGAGGGAATTATCCGCATGTGGAACACATTAACTGGTAAAACAGTTGCCAAGATTGACAGGGCACACAAAACATCTGTGGAATCTATACTGATTTCACCAGACGGTCAAACCTTAGCAAGTTGTGGCTCTGACAGTACTATTAACCTTTGGAACTTAGGCAATAATCGATTTACTCGTTCTTTTGTAGGGCATACCAGCAATGTGCTATCCCTAGCAGTGACTCCAGATAGTAAAATCCTTGCGAGTGGTGCTTTAGACGGCATTCGCTTGTGGGATTTATTACAACAGCGTCCGCTTGCAACTTTGGTTCGCTTTGACAATTTTATTTATTCACTAGCAATTAGCCCTGATGGGCAAACACTGATCAGTGGTGACAGAAGAGGCATAATTAAATTCTGGGATTTAAACTCTGGAAGATTAATTCGTACAATTTCAAGTGCTCATTTAAACACTATCACCAAAATAGTCTTTACCCCAGATGGAAGTAATTTTATCAGTGCCAGTCGCGATCGCACAATCAAAATTTGGGATACTAGCACAGGCTCGCTCGTTCGGACTCTAATAGGGCATAATAATTGGGTCAATGCAATTACCATCAGCCCCAACGGGCAAATCCTGGCAAGTGCAGGTAGAGATGGAATTAAGCTGTGGAATTTAACAACAGGTGAGTTATTAAATACACTTTACGGACATAACGATTGGGTGAGCAGCATTGCTTTTAGTCCAAATGGAACAATGCTTGCGAGTGGGGGGTTTGACAGGAGAGTTAATATTTGGCTGGCGCAATAGAACCTCATTTATCGGATAGACTTTAAACTTTCCGTTTTTTGTACTCACAAATAAGTAAAAATATTTATCCTCCGTAGTCTCAAGACCCACGGTTTTCACGCTCCCACACCCTTTTAGATGAAAACTCTTCATGAAATCAAGCAAGAAACAAGCGTACCGATTGTCATTACAGATAGTCAAGGGTTTATTACTTACGTCAACGATCGCTTTACCTCAGTTTTTGGCTGGAACTTGGCTGAAATCTACGGTCAAACTATAACTATCATCATTCCCGATGGATTCCATGCTCCACACCATATGGGATTTTCTCGGTTTCTCAGTACAGAACAATCTACGATTCTCAATCACCCACTCAATCTGGTTGGGATCACTAAAGACGGTCAAGAGATTGAGACCGAGCATCTGATTGTGGCAGAAAAAGAACAGGGGGAATGGGTATTTATGGCGATGTTGCGACCTTTAAACCGTCATTGAGTCTCGTGATAATCATGAATTCAACAAGTTTGATCGATCAGTTGCGGGCAGTGCTTGGGAAGATGGAAGTGGCATTGGGAGCGATCGCAGACGCCATTATCTGGACAAACAGCCAAGGAAAAGTTCAATGGTGTAATGCTGCTTTCGACAAACTGGTAAACAAACCTCACATCCTAGTGCTTAATACAAACTTGCAGGATTTGTTACCTTTGACTCTAGCAGGTCAAGCAGTTCTCCCAGAGTCCTATCCCAATCTAAAAATCCTAAGCGGCGACTATACAACAACAGAATACGAATTTCAACAAGGCGATCGCAGCTTAATTTTAGAAATTTCTGGAAACTGTGCCCAATTAGCTAATGGTGAGGTATCTGCTGTTTTGGTGATTCGGGATGCTACCAAAGCAAAGCAATTGGAAGCAGAACGGCAAAAAGCCGAGCACCAACGGGCAGAAACTTTATCCTTACTGCAAGCAACCTTGGAAGCCACAGCCGATGGCATTCTAGTTGTAGATCGAAACTTGAACGTTCCGTTATTTAATCAAAAGTTCCTTCAGATGTGGTCAATGCCAGAGGGGCTACTGCTACCTTCAAAGGGTGAGGAACGATTAAAATTTATGGCCGAGCAGACACGAGATCCAAAAGCGTATCTTGCCAAAATCAAAGAACTTTTGTTTGACAATCCACAACTAGAAGCTTGCGATATCGTAGAGCTAACAGACGGACGTATTTTTGAACGTTATTCTCACCCCCAATGGAATGGCAACGAGATTATTGGGCGTGTTTGGAGTTTTCGAGAAATAACTGCTCGCAAACAAGCAGAAGAGACTCTGCGAATTACTAAAGAAGCAGCCGAAACTGCCAATCGTGCTAAAAGCGCCTTTCTAGCAAATATGAGCCACGAACTCAGAACGCCACTGAATTCTATCTTAGGCTTTGCTCAGTTAATGGAGCGAGATCCGACGCTTACTGAGAAACAACGTGAATCTTTAGAAACTATTAACCGTAGCGGAAAGCACTTACTGAACTTAATTAACGATGTCCTAGAAATGTCTAAAATTGAAGCGGGACGGATTGAATTGAACCCAGTCTCCTTTGATTTGTATCAAATGTTTTATTCTCTTCAAGAGATGTTCCAGGAACGCTCTCAAGCAAAACACCTTTCTTTGGAAGTTGAGATTGCACCTAACGTACCCCGACACATTGTTACAGATGAATGTAAGTTGCAGCAAGTTCTGATCAATCTGTTGGGAAACGCCATCAAATTTACCAATGTAGGAGGAGTCACATTACGGGTGAAGTTAGGGACTGAAAACGCTGATTCTCAATCCTCAATCTCCAATTGCCAATACCAAATTGCTTTTGAAATCGAAGATACGGGTAGAGGAATTGCATCAGAAGAGTTAAACAAGCTGTTTAAGCCTTTTATGCAAACCAAAAGTGGCATCCAAGTGAAAGAAGGTACGGGGCTGGGATTAACTATCAGCCGTCAATTTGTACAACTTATGGGGGGTGATATCCGGTTAACAAGTGAAGTCGATCGCGGATCGACTTTTTATTTTGATATTCAAGTTGAACTGGCTCAGCCATCTGAAGTCGCATCGCCAAGTCCAGTAGAACGGGTGATTGGCTTGGGTGCGGGACAAGCAGTGTACCGGATTTTGGTTGTAGACGACCGGAAGGAGAATTGCGATTTACTAACGCAATTACTGAGCACCGTTGGTTTTGAAACTCGTGCAGCAGCAAATGGTCAAGAAGCAATCGTTCAATGGGAAGCATGGCATCCCCATCTGATTTTTATGGATATGCGAATGCCTGTCATGAATGGGTATGAAGCGACTCGGAAAATTCGCGATCGCGAACAGTTACGGGTAACATCGTTACAAAGCCAATCGACAGTTATTATTGCTCTAACTGCCAGCACTTTTGAAGAGAACAAGTCCAATATTTTGGCAGCGGGTTGCAACGACATTATCTGCAAACCTTATCGAGAAGAAATTATTTTTCAGACAATCGCCGAGTATCTAAAAGTACAGTATATCTATGAAAATAAGAATTTAGCAGAACGTAAACAAAAAAAGATTTCGTCTTCAACATTTTACTGTCAGTCTTTCTTGGCTCTTATGCCGAAAGAATGGGTAACATCGCTCCATCTAGCAGCTGTTGAGGTGGATGCTGGCTTAATTCTTCAATTAATTGAAAAAATCCCAGAAAAATATGTTGTTTTAGCTAAAGAGCTTACCAATCTGGTTCAAAATTTTTGTTTTGATGAAATTCTTGAGTTGGTGGAAGAAAATAGCAATAAGTAGATGGATGCTGAATGAAGAAAGAATTGCATTGCCTCCAAGCAATGTACCGTCTAAATCACAAATGTAGACAGTGTTCATAAATTAATTGGGGACACCGATTGAAAGGATAATTATACCTTAATCCCCTGTAAATTGCTAGATTTACTGTAATATATAAGAAGATTGGACTTGGAACAAAAAATTGCGATCGCAGTTTTCTCCCCAGCTACCCCAGATCCTTACTTACTTACATAAAAACAAAAAAACCCCAAACGGGGTTTTCCCAAGGAAATTGGAACGAGCGTCAGCTACAGCAAATACAGCAACCCAAAAAGTACGATCCAAATGACATCAACAAAGTGCCAATAAATTTCGGCTGCTTGTATGCCAAAGTGATGTTCGTTGCTATAGTGATCTTTCTTGAAAGACCGCCACAATACAGCCAGAATTGCTAAAACACCAACAGTTACGTGTAACCCGTGGAAACCAGTTAAAACGTAAAAGGCACTGGCAAATAAATTAGTGGTCAGACCAAATTCTAGATGGGTGTATTCATACACCTGTCCGACTAAGAAAATAATACCCATTGCGGCAGTAATTGCCATCCACAATTGTGTTCCCCGCACATCATTCTTTTTGATTGCGGAATCTGCATTGTGAATAACAAAACTGCTACCAATTAGGTTAATCGTGTTAATTCCAGGTAACAATAGTTCTAATTCAGGCGTACCTTCGGGAGGCCAAGCAGGGAGTGTAGAACGGTAAGCTAAATAAGCTCCGAACAAACCCATAAAAATCATTCCCTCAGCAACTAAGAACATGAGCAAACCAAATATACGGTGGTCTGGATGTTCTTCATGATGAGCATCTACAGTTGCTGCATGATGATGATTTAGGTCAGCCTTCGCTGGATCGATAGTTTGACTTTGCATGAATCTGTTGTTGAATTATGAATTATGAATTATGAATGAGAAAATTTTTTAGAATTCATCATTCATATACTGAATTATGAATTATGAATTATGAATGAGGAAAATTTTCATAATTCATAATTCATAACTCATCATTTATTTGCTATGGAGGGATATGGCTCGTCAGGATCGGCACGCAATACCGAACTTGGACCCATGGACTGATTGGGATCGGGGTCTTGTAAGGATGGATCTCGATCGAGGTTTTCTAAGCCATAGTCATAAGGTCCGGTTGCTAGAACTGGAGTTTTATCAAAATTTTCTATGGCTGGAGGTGAAGTTGTCATCCACTCTAGGGTGAGAGCTTTCCAAGGGTTATTGCCTGCTTTGGGTCCATACATCCAACTCCAAATAACGTTGAAGATGAAGGGGAATGTAGAAACTGCCAAAATGTAAGCACCATAGGTGCAAATTTCGTTGAGGAAAGTTAATGCAGGATCGTACTGGGCAATCCGTCGATTCATACCTAACATACCCAGTTTGTGCATGGGTAAGAAGGTTAAATTGAGACCAACGATTGTGAGGGCAAAGTGAACTTGACCCCAAAATTCGTTCAGCATCCGTCCTGTCATTTTGGGGAACCAGTGATAAAACGCTGCATAAATCCCCAGAACACTACCGCCAAACAACACGTAGTGCAGGTGTGCAACCACAAAATAAGTGTCGTGGACGTGAATATCAAAGGGTACTGCTGCTAGCATCACACCACTAATACCGCCAATCACAAAGGTGCCAACAAAACCCATTGCGAACAGCATGGCAGTGCGTAGGTGAATTTTTCCACCCCACATGGTACCCAACCAACTGAAAATTTTAATTCCCGTAGGTACGGCAATAATCATGGTAGTGATCATGAAGAACATCCGCAGCCAACCGGGAATACCACTGGTAAACATGTGGTGCGCCCACACAATCAGACCCAAAAAGCTAATTGCCAAACTGGAGTAGGCGATCGCTTTATAACCAAAAATTGGTTTGCGAGAATGAACGGGGATCACTTCAGAAATTACCCCAAAGAAGGGCAAAATCATGATGTAAACCGCAGGATGGGAGTAGAACCAGAACATATGCTGGTACAAAACGGGGTCACCACCACCAGTGGGATTAAAAAATGTTGTTCCAGCAATCAAGTCAAAGGATAACAAGATCAACCCAGCGGCTAGAACGGGTGTAGAAATCAGAACTAGTGCTGAAGTCGCTAGCATTGCCCAGCAGAACAAAGGCAATTGGTGGAATCCCAAACCGGGCGCACGCATTTTTAATAGAGTGACTAGGAAATTTAGCGCTCCCAAAATTGAGGATGTTCCCAACAACAAGACGCTAATAATCCAGATGGCTTCTCCCACTTGACCCGTGACCAAACTTAATGGGGGGTAGGAAGTCCAACCTGCATCTGGTGCATCACCTACAACTAAGCTGGCAATTAACAAGATGCCCGCAGGAGGAATAATCCAGAAAGCAACAGCGTTGAGGCGTGGAAATGCCATATCCTTTGCCCCAATCATTAAGGGGATCAGAAAATTGGCAAATCCCGCACCCGCTGGCACAATCCACAAGAAAATCATGATTGTGGCGTGTAGCGTAAATAAACTGTTGTATACCTCTGGAGTGACAAAATCGACCTCTGGAGTTCGCAGTTCCGTGCGAACCAAGTCAGCCATGACACCACCAATACAGTAGAAAATAAAGGTGGAGACCAAGTATTGAATTGCAATAACTTTGTGGTCGGTGTTAAAGGAAAAGTAATCTCGCCAGTTTCTCTGCCCTGGTTCTTCTATCCGGGCTGGAATATTAGCTGTTTCTTGAATTTGCGCTTGTGTCATAGAAAGTATTTTGGTTAGTAGTTAGTGGTTAGTGGTTAGTGGAAACACAACTAGCCACCAACCAGCAACCACCAACTCTTCACTAATTGTGGATTTGATGTAACAACTCAGGCTGAATTCCCATGTTATGAGTGTAAGGAGTGAGGAATTCAGAAGGGGATAATTCAGCAGGATTCACAGCAACTGCTTTCTTAAGATCTTCATTGCTGGCTACTTGTTGTTCTTGCAGCCATTGCTGGAACTCTTCTGGCTTTTGCACAACAACTTGTGACCTCATTGCACCGTGGTAAGGACCGCAAAGTTCGGCACAAATGAGCGGGTAGCCACCTTCTTTACTGGGGGTAAAGCGAAGCTCGCTTTGTCTTCCGGGAATTGCATCTTGCTTTAAGCGGAATTCCGGCACCCAAAAAGCATGGATAACGTCGTTAGCGGCAATATTGAGCTGGACTTCACGTCCCACAGGAACGTGCATTTCACCAGTGGTGACTCCGGTTTCTGGGTAAGTAAAAATCCATGCGTATTGCAACCCCGTAACATTAACTACCAGAGCAGGGGGTTTACCTTCATTTCCAGGTGTTGGTCCAATGGTGGGAGCAACACTTCCCACTCCTGGCGCATTCCGAAGTTGAGGAATTTGATCGGAATTGCGGATTTCTGCTGTGGCTGGATCTTGCATTGCCTCAGCAGCTTTTTCCTGGTTTGTATTGGGTTCGGTGCTTGGAGGCGTATCGGATAAAGTTGCTGCTATTGCTGCCCCTGGCATTTTCATCGCTTGTGGGGTGATAGGAGCGTCATGAACGGCATGGGGATTAAAACCACCCATTTCGTTATAAACATCAAAGCTGTAAACAGATATACCAATAACGATAAGAGCGGGGATAGCTGTCCACAGGATCTCTAACGGTACGTTTCCATATACTGGAGGACCATCTGAATTATCACCTGCACGACGGCGATATTTAATTACAGAGTAAATTAAAACACCTTCAACGAGGAGGAAAATACCTATAGATACGGTCATCATCGCATTAAACAAACCGTCTACTAAAGATGCTTCCTCTGAGGCTGCTGTTGGCAGGAGTCCATGATTTGTTCCGAACCACAGGCTGACTAGGGTCAACACTATGCCAATGAGTAACGTCCAGATTGTACTTGGAATTTTCACGGGTTTCTATGTTAGTGACTTTACGTTGGACTGAGCAGCATACTCACTTACTACACTAGTTCAGCCTAAGTGAGATGACGGGCAAGAGCCTAAAATTTTTATTAATTTTTAGCCTCGCTTTTTAATTCTGAATAGAAAGTCATCGTTAGATGTGCCAAAGGATGGATGTCAGTAAGGGGCGGAAATTTAAAGGATTTAAAGTGAATACTATCAATCAACGCCTGACAACTTGAAAAATCCCTAAAGCTTCAGGCAAAAAGTGGCTATTTGATTCACAGTATAGTCAGAACCGATCGAATTCCCTAAATTTGTACGCTAGGGTGGAGATGGGTGGGACATCTGCTGGAAACTTTGAGGAATCCTTCCTAAGGAAAGCAAGAGTGTCCGTTCAGTGCTGACATTTATCACAAAATCTGGGAATCTTTATAGCTCCTAACAGTGGCCAAAAGGTATCATTCATGAGCGAATTTGTCCTAAAACAAGAAAATACAACAACTGAGCCCCAACAGGTGCCACAGGAACGAATTCGTCGCTTGGTGTGGAAACTGTGTGCCGCCACCTTGATTTTGATGGCAATAGGCAGTGCTACCCGCGTGATGAATGCTGGTCTGGCTTGCCCTGATTGGCCTTTGTGCTACGGGGAACTGGTGCCAACCAAGCAAATGAATTTTCAAGTGTTCTTGGAGTGGTTTCACAGGCTGGATGCAGCATTGATTGGGATTGGCGCGATCGCACTTGTGGCAATATCCTGGTGGTATCGTCAATTCCTACCTCGCTGGCTTCCTTGGGGATCGACATTTGCCTTATTTCTCATCGTTTTTCAAGGGATACTGGGCGGACTCACCGTAACAGAACTCTTGCGTTTTGATATTGTCACCGCCCACTTGGGAACAGCACTGTTGTTTTTCATAACTCTGTTGGTTATTGGCAGTACACTCACTCCCTATCAAGGGACTGGCACCGTTGGTCATTTACCATGGGTGGGGTTAACAGCGGCTGTTTTAGTGTACTTACAAAGTATATTAGGTGCCTTGGTAGGCTCTCGTTGGGCTTTACACCAGTGTTTTGGTGGCTCCCAACTGTGTGCTGT
The DNA here is from genome assembly GCF_045999855.1 of Tolypothrix campylonemoides VB511288_2. Lineage (NCBI taxonomy): Bacteria > Bacillati > Cyanobacteriota > Cyanophyceae > Nostocales > Tolypothrichaceae > Tolypothrix > Tolypothrix campylonemoides. Next base: position 188,246 of record NZ_JBFPMW010000008.1, read on the forward strand.
AATGTATAGCCATATTATTGGCGTGGTGCCGCCAACAGCAGCAACATTGGCTGTTGTTTTTCTCTCTTGGCGAACACCAGCATTGCATCCCACTTTACGGCGATTGGCAAATATAGCTGGTGGGTTGCTCATCATACAACTTTTGTTAGGAGTTGCAACATTTCGGTTGCACCTTCAAGTTGAACCACTTACAGTCTCTCACCAAGCTGTAGGAGCTTGTTTACTGGGTAGTTTGGTGGTTTTCACAGTTTTATCACTACGCGACTGGGCTAGTAGCCGTGGGATCAACTCTTACCCGGAGAGTACCAACGCAAACCCTACAAGCTAATTAGCTACTGGCTCTCATTGATTTGAGGTTTGAGATTTTGGCTTGGCACATCTAGTTATGACTTGTTGATTGTTAAAAGTTTCACAATTTTGGTGAAAACCCCACCCTATCTGTGGTACTTGTCCCTCTAACAGGTAGGGATCGTGTGGGGTGATTTGTTATGAGCAAATGCACAAAATTGACACAACAAGTTACACCATGAGTGGATTTTCTATTTTGGATTAAGGAAGTCTTGCTTGGATCTAATTTTACCCAACTATCTGTTGCATTCTTTTTCCAATTTAGTATGATTTCCACGCACCAAAATCTTAAACTCAAAATTCTAAGTTGGAGCATGAGAAGCAGATCAATTTGTTGAAACATAAGGAATTAGTGCCAAAATGATTGAGACTAATGTCTCTCGCCACCACCAAACATTTCTACAGGTTATTCATAGCTACTACCAGCTGACAAAACCCAGGATCATTCCCTTATTACTCATTACTACAGCTGGAAGTATGTGGATAGCAGCTAAAGGGGAGGTCAACCCATTGCTGTTGCTAGTCACACTCGCCGGTGGTACTTTGGCAGCTGCAAGCGCCCAAGTCATTAACTGCGTTTATGACCGCGATATCGACTATGACATGGAGAGGACACGCCATCGCCCTCTTCCTTCTGGTAAAGTACAGCCCCGCGATGCATTAATTTTTGCTCTGGTACTAGCTGTTATTTCTTTCACGTTACTTTCCGTTTTTGCTAACCTGCTAGCAGCCTTGCTAGCAATGTCTGGCATTGTGTTTTACGTACTGATTTACACGCATTTACTCAAACGTCACAGTACCCAAAATATTGTGATCGGTGGTGCGGCGGGTGCAATTCCTGCGTTAGTCGGTTGGGCAGCGGTAACCGGTACATTAAGCTGGGCTGCTTGGCTGCTCTTTGGGATCGTCTTCTTGTGGACACCGCCTCACTTTTGGTCGCTTGCTTTGATGATTCGAGATGACTACGCAAAGGTTGGCGTACCCATGCTTCCCGTCGTTGCTGGCACAAAACCAACAGTGCAGCAAATTTGGTACTACACCCTAGTGACCGTAGCAGCAACACTGTTGCTTGTTTATCCTCTACACCAAAGTGGAACAGTCTATACAGTCATTGCTCTTTGGCTGGGAGCCATATTTATACACAAAGCTTGGCTATTGCTTCACAATCCTGAAGACCGGACATTGGCAAAAGGATTGTTTCTCTACTCCATTTCTTACATGATGCTGTTATGCCTTGGCATGGTTGTTGATAGTTTGCCTGTTACACATCATGTTATTAATGCTGTTGTAGATAAGTTGCATCTACTTGTAGGCTAAAACTGGTAAAACTTGAGTGGAAATTTAAGAACGATAAGCACTCTTTCGGCTTGCGCTTCGCGATCGCACCTCAATCTCTGGGCGTGCGATCGTTCTTGTTGTCTAGTTTTTAGCGTTAAACTAGAAAAACAAAATGACGATTTCAACAGACGGAGAACAGTAAGCAAAATCATCGCTGTTAATTGAAAATGATACTAAAATCCCTCATAAAATAATTTCCTGCTTGAACGCTTAGAGTATATCTGAAAAATCTTTGCGAATAGAATTCGCTACTATACAAACAAAGTCCCTCCCTTGTTCGCCCTCCCTTGTTCGCCCTCCCTTGTTCGCCAGTCGCCAGGGCGTGGGAAACCCGCCTGCAGCGCTGGACTCACCAGTTCCCAGGGCGCGGGAAACCCGCCTACAGGGCTGGACTCACCGCCTGCGCGGACTAACAAAAAACCAAGGTACCGCAAACCCACGTAGGTGGGTTTTGCCTGTGTAGCCGCGAATTCTATTCGCTCAATTCATACAAAAAACCAAAATTCATAAAACCCACGTAGGTGGGTTTTGCCTGTGTAGCCGCGAATTCTATTCGCTCAATCCATACAAAAAATCAAAATTCATAAAACCCACGTAGGTGGGTTTTGTCTGTGTAGCTGCGAATTCTATTCGCTTAAATATTTTCCACAAAGGTATAATATCATGGCTCATTTAAATCTACGTCGCCCCGAAAATATTAATGGCGATTTTTATGTCGATACAAGTTGCATAGATTGCGATACCTGTCGTTGGATGGCTCCATCCGTATATACAGATGTTGGAGAACAGTCAGCAGTTTATCATCAACCAAAGAACGAGACTGAAAGATTGGCAGCACTTCAAGCTCTTTTATCTTGTCCAACTCATTCTATTGGCACAGTAGAAACACCGCAAGATATTAAAATTGCTCAACTCAGTTTTCCGATTCTAATAGACGATAACGTCTATCATTGCGGCTATCATTCGGAAAAATCTTATGGAGGCGCTAGTTACTTTATTCAACTTCCTGAAGGTAATGTTTTAGTAGATTCTCCTCAATTTGTACCTCCTTTAGTCAAAAGGTTGGAAAAAATGGGAGGAATTCGCTATATGTACTTAACTCATAAAGATGATGTTGCCGATCATCAAAAGTTTGCCGACCATTTTAAGTGCGATCGCATTCTCCATGCAGACGATATCACTACAGGAACTCGCGGTGTAGAAATACAGCTAACAGGTTTAGAACCCTTTTTACTGACTCCAGACTCATTGATTATTCCCGTTCCCGGTCATACTAAAGGACATACTGTTTTACTATACAAAAACAAATTTCTTTTTACTGGCGATCATTTGGCTTGGTCTGAAGATCTCAAACAGTTAGAAGCCTTCCGAGATTACACTTGGTATTCCTGGTCAGAACAAATTAAATCCATGCGTCAGCTTGCACATTACTCATTTGAATGGGTTTTACCCGGTCACGGGCGGAGATATCATGCCGATCCTGACACCATGCGCGAGCAAATGCGTAAGTGTATTGCTTTAATGACTGGGGACTAGGGCATGAAGACCGGGGACTGGAAACTACTTTCCCAGTCCCATTGTTCACAATCACTAGCGAAAGCAATAAAGTACTGGAGGTGTCGTACTTCTAAATTTTTGATATTTTAAAAGTCTCAATTTTAAACAAACATATATTGGACATCTTAAAATAGTCTACCTATGATGCTCATATAAGCACAAACGATTTGTGCCCGTCGCATAAATATAGCCACTTATTTTGCGATAATCACAGAACAAATGCATCATAGGGAAGATGACGGGACTGGGGAATAGCAAAATGTCAGAGAATTTTAGAAGTCAAGTTGTGACACAGGGAGTGCAGCGATCGCCAAATAGAGCCATGCTGCGTGCTGTTGGTTTTCAAGATGAGGATTTTACCAAGGCTATTGTTGGTATTGCCAACGGCTACAGTACTATTACTCCCTGTAACATGGGAATCAACAAACTGGCAGAACGAGCAGAAGCAGGAGTCCGAAGCGCCGGGGCAATGCCACAACTGTTTGGCACGATCACCATCAGCGATGGTATTTCTATGGGAACAGAGGGAATGAAATATTCCCTAGTATCGAGGGAAGTCATTGCTGATTCCATAGAAACCGCTTGCAACGGACAAAGTATGGATGGTGTCTTGGCAATTGGCGGTTGCGATAAGAATATGCCAGGAGCAATGATTGCTATTGCTCGCATGAATATTCCTGCCATCTTTGTTTATGGAGGAACTATCAAACCCGGACACTATAACGGAACGGATTTAACGGTTGTCAGTGTTTTTGAAGCGGTGGGGCAATATGTTGCTGATAAAATAGACGAAAATCATTTCATGGAAGTGGAGCGTAGAGCTTGCCCTGGTGCTGGATCTTGTGGTGGTATGTATACAGCAAACACCATGTCTAGTGCTATTGAAGCAATGGGGATGAGCTTGCCGTATTCTTCCACAATGGCAGCAGAAGATGAAGAAAAAGCTGATAGTACGGAAAAGTCAGCCTTTTTCCTAGTAGAAGCCATTCGCAAAAAAATCTTACCCAGCCAAATTATTACCCGCAAATCTATAGAAAATGCTATTTCTGTCATTATGGCAGTAGGTGGTTCTACAAATGCGGTGTTACATCTGCTAGCAATTTCTCGTGCTATGGGTGTAGAACTTTCCTTAGACGATTTTGAAACCATTCGCGCTCGCGTTCCCGTACTGTGCGATTTAAAACCAAGCGGTCGATATGTAGCAACAGACTTGCATAAAGTCGGTGGCATTCCGCAAGTCATGAAAATGTTACTCGCACACGATCTCCTTCATGGCGATTGCCTCACTATCACTGGAAAAACAGTGGCGGAAGTTCTCGCAGAGGTTCCTGAAGAACCACCTGCCAATCAAGATGTTATCCGTCCTTGGAACAATCCCATGTATCAACAAGGACATCTGGCTATCTTGAAGGGTAATTTGGCGACAGAAGGTTCTGTAGCAAAAATCACCGGGGTGAAGACACCAAAAATAACAGGACCGGCAAGAGTTTTTGAATCAGAAGAATCCTGCTTGGATGCAATTCTAGAAAAGAAAATTAACTCCGGAGACGTTATCGTGATCCGTTACGAAGGACCTAAAGGTGGTCCGGGAATGCGGGAAATGCTTGCTCCTACTTCAGCGCTCATTGGTGCTGGCTTGGGAGATTCTGTCGGGCTGATTACCGATGGTCGCTTTTCTGGTGGGACTTACGGTATGGTTGTCGGTCACGTTGCACCAGAAGCTGCTGTTGGAGGTGCGATCGCTCTGGTAGAAGAAGGCGATACTATCACAATTGATGCCCATGCTCGTTTGCTACAGTTACACGTCTCCGATGAAGAATTAGCACAGCGACGGGCTAAGTGGCAAGCACCTCCACCCCGTTACACAACTGGTGTGTTAGCAAAATATGCCAAGTTGGTGTCTTCTTGCAGTTTGGGTGCTGTCACAGATTTGGATTTGTTTTAAGTTGCCCTCACCCTAACACAGAGAGTAGGGAGTAGAGAATCCCTCGTTCCCAGGCTCCGCCTGGGAATGCATTTAGCGAGGCTCCGCCTCGCTTAGTTGGTTACTTTTTTCATCAGGTTCAAGCCAGTTTTCTACTTTTAAATTAGAAACGCGGGAAAATTCACGAACATTGGCGGTCACGAGAGTTAGACCAAGGCTTAAAGAATGGGCAGCAATTAATAAGTCATTACCTCCAATCGGTTTACCTTGCTGTTCTAAATCTGTGCGGATTTCCGCGTAATACTGCTCTATAGGATGAGTTAGGGGTAGTATTTCAATACTATCCAAAATGATTTTAAGTTTTTCTATGAGTTTTTGAGAATTCTTTTTGTTCGCTCCAAATCTTAATTCACAAGCTACTATAATACTTGTAAAAACTGTATCTTATCCGACGTTTTAAATTTTTGAAAATATAAATTCTCTAGGGTTTTTAATGAGTTCAGAAATGATGTTTTTATCTAACAAGTATAAATAACTCATTTTTAAAGCTCAATATTATCTAAAGGCAATAATCCTTCGTCCACATCGGCAAAATCTTCGTCCAATAGTTCAAGATTAGAAAGGGTTGCTAGGAGAGATTTTTTCTGAATAGGGGAAATGATGGCGTAGGGGACACCATTTTGTATGATAGTCAACTTTTCACCTGTTTTTTGAGCTTGGTTAATTAGGTTCTGGACGGTTTCAGGAAGCTCTGTAAGGGTAATTTGTTTCATGGTGGTTTCTAAAGTTAAGGTATGGAAATTGACCGCACATCTATTTTACCCATATTAGCTTTACAATCTAAAAATCGGGCGATTACCTTCTGCTCACCCATGGGCGGTATAGGAATAGTATATAGAGGTTCTAATTATGGTCCAAACCTTACCCAAAGTAGTAACTTATGAAGAATTTATTGAGTGGTTCCCCAGTGACGGTAAGCGGTACGAACTACACAATGGAGTAATTATTGAGATGGCACCACCAACCGGAGACCATGAAGATGTAGTTGGTTTTTTGACACGAAAAATAGGAATTGAATTCGATAGGCTGAATTTACCCTACAACATTCCAAAAACTGGGTTTGTTAAAACGCCCTCTGCCAAATCCGCTTACGCTCCCGATATTTTATTAATAAACCGCGATAACCTTGAAAATGAACCCCTGTGGAAAAAGGAATCGACTGTTACTCAAGCTGCATCAGTCATAATCGTCATTGAGGTTGTGTCTACAAACTGGCGCGACGATTATTATAAAAAATTTGCAGACTATGAAGAAATGGAAATTCCAGAATATTGGATTGTAGATTATAAAGCATTGGGGGCAAGGGAATTTATAGGAGACCCCAAGCAACCTACTATTTTTGTTTGCGAACTTGTTAACGGGGAATACGTGAAAAAAATATACCGAGCTAATGATACAGTCATTTCCCGCGCTCTACCTCAACTTAAACTCACCGCGCAACAGATTTTTGACTCGGCTCTACCACGATCGAATGACTGCTCGCTTCCTTCTCATTGAAGGAGAAGAACTAGGGAGAAGGAAAATAAAGCCAAGTAGCATATCTGCTACTCAACTTTTTGTTCAATCCAAAATTGTATTACCTCAACCAAGGGCGACTGACTTCTTCTAACTGCCTAACCTCATCATCAGCTAACTTCCAACCCAAAGCACCTGCATTTTGCCGTACTTGTTCGGCTGTTTTTGCTCCTGCAATGGGAATGACGTTACCTTGGGCAATTAACCAATTGAGGGCAACTTGGGCGGGAGTGCGTCCGTGCTTTTCTCCCAACTGACGCAATACGGATATGACGGGTTCGATCTTCAGCAAACCTTCTCGGCTAAATCGAGGGTCTATTCTCCTACCATCTTTAAAATCGTAAGTGCGCTCGCTTGTATACTTCCCTGTCAATAACCCCTGAGCGAGTGGGCTATATGCCAGTATTGTGACACCTAACTCGCGAGCCGTGTCAAAAATGCCATTGCTTTCAATTTGACGAGTCAGTAAGGAATAGCGGACTTGATTCACTGCTAAAGGCACTCCGCGAGCAGCTAATAACTGGTGAGCTTCTCGCATTTGCTGTTCTGAGTAATTACTAACACCAACAGCTTCAATTCTGCCTCGTTTCACCTCATCTGCTAGAGCGTTCATGAGAGTTTCTTGACTCATAAAAAATGCGAAAGGCCAATGAACTTGGTATAGAGCAACTCGCTCCACTTTCAGGCGTTTCAAGCTTTCTGTTAACGCATCAGCAACAGATTGACCCATAAATCGCCATGGTGCAGGACCGTATTTTGTAGCAATTTGCACCTGTTTATCAGTCTTCTGCGTGAATTCCCCTAAAAAGCTTTCAGACACTCCAAAACCATAAATTTCGGCAGTGTCAAAGAAGGTGACGCCCGCTTCTAATGCTGTATCAAAAGCTTCTTTTAACTCTTTTGCACCGTAGTTATTGCCATAATTCCAAAAAAGTTTATCACCCCAAGCCCAAGTTCCAATACAAAGGGGTGTTACGTTTGGGCCTTGCTGTCCTAGTGCGATTGTTTCCACAGTTAATTAAACTTTATATTTACATTTCTTTACACTCCAAGTGTAGCTTCTCAGAAATTGTTTCCGCACAGTCAATAGGTTGAGATAGGGTTATTCTGAATTAATATTGGGATCTATCGTTGGTAGTGGGTTATGGCAACCAGTGATTTTTCACCCAATCCTCAGTCAGATAAAGCAGCAAAGTTAGAATCATTGCCCAAGGTTAACCTATTCACGATGTTTCGCTTGGGCTTATTTCAGATGGGGTTGGGCATCATGTCGGTTCTCACCTTAGGAGTGCTGAATCGCATCATGATTAAAGAATTAGCAATTCCAGCTACACTTGTAGCGGGTACGATCGCAATGCACCAACTTGTAGCACCCACAAGGTTGTGGTTTGGACAATTATCTGATGCTAAACCTTTTTTAAACAATCACCGTACAGGTTACGTGTGGGTAGGTGCAGCACTATTTGCGATCGCAGCTTTTTTAGCGGTACAAGTGACTTGGCAACTAGGTGCTAGTTTTTATGCGGGAGGTTGGACGGCTCAAACCTACGGTTGGATTGCGCTGTTAGCCGGAATTTTTGCTTTCTATGGAGTGACACTAAGTTCGAGTTCCACACCCTTTGCAGCATTGCTAGTTGATGTTTCTGATGAAGATAATCGCTCTAAATTAGTTGGTATTGTTTGGTCAATGCTAATGGTAGGTATTGTGATTGGAGCAATTACAAGCTCAAAGTTACTACCTGCAGCCACGACTTGCCAAGAAACAGCAAGAGCGGTATCTTTATACAGCCAGCCCGAACAGCTAGCAGCATTGCAAAATTCTATAAACCGTCTGTTTTTCATTTTGCCAGCTGTGGTTTTTGGGTTGGCAGTGCTAGCTACAGCAGGTGTTGAAAAAAAATACTCCAGGTACGGCATTCGTTCGACAGTCACGCAACGAGAAGATCAAATTACTTTGGAAAAAGCACTTAAGGTGTTAACGGCTAGTCGGCAAACTGGTTTGTTTTTCACTTTTCTATTAGTGATGACTGTCAGTTTGTTTATGCAAGAAGCTGTGATGGAACCTTATGGTGGTGAAGTTTTTGGAATGTGTGTTGCTCAAACAACAAGACTTAATGCATTTTGGGGAACGGGAACGTTGATAGGTATTGCTTCAACGGGCTTTCTCATCGTGCCACGTCTGGGCAAACAAAAAACTGCCATGTTAGGATGTTTTGCTGTTGCTTTCACCATGGCATTTATCATTTCATCGGGATTTACAGGTAACGAGAAATTCCTACAAGGATCTTTACTGCTATTTGGTTTGGCATCAGGTGTAACCACAACAGGAGCGATTAGCCTGATGCTAGATTTAACTGCAGCGGAAACAGCCGGAACATTCATTGGTGCTTGGGGTTTAGCGCAGGCGATCGCAAGGGCATTAGCGACAGTGAGTGGTGGTGCAGTACTGGATGTGGGCAAATTTTTCTTTGCTCAAAAGGTACTGGCCTACAGTTTGGTGTTTGGGTTGCAAGCCATCGGAATGCTTCTTGCAATTTGGTTCTTGACCCGAGTGAATGTGAAAGAATTCCAGAACAATGCCAAGCAAGCGATTGCTTCTATTTTGGAAAGCGAGCTAGATTGATGTTATTTTGCTAATAGCTAATGGCTAATTGCTAATTGCTAACAGTGCTATTAGTAGGGTGGGCAATCTCCACCGCTTGCTGTCATGCGGCATAGCCTACCCTACGTCTTTAGGTCATTAAATGGCGGAAAGGGAGTCATTGCTAACAGTGCTATTAGCTATTAGCTATTAGCTATTAGCCAATTATTTGTATGAATGAATTTTGGACAACGATTATAGATTTTGCCCAAACAACCACAGCTAGGGTAGGGAAGCAGTTAATGCAAGATTTTGGGCGAGTACAAGCTTCCCAAAAAGACGATGGCACTTTGGTGACGCAATCGGATAAATGGGCAGATGGGGAAATTCGGAATGCGATCGCCGCTCTTTTTCCCGATTATGGCATTCTTACTGAAGAGAGTAATAAAGTTTTCCCCGGTACGGAATGGTGCTGGGTTATCGATCCTTTAGACGGTACAACCAACTTTACTCGTGGTATTCCCATTTGGGGAATTTCATTAGGTTTGCTATATCAGGGTACACCTGTTTTTGGCTACGTTTATTTTCCGCCCATAGGTGAAGCTTTCCACGGTTTTTGGAGGGGTACATCCGGGTTAGATTTGCCAAATGGAGCATTTCGCAATTATCAGCCTGTCCGCGCAAGCAACGACGATCCAAGTTACAATCATTTTTTCAACCTCTGTTCTCGCAGCACGTCGGTCATGCAAAAAGATTTTCCATGCAAAATCCGGATGCTAGGTGTGGCTAGCTACAATTTTCTGAGTGTTGCAGCAGGTGCGACGTTGGGTGGGGTTGAAGCGACACCAAAAATTTGGGATTTTGCTGGAGCTTGGGTGATTGTTCAAGCTGCAGGTGGTAGCTGGGTATCGCTCGACTCAGAACCTTTTCCTTTAAAATCGGGTGAAGATTATACAGCTCGTTCTTTCCCGACTCTGGTTGTGAGCCGTCAAGAATTGATTCCCATTTTTTCTCAATTTATAGTTAGTAGTTAGCGGTTGGTAAAGGCGCAAGGTATTGCGCCCGTAAACTTGGTTAGCAATTATTAACGACTAACTACTAACTAATAAAGCATAGGATTTGTTTTTGGTTGATAGTCCAAACAAGTTATGGCTTCTTCTGTATTAGCAATAGAAGGATGGACGGTGCATTTGAGGCGATAGTCATTGGTAAAGTACTGACACCCAACACAGGGAATTTGATGCATCTGCTTTGCTGCGCTCACGCTGTCTCTTGCTGCTGTCCAAAGACTCCAAGCGACGGTAATAGTTAATGACCAAGCACACAGAAAGCAAATAGGTACTATAAAAGGTTGAACTGCGTGAAATAAATAATTGAGTAGTTCGAGCACGGCAAGTCTCTATACAGATAATTAGTTAGGAGTTAGAAGTGACGCAAAAAAGAATGAAGTATGAAAAATCAGTTGATAGATGGATTCAGATTCCTCAACTTCGTAAGCCCTTTCGGCTCTAAAATTACCGATTTGTGTAGGGTGGGTACTGCTTACCATTCATTTTTAGCGGGCAGTGCCTACCCTATGTTTTTATGTAATTAAATGCCTAGAAGGGAGTATTTTCTTAACCCTCAATTTGTTGATGAATTTGACTTCATTCCTTATACTTCATACTTCACACTTTAATCGTCTGACTGTGGAGGTATAAATTAGATGCCAGCATGACCAATGGCTAAACCAGCAACAAGCATTCCTAACACGAGAAATGGCTGAGCACTGGCTTGGTATTTTACATCATTTTTTAATGGATCGCGCAAAAAATACATATCCTGAAATACGATTTGTGGAATAATGAGCAATGCAAGAATGGCTGCATATAAGTTCTCGTGAAGGTAGATGAGATAGGCTGCGGCTCCTGCTTGAAAAACGTCTATCATAATGACGCATATCCAGGCGGCTGCGGTTACGCCAAACATGACGGGTAGTGATTTTAATCCGAACTGGCGATCGCCTTCAACGCTTTTGAAGTCATTGACAATGGCAATTCCCAAACCTGCCAAACTATAAACTACGGTGAAAACTACGACTTTCCAATTGAGTTCGCCAAATAACGCATGACCGGTACACCAAGGTAAGGCGATATAACTAGCGCCAAGGGCGTAACCTCCAAACCACCCGTTTTGTTTTAGCTTGAGAGGGGGAGCAGAGTATATGTACGCTATGAAAGAACCAAATATAGCAAGCACGGTGATATTGGGGAAGTCATGACCAGCCCAAACATCCAATACGAATGCTAGACCAATACCAGCAATGAGTAAAACAAGAATTTGTGTAATGACTTGTGGTAAAGGAATTGCGCCTGAGGGAATGGGGCGATAAGGTTCGTTGACAGCATCAATTTCGCGATCGTAGTACTCATTGAGAGTTTGGGTATAACCTGCTAATATCGGTCCGGCTAACAACATACACGCTGCTGACTTTAACACGTTCTCCAATGTCCAGGTGTAGTTACCAGAAGAAGCTGCTCCACAAACGACGCCCCAGATTAAAGGAATCCAGGTAATGGGTTTCATCAGTTGCAGGCGGATTTTCCATATAGAGGTTTCCCCAGGCGCGGCTCCTTTCATACCTAGTAATTGCCTGGTTTTTGCACTGCGATCGGCAATTTTCCCTTCTTCTGTCTGTATTTCTGTGTCTGCAACTTGTGCTGAATTGGGGTCTGGGGTAATGGGTGTTGATTCAGTCATAATATTGGTTTGTTGATTGCTAATGGCTAATGGTTCATGGCTAATGGTGAGTCCAGAGAACAATACCTTTATGGGCATAGCTTGCGGCATCACGCACCGTACCGAAGGCATAGGGCTAACTGCACTAATAGCTATTAGCCATTAGCTATTAGCCATTAGCTGTTAGCCATTAGCTCTTCTCTAAAATGAGATTATCAAATAATTATTTTGAAACTTCGCACCAGTTATGGGTTTGCCACTGAGGGCGGGAGGAAGGGAGATATTCCTGCGTTGGTCTCCTGCTTCTATTGTGACTTCTGGTCCGTACTGGGTCAGTTTGACCTGTTTTTTGTCGAATCCCGGCAAAAATAAGCGTACTTGCTTCGCGTGTACGTCTATTTCAATGGGTTTGGGCGCTTTGACGGCTTGCTCTACAAAATTAGGTAGAGCATCTATCAGAGGTTGCCAGTCTCCCGTTTTGACATCAGGTACTACACTGACTGGGAGTGGAGTAAATTGTTCGCTCCAGTTAGTGGTTGTGTCGGATGATGTGAGGATAACTCCACCAACGGTTAGACCGATTTGTTGTGAACTGCCCCAAAGATAGCGCGTTGTTGCGACTTCAATGGGATCGTTGGTAGTGACGAGGAAAGCCGCAACTCTTTTTGGATCGGCAAGGGCAGCTTTTCCTTTGTCTAAAAAATTATTGACTTGGTTGGTTGGTTGGGCAAAGTTATCTGTTGTCCAATTGATGTTAAAAAAAGTACCAATGAGTGGTTGAATTAATGGGGATTCGGAAATTGTTTTTCCAAAATCGGAATTGACAAATAATTGTCGAAATCGCCTCACATACCAACTGAGGGACTCTGGCATTCCTAACATCCGCACGGTGGTGGTGTCTCCCATGCCATCATAGATGATAACGTCATATTTGCCGCTTTCATCGTACTCGCGGATTGCGTTTAAAGCGAGGGCGCTATCCATTCCTGGCAAAACTGCTAGTTCTTGACCGTATACTTCTTTCAAGATTGGGGTACGGAGGTATTGCGCTTCAAGTTTTTTGACTTCTTCCCAACTTCGTTCTAGCAGCACTGCAGCTTGCAGCTGTACGACCTGCAAATTGGGAGCGATTTCTAGGGGGTCAGGACCGAGAGTGGTGTCTAGCAGAATTGGCAGTGCTGGTTCCGCTTGTCCTGCTAGAAGTACGCGATTGCCTTGGCTGGCTAATAATTTGGCAGATGCGATCGCGACTTTTGTGCGAGCAGAACTGCCCTTTCCCAAAAATGTCAATATTAGGGACATTACTTGATTCCTATTGATACCGCCGATTCTTTCAACTCCAACTTAGCACTGGCTTATAGCTTGCTCATATATCCTTAGTTCTTATATGGCAAGCCCTCAAAGAGGGCATCTGCGCCAATAGCGAATGGGGATTGGTTTCCCTTTACTGCACAACTTTGATCTCGTCTTCAAAGAACCAAGTGGCGAAGTTATCATCAAATTTCACGACGACACCAACACCACGTCCATCGGTGACTTTGTAACCTTCAATTGTGCCAACTTGTCCGAGCCTTTTGGCAATAGGGGGAGAAACGCGATCGCGTAAACGGAAGACTTTAACCTTTTGTCCAATTTCCATGCTAGTTTACAAAACGATAAACCAAGACTCAGTTTAGCGGAATCTGGTACTTAGAGGGAGATGGTTAGTGGTTGGTAGTTAGTGGTTAGTTGTTAGTTGTTAGGGACTGCCATTATATAGAAGACGGGGGAGGACACCTATCCCACAAGATGTATAGTTTATTTCTTGGAAATTTCTATATCGTAGATAGCTACTCATGACTAGTACAGCAAGAGATAAACAAGCCTGTCCTTTAAAAACCTTTAAAAGCACATAATACAAGCTTTTACACCTTCTGCGTTCTCTCTTCAGCCCCCTGCCTTTTTGTACTAGAATGACATTAATCAATCAGTAGGTACAAGCCAATGTTTGTTACAGCGCAACAGTTAGCAGAGCAGTTACGATTATTGGGAATCAATCCTGACAACTTGCTATAGACATGGGACAATAACTTATACAATAGGAACTTTCATTGAAAGTCAGCTTCATTGAAAGAAATTAGGTGTGTAGGTAGTGAGCGAGGAAGCTGAAATTGATGCCGACAATGCGGAGAGTCATACGGAAGGTGGAAAAGCTAAGGCGCATTTTGCCCATTAGCGAGCAGTGGTGGGCAAAGTTTGACTTGCTGAGAACTTTAGTTAGGCGGGATCTAGAGGCCCGTTACAAAGGTTCTGTTTTAGGCAATTTTTGGCCTTTATTGAATCAGTTATCGCAATTAGCAATTTATGTTTATGTTTTCTCAATTGTCCTTAAAGTAAAATTAGACCTTAAAGGTTTACCGCAAAATAACTTTACTTTTGGTTTATGGCTGTTTGCTGGATTATTACCTTGGATAGCATTTAGTGGTGGTTTAATTCTGGCAGCTAGTTCGGTAGTGATACAACCAAACTTAGTCAAGAAGGTAGTTTTTCCCCTCAGTTTATTACCACTAGTGCCAGTTTTATCGACTTTTATTGAAAGTGCTTTTGGTTTAATGGCATTGATTTTTTTTGTAGCTTTACATACTCATACTCTTCACACTACCTTAGCACTTTTGCCGTTAATTTGGTTGACACAGTTATTGTTAACTTCAGGTTTGGGTTATTGGGCAGCAGGACTGACTGTATTTCTTCGAGACATACCACAGTCATTAAGTGTTATTTTAAACCTTTGGTTATACTTAACACCAATTATTTATCCTGCCAAAGCGATTCCAGAAAATTTTCGACCATGGGTGTTCTGGTTAAATCCCATGACAGCAGTTGGTGAAGTTTACAGGGACTTAGTTTTGGAGGGAGAGGTAAAGCACTGGGGTGAGTGGGCAGTTGCTTCAATAATTGCAATTATCATTTTTTCTAGTGGTTTGTGGTGTTACAAACGTCTCCGTCCTGCTTTTGCGGATGTATTATAAGCTTTGTCTAAAGCTTCCTTGAGAAGTTGGAACGTCGGTATAGTTTACGAGTTTTAAGGATTCGCAGTGGCAGTATGGGAGAAGAAATAGCAATTTCTTTAGAAAATGTTTCAAAGTGCTTTAAGCGCTATGCTCGTCCAATCGATCGATTAAAAGAGATATTGCTGCCTGGAAAAGCCTATGCTCAAGAATTTTGGGCTTTGCGCGACCTCTCTTTTGATGTTATGAAAGGCGAAACTATGGGTATCATTGGGCGTAACGGAGCAGGTAAGTCTACGCTGCTACAAGTGATTTGCGGCACATTGACACCAACAAGTGGAAAAGTCCAAGTCAATGGAAGAGTTGCAGCCTTATTGGAGTTAGGGGCTGGGTTTAACCCGGAGTTCACAGGACGCGAGAATGTCTATATGAATGGGGCGATTATGGGGCTTTCCAAGCAAGAGGTGGACTCTCGCTTCGATCGCATTGCTGCTTTTGCTGATATAGGAGATTTCATCGATCAGCCAGTTAAAACTTATTCAAGTGGGATGTATGTAAGATTGGCTTTTTCCTCTGCCATTCATGTTAATCCAGATATTCTCATTGTGGATGAGGCTTTATCTGTGGGGGATTTATTTTTTCAGGCAAAATGTATGGCGCGGATGCGACAAATGATGGATGCAGGAGTTACAGTACTTTTTGTAAGTCATGATACTAGTGCAGTCAAAACTCTTTGTCGTAAAGCAGTTTTATTGAATCATGGAGAATTGATTGGCTATGGTTTAGCTGACACAATTGTCGAACAGTATTTTACCATGAAGGTTGAAGGCGAACAATTTGTTATTAAACCAGTGCTTCCAGACATTTCTTCTAATTTTCAACCATTAGAAAATGACAAATTTTTATTAGATAGAAAATCTACATTTTCTCAGAATGAAGTTTTTAGAAAAAAAGCATCTTTTCAAAGAATTCAAAATGGCAAAGCAAATTTTGCTAATATACAAATTTTAGATGTTGAAGAAAAGGAAATTTCTAATCTTGATTACGAGCAAAAAATCATCTTGAGAATGGCTATTGAGATTCATGAGGACATTGAAGAATTGGCATACGGTTATCATATTAGGGATAAAAATGGAAGTGATATTGTCTATTCTGACAGTATAATTGAGGATAGAAATCTTAAATCGGTTAAACAAGGAGAGAAATACATTATAGACTGGCACTTTAAAATTTCCTTATGTCAAGGTATTTACAATATTGCTTGCGTTCTCTCAGTACCACTCATTCTTGAAATTGGCAAAGTAGATTTTTGCGACTTTGTACCATTAGCAGTTCAGTTTACTGTATCACCAAGAAAAGGATCTCGTTTATATGGCAGCGTGCATTGGGAAAATTGTGTGGACGTGCAAAAATATGAGACTTCAATGTTATGAGTAAATACAGCCTACCAGGAGTCACAACTTTTGAATATACAAAAATCGTAGGTATAGAAAATATAGAGTTTGGTAGTCATATAATTATTGACGATTTTGTATTTATTCATGCTAAGAAAACAATCAAAATAGGAAATTACGTTCATATCGCATCATTCACTTCAATAACCGGCGGTGAAAGCTTCGTTATGGAAGATTTTTCAGCACTATCGTCTGGGATTAGGATTCTTACTGGTTCAGATGATTTTAAAGAATGGGGATTTGGCAACTCTACATTAGACGAAAAATATAGAAATGTTAAGCGAAGACCGATTCACATAGGTAAATTCGTAGTTGTTGGTGCCAACAGTGTCATTCTTCCCGGTGTGACTGTTGGTGAAGGTGCTACAGTGGGGGCTGGTTCTGTCGTTACTAGAAATTTAGAACCTTGGGGAATTTATATCGGAAATAAAAAAATTGGAGAGAGAGATAAAGCAGGGGTTTTGAAAAATTACGAAAAATATTTGCTAGAACAAAACAGCGTTTCAGATAGCGGTTTAATTAACAATGAGTCGAAATCAACCCTTTGAACAACCAATCTATGTAACTCGTCCCCTGCTACCAGATTTAGAAAAATTTAACGATAAGCTTAAGGAAATTTGGAACAGTAAATGGCTGACAAATAATGGACTGCAACATCAACAACTTGAGAAACAGTTGCAGGAATTCCTCAAAGTTCCTTATTTGTCATTATTTAATAATGGTACAGTAGCTCTGATAGTTGGTTGTCAAAGCTTGCGTCTCTCTGGAGAAGTGATTACTACTCCTTTTACCTTCCCGGCTACCCCTCACGTATTAACCTGGAACAACATCAAACCAATCTTTTGTGACATCGATCCAGTGACGATGAATATAGACGCTAGTAAGATTGAGTCGATGATTACCCCGGAGACTACGGCAATTTTGGGAGTTCATGTCTATGGTACTCCTTGTGATGTGGTCGCAATCCAGAATATCGCTAACAAGTATGGTTTAAAAGTCGTTTATGATGCGGCTCACGCTTTTGGGGTAGAAATCAACGGAGTGGGCATAGGTAACTTTGGTGACTTGTCAATGATGAGCTTACACGCCACTAAACTGTTTCATACAGCTGAGGGAGGCGTCTTGCTGTTTGCTGCACCTCATTTGAAAACAAGTGTTGACTTGTTGAAAAATTTTGGTATTAAAAACGAAGAAGAAGTGGTTATGCCTGGAATCAACGGTAAGATGAATGAAATTCAGGCAGCTTTAGGTCTAGTTTTATTGGACTATGTGGAGGAAGAAAGAAGTAAGCGACAGCGATTGGTAGATACTTATCGCAGATGTTTACAAAGTATTCCTGGAATTACGCTTTTACCACAACTGCCCGGTGTTACCAGTAGTTACCAGTATTTTGTAATTCGGATTGAACCGGAACTTTTTGGTGTTGACAGAGACTATATATATAATCAACTCAAAAAATATAATATTTTCACGCGCAAATATTTCTATCCGTTGTGTAGCGATTACGCCTGCTATAAGCATTTGCCTTCTGCAAATAGTGCTAACCTTCCTGTGGCAAATGTCGTAGCAAAACAAGTTTTATCATTACCCTTGTATGGCAACTTAACTACGGATGATATTGAAAGAATTTGCGCTATCTTGACTGCTATAGGATGTAAGAAAAATGAGTTTTAATCAGCCGCTAGTATCTATCATTCTAACTTCTTACAACTATGACAAGTACATAGGTCAGACAATAGAATCGGTACTATCTCAGTCTTATCAAAATTGGGAACTGATCGTTAGTGATGATGGCTCTAGGGATCGCTCTTTAGAAATTATCTACTCTTATCAAGATAATAGAATTCAAGTCTTGACCTCTGAAACAAATCAGGGTGCAGGTCAAGCATACAACAAAGCTTATGCACTTTGTCAAGGCAAGTATATTTGCAGTTTAGATTCAGATGACTACATTGCACCTGATAAACTGGAAAAGCAAGTAGCATTTTTGGAATCACACCCTGAAACTGATATTTTGGGAACATTTATTATTGAAATTAACGCCAAAAGCCAAATTATTCATGAAACGCATGAAGCATGGTTTAATCAAGATCTAAATCTCAATTACCCTGAGAACTGGATATGGCGAAATCATTTATGCCACTCATCAATGATGATGAGAAAAGAACTGCATGACCGTGTTGGGTTGTTCAACAATCAACTCATTCATACACCTGATTATGAATTTTGGATTAGATGTTTTGTAAGTCAATGTCACTTTGATATTTTAACAGAAAATCTAACTTTTTACCGATCTCATGGAGAAAACATTACTCATAAAAATCCTCCAAGAGCTTTTTTGGAAACGGCATATATTTTTGTAAAATATTTTAAACGTTTTTTAGTAGAAAAACAAAGAAACGATTTAATTAATCAGTACGTGTTCCTTTTTTTAAAAAATGAAAACTATTCTAATGCGAGCATTACCATCAAATCTAATTTGTTACAACAGTTGGTTTGTACTGAAGCTGTAAAATTTCAGGACTTTGACTCTTTTGCTCAAATTTTGCAAAACTCCTCAAATCATAGCTTGCTGGTTAATTTGTTGGATGAATATAAATTGCAAGTAGATGGCACGCAAGTTCAATTGCAAGATACTCGATCTCAATTAAACCATTTACTAGTCAGGATACAAAAACTTCAGGAAGACAAAGACTGGCTGCAATCCCAGTATAATGTTTGGCAGCAAAAGGCAAAGGAATCCCAACGCGCATGGGAGGAATCACGACTGAGCGTACAAGAACTTCAAGAAGGTAAAGACTGGCTGCAATCCCAGTATAATGTTTGGCAGCAAAAGGCAAAGGAAGCTCAACGCGCATGGGAGGAATCACGACTGAGCGTACAAGAACTTCAAGAAGGTAAAGACTGGCTGCAATCCCAGTATAATGTTTGGCAGCAAAAGGCAAAGGAAGCTCAACGCGCATGGGAGAAATCACAACTGAGCGTACAGGAACTTCAGGAAGGCAAAGACTGGTTGCAATCCCAGTACAATATTTGGCGACAAAAGGCAGAGGAGTCTCACACACAAGTCGAAAGATTACAATTGCAGTTACAACAAGCACAAGCTGAACTAGAGCGATCGCAATCTCATCTGCAACAAGCACAAGCTGAACTAGAGCGATCGCAATCTCATCTGCAACAAACACAAGCTGAACTAGAGGAGTTGTATGAGACTTTTAAAAAATTGGAAAATAGTAAATTATGGAAATTGAATAAAGTTTGGCACTCCTTGAAAGCAAGGATTTTTCAAAAAATAACTTGAGTCACAAAAGTATGAATAACTTAGAAGAACAAGACTTAAATAGTATAAACAATCAAACCAATCGTTATGCAAAAGATTGGAATCAATATAGTCAAACGTGGGAGGAAGAATTTGGCAATAAATATTCTTATTTAGGTGAAGAATGGAACGATGACGATACGCTAGAACGAAAGCGAGATAATTTTTATTTTACCATGTATGCCGAGCGCTTTCTTAGAGCGGAACAGACTGTTTTAGAAGTAGGACCTGGTGGTGGAAAGTGGACTGTTCGAATAGCGCCAAAAGTCAAAAAACTTATTGTTTTAGATGTCTCTGAAGAGATGTTGAAAAGAACGAAGGAGCGTTGTGAGTCTTTAGGAATCTTTAATGTTGAGTATGTACTAGCCAACGGTTTTGATTTTCATCAAATTCCCAATGAAAGCATAGATTTTTTCTTTAGCTTTGATGTATTTGTGCATATTGCCTTAGAAGATACATTTCCATATACCCAAGAAATTTATCGCGTTCTTACTCCGGGTGCGGAGGGTGTATGTCATTATGCGATAAACTCCGTTCCAGAATCTTGGGAAAGGATTGAAGAGAATAATCAATGGTATCAAGGTGGTAAATGTACTTTAGGGCAGTATTATTACCATAGTCCCGACTCTTTACGGAGAATGGTGGAGTATTGCCAACTGATAATGAAAGAGCAGCACCAAGAAGCTTGGAATTGTGTGTGTGTCTTCCAAAAACCTAAAAAAGTTAAACGAACTTCATCTCAATCTCAAGACAATTCTCGTGAGATTGAGCAATTGGAATTGAAACTGCAACAAACGCAGGAAAAACTGAAACACTCCCAGTCTCTTGTCAAAGAACTACAAAATAGTAAAATTTGGCTGCAATCTCAATACGAGATTTGGAAACAGCAAGCAGAAGAAAATCAAAGACAATGGGAAGACTCACAAGCTTGGATACAAAAACTTCAAGCAGGTAAAGAGTGGCTTGAAATCCAGTATCATAATTGGAAGCAAAAAGCAGAGGAGGCTCAGCCACAGATTGAAAGATTAGAATTCCAGTTACAACAAACCCAAGCTAAATTAGAGCAATCGCTAGAGCGACTACAGCAAATTCAGGTAGAACAACAGCATTCACAATCTAACTCCAATAAACTCCTCTAGAACTAGAGTGCTTGTCAACAAAAAGCACCGAAACTTAAGAACACAGTTGTCTCAAATCTCAACGTTTTTTGGACTATAGTTAATAAAGAATGTAGGGCATTATGTCTGAAGTCAAACCCTCTCAAAACATTGCTCAATTCATCGAACTATTAAAATCTAGAGATTTTAATTATTCCCCTTCTGCTAATCCTACTCCTATAGTATCTATCATTTCTTCTTTTTTCAATGAATATAAATATTTTGAAGAAACTTATCAATGTCTGAAGAACCAAACTTTTCAAGACTTTGAATGGATTATAGTAGATGATGGTTCTACCGAGCCAAATGCCATCGATCTATTCAGCTCTCTTACACAAAGATCTTTAAAAATCAAGACAATATATCATAATTTGAATCACGGGATAGCTACAGGAAGAAACACAGCAATATCCCAAGCGTCAGGTAAATACTTATTTTTTATGGATTTGGACGATTTAATCGATCCAACTTACATAGAGAAGTGCGTTCTGTTTCTAGAAACTCATCCAGAATTTTCTTTTGTTAATTCCTACTGTGTAGGATTTCAACAGCAAGAATATTGGTGGAATCACGGATTTCAACAAACTTCTGCCTTTATTCAACATAACTGGGTTACAGTCATGTTGATGTATAGAAAAGCGGATTTTGATAAGTTAGGTGGATTCGATGAAAATTTAAGGTTTTATGAAGATTGGGAAAGATGGCTAAAAGCAATAGTCAATCATCAAAAAGGATGGACAATACCAGAATATTTACATTGCTATCGTCGTAATAATTCTCGTCTTTTCTTAACATCTCGTGGAGATGCTACACGTGAAAGACAAGTCATAGAGTTAATTCAGTCACGCTATCAAGAGTTTTTTGTAAAAAATCAATTTTCAAATTTAGAATTAAAAAAAATCTCAGCTTTTGATGCTGATTTTAAAACCTTTCAAGTTCCTTTCAAAAATAAACTTGAAAACCAGATATCGGGGAAGCGCATTCTCTGTTTCTTTCCGCATCTTGAAGTTGGTGGAGCAGATAAGTTCAATCTCGATTTAATTAGCCTGTTAGCTGATAGAGGTTACGATATCACTATTGCTACAACTTTAAAATCCGAGCATTCTTGGCATCAACACTTTTATGCTGTTACGCCAAACATTTTCCATCTAGCTAATTTTTTGCATGAGACTCACTGGCTTACCTTCGCACGCTACATAATAGAGTCTCGTCAAATTGATGTTGTCTATATTTCTAATTCTTATATTGCGTATTATCTATTACCCTTCCTACGTAAAGAATTTCCTCATGTTGCTTTTGTTGATTATGTCCATTGTGACGATCCAGGTTGGCGTCAGTGCGGTTATCCTAGAGTTTCTTGCCAATTCAGCCAGTTGTTAGATTGTCAAATAGTTTCGTCAAAATGGTTAGCTGAGTTTTACCAGAAGTTGAAACCAGATACTAAACCTAAATTAAGAGTTTGTTACACCAATGAAGATGTTGACAAATGGACACCTAGTTATGAAAAACGAACGGCATTGCGATCGCAGTTGAAAATTTCTGACGATACAGTCGTGCTCCTATTTCCTGCTAGGATTGTTCCCCAAAAACGTCCATTTTTTGTAGTTGACATTGTCCGGGAACTTGCCAAGAAATCTTTGAAAGTGGTAGTTATTTGTTTGGGACAAGGCTACTTGCTGCCTGAGATGCAAGCTAAAATTGAGCAGCTTGGGTTGCAGCAGTTTTTCCTCATTTTACCACCAGTTCAACCAGAGCAAATGGTTGATTTTTACTCTGCATCTGACATTTTACTATTACCTACAGAATATGAAGGCATCTCCTTAGCAATTTATGAAGCTATGTCAATGAAGTTATCTGTGGTGGCTTCAAATGTCGGGGGACAAAGCGAACTAGTTATACCAGGAACCGGGTTTTTAATTGATAAGGGTAAGGGTGATGCAGATGAACTACAAGCTTATTTAGAAGTTTTAGTACCGTCGATCCAAAATCCAGAGTTACGCGATAAAATTGGCTTTTCAGCCCGTCAGCGCATTGCCGAATATTTTTCCTTAGATGCTATGGTCGATCGCATGGAGTCTATTTTTGCAGAAGCAATAACATTGCGGAAATCAGATCTCGATGTCGAAGTTAACCTTAGTATAGCTGAGGAATTGCTAGTTTTTGTACTGGAACATACATCTCAAGAAAAATTGTTAGAAATTATCTGGAGAGAAAAATGTCATATTGAGCAGGAGAAACATAGAATCGAACAGGAAAAATGCCATATTGAGCACGAAAGGAATACACTTTGGCACAGAAAGAATGCAATGGAAACTTCCAAATTTTGGAAAATCCGGAGACTGTGGTTTAAGATTAAGCAGAAGCTAGGTTTAACACAAGAAGAACCATGAATTGATAATTCAATAATATTTAGTAAATCCTCAATCTTTAGTCTTCTTTAGAAAAAATATAGATAGCATCTGCCAAGAAACTTTAAATGAAAACACCAGAAGGAGAGCCTGTGTTTATTTTATTTTTTTGTTTGAGGTCTATTTCTCTTGCTTTTTGGATTATAACTTAATGTCAATTTAACCTGAAACAAGCAATTATACTATGTATATAGAAAAACTAGAAAAGCAATCCAAATTATGGCAGAGAAACAAGAATCTTTAAGAATATTATCAGAGAATGAGTACGAATTGAAATTTCAAACTAATATTCAAAATTCTTTCTTTATAGAAGACAATCAAAAGATCGCCCTCTTAGTAACTAATGAGTACGAAGGCTTTTTTAAAAATGGTGGAATTGGTACTTATTATAGAAATTTGAGTGAAAACCTGGCATCAGAAGGTTGGTATATTATCTTGTTATTATGTAACAAGGAAGTTAATCTTGCAGAAAATCCACAATTATCGCATATAAAAAATGTATTCACTATTTATGAAATTCAGGAAATTCTAACTCTTCAACCCATTCATTTTGATATTTTAGCAGCTACTAAATCAAATTCAATAGATTATCAAAGTTTTTGCTGCTTGTTCTTCACTCAAGCCTTGGTTAACACCTTTCAAAACTATCAAATTTATATTGAGTTTCATGAGTGGTTGGGACTTGGATACCGTACTATTCAGGCAAAAGAATCAAATTTACTTGGAAATAAGTGTACTACTGGCGTCACATTACATAGCGGGCACGAGTGGCTTTATGAAGTTAATGAAACTTATACACCTACGAATTCACTTGACTTTTTGCAAGTTTGTCACTACGAACAATACTCATACGAAAACGCTGATTTACCTTTTTTTCCGTCCTACTATTTGCAATCAAAAGTTTCTAGCTATGGATGGAATGTTTCCCATGCTATTCATATGCCAAATTTCATACCTATAATAGAATCTTTTCAGAAAAAACAAAGTCATTTGAACGGAGCACTAGAAAAACTAGCTGCAAATAGTATACCAATTATTTTTTTTGGTCGGTTAGAAGAAAGAAAAGGTCTAAGTGAGTTTCTAGAAGCAATTAGTCTATTAGAAGATTCACTAACTAACCAAATACATATTATTTTTTTAGGAAAAATAGTTCAACTTCAATCCTCAAAATTAAAACATCTAACTAGTCAGGAATATATTGCAGAAAAAATAGGCAAACATCACATTAGGTATGATATTTTCTCAGATTTATCCAGTCAAGAAGCACTGAATTTAGTAAGTAGCTTACACCATCCAATTGTATGTCTGACTAGTTCGCAGGAAAATTTTCCCAATAGTACTTTAGAAGTTGGGCAATTACCAGTGAGATTGATTGTTTCAGATATAGATGGCTTTCGGGAAACACTTAATCTCATAAACCGTTTCTCTGAAGTTTACTGGTTTCAACCAAAGAACTCCTATTCTCTTTATACTCAAATTGTAAAATTACTTTCTACCAACTCAGAAGTCATAGAAGTTCCCGATAAAAATATTCTGATAAAAACTAACCAGAATTTAATTAAGCGAAAATTATACCATATTGAACAATCGTACACAGAAGGTGCGATCGTAACGAATACCAATCCAAAAGTTACGATAGGAGTCACTTGTTACAACTTGGGCAAGTATTTGATGGAATGTTTGACCAGTGTAGACAAGCAAACCTATCAAAATTTAGAAGTTTTTGTGTTGAATGATGCTTCCACAGATGAATATACTAACGAAATTTTTAAGCAATGTCAGTCAATTTTTACAAATTATAGCTTCATTTCTTTAGAAAAAAACATTGGTTTAGGTGCGGCTCGTAACTATTTAATTAACCGGGCGACAGGAGATTATTTCTTACCACTTGATGCTGATAATGTGCTGCTACCGTTTGGGATAGAAAAGTTTGTGAGTGCTGCTCAAAGTTCTGAAGCTACCATTACTACTTGTATCAAAAAAGATTTTGATTTGAGTTCGGGATATTATATCTTTACAGGTGGTTATATACCGAGCGTTCTGAGAACAAATATTTGTGGAGATGCTTGTTCGCTATTTTCTATAAACTTTTTGAGGAAATTTACACATCCTGAAGATAAAGAAGTTCGGACACACGATTGGGGACTTATGGCGGCTGCAGTTGCAACCAAAGAAAAAATTACTTACTATCCTTACCCGCTCTACGAATACAGGATACGTCCTGATTCAATGATTCGCGGTGCAGTTGAAGAGCAACAACAGTATTACTTACGCCAATACCTATCTCAAATACCTCCTTCAGAATGGTCTCCTCGCCAAATATATATGCTGCTAACAGCTACACAGCAACTTTTACAATCAACAAAAGTGCAAGATGAAAGACAACAAAATTTAGTTGCAAAATTCAAAGAATTGGAATTTCAGTTGCAACAATCAAGAGAGCGAATTGCCGCAATGGAAACCAGTAAATTTTGGAGGTTACGAACACTCTGGTTAAAGATTAAGCGAAAGCTCGGTTTGCCAACAAATGAGTCATAAATAAAGATGCTAATGAAATTTTATAATATTATTAAAAAGCTGAGAAAACTTAAGCTTGTATGGAAAGAAAGAGGAATCCAACACCTGTTGCGTTTCCTATATGAACGTATTGCACGTAAATTTCAAGGCAAGAAAAACTATCAAAAATGGATAAGAGCAAATCGCTTAACTAAACAAGATATTGCATCTGCTCAGGTACAAATTGCCCAGTGGCAAATTCGACCTAAATTTTCGGTTATTGTCCCTGTTTACAACGTAGAGGAACAATGGCTGAAGAAAGCAATTGAATCTGTTTGCAATCAAATATATCCAGATTGGGAGCTTTGTATTGCTGATGATGCCTCAACCAAACCTCATATTCGCACAGTTTTAGATAAATACAGTAAACTTGATTCAAGAATAAAAGTTGTATTCCGTCAAGAAAACGGGCACATTTCAGCTGCTAGTAACTCAGCTCTAGAATTGGCTACAGGAGACTACATCGTCCTTCTAGATCACGATGATGAATTAGCTATTAATGCATTATTTGAAAATGCCAAGCTTATTAACGAACACCCTAATGCAGATTTTATTTATAGTGACGAAGATAAGGTAGATACTAAAGGTAACCGTTACGAACCATTTTTCAAACCGGACTGGTCTCCAGAGTATTTTTATTCCTGTATGTACACCTGTCATCTAGGTGTATATCGGGCTAAACTTATCCGTGAAATTGGTGGTTTTCGTAGCAAGTATGACGGTTCTCAGGATTACGATCTTGTACTGAGAGTTGTAGAAAAAACTCAAAACATCTATCACATACCCAAAATTCTTTATCACTGGCGAGCTATTCCAGCCTCAGCTGCATCGGGAGCAGATGCTAAGCCTTGGGCATATATTGCTGCTCAAAAGGCGCTAGAAAATATGTTAGAACGTTCGGCATATCCAGGGATTGTAGAAATGACTGCTAACCAAGGAATCTACAGAATTCGACGCAATATTGTTGGGCATCCCTTGATTAGTATAATAATTCCCAGTTCGGGAAAAAGCATTGATACCCCTTCTGGTTCTTTGTGTCTTTTGGAAAATTGTATCCGTAGTATTAAGCAAGTTAGTACTTATCACAATTTTGAAATTATTGTGGTTAGTGGAGATGATATTCCAGAGATAACTCTAGAGGCAATTTCATCTGTTAATGTGCAACAAATTTCTTGTGATGAAACGTCGAACTTATCTAAGCGAGTCAACATAGGAGCAGCCAAAGCTAAAGGGCAATTCTTACTTTTACTAAGTGATGATGTGCAGGTGATTAAACCGGATTGGCTGGAGTCAATGGTAGAATTCGCACAACAGAGAGAGATTGGTGCAGTAGGGGCAAAACTTTTGTCACCCGATAAAAGAATAAAGCACGTCGGGATTGTGATTCTCCAAGGAAATCCTTATCACGCCTTCTACGATTTTGACAGTGAATACCCTGGTTATTTTTGTTCAAATATCGTCAATAAAAACTACTTAGCCGTATCTGCTGCTTGCTTAATGATACGAACAGAGGTGTTCCAAGAGTTAGGAGGTTTAAATGAAGAGTTTTCTTTTAACTACAATAATATAGACTTATGCTTGAAAGCTCATCAAGCTGGATATCGAAACGTAGTAACGCCCTATTCTCAGTTAATTTACTACGAATTAACAAGGACTCAAAAAGAAGGCTTAAGAGCGGAAGATGTCAAGATATTTAACAAAAGATGGCAAAACTACTTTAAAACTTTGGAAAAAGACCCGTACTATAATATAAATCTGTCTTCCAACTCTCCTAATTTTGAATTATTTTAGTAAATTTAGCAAATTATAAATATTTGTAAATAGCGCTTCTAAACTAAGTTATTGAACAATAAAACTAACACTTATTATCAAAAATCAATAACGTTGGGTTTAGTTGTCATCCAAACTGTGTCTCAATGCGGTAATCACCACTTACGTTCCTCAAATTGGCTTGAGCAATCCTCACCCTTCAAGGGTGAGGTAGGTGAAGGTGATATTGTCTGGTATAAATCGGGATTGGCAATATCCTGCTTTTACTAACTTTCAATTTCAAAAGTATGCTTGCGTTGGCGGGGTTCCCCCGGTTAAAGCATATGGCGTGCGTGGGGAACCTTCTACCCTCAGACGAGAGGACTTCTGCCTTCTTTAAAATCAATTCGCCAGCTGTGTCCTCACAGAAGTCCGGGAGCTAGACCAACTCAATCTGTCAAAATTTCTATGGTAGACTACTGACCCCTAATCGATTTTCTGCTCGTCCATATAGAATGAAGTGCTCGAAGCCGCTCTTAAAAAATCCTTGTGCAACTCCGTTAGCTATATCTGAGTACCTAGTCAAATAGAAGTTTTCATCATAAGACGTACTGGGGCGACGCCCTTCTTTTTGTCCGTATACTATATAGTGATCCAAGCCGCCCGTCAATATGTCTTGAGTAACACCAGCAGCTACATCTGGATTTTGCGTCAAATAATACTGTTCGTCAAATACCTGTGGTAAGAACGCCTGACCATCATATTGCCCATATCTTACAGCATGCTCTGTCCCACTTCTCAAGAAGTTACCTTGAGTAACGGCTGTTGCTACATCTAAATTTGCAGATACATACTGGCTATTGTCAAAGGTACTGATGGGATTTCGCCCTTCATATATCCCAAAGCGAATATAATGATCGAAGCCACTTTGAAAAAAGCCTTGTGTGACACCATCACTCACATCTGGGTTGTTGGCTAAGTAATAAGCTTCATTAAACTCACGACTGGGGTTGCGCCCTTCTTTTTGTCCATATAACAGGTAGTGTTCAAACCCACTATCAAATACTCCTGCTCTGACTCCTGCCAACACATCTTGATTTTGAGATAAGTAGTAACCTTCGTCAAAGGATAGCATTCTTAAATCTCGATGTTCGTAAGACTTAAACCCATAGTTAATGAAATGCTCAAAACCGCTGCGAAGAGACCCTTGGGCAACACCAGCTGCAACATCTGGATTCTGGCTCAAGTACAAGCTATTACTAAATATTATACTCGGATCGCGTCCCTCAAAGCGACCAAACTGCTGGAAGTGTTGAAAGCCACTGCTGAATTGACCGTTAGCAACGGCAGCTGCTACATCAGGATTGTTACTGAGATAGTACTGGTCGTCGTACAACAAGGTAACTAAGTCATTACCTCGATTGACCAAAACGCGAAGCTGGTTTTCAAAATTGAAAGACCCTTGTAATGCAGGGTCGTCATTGTCAAGAATTGTGACGGTGAAGTTATTGTTCTGAGGGCTGAGTTGAGCGTTGGTTGGTGTTCCTAACGCGATCGCAACCGTTTTATTAGGTGCAAGACCCGTATTATCAACAGGTGTCAGGGTAACGCTAGCTGTCTGTTGATTTGGTGCAAAGGTAATAGAGGTGGGAATATTGTAATCAACACCGTTAACTGCTGTACCTGATAAAGTGAGAGGTATAGTGACTTCACTTGAAGTTGGGCGATCGAGTTGGGTAGTGATAGTTAAATTTCCATTTTCAGGCACAGTATTCACATTGGTATTAGCAATATTTACCAAAGGAATATAAGAACCCGTGAGTGTACTCGTTCTAAAGTTGTTAATTTCGTGAACATTAGTTAAGTCTCCCGTTCCAGCAGAAAACCCAAATTTAAAGGTTTGCGGTAAAGGAGCGTTGTTTGCTGATTCAGCAGTTACGTTAAAATTGGTAATCAGTTTTTCATTGTCATCAAAAACATTATTGTTATTCAGATCCATCTGAACCGACACTAACCCTTCTGGAGTCAGATCAATCTGAACATTGCGTTTGGAATTAGCGCGAGTTGCACCATCGCCAGGGTTATCAATACTAGTGCCTTCTGGTACTGTAGTTCCTGTCAAATATTTGTAATTTGTTGCTTGACTACCCCGGATTGCAACAGAATCTGGTCGTAGACCCGGTCCATCTGAACCAGCTACTGGATCGGAGAAGTTACCAAACTCATCAAAGGCAATACCAATATAGCCTCCAACTATACCGTCTTCAATAGGATCGACGCTTCGCGAAGAGTAACCCAACGAACCACCAGATGCGCCAGCCGTTGTTGGGTTTGCACTGCCATCAATCAAGAAGAAACTGATTCCATCTGCACCAGTTCCCCCATAGGAGTAGAGGTCAAAGTTAATGGACAAACCACTCGCTCTATTGATAGGCTGGTTGTAAAGGACAAAAGTACTTTGTGACTCTAAGTTATTTGTCAGCCTAAGAGCACCACTACCTTCTGGATCGATCGCCGTCGATCCACCAGGCAAACCTCCAACTGGCGCAGGTCCGCTACGAGCAGTTAGAAAAGGGTCAAGAGAGTCTCCTGTGTGACCAAATATCCAACTCTTTTGGGTAACATCGCTACCGATAAAGCTTTCGGTTAAAATGTTGTCTGTCATAATTCCAGCTCCAACAGTTTTGCTAATGAAAAGCAATCCCTCGATTAACTGTATTGTTAACCGAAACCTTAGATTTCCAATCTATACAAATTTATACAAACGGTATCGAGCGCGTATCTTTCTTGATTTTTTTAAGAAGGTTAGCCTCTTGTAAACTTTTTCTGTGTAGCTCTTGTGCTTTAACTTTGATGACTTGGATCTTAGAGACTTCCAATTCAAAAATATTCAATTTTTCCTTATGGTGAAGCGTTCTATCCCGCCACTAGTATATAACGAGCGAAGACGCCCGTCCCACAAGATTAAATAACTATAATCTCTTGGAAATCCCTTATCCTATGCACAACAAAACACAGTGCTGTACTAATTTAGACGCACAACCCTGAATAAGATTTATTATCCTTATGAAAATACCACTGCTGTAACCAGCAATACAAGATTATTCCTATAATAATAATTTATACATCTGTTCCTATTGCCAATCGCACACCCCAAAATAGGATCAGAAATGCGATCGCTAACCAGTCACGTCTTCCCAAACGTAAATTATGCCACTGGACTCGATGTTCGCTAGGGCTGGTAAAACCTCTTACCATCATCGCATTTGCCATTTGTTCTGCCCTAAGGAGTAAATTTTCCAAAAGTCTTTCTGCAACGAGCATCCAAACTTTAACTGCTCCTTTTAATCCCAATTTTTTCCAATTAATTGCCCTGGTCATAATAGAACGGATCAAGTTCTGAATCTCTTCCAAAACAAGAGGAATAAACCGCAAAGACAAAGTCAATGTCAAAGTAATTTCAGTAACAGGTATTTTCAACCTTTGCAGTGGTTGCATCAAGTTTTCTATAGCGGCTGTAATTTCCTCTGGAGCCGTTGTTAATAAGTATAAATTTGTACTATATATTAATGTAAATACCATTGTACTAACACGGATAGCCAAATCGACAGAGTGGCGAGAGACTCTCACAGGTGCTTTATCAAACAACACGTAGTTATAATCCTGTCGCGTACTTCCCGGTAGAGGCGCTACTACAGGAGCAGGAGTAGTTTGTTTCACCACAGCTTGTTTGGTAGGCAAACGTGGATGGTAATTTATACCGTAACCATCGGGGCTAACAGATAAAATTAAAAGCACAAAAAAGCACAAAACTAACAGCCAACCCATTTGCTGTCCCCAAACCCGTCTGGGAATCCGAGCAATTAAAGTTGCCAGAATTAAGATAACAACCAGCAGTACGCGCCAAAAATTGTTGGCGTATAAATAGGTTGTCAGAAAACTCATCAACCAAAAAAACTTGACACGCGGGTCTAGCTTGTGCAGCCAAGTTTGTGGTTGTTCTAAATAAAGACCAATTGGAAGCGATCGCAGTAAATCCATTGTATGAATTATGAATTATAAATTATGAATTATGAATGTAGAATCTTGACTTCATAATTCATCATTCATAATTCATAATTCTAAACGCGTGTAGCTCGATTTGCATTGGTACTTTCAACATCACGGGTTTTCTTGCTTCGCCACAGTATGCGAATGGGAGTCCCTTGAAAGCCCAAATTCTGACGAAATTGTCGCTCAATATAACGGCGGTAGTTGTCGTTAAAGCGTTTAGCTTCGTTAACAAATAATGCTATTGTAGGCGGCTGAGTGCTAACTTGAGTTCCGTAATAAATTCTACCCTGACGACCGGAACGAGAAACGGGTGGAGTGTGTCTGCCGATAGCTTCTTCCAAAACTTCGTTAACAACTGCTGTACTCACGCGACGTTTGTGAGATTGAGCAGCTCTATCAACCAATTCTAGAATCTTCTCGACTCTTTGCCCGGTCAAAGCGCTGACAAAGATGATTTCTGCCCATTCAGTAAAGTGCAGTCGCTCTTCCAAATGTTTTTGGTAATCGTAAATAGTGTAAGAATCTTTTTCTACAGCATCCCATTTATTAACAACCAGGACGCAAGCTCGACCATCTTCAATAATGCGTCCGGCTAACTTTTGGTCTTGCTCGGTCACTCCATCTAGGGCGTCTATGACCAATAAAACCACATCAGCACGACGAATTGCTTTGAAAGCACGGTTAATGCTAAAGAATTCCGGACCGTATTCCACATTTTTCTTTTTGCGAATCCCGGCGGTATCAATTAAGCGATAAGTTTTCCCGTCGCGTTCCACAACCGTGTCAATCGCATCGCGGGTGGTACCAGAAATTGGGCTCACGATCGCTCTTTCTTCTCCGACAAAAGCATTCAACAAACTTGATTTGCCGACATTTGGTCGTCCCACAATTGCGACTTTAATTTCCTCCGTTGCTGGGATGTCCTTGGTTTCAGGAAGATAAGTTATGAGCGCATCAAGTAAATCCCCCGTTCCGCTACCATGAATGGCAGAAACGGCAAAAGGTTCCCCCAATCCCAATTCCCAAAATTCAGCAGCTTGAATTAAGCCTTGTTCTGGGGATTCACACTTATTTACAGCTAACAGGACGGGAACTGTTTGTTGTCGCAACCACTCCGAAATTTCTTCATCGGCGGGTGTCGGTCCTGTCTGACCGTCTACCACAAAGATAGCAACGCTTGCTTCTTGTAAAGCTGCCATTGCCTGTTGGCGAATCAACGGTAAAAATTCCGTGTCGTCATTAAATACTAAACCACCCGTGTCTACAACCAAAAAATCGCGATCGTTCCAGTATGCTTCTCTGTAAGTGCGATCGCGAGTTACACCCGGTTCATCATGTACAATAGCAGACTGTTCTCCAGCCAAACGGTTGACGAAGGTAGATTTGCCCACATTAGGGCGACCAATAATAGCTACGATAGGAAGACGCATAATAATTACGGATGCACAATGCTCCAAATCTTTATTTTAGCTAGCTTAGACTAAATTTTACGCAAACAGTTGTATTGCCTCTGATGAGATATATAGTAATCATAAATGATTTGTGAAAAATTTTAAGTATTGTAGGGTAGGTAATGCTCATCAACAGCAAATATGCGGCATAGACCTACCTACTACATATATTTCAAAAATCAAATACGATTGCTATAACACGGGAAAATTATATAAATTTTAGTTATCATCGCTTGCACTAGCGGTTCTTAATAAATAAATTGATGAGACTGTATGAATTGGCAAGAATTCTGTTTACTATTAATGTCTGTCTTAGTGAGTGTCGCAGGGCAGTTTTTTTTAAAGTTAGGTGCAGTTAAGTTGGGAAAAGTGAATTCAGCCAATACGGTGAGTCATATTCTCAGCATAGCCACAACACCTGAGTTAATAGCAGGGCTAGCCTGTTATGGTTTAGGTGCTCTAGCCTACATACTGCTTTTGACTAGAGTCAATTTGAGCGTTGCAGGTCCTTCTGCATCTTTAGTTTATGTTTTCTCAGTTTTGTTAGGTTACTTCATATTCAAAGAATCAATTCCTCTTGTACGTTTAGTAGGCTTGGGTTTAATTGTTAGTGGAGTGATATTAGTCGTTTGGCAAAAATAATTACTACCAGCCACCAACAACTCCAAACAGAACTAGTGGTAGTGGTTGATGCAAAAGTAGCATCAAAATAAGAACTGCGATCGCTTCCCCTTATAGAACTTGCCGAAGTAGCGACTTAAGATAGAGTAGTACTCAGAATATGATAGCTGTATTCAGTCCTCAATAAGGAGTGCGATCGCAATGACCGCCGCAATTAAAAAACTGACTTTTGAAGAGTACCTCCAATATAACGATGGCACAGATACTCAATACGAACTAGTTGATGGAGAATTAATTCCCATGAGTCTTGGAACTGGCAAACATGGTAGAATATCCAAGTTTTTAGAACGAAAGTTTGATGATGAAAGTGCCAAAATGGAAAGGAATTGGACGGCACAAAAATTCTCAGTTGGAGTTCGTTCGCCACGTGGAGGGCGTTGGGATACATCAAGAGTTCCAGACGTAGTAGTTTTACCTGTAGAACAGTGGGATGCGCTGTCTAATCGGGAAGCAGTTATCGAACTTAACGAACCACCGCCCATTCTTGTAGTCGAAGTAGTCAGTGAATCTACTAGAATCACCGATTATCGAAGTAAGCGTTCCGAATATGCCGTCCTTGGAATTCCTGAATACTGGATTGTCGATCCCATTCAAGAAGTCATAACAGTGTGCATCTTAGTAGAAGGCTTTTATGATGCTATAACTTACGTAGGAGAAGAACACATTATTTCTCCTACTTTCCCAGAGTTAGATTTAGATGCCAAACAAGTGCTTGTTGGTAAATGATTTAAAAATCTAACTAGCTGAATTTGCGGTTGATTTTACTTCAACCTGAACCTTCTGCCCAATCTTTGGTTCAGTCCCCGCTAGCAAACGTTGAATATTGCTGCTGTGACGCCAAATGACATATAAGCCACCAACAACTCCAAATAAAACGTAGGGTAGTGGTTGATGTAGAACTACCATCAAAATAGGAACTGCGATCGCACCCGCAATAGAACTCAAAGAAACAATCCGAGAGATTGCCACAACAACAGCAAACACACCTGCTGTTCCCAAACCAACCATCCAATTCATAGACAGCAAAAGCCCCAAACCGGTAGCAACTGACTTACCACCACTAAAGCCTAAAAATATAGATTTGCTATGTCCCAAGACAGCAAATAAACCAGCCAAAGTCACCATCCAAGGTTGCCATAATTGAAGATCTACCGTTGGAGGAACAAAGCTTTGACTTGAGGCAAAATTAAAAAACCAGTAAACAAGGACTATTGCCAAGACTCCCTTCAAACAATCCACCAGTAGAACAAAAGCCCCCGGTCCGGTTCCCAAGGTTCTGAGTACGTTAGTTGCACCAGTCGAACCAGAACCAACTTCCCGAATATCAATACCCTTAAGAAGCTTACCTACCGTGTACCCCGTAGGTATCGAACCCAGTAGGTAAGCCAAAACCAAAACCGCCCCGCACAAACTTAACCAAGTCGTCATAATTTTAAAAAATGCTAATTGTTAATAGCTAATAGCTAATAGCTAATAGCTAATTGTCAATTGTTAATTACCAGTCTTTCATCAATCATTAGCCATTAGCCATCAGCCATCAGCCATCAGCCATTAGCCATTAGCCATCAGCCATCAGCCATCAGCCATTAGCCATCAGCCATTAGCCATTAGCCATTAGCCATCAGCCATTAGCCATCAGCCATTAGCCATCAGCCACTAGCCATTAGCCATCAGCCATTAGCCATCAGCCATCAGCCATTAGCTATTAGCCATTAAAAATCATCATCATAAGTTCTCATCATTTTAGGGTCAGGAGCAAAAGCTAGCCATAGCGGAAATTGTAGCAATGCTAAGCTAATTTGCTCTTCAGAATCGTCAATTACAATCAAGGGCAATAAATTGGCTTTTTCCAGTCTCTCTGCTTTTTGTGCTAAGGCTTCTGGTGTTTCAAACAATACCACGCCTCTATCGGGTCCAAAGTCAGGACGACCTATTCCCAAGCAATCTTGCAAACCCCGCCGCCATTCTCCGAGACGCTCTGGTGTATTTGCTAATACTAAGGTCCGTACTCGATCGCCATAAAGTTTGTTTAAGATTGAAATAACTGCTGAGGCAATCAAAATATTCTGCAACCGACTACCCATTGTACGTAAAGCCCCTCGACCCCCTTGGTTAAAGAACCAATTGGATACTCGTTCTGCATGAATTGGTTCAAAGGTGCGACGCAGTTGCCAAGCCGGACCGTAGTAATCTGGTTTGGTGCGGTACTGGTCAATCAAACGGCGAACTTGTTTAATTGTGTCCTGAAACTGCTGTTGGGCAAATTGAGGTGTTATGGATTGCGGTTCCTTCTGCTTAACTTCCGATCTAACCTCTCTCACCTCAAGCACTTCTGGTTCTGGTTTTGATGGTGACACCAGTTGCATCTGTTCTGCTGCTGCGACTAAGTCCTGCAGACTCCCTGTCAGGTAATCTTTAAAACCTTGTACCCGAATTGCTAAATCTTGGGAAGAACCCGCAAAAGTTGTCCGCATTTCGTTCCGAATGCGTTCTTGACGGCGTTCGAGTTGTTCTACGGAAATTTGCAGCGCCTGTTTGCGTTGTTCTAACTGAGACAAAGCTTCTTGTACCAATTGTGACATCGCCATTTGAGTTTCCCCCAATTGCGATTGGAGGGTTTTGTACGATGCTTGTAGATTAACTATTTCTCTTCTAAGTGCTTGTTCTTGGCGTTGCAACTCTTGGAGACGTTGCGCTGCTTCTACTTCTTCGCGACTCTTATCTGATTCTGATGTTATGTTTGACCTCAGGGTGGGAATTTCTTGTTCTAACTGCGTCACTCCCTCGGTGGTTGATTCTTCTGTCGATCCAACTGTTATATCTGTTGGTTCTACATCTGATACGGATAAAACAGAAGCGGGTCGATCTTGTGTCTCAACTTGGGGATTTGACGCTGATATTTCTACCACCGACTCCACAGATGATTGATCTGGTTGTTCAGATTGTATTTCTTGCTCTTGGTTTGTCATCAATGGTTCATCAGTTGGTTTTGGTGTTTGAAATTCCTCTGAGTTCATAAAATAACAATAGTTTAACTTTTAGGACGCGAGTTAATAGCTTTCAGAAATATACAGCCCTAAGTGCTATGTGCCAAGTTTAAGGATGGCTTAACACTAATTGCGCGGACAGCGTTCTTCCAAACAAGATTTTAGAGTTTTGGGGTCAAATATAATTGGCAAAAAGTGAATGCTGTTTATTTCTTTAAAATAAAACAAGATGGGAATTGGATTCCAGAATATACGCCAGTTTTGCCATTCTCGATAGGGAAAGCAGCGAATTAATTTGTCCCCTCTGTAAATATCTAAATCGGTGGCGGTAAACCTCAAACGTATTGTTCCCGCCTGAAACATCAGAAACAAGCCAAGCAATGTCACAAATAAGCCGATCCAAGGTTGCACGAAAAGCAGTGGAATTGCTGCGATCGTCAGCACCACAGGTATATTGTAACTGGGCTTAAGTTCTACGGTTGATATCGAGTTGGAGGTGTATGAAGTCGTCATACGATTTTGGTTTTTGGATTGTGGTTTTTGGATTTGGGTCTAAAACCCCTGCATTAAAGCACTACCGGCTCCTTGGAACATGATCCAAGAAAGAAAGAAGTTACTAATAAATATAATCAATAAGGCAGTCACAACAGCAGTTGTTGTGGATTGTCCCACTCCTTTTGCTCCTCCTGTTGTCGTTAATCCCCAGCTACATCCTATAACGGCAATGAGAATGCCAAAACAACACGCTTTCACCATTGCACTCAGAATATCCCAGGTGTTTAAAAAATTCCGGGCTGAGTCTAGAAAAACGGTATCTGAAAGATTGTATACATTTGTTGCGATCGCCATTCCCCCAAGCATCCCCGTTACTAAGGATAGAAGTGTTAGAATGGGCAGCATAATGCAGCAAGCCAGGACGCGAGGGATGACAAGATAATCAATCGGGTCTGTTTTGAGCATCAAAAGAGCATCGATCTGTTCGGTAACTCGCATTGTTCCAATTTCTGCTGCAAATGCCGAACCAACTCGCCCCGCGATAATAACTGCTGTTAACACGGGTGACAGTTCTCGTGTCAGCGCTACAGCTAAAACTCCACCAACAATATTGCCAGCACCAAAGGTAATAAATTCTCTTGCTACCTGGATAGTAAATACTGCACCAACAAAAATAGCTGTTAATAAGGCAATGAACAGCGAATCCGGTCCGACAGCTGCTAGTTGCTCTAAAGTGTTCCGCCGATGAATTTTTCCTCTAAGTAAGTGAACAATGACTTGTCCACTCAAGAACGTCGCAGCCAGCAATCGCTGACTCCACGTTCCCAAACTGGATTTAGATGTGTCATTTGTCATTGGCGATGGGTGGATTTTGGAGTTTGAATTTTAGATTGGGTAGACAAGGGAGAGGGGGTAGACAAGAGAGTAGATACTATCTTCCTTGTCCTCCTTGTCCCCTCGTCCCCTGTTGTTTTCATTAACTAAGTTTAAAGCTCTTTTCAGAAATTCAAGCGTTGCTCGCACTCGCTCTCATTTAAACTCAAATCCCAGTTTACGGTCAAATGCCTGCTGTACTTGGATCGCAGCAAATTTGCCTTTTGGGGATCGCAAAACATCTCTGAGAGAGATTGTGTATGTATTTTAATGTAAACTTAAGATTTTTGAACTCTCCCCTGAAACGGGACGATCGCGCTTATTGTAGAAATTGATAATGGGATTGCTTTGTTAACTACTCATTTATTTTATTCTTGCCCAATGAGCATTATTACGAACTTTCTCCGATCTCTCTTACTATCGATTATCTTTAGTTTTGTTGCTCCCATGCTTCTTATCGGTAGTTTCTTCCTGAGTGTCTCTCTTTTGGCTTACATTCCCGGTTTACAAGCCATAACTGATGCGATCGCAACTCCTCTGTTGGAATTTCTTTCTATCTTCGGGAGTGGGACTCCCCTTGGCGGTCTATTTGTTATTTGTTCTACCTTTAGTGTTGCTGGGGCGCTCTTTGAAGTTTACGCCTATTACAGGTGTCAAATTTTACGCTAGATCCACTGCTTTTTCGCTAGAGATACGTAAAAATTTTCCCAATTGTTAACTTTACTAAACCTTTGCTCTCCTAGCTTCTACAGTAGGTGGAACTTAACTATGCCTGTAGATAATTCCTTTTCTCTGCAAATCCTGTATGATTTGAAGTTTATTAACTCTGTCTGCTCTTTTATAACTTAAGCTTTGAAGATTTGTATACTTTTTTATTACTTTCTGTTTAAATTTTAACAAACCAGGTTAAAAATAAATCTAAAGAAAATATAAAATTTTTATAAAAGCGGTGAGATTCGCAACATCTGCTTGTTTTTCTTAACATAGAAAAGCAGGTATTATACGTGCTTTGCATCTCGTGTCTAAGTCTGTTAGGAGTTTTTTAACTGCTCATGGTATGGCCTTTTAAACCTAAATTCCAGAAACAAATTGCTCGGATTGAAATTACTGGTGCAATTGCGAGTGCTACTCGCAAGCGTGTCTTGGAAGCGTTGAAAACAGTCGAAGAAAGAAAATTTCCTGCACTGTTGCTACGGATTGACAGTCCTGGCGGTACGGTAGGAGATTCTCAAGAAATTTACAGTGCGTTGAAAAGATTGCGCTCAAAAGTGAAAATAGTTGCTAGTTTTGGTAACATTTCTGCTTCGGGTGGAGTTTACATCGGTATGGGAGCAGAACACATCATGGCAAATCCCGGTACGATTACGGGTAGCATTGGTGTGATATTGCGCGGTAACAACTTGGAACGCTTGTTGCAAAAAATTGGTGTCTCTTTTAAGGTAATTAAGTCAGGACCTTACAAAGATATTTTGGCTTTTGACAGAGAACTGACAGAACCAGAACAAAACATTTTGCAAGAATTAATTGATACGAGTTACCAGCAGTTTGTACAAACTGTGGCTGATGCTCGTTCCCTAGGTGTAGAAACAGTAAGAAGTTTTGCAGATGGTCGAATTTTTACCGGACAGCAAGCATTAGAGCTAGGTGTCATAGATCGATTGGGAACAGAAGAAGATGCTCGCCGTTGGGCTTGCGAACTTGTTAGTCTCGATCCTGAAAAAACTCCTGTTTATACCTTAGAAGAACGCAAGCCTTTGTTAAGTCGTCTCGTACAAGGAAGTATCCAAGCTTCACCAGGGTTAAGTGCTGGAATTGATTGGGTTGAATTTGAAATGTCCACAAGTGGATTGCCTTTATGGTTATATAGACCATAAAGAAAAAATCGTCATTTGTCCTTTGTCGTTTGTCTGAGACAATGAATAAACAGCGATCGGTGAATAATTAAGGAGGAAAAATAAGTGGAGTGGCGAATGCGGGCGATTCGCGGCGCAACAACCGTCTCAGAAAATACGGTTGAAGCAATGCAAGAAGCGGTAATGGAACTACTTGATGAACTTGAAAAACGGAATCAATTACATCCAACAGATATTATTAGCATAACGTTTAGTGTCACAAGCGATTTAAACGCAACTTTTCCGGCTGCGATCGCACGAAAGCGTCCTTATTGGGATGTTGTACCCATGTTGGATGTACAGCAAATGCATGTTGAGGGGAGTTTGGAACGTTGCATCCGTTTTTTAGTTCACGTTCACGTTCCTGCTTCTGCCCCAATCCATCACATTTATTTACGTCACGCCGCAAGTTTGCGCCCTGACTGGTCTTTGCCTGTTTTGGAGGGAGTCGGGATTAGGGATTAGGGACTGGGGATTAGGGATTAGGGGACAAGGTAGACAAGGTGGAATAAATGACTTACGCCCAATGCCAAACGCCCAGTGCCCTATTGCCTAATGCCCAATGCCTACCTAGTTGCTGTGATGAAACCGAATGCCTAAAAAGATGTCATAGACAAATCCAAAAAAATCTTTTTTCTGTAGCAACCCTGTTGATTGATAGCAGCCTTTTTCATCCAGGAGAGGTTTCATCAAGTTATACGTGGGCTGATAATTATACCAGGGAATGGAAGGCCACAAATGATGAATGAGATGGTAGTTCTGCCCCATAATCAAAATGTTGAGAATGGGATTGGGGTAAACGCGAGCATTTTTCCAGCGATCGCGTTCTGTAAAAGGACGGTGGGGTAAGTAATCAAAAAACAGTCCCAGTGCTATGCCTACAACAAAAGCAGGAATAAACCAGAAATTGAGAATGTAACCTAAAAAGTGGTACTGAACCGAGATGTAAAAGATTGAACCGACAATCAACCTGCTGATAAACCATTCAAGTAGTTCGTTTTTGCGCCACAATTGTCGCTTAAAGAAAAATACTTCATGGTATAAAAATCGCACTGCAATCAACCACAAAGGACCGCCTGTGGAGACGTAGTGATCCGGATCGTCTTCTGGGTCGTTAACATGAGCGTGATGCTGCAAATGGACTCTTGTGAAGACGGGGAATGCAAAAGCAAGCATCAGAGCACTGCCATGACCCAACATAGCATTAACGACTCGATTGCGATGAGCAGATTGGTGACAGGCATCGTGAATTACCGTACCTGCCATGTGTAAAGCAAGAGTATTAGCAGTAAAGCACACCCAGTGTTGCCATTCCCAAACCCAGTAGCCAAAGTTAGATAACACTAGTATTGCCACCGCTACCAAAAACATGAGCAGCGTCGGGTTGAAATCACCCGGAGGCGCTAGAAACTCCTTTGGGGGGACTGTCAGTGGCTTTGGTGCCTCCGACGTCAGCATCATAAACTCCTTTTTCGCCGATTGGTTATCTAGATAATGCCACTTTTCTATGAATGAAAGTTAAGTTTTGACAGACAAAATTGCAGAAAGTAAATTTTGTCTACAAAATTTATCATCGATTCCACATATTAGCAGCAGAATAAGGGTATGATTTCAAGCGAGTCGTTCACGATTGGTTCTGTAGCGACAGACAAGAGATGCATCCTAACATTAGGATGATTCCCAGAGTAGCTCCCACTAGTTCAGCTCCTATGCAACTAAAAGATTCCCTTCGCCGTACAAAAATTGTCGCCACAATCGGACCTGCTACTAGCAGCCCGGAAATGCTAAAAGCCATTATTGAAGCTGGTGCAACCACATTGCGACTCAACTTTTCCCACGGAACTCACGCCGACCATCAGCGAAATATCCGCCTCATCCGACAAACCGCATTTGAACTTAACAAACCAGTAGCCATCCTTCAAGACTTACAAGGACCGAAGATTCGTCTGGGAAAGTTTGAAAATGGATCTATAGTTTTGGCAAAAGGCGATCCCTTTATTCTAACGAATCGCCCGGTTGTGGGTATGCAGGATATAAGTTGCGTAACCTACGATTATTTGGCAGATGAAGTACCAACAGGGTCAAGAATTCTGCTAGACGACGGGCGAGTGGAAATGCTCGTAGAGGATATCAATCGCGAAAAAGGCGATTTGCACTGTCGCGTGACTGTGGGCGGGACACTTTCCAATAACAAAGGAGTGAACTTTCCGGGAGTTTACCTGTCCATCAAAGCAATGACGGAAAAAGACCGAGAGGATTTGATTTTTGGTCTCGATCAGGGCGTTGACTGGGTCGCTCTTTCTTTTGTCCGCAATCCTCAGGATATGATTGAGATTAAAGAGCTCATTTCCAGCACGGGTAAGCAAGTACCGGTTATTGCCAAAATAGAAAAGCACGAAGCGATCGAACAAATGGAAGCCGTTCTAGCGTTGTGCGATGGGGTAATGGTAGCAAGAGGCGATCTCGGCGTAGAATTGCCAGCCGAGGATGTACCGATATTACAAAAACGATTGATTGCGACTGCCAATCGTTTGGGTATTCCCATTATCACCGCCACTCAAATGTTAGACAGCATGGTGAGTAACCCCCGTCCAACTCGTGCTGAAGTATCGGATGTGGCTAATGCGATTTTAGATGGTACGGATGCGGTGATGCTCTCGAATGAAACCGCAGTTGGTAAGTTTCCAGTGGAAGCTGTGGCTACCATGGCGCGGATTGCCGAACGTATCGAACAAGAAGAAGCAGAAAACACCAACACCAGTCTGCTAAGAGATCCAAAGCGTTCCATTCCCAACGCTATCAGCCAAGCAGTCGGTCAAATTGCAGAACAGCTAGGTGCAGCAGCAATTATGACTCTGACACAAACAGGAGCAACAGCGCGAAATGTTTCCAAATTTCGTCCCCAGACACCAATTTTAGCAGTGACACCTCACGTGAATGTGGCACGGCAATTACAGCTCGTGTGGGGGGTTAAACCGTTGTTGATGTTAGAACTTCCTTCTACAGGTCAGACATTCCAAGCAGCCATGAACGTTGCTCAAGAAAGGGGCTTGTTGTCTGAAGGAGATTTGGTCGTTATGACTGCAGGAACTCTCCAAGGCGTTTCCGGTTCCACAGATTTGATTAAAGTTGAAGTTGTGACAGCAGTTCTCGGTCAGGGAATTGGATTGGGACAAGGTTCTGTCAGCGGTCGCGCAAGAGTTGCTCACACCGGTATGGATGCAAGCAATTTCAATCACGGAGAAATTTTGGTTGCGCCTACTACCAGTGCTGATTTTGTTGATGCAATTCGTAAATCGGCTGGAATTATTACTGAAGATGAAAGTCTCACCAGTCATGCAGCTGTCATCGGGTTGCGTCTTGGGGTGCCGGTCATTGTTGGTGTGAAGAATGCCACACAAGTCATTCGCGATGGAGCCATTTTGACGATGGATATACAGCGCGGTTTGGTTTACTCTGGCGCAGTTGGCACTCCGTAAATTAAGAGGTCACTCCTTATATTGTCTCTGTGCTCTGTGTTCCTCTGCGGTTTGAAAATCATTTATTTAACTACAGAGGCGCAGAGTACGCAGACGAGTAAAGTATAATATATTAAATTAATAATAAGAGCATAAGTTTAACAATGAAAACCGAACAAGATAGACAACAATTAATTAAAGAGATTAATGTACTGCTACATCAAGCTTATGACAGTACATTAGATGAGATTTACGCACTTTTAAAACGAATCGATGATATAGAGGATGAAGAAGACTTATTAGCTATTGAAGAAGCTAGAGAAGACATACGCATTAATGGTACTGTGTCTTGGGAGGAAATAGAAGAAGAAATAAGAAACGATAGACACAAGGACGTTGCGTGAGTTACAAAGTAAAATTTACAAAGGGTGCCAAAAAACAGTTGAGAAAACTACCCCTCGACGTACAAGAACGCATACAAGCGAGAGTCAATGATTTAAAAATAGAACCGCGTCCAGACGGGGTTAAAAAGTTAAAAGGGCAAAAAAATTCATATCGTATTCGTATTGGTGATTATCGTATAGTTTATGAAATAGAAGATGACGTTTTAAAGGTAACTGTCGTCAAAGTAAAACATCGGAGCGAAGTTTATAAGGATGATGGTTAAAAGTTGCATGGAGAAAACTACATTGATGCCGCTATTTACAAACTAGTAATATCTATGGTAGTCCGTGTCCCAACGTCATCATTGAGATTCTCTCACCAAAAACAGCTGCAACAGACCGAGGTTTGAAAAAGCAAATATATTAAGACATTTTTCGCACTCCAGAATATTTCTGGTTTGACCCAGATAGTTTAGAATTTCAAGGATTTGAGTTGCTTCGTGGACAATATCAGCAACTCCAACCCAATGCAAACGGTAGGCTTTGGAGTCAACAGCTTAGCTTATAGTCCAATAGTTTATTAAAATCATACTTAGTTTTATCGATAGTTAACTTGATGTTAAATTTCACTATAGTAAATAACCTTTGTTCTAATTTTTTTTAAATCACTCAAGGTGATATCTTGAAGATTCTGCAAACCTTGTAATCCTCCACGAGAATCTGAAGATGGAGCTCGCAGTAACTGATTAATCCTTTGAGGTGAGGAAAAAAAGCGGAA
Source organism: Tolypothrix campylonemoides VB511288_2 (assembly GCF_045999855.1). Classification (NCBI taxonomy): domain Bacteria; kingdom Bacillati; phylum Cyanobacteriota; class Cyanophyceae; order Nostocales; family Tolypothrichaceae; genus Tolypothrix; species Tolypothrix campylonemoides. The sequence continues at coordinate 232,968 of NZ_JBFPMW010000008.1, forward strand.
TTCATGTATTCCACCAAATTCTTTATCTTTGGTCACTTCAAATAAATAGCTTAGCGCTGTTATTCCAGGCTCTAACCCTTGCCAGTCAATATAATCATCACGCCAGATAGGTATAGACTCAATACGACCTGCAGAGTCAACTCTAATCAAGTAAATGTAAATTTGCGAATCAGTGAGATTTTTAATCCTAAATTGAAAAGAATTTCCATCTTTAAAGTAAAATCCTCTTAGCTCACCAAGCATTTGTTCTTGAGCAACCTCAAAATTGTCACTATCTAAACCGGAAAGCAACGCTATTTCAACAGGAAAGTCAGTCTCTGAAATAGTGAAGCTATATGCCCAACTCGGAATATTTAAGTAAGAATTAATTGTTTCAAGGTCTTTTGATGATAAAGGAATCCTCCCGGTAGGTGGATGTAGAGAAAAAAGTTTTTGTGCAGCAGTGGCAGCTTCTTTGATATTGCTTTCAAGGAGCTTGAGCCTATACTCAAGATAAAGAGCTTCAGGACTACTCGATTTTAATGTGACAATCTGTTGAGTCAATTCCTTGAAAGTTGTAATTTCGCCACACTGAAGAGCAGAAAACGCACGGGCTTTTAGTGCATCAAAGCTTTGATTCCGTAATGAGATTACCATCTCACCTCGATCGTCGAGATAAAACGCTCCAAAGTCTGGTGTTTGTCTTGATTCAGAGGCTTGACCAACTTTTTGTTGAATGAATAATCCCAATTCTGAAGAAGTAATCAGTCCATTGTTATCTAAATCTGCTTTGCCCCAGTTAAACCCATCCACTAATGTACCAGTAAATAATGAGTGACCGGGAATTGGTCCGCCATCTAATGCCCGTTGCTCCCGTCGGGCGGAAGTAATTACTTTGCGACTGATTCGACTGCTAAGGTCTTTTTCATAGCGAACTGCATCTCGGGAGATCTTCATTGCTTCACCCAATGCAAAACCACTATGACAGGAATCTAGAATCACAAGGATATGTCTTGCAGGAAGGCAGCTAATGGATTGAAGAAGTGGATCGATTTTGATGTAATCACTCCAAACTTCTTTTGGTCCTTGTGCTTCTACTGGGACGATGAACCCTGTTTCTCCAACGACTTTGCCACCTACTTTGTCAACACGGGTATGCCCGTGCCCTGCAAAAAATAATACCAAGTTGTCATCTTCTTGTAACTCTTCACGAAGCCGATCCTCAATTAGAGATGCGATCGCTGTTTTAGTCGCTGCTTCGTTAAACAGCGGAGCTATCGGTGCTGAAAATCCCAACTTGTCGATGAGCGCCTGTTGAAGACCGATTGCATCCCGAACAGCATTCTTAAGTTTTTGCCAGTGGACATACTCGTCAATACCAATAACCACGACGAGCGAGCGCCCCTGCTTGACAGGTTCAAATTCAACTTCGACATCTAACACAGTCATCTTACGCTCGAGTCTTTCTATTTCTTGAATTTGCTCCGTCATAATCCTCACGTTATTTCTTAATTGCAATTTGTTTTGTATAAAATAATTCTCATACTTGAAGCTGCCAGAGCTTAATTTCCATGTCATCACCGCCACTAGCAATTAAATTGCCATCAGGGCTAAAGGCAACTGCACGCACCTCTCCTAAATGTCCTGTAAAGGTTTGCAATAACTTCCCTGTTGCCAAATCCCAGAGTTTCACAGTGTAATCCGCACTAGCACTGGCAATTTTTGTTCCATCTGGACTGATGGCAACACACCAAACGCGACCTGCATGACCTGTCAAAATATGAGGAGCTTTCTTTTCACCTGTTGCTAAATCCCAAAGCTTGATTGTTCGATCTGCACCGCTACTAATTAGGGTTTGAGTTTGCGAGCTAATTGCCAATGACAAAACTTCGCTTAAATGAGCGTAAGGAATAATGTAGGCTGGTTGTTCAGTACCTTTGTCTAAATCCCAAAGTTTAACAGTGGAATTTTGACCGCCACTAGCTAGCATTCGTCCATCAGAACTGAAAGCAAGTGTGAGAACTGCACTTTGGTGAGCTTGAATACTACGCAACCATTTTCCCGTCTTTAAATCCCAGAGAGAAATTTTCCCATGTTCTGCACCCGTAGCAAAGCACGAGCGTTGGGGATTTGGATTAACGGGTAATGCCTGAACTAAAGTTAGTGTTTTAGAAGAAGCTTTTATTGTGTAGCGACAATCTCCTGTTTTTTTATCTGACAGTTGACTGTAATCCCATGCCTTAACGATCGCATCAGTACTGCTACTGAGCAGAATTTGTCCGTCAGGGCTGATACCAACACATTTGATGCGATCGCGATGTCCTGTTAGCAGATGTAAGAGTTGACCCGATTGCACATCCCACAGTCTCACTGTTTTATCGTTGCTGCTGCTTAAAAGCCTTTTACCATCAGGACTAAATGCGAGGGAACGAATCCAATCCGCATGACCAATAAGAGATTCGCTGTTGGATGTTCCGAGCGCAGTAGTAGTTGGTACACTGATAGTGTTAGGTTCGCTTTTCTTCTTCAACACCGGAATTGAATGCGTTGAAGATAGAGTTTTCTGTGTCTCTTCTGGAGAAGAAAGAACAATCATCTTCCGATGCTGAGATGATGGCGCTGACAATTCTAGATCGATTGCATTGCAGCCTAGTTCATATGCCATTTCAATAGACTTACCAGCACCAATGCCATCATAGAAACCCACAGCAAATGCGATGGCGGCTTCGTCCAGAATCTCGCGATTCATACCAATGACATAGTTAATGTGTTGAACAATTGCCGTTGCTTGCTCTTCCGAGTAACAGGCATTCAGTAAAACACATTCCACTTTATTGGCAAAAAGTTTAAACAATCCAGATAGCGTTTCACCACTAACAAGACGTTCTTCGCCATCGTCACCTTCTAAAACCAAACCATCATTGCCAGTTCCATGTCCGCAGAAATGAATAATTTGCGGTTCAACATCTAACAAGGCGCGTCTCAGATCGATAGGGCGTACTGCTCCTCGTACTTCGATGCGAAATTCATCGCGATTTTGCGATCGCCTCAAACCTTCTCGAATGTCGCGAATTTCACGGTCTAAATCGAGGGCTGAAGTTCCTTTGGGATTGGATGCTAAAATTAGTATTGTCTTCAAGCCTTAACTCCTTTACAAAAAGTTCAGATTTTGTCATTAGCTAACTGAACAATAAATCGAGTTTTCATAGTAGAGGGGCTGTCAAAATCAAGAAAGGAATTTGTTATTTTTAATTCTCGTGCAATTCTCTTTGATAGCCCTATTTAGAAACTATTGCTTAATAGTAAACTTTACCTGTTTGGTTGCCCATTCAGCATTGGGATCGGGTTCGTAAACCATTGCACGAGTTAACTCAGGCGGTGGTGGAGTGTCAACATCAGCACCAATAGTAGCCAAGAGTTTGTTGAGAGGATTGATATGATGAGCTTCTCCCCTTTCTGTAAGTTTTTCTGCTTCCTCCTCAAGGTGTCCATCAAGATTTCCTCTTTGACCAAAATCCTTATCTAGAGCATTCAAAGTTAGCCATTGGAAGTTAGCAAGACCGCGAGTTGCAAACAGTTTGAGTGTTTCTTCAGCTTGTTTGTATCCTCTTGGCAAAGCAGGACTCATTCTTATATGTACTTGTTGGTCCTTTTCAATAGAAAAGAAAATACTAGAAATTCCCTCAATGGGAATTTGAGAAATAGCCCAAGTGGGTTCTAAATCGAGAACAGCAATACTGAGAGGTTGAGAATAGGTATTCTTGACTCGTAAAAACACTGATTCCCCTGGTGTTAAAACTAAATTGTTAGTTTCAGAAAACGATTGCTTTCTCTGGTCTACTAATTCAAATTCAAGATAATCAGCAAGTTCAGAAGCTGGATTATCAAGTGCCTGAACTGCTTGATATTTTGCTAAATGAACCAAGCGATTGACTATCCCAGTCGCTGCATTTGGAGCATCAATTTGCAGTGGTAAACCTAAGTTTTTAAGAGGCGTGCCAATACAAATTTCATACTCGCCATCTCTACCAACCGCAACTTGATAGTGAGCCTCTTGCTTGTCACCAGGTTCTACTTCAACCACCCAACCATTGCCAGCCAAAGCTTGCCGAACTGGCTCTAAAGCTTCTTTTTGTTTTCCAGCTAACTCGGATGGTAATTGATTTTCTTTATCTCCTACTTCTTTCGTGTCAAACAAGCGAACTCGACGCACGAGATCGACGGGTGCAGATACCATAACAGCAGGAGCACCTAGTTCGATTTTTTCTGTAACCGCAATACCCCCCTCTTGAGGTTCTAAAACTCTAGCAACCGCTTTATTGGCTTGAACGTCTTCGAGTTCAACAATTGCTAGTTGTTGTTGCCGCTTGGAAAAATCTGTTGTATTCAGTAGGTAAATGGCAAATCTTGTGCCATCACTGAGTCCATGAGCTAACCCAGCATTCAAGGTAACTTGTTTTTGGTTAGAGTTTACACTAGTAACTGCTAGCGTGTAGTGATGCGGTAAGTTCTCATTTCCAAAGACTATGCGAGTGCCATCACCAACCAACATGGGTAATTGTTGAGGAAACTTACTCTGAATTTGAGCGCAAACGCGATCGTACAACGCCCTGAAACTCAATCCTGTTGTGGAACTAGTTGCCAGAGTTTGAACGATCCAGTAAGTTAGCGCTCCATGTCGCTCCTTACCATCAAATGCATACTCGTATGCATACTCATTAGGACGGCAGGCTGCCAAGAGAAGGTAATTATTTGCTGGAGGAACCCATGCTGTGTCACCATCTATTCCTCCATTTAGAGCTTTCCAATTTGCGATCAACTCTTCATCTTCGGCAACCAAGCTTTTATGGTTAGGCGGTGTTTTGTCAGTTTCTTCTCCGCCTCGGATAGCAGCATCACCTCGGGTTACTCCTCCAGAGTGGCAGCTATCCATAATAATTGTGACAACCAACCCTTTATCCGTCATTCGCTTCAAGAGAGTTGTTAATTCGATATCCAGTAAGTAGCGACCTCCATTGCCAATATCCATTGGCACAATACATTCATCATATTGGTCAGCCCCTTTCAGTTTTTCATAAATGGTTTTTGCACGTCCTCCATGTCCGGAGTAGTGAATGTATACTTGCTCTCCTGGTTGCGCTATTTCTGTGACGGTACGAAACTTTGCAACAATATTTTCATAGGTTGGTGTTAAGTCCAGGATTTCGGTATTATCAGAGGTTCCAGGATTTGGAGAAGTGAGCTTAAACATCCTTTCAGAAGGAATTTGCAAAGTTTTTATGAGATAGTCTGCTACAAGATTTATGTCACGCACGCATCCTTTCAGACTCTTGTACAACGTATTAGGTAGATAGTAGTCGATGCCAATTAATAATGCGTAAATATTCATTGTTTGATTAATTGGGTCAGCCATTTTTCTTTTTGCTTTCCTCTAAAGTGAATAATCGATTAACCTAATGATTTCTTGCTATCAGCCCGCTTATCGTGTAGCTTCTATCACATAAATGAGAGGATTGACTTTCGCGATCGCACTCTTTCATTCTTCTAGAGTCAAGAATAAATGAGGTGATTGGAAGTCGCATCTGTACAAAAAAAGTCCGCCTCCATGGACTAACGGGAAAAGTAGGATTTCAAATTTTTTTGACCAAAGCGGTTGAAAAGCAATAGGCTAAGGTTTTTGAAGATTTATTGTCGTTCAGTCGTGTGAACCTTTTCAGCATTTTTATTTAGGTAATTATTGATACATTTGAGTGGTTGTAAAATGATACACGTTATTAAAGTAGTATTCCGGATTTTCAAAAAAATAAGAAATTAAGAAAATCTAAAGAAAATTGCTGAGTTTCTAAATCAGTTGCATGAGTTTCCTAGCTCTTGATTGTTCGCGATCGCACTGTTAGGTTAAACTCTAGTAATTGGAAGAAACATTTAACGAGTCTCCCAACTCATATCGAGAAACTTTATGTCTTGTCAACACCTGAATGAACTGACTCTAGAAAATCTTATCCTTAAAGCAAACTACCCAGTATTTCGTTGTGAAGAATGCATTCGGATTAATGGTCGCTGGGTACATCTTCGCATTTGTCAGACTTGTGGCAAGATGCTGTGCTGTGACTCGTCCGAACATCAACATTCCCGCCGTCACTACGAAGAAACCGGACATATGGTGATTAGTTCAGCAGAATTAGGAGAGCAATGGCTGTGGTGTTTTGCGGATGAGCAACAGAAGAATTATTAAAATAAAGTCCAACTAGAAGGCAAAAAATGGGTATAACGCCATACCAATATATTCTACAGAGTCGAATGAAAAGGCGAAGCATCTACAGCAACATCAGGATTGGTCTTTTAGGCTATGATTGGAGTGCATAGCTTACAATTATGATTACTGCTACTTTAAAAAAAATCTATGCACATTTCTCTGCCACCTGAAGTCGAAGCACTAGTAAAACGTCAACTCACAAGCGGGAAGTATCAAAACGCAATTGAAGTTATTTTTGCAGGTGTAAAACTCCTAGAACAACAAGAAGATATTTATCAAGGGCGATTGCAAGAGCTTCAAGAAGAAGCAAGCATTGGGTTGTTAGCATCTCAAAGGGGCGAAGTTGTTGATGGTCCAACTGCAATGGCTCAAATCCTTTCTAATTTGCGATCGCGCTACGGTGTCTCAGACGAAGCATGACTCAACAATTTCGCCTCACCGAACCTGCTATTAAAGATATCGAGGAAATTGCGGATTATATTGCTAAACAATCTGGCTTAGCTCAATCAGAGCTTTTTTTGAGTAAGCTTAATGCTAAGTTTACTAAAATTGCTAAGTTCCCTAACCTTGGACGGCAACGTGATGAAATTTTACCTGGTATCCGCAGCCTCCCAGTAGATAACTACCTCATTCTTTATATGTCTATAGGGCAAGATGTAGAGATTTTTCGTGTCATCAGTGGTTATCGAAATTTATCAGATCTATTCAATGATTCTGATTCTTAATACTGACTATTGTTGAGAATTTATTTGCTTGCTTAATTCCACTTCAAGCTCTTCCAAAGTTACTGACTTCGCATTTGCCTTTATCCTGATTTTAATAACACCACGATTTCATTACACCAAGCCAGCCAGCCCATTTCGTGGTGAATTCCCCGTAGCAAGGTCATGTACTCAAACTTTAGAGTATTGGACAACGTTTGAGGATCTTTAAAGTACTGATTCTTAATTTCTTGATAAATTGCTAATCGTTGTTGATGTTGCTGTCGATGGGCTTCTAACTTTGCCACTATCGTCTTGTTAGACACGAGATGTCCTGCATAGAGTTTCACGAGTAATTCATCTTTGATCGCTGCCATCTCTTCTGGCTCGGCAATCCACTGACACAACTGCTGTTTCCCCAATGCCGTCACTGTATAAATGCGTTTGTCAGGTCGATTCTCCTGCTGCACTGATTCCGCTTGCACCCACTCTTTTTCTTCTAGACGGTTCAGTTCTCGGTAAATTTGTTGAAAACTAGCGTTCCAAAAAAAACCAACTGACCCTTCTACTGAAGGATTGAACCGCTTTGCTAGATCGTAGCCACTGCTCGAAGCACTGACTAGGACTGACAGAATGGCATAGCTAAGAGACATAAACTTTGAGTTGACATATTCACTAAATTGAATATAACATAAATTGTGTATTTAATTTAGTGAATAATATTTTTGTTGAATATATCTTATCCCAAGCAACACTACCAAGCACTCAGAAGAGGTCAAGCATAATGAACTATTCCATTTACCAAATTAATTTGCCAGAGCATCCAGAGGCAGTTGTCTTTGTTAACGGCTTTTTGACACGCAATCGCACAGGATTTTTCTGGATGTGGAAAAATGCATTTTGGATTCAGAACGCAACTGCCACAGCAGAAGGTTGCGTACAAGTCAAAGCAGGAATTTGTGGACCCAACGAACTCGTTATGGTCAGTTACTGGCGTTCGGAACATGACTTGAAACAATTTTTCCGAGGTGAAGCACATCGGCGGATGATGCAATTTGTGATGAAGAATCCTAACAGCCTGTGTTTGTACAACGAGACATATCGACCGTTGCAGAGCGGCAAATATAGCCACGAACCGCAAGGTATGGCAATGGTGTACCCGAGTTTGACACAATAGAAAAGAGTTCAAACGATTTTTCATGGAAAGGCTATGCCAACACACAGAGGTATGGGATGTCAGCACAACAAGTAGCGGTCATTGATTACCGCAAAGTCAATGCAGCAAACTCGCTATTACCCAAACCATCCATCCTCTCAAGCTGTGGCTGGAGCCAACTGCATTTGGAAGTTTACCAACAGCCAAAATTTGAAATTGCAGAGCACCAACATACGATGCACGTCATTGCCCATTCTCCAGTGTCCTCTTGTTTTCCCGCATCCTCAAAAGGAGAACGGTGGTTGGATGGCAAGTTGTACCGCGAAACGCGACATCAAGGAGATATTGCAATTCTTCCTGCAGGTATTCCCCATAGCTGTAACTGGGACGGTTCAGTTGAGTTCGCAATTTTGGCAGTTGAGCCTGCACTTCTCCAACAGGTCGGTCAAGATATTGTGAATAGCGATCGCATTGAACTCATTCCTCAGTTTATGGATCGGTCGGATGCGCTGCTACAGGGGATTTTCTCAACTTTGAGAGATGAAGTAGAGGTTGGCAAAATCGGTGGGGATTTGCTAGTTGATAGCCTTAAAACCACATTAGCGCTTCACCTCTTACGAAACTATTGCACCACACAACCCAAGGTATCTGGTTATTCAAATGGATTATCTCAATTAACGCTCCAACAAGTGACGGAGTATATTCACGAGCATCTGGATCGGAACTTGAAACTAGTAGAGTTGAGTGCGATCGCGCAAATCAGCCCCTATCATTTTCTCCGTTTGTTCAAACAAAGGATGGGTATAACTCCACATCAGTACATTCTACAAAGTCGAATTGAAAAGGCAAAACATCTGCTGCAGCATAGCGATTTGAGTATTGCAAATATTGCCGTGCAAACTGGTTTCTCCGATCAAAGCCACTTGACGAAATGCTTCAAACGCACAGTAGGAATAACTCCTAAAAAAAGCATGAAGGATAGAAATCGCGCAAAAACTTACTAAAACTCCGCAACTTTTTTCTAGAGTCCTGCCATGAAAGCTTTTTAAGCTATTAACAGTAGGTTCTACTGGGGAAAAAAGATGAAAATTGAACAAACTGAGGTTTCGATCTCTGCACCGGATGGACAAATGCCTGCCTTCCTGCTGACACCAACCGAGCCCAACCACAAGCCTGCTGTTCTTCTGCTGATGGAGGCTTTTGGCTTAACGTCCCACATTCGAGATGTAGCAATCCGAATTGCGAGGGAAGGATATGTGGTACTCGTTCCCGATTTGTACTATCGCGAGTTACCTAACAATAAGTTTGGATATGATGAGGTAGAATCAGCGATGGCAATGATGTATCGCCTCGATCTTAAATCTGTGGAAGCAGATATTCGAGCGGCGTTGGCTTTTTTGAAGTCGCAAAAAGATGTGTATCGCGATAAGCCGGGGGAGGCGGCGCTGCCATGCGAACGCATTGGGGTGACTGGATTCTGCTTGGGTGGAGGATTAAGCTTTCTTACCGCTTGCAAGTTCTCAGCCGAAATAGCAGCCGCCGCCCCTTTTTATGGCATGGTGCTAGATGAGTGGATTGATGCAGTCAAAGATATTACTGTACCCGTCCACTTGTTCTTCGGAGGAGTCGATCCGTTCATTCCGTGCGATCGCATTCGGCAAATTGAGTCGCGGTTCCAAGAACTTGGGAAAGACTACACGTTGAAAGTTTACCCCAATGCAGGTCATGGTTTTTTCTGTCACGAACGCTCCGACTACAACCGCTTGGCGGCGGAAGATGCTTGGCAACAACTGACACAATTCTTCAAGCGACATTTGCACAGAGAAAGCTAAAAATTGTATGTCAAATCCGTTTGTATCGGAATTATTTCTGTTTATCTTTTCCTCTGCGCCCCCTGCGCCTGGAGTAGTTTTTTAATCACGTATTTTTTAATCATTATGTTTGGATAGCGTTCAATCCAAAAGCCAACAACCCACAAAGGAGTATCAGAGCGATCGCATACAGGGTTATGGTAGTGCGTTTACTCCAAAGCCAGATTTGTTTGTAGGAAAGTTGATGATTCTGAATGAGAAAGAATGCTGGAGGATTAAATACAAAGGGCAATAAACGACTCAGTATAAGTCGCACAAAAAAGTTGTTGCTGAAAACTTACTCATTACCAAACTGCAAATTCTGTCTGTTTTCGTTGTTCAAGCGATCTAATACCAATTCTATGTGAAATTGCACATTATTGCCCTCACATTGGAAATGTGGACGGCAGGCGCTACAACGGGGGGAACCCTCCGAAGTTTGCTATTGGGGAGTCAGTGCGGTCTTGGGCTTTGCCCAAGTGAAGCATCTGACGTGGAAACCCCCAAGCCGCAACTTCTCTCCGCAACGCGCTGCCTCGGCTATACAAACAAAGCCTGCCTAAGCGCAAAGCGCACGCTACGCGATGCCGCAGGCTATGCCCGTAAGGGCTATACGCAGGCTAATTGTATGCATCTTCATAGAAAATTGGTATAAAGCCTAAGACTATCTCTTGAGGAAGAGAACTGTTAAATTCAAATATATGTGGAGGTGATAACTTATGACCCCAACTCAAACACAAACTGAACCAAAAATCTACACTGTTGATGAGTTTATCGAATGGTATCCAGACAACTCAGTAGTACGGTACGAATTGCATAAAGGAGTGATAATCGAAATGCCCCCACCAACAGGCAAACATGAAGGCGTTGTCGGGTTTTTAACAATACAAATAGCGTTTCAACTTTTACAGATGGGGCTACCCTACCGCATCCCCAAAACCGTGTTTGTAAAAACACCCGGTAATGACTCCGCCTATTGCTCCGATATTTTGGTGCAAAACTACGAGAATGTTGTGAATGAACCAAACTGGGAGAACCAATCAACTCTATCGTTACCCACATCCGTTCCCTTAGTCGTCGAAGTTGTTAGCACCAACTGGCGTGATGATTACTACGATAAATTCGGGGATTATGAAGAAATGGGCATTCCTGAATACTGGATTGTGGACTATGCTGGGTTGGGTGGACGCAAATTTATCGGCAATCCCAAGCAGCCTACAATTTTCGTGTGCGAACTTGTTGATGGAGAATACCAAATGACTGCATTTCGGGGCAATGATTTGATAGTGTCCCCTACCTTATCGCAGTTAAAGCTGACTGCAAAACAGGTTTTTGATTCGGTTGCATAACATCAAGTTCGGTTAATTAGTTAACGGGAGACAAGGGAGACAAGGGAGAGGTGTTTGTAACTCCTACACGAACTGCTATAGAGACAGATATGTTTATTTAACTACCGATTGAGAGCGATCGCGTAGCAACTGCTGTGCCGCATCGCTAAAACTTTCTACAAAATTACAGGACTTTTAGACAGTCTTTTGGAGTTGAAGCAACAGCGCTTTGACAGAGCTTGCTATGTTTCCACTCTCTAAGTAGAGAGGCGCAAAAAAACCGAATTATATAACGAAGCCTAAAAACCTCTTCCCTTCTGCCCTCTGCCTTGTCATGACGACAATTTTTAATACCGACCTACTTAACCTAATTCTAACCTCACAACAAACTCACAATCTCAATCCACAATAGCTCTTGAGTTAAATCAAATACCTAATTTAGGTCACACAAAGCTAACAGGAGACACAAGATGTATTGCAACCAGTGCGAACAAACAACGAGAGGAGAAGGATGCTTCCAACGGGGCGCGTGTGGTAAAAGCCCGGAAGTAGATGCTTTACCAAAAAACTGGGTTTAAAGCCCCGTCCTTCAAGGACGGCTTTACATTATTTTATCTAGCAATATAGCAGATAAAATATGTTATAATCAGGACATGATAGTAAGAGAAGCCAAGCTAAAAAACGGAACCAAAGAGCAATACTTAGCCCTTGATGAGGCTATCAGAACAACGCAGTTTATTAGAAATAAAGCTGTACGGTTTTGGATGGACAATAAAGGAGTTAGTAAAGCTATTTTGTACAACTTATGCAAAGATTTGGCAGCAGAGTTTCCTTTCGCAAAGAAGTTAAACTCTGCTGCTAGACAAGCTAGTGCTGAACGGGCTTGGGCTGCTATCTCTACGTTTTATTCACGATGCAAAAAAGGTTCGGGGAAGAAAGGCTATCCAAAATTCAAAAAACATTGCCGCTCGGTAGAGTACAAAGTTTCGGGATGGAAGTTATCAAGTGATTGTAAATCAATCACCTTCACTGACGGCTTTGAGGCTGGAACTTTTTCTATATTTTGCAACAATGAAACTCAAGAAGACTTGCACAGATTAAAGATTAATCGGGTGCGAGTAATTAGAAAAGCAGACGGTTATTATGCTCAGTTTTGCTTTGATGCTGACCGCAAGGAAACAGGAAAATATACGGGTAACGTTGTTGGGTTAGATTTGGGGTTAAAGTTTTTCACCAAAGATCAACACGATAATGCCGTGATATATCCACAATTCTTGCGTTCGTCAGAAAAGCGATTAAAGAAAGCCCAACGCCGTCTGAGTAAGAAATTCGTCAAGGGTGCTAAACCCCAATCAAAAAACTATCACAGACAAAGGAAAAGACTGGGTAAAATCCATCTAAAAATTCAGAGGCAGCGTCAAGACTGGGCAATTAAGCAAGCTCGGTGCGTAGTCCACTCTAACGATGTGGTTGTCTATGAAGATTTAAAGATTGCCAATATGGTAAAAAATCATCAATTGGCTAAGTCCATTTCTGATGCTGGTTGGTATCAATTCACTCAATGGCTAGACTATTATGGCAAGATTTGGGACAAAGCAGTTGTGGCGGTGTCACCTAACTACACATCACAAGATTGTTCTAATTGCGGTCATAGAGTGAAAAAATCTCTCAGTACCAGAACGCATTCCTGTCCTAAGTGCAAAATTGAACTATGCCGAGATACCAATGCGGCTCTGAACATTTTGCAAAAAGGAATGAAGATACTCGGTACTGAGTGGCAACTAAACGGTACTTCTGGGCAAGAAGAATCCGCCTCTTGCGAGGGAAAGCATGGGGAGAAGACCGCCTCTACTATTGAAGGGAAACTCGATATAGCAAGTGGACTTCTGTGAACCATGAACTAGAATCACCGTGGCTTCAGCCCGGTGAGTATGTCAAAAGATTTACTACTTCATAGTTTGCGCGGATTGGGGCAAGTAGCACTTTCCGCACATGAATTGGGCATTTCCTGTCGGGAAGCCGATATTTTTGCGTGTGAAGCCCTGTTTTCTACTCTTACCAATGTTAACTTTGATAGCGATAAATTTGTTGACTATATTTATAAAAGTGTTGCTTTACGAGAAAAGATTAAATCCCAAATTCAATTAACTGGTAAATCCCAACAATGGTCTGGATTAGCTTGCTTTACGCCAGCAGAAACCAAAGAAGGCTTAACTCAACAAGGCAAAGACGCTGAATACGACTTCATCAGTCAATCTGCCATAAATACCGATATCTTCTCGCTAAAATTGACTGTTATATACGGCTTAAAAGGTATTGCAGCGTATGCGTATCATGCAGCAAGGTTAGGTCAATACAACAATAAAGTATACGCCTTCTGCCATGAAGCTCTTGCATCCCTAGATTCCCAAGATAAAACCCTAGATGACTGGGTTGCAATGGCGCTTAAATTAGGAGAAATTAACCTCCTGGCAATGGAACTCCTTGATTCAGGTAACACCCTGAGCTACGGACACCCCATTCCTACCGCAGTCCCTCTCAATGAAAAACAAGGCAAAGCTATTTTAGTATCGGGTCATGACCTCAAACACCTAGAAGAATTACTCAAACAAACCGTTGGAACTGGCATTTCTATTTACACTCATGGAGAAATGCTACCCGCCCACGGTTATCCAGGACTAAAGCAAAAATACCCCCATCTTTACGGACACTACGGTACCGCTTGGCAAAATCAGACCAAAGAATTTCCCCAATTCCCCGGTCCAATTGTTATGACAACCAACTGCCTAATGCCACCCCACGATTCATATAAAGACCGGGTTTTCACTCTCGGTCCCGTAGGCTGGTCGGGGCTTTTCCATTTAGAAACTGAAGACTTCACACCCGTTATCCAAAAAGCATTCCAACTGCCTGGATTTGCTGAAGATGGCGAACTGCGTACAGTGACCACAGGGTTTGCTCGTAACGCTGTATTAAGTGTTGCTGGAGAGGTGATAGAAGCAGTCAAACAGGGAAATATTCGCCACTTCTTCTTAGTTGGTGGTTGTGACGGAGCAAAAACGGGTCGTAATTACTACAGCACCTTTGTAGAAAAAGTACCCCAAGACTGTATCGTACTGACACTAGCCTGCGGCAAATTCCGCTTCTTTGACAAAGAGTTAGGAAGCATCAATGGTTTACCCCGATTAATGGATGTAGGTCAGTGTAATGATGCTTACTCTGCAATTCAAATAGCGCTAGCATTAGCGAACGCTTTTAATGTAGACGTGAATCAACTGCCACTATCAATGATTCTCTCTTGGTATGAGCAGAAAGCAGTGTCTATTCTACTCACCCTACTCTATCTGGGGATTCAAAACATCCGTTTGGGTCCAACTCTACCAGCATTTATTTCACCCAACGTTTTCAAGCTGCTGTCTGAGAAGTACCACCTCATGCCTACCACAACTCCAGATGCCGATCTGGCTGCTTGTCTTAGTTAAGTTATACCATTTTGGATTTTAGATTTTAGATACGTGGATTGAGAAAGTCCTACTTAGGCTGGATTTGTGCCTACTATCTGTCGCATTCTTTGTTTAAATTGGTATTATCATGGCGATCGCGACAACCCAACTGCGCTCGTCTACCAATTGTCTGGCAACAGAATGAGGTATATAGCAATTTCCAATGTCTTGAGGTACACCGAAGAAATAATTAACTGCAGCCCATAGCAGATGGACGCAGATATATCTGTACCTCAGCAGACTAGGAAATGCTACACTTGATTTTCTCTTGTTTGGACTAGTCTATTTATACACCCTGTTGAAAATACTGACATTTCACATAAATGGAGGGGTTTCACGCAACAACGAATTATTGAGGATTTCAGGCGATGTCA
The DNA here is from genome assembly GCF_045999855.1 of Tolypothrix campylonemoides VB511288_2. NCBI lineage: Bacteria > Bacillati > Cyanobacteriota > Cyanophyceae > Nostocales > Tolypothrichaceae > Tolypothrix > Tolypothrix campylonemoides. The sequence goes on from NZ_JBFPMW010000008.1 coordinate 248,115, forward strand.
TTAATTACCTCAATGAGATCTTCTTTAAACCAATGCTGTTTACCTTCTTGTTCGCAAAGGCTGAAACCCTGATTTTTAGGTTCATTTCCGAAAGTTTGTGGTTTACCAAAATTACAAGTCTATGAAATCATTGCTATTGTTAAGTAATGGGCTAGAGTAAAGAACACTCGCTACCCGTCCCGGATTATTTCCTGATTGCCCAATTAATCAATCCAGTGATGGCGGCGACAACTACGGCTACAAAAAATGGGGCAATGAGCGAACGCCACCCTTTTAAGTCCGCTAGGTCGGTTGTATTTTTCTTCGTGTCTACTTTAATCTCATCAACAGTTTTTTCGAGATTAGTCAGTTTTGTATCAATGTTTTTATTGTCACCCTTAACTGATTCAATGGCTACCTTAGTCTCAGTCCTAAAATCGTTAACATCTTTGTGTAGGTTGTCTAACTTCTGATTCATCTGCTTTAAAACTTCTTCTAATGAATAGGTGACTGTTATCGGTGATTGGCTCATGATGTTATCCTCAAAGTGTAAAGGTTTTGCCAGTCAAAGAATGGTGCTCATCGTTGAAAGACTAATGACGCGATTTGGTTGCAAGCTGCAAATTGAGGTGACAATAACAGGTGAGTACACAGCCCGTCAAGCGTACTCCTTCTGAATCTTAGTCTTCTTCGGCACGAGCTTTGTAATACTCCCTCATTGACTCTTTTCTACGGAAATTTCCGCACAAGTTGGCTTTATTATAATACTAGTGTACTGTATTTTCAATCTTCCCCCTTCATATCCAATACTTTTTGCCGCCATTTCTCTAAGTCCGTTTCCTCTGGTCGAAAATAGGAAATTTTGGGGTCGAGATCGCTAATCAGCTTAGCTTAAAGCTGTTGTCTTTTACTTCTCAATCACAAACGGTTAGCGATCGCTCTATCAAAGCACAGTCTCTCTCAGAACCAACCTAATAGAACTTCCATTTGATTTTTGAACTGCACGTAGGTAAGGTAATACTACAGAAAAATCTCATGTGATTGGCAATTTTCACCCAATAGGGCTTAAAATTTTTCAGCATCAGAGTCAGTTATTTGAGAAACCTAATCTCTAAAACTGGTATCCACTCTTTGCGTGATTTCTCCTCGCTTCACTGGTAGCAAGTTTTCCCTCGTGTTGGCGATAGTGACGTATAGGGGAATGTGACAATCAACGGCGGCTAAAACTAAAGCAGCAGACATAGTTTTTGTCCCGCCAGTGTAGTCAGCAATGATTTCATCTTCTGGGTTTTGTTGCTGCAAAGTGCGAATGCAGGATGAGGCATGATGGTAACATTCTGAGAGGTTATCGGGATTTTGAATCAAAATGAGGTCGCGATCGCTTTGAAAGCTTTCTCCCAATCCAACTTGTGTGGGAATATTTGGTAACTTTTCAATAACTTCGGTTCCGCGTCGGACTTCACAAGGGGTTCCTTCTCCAATCACTTGTGAGTTGCTACCATTGTCACCGTCAGAACAAAGAAAAATGACGCGATTGGGTTGCAAGCTGCGGATTGAAGTAACCATGGGTTGGAAAGAACCGCCAACGGTAACTAGCAGAATTTTCGACATGGATAGATTGATAGAGTAAATTTTTCAGATAGGTTTAGCATAACTGACATGATATTGACAGCATTATGTTGGGATTTCAAGTTTCTGTAAGGCAGATTGATAATTTTCTAAATTGTAGAACTTACGCATTGACAAAAAAAACAATAAGTGCAGAGAAAGAAAGCAGAAAAAAACAAACGATCGCTTGTTAGCAGAGGCGTAAAAAACAGATAATTTACTTGTCTTTGTTCAAGGTTCGGACGATTAGAGCAACTACTAAGCCATCAACAGCTAAATATTAGACCTGAATCCTTACTAATTATTCTCCTTTTTCAGCAAATCCACCCAGCATATATGAAACAAATTTTTCGATATAGTTTATTGAGTTTGACTGTATTAACCCTAGGATTTAAATCTGGCGCTCCCGCCCTAGCAGAAGCTAAAGTGCTGCTCAAACCAGAGGCGCTAACAGTGGTAGGAACTCGTGGAACAGATGCTCTTGAAACCAGAATATTAACCGTGCGTTCAACTGCCCCTGTTACTAACTTACGCATATATGCTTTTGATTTGTATAACACCAATCGCGAGCGCGTCTTTCCTAAAGGCTTGATTACAGTTCCTGAAACTATTGACCAAGTCAATGTCGATCGCCTACAAAACTTTCCTGTGAATTTTAAATTACAGCAAGCTCCAAGCGGTGAGTTTCAGGGTGATATCTTGCTCAGCTACCAGGGAAACGAGGTTTTGGTTCCCGTGACTGTTCGGATTAAAGACCCCTGGTATTTGCCGTTTGCCGTACTTGTATTTGGTGTGATTTTGGGAACAACTGTCTCCAGCTACAGCCGTTGGGGCAGAACAACTGATGAAATTACTGTGGACTTAGAAAGTTTGCGAACACAGTTTGAAAGCGATCGAGAAATTCCTGCCTCATTTGCATCACGCATCTCCACTCACCTAGTAGATGCTAAACTGGCGCGGGACACCAAGCAAATAGAAGCAGCTAGACAGTCAATTACGGAAGCCAGAAATGTTTGGGGGAGATGGTTTCGCCAGAGGGAAGAGTGGCTAGTGGTGTGCAAGTTGGGAACAGATTTGGAAAAAAAACTAGCAGATTTACCCCGACAGGAGTTGCACACTCGTTACATTCAGGCAATCCAGCGCGATTTGAAAGACACGCTTAGCAGAGTAGTAAACTTCGCCAATCCCAAAGAATTAGCAGAAAACATTATGCGTTTATATCAACATTACTTAAATTATATACAAGTTACTCATCAACTCATAGATTTTCAGCAACTGCTTGATGGTTTCAAGCCTAGCCAGTTAGAACCGACCGCTCGAGATACACTGCAAAACCTACAGGACAAAGCTACCAATCTCAAGCAGCAGTTGAGCAACCTTCTACCTTCAGAACAGCTCATTCAACCTGAACTACAGGTGATACAGGAGGAAATTGTTGCGGCTACTATAACTTTCCAAGAACTAAAACATAAAATTGAGGAAAGTTTAGGGTTCGACAAGGTCGGAGAATTTAAACCTGGGCAGGACAAGTTTGTAGGAGTTAATACGTCTGTTAGTCCTACTGTGGCAGTTGGGGAAACACCTGCCCCATCTGTTAATGAAGCTTCATCTTTCCTGGCTGAGGAAAATCCAATTTTAAAGGTAATTACAGCATTAATACCCAACCCGAACCAGAGGTTACAGCTCTTCTCCTTTATAGGTTATTTGACTACGATCGCTTTTCTGGCAGGTACAGGTTTTAATCAACTTTACCTGGAGCAGTCAACTTTTGGGGCTAATGGGTTGAGGGATTATTTTGCCATCCTAGCTTGGGGATTTGGTGCAGAAGCAACTTGTAGTGCTGTTACTAATGCCCTGCGAAAAACAGACGAATCTAAGCCCTAAAACTTTTTTAAGTATTTAGGACTTACGCATTGACAAATTAGACAAACAATGAAGTAAAAGAAATTAGGAAAAAACAGGCGATCGTTAATCACTCTTGGACTGGAAAGACGCATAATTTACGTCCAGAGCATATTTAGGGGTTCAAACCATTAGAGCGACTACCAAGCCATCTAGCGCCAAGTGCGATCTCAATACTTCTACGTTGTTTCTGTTGGCAGAATCAAGATATCACGGCTGTACACGTTTGGCAGATATCATGGAAGATTTGTCTCATGATAGCGTCAATAGATTTTTGCTACGTGAGCGATATGAACCCAAGGATTTATTTGATGAAGTTAGCCCAAAAATTAACTTAATCTGGTTTAATAGTGTATCTGAAAAGTTTTGGTCAGGTGAAGGTCTTTCAAAGAAGTTTCAAAAACGAAACAAAACGATATTACATTATGTATATCCCTGAGAAAGATGTACTTGACACAATTACTAAAACAGAATTTAGGGAACTTCATTCAATACATTGGGGTATTGAATGTTACCACAGGGATATTAAACAAGTGTGTGGCATTAGTCGATTTATGGTGAGCCAGCGCGTTGCGGGGGTTCCCCCCGTTGTAGCGACTGGCGAACCCGTAAGGGTGAGGACATCTGAAGCAATTAGAACTCATTTTTTTAGTGCAATTCGAGCTTTTACACAACTAGAACTAATGCGCTCCGAAGAGTTAATTGAAAATTGGTATGAAATCCAAAGGAATTTATCTCTTCAAGTAGCTCGTGACTTTATTTTAGAACACCTAACACAGAAGTTGGGCTTGACTGCATAGTATCAACTTTCTGTCAATGCGTAAGTCCTACTATTCACTCCTGTTAGCAATGAAGTTGAAGAAATGCAGAAAATTATGGTGGCAAGTATTAATAAACTTAAAACTTAGAACCACGTTCCTCTGCATCCTTCTGCCCTCTGCCTTTTCTTCGTGCCATTCCATTTCTAATGTGAGGGCAATAATGTGCAACTTCACATAGTATTACGCATTCGCTGAAAATAAAGGAATATTTTCAGCCAAAGCATCCTTAACCAATATTCCCTGTTCTCGTGCCCAGAATTGACTTAAAAAGTGAATTTGTCTTAAGCCGACAATCAGATTTAACCCAGGTACAAACAACCACCAAACTACCAAAGGTTCTTTCATTCCAGCTTGACGGTAAAGTTTGTTGACTGTTTGGTACAACTTAAACTGCACGATATAAATCCAAACGACCCCAAGTAAGGAAAACCAACCAAACCATCCCGGAACATCTGGATCGAATATCCGCAGTAATTGGGGAACAACTACCCCAAGAACAAACGGTGCTAAACAGAGCGTTCCCGACCAACCATAACCGTTATAGCGCCTTAGTTCTTCTTGAATAATCCACTTGTACCACCCGTAGTAAAGCAATAGGGTAATTCCAGAGAAGAAAATCACGCGCCACAGGGGACGGGGTTGACCCAATGGTTTATCTGACATACTGATGAAGTATTAAATCTATTTTTTTACATTTCTTAATTAAATTTATATTACTACTATTTTGTATCCGGGGGTAACACCAAGTTGAGTTCATACATCGTACTTTCTCCCCTGTCTCCCCTATCTTCCTTGTCCCCCCAGTCTCCCTTGTCCCATCAATAAGTGATGTCTTTGAATGCAACTCCGCATTACTGGTATTTTGAGGATTTCTACAGATACTCCAAACCCCCTTAGAAAGGGGGCTTGCGGTGAATTCTAAAAAAGTTGGGATTGCAGCTTAAGTTTGCTGCTGTGCGACTGGTTCTGTTAGCTTTTCTTTATCCAGGCGACGCTTTCTTGCATATAACTGGATAGTGACTGCCATAAAAATTACAAGACCAACAACACCCCAAGCAGTAATATCGGTAGGAAGATTGTTCTTGAACACCGCTAGCAGGACAATCACCACCAACATGACTGTCGGTGCTTCGTTCAACGCTCGCAGTTGCTGGCTACTCCATTTGCATTCATCCTTTGCCAGTTGCTTCATCAGGCGCTTGCAGTAATGATGGTATCCTATCAACAAAAGCACCAATCCTAATTTGACGTGCAACCAACCTTGCTTGAGAACTTCCGGTTCGGTGGTTAATAAACCAATTGCCATTGCTACCGTCAAGAACATCCCCGGATTGGTGATGATGTTGTAGAGGCGCTTTTCCATGATTTGATACTGATTTTTTAGTATCGTCCGTGCGGGTTCTGGTTCTTCGTTAGCTTCTACATGATAGATAAAAAGACGTACCAAGTAGAACAAACCAGCAAACCAAACTACTATTCCAACAATGTGAAAAGCCTTAAACCAAGAATAAGCCATGAATCTTTGTCTCCGTCAAAGGATTGTTTTGGCACAAGTTAATGATTTCGAGGTGCTATGTAGCAATCCTATCTGAATTTATGAAACTGCACTTTTTCCCCTTAAACCTCGCTTGTGCCGTTCCACTAAGAAGAATATTGTACGGAAATCAAATTGAAGGTGAGAAAATGGTCAGAAAAATTAATGATTGAGGTTTGCCATTTATCACTTGTTAAGTAAGCCGGTATTAAAAATTGTTGTCATGACAAGGCAGATGGCAGATGGCAGATGGCAGAAGGGAAAAGGTTTTTAGCTAAATTTACTTTTTGTTACATACTTCGGTTTTTTTGCGCCTTTCTACTTACAGCAAATTTCAACCTGGTGAGGTACAAAAATTACCCCCCTCTGTCCCCCCTTACCAAGGGGGGATGAAAGGGGGGTGTACCTCATGAGACTGAGAAAGGCTATATTTTTCGGGGTAGCTGTGGTGTTGGTTGGAAAATGCTTGCTGAGGCGGAGCCTCAGCATCTCCATTCTCAGGCTCCGCCTGGGAACGGGGGGTGAGGGGTGGGAACTAGAAATTTCTTATACTAATAAATCCGCGTCTTCTACTCCCTTTATAATTGAGTCCGCGCAGGCGGTGAGTCTAGTCCTGCAGGCGGGTTTCCCGCCGTAGGGAACTAGCGAACCCGGAGGGACTTCGTTTGTATAGCCGTGATTTCTAATCACTAGGGCTTATTGGGGTGATAAAAACGGATTTGGTATTATCCCTTAACGCGCACGAAGGGCAAAAGATCTTGAAGAATCGGCTCTGAATGGTGTTCTTGAGGATAGTGTCCTCCACCATTTAGTTTGATTAATTCACCTTGGGGTAGGGTATTGACAAAATTTTGTGCTATGTCTACCGATAACCAGGGGTCTGTCGTACCCCAGTGAAGTAAAACAGGCTGTTGCCATTGTGGAAAACCTGTTTCAATTTCTGCCATTGCTTTGTCTAACTGCAAATTGCGAATCGTTGCTAAAAGACTTCTTCCAGAAGCGGAACTTTTTAAATAAGGTTTGCGGTAAACGTCCAAATCTCTTTCGGGTATGACATATCGACTTCCGCCTTCTAGGGTGCGATCGACAAGTAAGGGATCTTGAGTCATCATCTCACCTGCTAGTGGCAATCCCATTTGTTGAATTTTCCAAGGTAATTTTGCCTGCTTGGTAACTGGTGCATTCAAGATGACTACATTGGCTATTTGTTCTGGATGTCGCAAAGCATATTGCAGTCCAACGGAACCTAAAAAGCCCTGCACAACAAGAGAAAATCGTTCAAGTTCTACGGCTTTGATAAATGCTTCTAGTGCATTAATAAAAGTATCGGGTGTGTAAGCAAAATCTCTTTTTTCTGGTTTGGCTGAAAAACCAAAACCAATCCAATCGGGTGCAATGGATTTGGTTCCTTGTTGTGCCAGTGCTGGCATTATATTACGCCAACTATAACTTTGTGATACTAAACCGTGTAATAACAATACGGGAAGCAAATCTGTTCTACCAACAGGTTCAGATTCACGATAAAACCACTCTAAAGATCCTGCTTGAATTTTGTTTTCTGTTATTGTCATTTTGATTTAAAATGCCTCACGCAAAGGGGCAAACTTTAAAAAAGTATGAAAATTGTACCAAAAAAAGATGAAGGATAAAAAACAGTTTATATCTGGCTTGAGCCTCCCAATATTATTGATGGAAAAAATGTTTATTATAATTTTCTTACACCCTCAATTTATTAATGGTATTTACTTCATAATTCATAATTCATAATTCATAATTTCTCAATCATCTCACGAATCGCGCAAGCAGTTGCGGGTGCAAGTAAAACGCCGTTACGGTAGTGACCTGTTGCTAACAGGACGCGATCGCATCCGGGTAACGGACCGATAACGGGTGCAGGGCGTCCTTCGGGGCGCGGGCGCAATCCCGACCACATACGGGTGACTGTGGCTGATGCTAGTTCGGGACAAAATGCGATCGCCTGTTGTTTGACGGATTCCAACAGTTCTTTGTCGGCTAGTATCTCCTGACTCTCGGTAGGAAATTCTACAGTTGCGCCGATCCAGTAATCCCCACCACCCACGGGAACGATGTGGACATCATGTCCGGTGATAACTGGTTGAAAGTTTGGATTTCCCAAAGGAGATTCCAAGCGTACTTGTAAAGCTTGTCCTAAAACCGGGCGGATATCGATCGCTTGCTTCAATTGTGCCAGTAAAGGAGATGAACCCAGCCCTGCTGCCATAACCAACCAATCGCAAGGAATTTTTCCTTCGGTTGTCGCAAGGTAATAGCCATTCCGATCGCTTCCCCTTTCCAAGGATTCTATACCCAAAACCTCAACACCGAATTGAAAAGTCACACCGTGATGGCGTGCAGCATCAACCAAAGCCAACGTCAGTGCTGTAGGATCGATTTGGCGATCGCGAGGAGAGTACACAGCGCCGATAGCTTTGTCGCTGTCAACTTGAGGACACAACTGCTTGAGTTTTTCTACATCCCAAATTTCTAAAGGGAAACCTTGAGAGTGACGAATTTCTTGCAACTTTTCCCACTCAGTTGTGTTATCCCCCAACAAGCAAAGACTGAGAATGCCTTGGCGATTAAAAAGAATTTTACGACCAGTCAGAGCTTCTAATTCAGGAACAAGGGTCTCATAACGCTCCAGGCTGGTTTGACGCATTCGCCAAGCATTGCCTTTCACTTTTTGGCTAATGATACCCATTAAAACGCCTAACGCTGCGCCTGTAGAGGCTTGAGCAGGTGGTTGGCGGTCAACAACAGTGATGTTTAGCCCTTTAACTTGGCTGAGTTCATAAGCAATTGCGGCTCCAACCACACCACAACCAACAATCAATACTTTCATCTCTTTTAGCAGTAAGAGGGGAGGAAGAGAGACAAGGGAGAGGGGGGAGACAAGGGAGAGGATTCTACCATACACTGCTTGTCCCCCTTGTCCCCTTTTCCTCGTCTACTCCTTCACCTTACCACTCCTAACTCTCCTCAGCCTGAGTACCGGGTTGAGGAACAAGTTTGAGGAATTTGTCGAGATCGCTAAAAGCGGCTTGAGAGTTGATAACAGCTTGTTGATAATTTGCGACCTCAGCAGCTTGGTCAACTTTAACCAGGTGGTCTAACAAATTTTTCACGTTCTCTCGAGCCGATTTTTGGTCTTGGGGTAGCAGATTGGATGTGATGTAATTCATCGACAACCGTGCTTCTGCCATTGGACCGTGGATAAAATTCCTAACTTTTACCCATTGTTTTGTTTGGATCAGTCTTTGCAGTTCAGCTGCGCGATCGCTAACAGCCTGAACTTCAGGGACATAAGTTTGAATTTTCTCTACCTGAGCTTGAGTGTACGTTGGAGGTGCTGTTGCGACTGAAGGACCGCCACAACTAACCAAGAATGTTGCCAACAATACAAGAACCACTGACAGAATTGAGCGATAACGCGCCATAACCTAAAGTTGTATTTTGCCTGTTTTTGCCAATTACTCAGTGACATTTTATATCGCCACGGTATCTTCTCGTTCTTGTCTGCAAGGGATTTTGCTGAAAATCCGTCAACAGTCCTTCACCTTACTCTACCAAAAGGCCAATTTTTGCTTTTCTCTTGAAAAATTTAAGTACAATTGCTTAATATATATAATTTAATTCCAAAAGTATCAGACTAAGCTTTTTGGAACTCCAGCCACAGCAATTGTCAGGAAAATCTCATGTAAAGTTGCCCGGACATAGAACTTCTTGATATTTAGTATAATATATAACATGAAATACAACAAGCCTTACTGGTGCTTATCTCTCTTCACATCTTTATAGGAGTCAACGCAACAGAGGAGTTAATTCGTGAATGCAGCTGAGATGGCAAAAAACCTTGAATTCGCCAGCAAGATTGCTACAGTCGTTAACTTGTTTAAATTTGAGTTTCCAGATGCTAGATCTGACCTCAAACCTTGGAGAAACGATCCCCAAACTAGAGAATTAATAGATCCAGATTCCATAGACATTGGCTTTCATTTTCCAGGTATTAGTAAATCCTGGCAAAGCCGCAGCATCTTAATTCAGATACGGTTTTATCATGACCCTGTTAGCAATTTACATCGTGCAATCGGGCTAGAAGTTTCAGGTTTCAACCATCTTGGCGAACAGTGGCGACTTTCTACAGTAGAAAACTGGAATTTTGTGGGTGTATCCGAACCCACCCCAGAAATTGGCGACAAACTAAAACTTTTTTGTCGCCAAGTCTTAGAAATATTTAATGGCTAATGGCTAATAGCTAATGGCTAATAGCTAATAGCTAATGGCTAATTGCACTATTAGCCCTTCGTTGTATCTCAGGAGCACAGACGCTATGTGCAAGGCACACGCTCCGCGATGCCGCAGGCTATGCCCGCCAGGGCTATACGCCAGTTGCTAGGGCGCGGGAAACCCGCCTGCAGCACTGGACTCACCGCCTGTTTTCTCTGGACTCACCATTAACCCTTCGGGTTCGCCCTTCGGGTTCGCCAGTCCCCTACGGCGGGAAACCCGCCTCCAGGGCTGGTCTCACCAGTCCCCTACGGCGGGAAACCCGCCTCCAGGGCTGGTCTCACCATTAGCCATTAGCAATTAGCCATTAGCAATTAGCAATTAGCCTTTATCCGACACATAAGTGCTAGAACGCTTGCCAAAAATTGTGTAACGATTGTCGCGAACTTGTTCGTAGATGCGATCGCCTACCCATTTGACTCCCGGTAATGCACGATAAGCATCTACAAAGATACTGCCATTGGGTAGAAGTTTTCCAATTTCTTCCGCAGCATCACTGCCTTGCCACCGTCTCTCAGGAGCGTTTGCGTCTAAAAGGATCATGCCTAGTTCACAATTGCTTGGGGTAATACCCCATTGTGAAACCTTTTGCTCGTCTTGCATGGGAATGTAACGGAACAATTTTCCTCCATCAAGGTTTTCCAGTATCTGCACGAGGGTGACACAGAGATTGCAGTTGCCGTCGTAGATTACAAAATAACTCATTAGCTCTGTAGGTGTTTGAACGCTTAGTGTGTTAATATTTTTAGCATTAAGTTTTTTTCTTTTCCATGCACCGCTTTGGGCTGTTGAAAAGGTCAAATACAAGGTAACTCGCACTCCAGCAATCGTTTCTAGGGAAAAAACGATGCCACAAGAGAAAGTCATAAGTGTGAATTTTGCTCGAGAAGATGCATATGCAAAAATTTTACCGCGATCTCCTCTTGCTTCAAGCTACGGTGCTAATTGGGAATGCATTCGTTTAGATCATCATTTGCAGCCTGCTCATGAGACGCCAGAACACAGCCCCCAACAGTATGCGATCGGTATTAGCTTGGAAAAACAGACATTCAGTGCCAAACGGACGTTGAATGGCGATATGCGATACGAACGCATTAACTATGGCGATGTTGCAGTGGTTCCAGCACACACCCATCATAAATTCACTTGGGACTCAGAGGTAGAATTTTTGGTTCTGAGCTTGGAAGAGATCATGTTTACCCGCGCTCTCTATGACTCTGTGAATTTGCACCAAATAGAAATACTACCTCATTTTGCTACCCCGGACCCATTAGTTCATCATATAGGATTGGCACTTAAGTCAGAACTAGAATCGCCAGATAAAGGTAGCCGTCTTTATATAGAATCTTTAGCAACAACTCTTTGCATTCACATTTTAAAACAGTACGCTGTTTCTTCTACAAAAATTGCTACACAATCAGAAAGTCTCTCGAATGTAAAATTACGACAAGCTATTGAGTATATCAATCAAAATTTAGAAAAAGATTTAACCTTGACTGAAATTGCTGCAGTAGCAGGCATGAGCATATACCATTTCTCAAGGTTATTCAAACAATCAACAGGTTTTTCACCCCACCAATATGTTTTAAATTCACGAATAGAAAAGTCCAAAAGATTATTGTTGAAGACTGAAGAAGCAATAGATCAAATATGCCAGCAAGTCGGTTTTCAAAGTCAGAGCCACTTTACAAATGTCTTTCGGAAAATAATAGGTACGACACCTAAAGCCTATCGAAAACAAGTGAAAATTTAATTGTAGAAAATTTTCAGTACCATAGGGTGGGATAGCCTCCCCTATGTTTGTCATGGGTAATACATCTAGAGAGAAGGGAATATCCAGAGTCTTTAGTTCTATATTTTGCAATAACTTATTAGGAATAAAGCACTAGATGAAATTAGAGACACAGTACCATGTATATCCGCGTGGGGTTTTGTAGGATGAAAACATGGAACAACCAAAAACGAGTTTCTACGTAAAAATATTTAGGAGTTCGGATGAAGTTCAAGTATATATCAGTATTAATTCTTGCTACAACAGCTACTATTATAAGTACATCTGCAATCAGGGCACAATTTCCACCAGGTCAAGGGCAAAATCCAGGAAGACAAGGTATTCTCCTTTCAGAGCAAGGACCACCAGATCTTCAGGAGCTTAATCTCAGCGAAGAGCAAAAGGATAAACTGAAAGAAGTTCGAGAACAGACGCGTGCTAAGTTTGACGAAATTCTTACAACAGAACAACGCAATACCTTAAAACAAGCTTTTGAAGCAGGTCAGAAACCGCCAGAAGCAATGGAGTCAATCGGCTTATCTGAGGAGCAAAAACAACAAATACGGGAAGCCATAGACTCAGAAAAGCAAAAAATCTCTGAGATTCTGACTTCCGAACAAAAACAACTCATACGCGATCGCATCGAGCAAATGCACAAAGATCGTCCAGAAAACCCTGGTGGATTTCCTACATAAGTCAGTGGGTGCAATCATCATCATCAATGGTTTCTAGTTGCAATGTATGCTTTCGACGACCTTATTGCAAGCACAGACAGCACTACTACGAGCCAAATACAAAGATTTTACTTTTCGTTATATACTTGGGAATTTTCTGCCTTGCTACTTAGTTATGTGCCAATTGGCGTTTCACCACGACTTTATCTGTCTCGACTTGTAAGAGGATGTTTGAAAAAGCTTCATATTGGTAATCTGATTTGAAACCGAGTATCTCCTGGGTGAGAAAACAACCGAATATCCCCTTGATGCTGTCCTACAACAATGCGATAGACAATATGTAAACCCAAACCCGTCCCCTGACCCACACCTTTAGTCGTAAAAAATGGCTCAAAAATGCGAGACTGAATCTCTTGAGGAATACCAGGTCCATTGTCTGCAATTTCTACTAACAATAAGTCATTCTCACAATTTGTACGAATCCAAATTTTAGGGCTTAGGGATTGGGATAATTTGTCACCAGCCCCCATGCTCCCTTCTTCAGTCGCTGCTACCAAAGCATCAATCGCATTATCTATCAAATTCGTCCAAACTTGATTGAGTTCATTTCCATAAGCAAAAATGCGGGGTATTTCACAATCAAACTCCCGAATAACTTCCACACAAGTTCGCTTGAGCTTGTGATTTAAGATTGTTAAAGTAGTTTCAATTCCTTCATGTAAATCTATTTCCTGAAGCGGTGCTTTATCCATGTAAGAATAATCTTTGACTGCTTCAACAAGGGTAGAAATTCGTGCAGTACATTGGTCTATTTCATCCAATAAACCAGTTTCTTGCAGCGTCACATCTATCCATGTCAACACGCTACTCAGTAACCCCTCACTGATATTTTTTCTAACATTTTCCAACCACTCAATATCTAACCCTGATGTTACAAAAGTTGGGGCAAGTTTCCAGGGATTGGTTACAGCGTGTGCTTCTAACCATTGCACGAGTTCTTCCTCTAAATCACTTTGCGCGAGCGGATCTAGTTTTGCTGCTGTTCTTGCACGGGCTACGGCATCTTTTTGCAAATCTGCAACAAAAACTTTTTGGGTGCAAGTCATTTGTTGCTGGTTGAGCTTAATTGTCAGTGGTTGCAATACCTGTCTTGTTTGACGCAATCGATCCGCAGCCCTGCGACATGCAGAAGCAGGGTTGTTCAACTCGTGAGCCAAACCAGCCGCTAACGTCCCCAGCGATACCAATCTGTCTCGATGCTGCGATATTGTCTGTACTTCCTGCAAACGTTCCGCCATTGTTCGTAGAATCGAAGTCATGACACAAGTGCAGCTAGAAAGCATTTCCCAAAATGTTTTGTTAGTCAATTGAAAAATATGACACTGGGTTACAGCGCGACCGCTAGCCCAGAAATACTCTTGTCCCATCAAAACAGGCAATTCCCCAAACAGAGTCTTTGCATCATAAATCGCTAACAAAATTTCTTGATTGCCAATTTTCTGTGTAATTTTTATTTGACCTTCAAGCAGTATAAAAACATGGTCAGCACGGTCACCCTCAGAACGGTGTAATTCACCAGGTTGCCGCCATACTTCTACTCCTTCGTCCAGCAACCATTGTAACTGTTTATCTGATAGTTTGGAAAAGAGCGGAACTTCACGTAAAGTGTTGGTATCTAACATGACTGGTCGCCGGTCGCTGTTACAAAAGGTAAACGAACCTGAAAGCAGGTATGGCCCTGCTGAGATTTAACGCTAATTTTACCGTGATGTCTGTTAACAATAATACGATAGGCAATTTCCAAACCCAAACCAGTCCCTTTCCCTACCCCTTTAGTTGTAAAAAACGGTTCAAAAATTCGGGATTGAATTGCTAGCGGAATACCGACTCCCGTGTCAATGATTTCTACCACAATACAATCCCCATCTTTACACGTGCTAATTGTCAAATCTCCTTTGCCGTTCATTGCATCTATGGCATTGTCAATCAAATTTGTCCATACTTGGTTGAGTTCACCCGCATAAACACAAATTTTTGGGAGATTGCGATCGTAATTGCGGTTAATAATGACTCCGTGTTTGAGCCGATGATGCAGGATAAGTAAAGTATTTTCAATTCCCTCATGTATATCGATTTCCTGTAAGGGTGCTCGATCCATGTAGGAATAGCCCTTAATTGCTTTGACTAACTGGGAAATACGAGTTGTGCTTTGCTCGATTTCATCAATCAGCCCGTAAGATGCTAGTGAAGCTTCGAGCCATTTCAGAACACTGCCAAGACAATCCTCAGGTATATTGTCAGCAAGGAAATCAAGCTTTTCTGTATCGAGGAAGCCATTGACCAAGGTGGGGGCGAGCTTCCACCCATTGCTAACATTATGGTCTTCCAACCAGTCTGTAATTTCGTCTTCTCTGTCGCTTTGAGTCAGGGGATCGAGTTTAGCTGCACAAGTTGCTTTTTCTGTAGCTTGACGTTGAATATCGGTAATAATTTTAATTTGCTCTTTAGAAAGTAAATTAAGTTGTAGAGATAAAGTTTGCAACTCTTGAAAGTTCTCGCGCAATTGACACGATGCTCGTCGCGCCGCCGCCCCTGGATTATTCAATTCATGAGCAAGCCCTGCTGACATTTTACCCAATGCAGCCATCTTCTCTTGTTGTCTGAGCTGTGCTTCCACATCCTGAGTGCGTCCAGCCATAGCTGTGAGAATTGTGTCAGCCACAGGCGAACATTCAGCGAGAATATGTCTGAACATATCGACTTCAATTCGTAAAACCCGACTGGGTGCGATCGCACGGGCGGTAGCTATAGAACTTGCACCGGTCAGCATTGAAATTTCACCCATGAATTCACCGGTGCGGTGAACAGCGAGCACTCTCATCTCATTTCCCACTTTCTTGACAATTTCGATTTCACCTTCTAGAACGACATGAAAGCTATAGTTGGAATCACCTTCATTAAAAAGAACATTACCTATATCGAGTTCTATTTCCGTACCGTGCTGCTTCATTTCCTCCAATGCATCATTTGGCAATTTAGGAAACAGTGTCATTTGATTGGAATCGTGCAGCATGGCAACTCCTTTATAAAAATATTTTTAATTACCAAAGTCGCTGAATTGAATAGGCATCAAAGGCTGAATCGGCACTTAAAATAGGCACTTCTTCGACAATAGATTGTGCAATTAAAAGCCTATCAAAAGGATCGCGATGGAGAAAAGGAAGAGTAACAACAACAGCAAGATGGTTGATTGAGATGTTTAGCGCAGAGAAGTCATTTAAACTGAGTTGCTGCTCTATTAATTCATGAAATGGTTGTTTTAAGCCAAGTTTACCAGTGCTTTGCTTTATCGCCATTTCCCAAATACTAGGTGTACTTAGTAGAATTTCGTTATTGTTATCATCCACTAATGTCCGTGCTGTGATACTGAGCTTCTGTTCGTCTAGAATATACCAAAGAAAGATATGAGTGTCTATTAACAGCCTCATTACATATAGTCCTTAAAACCTTCTAACGGTTCATCAAAATCATCAGATATTGTAATCAAACCTTTAGCACTTCCTGCACGACGACGCTTAACAGGCAATAATAGAGTGAGTTTGACAACTGGCTGATTGTCTTCTGTAATGACAATTTCTTCTGCACTCTTCACAGCTTCAATTAATTCCGGCAAATTTTTAGATGCTTCAGCGAGAGTTACTTCCTGCATGGCTGTTACCTCTTACTCATAAATCAATTTTGACATTGGTATTTTAGAAATGCCAAACAACTTCATTCCTAAAAAGTTTTTGTGAACCAGACGTCTTATCTCATCTGTTAACCTAATACTGGAGAATTTACAATGGCTAACTTAACATTACCACTGCGATTACCATGTTTATCATCCCAATAACGACATGTGGTTACTATATACATCAGCCCAGATTTTACCCGAATATCCGTAAACTCGATCTCAACCTAAAACTTGGAGGACTGCATAGCACGTCGAAAGGAACTTTCAAAATTCACAACACAGATATCGGGTAGCTGTTTAGCCTAGCAATCAGCCATAGTCCACTAGCGAAATGATGCCATTCGACCCTCTTTCACCGATTTAGCTATGACATAATATGTCATTTGATTGTAGCAAATAATGTATATAAGCGGAATTGCTAGCACAGTTTTAAGTAGTGCGATCGCAAGTACTACGGGAAGGAATACTACTGAGCGCATTCGCGACTCAAAACAAGTTTTCCATTAGGAAGTTGATAGATGCCTTGTGGTTCGACAATCGGATCGCCTTTCTGCCACTGACGAATCATTGAATTGTTAGATGGGCGAGTATTGCTCGGTACAGTACGCACGCTACCAGTGGAATAAAGCGATACTGAGGCATCTCTAGGACGGTTAGGCAAGCCACCAGAACCCGTAATGACAAAAGTACCTTTTTGTTGATTACTACGAGCAATGCAGCTACTTGCAATCAGGGCGTTGGTATCAATTGAATTTTCTGGTAACTCCGTCAGGCTGTTTTGGATCAAGCTTGTGTCAGGTAAGCTAATAATTCCAGATGTTGATCCACTAGCATTAATATCCACGCGATTATTGTTATTTAAAATTTCAGGATCTGTACCTTTTGGAGCAGGTTTGTAACCCGAACCGAAGAAGGCAGGAGTATTAAAGATAACGTCACCGCCTTTGCCATCACGAGCGAAGGCGAGGATGTCACTGTCATCAAAGGCGATGATAGAGTTAGCAGTTAAGGTAATATTACCACCGCCGCTTGCGCCAATAGAAACATTTGTTCTAATATCGCTGTCGCCACGAAGCCGAATGTTTTTAGCAGCGATATCAATAGTGCCACCTGTAAACTGGGTGGCAGCAGTTGAGATGGAACTGTCTTTAGATTGCAGAGTTTCACGGACATTGATAAAGATATTGCCCGCGTTTCCACGTCCGCGAGAACTAGCAACTAATTGAGTCCCATCAGTTAGAGAAAGTGAGTTGGCTGTTATTTGAATATCTCCTCCCTGACCCTCAGCGCCCTCTCCCAGGTTAGTGAAGATAGATGCATTTCTTAGGGAGATGATATCGGAGACCTGAAGAGAAATATTACCAGCCTTGCCTTGTCCAAACATATTGGCATTAAACACTGCACCGTCAAATAAAGATACTGAACCAGTTTGAAGACCTATGTTCCCTCCATTGCCAACTACTCCAGTTTCTACTCGACTAAAAATCCCACTAGCAAATCCATCGCTATCTACTCCAGCGATGGTCAACCTATTGCGAACATCAATACTCACATTTCCAGCGTTGCCACGACCACCAGTCAAGGTATCAGAGGCAGCGCGAACAGTGGTTGCCAGTTGTGCCCCATTGGTCAGGGACAGCGAATCACCTGTAATCCTGATATCACCACCGTCACCTACGGCTCCTGCATTCACAGTACTCAATACGGCGCTGCCTAATCCGCTATTTGCTGTTCCATCAAAGGAAATAGCTCCCCTTGCTGTCAGTGAAATTGTTCCCGCTTTACCTTGTCCAGAAGTACTGGAAGTTAGTTGTCCGCCATTAGTTAATGAGAGTGAGCCTGCTGTAATGTTGATGTCACCTCCATTGCCCACTACACCCCGACCTACACTCGTCCCAACTCCACTAAAGAATGCACCACTTGCCCCATCCATCGTCACTGCATCGCGAACATTGATATTTACATTCCCCGCATCTCCACGTCCTGCGGCTAAAGAACCAGAAGCTTCGTAAACGCTAGTTTGCAATTGTGCGCCGTTATTCAACAACAGCGAGCTTGCTGTAATATTGATACCGCCCCCATTGCCTACTCCTCCTGCTTCCACACTGCTGAAGATAGTCGTGTTTCTACCAGCCAGAGATACTGCTTCATCTGCTTGCACAAATACACTTCCTGCATCTCCTAAACCAAAGGTAGCGACGGATACCTGAGCGCCATCAGTTAAAGACAGCGCTCTAGCATTCAGGCGAATGTTTCCCCCCTTGCCTTCTGCACCCTTTCCCAGACTGCTAGAAATAAGGGCATTTCTCAGGGAGACAGTATCTGTAGCTTGAATAGAAAGATTACCTGCTTTGCCCTGTCCCGACATATCGGCGTTCAGTAAACCATCGTCAAATAGAGACACTGAACCAGTTTGAATATTGATGTTACCACCATTGCCAACTGCTCCAGTTTCTACACCGCTGAGTATTCCACTGCGGAGTCCATCGCTACCAACTCCAGCGATGGTCAACCTATTGCGAACATCAATACTCACATTTCCAGCATTGCCACGACCACCAGGCACACTACCAGACGAACCGCGTACAATTGTTCCCAGTTGACTCCCTTTGAAAAGGGAGAGTGACTCTGCAGCAATCCTAATATCACCACCGTCACCTACTGCTCCTGCATCCACAGTACTCAATGCGGAACTGCCTATTTCACTGCCTGGTGTACCAAAAGAAATAGCTCCCCTTGCTGTCAGCGATATTGTTCCCGCTTTGCCTTGCCCAGCACTGCTTGCAGATAATTGCGCGTCATTGGTCAATGATATTGACTCTGCCGTAATGTTAATGTTACCCCCATTGCCGACTACACCCCGCTCGACAGAGGTAAAAACTCCACTTGGGAATATGCCATTTGCCCCATCTATCGTCACTGCATCGCGAACATTGATATTTACATTCCCCGCATCTCCACGTCCTGCGGCTAAAGAACCAGAAGCTTCGTAAACGCTAGTTTGCAATTGTGCGCCGTTATTCAACAACAGCGAGCTTGCTGTAATATTGATACCGCCCCCATTGCCTACTCCTCCTGCTTCCACACTGCTGAAGATAGTCGTGTTTCTACCAGCCAGAGATACTGCTTCATCTGCTTGCACAAATACACTTCCTGCATCTCCTAAACCAAAGGTAGCGACGGATACCTGAGCGCCATCAGTTAAAGACAGCGCTCTAGCATTCAGGCGAATGTTTCCCCCCTTGCCTTCTGCACCCTTTCCCAGACTGCTAGAAATAAGGGCATTTCTCAGGGAGACAGTATCTGTAGCTTGAATAGAAAGATTACCTGCTTTGCCCTGTCCCGACATATCGGCGTTCAGTAAACCATCGTCAAATAGAGACACTGAACCAGTTTGAATATTGATGTTACCACCATTGCCAACTGCTCCAGTTTCTACACCGCTGAGTATTCCACTGCGGAGTCCATCGCTACCAACTCCAGCGATGGTCAACCTATTGCGAACATCAATACTCACATTTCCAGCATTGCCACGACCACCAGGCACACTACCAGACGAACCGCGTACAATTGTTCCCAGTTGACTCCCTTTGAAAAGGGAGAGTGACTCTGCAGCAATCCTAATATCACCACCGTCACCTACTGCTCCTGCATCCACAGTACTCAATGCGGAACTGCCTATTTCACTGCCTGGTGTACCAAAAGAAATAGCTCCCCTTGCTGTCAGCGATATTGTTCCCGCTTTGCCTTGCCCAGCACTGCTTGCAGATAATTGCGCGTCATTGGTCAATGATATTGACTCTGCCGTAATGTTAATGTTACCCCCATTGCCGACTACACCCCGCTCGACAGAGGTAAAAACTCCACTTGGGAATATGCCATTTGCCCCATCTATCGTCACTGCATCGCGAACATTGATATTTACATTCCCTGCATTTCCACGTCCTGCGGCTAAAGAACCAGAAGCTTCGTTAACGCCAGTCACCAATTGTGCGCCGTTATTCAACAACAGCGATCCTGCTGTAATGTTGATACCACCTCCATTTCCTACCCCTCCTGCTTCCACACTGCTGAAGATAGTCGTGTTTCTACCAGCCAGAGATACTGCTTCATCTGCTTGCACCAATACACTCCCTGCGTCTCCCGAACCAAAAGTAGCTGCGACTATCTGAGCGCCATCAGTTATGGAAAGCGCTCCAGATCTAACGTTGATATTACCGCCTTTGCCAACTGCTCTACTTTGTAGATTGTTAAAGATAAAACTGTTCCCTATTTTGACGGAACCTGGAACATCAAGTGTAATGTCTCCTGCACGACTATTGACTCCTCCTGAGTCTCTTCTAATGCCTGCACGTAGGAAACTGTTTTCAGAAAGCTCTAAATTCTGAGCATTGATTGTCAAACTGCCACCATTATCGGCAACAACATTAGCTTCAGCCGCGTTTGTAAGAGTTACATTCGCTCGTGCTATATTCTCAGGAAAGCTCAGGCGTAAATTGTTACCATCAACGTCTATACCTACGGTTCCATCTCCTGCTAATCCTCCTATTTCTACATGACCGCCTAAAGCATTTAACCTTCCCCTATTTAAATTCACATCACCACCTACCAGGAGTAAACTCCGACCATCTGGAACCCGTAAACCAAGTACATTTGTTCCTACTGAGTTTGAACCTGAAATTGCTGTTGACCTGTTTTCTATGGCTGCATTTTGAATTTGGTTAAACAGCAACGCAGAAGGATTGACGGACAGTAAAGGATTTTGACTGTCAACGGTTGAATTGAGAGAAAATTTGTTATCTCCAGGAAACTGAATAGCACTAGCAGTCGTGGCTACAAACGAGCCACCGACTTCTAATCGAGCGTTAGGTCCAAAAATAATCCCGTAGGGATTCATGAGAAAAAGATTGGCGGTGCCATTTGCCCGAATCGTTCCTTGAATATCAGATGGATTTCCACCTGTAACTCTAGCCAAAATATTAACAATGCCGATGTCATTGAGGAAGGAGGCAGTACGATCGCTAGGAACACTAAAGTTAGTGAAGCTATGGAAAAGATTCCTACCACCAACGGTCGTGCCTCCTGTAATTTCAAAGACATTACCGTTAACCGTAACTACAGTTCCTACAGAGGGAGGTTGGTTAGACTGAGCAAGTGTTTTCGATATAACTCCCCCGAACACACCCTCTCCCACTCCCATTAAAGTCAACAAACCCACAAGTCCCGACTGCCAAAACCAACTGAGCCAGCTTTTCGTAAACATAAGATTTCTTGACCCTATGAGGACTTTGTTGACCAAAAATATTTTAAATTAAAGAGAAAAAATAAATTCACGAGCCATTGGAATGTACAAATTTCTTTAACATGACTCTAAGTTAGAGGGTCATGATAGTGAAAAGGAATAAAGGTTCTGAAACCCACGTAGGTGGGTTTCGCTTGTATAGCCGCGACTTCTAGTCGCAAAGGCAAGAATTAAAGATAAGTTAGTCGTTGTTTTTTGATAATGATACTCTTTTATTTTAACCACCAACCACTGTGGGGGCGCAATGCCTTGCGCCCCTACTAACCATTTACAACACATTACTCAGATATCGGTGGACAAACTGAACGCAAATTGACCCCTCACCCACTCCAGAAGCGACTCGCTTCACCGAACCGTGACGCACATCTCCGACTGCAAAAATACCGGGGATGTTTGTCTCTAGTAAAAAGGGATTGCGGTCTAGCGTCCATCCTTTAATAGGGCTGCCATCTTTTTGCAAGTCGGGACCCGTTAATATGTAACCGCGTTCGTCTCTTGCGATCGCGCCATCTAACCAATCGGTACGGGGAACAGCACCAATAAAGATAAACAAGGAAGTTGCTCTAACAGTTTGTGTTTCACCAGTTAAGGAGTTTTGAAGAGTCAGTGCTTCTAAACTTGTCTCGCCCTTTGCTTCTATCACGCTCGTATGTGTCTTAACTGTAATATTTGGTGTTTCTGCAATTTGGTCAATTAAGTATTGGGACATACTCTTTGTTAAAGAATCAGCACGTACAAGCATAGTGACGTGCTCGGCATACCTAGAAAAGTACATTGCCGCTTGTCCTGCTGAGTTTGCGCCTCCTATGATGTAAACTTCTTCTCCTTGGCAACTCAAAGCTTCACTCTGCGCCGCACCGTAATAAACTCCTGCACCTGTCAAACGTTCTAACCCTGGAATGTCTAACCGCCGCCACGAGACACCTAATGCCAAAATCATGGCATGGCAACTGATTTCCCTTCCATCACCCAATTGTACAATTCGATACTGGTCTTGTAAGCGAATACCCGTAACTTCTTGCGGAGTAAGAATCTCAACACCAAAGCGTTTTGCCTGAGTAACAGCGCGTCGTGCCAAGTCTCCCCCACTCAATCCAACAGGAAAACCAAGGTAATTTTCAATACGCGAGCTTGTCCCTGCTTGACCTCCAGGAGCTTCTCGTTCAATCATGACAGTGCGTAGCCCTTCCGATGCGCCATATACCGCAGCTGCCAAACCAGCCGGTCCACCGCCAATGATAATTAAATCGTAGAATGGCTTTTCTGCTTGGGTTCGCAGCCCAATTTTCTCAGCAACTTGGAGGTTGGTTGGCTGCATGAGAGTGGAACCGTCAGCAAAAAGAACGAGGGGTAAATTTAATTTATCGCAGTCAGCGTATTCAGCTAATTTTTGTGCTTCTTCTGATAGTTCGATATCCAACCACTGATAAGGTAGTTGATTCCGCGCTAAGAAGTCTTTTATTTGATGGGAATGGGGAGACCAGCGATTGCCAATAACACGAATGCCTTCAAATGGTGGACGGAAATCTGCTATCCAATAATCTAGCAAATCGTCAAGCACCGGGTATAAGCGTTCTTCTGGTGGGTCCCACGGCTTCATCAAGTAGTAATCGATTTTGGTGTTATTGATGGCGCGAATCGCAGCATCGGTATCTGCATAGGCGGTTAATAATGCCCGTTTTGCATCAGGGAACATTGACATGGCTTGTTCCAAAAATTCCACTCCAGACATTTGTGGCATTCGTTGATCGACTAAAAACAATGCCACTGGCTGATTGCGGAGCTTGATCTGTTCTAACGCTTCGAGCGCACTAGCACCAGATTCGGCGCGGATGATTCTGAAGCGATCGCCGTACTCTTGGCGTAGGTCCCGCGCCACAGCTTGTAAAACTTCTGGATCGTCGTCCACCGTCATAATTACAGGTTTCGTAGCCATAGCGCTTTGACAACCTCCCCTTGTTAAATTCCTGGTGTATTTTAGATTACATTAAATATTGGTACAAACCAATGAGAGTGCCATCTGGATCTCGAAGATAAGCTGTTTTTAAGTTGTAGTATGGATTATTCATGGGTGCAGCAGTAAAATTCACGCCTTTATGCCTCAATCTCTGATATTCTTCCTCTAAATCATGTACGATAAAAACTAGAGCTACAGTATCTTGGCATTCTGCATGAGCAGGCTTATCGGCATTGTGAATCATTTGTGCCATTTCTTGTCGTCGAAATAGAGTTAACCGCATATCTCCCGCTTTAAACTCAGCATATCCGGCTTCTTCATCTACCACTGCAACATCAAATTCAATAACCTCTTTATAGAAGAAAAAGCAATCTTTCCAGTTTTTGACAAGCAATCTTGTATATGCCGTATCAACTTTCATTTTGACCCCATAGGTGAGAGTTTAATTATTTATTTTCCTATTTCGCTGTCTCTATTGCCCCATAAATAAATCGAGTTGCCCATAAACGTTAATACTAAACGTAAATTCAATAGATAAATAGTTTCCTGAATACGTAGTTGGTAAAGGAGCAAAAGGTGCTGCTCGCTGGACGGCGTTCAGCGCAGCTTCATCAATAGCGTCGAATCCAGAGGGTTGTGCAACTTGAAGACCGGTGATTCGACCCGAACGACTAATAGTAAAGTAAAGGACTGTTCGGCGGGACGATTGGGTAAGTCCGGGTATCCATTGCTGCTTCACTCGTTGCTGCAATTGTGCTAGATAGGGACCCAAGTCATCCTTGCGAGCATCCATACCATCAACAGCTCGATTGGAGGGGTTAGAATCAGGTAGGGCGGCTAAATTTTCAATATTGCGACTTGATAAACTGACTGGACCACCCAAACGACTCGCTGCTCCTGATGTCCGAGATGGCTTAACTTTAGGTGGTGTGCTTTGAGTCGATCTAGGTTGTAATTGTCCGGATGAAGGGCTAGCTACCAGCTTTTGTGTGCGATTTGCTGGTTTAGTTGTAGGTGCAAGGTTTGTTTGGCTGGGTTTAGGTTTTGTAAAAGTGGTACTGCGAGCAATAGTTGTTTGCTGGGGTTTGGGTTGTGATGGTATCGCAGATGGAGTTGGTGTTGGTTGCGTTGCGGGTGTTGGGGACGTTCTGACGCGACGCGCTAGCGTGGATTGTCGGAGTTTGTTGTTTAATGCTGTGGTGTCGTTGGGAGTTGGTGTTGGTTGTACTTCGGGTGATAGGGACGTCCTGACGCGACGCGCCAGAGTGGATTGTCGGAGTTTGTTGTTTAATGCTGTGGTGTCGTTGGGAGTTGGTGTTGGTTGCGTTGCGGGTGATGGGGACGTCCTAACGCGACGCGCCAGAGTGGATTGTCGGAGTTTGTTGGTTAATGCTGTGGTGTCGGGAGTTGGTGTTGGTTGCGTTGCGGGTGATGGGGACGTCCTAACGCGACGCGCCAGAGTGGATTGTCGGAGTTTGTTGGTTAATGCTGTGGTGTCGGGAGTTGGTGTTGGTTGCGTTGCGGGTGATGGGGACGTCCTAACGCGACGCGCCAGAGTGGATTGTCGGAGTTTGTTGGTTAATGCTGTGGTGTCGGGAGTTGGTGTTGGTTGCGTTGCGGGTGATGGGGACGTCCTAACGCGACGCGCCAGAGTGGATTGTCGGAGTTTGTTGGTTAATGCTGTTGTATCGTTGGGAGTTGGTGCTGGTTGTATTTCGGGTGTTGGTGTTACAACAGATGGATTTTCCTCTTTTTGTGGAAGTTGCGGTTCTGGAGAAGTGTTGGTGGGAACTTCCGAGCGAGCGATTTGAGGTTCTGTTTGTTGCGCCAGAGGTGCGATCGCTTGTGATGGTTGCGATTGCTGTTGTTGAGATGATGAATTTGGTGATATTGCTGGTTGTTGCGTTGGTGGCTGTGGTGGCGATACTGTTGCTGGATTTGGTTCGGGTAAGGTTTGAGGGCGAACAGTAGGGGTTTTGGATTCTGCTGGTAATGCCGATTTTGTGACAGCAATTGAGCTTTTCTGTTTAACTTTGCCACCGTTTGCAGAATCTCTGGCTGCTCGTTTTGAGGTTTCTGGAGGTTTCTTTGCTGGTTCGGGAGGAACTTCAAGATATTCTATTGGAATGGGTTGGGAAAGTTCTTTCTCGCGATTGGGCTTAAAAACTTGCAACCAATAATCCATGCCAAATAATACGATGGCGTGTAGGAGGATGGAAGTGACCAGATAAAAGAGCAAATCTCTGGGAAAGCGATCCCTCTGTTCTGTCTTTTCTGTCTTTTCTGGCTGTGATGTATAAGACTTAACCATAGCGAGCTAGTGTCCTATTTTCTTAACAACAGCCTCAAAATTGTATCTAACATTGGTTTGGTATGTTCCAGCTACGTATAACGAGTATTTTTCTCCTTAATTATAGAAAGATTACCGAATAATCTGCACTCCTGTCTTTCATGTTCTTGCGGAAAATGTTCTTATCTTGCTTGCAGCAGAATAAAAACTTCAGAAAAGCAATAGTTTTCTGACTTCTTCTCTCTACGTAATCTGTAGATTTATAGTTAAGTATTTTACTATAAATCTACAGATCGCGCAGAGGAAAAAGATAAGGAATTGCCACCTAAATCAAACTTTTATAAGTCATTCTAACAGGGATAGGCGATCGTAAATACCTTGTATCCAACTGAAAATGTTGGGTTGAGGCTGTAGGGGAGCTAGCTTAACTTATAAACAGGTGCAGTATTTAAACACAACGAGAATTAAGAGGGAAAATGCTGCACCTAAATAAAACACGCTGTTGATACCTCCAAAACCAAAAGCTACAAGCATCAGTAGCGGTCCTAAAGTTTGGCCCAATCCAAAAAACGTGCCATTGACAGATAAAATTGTCGCTAAATACTGTTTTGGTGCAATCTCGGTTAACCGAGTTTGTATACTTGGAGAACCAATTCCCAAACCAATACCAAAAATTGTCGTCGGAATCAAGAGTAACCAAATATTCTTTACTAGGGGAACAGTTAACAGAGCTAAAGCATATAAAATGAAAGATGCTCTAATCAATGTTGTAGAGTGGTACTTTTTCGATAACCTTCCTAATTGTGATGATGTAATTGTAATAGCCACGGAAACGCTAGATAGTAATAATCCAATGGTAGCTGCGGGCGCTTTAAATGTCTGACTAATAAGTTGAGGTAGATAAGTTATGTAAGCCCCGTAGAGAAGAACAAAGTTAGCAGCACTACCAATAAATAACCCAGCTAATTTGCGATTTTTTAAAGTTTGTAGAGCATTTTTCAAATACTCTTTTAAGTTTCTTTCTCCCTGGGGTTCTTGATTTTTCAATGTAAATAATACCAGAAACCCAATTGGAATTGCTGTTACAGGCAATAAAAAGGGGTAGTACCAACCAAAAGTTGCTAGCAAACCACCTATTGTCGGGTAAAATGCTGTACCAATACTAGTAACGCTAGCATTGTAACCCATTGCCATTGTGCGTCTATCAGCAGCATATATATCGCCAATTAAGGTAATACTGAGAGATAGCAAAGAAGCTGCACCAATTCCTTGTAGGAACCGCAGTAAAAGCAACAGGTTAAAATCGCGAGCTAATGCACAAGCTGTACCTGCTAGACCAAATATAAACAGAGAAGGAACAATAATTTTTTTCCTCCCCATGCGATCGGCTAGGACACCAATAAAAGGACCTAGGATAACAGTTGGAAAAGTAAATACCGTGACTAATAATCCCAAATTTTTTGGGTCAACATTTAATGCTTGAGCTAGTTTAGGAAAAGCAGGGGTAATGCTAGAAACTCCAATGACTGCTATGAGAGAAACTGCACAAATAATTTGAAAATTTGTGTCTAAGTACAATGGTTTGGGTGACTCTGGCTGGCTGTCTGGGCTGGCTGGTTCCATGAATTTAATTTCTCAATACAAGAGATTTGTAAGTAATTAGTACCAATGCATCAATTTATCAAAAAGTCCGCATCAACTTAAGTATTGATGACTTTCAAGACACAAGAATCTCTATGGTGGAGTTTTTACGGTTATGGCAATCCTATTTTTCTGGTAAAAATTTACAGATCCCAGAGACCCGGCTTTTTTAAGAAGTCAGGGCTCTAACTTGGATATATGAGAAATTCACTTGACAGGTACAGGGAAGGAACTCACCACGCTGTGGTAAGCTAATGCATCTTTAAATCGTATAGCATGAGAGGCAAGATGCCAATACCGCAGGAGTAGTTAAATATCAAGGACACTTCTTTGCGAACTCCTCATACATACTTGTATTTACTTATACCATGCTACTAAATGATTGCTATATGCGATCGCCAAGTCCCGTTCAACCAGGGGGAATCTCATTTGTTTCAAAGATTTCAGGAATTAGTCTTACACTTATACTTACGCAAGCTTCTCAATTTCAATCGCACTCCAACCTGATTTACGTAAATATATCAGTTGTCTCTGAGAATTTATTTATGCCACTATAGTCATGACACTAAAACTTAATAGTATAAAGTTTTAGAAATCAAATAGAACCTTAGCATTACTACTGTCTATCAATCTATCATCACTATTTCCAAAATACTTCCTGATACCAAACAGACAATCTTCCTCAAACACATGTTGTTCTTTATTGAGAGTTCTTAATAAAGAACAACATGAAGATCGTCAAACTCTTGTAAGAAAATAATGGAATTGAATGATAAATTTGATTCTTTAATTATGTATTGACAAGACTTTTTGTCAAGACGATGTTAAGGCGTGTTTCCTAGTTTTATGGCCAACCCATAACTGATTGAAGATTCGGAGGTAGAGGGTAACAGGAATGATGTTTGTTGGAGTTGAGATTTCCAAAAACTCGTAGATAGCTTGCAACCAGAGGGATTTTAAACCACTGGAGCAGCTTTGTTAATGGAATAAAAGGTATTAATATCACCTTCCATTTGATTCTTCATAACTGCCCTTTGCCTTCCTTAATAAAATGTCGATCTAAGTCTCAAAAGCTTTGAAATAGAAATATGAAGCGTCTTGTTGTTTGTTGTGATGGAACTTGGCAACAGTTAACTAGCCCTTACCCAAGCAATGTGGTGAAACTGGCTCAATCCGTGAAATCTATCGCCCGTGATGGGGTTGCACAGATCGTGTTCTATGACGAAGGTATTGGAACCGAGAGTCAAAAGGTTTTAGGGGGCGCGACTGGACTGGGAATCGATAGAAATATAGAAGATGGCTACCGATTTCTGAGTCTTAACTATGTTCCTGGTGATGAAATCTATTTGTTTGGCTTCAGTCGTGGTGCTTACACGGTAAGAAGTTTAGCAGGTATGATCTATTGCTCTGGTCTGCTAGATCGCCCTCATGTTACCAAAACCCATGAAGCTTACGAGCTTTACCGTAACCGAAATATTAAACCTAAGGATCGCTTAGCAGCAGAATATCGTGAAAGCTACGGAGATCGCGTTCCTATCACTTTGGTCGGTTGTTTTGATACTGTTGGTGCGCTTGGTATCCCTGGATTACCCGCCTTCAGTAAGCTGCACGAGCAATTGAATAAGCGCTACAGATTCCATGACACCACTTTAAACAAATGCGTTCAAAATGCTTTGCACGCAATGGCGATCGATGAAATCCGCGAAGTCTTTGATGTGACTCCTATGAAGAAGCATCCTGAGGCTGAAAACCAGCGAGTGATTCAAAAATGGTTTCCTGGCGAGCATGGCTGCGTTGGTGGTGGAACCGAAGAACAAAGCGGTTTATCCGATGCTGCTTTGCAGTGGATGATTGATTCGATTGGTGAGTTGGGATTGGGACTTGACTTCGATACAAGTATGATTCCTACAGGTATCAACCCCAATTATGAATGTGACTTTAAGAACGATCCTGGATTCTTTAAATTGGCAGGAATCAAACTTCGTGAAGTCGGTGATGCCATTGAAGATCTTCATGATAGCACGCTCAAGCGTTTGAAAGGTCGTAAGGATTATAGACCCAAGAATCTACAACAAATTCTTTCCAAATTAGATACCCACGTATAAGTTACCTGCAACAAGACAAGCAGGCGTTCAAAGACTTTCAAAAGCGTTTGAGGGAAATCGAACAAAAAACTTCCGAGCGGAATGCTACTTTGGTAAAATCCGGTCAAAAACCCTATATCTATCTCCTACCGTCTCGAACTCCGCAAAGTATTGCTATTTGAGTGAGCGGAAGAACTGGCTAAACGGGAAAAAGATAACTTTCACTGCAACGCACATTTAAATTGAAGAAGGCAGAAGTACGAAGGCAGAGGGCAGAAGGTTCCATTTAGAAGGGGATTCAGACCCCTCCTAAATGGTAGCGACTGAACGGAGTTCAGTCGGGGTCTTAAACCCTTGTTCCCTTTGGTCACTCGCAGAGAGCGGAGCCAGTATTCTCGAATGCCTCCTGCAAAGCTGCCCTCTGCCTTTCTTAATAAAAATGGCAATGAAAAGGAGTAAGAGTCTGACTCTTACTCCTTTTTATTGCATTTTACCCGTATTTAGCGATGCGTTTCATAAGGAACACGATCGCCTTTTTCAGCAGCTTCTAACGCCAATGAAGGACGGCGTGGCGCAAAGCGAGCGCGAATATTGCTAATTACGATGTAAAGGATTGGCACAACAAACAAACTTAAGAACGTTGCTACTAACATTCCACCGAACACGGCTGTCCCCAAAGATTTACGGCTTGCTGCACCTGCACCTGTAGCGACTGCTAGTGGATAAATACCCAACAGAGTAGAAAGAGCAGTCATCAGAATGGGTCGCAAACGTTGTTGTGATGCTTCCACAGCAGCTTTAGCAATCGAAAGACCTTGGTCTCTCAATTGGTTAGCAAACTCCACAATCAAAATTGCGTTTTTACTTGCCAAACCAATAAGCATTACCAAACCAACTTGACAAAAGACATCGTTAGGTAAGCCCCTTAACAACTGAGCTGATAGCGCCCCCATGATAGCTAAGGGAACTGACAGCATGATGATCAAGGGGTCAACGTAGTTTTCATATTGTGCTGCTAGCACCAAAAAGACGAAGACCAACCCCAAACCAAAAATGAGAGGTGCTTGACCGCCAGATTGTAACTCTTCTGCAGCAGTTCCCGACCATTCATAACCAAAACCTGCTGGTAAAATTTGTTTTGCGAGTCCCTCCATTGCTTGAATAGCCTGTCCGGAACTAAAACCGGGTGCTGCAGCACCGTTAATTGCAATCGAGCGAAATAAGTTGTAATGGTTAATGGTCTGCGCCCCAGTTGCTGAAGTTATTTTCACTAAATTACTGAGGGGAATCATTCGATCGCTAGCAGAACGGACATACAAACGACCAATATCTTCAGGATTGGAACGGAATTGAGCATCTGCTTGAACGTAAACTCGGTAAGTCCGCTGAAGATAGTTGAAGTCATTAACGTAGCGGGAACCCAAATAACTTTGTAGAGTGTTAAAAATCTCATCAACATCGACTTGTAGAGCTTTAGCTTTATTGCGGTCTACCTCAATTAAAAGTTGAGGTGTATCTGCAGCAAAGGTACTAAAGACAGCTTGTAACCCCGGAGTTTGATTTCCTTGACCAAGTAATTGACCCATGACCTGTACCATAGCATCCAAGCCACTCGTACCTCTTCTGTCTTGTAACTGGAATTCAAAGCCGCTGAAGTTACCCAAACCTTGGATGGCTGGTGGGTTAACTGGTAAAACCCTCGCTTCCGTAATTGTGGATAGCTTTCCAAATAAATTACCAATAATTCCTTGTACTGACTGACCTGGTTGAGTCCGCTCATCCCAAGGTTTCAAGGTTGTAAAAATAACACCATTGTTGACCGTGCTACCAGTAAAACCAAAACCACCTATGGCAAAAGTCCCTACAACTTCTGGTAACTTGAGAATTTCCTCTTCTACCTGACGCATAACTTTACTCGTGTAATTAAGCGAAACTCCTTGTGGACCTTGGATGATAGTGATGAAATATCCTTGGTCTTCATCAGGAATAAACGCTGTAGGTACGCGAGTATAAAGCCATCCTGTAAACCCTAAAGACAGAACAAACAACAGTACAACAATAGCTTTTAGACGGACAAGGCGCTTGAGTAACCAAGTATACCCGCTTGTCATGGCATCAAGAAATCGGTTAATTATACCAAAAAACCAGCCAAAAATACCGCCCTGTCTTTGCTGGGGACGCAGTAACAAGCCAGCTAAAGAAGGAGTGAGGGTAACCGCAAGGAAGGTAGATATTGCGATCGAAAAGGCTATTGTTAAAGCAAATTGTTTGTAAATTTGGCCTGTTGAACCAGGAAAGAAAGCAACCGGTACAAACACAGCCATCAACACTAGAGAAGTCGCGATAACTGCTCCAAAAAGTTCGTGCATTGCGGAAGATGCGGCTTGACGTGGCGACATCTCTTCTTGTTGAATGAGACGGGCAATGTCTTCTACTACAACGATCGCATCATCGACCACCATACCTGTTGCTAGGGTTAAACCAAATAAGGTCAAGGTATTGATGGAAAAATTGAACACTTTTACAAAGGCAAAAGTGCCAATCAATGCCAGGGGAATAGTAACGATGGGAATGATAGTGGTGCGCCAATCTTGTAAGAAAAGAAAAATCACTAAAACAACGAGGATAATTGCTTCAAACAATGTCTTGGCAACTTCTGCGAGTGATTCTTCTACAAACGAGGTCGTATCGAACGCCACTTGATATTTCATCCCTGGTGGAAAATCCAGGGCAAGTTTTGCCATTTCTTCTTTAACAGCCTTCGCAACACTCAAAGCATTACTACCTGGAATTGGAAATATTCCAATCCCAACACCTTCTTGACCTCTAAATCTAAGGAATGTGTTGTAGTTTTCTGCTCCGAGTTCTGCCCGACCGATATCTTTGAGCTTAACAAGCGTACCATCCTGACCGGATTTAATCACCATGTCCTCAAATTCGGATGGTTCTCTAAATCGACTCAGCGCCCGCAGGTCTACCTGATACATTTGGCTTTCTGGAGCAGGTTGCTGACCAATTTGTCCAGCACCTACCTGTATGTTTTGCTCGTTGAGAGCATCAACCACATCTTGGGCTGTGAGGCTGCGACTTGCAAGCCGGTTGGGGTCGAGCCACAGACGCATTGCATAACGGCGTTCGCCAAAAATCCGAGCTTCACTCACACCGTTAATTCTTTGTAGGGCATCTACTAAGTAGAGGTCAGCGTAGTTGCTTAAGAAGATGTTGTTATACTCGTTCTTGTCGCTGTACAGTCCCATCGCTAACAAGATATTGTTAGATTGCTTGCTAACACTGACTCCCGTTCGCTGGACTGCTTCTGGTAACTGAGGTTCAGCTAGAGACACTCGATTTTGTACGTCAACTGCTGCAATATCTTTATTCCGCGATGCATCAAATGTGACTGTGATGGTACTATTGCCAGTACTGCTACTACTTGAGGTCATGTACTTCATGCCCTCAACCCCGTTAATTTCTCTTTCTAAAAGAGTGGTTACGGTATTTTCCACAACGTCAGCATTGGCACCAACATAATTGGCAGAAACGTTTACTTGAACTGGGCTAATTTCGGGATACTGCGCTGCGGGTAACGTGGGAATACTGATTGCTCCCACTAGAAAAATAACGATCGCGCAAACACTCGTAAATACAGGTCGCTTGATAAAGAAGTCAACGAACATAGGAAAATTGCTAATTGCTAAAAAGCCAGTTGCTAATAGCTAATAGCTAATGGCTAATAGTTATGAATTAGCCCGTCTTCTATTAGCTATTAGCCCGTCTTCCATGACTTACGATTCAGGAATAATCGGTGCTCCATCTCTAAGATTGAGTAGCCCTGAGACGATGATTCTATCTCCTGGCTGCAATCCTTCAAGAACTTGGTAATTATTACCTTTGATATTGCCCAACTTCACTCGCTTTTGCCGAGCTACAAGTTGAAATCCTCCGCCTTGCGCGGATTGCGGTGATGGTGATGCTGGTGGTGTTTGAGCTACATACACAAAGGTTTCTCCTGCTACTCGAGTGACGGCTGTTGTTGGAACTAAAACTCCTGGGCGTTGGTTCCAGATCACTCTAGCTCGTGCAAATTGATCTGCCCTCAGTTGATTTCTATTGTTGTCGTAAAGGGCTTTAATCAGTACTGCTTGGTTGTTAGTGTTTGCACTTGGTGAAATAAAAAATACCCGACTCATGCCTAAACTTTTACCTTGTGCGTCCATGACCTCCACTGGTGTTCCTTTACGTAATTGAGGTCCGCGCTCAATTGGTACAAAAATGTTTAATTCTAAAGGTTGGTTTTGCGTAATTGTAGCTAATTGTGTAGATGTATTGACAAAATCTCCCACTTTGACTGGTATATCTCCAACTGTACCCGGAAAAGGAGCAGTGATTTTGTAGTACTGAAGTTGAACTTGCTGTTGATTAATATTTGCTTGTGCTTGCTGTAAAGATTTTTCTGATTGGATGATACTGGCAGTTTGTGCTTTTATCCGCGCTTCTGTAGCACGGAGTTGCGCTTGTGCTGTTTCTAACCTATTTGCATACTGATCTCGTACCTGTCGGGATTCTGCGCCTTCTGCAGCTAAGCGAGCATAGCGATCGTATTCTCGCTGGTTCAATTTCACATCAGATAGATTCGATAAGCGCTCTGCTTGTAGGGATTGAAGAGTTGCACGCGCATTTTCCAATTGCGATCGCGCTACCTCTGCTGCTGCTGCAACACTACTCACAGATGCTTGTTGCTCTCTGGCATCAACTTGGATAATTGGATCTCCTGCTGCTACTGTATCTCCCGCTCTAGCATATATCTGAGCGATCTGACCCTGAATTCTGGGTTGAAGATTGACCGACCGACGAGATTCCAGATTGGCAACAAACTCCGAACTGTCCTCTATGATACCTGTTTGCACCGTAGATATCTTAACTCTTACCCCAGGGGGCTGAGCGCTAGCAGGCGTAGGTTCTTTTTGTCCGGGGGCAAGGAAACGCCAAAGTGCATAGCCTCCTCCTGCCAGTACTCCCAGAGCTACCAACAACCAAAGCCACCGCCGCTGTTTGCGAGGTGGCTCTTCTGAGGTTCCCTCTGGAAGATTATCTTCAAAATGAGTTTGAGACTCAGAGAATTTCATGACTTACAGGCACCTAAGGAGAAACTAACTGGAAGCTAATAGGATTTTTATCCTAGTATAAGATTTATATCTTTTGGTCGAGGCTATGTCGGTAAATCGTGATATGTGACCTACCCAAATATAATGGCTTTCCTCCAGTTATTTATCTATCCAAAGAAGAATGCTATTGCTAGCTTACATAAAAAGTCAGCTTGTTGTCTTTTCAGTTCTTGCGGAGTTATTCTAATTTTGCTTTTACACCTACATCTAATATCCTGTTACCATTTTCAATCCTCATCAGGATAGAATTTGTTTGTAAATTTTATACGGACTGCTATAATAACCTTACAATCAATGCCGTCCACCCAGTTTGATGGCTAGCACCCAAACCAGAACCCGTGTCACCACAAAAGTACTCGTGAAAAAGAGTTAAGTGACGCCAATAAGCATCTACAGAAAAATATTGGTTTTTCCCTTGCCAAGGACAATACCCTCTTGTATCCGGAAGGAAAATACTAGCTAAGCGTCGGGAAATTTCTTGTGAAACTTGCCCCAAATTCATCATTTGTCCGGAACCTGTGGGGCATTCAACTAATAAATCATCGCCGTAAAATTGGTAATAACGGTCTAGAGCTTCCACAAGCAAGTAATTCAGGGGAAACCAAATAGGTCCGCGCCAGTTAGAGTTACCGCCAAACAAGCTACTATTTGATTCTCCAGGAAGATACTCAACACGGTACTCTCGATCGTCAATAGGAAAAACGTAGGGATGTTCTAGATGAAAGCGAGATAGGGAACGGATACCGTAGGGGGAAAGAAATTCGTTTTCATCTAGCAAATAGTGCAGCACTTGTTGCAAGCGTTCTCTTGTGGGAATTGCTAGCAAAAGATGATTGGTCGCTTTTGCTTTTTTCATGCAAGAGATATACTCGGTGACGTTTTGGCGGTTTTCCAAAAACCAATGCATTCGTTTGGTAAACCCTGGTAAATTTTGGATAACCTGAAAATCCAAAGTTTCTACTGCAAGTAAGATGACAATTCCCACAAGAGAGCGTACTTTCAAAGGTATATACTTGCTATCGACTGCCAACCAATCATAATAAAAGCCATCTTCTTCATCCCAAAGCCCGGTTCCTCCAATGGTATTCGTCGCCTCAGCAATGGCCATAAAGTGTTCAAAAAACTTAGAAGCAATATCTTCGTAAGCTGGATCTTCTTCAGCAAGTTCTAATGCCATTGCCAGCATAGTTACGCAGTAAAATGCCATCCAAGCAGTCCCATCGGCTTGTTGGAGTTCGCCCCCAGTAGGCAAAGGTTTGGAACGGTCAAAAACACCTATATTGTCCATTCCTAAAAAACCACCCGCAAAGATGTTTTTTCCAGCAACGTCTTTACGATTTACCCACCAAGTAAAGTTCAACAACAGTTTTTGAAAGACACGAGTGAGAAAAATACGGTCTTTCTGACCTTGCTCGGCAGTGATTTTGTAAATACGCCAGCAAGCCCATGGGATAACAGGTGGGTTTGTACCGGAAAAGTCAAACTCGTAAGCGGGTAGCTGTCCGTTGGGATGCATATACCACTCACGTAAAAACAAAATCAGTTGCTGCTTGGCAAAATCTGGGTCAATTTT
Source organism: Tolypothrix campylonemoides VB511288_2 (assembly GCF_045999855.1). Lineage (NCBI taxonomy): Bacteria > Bacillati > Cyanobacteriota > Cyanophyceae > Nostocales > Tolypothrichaceae > Tolypothrix > Tolypothrix campylonemoides. The sequence goes on from NZ_JBFPMW010000008.1 coordinate 284,457, forward strand.
GGCAAAGGCGACGAGATGGAAAGCAACATCCCAAGTTGCATACCAAGGATACTCCCATTTATCTGGCATGGAAATCACATCGCGATTGTAAAGGTGAGTCCAATCAGCGTTGCGAACCTCTTCATTTCTCTGGAGTGGCGGTTGTGAAGGATCTCCTTCAAGCCAATCTTTGATACCGTAATGATAGAATTGTTTGGACCAAAGCAAGCCGGCATAAGCTTGTCTTGTTACCAGGTTTTCATGTTGAGACAGTTCGGATGAAATACGATTTTTGTAGAATTCTTCTGTTTCACAAATGCGTTGTTGAAAGATTTGCTGGAAGTTTTGCCCAAATGGATGTGCTGGTGCTTCTTCTTCAGAAAACAAGCGCAATCTGAGTGTTACTTCCTCGCCAGCCGGAACTTCCAAGCAGTATTGTACTGCTGCTTTAGTTCCCACCATCTTGGGATTAATAGCATCCTTCTGTCCGTGTACGATGTATTGGTGAAAAGCATCTTTGACATAGGGAGTGCTGTTTTCTACATTAAATAACCTTTCCGAATTAGTCTCGTTTTCAGTAAACAGAAAATTAGGAGTGTTCTGCCCTAGAATCGGTTCGGCGATAAAACGGAATTTACCTAATGTTTCATGAGAAAGCAAAAGCTCTCCATCTTTTTTATATTCAATGCAGGGTTTTGTCCAGTAACTTTCACCCGTGCGACCCCAAGACCAACTGTTCTTAAACCAAATTGTGGGTAAAACATGGAGTTTGGCGGTTTCTGAACCGCGATTGACAACTGTAATTTTGATTAATATATCGTTGGGTGAAGCTTTTGCATACTCTGCAAATATATCAAAGTATTTATTTTCTTCAAAAATTCCAGTATCAATAAGTTCAAACTCTCCTAAATCCTTGCTTCGGTTGCGGTTCTCTTCTACGAGGCGTGTATATGGAAATTCTTTCTGTGGGTACTTGTACAAGGCTTTCAAATAGGAATGTGTTGGGCTTGAGTCTAAATAAAAGTAATATTCTTTGACATCTTCCCCATGATTGCCTTCAGTATTCGTTAAGCCAAAAAGACGTTCTTTAAGAATGGGGTCTTGTCCGTTCCATAGTGCAAGAGCAAAACACAAACGTCCTTCGCGATCGCATATTCCCAAAAGCCCATCTTCTCCCCACCTATAAGCTCGCCTCCGGGCGTGGTCGTGGGGCAAATAGTCCCAGGAAGACCCATCTGTTGAATAGTCTTCACGCACGGTTCCCCACTGTCTTTCTGCTAAGTAAGGTCCCCAGCGTTTCCAGTTTTTCTCGCGTCTTGTATCTTCTGCAAGGCGTAAAGATTCAGCATCAAGGTTATCTTTCTGGTTCATGGACAAATACCAGTCTACTCAAACCAAATGTAAAGTTAAGTAAAGTGTGACGAGAAACAGTTATTCATAAATCTCTCTGTGGTCATAAAAGTGAGCCTTAAAGCTTGCATTAGAGATAATTTTTGCTTGAAGTTGTCTTCTGAGTCATTTCCCCAATCAAGCACGGCTCACCTGATGCTGTGCCAACCAACGATGCAAAATTATCATAATGACTGCGAGAGGAAGCATCAAAACTGGAATAATTTCCAAGCCAAAACGCGTTGCTAAAGTCCCAACAGCAGAGGGGATAGTTGCTGCACCCAAACTAGCAACACTTGTCATACATCCAATTGCAGCCGGAACAATAGCTTTACTTACTCGTTGTGGCATCAACCATATTGTTAGTGGAAATATAGGGGCGAGTGCAAAGCCAATGATTGGTAAACTCAGCAATTGATTTGGTAACAACCACCAAGCAGTTAAACCAAGCCCAAGCAGTAGCAAGGAACGCTCGAGAGTACGCAGAGCACCCCAGCGTTTAACAATACGTCCCGTCACCGCACGTCCTATGGTTAGCCCTATCCAGTAGCCACTGACACTATAACCTGCAAGCAACTTTGGCGTGCCTCGACTGAGACTTTGGACGCTATAAGCCCAACTTCCAACTGAAGCTTCTGTACCTACATAAATAAATAAGAACAGAGCAGCTATACATACGACAGGAGTTGTAAGGGCTACACGTAGATTGGTTCGCGCATTTGTTCCCGTTACTTGTACGCGCTTGTTCAACGGTTTGTAGTCGTACACAACTGCCCAAAGCATTCCTGCGACCATTATGCCGACGAAAGTTGCAAAAACTAGGTAGATACTTCTCCAATGCAAGTTAAATGCCAAGAGCGTAGTCGCGATCGCCGGACCTAACAAAGCCCCGATACCATAAAATGCGTGTAGCAGCCCCATTAAGTCAGCCTGCTGTTGTTCGTTAGCAATATAGCTGTTGATACCAGCATCAATCAGACCAATTCCCAAACCGAGCAATGTTCCTGTAGCAACCATCAACCACCAATAAGGGCTGAGAGCATAGCTCACAAGGGCACAGGTCAGAACAACAGATGCTAGCAGCAACATCCGCGCCATTCCCATATTGCTCGTTAAGATACTGCTGGCTAATGCTGCAATAATATAACCTGTCACTTGACTGAGGAAAAGTAGGGAGATGGTGGCAGAAGTCAAGTTGTATGTTTGCTGAATAGAGGGGATTAAGACGCCCAAGCCTCCTTCCGCAACGCCAATGGCTATAAAGGCGTAGAAAGAGAGAGCGATCGCAATCCACATTTTGCTGTTTGTTTGGGAGCGCAATGTTGGCATGATAGCAGTACCCGATGTCTACCCCAGAAAAAATCAGGGGAATTACTGTTATGAGTCTTTTACACTAGTTTCTATAATATCGTTGCGATCGTTCTCGTTAATCTTACAGATGCATACAGCATCCCTAAATCACTCGCGAGAGAGACTCAATATCTTATAAGTATCGAGATTTGATAGGGCTAAGGTTATCTAACAACTCATACCATTTTGGATTGCTGAAGAATGCCAGCTTATGCGGACAAGTCTTAAAAAACTTTTATGGCAACATCGTGGTGCTTTGATGACCGCTCCGGCGATCGCAGCGATAATAATTGGTTTGCGCTATCTTGGCTGTTTGCAATCTTTGGAGTTAGCAGCGCTAGATAGATTTTTTCAACTGCGTCCAATTGAACCAAGAGATTCGCGGATTGTAATTGTAGAAGTCAATGAGAAAGATATCCGTAAATTGCGATGGCCCATCCCCGACGCTCAACTTGCAAAAGCAATATCGATTTTAAAACAACAGCAACCTCGTGCCATTGGGCTTGATATTTACCGGGATTTACCAGTAGAACCGGGTTATCAAGAACTCGTGAAAGTTTTTCAAAGTACACCCACATTGATTGGTATTCGTAAAGTAGTCAGTGACTATTCTGGTTCTGAAATCGATCCACCTCCTGCTTTGAATGCAGAACAAGTGAGTGCCAATGATTTGGTTGTGGATAAAGACGGTAAACTGCGCCGCAGTTTGTTGTCTGTAAAAAATGCTAAGGGCGATACTATCTTAAGCTTGGGAGCACATTTGGCTTTAATGTATTTGGAAGCGCAAGGAATTTACCTACAGCCAGAAACAAATAAAATGAAGTTAGGTAAAGCAGTATTTGTGCCTTTTAAAAAACATGATGGTGGCTATGTCGGTGCCGATACTGGAGGATATCAAATAATATCCAATTTTCGCAATATACAACAAGGTTTTCTGACTGTTTCCATCAGTGATGTGTTAGCTGGAAATATACCCAAGAATTTTGCTCGCGATCGCATTGTCTTAATTGGGGTAACTGCAGAAAGCAGCGGTGACTTTTTTTATACACCTTATAGCGCCAGCGCTCACAGTCAAGCGACCTTTAGAAGTGCGGGAGCGATCGTTCATGCCGATCTTGCCAGTCAGATAATAAGCGCTGCTTTAGAAGGTCGTCCTTTAATAAAAGTTTGGTCTGAAACCCAAGAATGTTTGTGGATTGGTATCTGGGCTATTGCGGGAGCAAGTATCGCTTGGACGCAGCGCTATCAACGCAACAGCCGTGTACCCGCTGCTAATCTCAACATCTTGCTACTCAGTCTTGTGCTCACAGGTGGTTGTTATGTCGCTTTTTGCACGGCATGGTGGTTACCAATAGTCCCTGGCTTGTTAGCTTTAGTAGGCTCTGGATTTACTATTACTGCCTATATAGCCCGAAATACTGCTGCCATGCGGCAAACTTTTAATCGCTATCTGACCGATGAAGTTGTCTCTACGTTATTAGAAACCCCAGGTGGTTTAAAGTTGGGAGGCGAAAAGCGGGATGTCACAATTTTAATTTCCGATCTCCGAGGTTTTTCTGCCATCTCCGAACGAGTACCGCCAGAAAAAGTGGTGGAAATTATCAATCTGTATTTAGGGGTAATGACTGATGTTATCAACCGTTACAAAGGTACGATTAATGATTTTATGGGCGATGGCATTTTTGTCATGTTTGGCGCACCTATCGATCTTGAAGATAATGCCCAACTAGCTGTTGCTTGTGCCATTGAGATGCAATTAGCAATGGATGATATCAATCAACGATTGGTCGGTATGGATTTACTTCCTTTAGAGATGGGTATTGGTATTCATACAGGAGAAGTCCTTGCTGGTAATATCGGCTCTCACCAACGTGCCAAATACACTATTATGGGTAGCAACGTTAATCTGGCTTCCCGAATTGAAACCTATACTGTTGGAGGGCAAATCCTCGTTTCTCAAGAAACTTTAGATGCAGTAGGAGAAATTATCCAGATCGCCGGACAACTTCAAGTACAACCCAAAGGTTTTGCCGAACCCATTACGATCTACGATATTGGCGGTATTGGCGGTCAGTACAAACTCGCTTTGCACGATACTACAGAAAATTTAACCCTTTTAACAATGGAAATTCCCATACAATATCGAGTGATGGAAGGCAAACATCTTTCAGATGAAGTGTTCCAAGGTAGTTTGGTACAATTATCTGCAAGCAGTGCCCAATTGCGGACAAAACAGCCCGTGCAAATTCTCAGCAACCTTCAAATACAACTGCTTGCTGAAGATGAAAAATTAAACAAGCTAGATGTGTACGCTAAGGTGGTCAAAGTTGCAAACGACAACCAAACAAATTTTGGTATTCGCTTTACCGCTACACCTACAGAAATTGCTGTTTATTTTAAACAGTTGTGTCAGAGCGATCGACAATTCATTTGAGGGAAAACGGGCTCGCTAGCTATTTGACTGACCAAAGTGACTTGACCTTTCCCATCAACAACCCATCCTTGAGCTTCTACTATTTCTGGATTGGCATTATTTGTGGTAGATGCAGGCGATTCAGACACTTGTTTCTTCTCAGATGCAGAAATCAATTCAACTAAATCTACCAGTGTTGTTGTTCCTGTAAATGGTTCATTAGGACTTTGTGGTAATCCACCACGTCCTACGATCGCAAAATAATTACCTTTTTGTGCAGTACATTGGGTTGTAATTTGATGACTGGCTTCAGTAAAATTTGCAGGTAGTTGAATCAATCCGGAATTAGGATCGATTGCTAAAGTATTAATATCCACCACACCACTAAATTCATAACCCAAGGAAGACGTTGCGGTAATATCGTTTTCAGGTGTTAGTTGTTCGCGAAACTTGCTCCCTATGATACCTTGAGCATTAACAATTACCTTACCGCCAAAACTGGCTTGAGAGTTAGCAGTGATATCGCTGTTTTCTGCGGCTACTAAAGTATCTGTATTGATATTGATATTGCCTCCTGTGGCATCCTGAGTGGCATTAGTGGTAATGCGGCTACCGTGACGCAATAAAATATTTGACGATGCCAGGAAAATATTTGCTCGTTCTCCCTCTACCGTTTCGGCGCTAAGGATACCGTTATCGAGATAGATTTTATCAGCTAGGATATTTAAATTACCTGCAGCGCCTTTTTGTTGGCTGCTTGCAGAGACTTGTGCTTCATCGCGAACAATTAATTGACCGGTTTCAATTGTTAGAGTATCAGCATTTCCATAGCCAGGAGAACTCGCAAAAAGTCCGCTAGGAAATTTCTTTCCCGAACTATCTGTAATGAGTGGCTGTATTCCAAACCGAGTATTATCGATTTCACTTGTTCCTGATAGCTCTATCAAGTCCTTAGCTCGAACAAACAAACTCCCTCCTTCACCCATCCCAAAAGTCGCTGCTGAGATTTGGTTACCATTATTAACAGTCAAACGTGAGGTTTCAATGAAAATATCTCCCCCTCTTCCTGTTGCGGTTTCATTAGTTTGAGCAATTATGCGGCTGAAGCCACTGTCAGTTGTACGGCTGAGTTCTACCAATTCTGTAGCGTGAATGGCAATACTACCACCATTTCCTGCTCCCTCTGTCCCAACGTCAATAACTCCTCCATTCTGGAGTATCAAACGCCCTGTTTCGATTGACAAACTACCGCCATTTCCTTTTCCACCCCGAATAGCCGCAAATATACCGCTGGGAATGCCTGTACCATTCATCCCACTTAATTCCACCCGATCTGTTGCTTCAATAGTAATACTTCCTCCATTTCCATCACCAAAGCTATCAGCAGATAAAATTCCCCCACCTTGTAAACTCAAGCGTTGGGTTTTTATAGTCATGTGACCGCCACTACCCGTAGCTCCAAATTTAGCAATTGTTGCTAAGCCAGCAGAACGACCCTCAGAAGCATTACCAACTTCAATTGACTCGGTTGCTTCGATTCTTAATTCCCCTGCATTGCCAGAACCTCCCGTACTCGCAGAGATTGTCGCCTGATTATTTAAGCTTAAGCGTTCGGTTTTAATGGTGGTAATGCCACCACTCCCTGCACCTGCGGTATCGCTTGCTACAAGAGATTTACCGTTAAGATTGACGTCCTTTGCTTCAATACTGACATCACCACCGTTTCCTGTAGCTTGTTTAAAGACAAAGGAAAATAAACCGATCTTTTGATCCGTAGTTGGGGATAGTAATTGACGAACACTTGAAACTGAGGAAATTGTTTGACTTTGCGAAGATGCAACATTTAATTGTGTCGCCTTGACATTTAAATTTCCTGCATTTCCAGAACTGCTGGTTTGGACTGATATCTGCGAATCTTCTACCGTCAGATTTTCAGTTTTTAAGTTAATATTGCCTCCAGTACCAGTCGAGTTATTTTGCAATTCGTTGATAATCTCACTACTTTGAGTTAGCAAGGTATTGCCTGTGAGATTTATTTGAATATCCCCAGCGACAGCACCTGGATGGCCATGTTGTTCTCGGATTCCAGCTTGCAACTGAGTGTTGACCATCTCAAGATTTCGAGCGTTAATGCTAATATTTCCTTTCCCAGAAGCCATGACATCAACGAACGACCCATCTATTGAAATATCCCCACGTTCTACCGCTACTGGAAAGCTAAATGCTTCTAATCCATTTAAGTTAACTCTTCCCGCACCCGATAAACTGCCTAATTCAACGTTTCCCCCAAATGCTTTTAATTGACTGCTTTCTATGGAAAGATCTCCTCCCACTAACGCTAAAATTTGACCTGGCTTTACTTCTAAATTGGCTTGCTGTACTTGAATAGCAGCAGGAGACACACCATACTGCAACCCAATAGGAACGTTAACACTCAATAAAGGTGTATTTTGATTTGGTATCGTACTAAAAGTTATGTTGTCTGAAAAGACAATACTGTTTGCCGTTGAGCCAATGAATGACCCCCCAACATCAAGCCGAGCATCTTTACCGAAAAAGATCCCGTTAGGATTAATCAAAAATAAATTGGCTTTACCTGAGGTGCGGATAAGCCCATTGATGTAAGAAGCGGCGTTCCCCGTCACCCGCGTGAAGATATTCTCAATAGTAGAATCATTTTTGAAAAATGCTTCGCTTCCTGTAGCTAAGGAAAATTCTTGAAAGCTATGAAATAGATTTTTGCCCTGAATTGTACCGCCTTCTATGGTGCAGATACTGCATCCGGGGCTAACTAGAGAATTAACAGGTAAGGTCTTATCGGGAATAATTTGCGCGGATACGGGGTCAAGCAGTAGGGGTGTAAGAAATTGCACCCCCAGGAAACAGCCAACAGTGAAACGACTAGCAAGCCAACATAGGGGTATGGATTGATTCATAGACAGGAGGAGTGGGGCTTTATTTTTGTAGGGGTGCGTTTGCGATCGCATTTAAATCAACTGATTCCAACAACTCGTTCCAAGCTGTTTTAATTTCACGATTTTGGGGTTGGGAAAGCCTCAGATTGGCTAAATTTGTCAGTGCTTCAAACCAGTAACCGGATTGACTGTAAAGGACAATTTGCTCGAGTGGTTTTGCTTTATTGATGCGATTTGTGAGTGTTGCATTCACAGGCGATCGACGCACCAAACCTTCGATAAATGGGTTTGTTGGTCCTGTTTGCTGACAAATAATTGATACAACCCATCGGTAATCTTTGCCTACTTCCAGTGCTGGTTCTGTTTTAGGTAAACTAAAGCTAACAATACCTGGAACGCCTTTGAGGTTAATTTTAGTCTGATAAATTCCCTCACCTGCTTCATCTTCAAGAGTAAATTCTAAGACTTTAGCAGAAGTTTTTGGTACATAAACAAGAAAGGTAGGATGGCTCGTTAGTGTTAAACCTAAATGTGTTGAAGGTAACAACGCAGTCAGTTTTTCTGCCGTATTAGCACCAGTCATACGGCTATTCGTTGTATTGCTTTGTCCATCGCAAGTACCATTATCGCGCCTCCCACCACCAATGGTAATTTTTGGTGCTGGTTCGCTCTTAGGCGGTTCAAATTTTACCTTTAAAGCAAAGGCAGGAGTTATGCCATTCAAAATGACACTCGATTGTAATAGTAACGCTGTTGAGAGTGATAGAAGCAATAAGCGGATGTTCTTTGTACCGATCATAAAATTTTTTTGTTACAGTTTGTATGGAGTAAATATTGACTAAAAGCTATACGCTATCAGCTCTCAACTCACCGCAAGGCAAGGACTAAATAGAAGCCCGTGCAGGTAGGCTTTGTTTGTATCACTGCGATCGCGAACATCTCCTGGTGTTGTTTCTAATTTGGGATGCTCCCTAAGAGCCAGCCTTATATTTCCCAAAAATGCTTTGGAAGTAACACATTAGGGCAAGAATCAGCCATTGGGTGTGAATGCAATGGTAATAAGTTAAAATCAAGGCAATTTTGTCAACATATCTAAGTATAGAAATAAATTTTTCTCTAAGAATAAGAATTAAACTAATAGATAATCGGTCATACTTCATCATCGTAGATATTTTCTCGCCTTAGAGCTTCATCAGAAAGGTTTGCAGAGCTTTTTGGTGCTGTATCTATCCATTCCTGCCAAAGCAATAATCTCTCTCCTGGTGTTTGAGGCTTACTGGTTCGTAACGTTAAATGCTTATTACTAAGCTTTTCTTGAAAAAGTTTTTGCTCTTCGGGGGAGAGGTTTAGTACCATTTCTACCACGGAGTTTACAAGTTGTACATTCATGGTTATTTATAGGATTTTTGGAATTGACGGTGAATTTCCGTTCGCTGTTTGTCAATACCAACAGCAAAGGCTTCCAAACCTCGTTCTGGAACAACACCAGAACGAAGACGCTCAAAGATATGCTCAATATCTCGTTTGCTGATTGCCATAGTTTTTTTAATTAATACTAATACGTTTACTTTTATAACCTGCGTTCGGGATAAGGAAAGGGGCAGGTAGTAAGCTGAAAACAACATCAGCGCATTATGAAGCGTAAAAATACATTTTTTACAAGCGCTGATTTTGAGATTATATTATGACTTTCTTGATAGATAGAATAAGCGTCATGGGTTGCGTGGGCGAAGGAGAAAACCCGTAATGCTGGTAGAATTGCTTAGCTTCTTCCGATATGGCATGTACTACTATTCCACGAATGCCTAGTATCTCTGCCGCCTGCATTGTACGCAGCACCGCATCCTGTAGTAACGCCGCGCCTAACCCCTGCCCTTTCCATGAGGTATCTACTCCAAGCCTTCCAAGAATGGCTACGGGTATGGGGTCGGGCATATTACGTCTTATAGGCGATGGCGCGTGTGAGAGCGCCAATGCGCCAGAGGAAAGGCAATAGTAAGCAATCACTTTTTCCCCATCCGTTACAACATAGGTACGTGATGCATTGTTCTTCTGATTGGCAACAGCGCGGCGCTTTAACCAGTCATTTAGGCTGGCAACTCCGCAATCAAAGTCATCCAATACGTGAATATCCGCAAGAGGTACAGGGGCTTGAAGGGTCATCTATCCCCACGGCTTCTTAACATTCATCAAGCGTTCAAACCCTTCATTGCAGGGCGGGCTATCCAGAACATTCAGAAAATGCTGATAGGTTTCTTCGTCCACTCGCACAAAGGTCTGGTCAAGCAGCGTATCTTCCGCCGCTCGCCGCGCAGCATCAATCATAAAGTCCGAACGTGATTTGCTTTGCGCTTTTGCTGCTCGGTCAATAAGCGTCCGCACATCCTTACGGATACGCAGATTGACGGCACAAGTAGGAATATCGGGGTTGCTCTGGGGCTGCATAATGTCCTCCTTTGTCTTGTACCCTAGCATGGGACTGCCAGATACACAATGTGTATCTTTATTATAGTATTAGGGGTTATTCTAGCAAGCGTGTTATGAGAGGCCAGATAGACTGAAAGTATTGCTACATATACTTTTCAGATATCGTTTCCTATGAAATCATCTAGACCTAGCTCACGCTCATCTGCCCAAAGTTACCACAAGGGTGGAACGAAAGAATAAAGGTTGTAGCCATGTTTTGTCATACTACAAACTGAGTTTTTGTACTACTTGCCCCTGGTAACACGCTTGCTAGAATAACCCCTATTAACAACTCTTCTCAATATTTGGGCTTCTTCTTCTCACCCCGGCTTAATGGCTCGGGTGTTTCCATTAGAGAAAGTCAAGGTAGATAAAAGCTTGTTTTAAGCCGCGAATGTTCTTAAGGAATTATCATCAAACTTCAAGAAAAACGAATATTGGATATATGAAAAAGGCTCAAGCATTTTTGCCTGAGCCACTACTTAATGAAACTAACACTCTTCCACACTTTCTACCAAAGAAAATTTAAAATCTATTTTCACGTTCGTTACTCTGATAGATTGATGAATTCCTTCGGTAATTGCCAAGTGCTTCGGGAGTTGTTAGCTCTTGGAGCTAAATTTACAAAGCTTAGTAGCGGTTGCGGAAACTGCTGTTCCCCCGATTCCCACCAAAAGAACCTCTTTCTTCTCTGGGCTTAGCCTTATTCACTTTGAGATCGCGTCCCATCCACTCTGCACCATTAAGTGCATCAATAGCAGCTGTTTCTTCAGCGTCTGTACCCATTTCTACAAAACCAAAGCCGCGTAAACGACCTGTTTCACGATCTGTAGGTAGCTGAACTCGCTTGACAGAACCATATTCTGCAAACACAGCATTCAGACTTTCTTCCGTAACTTCATAAGAAAGATTGCCTACGTAAACTGACATACACTGTCTCCGAAATCATAAATGTGTGGAGATTTAAGTTTCGGAGAAAAGTTTGCTAATACCAAAAACAAAAAGCCTGTTAATACTAAAAACAAAAGCTGTTAACCGAATTAACTCTCATTTCCGATTGTGGCACAGTAGAAAAATTTACGCAGAAGTAACAAGAAAATCTTTATATAAAGTTATGCAAACAATTAAGAGCTAAGTATAGATGTTGACTGGGGGATTAAGGTTGAGGCAAATGCTTTAGGGTGGGCTGCTACCCACCCTAAATAATTACTTACTTGATAACACTTTTTACTTTAGCTTCAGCCGATTGCTGACCAATCAACTTTGCAGCATTTTCCTCACTTTCTTTGGATACCGACTTCAATCAACAACTCTTCTAACTCATCCATCTCAATAGGTGTAGGAACTCTAAGATTGTTGCTGTTGTTGACGCTCTTTGTAGCCAATGTCCGATATTCGTTACTGTGATTGCTGTCAAGTGCATACTCGTTCACAGTCATCCGGCTTAGCTCGGTATGCTGTACGAGGTTAATTAATAGAAAGCTTCTACATTGTGTCGGAAAGCAATCAACGCATGCTTACCCTGCTCTTCTTTAAGAGCCGAAAGGATAGCATCAGAGACTTCTAAGGAAACAATGGTCTTGATTTCAATATTAGTGTTGTAGCCTGGTAAGTCTGACACGCGTCTTCCGTGTCCGCCCTCACCCTGAACTTGACTAATAGTGTAACCACTTACACTGTAGTTTTTCAGTAGCTTAACAATCCGGTCTTTCAGCACTGTTTCCCCAATAATGGTAATTAAGACGGCGGATTCGAGAGGAGAGTCTAAATTTGACATGGAGAACTCCAGAGAATAGGTTTTTAGCTTCTATAGCTTAAGTTTTTCATAAAATAGGTGTTACAACTTGTACCCCTAAGATGAGATTCGTCTTCTAAATGGTCGATCGATGAGCCCATCTTAGAATATAAAGTTTGCTCCGATCTAAAGTGGTAATGTAAATTCAAACCTCAGTACGATTTGCTGGCAAACTTTACAACCAATTACCTACTAAAACAAAAGGTGCCCAATAAAAAGGGTGTTGAAATTCTTGTTGTTTTAATAATTGCAGTTGGGCGCGACGCACAGCTTCTGCTTTAGAAACTCCAGTATGTGACAGTTGTTTGTAAAACTCCGCCATAAATACGGAGGTAGAGCGGTCGTCTACCGACCAAAGACTTGCCAGAGTGCTGCGTGCGCCAGAACGTATGGCGACTCCAGCTAATCCCAAAGCAGCACGTTTATCACCTTGAGCTGTTTGACAGGCGCTTAAAACTAACAATTCGATGGGTGTATGGCTGTCGCCTTCACGCTTCTGTAATAAGTCTCCTAATTGTTTAACATTGATACGGTTATCCCAAGTCAAGACAAAAGTGTCTTTGGCGTTGGAACTAAACTGACCGTGAGTTGCCAGATGCACGACCGGAAAAGGGTTATTTCCAATTTGTTGTGCGAAAGTAGTGCTGGTAAAAGCTTGATTAAAAAGTACTTGGGATGGAATTTCCGATTTAATTTGCTTGACTTCGCTTTCTACACCAGGTAGAGGTATAAATCCTTGCCGAGATTCACTCAATCCCCCAACCAAGATCTTAAGCTGATGATGTTCTTTTGCAGAAGGTACAAATAGTTGCAATCCCGGACTTAATGCCAACCTGTATTGTTCTATCAAATATTGTTTTCCGTCATAGAGTGCAGCCATTGGCAAGTTTTTCATGGCTCCATCAAGAACAAATGCAAGAGTTTTGATGTTATTTGTTTTTAAATCATTTTGTGCGGGTCGGATGAGGAGATCGTAAAATTCTTGCGATATTTTGAGTCGTTCTCGTTTGAGAGAAGTCCGTCGCAGCGATCGCAGCATTTCGTCTATCCGTGTTTCAAGTTGGGTTTGAGGAATGGCTGTGGCATAATGACGTAGGGATTGATTTGGTAATGACAGCACCACCTCTAGTCGGTCGGATAATATAATTGGATAAATAACGGCTGCTTGCGAATCCAATCGATCGATTTGTACCGGAGTACCGTTCAAACAAGCTTCTCGAAAATAATTATCTAATTCTGCTAACTGGAGAGATTCAATCGCCTTGCGAGCTTGTTTGAGGTTTTCTTGACTGACCTCCGTTTGAGTAGGCGATGGTTGCAATAATAACTGGGCTAACTCTCGATACACTGGTTCGACACTTTCCCGAAAAGAAAACTGTAGATCTAGATTGCTTGCAACTAAATCGTTGCGAATAAGACTTAAGGTATTTACTGCTTCATTGTAGGCCAATATTGCTTTTTGATACTCTCCTTGAACCTTAAGCAGTCGTCCGTTCTGCCAATGCCAGCGATAGGCAATATCGGAAGCATGGCTGCTTTGTGCCAGCAGGAGTGCTTTTTCAGTTAACTTTTGTGCCTCAGACCACTGTTGTGTTTGTTCGTAAATTTCGCCTAAAGAACCCAAAGCATAAGAAGCAGCCCGGTAGTCAGAGATATCTTCAGCTTGTCGGGCAGCGATCGCCAAAATTTTAGCTGCTAGAATTTGATTTGTACAACGAGAAGTATGGTTTTGACAAGTTTTCATTAGGCTTTGGGCAAAATTGACCCTAGCATAAATGGATAGGCGGTTGGCTGGTAAAAAATTTTCAAGTTGCGGTTGAATTTCCTCTATAAGTGTTCGTGCATCTTGCCATTTTTCAGTTTCTACAAGCAGATGCAGTCGATCGAGCTGTGCTTGCAGTTTGATTGTTGCTGATGGTGATGCGGCTATGGCTTGTTGGTAGTATTGGAACGCTTTGTCTGGCAATTTTTGCGATCGCGCATTGTTACCCAAGTTCATCCACACCACAGCCATATCCGCTTTCAAGTTGAGTTTTTGTGCTATTGTCAAAGCTTGTTGCAGTGCTTCCTGAGAGGTTTCTAATTCTCCCATGACTCGTAGAGTCTCGCCTAAATTCAGCAAGCTCGCAAATTTCAGTTGCAAGTCAGCTTCAGAATGCAAAGTTTGATTCACCTGTTCTAGTATCTTCCTAGCACGCGGGTAAAGCCCTAACGCTCGTAAGGCTAGAGTTTGATTGAGCAAGCAACGACTCAACCCTGCTTTATCTTCTGTTTGTTTGTAGATAACAGCCGCGTTTTCCCAAGTCGTAAGAGCTTGTTGTGCCTGACCCTGTGATAATTGTAAACTTCCTTGAATAAGGAGCGCAGCTGCCAGTAAAGACTTGGCTTGAGAAAATTTTGTATTTTGCAGGATGCTGAGACTCTGTTCTATCGATTCGTAAGCTTGCTTCCATTGACCTAACTGCTGGTAAGCTAATGCCAAGTTACTTAATACGGCTGCTTGGTTGAGATTGTCGCCTGAGATGGCAAACGCTTGTTGTCCTTGCTGCCATTTGGCGATCGCTAAGGCAAATTCTCCATTCTGATAGTGTTGTTTTCCAACTGCTACTAATGCAGTAGGCGATCGTGAAACATCAAGTCGATCTGGTGTGGCTGCTAAAGTTTTTGGTATTTGGATTCCAAAGAATAAATTGCCTTGAGTTAACATGAGGCTCAGTATAGCTAAAATCCCTAATATCAAATACCGGAGGCGTTTTGTTTGCAGTAAATCATTCCTAACTCTTATCAGTTGTCGATCGGCTTTCCAAAATCTTTTGAGTTTACGTATAATTACATATTTCATTGATAATATAGATTACTATTAATCCTTCTGTTATAACGCAATGCAGTTCCGTTAGCACGATTATAAAGTTAGGACGGGCATTTTGCCCGTCCTATAGGAGAAAATTGAGTTGTGTAAGATAGATAGACTCTCTCAACCGGATACATTAGCCCAGATCGAAGAGCAAGATTTCTGCGCCTACATCTGTACTAATTTCGAGTTTTTCCTCTCCGTTAATTTGTACTCCATCGCCTGCTCGGAGTTCTTCTCCGTTCAACGTTGCTACGCCTTGAGCCAAGTGCAACCAAGCATAACGATTGGGTTGAACGTGATAGTTGATAACATCACCAGCATCTAGAACAGATGTGTATAAATCAACATCTTGGTAAATAGTCACTGCACCATCACGTCCATCTTTTGCACCAATCAAACGCAGCTTTCCGCGTTTTTCTTCAATCGGAAAACTTTTTTGTTCGTATCTTGGTTGCAACCCTTGTTTGTTAGGAATAATCCAAATTTGGAGAAAATGGACTGGCTCTGTTTCAGAAGGATTATACTCGCTGTGCAGAATACCAGTACCGGCGCTCATAATTTGCGCGTCACCCGGACGTATGACTGAGCCATTACCCAAACTATCTTTATGCTCTACCGCTCCTTCCAAAACATAGGTGAGGATTTCCATATCTTTGTGTCCGTGGGTTGGAAAACCTGCACCGGGAACAACGCGATCGTCATTAATCACTCTTAAAGAACGAAAGCCCATGCGACTGGGATCGTAAAAACTACCAAAGGAAAATGTGTGACGGCTATCCAACCAGCCTGTTTTGCTTTGACCGCGTGCGTTGCGATCGTGAATGAGATGTGTTTTAGAATTAACAGCCATAAGTTTTTTCCTCCGCTTAAAAATTTACAATTAATGTAGGCAACTTTCTTGAATAAGCAAGCATTACAACCAGTCTTCTGGCAACTCTTTTTTAACTATCTTTATCTTAAGATATGTATATTTAAAATGAAAAGTACGCACTTCAAAGTGCCGTACTTACCAAAAAGATACTACTCTCTTCTTACCTCTAAAACCGAGTGCTTGGTTGCTCAGGTCTTCGGGACGCGACCCATTTTCAAAAACTTGTGCCAGAATGATAGCGTTGTATAAAAGTTAAGTCAGTATGCTAGTTGGACTTCCCACTGTTAAAAGTTTTCCAGACAAGCTTTTTGATGCAATCTACGAAACTATTAAAGATAGTTACTTAGAGTTAGTGAAAGGACAAGAAGTAGAAAATCAAGAAAACATAAATGTAAAAATATACATCCAAAAATTAAAATTTTTTGATACCAATTGGTGTTTGAAATTTTTCTTTAATAAATCTGTTGATGAAGTCAACGGAACTATTGTCTTGAATCTATTGGATGAGCTTCCTGTTTGCAATAATTAACCATTTATGGAATGGATAGTATCTCAGTCGGCTATTCCCTATTTATAACTTGGCTTTTTAGAGCATCCCGTGAAAACTCTGGTTCTTGAAGCAATTTAAAATACTTTATCTCTTTGTTATTACATGAATTTTTTATCAAAAATAGAAAAAAGGATTAAAGCAACAAAGCTTTCTCCTTGGGAACGGATATTAATAGTTGTATTATTAAGTTTAAACATAATTATTATATATCCATATTATTCCGCTTCTATTAAAGTACACATTACTGATAAATTAACAGAACCACCTGAAATAAAAAGTAAGCGTTTTTGTGACCAAGTATTTAGATTTGGTGGAGATAACCTACCTGCTGCAACTCAAAGGGAATGTCGAACTACTGAAGATTTTTGTAAAAATGTAAAAATACGGGATAAGAAATATAAATGCCAGAAAAAAGGATGGGAATAAAAAATACCCCAACTATTTGGAAGAGTGGTTTCAACGCTACAAGGATTTACCCAGTCTAGCTTGATTACCTCGGGAGCATCCAGTTTTGGCAGAAAGTCAACTCAGGATAGATTAAATGCTAGTATTTACCAAACGTCAAGCTACCTCTATGCAGATCGGCATCAGTATAAAAACTCATGCCTTTAAAACTGCAAATAATCTGTAATCTCTAGCCAGCATTACTTTTGGCTTTATGGAAACTGGGGCGATAAAACTGTCCAAATTAAGGAATATTTACCATTCCCACAAATCGCAGTCATGATGGTTCAATTTTTCTCAGAGACAAAACTTCGATCGGTTCCGCCAACGTCTCCTCATAAGCTTGCAAAACCTGTTTCACGTAAGGCTGCTCAAAGTGAGCATCGAGAGCTGCCCGATCTTTCCAGTTTTCGTACAGCACAAAAACCGTTGGCTCATTTATGTCTTTCAATAAGTCAAAGGTGATGCAACCCGACTCTGCACGAGTGGTCGCAAGTAAACCCAGTAAGTCTTGCCGCATTCGGTCTTCCATTCCAGGTTTTGCTTTAATACGAGCAACGATCGTCAGTAGAGAGTCATTCATAGTTTCTCCTAATGTGTGTAATGAACCAATTCTTGCCAACCTTTGCGCTTTGTATTTCAGTATTAGTTAGTTATTTCTGTCAGGTCTTGCTTTTAGCCGATTCAAGAACCGCGAAAACCAGGCATGGCAAAGCCGCCATCAACAGCGATCGTCTGTCCTGTGATGTAAGACGCAGCATCGGAGCAAAGCCAGACTACCGCTTCTGCCACTTCTTCTGATTCGCCCAATCCCCGAACTTCCACCTGTCACCAAAGCGACTTTGTTTTGCAAATTCATTGTGAATTCTCCATTGTTGTGAAGGTTAATTTCAGCGCAATGCTAACCAGTGAGGTATGCCGTTTACAGACCACACTCAATAGGTGAAGTTGAACGCTGTAGCTCTAGAGTAAAAAGAACATTCAGCGTTATGATTGAAATTTGCTCTCATGCAAGGAACCAGACGCTTCGTTGGATTGAGGTTCAACTTCTGCTTCAACATCTACCTGTTGGAGAGCGCGTTCCAACATAAAAGCTCGTCCTGCCGCCAGACATTTCTGGCGTTCGTTTGCTTCTGAATAGGAATCGGTTGCATCCGTCTGGTGACGGGCTTCCAATCCCTTGTAATAGCCAATCTTCCACTGAATCATTTCCAGGTTGCTCCTCAGTTCTTGAATGTGTGCCTGTACCTGTTGCTCGTGGGCTTCTAGCAGCTTGCGGCGGGAGCCAATTGCCTCTGGTCGCTCTCGAAACAGTCGGGCAAATTCCTGCATCTGCCGAATTGGCATTCCGGTTGCCCGCAGGCGAGTCAGAAACTCGATGCGGGCAATGTCTTGTGCCGAATAGCGACGATGCCCACTGCTAGCGCGATCGACTGGCTCCAGTAAGCCATTGCGTTCGTAGTACCGCAGTGTGTGAACCGTTAAGCCCGTTTGCTGGGCAACCTGTTGAATCGTCAGGGTTTGCATGGGACTCACCGAGAGAAACATAGTTTCACCTTAGAACTTAGAGCGCACTCTAAGTCAAGCCCTGCTGAATCAAATGGTGGAAAATCATCCGATTGGAGGAACGCTCGTGCCTAATCTTTTATACTACGTGATTCAAGGATAATTGTTGTATGAATCATAGATTGAGAGTAAAGCAAAGAATTTTTGCCAAGGTTGGAAGTTGAAGAATTGTTGGAAAGATATGCTGCTCGGGAGAGAGATTTTGAAATTAGTGATTTGAGTGGAGTTGATTTGAGTGGCGCTTCGTGGTGTTTCAATGCCAAAGACGCTTTCTTTAATAACACCATCATGCCCGATGGTACTGTTAAGACTGGAAGAGGCTAAATCGTATAATTCTGCGCTGCAATCACAGGGCTTAGGCATCCAGCTAGGTATTATCAAAACATCGTATTAAAGTTGCAAAGGGAGTAAGACCTCAAAAAACAGAAAAGGTGGGTATTGCCCACCTAGCCTTGTAAAAATGAACTAAATTTTTAGACAAAAAAGCTCTCTTTCCTCTGCGCCTCTGCGCTTAAAAAAGAATTTATTAAACTACAGCAGCACAGAGAGATAAAAAATTGGGAAATAACTTTATCCTTCATTCTTTACACTTCATACTCTAGCAGCAGTTCTGTCCAGATTTTGAGCAGTAGCTGGAGCACCATTTCCAGAATTATTTGCAGCTGCTTGTAAATGAGCATCAAGGAACCAGAGGCGCTTGTCGATAGTGCGAGAAACTTCGGTGTACAGGTCAGCGGTGTCAGCATCGCCTAAATCGTTGGTTTTGTCGATCGCTTCACGCAAATGCTTGGCATAAGGTCCAAAGCGATCCGCCAAAGCAGTAACGTGCTCCATTCCAGCGATAATCTCTGTAGGATACTCTGGCAAAATAGAACTTGCAGCTGCCATGCGTACAGTTCCGCAAGCATAACCACCCAAAGCAGTAATACGTTCAGCAACTAGATCGATAAATTCTTCTAACTCACCTGCAATTTCATCAAATAATTCGTGCAATTGATAGAAGTCAGTCCCTTTGACATTCCAGTGTGCTTGTTTTGTTTGAGATTTTAAATCTGAAGTGGCTGCTAGAGTTTGGTTGAGAATTGCAACTATCTTGGAGCGTGCGTCTGCGGGAATATCAATACGGGTAGGATAAAGGCGTGATGCAAGTTTGTTGTCAGTCATGGTAAGTGTTTGTTTCTTTCATCAGCGTGACACCACTCAGTTTACAAATATTTGTCTGATTTCGGAAACCTTCTCCTGATAGATGGATTTTTATCCAAAAGACTTATAATGATTCTTAATTAGATATTGTATAATATATAGATAAAATATATGCTTTATAGCATGGGTAGCTATAAGCTAAAAGTTAAGCTTATAGCTAAAGTCAGTTAAAGCCCTCTGAAGACTAAATTTAGTACCCTGATGGTAGGCAGGGAGACTTATATCTTGCACCTACACTCTCGTTGGGTGAGGCTATACAAACGAAGAGGGCGCTTCGCAGGCTATAAATTCCGATTTTTGGTGTTATTGATAAAAACATATGTTTATTGAGTACATAAAAATTCAGTATTAATACCTTGGTGCAAGATGTAAGGAGAGGCTAGCTTAACTGGGCTTATCATTATTCAACTTGAAGGAAGACAGACAAGAGAAGCTGCTTTATTTGTGGGTGATGAAGTATTAATTGACCAGAATGTATTGGAAACGTTAAATTTGCTTGTGAATTGCAAGAATCAATGTTTAATTGCTCATTCAAAACATCCTGAATATTCAATATTCAGGATTTAACTTAATTATTCGCGTCCTAAGTCCTCAGTCATTTACCACTACTCATGACAAATGACAAAGGACAAGTGACAGTTTACGCAATTCGCTTAGCTTCTACAGTTTGAGGTAACTTGAGTGGGTCTGGCAAATTAGGAAATGAGAGTTCCCAGCCATTTGCGAGAGTGAAAATCTTGCCGTCTGCTCCTTCTGTTTGCTTGACAACTTCTTCCTCTAAATCTTTCTTGGCAACGTAAACAACTAAATTTCCAGCAGTATTTTGACGCAGCATGACTTTCATGTATTTTTCCCGCTTTCTAGTGGTATTATGGATGTACTATAATCAATCGTTCTCATTCCCCGTCAGGAGAGGCGTTTTCTTGGCTTTCCTCAACAAGTTCTAGTTCACCTTTGCGACAACCTACGACATACCCCGTAGTTTGAAGAAAATGAACGGCATAAATGTAGGATCTTTGTAAGAAAGTTCCTACGCTGACGACATAGCCAATATCTCCTTTCTTGGCGAGGACTGTTCCTATTTCTAGTCCGGGAAAAGTGCCATCGTTTTTGATTAATTTGCGAAGTCGGACTTTATCTCCTATCTCAAAGACTGGTTCTAGACCTAGTTCTAGTTCATCCAATTGCATGAGAGTACCTCTGTTGCTCTTTTGCTAAATTCAACAGTTCTTGCACCGTTAAGCTGCGTTTTTTCTCGACTGACTCTTGCCGCACTGCTTCTAATACAGATTTGGTTTCTTCTGAGTTTAAGAAGATACCGTGTTGCTGCAAAACGTTCGATACTAAGTGTCTGCCAGAATGTTTGCCCACAACCAATCGCCGTTCCCACCCTACCTCTTCTGGAGCAAAAGGTTCATAAGTGGAGGGGTTTTGCAATACGCCGTGAGCGTGGATACCTGCTTCATGAGCAAAGGTATTTTCACCGACAATTGCTTTCCAAGGCGGTACGCTAGAGCCTGATGCTCGAGCAACAAGTCGGGATAGTTCTAATAAACGAGGAGTGTCAATGCCTAAATTGACGCCGTAGATGCGTTTGAGAGACATGACAACTTCTTCTAATGCTGCATTTCCAGCCCTTTCACCAAGTCCGTTAACAGTTGTATTTACGGATGTGGCTCCAGCTTTAATTCCTGCAAGAGCATTGGCGGTAGCCAACCCAAAGTCATTGTGGGTGTGTATTTCTACAGGAATTGATAATGCTGTGACCAACCGTTTCACTTTGTAGTAAGTGGTGAAGGGGTCAAGAATGCCAACAGTGTCGCAAAAGCGAAATCGCGATGCACCCCATTCTTGGGCATAGTTGGCGACATCTAGGAGAAAACTCTCGTCAGATCGCGAAGAGTCTTCTCCTCCAACAGCTACCCAAAGCCCTTTATCAACGGCGAAGCTAATGCTATCTCTAAGTTGTTGTAGTGTAACCCGCCACTGACCTTGAAATTTTGCAGTAATTTGAATTCCGGATACAGGTACGGAAATGTGTACTCGCTTCAATCCACAAGCTATAGATGCTTCAATATCTGATATGACAGCACGGTTCCAACCTAAAAGTTTGGCTTGCAAATCTAAGTTGCGAATAGCCGATATTGCTCGGGTTTCTTCCTCTCCCATTGCAGGAATGCCAACTTCTATCTCGTGAACGCCAATGGCGTCCAGAAATTGTGCGATCGCGGCTTTCTCTTGTAAGTTAAAAGCGACTCCAGCGGCTTGTTCGCCATCGCGCAAGGTGGTGTCATTAATTAGAATTTGATTCATGAGTTGAAAACCTATAGGTGAGAATGTTAGTTGTTAGTTGTTAGTTGTTAGTTGTTAGTTGTTAATGGCTATTGGCTACTAACTACTCTCATAAATATGTAATGTACAAGCATAATAAATTACACATTCTTTTTATCTGTTGGTGCTTTTTCTTCACCAAACAGCAAATAGCTAATATAGGTATTAGCAACTCCTGATAAAATTAATAAGCTCAATCCAGCAATTAAACTTGAAATCATAATAGACCTCTCTCTTTTTTAATCGTTTTGTTGGCTCACTTGCAGTTATTCTCACTACAATTTGCAATGAGAAATCATTTATTGGTAGTTTTTCAACCAATCCACATTTGGTTAGAACAAATTTGGTTACCAATAGTCAGTCACTGGTTGGTCTTCCAACCAATCCAAAATACGTTCTAACTGTTCTATATCAACTAATCCATACTGCCAGAGCAGCATCGTTAATGGTTCGTTATTTAACTCATGTTTTTTCAGTGCGATCGCAATATCGCCCGCAGTTAGTAAAAGCTCCTTTTGTAAAAAATTGATGAATTGTGTATTACTGTAATGATTCATAACTCAATCTCACACGCTTGAATTTATCAGCAACACACCCATACCCCAATCATTTAAGCCTCCCAGCATTGCTCCAACCAATCAATTAATTCTTGACGAGTTGCTACCAATTGCAAGACAGTACTGCGAACGAGACATGCTGTCAGACATCCATCAATTTGTACTCGCAGAGAACCATCAGGAAGACACCAACAGGGAATCATCAATTCTTGCAAGCGGTGATAGATTCGCCAGCGATCGCATACAGGAATCTGAAGAATATGCTCGAAAGAATTTTGCTCTCTACAAGGTTGCAACATAATTAATGTTCCTTAGTTACCAATTCTTTTTCCTTTGCTGATGAGTGAAAGGTTTGCAGCCTTTGTTCGAGTTGCTCAATACGCTCTACCAATGAGCGAATCATGCGAGCTTCTAGATCGGGTAGCTTGCCATGCTCTAAGGGAGAAAGGGGTTTTTCTTGCTTGTGGGAAATAATACGACCTGGAATTCCTACAACAGTAGAATCTGAAGGGACATCCCGCAAAACAACCGAACCCGCACCTATACGGACGCGATCTTCAATACGAATATTGCCCAAGACCTTTGCCCCAGCGCCTACAACAACGTTTTTACCTAAAGTAGGATGGCGCTTACCGCTTTCTTTGCCTGTTCCTCCAAGGGTGACGCCTTGGTAAATCAAACTATAGTCTCCAACTATGGCAGTTTCGCCAATGACAACTCCCACACCGTGGTCGATAAATACACCTTTGCCTATTTCTGCTCCAGGATGAATTTCAATTCCAGTAAAAAATCGCCCCAAATAAGAAATAAAGCGGGGGAGAAAAGTCACTTTCTGACGGTGTAGCCAGTGGGCAATACGATGCAAGCAAAGTGCATGAAACCCAGGGTAGCAAAAAAGCACTTCTAACCAGTTCCGTGCGGCTGGGTCTCGCTCAAATATGATGCGAAAATCCGTTAAGAGTGGTTCAAAAAAAATGCCAGTCCAGATTGCTCTGAGTAAGTTGACAGTGGCAAATACCGGCATTTTTGTAGATTTGGAATTTTGGATATGCTCGAGGGACTGTTGCATCGGTACTGTTTGGTGAAAAGAGCCGTATGCGGTTATGTTTTCTGCTTATACCAGATGGCTCTAAAAATGCTTGTCCCGTCGATGCTGATTGTATTTATTGGATTGATTAAGGTTGTACTCACTCGCCTCAAACCCGCGCCCCATAAAGCCTTAAAATTGTTGTTGGGGTAGGGGGACTAGTATTTTCAGGGCGGGGGGACTAGTATTTATGGGGGAGGGGAATAAGTATTTCTGTACTCGATATAAACCCGCTTACCTGTAGGCTTACATTGCTTTGAGGCAAGATAAATTTGCATAAATTAATAAAAACTCACTTGAACTCAGACAAGAGTCAAGTAGGCGTTAAATGTAGAGATTCTGTATACCCTATTACTTTTTATTATTTTATTCTTTTCCCTGAAAAAAGACAAGCCCCTCTTTATTTATTCGATAGCAATCTGTCTGTGCATATAGATACTGTTTGAGAAACCGCTCGTCAAGTAGGTGCTAAGCTGTGCTGACTTTAATTTTCTCATGTTGACCGAGAGGGTGAGGGTTTGACTCATTTTTCCCTAGTTTGAGAATCTGCAAATTATATGCACGACAGCTTAACTATCCCGATTGCTTTTCATGAGTCGGAGTATCGCACATCATAAGATAAAAAGGTTTAGTTAGACTCTCTCCTCTTGCCTTGTGATGGCAGGTTAGGATCATATATCAGTATCGAATACTACAAACACCAACCGTATTGCTTAAGATTTACTATCCGCTTCTAACAATATGTCCAATTATTTTAACAAATCTTTATATTTACCATAAAGAATATAATTATTGTCGAGCTATCTTCTGTCAACGATCATAGATTTAAACTAATATATATCATCAGATAATTAAAGCATAAGAATTTATTAGAGTAACCATTGTTTAATTATCTAGCCAATATATTTCCTTGTGATACCCATAAAGGCTAATCTATTCCTAATAAGATTAAGCAAAAATGAATTTGTCTTAGTTTCCATAATAACAATGCTTGAAAGGAACAGTTGTTCATTGACAACTGCGTCTTGTTTTGCTGCAATTTTTTGAAGATGGGCAGATTAATCCGTAGAGAGAAGACAATGAAAAGAATAGTCTCCAGAAGAAATTTACTGAAGTTAGGTGCAGGAGTAGTAGGTACGGGAGTCGTAACAGCAGGAGTAGGCTCTGATTTAGTTTTTCCGCAAAAAGCAGTTGCCAAAGATGATGTTACTCCCGAGCAAGCCCTGCAACTCCTTATAGAAGGAAATGAACGATTTGTTACAAGAAAACGAAAAAACCCCAATCAAACTTCTGCACGTCTAGTAGAAGTTGCCAAAGGTCAGAAACCGTTTGCTTCTATTCTCGGTTGTGCCGATTCACGGGTTCCTTCGGAGATTATCTTTGACCAAGGATTTGGGGATTTATTTGTATGTCGTGTAGCTGGTAATATTGCTACGCCAGAAGAAACTGGCAGTCTGGAATTTGGCAGTGTAGTATTAGGTTCAAAAGTCATTATGGTGCTGGGGCATAAAAGATGTGGTGCGGTAGAAGCCACACTCAAAGGTACCCCAGTTCCCGGTCAAATTGCTACTTTACTGGCTGCTATTAAACCAGGTATAGAATCAGCCAAAAATCTACCGGGAGACAAATTAGAAAATGCCTGTAAAGCCAACATTGCAACACAAATAGAAAAGTTGAAAACATCTCCACTGCTCTCGCAATTAATTCTTGAGAAAAAACTCATTATGGTGGGTGGTTATTACGATCTAGATACTGGTCGTGTCAGCCTACTGAAGTAGTATTTCATGCACTCAAGGTAGATCTCTTTGATATCAAAATTCCTGTGGTTCTCTTAGCTAAGCGATCGTAATGGCAATTTTACCCACAACGCGATCGCTTTCACTATATGCATGAGCAGCAGCTATTTCTTGTAAAGTATATGTGCGGTCAATTACAGTTCTCAGTTTACCCGCCTCGCTCAATTCTTTCAAGTAAGCCAAATCTTGAGTTCTGGGTACTGCAAAAATATTCCTAGCTTTTTGACCGGGAAGGATAACAGTCAATACATTTTGGACTACACTTTCAAAGCTAGGAAGCGTAGTTATATAAGTTCCAAGTGGTTTGAGAACTTTTTTACAAATAGAAAATGACTGCTTGGCAACAGCATCTAAAATAATATCGTACTGCGTGGCATCTTGAGTGAAATCCTGTTGTGTATAGTCAATAATTCTGTCTGCTCCTAGAGACTTTACCAAATCCACATTTTTTGTACTGCAAACAGCGGTAACTTTTGCACCTAAAGCTTTAGCAATTTGTACTGCATAAGTTCCAACACCACCGGAAGCACCATTAACGAGGACAGTGTGTCCTGATTGGATATTGCCCAAGTCTCGTAACGATTGTAAAGCCGTCAGCCCTGCGACAGGTATCGCAGCGGCTTCCTCATAGGTCATATTTATTGGTTTGAGTGCAGCACTTGTTTCCGGAACAGCTGTAAATTCAGCGTAAGCCCCTCCCTTCAAGCCTACATTTCCGTAAATTGCATCTCCCGGTTTGAAGAGTGTAACTTGGGAACCCACTTCTACAACATCTCCTGACAAATCAAATCCCAAAATCATGGGGAATTTATTTCCCGTGACAAACTTCAACATACCCTTGCGGATTTTCCAATCAACGGGATTCACGCAAGAGGCGCGGACTTTAACAAGTAATTCATTAGGTTGAATCTTTGGTAGTTCCACTTCTTCATACTGTAAAACTTCAGGAGAACCGTAGTGGGAGATAACTGCTGCTTTCATGGGATACCTCTTATGAAGTGTTATTTAAAGTTAGAACGAGTATGAGATTCTTTTGACAACTTAAATTTTTTAATAACCCCGTATTGATTTTATTGCGATCGTGGATAATTATAGGGAAAGTTATCCGTCAAAAAACAATTGGTGATTATACATAATAGATAGCATAGTATCGCTTGCCATGGCTGAAATACTTTAAAATCCAAGCTTTTTAGCTAAACTCTAAATTCAAAACCTGTATAACTCATAATTTATATCTTTATCAATTCACTTTGAAAAAGCTATTACTACTTTCGGAAGAAGAACAATGTTAGATTTTGGAATAGTTGGTTTTTTATCCAATCTTATAATTTTTTCTGACTTTACCAAAGAATACTCGCAGGAAAGTCAATTCCAACCAAAAGTAGAATTTAATGCTAACCTTAGAGAGATGTCAGAGGATTTTAACTTTAAATTAGAAAATTATAGAATGTTACATCATGGATTTGTCCATAACATAAATATTGATGTTCGCTATCAATATGTTAAGGGTATAGCAAACGGTCAGTATCCAGATTTTCTCAAATTGGAGGAAGATATAAAACAGTTTTTAGGAAATTATCCCAATGAAACTGATTACTGGGAAATTATTAATAAGGAACTCGCTAAAATGTTACTTGTTAAATATCCTCAACTTTCGTCTATCACTCTTAAGATTGATGTACCTCCTGATGTAAAAGTGGCAAGACCCCGCTCTAGTACTGTAACTTTGACTCGATATCAACAGTAGGCTTTTGTATGCGTAGGTTCGGTTGAACGAAGTGAAACCCAACACGATATTAAGAAGATATGTTCAGCTTAATGGCAAAATAATAATATATGTTGGGTTTCGTTCCTCAACCCAGCCTACAGATAATATTTGAAAATTTATTTTTGAGAAACAAGTTGAGCTAGACGCTTTAATATTTTTACGACGTTATCTATATCATCACGGCTATCTAAGGCAAACAAATCTGATACAGCATATTGAGGGGTTTGTGCTTGCACAAGTTTAATAAATCTAAACTCACTGCCATTTGTTACAAATCCAAAAGCTGGTCTTTCTGAAGTTAAATTAGTCAGCATATAAGCTAATGCTTGGGGAATCGCCAGAACTAAAGAATATTCTGCTCGTTTTGCTTCGATAACAAGAACCCAGAATGGAGGTTGAAAAACCAAGATATCGATACGTCCTCTAATAATTGTTCCTTGGTCTTCTGAAGAGATTTCAACTTCTATCTCTGAAGCAATGTAGAAAAGAGGATTGTAAAAACCTGCAAGACGCAAGAGTGGTGATAGTACCACCATTTTGACAACAGGTTCTAAAATTGTGTACTGGGAAAGATGGAGATATTCTGCTTTGACTTCAGTTAGGGTTTGCTTGTCGGCTTCGCTCAGATCGGGTAAATTATCTTGCCACTCTCGGAAGAATTGTTCATCTTGTGAACGTTGCAAATTAAATTTCTCTATGAGATCGACTAGAGTAACATCTTTGCCTTGAAGAATTTGAACCATATTTTGTGATGAATATTGTTTGCACCTGAGGTTTATTACTGAATGTTACTTGTATATTGAAATGCACTATCTACAGACAACATATATGACCAAATACCGATCGCCCTATCAATTTCTACATTTTATTATTCGCGATATGTACTTAAGATAACTTTTTTACCAATTGTAAGACTATGCGATCGCTAAAATACTGGTTCAATATTTTAACATGAGTGAGCTATGCTAAGAATATTTGTACAGCATTCCTAAATCTAAGGTATACAGAGGAAGATAAGAGCTATGGCTACTCTAGCACTCAAAATTCCTCGCATTACCCATGAAAAATTTTGGGAAATTTGCCAGTGTATCCGTGCTGACTAGTTGCGTTTCTCCTGAGTTATTCTCAAGGGCTAAGCCATCTGTTCCCGTACCATGTCCGGAAAAGTGTATACTAACGCTTGCCGATCGCACCTCTATTCTTCTCTCTGCATTCTCTGCGCCTTGGCGATTAACAAGTAATTAATTTAACCACAGAGACACAGAGAGCGCACGGGAAAGAGGAAATGTTAGTCTAAAAAATTGCGTGTTTTTTGTGTTTTTACTGGACGGGCTTCGCTACATCCCCAATTTTAAATCCTTGACCTTAAGATGATAAAGTTTCCGCTATTGTATGGGAGTCTGTGTCCAAAAGCATTTTTTCACTTTTTAAAACCCATTAATTAGGATAAAATCTCAATAGATGTAGATTGTATGTAAAGAAAAAGCCAAATTATCAACTACTTGAGCTTGTACGCAGTCTAATTTTAGTGAGAAATTATGGTGTTTGATGGGAGGACACAAAAATTTACGCAGGATTAAAAAAATATGAACTGCATTTTTCCTGGGAAAAAAATGATAGGTTAGATACAGAATTGAATTTCGCAAATCTTTGGAGTAAACACATCCATGTTGCTCCAAGTTTCCAAGCTCTGAATCTACCTTTTGACAAGGATCTGAGTGCGAACGATCGGTCTTTGAGTACAAGGTAAAAGAGCTTTAAACAAGTTAAAATTTCCCTGAAACTGATGCTGGGAAGAAACTTTGGGTGAGTACAGAAATACTTGTCCCCGTTTCCATAAATGCTAGAACCCCAACCTCAAAATTCTAGTACCCCTATCCGAAAAATTTTTTTTTGAACCCTGAAATGCTCTCTTGGCTTGGGTTTCCAACTTTGAGTACAAAACCAATCAATTCAATAAATTCTATCCGAGGCAGACTCACTACCCCCTTGAAAACGACTGATATAAATCAAGTATCGCCAACACTTAATGCGCTAACAACGGCGCACTAGAGTGAGTGGAGGGATGAGATAGCACCATGCCCCTGTGAACCGAAGTCGCGGATTGACCCGCAATTGACCCAAGTCTCAAAGCTCTGACACACACCAGCTAAGAAACAAGGGTTTGTGGCGTAAGTCCAATACGCGGCTTCCATTCCTTAACACATAGGTTGTGACAACATCTGCCACGGGCAATACTGTTAAAAGTTAAAACTGAAAAATTAAAAGGCTGCCTTTTAACTTTTGACTTTTGGCTTTTGACTCCTGACTTTATGTGAAAGATTGCGAAATTCAATGACACAGTCAACAGGACTCGTTACTCCCCTCATTACACAACAGGCAACTCAATCTAAATCCAGTGGTTGTGGTAGTGGATGCGGTAGCACCAGTGCAACTCCGGAAATAGATGAAAAGCTAAAACAACGGATCGAAACCCATCCTTGTTACAGCGAGGAAGCCCATCACCATTATGCAAGATTGCACGTTGCAGTTGCTCCTGCTTGCAACATTCAGTGCAACTACTGCAATCGCAAATATGATTGTGCAAACGAAAGCCGCCCTGGTGTTGTCAGCGAACTACTTACCCCAGAGGAAGCAGCACACAAAGTTTTGGTTATTGCAGGTAAGATTCCCCAACTCACTGTATTGGGAATTGCGGGTCCTGGCGATCCACTTGCAAATCCAGAGAAAACCTTCCGTACCTTTGAGTTGATTGCAGAAAAAGCACCAGAAATCAAGCTTTGCCTGTCAACTAACGGTTTGATGCTTCCTGAATATATTGACCGGATCAAACAATTAAATATTGACCACGTTACTATCACCATTAATATGGTGGACCCTGAAATTGGAGCAAAAATTTATCCTTGGGTTCACTACAAGCGCAAGCGTTATAGAGGCATTGAAGGGGTTAAAATTTTACATGAAAAGCAGATGGAAGGTCTGCAAGCCCTGAAAGAAGCTGATATTTTGTGTAAAGTTAACTCGGTAATGATTCCGGGAATTAATGACGAGCACCTATTAGAAGTTAATAAAGTTATTCGTGAAAAAGGTGCGTTTCTGCACAATATTATGCCGTTGATTTCTGCACCAGAGCACGGCACTCATTTTGGCTTGACGGGTCAGCGCGGTCCTACACCCGCAGAATTGAAAGCAGTACAAGATAATTGTGCTGGTAATATGAAAATGATGCGTCATTGCCGTCAGTGCCGTGCAGATGCAGTTGGTTTATTAGGTGAAGACCGCAGCTTAGAATTTACCAAGGATAAATTCATGGAGATGACTCCTGAATACGATCCGCAAAAGCGCCAAGAAGTTCTTGCTGGTATTGAGAAGTTTAAGTCAGAACTGAAAGCAGCTAGAGCAAAGGTAAATGTCGAGACAACCGATAGCAAGTCTTTGCAACAAAACAATCCAAAAATCCTAGTTGCTGTTGCAACAAAAGGTGGTGGATTGGTTAACCAACATTTCGGTCATGCGAAGGAATTCCAGGTTTACGAAGTTGACGGTCATACCGTTCGCTATGTAGGACATCGCAAAGTTGACCACTACTGTCAAGGTGGTTACGGAGAGAAAGCTACTCTGGAAAATATCATTCAATCCATTGCTGATTGCAAAGCAGTACTCGTTTCCAAAATTGGTGACGGTCCTAAAGAAAAGTTACAAAATATCGGCGTCCAAGTCTACGAAGCTTACGACTCCATCGAAGTTGCAGCCCTAGAGTTTTACAAGCAATACTTGCAAGTTGTTAGCTGTTAATTGTTAGTTGTTAGTTGTTAGTGGAATAAATAATAACCACTAACCACTAACCACTACCTACTAACCCATCCCCATTATCCAGTACCCATTTCTTAAATTGAAGTCTCTTACTATTCAGGGGAAAAGTTATGTCTTACAAGATAACCAGCAAGTGCATTTCTTGCAAACTGTGTCTCTCTGTGTGTCCTGTTAATGCAATCAAGATTGTTGATGGTCAGCACTGGATCGACCCCAATCTCTGCAATAATTGTGTTGGTACTGCCTATACTGTTCCTCAGTGTATGGCTGGTTGTCCAACCTGTGATGGTTGCGTTCAAGAAACGAGCGATTACTGGGAATGCTGGTTTGCTACTTACAATAAACTACTAGCAAAATTAACAAAAAAACAAGATTATTGGGAAAACTGGTTTGACTATTATTCACAACAGTTTTCCAAACAATTAGAAAAAAATGTAATAGCTAATTGTAAGACCAGCCCTGCAGGCGGGTTTCCCGCCGTAAGGGACTGGCGCACCCGAAGGGCTAATAGCTAA
Organism: Tolypothrix campylonemoides VB511288_2; assembly: GCF_045999855.1. Taxonomy (NCBI): domain Bacteria; kingdom Bacillati; phylum Cyanobacteriota; class Cyanophyceae; order Nostocales; family Tolypothrichaceae; genus Tolypothrix; species Tolypothrix campylonemoides. Next base: position 316,119 of record NZ_JBFPMW010000008.1, read on the forward strand.
CGGCTATTAGCAATCAACAATTAGCTATTAGCTATTAGCTATTAACCATTAACTATTCGTTATCTTACAAAGTTGGAAGCAATGCTAAAAGATTGTATTTATCTAGATAATAATGCCACCACAAAAGTAGATCCAGAAGTTGTAGAGGCAATGTTGCCTTACTTGAGTGATTATTACGGTAATCCTTCTAGTATGCACACTTTTGGCGGGCAGGTTGGTAAGGCAGTTAAACAAGGACGCGAACAAGTTGCTGCGCTCTTAGGTGCTGATGAATCTGAGATTGTCTTTACCAGTGGCGGTACTGAAGGTGATAATGCTGCTATCCGTGCTGCATTGCTAGCACAACCTGACAAGCGTCACATTATCACAACGCAAGTCGAACATCCTGCAGTCCTGAATGTCTGCAAGCAACTCGAATCTCAAGGTTATTCAGTTACTTATTTATCAGTTAATCGTCAGGGACAGTTGGATTTAAATGAACTGGAAGCTTCGCTTACAGGTAACACTGCTCTCGTGACAATCATGTATGCTAATAATGAAACTGGTACTATTTTCCCAATCGAACAAATTGGGATGCGCGTGAAAGAGTACGGAGCGCTGTTCCATGTGGATGCAGTCCAAGCTGTGGGCAAAATTCCCATGAATATGAAGACTAGCACCATTGATATGTTGACCATGTCGGGTCACAAGATTCACGCACCCAAAGGTATTGGTGCTTTATATGTACGTCGTGGAGTTAGATTCCGTCCTATGATTGTGGGTGGAGGACAGCAGCGCGGAAGACGGGGCGGAACAGAAAATGTTCCAGGAGTAGTTGCATTAGGCAAAGCAGCTGAACTAGAATTATTACATCTAGAAGAAGCAACAACCAGAGAAAAGCGCTTACGCGATCGCCTCGAACAAACTCTTCTCGCTCAAATTCCAGATTGCGAAGTTAACGGTGATGCAAGCCAAAGATTGCCAAACACAACCAATATTGGTTTCAAGTTTATCGAAGGCGAAGCAATTCTGCTCTCTCTAAACAAACATGGTATTTGTGCTTCATCTGGTTCTGCTTGCAGTTCTGGCTCTTTAGAACCCTCCCACGTTTTGCGGGCAATGGGTTTACCCTATACAATTTTGCACGGTTCCATTCGCTTTAGTCTTTGCCGCTACACCACAGAAGCCGAAATTGATGCAGTTTTGGCAGTAATGCCCGGTATTGTGGAACATCTGCGTACACTCTCGCCCTTTAAGAGTGACAATGCAAGTTGGCTGCAAGAACAAGAAAAAAGTTTGGCTCATCGCTAATTAGTTAGTGGTTAGTGGTTAGCCATTAGCCATTAGCCATTAGCCATTAGCCATTAGCAATTAGCAATTAACAATCACTCTAAAATCGGCTATGTGGGACTACACGGATAAAGTAATGGATCTCTTCTACAATCCTAAAAACCAAGGGGTTTTAGAAGAGACAGATGAAGCTGGTGTTAAAATTACTGTTGGTGAAGTAGGCAGTATTGCCTGTGGAGATGCTCTAAGATTGCATCTGAAAGTAGAGGAAGAAACTGAAAAAATTCTCGAAGCTCGCTATCAAACTTTTGGTTGTACTAGCGCTATAGCTTCTTCAGAAGCTCTGGTTGACCTTGTTAAAGGAAAAACTCTAGACGAAGCGCTTAAGATTAGTAATAAAGAAATTGCTAGCTATCTTGGTGGATTGCCAGAAGCAAAAATGCATTGTTCGGTTATGGGACAAGAAGCATTAGAAGCTGCTATCTATAATTATCGAGGTATTCCCCTCGCAGCCCATGACGATGATGATGAAGGAACTCTCATTTGTACTTGTTTTGGCATCAGCGATACAAAAATTCGGCGCGTTATTGTAGAGAATAATTTAACGACCGCCGAACAAGTAACAAATTATGTAAAAGCTGGTGGCGGATGCGGATCTTGTTTGGCGGCAATTGATGATATAATTGCATTAGTACAGAAAGAAACCGCAGCCCCTGTAAATAATTCCCTACAACCAAGGACTGCAAGTCAGTTTTCCCAAAAGCCACTGACATCGGTGCAAAAGATTGCACTCATTCAAAAAGTCCTGGATGAAGAAGTTCGACCCGTTTTGATCGCCGACGGGGGAGATGTGGAACTGTATGACGTAGAAGGCGATCGCGTGAAGGTTCTGCTTCAAGGTGCTTGTGGTTCGTGTTCTAGCAGTACGGCAACTTTAAAGATTGCTATAGAAGCTAGATTGCGCGAGCGGGTTAGCAAAGATCTTGTAGTAGAAGCAGTCGATCCTTTGATTTAGAGTTTAGTAATTTGCATTCGCCTGAAACACCAAGTAGGAATCAATGCACGTAACCCTACTGGAATTGGTTAACGGTGAACAGTTACCCCTAAAGCGCTGCGATCCAAGAATCAGAAGAGTGTGAATTTCGGTATCCAACTCGCTTCAAAGGACAAGAATATGAGCGCATTATTCGACAAACTCGGTGGACAGCAAGGTGTTGAGAAAGTAGTCACTGAATTTTACAAGCGTGTCATGGCTGATAGCACCCTCAATCACTTCTTTGCTAACACAGACATGGCTAAGCAACACGCTCAACAAGTTGCTTTCTTTGCTCAAATCTTTGACGGTCCTAAGGTCTACAACGGTCGTTCAATGGACAAAACCCACACAGGTATGAATCTACAGCCCCAACATTTTGATGCTGTTTCAAAGCATCTTCGTGATTCATTAACTGCATGTGGAGCTTCCGCAGAGGACACAAACGCTGCTCTCGATCGCGTCGCCAAGCTGCAAGGCGCTATCTTGAACAAGTAATGTCTAACGCATTGATTTTTGACAGATAATTCCGTCAAGCCCTACTTGGTGTTTCAGGCGAATGCACATTATGAAGTACTTGTAAAGTACTTAAGTCTGAAGAAATTTAGAAACTAACTGAGGAATAGATGATGCTTTCAATGGTTTTAGCGGTAGGGCGATCGCCTCCGGTGACGTTCTACAACAAGTCACGGCTGTAACAAATCAGCGTGACGTCTCTTCAACCAAACAGACCCACCCAACAACCAACCAATCAATCAATTGCAGGAGAAAACTCATCATGTCTGACGAAAAAATTAGACAAATAGCTTTTTACGGTAAAGGCGGTATCGGTAAGTCCACCACTTCTCAAAATACCCTTGCCGCTATGGCAGAAATGGGTCAGCGCATTTTGATTGTAGGTTGCGACCCCAAAGCAGATTCCACCCGTTTGATGCTACACAGCAAAGCTCAAACCACCGTATTACACCTTGCTGCTGAGCGTGGCGCAGTAGAAGATTTAGAACTCGAAGAAGTAATGCTCACCGGCTTCCGTGGTGTTCGTTGCGTAGAATCTGGTGGTCCTGAGCCTGGAGTAGGTTGTGCTGGACGTGGTATTATCACTGCCATCAATTTCTTGGAAGAAAACGGTGCTTACCAAGATCTAGATTTCGTTTCCTACGACGTATTGGGTGACGTTGTTTGCGGTGGTTTCGCAATGCCAATTCGTGAAGGCAAAGCACAAGAAATCTACATCGTGACTTCTGGTGAAATGATGGCGATGTACGCTGCTAACAACATCGCTCGTGGTATTCTCAAGTACGCTCACTCTGGTGGTGTACGCTTGGGTGGTCTGATTTGTAACAGCCGTAAAGTTGACCGGGAAATCGAACTCATCGAAACCTTGGCAGAACGCTTGAACACCCAAATGATTCACTTCGTACCTCGCGATAACATCGTTCAGCACGCTGAATTGCGCCGGATGACTGTTAACGAGTACGCACCTGACAGCAACCAAAGCAATGAATACCGCGCATTAGCTAAGAAGATCATCAACAACGAAAAACTAACAATCCCCACACCTCTCGAAATGGACGAGTTGGAAGCTCTACTCGTAGAGTTCGGTATCCTCGACGACGATTCCAAGCATGCAGATATCGTTGGCAAGCCAGCTTCCGAAGTTCCTGCATAAGCAACCCAACAGAAGTAGGGAATGCTTGTTAGGTGGGCTATCTGCCCACCCGATCCTCAAAGGATAAAGTATGAAGGATAAAGGATAGAGTATGAAGAATAAAGGATGCAAAACTTTTTAGATTTCACACTTCATACTTCATACTTCATAATTCATAATTCATACTTCATACCGCGTCTTACCAGTTACTAAGCCACAGGGAACACCATGACATACACAGAAGGCAAAAATAACCTAGAAAATAAGGTAGAAGAACATAAAGAACTGATTAAAGAAGTTCTTTCTGCTTACCCAGAAAAATCTCGCAAAAAGCGTGAAAAGCACCTGAACGTCCACGAAGACGGCAAATCTGATTGCGGTGTTAAATCCAACATCAAATCAGTTCCCGGTGTAATGACTGCTCGTGGATGTGCTTATGCAGGTTCTAAGGGTGTGGTTTGGGGTCCTATTAAGGACATGATCCACATCAGCCACGGTCCCGTTGGTTGCGGTTACTGGTCTTGGTCTGGTCGTCGTAACTACTATGTTGGTAAGACTGGTGTCGATTCCTTCGGTACCATGCACTTCACCTCCGACTTCCAAGAGCGCGATATCGTATTCGGTGGTGATAAGAAACTTACCAAAATCATTGAGGAAATTGAAGTACTCTTCCCCCTCAACCGTGGTATCTCCGTTCAGTCTGAGTGTCCTATCGGTTTGATCGGAGATGACATCGAAGCTGTTTCTAAGAAAGCTGCTAAACAAATTAACAAGCCAGTCGTACCTGTACGTTGCGAAGGCTTCCGGGGTGTTTCTCAATCTCTCGGACACCACATCGCTAACGATGCTCTCCGCGACCACATGTTCCCCAGATTCGATAAGGCTAAGAAAGAAAATACTCTGTCTATCGAACCCGGTCCTTATGATGTAGCACTTATCGGTGACTATAACATCGGTGGTGATGCTTGGGCTAGCCGCATGATCCTTGAAGAAATGGGCTTGCGCGTTGTTGCTCAGTGGTCTGGTGACGGTACTGTTAACGAGTTGGTTAACGGTCCTGCTTCCAAGCTAGTGCTCATCCACTGCTACCGCTCGATGAACTACATCTGCCGTAGCTTGGAAGAAGCTTATGGTATGCCTTGGATGGAATTTAACTTCTTCGGTCCTACCAAGATTGCTGCATCCATACGCGAAATTGCAGCTCGCTTTGATGAGAAGATCCAAGCAAACGCTGAGAAAGTCATCGCTAAGTATACTACAGTGATGAATGCAGTGCTCGATAAGTACCGTCCTCGCCTCGAAGGCAAGACAGTCATGCTTTACGTTGGTGGCTTGCGCCCCCGTCACGTTGTTCCCGCGTTTGAAGATCTCGGTATCAAAGTTGTTGGTACTGGCTACGAATTCGCTCACAACGACGACTACAAGCGTACCACAAACTATATTGATGGCGCGACCATCATTTATGATGACGTAACAGCTTTCGAGTTTGAAGAGTTCGTCAAGCACATGAAGCCCGATTTAGTTGCTTCTGGTATTAAAGAGAAGTACGTATTCCAGAAGATGGGTCTGCCTTTCCGTCAAATGCACTCCTGGGATTACTCCGATTTGGCGATCGCACCTCAAAGTCAGATGGGAAAATATGTTTTGAAGGAAGAATAAAATCCAGCCTAACTTTAGCCTAAATTAAACTTTTTCAGTATTTTAATGATAATATTTTCTGGATAACCCGGAAGATAAAATGCAAATCCTGTCTACTTTGTAGGAAAAAATTAAATTTTTATTAAAGAAAAACAGTATAAATCAAAACTTTTTGAACTTCTGTTTTATTAGACTAATATGAATATTTTCAACTACATCATTGGCACATCAACAGACTTTCGTATCCAGTTAATTAGATGGAATAACAAATGTAGAGAATACATTAATACCTTTTATAGCGGTGACATACATAGAATATTTGGAACAAGATTTGGAGATTGTGTTGCAAAAGTGGAAGCACTAGCTTTTTCTGGAGCCAATAGTAGTAGTTATCGAGGAGTTACTGACAATTCAGGAATATTACAAGCTGCAGCAATCATATCAATTGAACAAATAGAAATTGAAGCAGAATTAAAACAAGGTATTATAATTGAAAGCTTGACTAATGCTCCCTGGAATGTAATTGAACAACCAGGTCAAGACATCATCTACAAACGTAAAGGCGCTGCTACCTCGCTAATCGAAGGTATCATCGGAGAAAGTCAATCAAGTGGGTTTGGTGGTATTGTAAAAGTACTAACAATTGAAAGAGCTAAGGAGTTCTATCAAAATATTGGATTTCGAGAAACCGATTATTCGAGAGAGTTAATAGTAACCGAATATATAGCCAATACAGTTTTGTCAGAAATAAAACAGCGCCGTCAACTACAACCACTTGATTAACCAGAAACACCAATGACTCATTCTCCCACTCCCGAACAACTCCAACGTTGGGCAAAACTAGATGAATTAGAAGCCACAGCCTTTGCTGGTCGAGAAATTTCCCAACAAGAATTTAGTTTACTAGTACAGTCTGTACTAGATGGTAGCAATTTACTTAAACATCTAGCAGAAATTAAAGAACGCCGACAACAATTAATGAAAGAAGTAGCCGAACTTGAAGAGTATGAACGATGGTTGGAAAACCATATTCAAGAAACTTTAGGAGAGCGATAATGACGAGCTATATGAATTTTACAATCCAAACCCAACTGAAATTGAACAAGAAGTTGTCGATCCATTGCTAGATCGCTGGGAAACTTAATCTGGAAAAGCCACACCAGTCAATGGATCGCGAATATATAACCCTAGAGTGAGACTACGCATCACTTCATCCCAAACAGGTGTTAGCTGTTCTGCTTGGTCTACCCAATAATCAAACGTAATCAAGCACTGAATGTTCGATCCCAAACCAATGCAAGTCCGCGAGAAAGCTTCCCTTGGTTCCGCCTGGGTGTCGATGAACTTAATCTCTGTCCAGACAATCTTGGCAGTTTGGCGCTTGACGGTAATTATTTCTCCCTTGGCAATGACATTGCGAGTTTCATTTTCTACAACTTTCTTCAGAGTCGATTTTAGTGGAAACAGACTCCAGTCGTGGGGTGGTAGGCGATTGAAAGAGACTTCCAGACAACAATCCTCATCGGGTGGTTTTTTATCAAAGAACTTAAATGATTTTTCTTGTGGCTCAAAAGCCCAATCCTGCGGTACATTGAAACGAACTGCTCCCCGATCTGCCACAAAGATTTTGTAACCTGGTGGACCTTCCCAGTGATGATCTGGTTTTAGTTCAAGCGTTTGTTTCATCCACTCTAGGTTGTTTTTTTTACGCTTTGCCATAATGCTTTTACCATTCTGGTACTTTAATCGCCCACTTTGTTAATAGTATCAATTTCTTATAAACCCAACAATAAGAATTTTCTGCTTCTTAAACTGTTCGATTGGGGTTGTAAAGATCGGACTCAGCGTGCGTCGGTTATTTGAGATACATTTAACTCAGATCGCATCTTCTGAAGAAACACAAGATATGACTGAAAAACTCAAGCCACCCGTTGCGCCAGTTACACCTGTCACAGACGACTACTTCGGCACAAAGGTAACGGACAATTACCGTTACATGGAAAACTTCAAAGATGAAGAGGTACAGAAGTGGGTAAAAGCGCAAGCTGATTTTACAAGCCACAGCCTTGCAGAACTACCCGAGCGCGATGCCTTTCTCACTCGCATGATAGAATTAGACGCTTCCATTGTGTCCAAGGTGAACTGTGTTTTGCGGGTTGTCAACGGCAAAGTTTTTTACCTTAAATGTGGAGCGCAAGACGATGTGTGGAAGTTATATATGCATAGCAGCACAGACGGTGACGAAATTCTTTTGGTCGATCCTGACAAATTTATTAGAGAAACAGGTAAGCCACACGCAATTAATCGCTTCATGCCATCGTGGGATGGTAGATATGTCATTTATGGGATTGCAGCTAGCGGCTCGGAAGAGACTTCGCTGTACACAATTGATACCGCAACCTTAGAAGATGTAGATCGACCAATATCTCGGATACATTGGATTGGGACTTGGTTACCCGATTGTCAGTCATTCTTCTACACTCGTTACCAGGAGATGAAAGAAGGTATGGCAGTCACTGAAAAGTATCAAATGAGCAAAGTCTATTTGCACAGGCTTGGCACTGATATCACAGAAGATAAAGTTATACTCGGACATGAAATCTCCCCAAGCGTGAGTGTTTCGCCCGTAGCATCTCCATTTATCGTTACTGTCCCCAATTCTGACTACCTATTTGCAGTCGTTCTTTACGGTACGCAGAAAGAAATCGACCTTTATGTTGCTACTCTTGATTCATTTCATCGTGGCGCACCGGAGTGGAAGAAGGTTTGTGACATATCAGATGAAGTCCTCATCTTTGAGGTGCATGGAGAAGAGTTATACTTGGTCACACATAAAAATGCACCTCGTTACAAGATTGTCAAAACTTCATTAGAAAACCCCGAGCTTTCAAAAGCTGAACTTGTCTTAGCGCAAAGTGATAGAACCGCAAACAACATATTTGCAGCTACTGATGCACTCTACGTACTGATGGATGGTGGTGGAAGCGATAAAGTGATTCGCATTCCTTACGGTGGTACAGCGACAGAACTAGAACTTCCTTTTGATGGAACGGTGGATTTTTTTGGCAATGACGCAAGATTGTCAAAAAATGATTCTAGAGTAGATGGGATTCTGTTAACAATGGCTTCTTGGACGAGATCTAACAGCATCTACGAATACAATCCGAAAACAAAAACGTTTGTGGAGATTCTTCTACAACCAAAAGGGAAATATGATGCACCGGATGATTTAATTGTTGAAGAAGTTGAAGTGCGATCGCATGATGGGACATGGGTGCCAATGTCAATTATCTACAAAAAAGGAATTAAGCTTGATGGCTCAAATCCTTGTTGGCTAAATGGTTATGGAGCTTATGGGTTTTCTCTCTATCTACCCTATCAACATCAAGATTATGCATGGTACGAGAAAGGCGGAATTGCCGCATTTGCCCATGTGCGCGGTGGTGGTGAAAAAGGGGAAGAGTGGTATCGGGCTGGATTTCAACAAACCAAACCGAATACTTGGAAAGATTTGATTGCTTGTGCTGAGTATCTCATCGAAAATAACTACACTTCGCGTTTTAAGCTAGCAGTTGAAGGATTCAGCGCAGGTGGTATTGCGATCGGTAGAGCCATCACCGAGCGTCCCGACTTGTTTGCTGTGGCAATACTACGAGTCGGTGCTTTAAATCCAGTACGTTTTGAAACCACTCCCAACGGAGTCAACAACATTCGTGAATTTGGAAGTTGTAAGAGTCTCGCTGGATTCAAAGCTCTTTATGAAATGGACGCTTTTTTGCATATTGAAGATGGCATTCATTATCCAGCAATGATGATTATACACGGCATGACTGACACGCGCTGCGAACCTTGGCAATCAACCAAATTTGCAGCACGCGTTCAAGCGGCGTCAGCCAGTGGCAAACCTGTTTTACTCCGCATTGACTGTGAAGCGGGACATGGTGTTGGATCGACCAAAATGCAACGTTTCCAAGAAAGATCTGACATTTTTGCTTTCATGATGTGGCAATTTCGCACAGAGGGTAAAGAGTCGCAACAAACACAATAAGCGCTCAAGTTGCAGGTTTTGCTATTTTGAATTTTAGATGAGTGGATTTTGCACAATAACGAATATTGCGAATAGCGATCGCAAGGAAACACATGAAGTTATTTTTGCAATCATCAATGTTGCTTTGTGTTTCAACTCCGCTTATAAAGCAACTCCATTTTCAACTTTTCAATCTCTAGCTTTAACTTCTCATTTTCCATCCTCAACTTAGCATTTTCCTCCCGAATAAACTCCAGTTCATTTCTCTTACTCAACGCTTGATTAATCGCTAACTTCCTCATATCCAACGAGAACCAACGCTGATAAGTTTGAGTATGAACTTGCACGCTATGACCTAAATTATCCGCCGCTGCTTTAATTGGGATTCCCAGAATATGCGCCCGAATCGCCCAAGCATGACGTAAATCGTAGGGCTTAAAATCCAATCCTATTTTACGAAACCACCAACTTACTCTTTGAGTTAATGCGGTTGTCTCTGCGTAATTATTCTTATCTTTCTTGCTAATAGCCGTTGCCAACATCTCTACATATTTTGGGTTTCTTAAATCAAAGTCTTCAATCCATTGTTTGTGTAATGGCAATGCTTGTCTCTCTCCCGTTTTACAATCTTTATGAACTTTCCATGTCAAGTCTAGGTTTTCTTGACTTAACCACCAATCAATATCGGGATTTGTAAAAAGTTCTCTCGGTCGCAAACCAAAAACCGCTAGCATTCCATAAGTCCAGCGCCAAAGTTGCCAGCTATCTTTGACATCTTGGTTGACTTGATTTCCCCTATTCTTTAAGTAATCTTCAAATTTTAAAATTCCCATACATATTTCTTCATCTGAAGGTATCTTACGGGAATTACACTCAGGTATTTTGGAATATTTCGATAAATCAATGTCAATTTTAAAAGTTAGACAAAAAGCTGAGATCGCACGAACTGCATTATATCTTGCCCATTCTTTATCAATTTTTTCAACGGATGCTACCAAATTTTCTGGAGAAGCTAAATCCAAAGGATTTGTAAATCGTTTTGTTCGAGAAAAGTAATAAAAAAAAGTATGTTCGCTTTTTGTTGTTCGTTTGTGTGTTTTAAAATACTCCTCTTCAAATTTTTCCAGTAATTCTCCTATTGTCTTGAAACTTTTCTTAATAGCTTCATTTCCTAAATATTTATCAGTCCATTGAAAGCTATGCCTTGCAATTAACTTCCCTAATTCGTATGCTTCTTCCTCAGCAGTTTTCAACCCATCTAAGTTAGCTGGAATATTTAAACTGAGATTGTATTGCTTTCTTCCGGTTCCCTTTGTATCTTTATCTCCCGGTTTAATTGGTAACGTAGCACGTAACTGCAAGCTTCCGTTTGATTCCCGAATTGTCACCTTTGTCTTTGCCAACTTCAAACGCTGATTAACTTTCTCTAATTCCAGTAATACTTTATTTTGCATATGCTCTCTTTGTTGCTGTGCTTGCAGACTTGAGCCAAGAAAACTACCATCAGTCGATGAAATTGGCTCTAAGTCTTCAAAAGCTTGCTGATATTTGTCAATACCCTGTTTTTCCATTTGGGTGTCTTTAGCCTAAATTTAGTCTAAAAATAAATGTGTTACCCGCAAACACTGTTTAGCTTTGACATTGCTTGCAGCAAACATTACACAGCTAAAATATATTAAAGCATAAACAGAATTACTCCGGTCCTTATCACGGTTATGACGGTTTCGCAGTTTTTGCTCGTGATATGGATTTAGCTCTCAACAGCCCCACTTGGGATATTATTCCAACTCCTTGGAAAAAAGAAACTGCTAAAGCTAAAGTTAGCGCTTAATTTCTAGAGCGATCGGTTACCAAGTTAACAGCTTGGTAACCAAAGATGAGGCGGAGCCTCAACTAATAAATTCCCAGGCTGAGCTTGGGAACAAGGGTAAAGATGAGGTAACAGCCCTTCTTTCACTAAGTATTCTCAGGTAGTACCTGACTGGGGGATAGGGAGTAGGGAGACAAGGAAGACAAGGGGGAAGAACTCATACCTCAATCCCCAATCCTAATCCCCAACCCCCAATCCTCAACCCCTAAAACATATAACCCAGCAAGCTTGGAGAACATCAATGCCTCAGAATCCAGAACAAATTAAAGACCACGCAGAGCTGTTCCAACAACCAGAATACCAAGAGTTATTCAAGAACAAAAGAGAACAGTTTGAAGGCGGACACAGCGACGAAGAAGTAGAACGGGTTTCTGAGTGGACAAAAAGCTGGGAGTACCGTGAAAAGAACTTTGCTCGTGAAGCGTTAACAGTTAACCCTGCAAAAGGTTGCCAACCCTTAGGAGCTATTTTTGCTGCTGCTGGTTTTGAAGGTACTTTACCTTTTGTACAAGGTTCTCAAGGTTGCGTTGCTTATTTCCGTACTCACCTCAGCCGTCATTACAAAGAGCCGTTCTCCGCCGTTTCTTCTTCTATGACAGAAGATGCTGCAGTATTCGGTGGTTTAAACAACATGATTGAAGGTTTGCAAGTTGCTTACCAACTTTACAAGCCAAAAATGATTGCTGTCAGCACCACTTGTATGGCAGAAGTTATCGGTGATGACTTGGGCGCGTTCATTGGTAATGCTAAGAATGCAGATGCAATTCCCCAGGATTTCCCCGTACCTTTTGCTCACACTCCTAGCTTCGTTGGTTCTCACATCACTGGCTACGACAACATGATGAAGGGAATTCTGTCTAATTTGACAGAAGGTAAGAAGAAAAATACCACCAACGGCAAGCTGAACTTTGTTCCTGGATTTGATACCTACACTGGTAACAACCGCGAAATCAAGCGGATTCTGGGCTTGATGGGAATTGACCATACTATCCTGGCTGATAACAGCGATTATTTGGATTCACCAAACAACGGTGAGTACAATATGTACCCAGGTGGTACCAAGCTAGAAGATGCGGCTGATTCCATTAATGCAAATGGAACCGTGTTCTTACAAGGATACTCCACTCAAAAGACACAAGAGTATGTCAAAGAAAAGTGGGGTCAACAAACCAAGGTATTGCGTCCTTGGGGCGTTAAAGGCACTGATGAATTCTTAATGACACTGTCAGAATTAACTGGTAAGCCTATCCCTGAAGAATTAGAAATCGAACGGGGACGCTTGGTAGATGCCATGACAGACTCCTATGCTTGGATTCATGGCAAGAAGTTCGCAATTTACGGCGATCCAGATTTAATCATTAGTGTAGTTAGCTTCTTGTTGGAGTTAGGTGCTGAACCAGTACACATCCTCTGCAACAATGGCGATAACGAATTCAAGAAAGAAATGGAAGCAATCCTCAGCGCTAGCCCCTTCGGTAAGCAAGCTACTGTTTGGATTCAAAAAGACTTGTGGCATCTACGCAGTCTCTTGTTCACTGAACCTGTAGACTTCTTCGTAGGTAACTCCTACGGTAAGTACCTGTGGCGCGATACCAAGATCCCAATGGTACGGATTGGTTATCCTCTCTTCGATCGCCACCACTTGCACCGCTACCCAACTGTTGGTTACCAAGGTGGTTTAAACCTACTCAACTGGGTTGTTAACACACTTCTGGATGAGTTGGATCGCAACACCAACATTACTGGTAAGACCGATATCTCCTTCGACTTGATTCGCTAGGAATTGCGTTAGCCTGCGACGTGCCAAGAAAGGAAAAGGAAAAGATTAATGGTTAGTGGTTAGCAGTCAGTAGTTAGTCGTTAGTAGTTGATTAAATTCTCTAATAACCACTAACCACTAACTACGAACAATCCCCAATCACTTTTCTTTTTCCTTTTTCTTTTACATTTTTACCATCATCTATTATGGAAACTGTAAATCACACCCACACTCATCCAAACTATCATCCACCAAACAACAAAAAATCTGGCTCCTTTGATATTTTATATCCTTTGCGCCGTTTGGTAGATAAAATTCAAATTAGAAATGCTCGCCTCGCTCATCTTCTTTGTCAACTGATTCCTTGCTGTTGTCCGTTTGAGCGAGATATTAAATTATTTGGACGTACTTTCCACATTCCGCCGCTTTGTAAACTCAATCCTTTGTATGACGAGTTTGTTGCTTTGCGTTTCCGTGCTTTATCTTATTTAGCTGATGAATGTGGAGAAGATATTACGAAATATATTTGCTAATGGCTAATAGCTAATTGCTAATCGTGCGTTACTATTAACCATTAGCCATTAGCCATCAGCCATTAGCTATTAGACACTATCCATCCTATCCTGCGCGAGGAATCAAATGAAAATTAACCAAAGTAAAATTAACGAGTTGCTAACTCAGCCCGGTTGCGAACACAATAAAAACAAGCATGGAGACAAGAAAAACAAGTCTTGTTCGCAATTACCCAAACCGGGTGCTGCTCAAGGGGGTTGTGCTTTTGATGGTGCTATGATTGCTCTAGTACCTATTACCGATGCCGCTCATTTAGTTCACGGACCGATCGCTTGTTCTGGTAATTCTTGGGGAAGTCGCGGTAGTTTTTCTTCCGGTCCAATGCTGTACAGGACTGGCTTTACCACCGATATGGATGAAACTGATGTCATCTTTGGTGGAGGGAAAAAGTTATATAAAGCTATTTTGGAAATTGAAAAGCGCTACCATCCTGCTGCTATCTTTGTTTACTCTACCTGTGTCACCGCTCTCATTGGTGAAGATTTAGATGCAGTGTGTAAAACGGCTGGAGAGAAAATCAACACCCCTGTTATCCCCGTTAATGCTCCAGGTTTCATTGGTAGCAAGAATTTTGGCAACCGCCTTGCAGGTGAAGCTCTATTAGATTATGTAGTAGGTACACGTGAACCCAACCACTTACAACAACACCTTTTGTGATATTATTTTGGGATTGATTTGAACAAATTCTCATGAGAGTTTACGGTTACGCCCGCGTGAGCACCCAAGAACAAGCAGAGGAGTTTGACGCACTCAATCAGCAAATAGCCAGATTAAAAGCAGCGGGTGCAATGGAAGTTTTGATTGATATTGAGTCGGGACGCAACGATGCTAGAAAACAATTTAATGAGTTGCTGAAGTTGGTACAACAAAACCAAGTTGACGAAATTATCATAACTCGTGTCGATCGCTTGGGTAGAAGTGTGATTACTATTCACAAGACAATCGACATTTTTGTCAGGCATAATGTCAATCTACGGGTACTCGATGCACCTGTCGATCCAAACAGCCCCTTTGGATGGTTTAGTATTAACCAGATGTCCGGGCTTGCTGAGTTTGAATCAAGGCTATTATCCCAACGGGTTAAACAAGGAAACGAGTATTTTCGGCAGCAATTAAAGTTTTGCGTTCCTCCATTTGGATATGCCAAAGATGAAAATCAGCGTTTAACCCCTAATAAAAATATTCACGAAAAATCTGGAAAAACCTATTTTGAACTAGCAAAAATTATTATAGAGCTAATTTTGGAAATGCGATCGCTAAAAGATGTATGTAATTACATTTATAATGAATACGAAATAGTTTTTACTGTTGCAGGCTTGCGAGATTGGGTAAAAAACCTTGCTTTACAAGGACATACAGCTTATTTCATAAAAAAGAAAAAAGGTATTAATCGAGAACCAATAATCAATTTTAATACTCACGAAGCCCTGATTACTTCAGCCACTGTAGACGCAATTCAACAAAAATTGTCGGCAAATAGGAGGTATCGGAGTTCGACAAAATCAACACGTGGCGACTATCCGCTTGCAGGCTTAATTAAGTGCAGCCATTGTGAAGGAGGTATGTATCGTAACTTTTCCCGACATAAAACGAGAACTGAGTATATGCGCTGCGTGAATTACAATAAACCGGGAAAATATCACTGCAAAAATTCAAAATGTACTCGATTGCGGGAAATTATAGCGAAGACGATCGCAGCTTTATGCGAATATGCACCCAAATTAATCGAGCATTTAGAAAATCAATCAGCGACAACACAAGTCATTCATACCAAGCAAATAGAAAAGTTAACCAATGAATTGTCGGTTTTGCGAGGGCTGCGGAGTTCTAACCCAGACATAATTCAAGCGATCGCAAAAATAGAAGCGACTATTAGTACCCTATCAACCCCAAGTAGAATAGTCGATCCGGATACTTTTGAGAATGCTAAGAGGAAAATCGTCATTGCGTCTCAAGCTAAGTTCTGGGAATCATTGGATGACGCGGTATTGCGAGCTGCACTAGCTGAATTTGTCGAGAAAGTTGAAATAGATTCAGAAGGGGTTGTAACTCCTAGTTTTAAATTGCCATCCGCGATTCATTTCTAGATATGGTTTGACTGTCACGCGAACCAATCATAAAGTTATAGAAATAGTAAAACAATTATGAGCAGCAAAAAAATATTAGATTCCGATATAATATCTTCTATTTTTGTTCGGAAGAAAATCAATAGCAAAGTTATTATGTCCTTCAAAAGTTTTCCGAATGAAACAAAAAATTATGTGCTGCATGAAGTGGCTTTAGAAACGGACGAAAAACCATCTATATTAAATTTTCTAAGCGTCCATCATTGGTGCTTAATTACAAACAAAAGATTCGTCTGGGAAGTTAATCAAAAGCGGAATAGTTTATATTACGAAATAATGAAAAGCGCAGATATTAATAAAGAAGAAATGTTTCGCATAGGAGCATCATTTAAAAGCCAAACTCAAGAAATAAATATAAAAATAAAATCCGGAGAGAGTATCCTTGTTGATATAGGTGAAGCAGGTGCAAGTTTATTTGCTGTATTAAATGTCTTAAGCTGGGTTATTGCTAAAAACAAAGATTCTTAGCTCGACTTTATCCATTTTTCTGCAAAACCAAAATGTAGACTAAAACTTTTATGAAGTGTCACCCGGATGAACAGCCCTTCAGTTATGAAGGATTTAAGGGAGTAGTACCCTATCAATCCCCGCTCGGATTGTAGATAGGGATACCTTTGAAAATGCCAAGAGGACAACAGCTATTGCTTATTAAGCTACATTTTGGGAGTCATTAGATGACTCGGAACTGCGATCGGTACTAGCTGAGTTTGTAGAGGAAGTTGAAGTAGATTCAGAAGAGGTTGTAACTTCCAATTTTAAATTGCTATTAAGTCTATCCTCTATACATCCATAGGTTTTGATGAATTCTTTAGGAGACATATCACCAATCTTCAAATTTCCATAGTATCTTTCATAAGCTTCGAGTAACCTGTCATTAAGCATTTTTAGAACTTTTTGAGAACGATCTGAAGCCATAAAACATTCTGTAGCGATGTTTTTAGCTTATTTATTGGTTGAAACTTTTCTGTTAACAGCGAACGAATAAACATCATACTCATAGTAAGCACATCTCAAATGCTAGCCCTGTCATGGCTATGATTCGGCAACAATAGCTTATTAGTATCAAGAAACAAGACCGAAACTATTTGTTGTTTGCAGTATACCAGAAATGTAGGTCGTACTCATTTCCCTTGAACTTCCTTGAGCTTTAAGAATGCTCTAGCCTTAGCCATTCTCACAATATGTTCCAGGTACTGATACCCTTGCCATAACTGTTCTTCTGTAGATGTCAAACCTACAGTATGATTTTTCTCCAGCAGAGCAGAAATCTGAGCTTGTAGGGTTTTAGAAGGACGTAAGGCAATAATGGCTTCTGGAGTGGGGAGACTGGCTAGAAATTCCAGTACTTCAGCTACACCAGAAAATTCACTCTGACCACTCGCATTAAGTTCTCGCAATCCCAACTCTAAAATTTGTGGCAGTTTGTCTTCAAGTGGACGCAACCGGGCAACAAAATCATCAGGCAAATCGAAGGTAACTTGCATAGTTGTAAGCTGGGATTTCAGACCGATAATGTAGCGAATGTACGCTATGCTGATTCTAACTCATCCAGCATAAGCGCTCTCATTTTAACATTCTAGCTTCGATGGAAATTGCGAGGCTTAGTTACTGACTCTAGTTCAAGATAAATTCTGAGTTGTCACACATTTTGCCTGGAGTACAATCAATGTTTCAGTCTCTTCTACAGAACAACGCTTCAGCGTGCTGAGTATAGCTGGGGTATTTCCCTGCTCTAGTGTAGCTAAAATATCTTTTGCTATGAACTGCCATTGTTTCAGCCAAGGATTTGTTTTGATGTATTCAGGTGTAAATGCTGTGCGATCTAGCAGGAAAAAATCTACCCCATACTTTTGAATAAAATTTTGAACTTCTACCAAATTTTGAGTATATTGAGCGCGAATGAGATCGGTCGCTCGTTGTCTAATTTTGCTGGCATATATCGTATGGTAAGGAACTGCATATTCCCAACCAACCAAGATAGATCGATGAGAAAATGTTGGCAGATTGTCTGTTTCAGGTGATAACCCAGCAATGAGAATATCTTTCGGGGTTTTCCGAAAAAACTCATATATGACTGGTGCTTCACCTTTGATGTAATTGCTGTTTGGAAAGTGTGACAATAATAGAGGATAAAACACAAGGGTAGTTCCTAATAAGACTGTTAACCCGAAGGCTAAAAACTGTCGATGCTCTGGAACGTGAGCGGACTTCTTGCTCGTGCGAAAAACTGCATCTAGTATCGCTGCGATCGCGATTCCGGCAGCTAGAATGATGACAAACTTGAGTGTATATCGCGTATAACGGGCGGGCGCAAATAGCTTGTAAAGCGTAAAATGAGCAGCAAAAAACATCCCTACAGATACCAGTGCAATCTTTGGTAAAAGTCTAATATTGCTGGTTACTCGTTTAACTAAAGGAAAGCGTTCGGGATGGCGCAGCAGTATTGGTAATAAAAAACCAATTGAGGATAGTGGATGTTCTAATACATTTGCCAGAAGACCGCTGTGCTGTCCCAATAGCCAAAACTGGACGAGATTGTTATCAAAAAAGGGTATCCGTCCTGTTTCAGAAAATTCTGGTAATGCTCTAACTGCATTTGGTGCAACTACAGAACCATATTCGGAAGAACTTAAGGCATAAGGTAGCATCATAATCAAGGCAAGCCCTAGCCCAGTCATGCTAAATATGTAATCTCGGCGATTCCGGGATAAACGGGGGAGCTTGTCTTGCCAATGCCATAACCTCAAGATTAAGATTCCAGATAAGATAAACAATAATGGTGGGTAAAACAATCCAGATAGTGCGATCGCGCCCAGACATAGAAGTGCATTACCTCGCAGTAAATAGTACACAAACGCTAGAAACAGCAAGTAAATAAAAGATCTAGGCGTAGCCGAGACTAAATCATCTCTCATTACCAGATTTTGACTAAACAGCAGTGTAGTCAGAAATCCTACGGCTGGCACTGGTAATATCTGCATAGAAACGGCAAAACAGTAGCTAGTTGTCGGCAAAAGCAACAAGAGTGGCAGGATTTTGCTTGAGTAAAGTGGATCGATACTCACAGATGCTATGAGTCGATAAAGAGCAGCATATCCAAATGGTGTGACGGATTGAAAATAATCGGCAAGCAAATCATTTGGCAGAAAGTCTGATTCTAAAAATCTTTGCATCCAAGATACATATACCCGCGCATCATCTTGTACTACGTAGGCACTACTGAATGCCTGCTTTAGCTCTAAAAGACTATAAATAATTGCAAAAATCAGACTTAAACCGAACCAAAATATAATTTGAGATTTATGCCTTTTGGTAGTTAAAAAAGTTCGCAGGCGTGTGATTGACATATTTACAGCGAGGGTATACTACTAGTTCTTTGTTTTTTATGGCTCTTATACTTATATACTTAAGAAGCCGTTTGACTACTAATAATCTGCAAATACACCCAAAATTTGTTATTCAATGCTAGGTTAATGCCAATTTTTTTTCAAGATGAAGCGCAAGAATAAATAAGATTAAAAGGTTTTTATAATGTGATATTGGCAACACTTGATTTTATGGTCAATGAATGACAAACTTTTTTCTCAAAGGCGATCCAATTAAAGACTACGTAAAATCAAGTGTTATAAATTGCTTTATATATAATTAAAATTTATATTTTTTTGAATGAGGATACATATGTGAAATGTTTTTCACATATTTTTGAAAAGTCAATCGAGAAACAATTAATAATACAGAAGTTGAAACCTCAATTATTGCATTAAAAATTTAGGTTTTGATACTTTGCCTTTTAGTACAAAACTTGAAAATAATGCTTTAGAAGATGAACATATATAAATAGTTTTAATGTTTCTTTCACATATTCCAAGAAATGGCGATAGTGTTCTAAGGTATCCATTGCACAATCCTCGCTTCTTCCTCATTAATTTTCTTCGGGGACCTTTGTCCGTTATTAATATTGAATTGACTGAAGCTGTGAAAGAGATTGTCTCCTCGTCTAGCACCACCTTCAATGCGATCTCCATTTGCTCCGTTGATGAAAATATTGGGTCTGATGAAAGAACTTTCTGCTCCTAATGTGTTATCCGGGGTAATCTGAGCGCAAACGGATGTGCCTGACAGTGTTAATGTGCTACAAAACAGCAACAATTGTAACCAGTTCTGCTTTCTCAAATTACAATTGTTGCGGTCTTCTAATTGCTGGTTTTGGAGATGCATGGGTGTAAATTGGACTGGGAGCGTTCGCGCTCGGTTATGATAACTTACTCAAGGCAACAAGCAATTATGCTGAAGTAGATGCAAATTTTAGGTATCGAATTAATCAAATAACAAAACTTTAGCGGGATTTTGGAGAGATAGACATAAAGATAATATGAAACTCATTTTTTACCTTAAGTTTGTTTTAAACTTATTTCGGTCAAGCGCAAAGTTGCCATCCACAAAGGCTTGAACCTCAGTACCTGCTTCATAAGTTCTATTCTTACCTTTAAATAATAAAGCCAACGGAGTTAGTACTGCGGCTGCTGCAATGACTCCTCCAGATGTCCCACCACCGCTTTTTTGCTCTGCTCGAATAGAAATGCGTTCGCCACTGACTAAAGTGACTTCTTTGAGCGCTACATTCAGCTTTCCTTTTCGACCCAACATTCCAGAGCGTCTTGCTCTTGTGACTATACCCTTTGCGATCGCGCCTTTTGCAATGACGACTGCATTACCCACCAAAACATTTTCAGACACTTCAAACTCTACCGTATCGTTTTCTTTAGCCGTTTTAGAAGAAATTGTTTGCTTAAATTTTACTTTGACAGGCGTACCATCTGCTAAACCAAACCCAAGGGCTGGCGTGGGGGATTGAATTGTAGAGTTAGGGGGAAGGGGTGCTTGTACCGCTTGACTTACTCGAACACTCGGTTTGGGGAGCGCCATGACTGGCAGATGTACCAGTGTCAAAATTTCTACACTAGCAAATAGCGTGGAAGCAGCAATCAAAGCTTTTTTCATGAGTACTTACCTGAGTTAGAATTGCGAATTGTCAAAGGAGTTACACTGGTGTGTATTTCTGGCGCTGCCTGACCTATGCAGGTATTGCTTAGAATATAAAGTTGAAAGTAAAAGTTCGTCGTTGTCTTTTCTTGCACGATCAAATGCTCGATCGCGCAGACTCAGTTGCAAAAAACTGTATTGACAAAAGTCTTATGCTAAGGAGCGTGAATGTGAAAGCATTTGCAGGCTCTCTTTTATGCAAGCGATACGGAATATTCATGCTTTACTTCCAGAAGTTGACGACTGCACCCGACACTGCAATTCACTCCATCACCGCAAGCAATGCAATCGGTGAAGTCTTTTTGTTGCGTGGATTTTAGCTAATGTTATGCCGGAGTACATTATAGGGTATTTTGTAGGCGATCCCATTTATATGTGGTAAAAAGCGTTCATTTGAGCCAGAGTATACTACACCTTATGACATTAATCTTATTGGCGAATATAATGTTGCAGGCGAAATGTGGAGTGTTTTGCCACTTTTTCAAAAATTAGGTATCAGAGTCTTATCAAAAATTACAGGTGATGCTCGGTATCAAGAAATTTGTTACGCTCACCGAGCTAAACTCAACGTGATGATTTGCTCCAAAGCGCTGCTCAATATGGCAACAAAAATGGCAGAGCGCTATGGCATCCCCTACACGGAAGAATCATTCTATGGTGTAGAAGATATGAACCGCTGTCTGCGGAATATTGCTGCAAAGATAGGCGATGCGGATTTACAAGAGCGTACTGAAAAGCTGATTGCAGAAGAAACAGCTGCTCTTGATGTAGCACTGGCTCCCTATCGTGAGAAATTAAAAGGAAAGCGTATCGTTCTCTACACCGGAGGCGTTAAGAGTTGGTCTATCATTTCTGCAGCTAAAGACTTGGGAATGGAAGTTGTCGCTACAAGTACCAGAAAAAGCACGGAAGAAGACAAAGCCCGCATCAAAAAGTTGTTGGGTCAAGATGGCATCATGTTGGAACAAGAAAGTCCCAAAGAACTCTTGCGAATTATTAAAGAAACTAAAGCTGATATGTTAATTGCTGGGGGACGAAATCAGTACACCGCCTTAAAAGCTCGAATTCCTTTTCTACATATCAACCAAGAACGCCATCACCCTTATGCTGGCTATACAGGAATGTTAGAAATGGCAAGAGAATTGTATGAAGCCGTTTATAGCCCTGTGTGGGAACAAGTCCGTAAGCCTGCACCTTGGGAAAAAACAGGAGAGGGAGAAATTTCTTCCTCTGTTATCCCCCCTTCTCCCCTTCCCCTTGTCTCCCCCTCTTCTTTAAAGGAGGTCATCTAAAATGGCGATCGTGACTGTTACCAATTCGTCAGTTGCAGTAAATCCTTTGAAACTCAGCCAACCTTTGGGTGCTGCTCTAGCTTTGTTGGGCTTGAAGGGGATGATACCACTATTCCACGGTTCTCAAGGCTGTACTGCTTTTGCTAAGTCTTTATTGGTGAAGCATTTTTCTGAAACAATTCCCCTGTCAACGACAGCAATGTCGGAAGTCAGCACGATACTGGGTGGAGAGGAAAATGTTGAACAAGCTATTTTGACTCTAGCAGAAAGATTGAAGCCAGATGTCATTGGTTTGTGTACGACTGCACTGACGGAAACCAGAGGGGATGACATGCCCCACATTCTTAGGGGTATTCGCAAACGTCACCCAGAGTTAGATAGCTTACCAGTTGTCTTGGTCTCCTCTCCAGATTTTAAAGGTTCTTTGCAAGATGGATATGCTGCTGCTGTAGAGAGCATTGTCCGAGAACTGGCTCAAAAAAGTGATGAGCAAAATCCCCATCCCATGCAAATTGCAATTCTGCCAAGTTCTGCTTTTACTCCTGGGGATGTTGAGGAGATCAAAGAGATTGTCGCTGCTTTTGGACTGCAACCCATTGTTGTACCGGATCTGGCTGCATCTTTGGATGGTCATTTGGAAGATTCTTATAGTGCAATTACAGCTAAGGGTACAAGTTTAGCAGAATTGAGAGAAATTGGTAATTCTGCATTCACTTTAGCTTTAGGTGAAAGTATGCGGGGTGCAGCAAAAATTCTGCACGATCGCTTTAACATTCCCTATGAAGTTTTTGGCGAACTGACGGGATTAGAACCAGTTGATAACTTCTTACAAGCATTGTCAGATGTGAGTGGGACTGCGGTACCAGAAAAATACCGCCGCCAACGCCGTCAGTTACAAGATGCTATGTTAGATACTCATTTTTTCTTTGGTTGCAAGCGAGTGTCTCTAGCACTAGAACCGGATTTACTCGGTTCAACAGTTTATTTTTTACAATCCATGGGTGCTGAAATTCACGCAGCAGTGACAACAACTCGTTCTCCTCTGTTGGAAAAACTTCCTATAAATAGCGTGACTGTAGGCGATTTAGAAGATTTTGAGCAACTGGCTGTTGGTTCCGATTTGCTAATTGGAAATTCTCATAGTGTTGCGATCGCAAAGCGTTTGGGCGTTCCTATTTACCGTCAAGGTATTCCCATTTTTGACCGTTTGGGTAACGGTTTGTATACAAAAGTAGGTTACCGAGGTACTCTCGAGATTCTGTTCGATCTGGCCAATATCTTTATGGAAGAGGAAGAAGCCAAAGCTCACCAGTTGAGAGAGTTAGTAACTTGCTAATGGCTAATGGCTAATGGCTAATGGCTAATGGCTAATGGCTAATGGCTAATGGCTGATGGCTAATGGCTAATGGCTGATGACTGATGGCTGATGGCTAATGGCTAATAAAAACTAAATTAGCTATTAACAATTAGCTATTAGCTATTAGCTATTAGCTAATATGATGAGAGGAGAACAAGGATGAAAGTTGCTTTCACAACTAGTGACAGAATACATATTAATGCTCATTTTGGCTGGTCAAAAGAGATTGATGTGTATGAAGTCTCAAAAGATGGATATGAGTTTCTGGAAACTCTTAAGTTTGATGGTAATCTCAAACAAGATGGCAATGAAGATAAACTCGGGCCAAAAATTGATGCATTAGTTGAGTGCAAACTTGTTTACGTTGCTGCGATTGGTGCTACTGCTGCTGCTAAGTTAATCAAAAAAGGTGTGACTCCAGTCAAAGCACGTTCTGAAGAAGATGCGATCGCTGATGTTTTGAACAATTTAGTACAAACTTTAAACGGAAGCCCGCCACCTTGGTTGCGTAAAGCGCTACAGGAAAATCCCCAAAGTTTTGAGAATGAATTAGAAGAGGAAGCTGCTGTATGAGTGTATCTAATAGCGTCAACGGAACGGCTGCAGCCGATATTTTAAACTCACCTTTTCTTAAGGCAATAGTGCAGCAAATTCGAGGTCAAGACAGTTATGGCACTTTTCGCAATTGGTCAGATGACTTATTGCTGAAACCTTATGTTGTTAGCAAACAAAAGAAACGGGAAATACCTGTTGAGGGTGAGGTTGAACCGATGACTGTGTCACGGATTATGGTATTTTACCGTGCTGTAGCTGCTTGTATTGAACAAGAAACAGGTTTGCTATCTCAAGTAGTCGTTGATTTAAGCCATGAAGGTTTTGGCTGGGCTTTAGTCTTTTCCGGTCGTCTTTTATTAGTTGTTAAAACTTTAAGAGACGCTCACCGTTTTGGGTTTGACTCCTTAGAAAAATTGTCAGAAGAGGGTGAAAAATTAGTTCAAAAAGGAGTTGAACTAGCAAAAAGTTACCCTGAGGTCAGCAAAATCTAAAGAGTTAATTTTTGGGATTTTGACAACGAATAACATAACAAGATTGATGGATGAGATATCTTTTAAGGAGACAGATAAATCATTCGTTATATCTGTTACAAAAATAGCAACCGCACCCTTAACACGACTGTACGCAGATAATCAAGAAAAATATCAGCGTTGAGGGTGCGTTTCAAAATCCAATATTACGGGAGATGCCGATGGCCCAAACTGGTAGTGAAACAACTAGTATTGAGGATTTAAAAACTCAAATAAAACGGCTCAATAGTAAAGCAGGTCAAATGAAAATGGACTTGCACGATCTAGCTGAAGGTTTGCCTACAGATTACCAACAACTGATGGATGTTGCAGCCGCTACTTATGAAATTTTTCATCAATTAGATGAACTCAAGCAACAGCTAAAAAAACTGGAGCAGGGACAATGACCTGGGATTATAGTAAATTCAAAGAAATTGTACAAGCAGAGGAATATTTTGACTTTTTTGGACTGCCTTACGATCAAAAGGTTGTTAATGTCAATCGCCTGCATATTTTGAAAAAGTTTTCTCAATTGATTGGGGAAATTGATAATAATTATACTGACCTCAGCGATCTGGAACGGTTAAGTAAATATTGTGAGGCGCTACAACAAGCTTATCAGGTATTTCTCGCTTCAACACCCCAAGAACAAAAGCTGTTCAAAGTGTTTAATGAGAAGCCCAAAAATGTAGTTACGCTGACAGAAATCACTTCTGATTAGGAGGTAAAAAGTGATAAACCTAACGCCTACCGAATTAGAACGCTATCGTCGCCAAATGATGCTTCCTAATTTTGGAGAAACAGCACAGAAGCGCCTCAAGTCAGCGACAGTTCTAGTTACCGGTGTAGGAGGATTGGGCGGTACAGCGGCGCTATACCTTGCGGTAGCTGGCGTTGGGCGGCTGATTCTTGTTCGTGGTGGTGACCTGCGACTTGACGACATGAATCGTCAAGTTCTTATGACTCATGATTGGGTAGGTAAGCCAAGAGTATTCAAAGCAAAAGAAACTCTAGAAGCTATCAATCCTGATGTTGTTATAGAAGCAGTGCATGAATATATCACTCCGGAAAATGTGGATTCCTTAGTACAATCAGCTGATATGGCTCTTGATTGCGCTCATAACTTTACAGAGCGCGATCTGCTAAATGAAGCTTGCGTGCGCTGGCGTAAGCCTATGGTGGAAGCAGCAATGGATGGAATGGAGGCATATCTTACAACGATTATTCCCGGTGTGACTCCTTGCTTGTCTTGCTTGTTCCCTGAAAAGCCTGATTGGGATAGACGCGGTTTTTCAGTTCTGGGTGCTGTTTCTGGCACGCTAGCTTGTTTAAGTGCGTTGGAAGCCATCAAGTTGATCACTGGGTTAAGTCAACCTCTGTTATCGCAATTGCTGACCATAGACTTGTCTCGAATGGAGTTTGCCAAACGTCGTTCTTATCGCGATCGCTCTTGTCCGGTCTGTGGTAACAATGCTCCTTGGCGATACTCACAATCTACGCCGATGGAAACATTAATGGCGGATCGTTAATGGCTAATAGCTAATGGCTAATGGTGAGTCCAGTCCTGCAGGCGGGTTTCCCGCCGTAGGGAACTGGCGAACCCGAAGGGCTAATGGCTAATGGCTAATAGCTAATGGCTAATGGCTAATGGCTAATGGTGAGTCCAGTCCTGCAGGCGGGTTTCCCGCCGTAGGGAACTGGCGAACCCGAAGGGCTAATAGCTAATGGCTAATGGTGAGTCCAGAAAAAGCAGGCAGTGAGACCAGTGCTGTAAGCGGGTTTCCTGCACCCTGGCAACTTGCATATAGCCCTTGCGGGCATAGCTTCGCATCGCAAAGCGTCTCCGCTCCTGAGATATAAGGGAGGGCTAACAGCTAATGGCTAACAGCTAATAACTATTAGCAATTAGCAATTAGCAATTAGCAATTAGCAATTAGCAATTAGCAACTAGCAATTAAGGAGAATATTCAATGACTGTGACTTTAACAGAAAAAGCAGAATTTCACCTGCGAGCATTACTGCGAGGGTCCAACCCAGAAACAACTACACCAACTAAAGGTATCCGCATCTCTGTCAAAGATGGCGGTTGCAGTGGCTATGAGTATGCAATGGAAATTACTAGTAAGCCACAACCAGATGATGTAGTCAGCCAAGAAGGTAAAGTGCTGATTTACGTTGATGCCAATAGTGCGCCGCTGTTGGAAGGCATGATTGTTGATTTTGTGGATGGGGTGATGGAAAGCGGCTTTAAATTTATCAACCCCAATGCCACAGAAACTTGCGGTTGTGGAAAGTCTTTTAAAACAGTTGACTGCTCATCCGCAGGTACACCCTGTAAATAATTCGTAATTTATGAATTATGAATTATAAATTATGAATTGGCAAACACCCTTGAAGCCATAAAACCATTGTGTACCGAGTGTGCGAGGATTTGGAAAATGGCTACTTATCAAGTTAGACTGATCAACAAGAAGGAAAATCTTGATACCACAATTGAAGTCGATGAAGAAACTACTATCCTAGACGCAGCAGGAGAACAAGGTATTGATTTGCCTTTCTCTTGTCACTCAGGTGCTTGCTCTAGCTGCGTTGGAAAAGTGGTTGAAGGTGAAATCGACCAATCCGATCAAACATTCTTGGATGACGAGCAAGTAGGACAAGGGTTTGCTCTGCTTTGTGTAACCTACCCACGTTCTAACTGCACAATTAAGACTCACCAAGAACCTTACTTGGTATAGATCTCACACTTGCGGCTCTCCCACTCTGGATCTCAACAACAGGGTGGGAGAGTTTTTAGTAACTAGTGACTGATGAAAAGAGTATAAAAAGGAAGAAGGAAAAAGGTATAATAACTACCTTTTTCCTTACGCCTTTGTCTAAATGCTCATCTCACATCCAAGATAGGAAAACTTTTCTTTGATAGCGTGGCGATCGCTAACTTTTATACTGTATTTTTATTTTTTTTATTCTAACAAATTAATACTAACTCTCTACCACGATCGCGGTCTTCCGTAAATTTACTAGAATAACTAATAATGTCTTTCTGTAATTTTACTTAAAATCCAGCTAGTCGTGGAGCTTCATGACTCAATTACGAAACTTTTCCCATTGACAACCTAAGTATTGGAAAGCTGGTATAATTTGCTTGCTAATAGCATTTTTGGTTCGGGTATAGAAATATTTATACAATTAAAATTTCAGCTTTATTTATAGGGATTCTAAATTGCTTATGTTAAGCTCAAACAACGATCGCTCTCCAGAAGTTTTTGAGCATCGGTGGTCTGCTTATTATGATGCTGTTGTGGGTCGTTCTCCCCGAGACACCTTACTGACAGCCCTTGCAAATTTTGAATTGGAAAGCTTTGAAAATAGCACAACACATACACGAGCATCACAATTTGCAGTCGATCTGGGTTGTGGGGAAGGAAGAGATACAGTGGAACTGTTGCGTCGGGGTTGGCGAGTTTTAGCTGTTGATGGTCAAGCGGAAGCCATAACAAGACTGTTGAACCGTCCGGATATCAATCACCAACTCTTAGAAACTCTCATAAGTCGCTTTGAATATGTGACTTTACCAGAGTCTGTAGATATGGTAAACGCTAGTTTTTCACTGCCGTTTTGTTCGCCGGAACATTTCCCTCAGTTATGGGACAAAATAACTTCATCCTTAAGATCGAGAGGGAGATTTTGCGGACAATTGTTTGGCGATCGCGACTCTTGGGCTGTTTTTCCAACCATTAGTTATCATACGCGCCTACAAGTGGAAGCGTTACTGCAACCTTTTGAAATAGAGATACTTGATGAAGAAGAACACCCTGGAAAAACGGCTCTTGGAGAAGATAAATATTGGCATCTTTTTCAGATTGTTGCTCGGAAAAAGTAAAAGGTTGGGAGTAGGAAAACATACCCTATTCCCTAACCCCTTAACCTCTTAACGCTCTGGATTTGGTGCCGGACGAGTCGTTCCCGTACCTGGAGTTCCCGTGTTTGGAGTGTTCGTAGTAGGTCTAGTTGTACCGGGTGTATTACCGCTAGGAGAAGTTCCGGAACTGGAACCAGAATCACCTGAGTTTCCTACCATGCTCTGTGCCATATTGAGGTGATTGGCAACAACTGGCGCAATTTTATTAGCAAAGGCTTTTAGCTCAGCGTCTGTCCCATTGCTAATGTAGTTTTGGTAATTCGCTAAAGTTTTCCTGTGAGCTGCCACCTGTGCTTGCATGTATGCTTGGTCAAAATTTGTACCAGTCGCATTTGTAACTTGCGTCAATAAGGATCTATTTGCATCACCTACAGATGTTGGTAGTTTGTAACCCTTCTGTTGAGATATTTTTCTCAATTGTTGGGTGGAATTTTTATGCTCGTTAATCATCTGTTGTGCATATTTTTTCACCTCAGGGCTTTTTGCACGTTGAAGAGCTAGTTGACTTGTCTGGATCTCAAACTGGTCACTTTGCCCTGCCTGAGTCACAAATTCTTGGTCTATGTTAGCTGGCGAACCAGTACGATTTGTAGAGCCAGGAGCAGGGTTTGCTGTACCTGGAGTCTTCTGAGCAAGGATAGAATGCTCGGAGTTTTCAGAAGAACCAGGGTTGATGTTGGCTTGTCCTATGGTAGGAAAAGCAATCACAGCACTTATGCCAGCGACTCCCAGAAAGCTGCCAACAAAATTTTTGATGAATTGTGTCTGATTGTGCATAGTTCTTACCATCCAGTAGGTGTTGGCTTTCTGATGAAAACTTATCTGTTATTGTTGTTTCAATCTTCTATCTATGGAGTAGGTCGGTTTTCTATCTGTAGAATGAATTTTGAAGTATTAGACTTATCTCAGATTGGTTTCTTTAAGATAGTAAATACTTCTTTTATAAGTTAGACATATTACATAATTAATTGAGAAACTTTTCAAATATAATATTTTTCCAAAAAATAAAATTTTAGAATTTATGTAAAAATATGAAATAAGCACGATTGGAAGTCAAAAAATCAAAAATGAGTATGCAGTCTTCTTTAAGTGAAACAACTCGTCAATGGATGATGGTAAAAGGCTACAGCACTCAGAATTTAGATAGTCGTGGTGAAAATGGTGATACAGCTTTAATGAAAGCAACTAGAGAAGGTGTTGAATCAGTTGTTAAGGAATTGATAGAAGCAGGTGCAGATGTAAATTCTAGAAACAATGATGGAAATAATGCTCTGTGGTTTGCTTGTTTTGGCGATCGCTATCAATTAATTGAGTTGTTGCTATCTGTAAAAATTGATATTAACAATCAAAACGATAACGGTGCAACTGTCTTAATGTATGCAGCATCATCCGGAAAGACAGAAGTTGTCAAGTTGCTTTTGACACACAATCCAGATCTAGATCTAAAGAATTTGGATGATTATAAAGCAATCGATTTTGCTAGTAATGTAGACGTTTTAAGAATTTTGAAAAATGCCAGCCAGCAAAAGAGTAGGTAAGAATTACCACGACGCTACAAAACACTCATATGTTTCGGTGCTGACAAATCCAAACTATGTGGATGCATCTACCCAACCTTCTCAGTTTAAACGTTATCCAAAGTTTTACAGGCGGTTGAAACTAGATACCAACAATCCAATTCATTCATTTATTTGGCTAACAAGTGCTATAACTTTTGAGAAAAATTATCAAGATACCCCATACAAGTTGCGAGTTAATCCATCAGCTGGCGCTCTTTATCCTACCGAGATTTATGTCCAGATACGGGGAATTGAAGGAATAATTGACGGTATCTACCATCTTGAAGTTGCCAATCATTGTCTAACTCTTATTTATGAGTTGATTGATGATGGATTAGAAAGTTATATTTCACCAAATAATAGTATCAATGGATTCATTTTTTTAATCAGTTGCGTTTATTATAGGTCTAGTTGGAAATATCAAGACAGAGGTGTGAGGTACTGCTTTTTAGATAGCGGTCATCATTTAGGTGCTATCGCAGCCTCAGCTTACTTTCACAACAAAGATATCCAACTTATTTTTGATTTTGATAAACTCGCTCTCAATTTAGACTTAGGCTTTGAGAATAAAGAGTTTATTACAGCTTGTGCCATTTCTGGTGAGTTCCAAGCAAAAAAGGTCAGACACCTCAGGCTAAAAGTTCCTTTTGTCTGCGGAACTGATTATTTTGAAGCCAGTAAATTTATTGAAGATGGCTATATAGAAACTGCTTCGCAGGCAAGTCCCCAAAAGCAACTGGAATACCCGCAGTTCAGCTTTGACAAGGAAAAGTTTTTCCAAACTGTTTGGAACAGGCGTTCTAGCCGACGTTTTCTTAAAGGATCTATCTCTGCAAGCGTTTTCTGTAGTATTTTGCAAGAAGTGGAAAAAGCAATACCAACAGAAAGTTTTGAGGAGATAGAAATTTATTCTGTTGTTAACAGAGTTGAAGGAATATCCCCCGGTTTGTACTACCGAAATCGCCAGATAAAAATAGGTGATTTTAGTGACAAGGTAGGATACTTGTGCGTAAACCAATCTCTTGTCAAACATAGTGCTGTAACATTGTTTCTTGTATCTAATTACAGCAACTATCAAACTGCAATGCAAATTGCAGGTTTTTTAGGGCAAAGGGTATATTTATTTAGCAATTATTGGGGAATTCAGTGTAGTGGTATTGGCGCTTTCTATGATGACGAAACTAGCGATTTTCTAGAAACAAAGAAAGATATTCTCTACACGTTGGTAATTGGTCAATAGATGAAACAATCAAGGAATGAGGAAGATGAAGAGAAAGCATTTCTGGCATGAGGAAGATTCACATCCCGTTCAAGTAACATCAGCAGATATTATTTTACGACAGCAGCTTGAATATTCTATTAGTAGATATTTTTATGAAGGATGCGATCGCAACATCCAAGATTTATTAGCAGCTTGTAGGTGGTATGTCACCTCTCAGGCAACTGGTTTGACTTTAGTTATTGAATGTACCGACCAAATCACAAATTGGCGGATTTTGCAACAGTTAACAAATATGGCAGAATTACTGCACAAAGTTGTTAGCAGTGCTAAAATTCGCGTTTGTCCGCCAAAAGGACAGGGAATGCCTTTTGAAATGAGAGTTGACGAACTGTCTGTTTATCGGAATAGGGCATAGTTAGTAGTTGCTGGTTAGTGGTTAGTGGTTAGTAGCTATCAAAAACCAACAACCAACAACTAACAACTAACCCGATCAGAAATTGAAACCAACTCCCAGTACAAGCCCTACATCAGTATCATCCAGAAAAGCTGCATTGACAGCACCCGTTAACGTAAATCGACGACCTAATGGTACGTCCACACCCCCAGAGAGGAGGAAGCCAACATCAGCGTCATCGCTAGTTTCAATAGCAACACCAGCTCCTATGTAAGGAGCTATACCAAAAGTGTTGTTGAGAGCATTTGTGGAGCGCTGGGCAAAGTCGAAGGAAATAGGAACTAAAACAACAGTGTCATCTCCAATAACTACCGATGGTCTGACAGAGATGAATCGTGTCAGTCCAATTTTGCTGACAACTGCAAAGTTACCTTCAGCAAGGGCTGAATCACCACCCAAACCAATATTCCCACCAACTCCAATGTAGCTAGAGACACCGCGAGTTGCTCTTCCTGGCGTAATATTATCTCCTCCATTCCGTGGCTTTTGATTTAGACTCAAACCAGATGGAATGAGAACTTGGTTGATAGGATAAATAACACCGTTGCTTGCTTGAACGCCGGACTGAATAACACTGGCGTTGTTGACTGTGATTTGATTGGTAGTGGAATTAACTTTGAGATTGAGAGTTTGACCTTCGGCGGTTTCTATATTTCCACTCTTAAGTTCGCTGGTTGCGATCGCCCTAGGAACCACGTGGTATCTCAAAATTTTGATGAGTGTTTCTCTGTTTTCTGGCTGTTGTAACTGTTGTAAAGTGGATTGAGGCACAGCGGCAAATGCCTCATCTGTTGGAGCAAAAACAGTGTAAGGACCCTGTTGTTGTAAAGTATCGGCTAAACCTGCTGACTTTAATAAAGAAGTCAGAACCGTAAAAGAACCACTCGCCCCAGCCAGGGACACAATATCTTGGTTGTTTGCCGTGCTATCACCAGCTGTCCTACCCACAATATAACTAGCAGCTGCTACATTGCCAGGAATAGGTTGTAACTGTCCCAATCTAACCAAAGCTTGATATAAATGTGCTGCGGCTTCCGCACGTGTTAAGGCTACAAGGGGATTGAGTACATTTATATTTGGATAGTTGACGACAAGATTAGCTTGTGTTGCACTTGCGACACTACTTACGGCATAACTTGGAATAGTGCTGGCATCTGTATAGTAAGTTGTGAGAATCTGCTCTGTTGAAGTACTGCTTCCGGTTAAACCCAGACCGCTTGCGAGGGATACAATTGCCTGTACTTTAGGAATTCGCTCGTTTGGCAAAAACAAATTTCCTGGGTAGCCTGACATAAATCCAGTTTCATATGCTTCCCGAATTGCAGAAGCTCCCCAATAACCAGAAGGAACGTCTCTAAAACCGCCCTGGGCTAACTGTCGGACTTGGTTCTGGTTGAAAGCTTTTTGAATCATCGCAGCGAATTCAGCACGAGTGACTGGCTGATCGGGTCTGTAGGTACCGTCAGGAAAGCCAACAATGATTTCTCTTGCTGCTAGGGCTTGAATAAACGGTTGCGCCCAGTAATTCGAGCTAACATCAGGGAAGTTCGTGTTCTGAGCGACAGTAGGAGCACTGACCTGTGCGGAAACTGGAGCAGAAATCAATTTGGGAGCTACGGCTACACTCGCCACGCCTAACGCAATTAGAGCCGCACTTTTAGTTGTCCAATGCATCTTTTTATACATACCTTTATAAGTTACTTTGAGAGGGATAGCGGTAAAAAATGCACCAATGGAGCTGATATCCTCAAAAAAAAGAATTTTTAGCTTAAATTCTTCATATAGCTTGATATATCTCTTTAAGAAGTAACTTAGCATCTATCTTAAGCAAGGATTTCTTATGTGATGGGTACTACAAATTCTCTTCCTTTCTCGTGCTTGGACTCCGCTTCCCATGACTGAAGGAAGAACTCCCTCACCCCCAACCCCCTCTCCCACTGGGAGAGGGAGGAGCTTTCTCTCGTTCCCAGGCTCAGCCTGGGAATGCAGCTTACGAGGCTCGGTCTTGCGTGGCTGGCTGAAGGAGGTAGTCCTCTCTCCCGTTGAGAGAGGAAGCTTAAGAACTATAAGCACAACAGCTTACTAGCTAGCTCTATTTGATGAGAGGTTTGAGGTACTGTACTGCTTGTTTAAAGTTGTAGAAACTCGATCGTTTTCAAGACTAGACTTTTCGACAGCCAATCGGCGTTTATTAACTCGTAGTAAAGAAACTCCTACCACGATGAGCCAAACTTCCCAAAGCATGAATCCGATTGAAGCTGTTTCTAATACAGGTGTTGAGGAGATTATTGTAGCAAACATCTCGCTTTGTCCTAGAATCCATAAGGGAACTGTCATGATTCCCATCCAACCAACCCAACGCTTGAACAGGGGCGATCGCAACATTGCCATACTAACGCCTAATGTCCAACCGACTAGCAGTATTTGTCCTAGATGCTCGCCAATAACCACACCGCCATATTGATGAACCGCTTGGTAAACGACAACAACTGCTGCACGGGTTGTGTCACTTGCAGATGGATCGACATATAATTTAGCTAACAAGGGAATAACAAACACCCAACGCATTAGCCCAATTGACTGTAGCACGCTGGAAATAGCCCCCATTAGGGTAGCGGTCGTTAGGTATGGCGTATCTTCGCACTGCAACACTTTTTGGAGAAGGGTACAAGCAGGGATGAATAACAATGCGATCGCGGCAAAGAAAAACCACGTTAAAATCAGTTCGGTTCCACCTGCATGAAACTGAGTTAAAACGTAGTCAGTAGGTTTGCGTAGGATATCGTCATACTCAAAGTTTTGAGTTAGCAACCAGAAAGGCACATTAATTGAAACGGAGAAAAGAATAAACAAAGCGCCTGTGGTTCTGACAAACTGTAAGCGATTCATCATAACTCCCTTTATTTTTTAATACAAAGCGTTTTGACTTACAGTTCCAAGGTATGCTTTCTAATGGTGTTTGAATTGACCGATTGTGCCAAGTCATTGACTCCTTACGCCGTTTCGGAAAACTGTGGCGTGAATGTTCCTAAAAGTTTTACTGCGATCGCTGAATTATAGAAATAATTTCTTGAAAAACTACTTCAGCAGAAGATTTGACTGTAGAACTTAACTCAAAACCAAAATCCAGATTTTCTGCTTCTATTAAATAAACTGTGACTTCTTCAGGAAAGTCTTCTTTGAAAATTTTCCTACCCGCAGCCAGTGCATTGTCCCAACGAAAATCATGTAAGTTATAGCTCGGTTCTGGTAACGCTTCGAGTTCTTCTCCTGGAACTTTAAAAATAGCTCCCGGTTCGGAACCCGTGGAGCTAGCATCCAGAATCATTAATTTTTTGCTACCTCTTGCTTGAAACATCACTTCCATCCCTGCTGTACCGCAATCATAAACTCTCACTTGAGGATGGGGATGTTGGATAAGATATTGCTGTAACTTTTGAGCAATGATTACGCCTACAGCATCATCGCTACGATTAAGATTTCCACAACCTATAATGGTAAACATTAAACAGTACTAAATTAACATTTAGCTTGTACCGAGCGTTTGCCATGAAGTGGGTCGGCACTACCAACAATATACGCTAGCCATTGGCTACAATCAGAGCAAGCTTAAAAAATCTTGGTATGATAGCTAGCCGCTTCTAACAGCCAAAAATGACTGTTGAGGGATATTTTGAATGGGAACCTCAACAGGACTTTTGCTAGGAATACGTCAAATGTAGCTCTACTATAACACTATCAAAGCTTGACATTGTAATAAACAAAGCACATTTTTCTTTGATCCCATATACGATCTATCAAACCTTCATCTTTGAGCTTTTTTAAACATCTGCTAACAGCCGCTGAGCCGTACAAATTGATATCTTTCACTAACAAAGCACTTGTGTATGGTCTAGAACGTATGTGTTTGATAACAAGTTCCATACAGGAAAGATGAGTTTTACCTTTTTTTAGCGTGTTTGAAGTGACTGGTTGCTCGCTTTCACTTGTTGGAGTGAGTATCTTGCTCATAATTGTTTTTGTTAAATCAGTTTCTCTAATTAATTTCAGTCTAAAAACCATTATAAATAAAATCAATTTTGTTTTTTTATTAAAACGATAAATAAAAATGATTGAAATTTTAAATAAAATAATGTAGTTAACAAAGAATGGATTGCCAATTGGGAATTTAGCGATCGCTCAAGGGATATTTTTTGGAACGATTATCAATATAGCAAGTTTTGAATACCAGGTACATTATTGAACCTGTCTTAACAAATCTCCAGTCCTCTTTCAGTAGGAACTTAGCCAAAAGTACAGGTAATAACCTCACCCAAGGGATAGGTAAAACCTCAACCCAAGACTAGGGACAAAATATAGCAGATTGAGTAAATTTAAGTTTTGTATTTGTCAATGAGATCCAAACTAACTTTGTACTCATGATTCACAAGTATGAAGAAGCACACAATCAATTATTTCTAATTAAAGAATAAAAGAAGTAAATGGAATGGTTTCAACCGAGGAAACAATAATGCTAACCTTGCGAAAAGGTGATAGTGACAATGAGGGAATTTACTACGGTGTCACATTGGTGCAAGAGCTTTTAGTAGTTCTAAAAGAATTGCCCTCCCATGCATTATCTGGAAATTTTGACGAGACAACACGACAAGCTGTCATGC
Source organism: Tolypothrix campylonemoides VB511288_2 (assembly GCF_045999855.1). Lineage (NCBI taxonomy): Bacteria > Bacillati > Cyanobacteriota > Cyanophyceae > Nostocales > Tolypothrichaceae > Tolypothrix > Tolypothrix campylonemoides. Next base: position 352,633 of record NZ_JBFPMW010000008.1, read on the forward strand.
GTTTTCAGGAAAAAGTTGGTCTAAATGTTGATGGTATTGTTGGTCCCAAAACCTGGCAAGTGTTAGGAGATATTTTGTTGAAAGAAATTAATAATTTTTGATTGAGAATGATATAGCTGAATGCCGACCTATAGAAATTTTATAATTGATTTTCAATCGATGTACTATTGCTCTCCGAATTCTATTCAGAGGGTATACAAAGGGAGCATCCCCATTTGGAAAAAACATCGGGCGATTAAAATCGCGTCTATACAAACAAAGTCCACGTAGGTGGACTTAATAAGAAGTCCTTGTCTTAAGGACGAGCGCCTGTGTAGCTGCGATTGAAATCGCAAACGTCTTTTTCCCACATTGGGATGCTCCCTAGGGATTTCCTAAATTTGTGGAAGCGCTTTAATATCTACACCATTTTTATGACCGATCTCATACAACTTTGCCAATTGCTCTTTCAATGCTTCAGCTAATTTCTCGTCTGGAGGTAAAGTGTTGTTCTTTCCTTTTGGAACTAAATACAGGACGTATAACGAAATAAACTCAACTAAAGTTCCCACCCCCGGTAAAGCATGTTGGTCAGCTTGTTTTCCTGCTAAGAGAATAGCTAAACCACCTTCTATTGAGTTCCTTGTGACCTCTAAAAATTGACTGATAAGTTCTTGAATAAAGTCTTGTGGGGAAAGATTTTCTAACTTTTGTAAATCGGGAGTAAATTCATATCCTGCTGCTATTGCTTGTTCTAAGATACACCATTGGGTAAATTCTTGCAGTGCTTCATCATTCAGGTGTAAAAGATACTTGTGTAATGTTGGTTCTGTCACGGGTTCACCAATGTAAGTGTAAGGAAGAGAATCTCACGCAAAGTCACCAAGGCGCTAAGGACAACTTTGCGTGAGATTATTTATGCTGTCCGAAAACGTGCGAGTTCTTGACCCGTTTTTGCATCATGAGCATGAACGGTACAAACGAGACAAGAGTCAAACGATCGCGCTACGTGTCCAACTTCAATAGGATCGCTAGAATCCACAATAGGCGTTCCAATCAAAGCTTCTTCAATAGGTCCGCGTACCCCTTGAGCATCTCTCGGTCCTACGTTCCAAGTTGTGGGAGCAATCACTTGGTAGTTTTTTATCTTGCCATTTTCTAATTCCACCCAATGGCATAGAGAACCCCGTGCTGCTTCTGTTGCACCCCAACCGCGTCCGTCTTTCTCCGTGGGTTTAATATACCAAGGGTCATTTAATCGGAACTCACGCAAGCAATGTTCTGCTTGTCGGTACAACTTGACAATTTCATGCACTCGTGCAAGCTGACGTAGGTGAGTACTTGCTCCACCCATTGCTTTGAATGCACTCAAGATAAATCCATCGTAATGCTGCCAAGATTCCCCATGTGTGCCACCTGCTACTAACTGACGGGCAAGTGCTCCAGCTTCCAAACGCCCATAGTCTTGATGACGGACTGCAGTTGACCAAGAGTAAGCATTTTCAAAGTCTTTGTCGTTCTGCTCAATTGGTTGAGTTACGCGATTGAAAGGATGAATATCTTCTGTTCCTTCGTCATACCAGGCGTGAGCGGTATTTTCGCGAGCAAAGGTATGATCCATGAGAGTGTGAGTATCGCTAAAACTGTCATACACTCCACTCTTCATAATCATGGCAGCATTACGCGAGGCAATTGTAGGCTTTTGGTACTTATCTTCATGAGGTAAATATCCCCAAGTTACATACTTACCTACACCTGCACCATATTTATCCAAACCAATATCCAAACCCATACGCCAGTAAAAACCCAAGTCAGAATTGGCATGATTTGGGTTTTCTTCTAACCAAACCATGAAGTCTTCATAGGTTTTAATTTGTTCGTAACGTTCTAAAGAACAACCCAACCATACTGGTTCCAACCAATTGGTGCGGAAATATTCAAGAATTGACCAAGCACGGGTAATATCCGTTAGGGTAGGGGCGCACATCACACCACCAGGAACCATGTAGCTAGAATGTGGCCACTGTCCTCCCAGTAATGCATAAATTTCTACTGGCTTGCCAGAAATTGTGACACCGAGTTCGTAAGATTTGCCAGTAAACGCCGCAAAGCGCCTGCATGCTTCTTCGTAAAAAGAACTTTGCTGGTACTTTTTATGCGTAAGATCGATCGCAAACAAACCGTAAAAGTAGCGAGGAATGCTTTGAATAGTTTCAACGATTTGACCCAAATTCCTTGCCAAAATTGCATTGCGTGGAACTTCCGTTCCCCATGCTGTATCTAATGCCCACGATGCACAAGTCAGGTGAGAACCACCGCAAATACCGCAAATACGAGGAGTTGCAATTAATCCTGCTTGGGGGTCTTTACCTCGGAGAATAATTTCAAACCCGCGAAAAAGTTCGGCATGAGTCCAAGCGTTAACTACATACCCATCTTCTATATCTACGCGAACATCTAAATCGCCTTCAACTCTCCCAACGGGAGAAATATCTAATGTTTGGATTGTCATTTTTGTCTCCTGTATAAATTGCTAATAGCTAATTGCTAATAGCTAATTGCTAATAGTTAATTGCCAGTTTTTTACTAGCCATTAGCCCTTCGGGTTCGCCCTTCGGGTTCGCCAGTCCCCTACGGCGGGAAACCCGCCTGCAGGGCTGGTCTCACCAGTCCCCTACGGCGGGAAACCCGCCTACAGGGCTGGTCTCACCATTAGCCATTAACTAAACTGTAAAAATATCTTCTTCTGCCCAGGTAGGTACCATGTTCTTAGCGACAACGGTAAGAAAAGCATAGTCTTGCCTTTTCATTCCTGGGGGTATATCTTTAGGAACTCCCATCAGGGTTTGTGTCTTAAACACTGTTCCTGGTTCGAGGTCGTAGAAGGGGAATTCTGGTTCGGTACACCCCAAACATGGCATTCCCGCACGGGTTTTGGAGGAGACTCGGTTCCATAAAATACGGTTACATGAAGAATGAGTCATGGGACCGCGACATCCTAAGTCGTAGAACAAGCATCCTTTGCGCTGACCAAACTCTGCAACTGATGCTTTATAGGCAAAATGGACGTTACGGGTACAACCTGTTTGTGTAAAACTTTTGAAAAATGTTTGCGGGCGGTTGAATTCGTCAAGGGTTATGTCGCTCAAACGCCCTGTTGCGATCGCAACTAATATTTGGCTAATCCAGTCAGGATGAGCTGGACATCCAGGGATATTAATGACTGGAAGACCTGCTTGAGATCGATATTCTGTTCCTAAAAAACCACCCTTTTGCCGTTTGAGAAACTGCAATCCCTGCGATTGGCTGGGATTGGGAGCAGTGGCTGGTATTCCTCCCCAGGTCGCGCAGTCTCCTACTGCTACAACAAATTTAGCAACTTTTGATAAATCGAGCAGCCAATCTTTCATAGGACGCTCGGCAAACCGATTCCAGTTACCTGTTCCGTTGGGAGCATTGACTACACTACCTTCAAAGACTAATATATCAAGAGGAATTTTTCCAGAAATACAGTCCCGTAAAAGCGCCTGCAAGCGATCGCCTAGTTCCAGACCTAAAGATGGATGCCATAGGACTTTAATGCCGAAATCAGCGATTAAATCGCAGACTGTAGGTTCTTCAGCATTTAAAAATGATATGGTGTTGCCCGAACAGGCACCACCTTGCAACCAGAGTACGTTAGTCATCTGTGGTGTATTTTTATTGCCGACAATACATGGCTGAAATGATTGGTTCAGTGGAGTCTCAACGAAAACAGTTTGGTAAGTAAGAATGTATGAAAAAGAGGCTTGGGTCGAGAAGTGGCGTTGAAGATCCAAGCCTCTCAAACAGCGAGGAAATTATGCCAAGTACGGACACATTACCTATAAAAATTTTTTAGAACAAGACTTAGCGAAACTGCCTGAGAGCCGTAGCTGCTGACCAACATTTATCTTTATATTATGAATTATTTTGCAGCATAATGCTTTACGATCGCTCCAAAATTCATCAAACTATGACAAGGCACTGAAACCTCTTATCGATCGCGTTGTTTTTGCGATCGCATAGTTTCAAATCTTGAATTTATACAGGTGTCAGTAGCTTTCTACTGCATGCTAAATGGACAGATTTATTAGTTGGTGGGATTTCCATCTTCTTGTTTGACCTTAAGTAGCAGTATAACATCTGAGATGAAAGAGTCTAAATCATCATTTCGTACTGTCATAGCTTTTGTATCAATTAAAAATAAAAAAATATTTGTCAATAAAATTTCTTATAGGAAATTTAGATGAGGTATTCATGAGACCTTTTAAATAAATTTTTGTTATGGTATTTCTAAAAAAATAGAGCTTTATTGTTTGAGAGAAGCATTAAGCAGTATGACAGATTTATTTTCTAGTTTAATATCAGGTGATGTTAACTTGATAGGAGATTTTTTGTTACTTTGCATAGGACTTCTCCTATCTCTTGTTGGTGGCGCTCTTGGTGGAATGCTGTTAGCAGGCAAAGAATTTGGTTATCAATTTTCTGCTACACTTGGCAGTTTGTTAGGCCCTGCAGGTGTTATTCCTGGTGTCATTGTAGGGCTAGCTGTACTGAAGATTTTACTGAATTGACAAATAGGTAATTATTTGGTTACTGATTACTGTTAAAAGGAGACATAATGTTTCAGATTGCATGGTTTTCTGCTAAATTGTTCTTCAAAGGAAAATTATTTCGCGATCCTATCTATTTTATCAAACAAATCGCGTTCGCAAGTATTATAAGTTCGTTAGTGTTAGTCTCACTAGTATTAGTGAAAGTACCGTTATTAGTAGCAGTTGCAGCCTCTAGCTTACTGACAGGTATAATAATGCCTTTCCTCTTCAAAGACTTCAAAATGCAGTAAGTGAAATTGTTAGCGATCGGTTAACCGTTAACAATTAAGAAGCCAGAAGAAAGTATACATGACTCAAGAAACACTTGAAGAATTAGTTACAGAAATCAGCAGATTTGAAGCAATTATTGCTGAATGGGATGAAACCCAAAGAGGAGTAGCCGCAGGTTTAAAACGAGCAATTGAAGCTTTACACAAAGAAGCTTTGACACGTTTAATTAAAAGTGTTAAGCAAGAATCCATGGCAGCGCTACGCAATGCGGTTCAAGATGAAGTCGTATATGGAGTCTTGCTGTATCACGAACTGATAAAACCCCCTGTACCACCTTTATCACAACGCATTCAAGAAGCTCTTGAGCAAATCCGTCCGGGGTTAAAAAGCCATAATGGAGATGTCCAACTAGTTGCTATTAAACCACCAGACACGGTGGAAGTAAAATTAATAGGAGCTTGCGGTCATTGTCCGGCTTCCAATCTCACATTATCTCAAAGCATCGAACAGGCAATAAAAACATCTTGTCCTGAAATTACCCACGTTATCGCAGTTCATTGATTGGTTAGATGATGTTTTAAAAGTGGGGGATCTAGCAGAGCCATTCTCATGCTCCGAGTCTCTGGTACAGAATGCAGAGTGCAAGGCTCCGCCTCCCAATCAAGTATTTCCAAGCGGAGCCACCGGCTCGAGGTGACAAGGAACTCTTAACTCTGTGTTCCCTGTTCCCTTTTTTTGTAATTATGCTGTCCGAAAACGTGCGAGTTCTTGACCCGTTTTTGCGTCGTGAGCGTGAACGGTACAAACAAGACAAGAATCAAACGATCGCGCTACGTGACCAACTTCTACTGGATCGGTTGAGTCCAATATAGGTGTTCCAACCAAAGCTTCTTCAATAGGTCCGCGTATCCCTTCAGCATCGCGAGGTCCTATATTCCAGGTACTGGGAGCCATAATTTGGTAATTTTTAATCTTACCACCTTCAATGTGTAGCCAGTGACACAAAGCACCTCTTGCTGCTTCTGTTGCGCCCCAACCCTGTCCGTCTTTTTCTTTAGGTTTAATATACCAAGGGTCGTTTAACCGGAACTCACGCAGACAGTGTTCTGCTTGTCGATACAACTTGACCATTTCATGAACGCGTGCGAGTTGACGTAAATGAATACTTGCACCGCCCAACTGCTTAAATACATTAAGAATAAATCCGTCATAATGCTGCCAAGATTCACCATGTTTGCCACCTGCGACTAACTGGCGTGCAAGTGCTCCGGCTTCTAACCGTCCGTATTCTTTATGACGTACTGCTGTGGACCAAGAATATTTCCCTTGAAAATCTTTGATATTTTTTTTAATAGGTTTGGTTGTGCGGTTAAATGGGTGAATGTCTTCTGTTCCTTCGTCATACCAAGAGTGAGTTGTATTTTCTCTAACAACACCACAATCCGTAGAAGTATGGGTATCATTAAAACTATCATATACCCCACTCTTCATAATTAAGGCTGCATTTCGTCCCTCTATTGTTGGTTTTTGGTATTTTGACTCGTGAGGTAGGTAACCCCAAGTTACATACTTACCTACACCTGCACCATATTTATCCAAACCAATATCCA
>NZ_JBFPMW010000009.1:0-32387 GCF_045999855.1 Tolypothrix campylonemoides VB511288_2
ATTGTACAGACAGCGCTCGCACAACCTACGATACCAAATCCAATTTCCACATCTGACACAGCCGTTGAGAACGAACAAGCATCGCCTGTGGCAACAACATCTGTTCGGCAACCAACTCTCAATTCTGCTCAAACTTCATTTCCACAAGATATTAATTTCAATAATCAGGACATTCAACCTTCTCAAAGTACTCCTAACAACTCAGTCAATCCCACAGTTGACGCGGATAGAACCGAGAGAACTGCCGATACTCCCATTGTACAGACAGCGCTCGCACAACCTACGATACCAAATCCAATTTCCACATCTGACACAGCCGTTGAGAACGAACAAGCATCGCCTGTGGCAACAACATCTGTTCGGCAACCAACTCTCGATTCTGCTCAAATTTCATTTCCACAAGATATTAATTTCAATAATCAGGGCATTCAACCTGCTCAAAGTACTCCTATCGAGTCAGTCAATTCCACAGTTGAAATAGATAGAACCGAGAGAACTGCCGATACTCCAATTGCACAGACAGCGATCGCACAACCTACGATACCAAATCCAATTTCCACATCTGACACAGCCGTTGAGAACGAACAAGCATCGCCTGTGGCAACAACATCTGTTCGGCAACCAACTCTCAATTCTGCTCAAACTTCATTTCCACAAGACATTAATTTCAATAATCAGGGCATTCAATCTTCTCAAAGTACTCCTAACGAGTCAGTCAATCCCACAGTTGAAATAGATAGAACCGAGAGAACTGCTGATACTTCAATTGTACAGACAGCGATCGTACAACCTACGACATCAAACCCAGTTCCTACGTCTAACACAGTCGTTGAGAACGAACAAGACTTGTTTGTGGCAAAAATATTTCCTCAGCAACCAACTCTCGATTCTGCTCAAATTTCATTTCCACAAGATATTAATTTCAATAATCAGGGCATTCAACCTGCTCAAAGTACTCCTACCGAATCAGTCAATCCCACAGTTGAAATAGATAGAACCGAGAGAACTGCTGATACTCCAATTGTAGAGACAGGACAAGATTTACCAGATCTAACTGTCGATAGTCTACCACCACCTCAAGGTTATGCTGTTGGCGGACAAGTCGTTGCCCTCAGCAGCCCAAATAAACAGCAAATAGCAGCTTCAGATACTGTACCTGCCATGCTTACTCCTGGTGAGTTTGTGGTTAATGCCAAAGACGCACAAAAAAACCTCAATTTGCTGAAGCAAATTAACAATGGTAATACAATATCAAACTATTTACAAACCTCTTCTTTATCAAGAGAGATAGAAGACAGGAGACAAGAAGCAGAAAAGAATCGGGCTTTTTTCAAACAACAAAAAAATACCCAGTTAGGCTTACCTAAAATGTTAGTTTCTCTCGGTTCGTCTTCTTTGCAATTAAAGACTGAAAACCTAAACCTTTCAACGCTTAGTTCTCTTAAATCAAATTCAAGAGAAAACAAAATGGTAGAGGTGAATCAAAGTATGTCCCATTATTCTTTAAGCCCTTTAATTTTTAAAAAGCAAGTTTCTCCTAAAGATTCATCTTCTCATGACTCCGATTTACCCTCTCAATGGTCGAGTATTGAAGAATTGGCTAAGGGAAACAGTCTTACTACAAACTCTATTGGCTTTACTTCTTCTAAACCTATTGGTGAAGAATTAACTTCTCAAAATTTAGCTAATTCTCTCAAGTCAAAATCGTCCAGATTTTTTACACATCAATTACCTGAAATTAAGAGCTTTGCAAAGGGTGGACAAGTCACAGCCAGCCAATTACAAATGAGCGGACAACCTTCTAGAGAAACTGTAGAACAACCATTGTTGCCAACAAGCGGAGTTGACGATCGCTCTTCTACACTTTTTGAAACACTAGCTCATGAAATCTATTACTGGTTGCGGCAGAGGTTAGAAGTTGAACAAGAACGTTATGGCTATTATTCTGGTCGCGGTCGTATACCTTGGTAAATTCTAATTCACTTGATTGTAGGAGAACAATTCAAATGGCACTTGAAAAAGCAATACTAAAGGTTGTATCTGGTGACCCATTATCAGATCCCTCTGCTAAGGATATTAAGTTTATGTTTAATCCAACAGAAATGAGTTTTACTAGGTCGTCTAGTTGGGATTATGACAGAGGCGCTAGGGGTCATGGCTTGTTACCTAAAGCTAATTTCTCTGGGATCGATCCTTATAGTTTATCCCTGAACAAACTTGTATTCGATACTTATGAAAATAAGGGTCGTTCTTCTACTGGAGAAAATTTGATAGATATTATTGAAAATATTAAAAAAGGTGTTAGTGCTCCAGATGGAGAAAATAAGCGTCCGCCTATTTATATTTTATCGTGGGGAGGAATGGAGTATTTTTATTGCGTAATGACTAGGTTAAGTTACACTTTCACTATGTTTTTAGCTGATGGAACACCTGTGCGGGCGTTAGTAGACATTGATTTAAGAGAAGTCGATCCTACAAATTTACCGGGTGGAAGGATTACGAATCTGGCTGCTTCTCGTCAAGGAGGGCGCTCGCCACTCAATAAATCAAACCCTTCTACTAGTGGAAGTAGGAGTGTACGAAATAAGAATAATACTGCTGCTCTTGAATCGTTACTTAAAAACAATTAAATTGAATAGGAGTTCTATAATTATGTCGGATAGTCTTTATTTGTCTCGTCCATTTATTACAATTGCTGGTCAGAATGCTCCTCCTGAATTGGTTGACGATATTATACAGATTTCTGTAGAAGAAAGTTTACATCTACCATCAATGTTTACATTGCTGGTACATAATGCTTATGATGGTGCAGACCAAGAGGACAAACAACCTTGGAAAAATGAAAAATATTTTAAAATTGGTGATTCCATAGATATTGGTTTTGCTACTAGCACAACCAGATCTCCTGAGTTTAGTCAGGAGGAAAAAAATTATGTCATCAAAAATGGTGAAATCGTCGCGATCGAAGTCTCCTTTACAGATAAATCTGAAGCTCCTATTATTATTCGTGGTTACGATACTGCTCATCGCTTGCATCGCGGTCGTCATAACCGCTCGTTTTTAAACCATACTGCTGGAGAAATTGTTAAAAAAATTGCATCTGAAGCAGGTATAACGGTTGGTCAGGTGGATGATAATGGCGGACAGTATGATTATCTATTCCAAGAAAATCAAACAAATTGGGAGTTTGTACACGAACTAGCTGCTTTGAATGGGATGGAACTCTTTGTCCAAGATAATAAATTATACTTTCGGACGCCTAAGAGTAAATCTTCTTTGAAGCTGAAATGGTTAATTGACGTTACTCATTTTCACCCTCGTGCCACAAGTTCTCAACAGGTTAATGCGGTAGAAGTACGTAGTTGGGACTACACAAAAAAACAACCAATTGTCTCAACTGCTAACTCAGAAAAAGTTGTGACTCAATCTGGTCTCGGTAAAGGAAGCAGTACTAGTGGCGATTATCATCTCAAAGAATCTCCCACAATGATTGTTGTAGACAAACCCGTATCTACAGCACAGCAAGCAGATGCGATCGCTCAAGCTTTGTGTAATGAACTTGGAGGGGAATTTATTTATGCAGATGGGCGAGCCGAAGGCAATCCTCAAATCCGACCGACACGAATTATACATCTAGAGGGAATGGGCGATCTCTTCAGTGGTGATTATTACGTCACGGAAACACGGCATCTTTATAGGGAACGAGTTTATAAAACTGAATTTAGCGTGAGGGGGTTGCGTAGCAACAGTCTGCTGACAAGCATAGCCCCTCCAGTACATCTGCGACCAGCACAGACTTTCTTAACGGGTATTGTTACTGATAATCATGATAAAGACAACATGGGTAGAGTGAAAGTAAAATTTCCTACTCTAACTGAAAAACATAGCAGTAATTGGGCTAGGGTGGTAGGACTTGGCGCTGGGCAAAACCGAGGATTTTATTGTTTACCGGAGATAGGAGACGAAGTTCTAGTTGGATTTGAACACGGTAATATCACTAGACCCTATATTATTGGTGGAGTTTGGAACGGTGTAGATACTCCTCCTGAAGCAGTAGATGACACGATTGAAAATGGTAAAGTCCGATTGCGAACCATTAAAACGCGTACAGGTCACACTATTGAATTTGTGGAAGAGGATTTGGGAAGTGGAACTGAAGACAAAAACTGTGCGGGAGTTTATATTCATACCTCTGGAGGGCATCATGTACGCATGAAAGATTCAACTTCTGCACGGGGAGTCACAATTAAGACTTCTGGGGGACACCAAGTTAATTTAAATGATAGCCCTCAAAAGTCAATTGAAATTAAAACTGCTGCAGGTCAAAGCTTGACTTTTAATGATGAAGGCATGATAGTCTCTTTGGATACAGATGGAGTCGTTAATATCCGAGCAACAGGCGATGTCAACATAAATGCAACGGGTGCTGTTGGTATTGAAGCTCAGGGAGAGGTCAGCTTACACGCTACAGGTCTTGCCAGTATTAGGGGAGAAGGCGATCTTAACTTGTCTGCAGGAGGGGCTATCACGATGGAAGCGTTTGCTGAGATTAACATAGCAGCTATATCTATTTCTATGGAAGGTGTAGTAACAGCGAATACAATACCAGTAGTGTAAAAAATTACTATTGCTTTTGTAAAAAGTTTCTATTCAATCGAGGAGAACACATATGTCTTATTTTAGCGAAAGGGTTAGGACACAACGTTTAATGACTTTGGGATTTTTTAGTACAATCCTAGCTGTATCTATTACTACAATTAACAGTACGAGGATATTAGCTTTTGGTAGTCTTAATCCTCAACTTACAACTCAAGCTGATGAATACATAACTCAGTCAGATTTGTATGCACTTAACTCTTTTGACAAACAGTTTGTGACTACAGCAGCCCAAGGAAATTTAACAGAAGTAGAACTTGGAAAACTAGCATTAACACAAGCAAGTCAAACAGAGGTAAAGCAGTTTGCCGAACGTATGATTCAAGACCATACGCAAGCATATAATCAACTCAAACTGTTAGCTAGTCAACAGAATATTGCTTTTCCAACAGGTATAGATAAGCAAAATCAAGAAACTTTAACCAAACTGTCAAAATTGTCAGGTTCTACTTTTGACCAAACATATGTGAATACTATGGTAAAAGCTCACATAGAGACTCTATCTTTATTTGAGCAAGAAGGAAAACAGGGTTCTAATCCAGCCTTAAAGGCTTGGGCTGCAAAGATTATTCCAACGGTGAAAGAGCATTTACAAATGGCTCGCTCAATTATGAGTCAAAACTGAGTAGGAGAGGCGATCGTTTAGCTACAATGAGGGCATTCTAGAAGACGTTGAAAGCACGCCATGTCTCGTTGGTTTAATATTGCGGGTCCCTGCCAAGCTGACATTCACTATATGCTATCGCCCACTAACCGAATGCCCAACTTAGAGCAACTGATCGAGCAACGTAGCTATTTTGTGATTCATGCACCTCGTCAAACGGGTAAAACTACTGCAATGCTAGCGTTAGCACAACAACTGACGAAGAGCGGACGCTACACCGCTGTTATGGTATCGGCAGAAGTAGGAGCACCTTTTCGTCACGATCCAGGAGCAGCAGAAAATGCAATTCTAGCAGCTTGGAGGGCAAGCGCGAGATTCGATTTGCCTGAAGATTTACACCCTCCGGTGTGGGATGAAGAGCAGCCAGGGCAAAGAATTCAAGCAGCTTTGCAGGTATGGGCGCAAGCTTCACCACTACCATTGGTGGTGTTTGTTGACGAAATTGATTCGTTACAAGATGAAGCCCTCATATCTTTTTTACGACAACTTCGTGATGGTTATCGCAATCGTCCTAAAAATTTTCCGATTTCTGTGGGTTTGATTGGTTTACGAGATGTACGAGATTATAAAGTCGTTTCAGGAGGTAGCAATCGCTTAAATACATCAAGCCCCTTTAATATCAAAGTGCGCTCAATAACATTGAGAAATTTTAATGCCCAAGAAGTGGGAGAACTGTATCAACAACATACTGATGAGACGGGACAAGTTTTCACACTAGAAGCCATTCAGACGGCGTTTGATTTAACTCAGGGACAACCCTGGTTAGTCAACGCCTTAGCTAAAGAAGTTGTTGAAGAGATAGTGAGTGATATAAATGTAAAAATTAAACCAGAACATATATTAACAGCAAAAGAAGTATTAATAGCACGTCAAGACACCCATTTAGATTCTCTGGCAGAAAAACTTCGAGAACCAAGAGTTAAAGCCATTATTGAACCAATTCTTGCAGGACAAACATTAGGAGATACGCTGTCAGATGACCGACAATATCTGGTCGATTTAGGATTATTGCGACGCGATCCTGAAGCAGGATTGACAATTGCAAATCCTATTTATCGCGAAGTGATTCCCCGTGTTCTAGTTCAAGGCACTCAAGACACTTTACCTTACATTAGTCCAAGTTGGCTCACTTCAACTGGAGAAATTGATACCGAGGCTCTATTGCAAGCTTTTATAGCATTTTGGCGACAACATGGAGAACCTTTGTTTGGAAGCGCTGCTTATCACGAAATTGCTCCACATATAGTTCTAATGGCATTTTTGCATCGCGTCGTCAATGGTGGTGGAACAATAGAACGCGAATATGCAATTGGACGGGACCGCATGGATTTGTGTTTGAAATATAAAAGTCTCACTTTAGGAATCGAGTTGAAAGCTTGGCATAATAAAAAAGGCGATCCATTGGCAGATGGTTTAGAACAATTAGATTCATACTTAGCACGTTTAGGTGTAGATTTTGGTTGGCTAATTATTTTTGACCAACGTTCTAAAGCACCACCACTAGAAGAACGTTTGACAACGCAAATCACAACTACAAAAAATGGACGTTCTGTCAAAGTTGTACGTGCATAATTACTCAAGCGATAGGAATTGTAGGGTGCAAAGCATTGCACCCTTGACAAATTTAATAAATTCTTCCGTTTTCTCGGCTTCTATGAATCTCGTGAGAGATTTTATTTAAATCGTGGTTAAGATGTCTTTGCTCTTGTGAAGTTAAAAATCCCCCATTTCTTCTCAAATCGTGAATGCGTCTTGCATTCACCGCTGCTTCACGATTTTCTAAATGATGAAACTGATATGGCGTAATTTGTCCTTCTCTGACACCATCAAAAATACGTTGTTGTTGAGAAGACTCTCGATGGTAAATTTCGCCAGCAGAAGCTATTTTTGGGTTTAAGAAAACAGGAGCGAGGACTAGGGGAAGAATGTAGATCGTTTTCATAGTGGTGTTTTTCCTAATTTAATAAGTGGATATTGTTTAGAAAAGCCAATCTCTAAACTGTTTCTTTAAGAGTAAGTCAGAAAAGTAAAGAATTCAGAAAGATTTGTTTTCGACTTTTGGCGAATCAAATATTTTATCAAATTCGTTATTCTTAATAATATACAAACTTTATATGAGGGCTGCCTGAATGCCAGAAACGGTGAATGGTCAGCAAAACAAATATCTAGGGAGAGGTTGGGCTTTCCCGTTGCAGTTGAGCGTACAGGGAGGAATACAACTTCACGCTGAAGCACAAAAGGTTAGAGAATCTATTTGGCTTATTTTACGTACTGAAATAGGAGAACGGGTCTATCGTCCTGATTTTGGCTCGCGCTTATCGGAATTGGCGTTTGCGCCTATGAATAACGATACTTTGTTACAAATTCGTCTTTACGTTCGAGAAGCCTTGGAAAAATGGGAGCCACGCATTATGTTGGATCGGGTTATAACAGATGCTGACCCCGTGCGGGGAAGAGTCGATATACTGATCGCTTATCGTTTAAAAAATTACCCAGATCTCTATAACTTTGTTTATCCTTTTTATTTGTTAAGTGAGGAGGAAGAGTAACTGTGGAATTTGATTTTTTACCTAAGTTGCCTTCTTCTAATTTAGACGATCGCACTTTTAATGAATTAGTAGAAGAGTGCATTTTGCGAATTCCCCGTTACTGTCCGGAGTGGACAGACCATAACTTGAGCGATCCGGGAATTACCCTAATTGAATTATTTGCTTGGATAAGCGACCAATTATTACTTAGGTTTAACCAAGTTCCTCGTAAAAATTATGTTGCTTTTCTAGAATTATTAGGTATTCGCCTTCAGCCACCAGTTCCAGCACAAACAGAGTTAACGTTTTATTTAAGCACTGCTTTAGAAAAAGCTTACACAATTCCCTCTGGGATAGAAGTTGCAACAGATCGAACCCAAGAAAGTGAAGCGATTGTTTTCACAACGGATCGTCCTTTAGTCATTGGTAAACCCATTCTGAAACACTTTTTGACTGCTCAAACAGTTAATGAAATTCCTGAAACTTTGCGCGATCGCGTCACCAATCAATGGACTCGTCAGACAAATGGAGACTGGGGAGGTCGCGAGCAACTCTTATTTGAAGAGCAACCAAAACCAGGTAATTGTTTTTATCTAGTACTGGATTCCGAAGACTCTCTAGACGGTAACGTCATGCAAATTAGGTTTAAAGGGGCGGCGGCGACATCCACTGGTATCAACCCCAATCAACCACCCCGTCGTTGGGAAGCCTGGGACGGTCAACAATGGGAACCAGTCTTGCTCAGAGAAGATGATGATGCGACTCGTGGTTTTAGTTTCTACGAACAACACAACCCCGCTCAAGGTGCAGATGTAGTTCTGCATATACCCCAAAAGTGGCCAGTGACTAGCTTTACGACTTATCGAGGTCGCTGGTTGCGCTGTGTTTTGACAACTCCAAATACCAATCAACCGGGTTATACTAATTCTCCAAGGATCGTCGGCTTAGGCGTACAAGCTATTGGGGGTACTGTGGATGCTAGCCAAAGTATTCTAATTTTGAACGAGGTATTAGGAATAAGCGATGGTACGCCCGGTCAAACTTTTCAATTACAAGGCTCTCCTATTTTAAGCCGTCGAGAAAATGAGTTTATAGTCGTAACTCCTCCTGGAGGGTTACCTCAAAAATGGCAGGAGGTTTCAGATTTTGCCGATTCCGATCCTAGTTCGCTTCACTATACTATTGATTCTTTAACTGGTGAAGTTCAATTTGGTCCTTTAATTCGCGAACCTAATTCTCTCAGCCACCAAACACAAATTCGCTCCAGAATACAGCAGTCAAAGCAAGCAGACTCTAGGTTAGCCGATCTGCAAATGTTGGAATATCAGTACGGGGCTATTCCACCTCGTGGTTCGGAAATTAGAGCGATCGCTTATCGCATTGGTGGTGGACGTAAGGGTAACGTTCAAAGCGGTACGCTTCAATTTTTAAGAACGGCTGTTCCTTATGTTGCTAAGGTGAACAATCATAACCCCGCACGCAATGGGGCTGATGGCGAAACTTTGGATCGGGCTGTCCTGAGAGCTCCACAAATACTGCGGACTCGCGATCGCGCTGTCACTGCCGAAGATTTTGAAGTGATGGCACAGCGGGCTGTTCCAGGAGCGATCGCAAGAGTTCATTGTATCACACCCACTTCTTCACGCGATGCAGGTAATATACGTCTGTTAATTGTGCCACAAGCAAATCTAGATGGAATTGCTCGAGGAGAAGGAATACGCCCAGAACAGTTTGTCATAGAAGAAGCAGTCCAACAAAAAGTTTTGCACTACTTAGATGAAAGGCGATTGTTAGGCGTACAGGTGCAACTTCAAGAACCGAAATATGTAGGTGTTTCCATACGAGCACAAGTTGCTCTCGAACCAGCTTACGAACATTCTTCTGCTCAACAAGAAATTCTGTTAAAATTGCGTGTCCTTCTGTATCAATATTTAAATCCCCTTACTGGAGGACCAGAAGGTAAAGGTTGGCCTTTTGGACGATCTGTTTATCCTTCAGATATTGTAGCGTTATTACAACAAATTCCTGGAGTACGTTACTTAGGGGCAATTTTGTTATTTTCAATACGCAAGCAAGGGCAAATTTGGGTTCGGGAAAAAGATCCAGAAGCTTTTATTAACCTAGAACCGCAAGATTTGATCTGCTCTTGGGCTGATAAAAATTTGCGCTCCGGTCATGATATCACTCTCATCACTACCTGAAGGATATGACTATGCTGAAAACTCGCTCTAATCCTCCTGTAAGTATTCAAATAACCCCAATGCGAGTTCCTGAAGCGATGCCTTCTGTAGACCCTGCCTTACCTTCTGGTAGTGTAATTATAGAATCAGTCGCTCAAAAGAGTTTGCTTGTATATCCTGGAGAACCCAGCGAGACGATTGTACAAGTAAAAAACTTGGAACAACACACCTTGCAGTTAACCTTGAAAGTAGAAGGAAACTTTCCTCTTGAGTGGTGCCAAATTATCACAGAGGACAAAGAAATTGCTCCTGGAGCGCAAATGGAAGCCGTGCTTTATTTTTTTGTTCCGGCTACATTTTTTGAGGATCGAGAAGCAATCAGCCCGGAAACACGAGAGCGGTTAGTGCTTGATTATCACTGCATAATTGACGTACATATCAATGAAAATACCGAGCAAGAACAAGTTCAGCAAGAGGAGTTTGGTTTATACATCCGTCCTTACACTAGCTACATGAGTTTTCTCCCGGCTGTCTACCGTGAAATTGACTTTATGAGTCGCTTCATGCAGATATTTGAACAAGCGATCGAGCCGGTGATTCAAAACTTCAAGGTCATGTGGGCAAACCTAGATCCCTTGACAGCACCAACAGCTTTATTACCCTTTTTAGCTTACTGGGTAGCTTGGCCACTCGATTCAATCTGGGGTATACCTCAGCAGCGTCGTTTGATTCGCCGTGCTATGGAACTTTATCGTTGGCGGGGAACTCGCAAAGGATTGCGTCTTTACTTACATCTTTATACGGGTTTACCTTTAGATGAGGATATACCTCAAGAAGCCGAAAAACATATCAGCATTACAGAACCCTTTAGCCAAGGTTTTATCTTATCGTCAGCAAACTTAGGAGAAAATACTGTCTTAGGCGGCGGTCAGCCTTACCACTTTATTGTGCGTTTGCGTGCTGATAATACAACTCTGGACGAAAAATTGGTGCGGCGTATCATCGACCAAGAAAAACCTGCTTTTTGCACCTATGAATTATTTATGTAAGGGTGCAATGCCTTGCGCCCCTATCCCCTACATCCTAACTCCTAACTCCTACCATGACACATCCTTTTCCACCACCACCCATTAAACCTTTAACACGCCTTCAAGCCTTAGATGGTTTATTAATTAATGCCGAACGCTGGCGCAAGGCACATGAGTACCACCGGTTGCGGCAAAATGTTCACTATCAATCACTCCATCAACCAGGAATTGTCTGTGGTTTAGGTGTGCGAGTGATTGCTCCTCCTTCTTCATATAAAGCAGAATATCGAGACAATCGTTGGGTGGAAATTCAACCGGGTGTTGCAATTGATGTTGCTGGTAATGTGATTGTTGTACCTAACGCACTTGAATTTCGGATTGCGACAGAAATTCCTGATACTGAACCTGTGATGATATATTTGGTGGTGAGTTATGTAGACCCAGACCAACTACAGCGTAATGACCAAAGCGAGTACCTTCAAGAAACTTTTCGTTTAGATGAAAAAAGCCAGCGACCAGAACATACAGAAATAGAGCTTTGTCGAATTTTCTTGCAACCAGGACCAGTTTCGATTACTCAACCTACAGATGCTTTTTTCCCAGGGTATAACAATGTAGACTTGCGCTATCGCATTTATGCTCAGGTACGTCCTCAAGCGATCGTGCGTATGGCTTTAGTCAGTCATACCGACCCTGAGTATTCTCGGAACTTTTTTAACCTTTCATATTTACTACAGTCTGTAGAAGTTCTTCATGCTTCTTTAAAAGGCTCTGATGATATTGGTCAAGTTTCTTTAGAAGAATACCTTCTGGATTATGATTTGCTTTACTTAACGGGTAAAGACGCACTAGCTTTGAATAGTCGTGAATTTGATAATTTAAAAGCGTACTTAGATAAAGGTGGAACCCTTTTAGTTGATGCACCATTCGATGCGCTCGCTTTAATTGAAAGTACTCAAACTTTGGCTCAACAATTAGGTTATTTTTTAAAGCCTTTAGAAGAATTTCGTCGAAATCATCCTTTAAGGACAAAACCTTTCTTATTTGCTGCTTTGCCAACAGTCAATCAACAACCAATTCAGATGTTTCTAGAAGGAGGAATTATTTTGGTGACTGGAGATTTAGCAATGTCTTGGGGGCTTGACCAAGAATTATCTTTATCTAGATTTGATATTCGCACGGCTCAGGAATTGGGTATTAATATTCTTCAATACGCTTGGAAACGGCGACAGTTAATTGGTTTGCAACAGGAGGATTATTCTGCTTTATGGTAAAACTAATTTATTTAATTCCAACTGCAATGGTAGCATTAAGTGTGGGAGTTGCGATCGCACCCGCTGAAGCTAATTGTGGTAATGAAATTGTTAAGTTAGGACTAGTTCAACCAACTATAGAATGCTATTGGCAGCAGTTACAACAACAGACCAATTTTTCATGGGGAAAAGCTAATCCTTACGGCACATTATCTGGCGATCGCAAAGAGGAACCAACGCAGCGGTAAGCCGAAGCTGTAGGCCGTCCGTCGGGTGCAGCGCCTTGTTGTGCCGATGTTGGAAAGTATCACTCCATAATGTGCTTTGCCAGCGAAAGCAGTGTTCGAGAATACGGATGTTCAGCATCGAAGGTATAGACGAGTGCTCGGCCTTCCATATCAATAAAAATATTGTTGCAACCCCAACAAACCGATGCCTGTAAAATGAGATTATCGTCCTTATAAAACCGAAACCCGTAAGGCGGAGCATGACAGCGCATCTGTTCCGCGAACGGTAACTGCCGCCAGAGCCGAGCGATAGATTGTGCGGTTTCGTCAGTCACTCGCACACAAGGCGCGGAAGCAGCCGCCTGCATAAAACTATTGATGTGATTGCTTAAAACATCTTGAAGATTAACAATCTCAACAGCATCTATTTCGGGTAGTTGGGCGACATCGTAATTCATACGCAGCCAAGTATCGCACGACAGCACAACTATCTATTATACGGAAACTTTCTATACAATGACCCCTTAAGGGGTGATTAACCCTCTTTCAAGAAACACGAGCCAAAAAGCTTGTAAAATAAGGCTTAGTCAAAAATTGCTCGTGTTTATTTCTTTCATAGGGGGTGGCAATCGCCGCCAGTGGGGTTGCTTCTAATAAACAGAAATGTTTCTTAGAAGAGGGTTAATATTCATTATAAAAGTTTACTTTTGCTGGATCGTTACCGATGTGCTTCATGATGTGCCTGTACTCACTTATTGTAATCGATCTGTCTTTACTTTGATCCATATTGATATCGTTAAAACGTAATCCATGGCGTCGTGGTGTATTAAGAAATGGATCGTCACTATGAGGATTTATCGCTGATGCTGTGTTGAAATTGACTCGCGCATTTAAGTCTTGTGTTACAAAATCAATCCCCAATTTACTCGTTCTTCTAAAAAACGCTTTGTATATCCATTGCCTTAATGCATTTTTTTGCTCCTCTGACATCTTTGTAAATAAATTAATTGCTTGACTAAATGTACGTTCGGGAGCTAACCATGCATGAATATCTTTTGGGTGGAGATGTACTGCTTGGTCGG
Source organism: Tolypothrix campylonemoides VB511288_2 (assembly GCF_045999855.1). Taxonomy (NCBI): domain Bacteria; kingdom Bacillati; phylum Cyanobacteriota; class Cyanophyceae; order Nostocales; family Tolypothrichaceae; genus Tolypothrix; species Tolypothrix campylonemoides. The sequence goes on from NZ_JBFPMW010000009.1 coordinate 13,619, forward strand.
ATCGCTCGGAATTTTTCAGATTTTTTGTAAATCTATTTTTGCTTTTTATCTTCTTTAATCCTTGCGCTTCTCTAAAACCAAAAATGCCTTCAGAAGTCTTATCCCCAAAATCATAAAGTCCTATCGTAGAAGCGTTTTGTGCTAACTTTTGAATCCATGCTTGCAAATCAGCATTAGCAGCCACGTTAGCCTTAAAGCTAGGGAAATACTTACCCCAATTTGCAACTGGATCGGGATCGCTTAAAGCTTCTCGTACTGTAAATATGCCTATAGGAGATTGATCGAGCGTCATAAGCCCGTTTATACCTATTCCAGCGTTATAGTCATCAATCGTTCTGATCGGTTGTGGTGTCCCTATTGCTTTATCTTGAGGTTTGAGGCGCTGTTGAGTTAATTGTCTGAATGGGTGTAATCCATATAACAAACTTTTATCATCTCCGCGAGCATAATTAATTAAAGGGTCTGTTCCATGTACAACTCTCTGAATTAACCCATTGTCTGCCAAAGATTTTGTTATTGTGTCTTCTTCGGACATGGCTTCACGCTGAATACTTTGGCTTTGGTCTAGTTGTGATGACCTAGAAGCTTCAATTTGATTGATGACTCGTGCTGCTGCTCGATCTGCTTCTTGCTCGTATTTGTCTCCAGGTTTTCCAATCATCAGCTTAGTTTGAATTTGTTCTCCTTGTGTGCCAAAAAAGCTTTTTCTAATAGTATCTCTTTCTGTTTGGCTGGGAACACTAAATGTTGTCACTTTAGATGATGGAGAATTGGTCTGTACGGAATTCTCAGTAGCAGATAGAGCTATGTGAGGTTGTTTCTTCTGAAGCAGCCGAGCAGATTTTTGTATTTGTTGGTAAGTCATAAAGAAAATTATCAAGTGAATAATCTATTGATTTTTTAAACCCAGCTATTCTTCTTCATTTTCCTGTTGCTTTTGAAAATGTTCTTCAAATGAATTTCTAACTTTTTGTTCGGTGTTGTACATTGCATTATTTACTAAACTATCAATTAGATTAGTCATTCGATATACAATAGTTCTAAATAAAGTTTCCAAAAAACCTAAAATTTCTTCCATGATTTTTAACCTCAAAATTTCAAGAAAAAATTTAACATATAGTAGATTTCGTCTTAGTGAGATACAGTGCGACGAGCAGTGACACCGCTCCTACAAACTTTCTAATGATAGAGCTTTGTATTTCATATAGTTGAAATCTGCTGTATATGCCATGCTTTGATTTTTGCCACGTTAACTTACTTCAGCATAGTTGCTTTCTTTAAGCTAGCAAATTTTTTATTTAAACCGCTATTCACCAAAAGTCGTGTTATTATATCTAGTTTTTCAGAGTGCTACTAGTGGTTATTGAAAAAGGATATAAATAAGATTCAACTTACGTCTAATCACAAATGGTAAGTTTCAATGACACACTTAACAATAGGCTTAAAGATATATAGCTATTAAGACTTAAGATTTTTTTAGTACTTACGATCTACCAACGAGTACAAAAATCTATCAAAGATTCGTCAATTCAGATGAAACAGTCTCAAATGCTCGACTTACTATTGACAACGATGCAGCACAGCTAAAAGTAATTAAGGATTTTCTAAAAAATATCAACTTATGTCTAATGACAAATTTTCAAATATGATGACATAATTAATTATAGTTTTAGGATTTTGAGACAATATTTATTAACAGTCATAATCGATATTTTGTGTGCCTTATACAACTTGAAGTTGTAAGGGCGGAGTGTGTAGTGTGAGATGAGCAAAACTAACACAAGCCAATCAACAAAAAGCTATGAAAGTCAAAGTTTTTAATTCACAAACAAAAAATCGAGGAATTGAACTCGATTTCGATGAAATCTTCACTGATGAAGATGTATGCATCATAGGTCGTTCTCCTGATTCTGGTTTAGTTCTAGATAGTTCTGATATCAGTCGAGTTCATGGTAAATTTTTCCGGGAAAATGGAGAAATTTATTATGTTGACTTGGGTAGCACCAATGGCTCAAAGGTGAATGATGAAATTGTTACTATGAATCAGAATTATCTACTCAAGTCTGGGGATGTTATTCAAGCAGGTGAGTTTGTTCTCTTTATTCAAGAAACTAGCAATATTCCTGAAGATAAAACAGTTGTCAGAGATTTAGATGCAACTGTATTTTCATCTTGGAAGCCTGAAGTTCAAGCAACTGACAGTCCTGGTGCTTTAGTAAGAGTGAGCGCAACCTTGGAAACTGAGGAACCGGACGATCCCAAGTCGCAAACTCAGGCTTTACTAGCAGCCATTAATAAACGCATCGTGAAAGATGTGACGACAACAAAAAACTGGACGCGAGATTCTTATATTAATGCGGTTCGTAAAGCTCGCGAAACGATTGAACATAGCAAAATTATCGATCCAGAAGCACTGGAAAAAGAAGCAGATAAGTACTGGCGATCGCTCTCTAAAGGAGCTTCAACTGTCACTAGCCGTTTGGGTTCCGCCACTATCAAAGGAGCTTCAGAAATTGGAAGCCGTTTGAGTTCTGCTACTGTCAAGGGAGCTTCAGAAATCGGAAATCGTTTGGGTTCTGCTGCTAAAGCTGCTTGGAAAGAAGCGATCGCACCCAAATCTAGTTTGGAAAAAGAACTCACGGAGTCTCGTTCTGAGAACAAAAGCGATGTTTTTGAAGCGGCTGATTCTGAAGAGAAACACCTACAAACTGTTGAAGATGAAATGAGTCAGTTGATTTCTGGAAATAACTTACATACAACGGCTTCTGAAGATAACTCACACCAAAACAAGTAAGAATTAGCTTAATTAAGTCTAAATAGAACTCAATCCAACATCCAAAATGGTATAAAAAATTGATGAACCGCACTCCTATAACACCCCGATCTCAAGCCAAAATTCATTATTTACATCTCGAAAGAGCTTTATCGGAGATTGAGCAAGCTGTTGAGGATTATAGCGATCGCTTAGAACAATCTACAGAATCCATTCCCGATCTAGAATCTGCTCTTGTTGAAGTTGCTACTACGATGGATCGCTTTTCAGCCATAGGACATTTGTGTAGCACCTTCCACCTATCCCTTTTCGAGACTCAAGTTCTGCTGTTATGTGTCGGTCACGCACTTCTCCCTTATTTCCCACAACTTTGTATGAAGGCTCAAGGAAACGAGCAATTAGCGTATCCAACTTTTGGTTTAGCTATGCGTCTTTTCTCAGACTCTCATTGGAATGCTCTTTTACCTGATGCTCCTTTACAATATTGGCAATTGGTCAAAGTTGGGATAAATTCCGATCTGCCTCAGTGCCGTTTGCAAATAGACAACAGTATCTTGCTGTACCTATTGGGCGAGCCTTATCAAGACGATCGCCTCGCGCACTTAATCCAGCCTATGCCCGTGAAGGATAATACAGGCGTACTTTTACAACCTTCACATCAAGACATAGCAGAACGTTTAGCAAACGCTTGGTCGCAAACTCAAAGCATATCTTTGACGTTACCTATTGTACAATTGTGTGGTATGGAAGTTACCGACAAGTGGGCGATCGCTGCTACTGCTTGTGCTCTTGATAGGCGATCGCTCAAACTCATGTCTGTGAGTCATTTACCAACAGACTTAACAGAGCTCAACCATATAATACGAAGGTGGGAAAGGGAAGCTATTTTAACGAATAGCGTTCTTTTGCTAGATTGCGAGCAATTAAATTCAGACGATTCTGCACTCAATACAGCAATTCTACAGTTGATTCAGAAGATTCGGACTCCACTCATTATCTCGGCAGAAGACCGAATACTGTCACCACACCGTCCTTTGATGACCTTCGATGTACCTAAGCTGACTCCTAATGAACAGCGAAGCGTTTGGTACTCTTGCCTTGGAAGCAGTGGAACTCAATTAAACGGGCAGATAGAAGCGTTAGTCTCTCAGTTCAACCTTAACAGTCTTGCGATCCAATCTGCTTGCTTGCAAGTTAGCGATCGATATAAGAAGTTTCCACTACCTTTAACTTCTTCCTCAGTTCCCCATCAACTGTGGGATATTTGTCGGACGATGGCACGACCGAGGCTGGATGATTTAGCACAACGCCTTGACTCAAAAGCAACTTGGGATGACCTTATCTTGCCAATAACTCAAAAAAACATCTTGCGCGATTTGGTGATTCAAGTTCAACAACGAGCAAAAGTTTACTGGGATTGGGGTTTTGCTGGTAAGGCAAATCGAGGTTTTGGCATAAGTGCCCTATTTGCAGGAGCTTCCGGTACTGGTAAGACTATGGCTGCAGAAGTTTTAGCCAAAGAATTAAGATTGGATCTTTACCGCATCGATCTGAGTGCTGTAGTCAGTAAATATATTGGTGAAACCGAGAAAAATCTGGGGCGGATTTTTCATGCTGCAGAGGCGGGGGGGGCAATTCTCCTCTTTGATGAGGCTGATGCATTGTTTGGCAAACGCTCTGAAGTTAAAGATAGTCGCGATCGCCATGCCAATGTCGAAGTTGGGTATTTACTTCAACAAATGGAAGCATATCAAGGTTTGGCGATTTTGACAACGAACTTAAAAAGCTCTTTAGACCAAGCTTTCTTACGCCGTCTCCGATTTGTTGTTTCTTTCCCCTTTCCAGATTCTAAATTGCGAGCAGAAATTTGGCGGCGTGTTTTTCCTCAACAGACACCAACTCAAGGATTAGACTTTGGAAAACTGGCTCAACTCAATCTTGCAGGTGGAAACATCCGCAATATTGCCCTGAATGCTGCTTTTACTGCTGCACAAGCAGAAGAACCAATCATGATGAAACACATATTAAGTGCAGCACACAGTGAATGTATGAAGTTAGAAAGAGCTTTAACTGATACTGAGATTCAAGGTTGGTTGTAATCGATTTATTGTTAGCGAATCATGAACTACTAGAAACTAATTATTTTTTGACAAAACTTACTACTCTATAATGGGTGAAATATATGCATAGTCTTTGGATAAACCATCTTACATCCTTCTTTATTTCATCAACTTTTGCCATAATTTGGTTAGTACTGAGATATCGAAAAACTACTCAGAACTTAGGTTATGAAGTTGCATTGGTAGAAATTGTTAGAAACTTCATCTATATCATTTCTTTGTTTGTATTCATTTCGAGTTTAAGACTAATTTCTTCCGATTTCAATGATGGTTTACTAGCTATTAATCTTTTTTATGGTATCTATTTTGCTATATATCTGATATATTTATCAACTTGGAAATGGCGCAGACAAGAAGCAGGAATTACACTACTAGATGTAGAGCAAAACTTAAAAAGTAAAATTTTCTTTTTTCTGGGATTGTTTTCACTAGTAGTTGTTGTAATTATTTCTGTATCATTTATTCAACAAATTTCCGTTAATTTTTCTATATACAATAGTTTTGAAAGCAAACAATTGCTTCTCTTACTTATATGGTGCTCTATTGCTGTTACGTTTATTACAAGTAGTTTCAACACATTGGAATTCACAGAAAAAGGCATTTGTTATAGATTTTTCTTTATAAAATGGGAAAAAATAAAATCCTATGCTTGGATAAAAACAAGAAACAGTAGGCTGATGATTTACTGTCACCCTAATTTTTTCCTCATTAACAGAATTTGGTATTTATCAATTCCTGTAACTCAGAAAAATGCTGTTAATGACATTCTGGCTCAATACGTGCTTCCTTTAAATAATAAGTGTTAAGTAAGTCAGCACAATTAATGTAGAGACGCTTCAACCAATGCGTCTCTACAAAAAAACTGGGTTTTTATGATTTCTGTACCGACGCTCCAGGAGGAGCGTGTATAAAATTTAATACTTTGAGACATATCTTCTTGCATAAGAATAATATACATATGATTTACAAGCGATCGCAAAAATCTGTCCGTCACTCCTCAATGCTGAAAAATCAGTCGAGAATAGCTCAACCTTCTCTGGAAACTTTAAAAGAGACTCATTCATTATTATCTCCTAAAAAATCAATTGCTAGTATTCCCAACAAAGCTGAGAGAGAAAGTATAAGAAGAAGCTTATTTCAACAATCGGCAGGAACATCGTCCGAGCAAGTTGTGCAACGAACCACAACCCAGTCTTCAAACTCTTATGACCCAGTTGATGAAGTATTAACTGAATACCATCAATCAAGTGACCGTGACGCGATTGATGAAGTATTAGCTGAATACTATCAATCAAGCGACCGTGACGCGATTGATGAGGTGTTAGCTGAATACTATCAATCAAGTGACCGTGACGCGATTGATGAAGTGTTAGCTGGATACCATCAATCAAGTGACCGTGACGCGATTGATGAGGTGTTAGCTGGATACCATCAATCAAGTGACCGTGACGCGATTGATGAGGTGTTAGCTGGATACCATCAATCAAGTGACCGTGACGCGATTGATGAGGTGTTAGCCCAGGAACAAGAACCGCTAGCTACAGCACAATCTTCAGAAGAAATCACCGCTAATAGTGTAGCAGCAGAACACTCTAAACCAGAAAAGAAAGCTGGTTGGTTTGAAAAAGCTGCAAATGCCATTTTTATCAAAAAGCATAATACCGCTGCTAAAAATACATTTAAAGATACCGCAACAACTGCTACACAAGCAGTAGCAAGTACAACAAATTCTGCAGCAGGACATTCAGGTATATTAACACACAGTGCAAATTTGATTTCGGGTACTGTGAATACAGGTGCTAGTGCTTCACTCTCAGGTGTAAGTGCATTTAGAAGCGGTCGTCAGGCGTTTAGAGCATATCAAAGATCCCAAGTCGCGCAAAATTATGCAGACAAGTTTGACGCAGAATCAACCGATGAGGATAGTAAAAAGCTTGCAGCAATATCGCAGTATATGGCTCAGAAACAGCGTAGAAGAGCGAAATGGTTAGGAAGTAGTGCGGGTTTATCATCTGCTGCTACAGTTGCAGGTATAGGATCTGTTGTAACTGGTGTAGCAACACCTCCTGGTTTGGCGTTAGGTGCGGTATCACTGGTATTTGGAGGAGCAAGTAGTCTGGCTAGTGTTGTTCCTAAGGGAAAAGGATTATATAAACGCTCCAAAGGTACAAAAGGGAAAAATCGAAAGGCAAATGCAACTGAATTATACGAACTAGCTAAAAAGGGACATGAGCCTTCTTTACAGTTCTTGTTAGAACCTAAAATAGGAGTTCTCCAGCAAGGAACGCGACCTCACATGAATGCCGATGGATTTTACGCTGAAGACTTACAAGATGAAAGTAAAAGAAAATTTATCATTAAATACATTCAGCAAAAAATGAGATCGTAGTTACAGTATTTTCTAGGTAAATAAAGTGAAGAGGAAGGGGTGCAAGGTATTGCGCCCCTTCTCGGTCATTAGAGAACATTTGGAGTTTGTGATTAACTGTTTTAAGGTTGACAGACCACTAGTACATGAAGGCAGAAGTACGCTCGTCTGAGGGCAGAAGGCACAAAAGCTTTTATTTTAAGCTTTTTGTCTGTTACTAAGGGTTACCTTATTTACGCCATGTTGTACTAGTTATTAAGAATAATTGTTGATATTTGATAGCCAATCGATGGACGATATTGTGTTTGTAAAATAGACCATATTTTTGAAGTTTCTTCCATGTTGAAAAATTCTGGGCTAATTTTAATTTGCCTTATTTGCTCTGCTAAATCGGAGATAGATACTGTTGCTAAAGCTTGAGATAAAACACTAGAAGTATTGACTGTAGAGGCATTTTTTAAAGCAGTGTAGATACTATCTTGCATAAGTATCGATGTTTCATGTAACAATTGCATGACATATCCTAACAAAATTTCTGCTTGAAAATCTTTTGCTCCGTAGACTGTAAGTAAATAGTGAAGGTCAAGCGCTAGAGGCAGATTTTTGGAGAGTACTTCTTTTGTAAGTCGATCGCTATGCTGGCGCAATTCCTGAGAAACCCAGTCAACATTGCGATTCTGTGTAACTTGGTAAAGAAACAGGTTGATTTGTGCATGCTCATCTGTTCCAATAGATATGCGATCTGGTGGTAAAGCTGTTACACTTACACCGCCAACACTTGTTGTAATTAAGTCATGAATGAGATGGTTTTCAAGTATATCTTTGAATACTGCTGTTACAGCTGCTATGGCGAGTGGGTTAGTCATTTTACAATAGTTTGAATTAACTCATTTTACTCCCAACACTTGAAGGACACAATAATATTGTGTCTCCTCAATGACTTTTACAGCAGATTGCAACTAAATGAGATATAGATATTGTAAGGGCGCAAGGCATTGCGCCCCTACTGCTATACTTCATTTACCTGAAAAAGGCTGTATCTATTGATTGTTAACTTAATAGCTGTAGCTTAAAACTCCATTAATATTAGCAATTCTTGGAATTTCAATAGCTGTCCTGTTATATGAGCCATTTACTCTACGGCAAGTAGCTGATAATGTATCTCCAGCAACATAAATTCGGGTGCAAGAATTTTGATAAGTGCTAGGAGCATCGGGGTTGGAATTATAGCTCAAATTTCCATTAACATTCTCAATTCCTCGGACTTCAATTGCTGTCCTGTTATATGAACCATCTACTCTCCGACAAGTAGCGGACAGGGTGTCTCCAAAAATACGAATATTAGAACAACTGTTTGCATAGGTGCTATCACCATAGGCTTCAGCTTTAGCAGTGTTGATGGAAGTAGCAGCTAAAATAGCACCGCAAGCTGCGACACTTATAAGACGTGGTAATTTTAATTTACCTAAATTGGACAGATAAGACATGGTATTCTCCTGATTTAAATTTGTTTGGAATTAGAATGAAATAAAAGGTTGGGGAGAGGGTGCTGTCAGATGGAGGGTTTAGAATCTACTAAGTATAAGTAAGTAGCCGAACATAATATTAAATGTAATTAGAAAAAGTCAAAAAAACGAAAAGAATTTTAGAAAAAAAGGAAAAAATCTCTAAAATTAAACTAAAGTCTATGTAATTCCGGTAATTTGCGATCGCATCATTGTGTAGGGGCAGATGTCCAAAGGTAAACTGCTGCTAATAAATCAATGATATATGGATAACCGTATTATTAATGCTAGTCTTTCAACTCAAAGTGTGACATTTAAACCGGGCGGTGTGCCATCTACGTTTGAGGTTACTGTCATTAATGGTAGCGATCGCTTTGCTGCTTTTCAAATGGAAGTTATAGCAGCAGGAGCAAATCGTAGTTCGGGTTCTCAGTGGTATCGTCTCTCACCAGAGGTTGCAGCCGCTAAGCCTCCAGGAGGTAGTACTCAATTCACGGTTGAAATTTTTGATACGCCATTACCTGCATTTACTGGTACTATAAATCTCACTGTGAGAATCTTTTCACCTCAGTTACGTGAAGAGCGTAAATTGGTGTTGAGACTTACCATTCAGCCGGGATCTGCATCTACACTGTTAATTCTGGAATTGCCAGTGCGACGGTTTCAAGTGTATCCTCGTAATTCAGTTGACATAGTAGCAAGGGTGCGGAATATGAGTCCGCATTCCGTAGAAACTTTACTCCGTCTTGATGGTCTTTCTCCTTCTTGGCTTACCAACAGTGCAGAACGAAGATTACTTCTAGAACCAGGTGCTCAAATTGAGACAACTTTTCCTTGCCAACCTCCATCAGCAGATCGATCGCCTAGCGAAGATTACCCTTTTACTGTTCAAGCAATAAGTCGCGATGGTGCTTCAACCCAAGCTGATGGCGTGCTTGAAGTTTTGCCAGTTGGCTTTGTTGGGTTTACTGCTGAGCCACAACAACAGACTATTCCCGATGGCGGTAAGTGGTGGCGATTACCGGATCGCAAGTCTAACTCAACATCATTTCAATTGCTCTTTAAAAATAGCAGCAATCTCCGTCAGCAAGTCGAGATACAGCTTCAAGGTAGAGATTGGCGAAAAGTCACTCATACGTCAGTTCCTGAAAATGCCGATTTGACTTTAGGAGACGTAACTAAAGTACTTCTTTATATCAGCACAAAACGCCATTGGATAGGATTGCCAAAAACTTTACGGCTAGAAGCGAAAGCTTTACTCTCAGATGGACGTTTGGGCAGTACAGATCCGACAACTCAGAGTCTTGATGTTAAAGTCTTACCTGTTATACCTTTATGGTTGTTATTATCTTTGCTGGCAATACTCGCAGCACTACTTGCACTTCTTCTGATGCCCGCACCTATAGGGCATACAGATATTGTAAATTCTGTAAGCTTTAGTGGTGATTCTTTTTCAGTAGTTAGTGGTTCCGATGACTGCACAATCCGTATTTGGTCAGTTGATGGCGATCGCTTAAACCCTAAAGGAATGGCTGCAAGCCCTATTGCGGCTAGTTGTGATGGGAAAAAACCATCAGCGAGGGGTCTTTTAGCAGTGATTGGTCAGGCTGTACGAACTTTACGTTTTATGCCGAAAGATAACGATCGCATTGCGGCTGGTTTAGAAAGTGGAGAGATTCAATTTTGGAATGTCCGAACAAGGGAAAAGGAATATACACTCCGCGATCCAAATGATATGACTAGCGATCGCGTATTTGCCCTCGTTTTTACCGAAAACTCCCTTAACCTATTTAGCGCTCACGGTAGTGGTAAGGTAAGACTGTGGAAGAGATCGGGACCCGGTACTAACTTTGAATCAAACCCACAAGTTATCGATCTAGGAAAAGATATAAAGTACCCCATACGAGCGCTAGCCCTCAGTGAGGATGAGACTATTTTGGCAACAGCTGGAGACTTTAAGCGTGTCGTGCTCATGAATCCAAGTTCTCCAGAAACAACGTTAAGGCAATTATCAGGATCGAAGTTAGTGGGTGGTGATGGAGACTATGTTTGGAATGCTGCTTTTGCTCCTGGCTCTCACATACTAGCAACTTCCGATTCTGACGGTTTTATTTCTATATGGGATCTTGATAACTGTACCGTCAATAATGCGACTCCCGATGGACAACAGAAATTTATTCAGCAACAATGCCAATTGCGCGATCGCTGGCGTGCATCACAAATATCAGTACGAGGTCTTAACTTTTACTTAGATGGTAGCAAATTAGTAAGTGCTGGAGACGATGGAAAAATTATCATTTGGCCTTTAAAATCCGATAAAACATTAGACAGAGCACAAGCCGCTAACGGTCAACTTGTCAAACAAAATGTTGTTAAAATCAACACATTAGATTTAACAAAAGATGTTCAAGGAACGATGGTTGTAGACGGTGACGATCGCTTACTCGTACAACTTCACCGCTTGCCACAATAACCACAGTCAGCAAACTCCTTTAAAATGCAAAACAAAGCCAGTCCACTATCGGTAATTATAGATCCTCCCGGCGTTCAACCCGCAATGCCTGGAGATACAGTTGAACTTTATATTGTTATTACCAATCAGAGCGATCGAGGTGCTGTTATTGATGTGTTTTTTGATGAAGCATCAGAAACCCTACATCAATGGAGCAACTCATCGCGAGAAAGCTTAGCACTCGGTCCTCAACAGAGTAGCGAGTTAACATTTCAGTTTAAGATTCCTACAAATACTTTACCAGGAACCTATGACTATACTCTAGTTGTAGATGCTCCAGAACATTTTCCTGAAGACACGCCGATACAGTATCCGCGACAACTCAAAGTTATGCTCAAAGAGCATACTGTCGTTCGAGTTAACGATCCCACTTTTTCATTAAAACCAGCCAGTAACCCTCGTAACCCAATAATTCTCAAATCAAAAGAGGCTTTGCAGATAGAAGTAATGGTTGACAATCGGTCAAACCGAGTCGATCGCTTTCGTCTAGTTTGCTCAGATTTAGAAGATGATTGGTATGCAATTCGTTACCCCAATACAGGTGTAGAAGGACCTGGTATATTAGCAGGAACAAGTGGATTAGAACTCAATCCAAATACCAGAGGAAAAATCCTGTTAGAATTAAAGCCTCCTGTCAATACTCTAGCTGGTAGTTACTCTCCAACGATTCGCTTGTACTCAGCGAACTCTCCAGATTTAGTGCTGCTAGATTTGGTATACATTCAAATTCCTCCGATACACTTACTCGATGTCGAACTATATACTCTTCGTGGAAAAATCAGTAACAGTTTTGGATTATATGAAATCAAACTGAATAACCGAGGTAACACACCACGAGATTTAAAACTTAATATCAAAAGCCGGGATGAAGAACAACTCTATAAATATGAATGCGATCCTCGGAAAGTCCGCCTATTCCCCAATAAAAGCACTAAAGTTAATTTAACAGTGAAACCCAGACCGTGGTGGCGACGACCGTTATTTGGTTCTGCACTTTCTCTGAATTTTCAGGTTAGTCTGCAAGATAAAGACGAATACCCTTTACCCGATAAATTACCTGAAGGTACTTTATTATGGAACTCTCGCCCGTGGTGGCAATTTATTCCTTTTTTTATAACACTTATAGGAAGTATAGTAGGAATTGCATTTTTAATTTGGTTCTTTTTCTTAAAACCACCTTCTCCTGCACAGTTAGTTGCTTTTTCTCCAGATAGTATTAATTACATTCAAGGTGATGAAATCCGGTTAGATTGGCAAGTTAGCAACTTTCAACAAATTTCTAAGCTAGAGATAGACAATCAAGGACAGACAAATAATCAAAGCCAAATACCCAGCGCTCCTCAGATTTTTGATTTCCGTAAAGGAATTCCCAATAAACTCAATAATATCTGTCAAGCACAACTTAAATACTTAACCTGTTCAAACTACGATACTGGCGTTACACAGCCAGGGAGTTATACTTTTACCCTTAAACTCTACACTCAAGGACAGAATAAACCTTCTTCCACCGAAAGTATTACAGTCAAAATCAATGAAAAACCAGCAGCCCGAGTTGGGAGTTTTCAATTAGACAAAAGCCAGTACACATCAGGCGATACAATACTTTTAAGCTGGACAATTCAGAATCCAGACCAACTTGCACAACTGAAAATTACTGGTAAATCAGATAGTGGAAGTGAGAATGTCCTTGCAACTTATACAAACGACCAATTGAAAAAGTCATGTCAACTAACATCTCAACTGCTTACCTGTACTAAGATTTCTTTAAAGACTCCCGAACCAGGAAAATATACGTTTGCACTCCAAGCTTTTTCTCAGTCAGGTCAACCACCTAATTCTTATCAAATAGAGTCTACTATTAACATTCTACCTAAACCACTTCAGATTGTATTTTTTACGCTAAATGGTAGTCAAGAACCTAATATAGTTCTTCAACCCAATGAACCTGTGGTTTTGCAGTGGGAAGTTGAGGGTGAAGACATTAGCGTTCAGCTGACACCTTTTGGAACTGTTGCTTCTGAAGGTTCATTAAACCTAGTGGCTAATGAAGCCTTACCAAATACAATTCAATTGACAGCAACTGATAAATTCGGTCATAGTAATTCTAAAGGGTTTTCTGTGAAAGTCAGCACTCCCACTCCACTTCCATCTCCTGCTCCTTTTATGCCTCTACCAAGATTTAACAGGTTTTAAATTTAGTACTAAGTAGCTAGGCACAAATAACCCAAACTACATTACAAGCAGGTAAATAGACCTGAAATCCTTACCAATGACTAATGACGCTCCTCACTAGTTAACTTTAGTTGTGTTAAAAAAACTAAGTTAGTGCTTAAAAGGTTTATCTAGCATTGTAAAAGCGATTAATCTTAGAGAAACTATTAAAGGAAGCAACACTTCACGTCGCGATCGCTGACTGAGATAATTTGTACTTTTGCTTCTTGAAAAGCTTGCTATAAATTCTACATTGATTCATTAGGTCGTATGCTCACTAACACACAATTATCTAACAAGTTAGACAACTTAACAAAAAATTTAAAACTGGCTAATAAGTTTAACTTTCTTCTAATACTTGTTTTTCTTGGCAGTATTATAGTCGGGGGAGTTATTTTCTCAAATATTTTGACCCAAAAAGCACAAAATGAAGTGACTGCTCAAGCCAATATTTTACTCCAAACAATGAATTCTGTGAGAAACTATACTACCGATGAGATAATACCTCTTTTTGAGAATAAATTGCAAAACAGTACAGAATTTATTCCACAAACAGTAGCATCTTTTTCTGCAAGAGAGGTTTTTGATAATGTTCGCAAAAATGATAACTATCAAGATTTTGTTTATAAAGAAGCAGCGCTCGATCCAACAAATATAAGAGATAAGGCTGATGATTTTGAAACACAAATAATTAACCAATTTAGTAATAATGCATCAGATACAGGGCAGTCTGGTTTTAGAAACTTGCCTTCAGGAAAAGCTTTTTATATTGCTCGCCGTTTAACTCTCGATAACCCAACTTGTCTCCAATGCCATTCAACTCCAGATAAAGCTCCAAAAAGTCAGCTAGCAATCTATGGAGATAAACATGGCTTTGGTTGGGAACTTGATAAAACGCTCTTCGCTCAAATGATTTATGTTCCGGCTGATAAAATTTTCCAACGTGCTAATCGTTCTTGGTGGTTGGTTATGACAATTGAAATCAGTATTTTTGCAATAATTATTATTGTCATTAATCTTTTACTAAGAAGGGCGGTCATTAAACCTATTATGCGAATATCAAAGCTCGCTCAAGCAGTGAGTACTGGTAAAGCAAGCTCTGATTTTGAACAAAAGTCTAATGATGAAATTGGTGTTTTAGCTGCCTCATTTAATAGAATGAAATCTAGTTTGGAAATTGCTATGAGGCTGATATCTCAAAAGAATCATTAGTTGTACTTAATTCCTAACTTAAGATGCGTAGTCTAAATTCTTCAGCTATCTTAGAGTTAGGAATCTGCTTTACTAAAAGACTAACCATCTCTACTGGGGAAATTTGGGGGTAAGATGCTAGAATTCCTTGAATGAGTGAAGGAGCTATTGGACCAATTAATTGAGCTAAGTCTTCTTCACATTCACGTATAAATCGTCTATCTACTGGTTGATTTTGCCAGTTTTGTAAGCGTGGCTTGGTTTTATCAATGGGTTTTTGGCTAAACAATATTGCTTTTTTCTCAAACTCTTGTCTCTGTTGCAGAGAAAGGTAAAGCATTAAATTTTCTACTAAGTCTTTAATATCCGATTTTCGTGTTGAGATATCTTGTATTAAGGTAGGTGCAATAGGTCCTATAACCTCTGAAAGAAGCTCAATCAGAGAATCCATTTCTAACGATAAAATTGCATCTGAAACTTCTTGTTCGTGAGGGGTTAGCGGTCGATAAACAGTGCTTTCTTCATAATTTATTTCGAGAGGGGGTAAATTCTGGGCAATTGTTTCACCAGTCACTACTTCCTTACGAACTGTTTTATCAAAATTACTGGTTTGAGAGGGGCCTCTTGGTTGTAGAATAGTCTGCCCCCGTTCGTTTGATGAAGGACGCGCAATGGTTTTGTCCTGGGAATTTTGGGGAGAACGTGCAACAGTTTTGTCATCAGCACTATGAACGGAAGGTTTTACCAAAGGTGTTGTTTTGCCTTCTACAACCATCGCTGCTTGTAACGCCTGCTTCAATTCGTCTACCGTCGCAAAGCGGTCATCAGGCGATTTTTGCAAACACTTCATGACTAGTGCTTCAAGTGATACTGGTAATTGTGATAAACCGGGTAGCGATCGCAATGGTACAGCAGGTTTAGTGGTATGAGCTATAGCCCAAGAAATTTCTGTCACTCTACGTGTATTGAATCCAAGACCAAACGGATCGGTACCGCTAAGCATTTCATAAATAATAATACCCAGGCTGTAAATATCCGCACGTCCATCCAGGTTCGTCATGACCTCCAACTGTTCGGGTGCAGCATAGTGATAAGTACCTAAAAACATATTTGTGAGTTTGGTATGTTCGGCAGAATCTTGCCGAATTTTGGCAATACCAAAATCTAAAATCTTGACCAGTTCTCCTAAAGTTGTAGGAACTAAAAAGATATTGTCGGGTTTTAAGTCACGATGAACTACTTGGATATGTTCGCTAACAGTCGCATGATTTCGCCATAAAGTGACTCCTGCATGAGCAAGGTGCAGACCATCACACACTTGAGAAATAATTTTAGTTGTTTGCTCTATAGACAGCCGACCTTCACGTCGTAATAACTGTCCTAAACTGACTCCGCGTAAGTACTCCATGACATAGAAGGGATAACCTTCTTGAGTCACTCCATAATCAGTAACTTGAACAATATGGTCGCTTTTTAAAGCCGCAGACACAGCCACTTCTCGTTCAAAGCGCTTTCTTAATTCTCCTGAGGTCACTAAAGTGTCTTTGAGGAGTTTAAGTGCGACTTGTTGACCTAACAGCGTATCCATAGTAAGAAAAACATCTCCCATACCACCAGCCCCTAAACGCTTGTCTAGGCGATAACGCTGATGGTCACCAATTGAACGACCTATCCAGGGATCTGATTGAGAAGAAGGTTTCATATAGCAAGCCTGAAAATATTTAGAATTTAATACTACTAATTAGCAAGGGAGCATCTCAATTTGGAAAAAATACGTTTGTGATTTTAATCGCAGCTATACAGGCTAAGTCCCTCCGTTGAAGCGCCTGCTATCGGTGAATTCTATTCGGAGGGCAATTGGTACTCTTTGGGATGCTCCCATTAGCAATTGTTGTAGGAGTGTTAGGTTGGAGTTTCAAAAGTTATATGAATAATTATACTAAAGAAATAAGCTGATTTTTTCAGCAATTAATGCTCTTGTTAAAGAATTAATCTTATATCTAAATATTTATATTTTGCAAGAAAAAATTATACGATTCATCTGAAATCACAATCAAGATATATTAGACGAAAGACTAAACTTATTCTCCAAATTATTTGTTATTTATTATGGTTAAGTCTTGTAAATGCCTAAGAATTCAGGAGCACTGAAAGTTTTTCGAAAACTCTCTAGGAAGAGCGATCGCACATAAAATAATCTGTATTAAATATTCACTTTATCAAAATTTGCAAAATGGAATCTTCTTCTCAACCAAATCCCTTGATAGATCGATTAATTGATGACCGCTTTGCAATAGTAAATGAGTCAAAACAGTCTTGGCAAGATGCGAGCGAAGTTACCGATAATACTATTGTTCAGAGTCCTTGCTCAAAAAAGGAAGTTTCTGATGCCACTATTTTTCAGAGTAACTCCTTTCAAGAAAAAATGACCGACACCACTATGGTTCAGAGTTCTTTCTCAAACAAAGAAGTTTCTGATGCCACTATTTTTCAGAGTAACTCCTTTCAAGAAAAAATAACCGACACCACTATGGTTCTGAGTTCTTTCTCAAACCAGGAAGTTACTGATGCTACTATTCTTCAGAGTACCTCCTTTGAAGAAGAAATGACCGACACCACTATGGTTCAAAGTCCTTGCTCAAACCAGGAAGTTTCTGATGCTACGATTGTTCAAAGTACGCCTTCTAGTCAAATACCTCACTTTCGCAATATTTTAAGTCAATTTTTACTATTTTTTGAGATAGTAATTGTTATAGGTTTGGTTATATTTGGTAGCATTGGTATTTATATTCAATTCCAGCATTATCAACAAAAGATCGAGCAGAAAACAAGTAATAGAGACTAAAAAGCCGTACAAGTTTTTGATAGTTTTAAATAAAGATTGAGCTTTGTTTTACCCCACTTTAGCCTAAATCAACTAATACCAATTTAATATGAAGCTGCATACAATTAGCCTGCGTATAGCCCTTACGGGCATAGCCTGCGGCATCGCGTAGCGTGCGCTTTGCGCTTAGGCAGGCTTTGTTTGTATAGCCGCACTCTTCTAGAGTGCGGGCAAATAATGTGCAACTTCACATAGATTTGGTATAAATCAACTCCAGACATGATTTGCTCAATCTATAGCAATTCCCACTTCGGTAAGTTATAGAAAAAAGTAATTAACCGCAGATGAACGCAGATGGACGCGGATAAATTTGTACTTCATCAGACCGGAAAACGCTAGAAAATCTAAAATGATATAAAGAGGGTAAAAATCCTCTAACAACAAAGGATTTGGTTGTACATCAAGCGCCAAATCCTTTGCTATATTTGATTGAGTCAATAGAATTGTTAGTTAAACAGCATTTACCATGTTTTTAATATAGAGTAATATGGCTTCTGCTGTTGGCAAATTTGTTGCAACCAAAACTTGATTTGCATTACATAACCGCAAGAGCGCATCTTCATTGGCTTGACTTTGAATCGGTAAGATATCTTTCAACAAAATAACTGCTAAGATGTCTCCGGAACCAATTAAAGCAGCTATCGATTGATGTCCTCCTGCTGGTACTGAAGCAGTCTTTTGAGAAGTGGCAAAACCAGTTTTCAGGAATAAAGCTTCACTGATACCGGGAGTTGAGATGGTGAGACATCTGAATAGAAAATTTTTATGCTGAGTTACGAAATCTACCAAATCTGATTTTTTACTATCGTGAGCCATAAGAGCAATGTACTTTTTACTCAGAATCTCTAAAGCTTGCTTCGGCAACTGAGGAGTTTGATTTGAGGTTTCAGAATCTTCTTCACTTGCGTCTTCAATATCTGAGTCGAGCGTTGCTTGAGAATTGTCCACTTTGTCCTCATTTGAAAGCTTTTCTGCTTCTTCAACTGTGTTAGCGATCGCATCAAAATCTTCTACCTCTTGAGTTTCAATGTTAGTTTCTTCAGAAACTTCATTTTCGTCTAGAGTTAATTGAGTATTCACTACTGAAATCAGATTTTCGTATTCCTCTTGGTTAATAATTTCTAAGTCCTGAGACACTGGTTGAGAGATAAGATTATCTTCACCTTCATCTTCATCCAATTCATCTTCAGCTAAAGGCAATTGAG